>JARGPH010000003.1:0-61366 GCA_029213065.1 Verrucomicrobiales bacterium | reverse complement strand
GGATTCCGGGGATCAAAGGTAGAAGAGCCAGGAGGACGATGAGCATTCTCACCTGTCGCTGACTCAACCACATTCCTGACTTCACAATAAAAGCGTATCAAAGTTCAGGGACAAAGGGAATCAATTCATTACTCATCTGCCTCAAGCAATTCGATTCCCTCCCCCATGTAGGCGGTCTCAAGGGCATTCTCGTCAGGGTAACCTTCCCGGGGTATGAAACGTTCGCCATCGCGGTCACCCCGAAGCCGAATCGCCTCGGCGCTACCGCCGACATAGGCAACGATCGCTTTTCTAGCCTCCCAGCAGCCGCCCTTCTGCCCCACGTCTTTCACGTAGTAGCCCGAACCGTTCGTGCCATCGACGACCAGTGGCCAGCCGGTTCGACTGGTGTCGGTCAAACCCGAGATGTAAGCGTAGTGATTCTCTCCCGGTTGCAGAATGTCTGCGGGCTCATCAAAGCGATTGTCAGCGCTTTTTCCACGGGCGGATCGGGTTTGAACGAAGATTTGCTCGGAATCGATGTAATCAGGCAGCAGTGAGCGGAAGGCATCGTTTGATGAGGTGATGTCCTCTTCGTAATCATTCTCGCCGGCGGGAAACATCCCGCCGTTGTCGGCGGCGCGGGCTCGCAAGCCCATCACTATGCTGCGGGCGTCGGCGGTTGCGCGCGCCATCTGCCCGCTCGTCATCGCCGTTTTCACGACGGGAAAAGTGACCGTGGCAAGTACGGCCATGATTGAGATCACCGTCATCAACTCGATGAGAGAAAAGGCGGAGGTTTTTCGAACAGGATTATGATTCATGATATATATGGGGTTCAATTTGGCGATCGGATTTCCCGAACAGTTGATTTACCCGCTGATCGTGAGCCTTAAATGTTACCAGTTCGTTACCGCCAGGTTCCCGCCCTATGAAATCATCACCAGAACAGACGAATCCCTGGAAAACACACGAGACCCGTCTCGCCTACGAGAACCCGTGGATCAAAGTCACCGAAAGTGACGTCACCACTCCAGGCGGCAGCCCCGGAATCTATGGACTCGTTCATTTCAAAAACCGGGCCATCGGCGTGATCCCCGTGGACGCCGGGGGAAACACCTGGCTCGTCGGGCAGTACCGCTACGCGCTCGACACCTACGAATGGGAGATTCCTGAAGGCGGCTGCCCTCAAGGGGAATCCCACCTCGAAGCAGCGAAACGCGAGCTTCAGGAGGAGACCGGAATTATTGCCTCCGACTACGAGCTTCTCGCCGATAACATTGCCCTGTCCAATTCAGTATGCGACGAACGGGCCACGATTTACGTAGCGCGCGAACTCACCTTTACGACGGCGACTCCCGAAGACACCGAAGAACTCGCGGTTCGAAAGTTGCCACTCACGGAGGCGATCGGGATGGCACTCGATGGCACCATCACCGATTCGATGTCTGTGATAGGACTTCTGAAACTGGCGGTTGTGAAGTAGGGCCGTCGAAGCGCTCCGCTACATTATTCCGGGATACCGTTGGCTCTTCTCCAATCGGAATTCGAGCCATTCGGGTGAGCATTGCCTTCGATAAGCTCATCCAGTGCGATTGAGTTCAAACGACGCCCCATGACGGAATCGACCGTCAATACATCCGTCTCGGTATGCGATCCGTTAATTGCCGGAGCGAAGAAGACTTCAAAAGAGCCTTTCACCCCGGTGCTCCAGGCGGGAGCGGCCGTTTCCACTTTCACGTAGTAGAAGGTGTTCCCGATTTCCAGCCCGCTGAACTTCGCAATCCACGCTCCGGAGAGATCGGCGACCACTGTCAACGACCCGCCCCGCAAGGTTGAACCGTCAGCGCCCATCACGGAGAGCGTAATCACAGATCCCGGCGCCGCTGTGCCGGAATACGTCGGCATCAGCAAGAGCAACGGCTCGCCTGTTCCTCCGTCACCGGTGCCGCGGCGCTCCGCAAACCGGAACCCTTCAAGGATGCCCGATCCGCCCACTCCGAAGAATTCGCCAATCTTGCCTCCGGTTGATCCAACGACCCGAACCACGATCCGCTCTTCGACGAAACCACCGCTTCCATCGCTCACCAGATAGATGAACGTTTCCACTCCCACGTCGCCAGTATCCAATGCGCGGGTTGTCGGCAGATTACCATCCACCGTGTAGACAAAGTTTCCGTCGGCATCGATTGAAAGGGTTCCGTAGAGACCATCGACCTGCCTGACCGATCCGGGCACCACCGCGCCTCCGGGATTAGTCGAGCCGCCAAACGGGGTTCCATCAAAGCGGGTGTTCACCACTTTGAGCACATCATCTTTGCCCTGACCGTTGATATCAATGTCAGTGTCATTCGCGAGCGCATTCCCACTCACCGTTTCCGATCCGCCCTGCGCTCCTTCGAACACGGTGACGACGTCAGTAGCCAGCACCGGATCATCGTTCGTGCCCGTGATCTTGATCGTCACGGTTTGTGTGTCCTCGCGGCCATCGATATCGGTTACCCGAATCGTGTAGGTCAAAGTCAGCGTTTCCCCCAGTGCAAGGAAGTCAAAGGTCGTTGTATTGCTGTCAAACGTCCAGTCAATCGTGCCAATTGTATCCGGGGCAAGAATGATTGGATTCGGGCTCGTGAGAGTGAGCATCGCAAGGAAATCGCTATTCGTAAGAACATCCGGTGTTCCCACGACACCCACTGCAGAATCGATTGCCGCATTTACGGTCCCCAGATCGTGTATTGTCAGTGTGCCCGAAACAGTTAACGGAGCATCGGTCTCAGTGAGGTCCTCGCGATCTGAATCGGTTCCTGTAACGATGATATCCGGTGCGAGATTGTCATGTTCGATTCCAGCGAAATCGATGCGCTGCTGCCCGCCCCCGAAGGTGTAGCTTCCAGCGCCGGGTGTAGCTCCCGGGGTCGGATCAAAGTCGGCGTCGACCGCATTGACCAGGTTGAGAACATCCCCGGGCAAACTCCCCGGACCACTCCCCTCGATATTCATCTCTGAGTTCTCGCTGGGCGTCACGTTGAAAGTGTCACCCTCACTACCGCCTTCAATAAAGACTTCGTTGCCGGCGGTCACCGTTCCTGACAAATCAACTGTGCCTCCTGCCGTGTCAACAGGCCCCACCTGATCAACGTTGATTTCAATCTTCCCACTGGCCGCTGCCAGTTCGCCATCGGGGTCCAGAACAAAGTGATCGCCCGCGTTCAAAATGATATCTGCTCCTGAAGAGATATTGGCATCCCCGATCGTAATATCATCCGACGTAATCGCTATTTCGCCCGCAAGGACGAGCGATCCATTCGTGGTCACGGTAACACTATCATCCACACTGACAATCGAGGAGCCGGGATCCGTCGTATCAATATCGATTGCGGTGATACCGACACCACTGATCGTGACACTGTTCGCGGTTCGCCCGATAACCGTGACACCTGTTGTTGAAATGACCGCGGCCGGGTCGACCTCACTGATCGTGTAGGTATTCGCAGCGGCATTATAGGCCACCGAAAGCTGATTCTTTGAATCACTTCCGATATCGGTAATTTCAAGTACACCTCCTGCAGACAATTCCACGTGAGTCTCAGCAGTCCCCGCGAAAAGCACAACGTCGTTCCCGTCATCTCCCACATAGCTGATCACATAATCGTTACCTCCCGTGGAGATGACCGAGCCTTCAAGCTGCCCGTTAAACGTCGAGACGACTGCGTCACTCCCATCGTTCTCGATAATTACGATCGTGCTTCCTGTTACCAGATTAGCGGCGGTTGCAATGGAGAGCGTGGCATCATCGAGGTCCACCGTCCCTGTCACATTAAGGAGATCTCCGTCACTCACCCCGTCGAGATCGACGACAAACGTTCCTGTGCCCATATCGACGCTGTCTGTACTCAGAGTCTGAGTGTTGTCCACACCGGGCTCGCCGGGACTCACCGTCGCCGAATTCACCGAGACATTCGCATTCACATCTCCGCCTCCGGAAATTTCATCACCGGCACTCATCGTGAGATGGTTTGGGGCATTGAGAGTGCCTCCGAGCTTCACCAGAGTGCCAGCCCCGATTTGAGCCAATCCCGAATCGTTTAATGTCAGGGTATCACCGGCGTTAACAACAATATCACCTTCGGTGTTGAAAGCATTCGTCGTGCTATCACCCAGAGTCAGATTCCCTGAAGTAGTGACAAGAGATCCCGAAGCTCCGTAGACTTCGCCGACAAAGGTGCCTCCTCCGGTCACTGTGCCTCCATTGTCGATCTGAAGGCTGGCCGTGCCGGGTGTCGTCACAATCGCACCGGTGTCAAAGCTTGTCGTTGCGCCGATCGCTGTGATGAGCAGTCCGCCACCATCGAGATTTGGAGTCCCTCCCGGTCCGACTCGCAGCGTGTCAAGATTGGTAATGTTCCCGAGAGCGGTATCGATAGTTCTATTGTCCCAGAGCACTCCGCCGCCGGAAATATCGAAATTCACCCCCGCCGCCCCTGCGGTGAAGTCATCGACGAAGGCACCGTTGGTCGTTGTTGTAACAGTGACATACCCGCCGCCCGCAGAGGATCCTGTGAAGGTTCCCTCCCAACCCGACCCGAGTTGAATGTCTCCACCGTTCGCTGTCCAGGTAGCACCTGCATCCGAGAAGTTCCAACCGGTCGAAGCGATGTGGAGCGTGCCGACGTTGGACTGAACAGTTCCCCCGGTAAGGTTGTTGAAAGAGCCTTGAGTCCCTAGAGTAGGAGCAAAGCCTGAGAAGATTCCTGAGGTTGGCCCCGCTCCGGTCCCGCCGCCGGTCTTGATGAAGAGCCCGCTGTTATTAAACTGTGCAGTTCCAAGAATCTGGATGTCTCCTTCAGCGAGGATGTCATAGGTGCCCGTCGCTGAGTTGGTGAATACAAGAGAACTATTAAGAACAAGGTTGTCGTTGCCGCCTCCCTGATGATCAAAGTCTGCGTTATTCGTAAAGGATCCGGTTCCGGTAAGGGTCACATTGGCGTTTCCAAGATAATTGGTGAGGCCATCGTTCACAACACCACCCGTATTGTTGATCGTCAGGCTTCGACTCGAGGCGGCGTCAGGAGTGAGATCCAGCGTCCCGCCCGATTCATTTGTAAATGTCCCTGCTCCATTGATCGAGTAATTGACGTCAATCAGATTGGTCTGCCCCGCGCTCACAACATTTCCGGCAGTGAGAACCAAAGTTCCATCGATCAAATTCAAGGTAGATCCGCTCTGCCCGGCAATATCACTACCTCCGTCGAGAGTCAGAGAACCTCCATCGGTTTGATTAATCGTTCCGCCGGATGCGTTAACGATATCGCTTCCGCCGTTGAGTGTCTTTGCGCTGGCGGTCTCGATATCGATGTTTCCGTTGTTAATTAGGTCACTGGAGAGAGCCAGAATGCCAACTTCAAAATCGATATCGCCGGTCGCGGCATTGGTGACACTGCCTCCTCCTGTAATTGAATTCGTTCCTGTTCCAATGATGCGAATAATACCCTCGTTGGTGAACGCATTCCCCTGAGTGATAATTGAAGCATCTCTCCATTCAACGCCATTCCCGGATATGTCGAAAGTGACGCCCCCGGTCCCAATCACGAAGTTTCCATCACCTACAGCAGAATTTCCGGGACTGGCCAATTCAATCTGGCTCGTTCCGGTAGCCGTTCCGGCAAAAGTGCCCGTCCACGCGGCCGTCGTCGCGCTTGCACCGCTTCCGATTCCGATATCTCCTCCGATAGCGTTCCACTGTGATGCCGCGTCGCTCGTGCCCCCGGTATCGACGCGCAAGCGTCCTGCAGTCACCCTTACTTCACCACCAGCGAGGTTGTTAAATGTACCGCGAGCGTCAAAAACAAAACTGGGATCACTTCCATCAGAACCACTTTTCAGTAACAAGCCCGAGTTGTTAAAGACCGCACCAGCATTCCCCAACGTGATATCCCCACCGCCGGTGAGTTCGTAAGTTCCCGCGTTATTGAAGGTGACGGCTCCGTTGAACCGAAGGTTATCGTCTCCACCACCAGTTGCAGACTGGGTCCAGGTTGCATTGTTAGTCACCGTTCCTGTTCCGGAGAAATCGGCGGTATCACCGGTGGCATGAACGACGACTCCTTCGTTAATGAATTCACTGCCGTTAAGGAAAGTGATTCTTCCTCCGGTGATATCGAAATTGCCCGTCGCGGAGTTGGTGGCTCCCCCTGTTAAATCAAGAGAAAGAGTATCTCCATTCAGATCCGTCGCCGCATTGAAAGTCGCGGTGCCTCCGGTCAGAGAACTGTTTGCGCCAAGGGTCACATTGCTATCAAACACAATCGATTCAGCGTTCACCGTAAGCGCCCCCGGAAAGACGATAGCATCCGTTCCGGCACCGCCAATCGTGACCGAGTCTGTCGCCGTAGCCGCAGTTGGATTCGCTGTCTCGATGACCACTCCCCCGGTTACAGCACTCGCCTTGACTCTCACGGTATAAGCGTCAGGACGTGTCACCTGAGCCGCGGTCAATCCAGTCGTCGAAATAACGAGGTTTGGATCTGTGATCACGTATTCATTATTCGAGGCATCGAAGGTAAACGAAATCTGATCGCCACTTTCATTGTTGATATCAGAGATCGTGAGAACACCTCCTGACAAACCAACATTTGTCTCAGGCGCTCCCGCAAAAAGAACCACATCGTTTCCATCGCCACCGGTGTAGCTGATAACATAACTGTCACCATCATCATCCATTACCACAGCCCCTTCCGGCAGTCCGGTAAACGTGCCGTCAACGGCGTCGGTCAATCCATCATTATCGATTAAAAGGATCGTTGACCCGGTCATAACTGAACCGGTGCCCGCAGTCAATTCTTCGAGCTCCAGGGTTCCACCGAGAGTAACAGTCCCGTTCACATCGAGCAGATCAGCATTGGTATTTCCATTAATCTGGAAATCGAGTTCACCACCCAGAGTGACCGTATTGGGAGCCATGCTGCTGTCGGTATCGTCGCTTTGAATCGTCAATGTGCCAATCCCACTGCTTCCCGGCGCAACACTTCCTGTCCCGGTCGAGGCAACCGTTTTGCCGGAAGCGAGAGTGATCGTTCCGGTTCCGTCCAAAGTTCCCGTCGCCGAGATGCTGTAGTTGTCTCCACCGGTGTGGGTTCCGTTAATCCGTAAAATCCCCGCACTAACTGAAGTCGTGCCGGTGTAGGTATTATCATCCGTCAGAACCAAAGTCCCTGCGCCGGATTTCACCATTGAGCCGCCCGCTCCGACGATCTCCATTCCCACGGTGGTCGTTCCGGAAATGACATCAAAGGTGTGGGAGGTGGAGCCGATGTCCAACTTCGGATCGATAGCCCCCGAGTTGCCTGTGAGGATCTGATTCGTTCCGGTGCCGGTAAAATCTCCATTGAGGATCAACTCCGCCCCTGAACTGCCCCTATACAGCGTGATGGTGCGACCATCCATATTCAAACCACCCGACCCAACGATCAACTTGGTCGTGGGATTACCAGTGCCATTGTTTCCCCCGATAAGAATATCAGCCCCGGTGAGCGAGGCACTACCCACGGTCCACGATGCAGGAGTGGAGGATGGGATGCTGTTAATAACAAACAGATTTCCACCCGCGAGCGTCATCGCTCCAGTGACAACGACTTGACCGTCATTACCACTGCTTGGCAGACCGCCACTATTTTGCGTGTAGAAGGCGAAAGTCTCGTCGGTATGCCAACTCGATATCGCTCCACCGTCCACAGTGATCCCTGCAGTGTCGGCGATCTGGTTGTCGCTGAGCATCGTCAGGATACCGCCAGTATTGACAAAAATATCCCCGGCGACAGCATTAATCCCTGCAGTCTGATCCAGGGTAAGTCTCCCCGCGTCGATATTAGTATCGCCGGTATAAGTGTTGGCAATTCGTCCTGCAAAAGTGAGATTTCCGGCTCCGGTCTTCCTCACCGCTCCAGGTGTTGCCGCCCCGTTACTGATCCCGGTGCTCACCGTGAGATCGGCCCCGCTCGCGACATTGAAGATTCGTTCAGCAGCGCCGGCAACGCCGCCCAGTTGTATCTCAGCGATCCCACTCGTTCCGCCGGCAGTGTCCTCCCGAATTTCAGACGGCGAAGACCCCACAGTGGTGACATCCCCTTCGAGAATCAATCGGCTCCCCAAAGTGCCGCCGCCTCCCCGGCGGAGGTTCAAGTTACTGTTATTGAGCGTCAACCCTCCGGCACCGACATGCAGTGTCGAGAGAATGCTGGCGTGATTACCATACATAGCGAAGCTATTCGCTGTCAGACCACTGGTTGAGGTCATGTCCACCAACTCAAGGCTGCCAAATGAGAGCAGTCTCGTTCCCCTGTTTCCGAGAACGATGGTGTTGTCTGCACCTCCGGTGAAGCTTCCCGCCCCCGTGATCGTCCAACTGCTTCCACTTGTGGTATTAAAGATCCCCCCGGTAACGGTGAAGCTGGCAAAGGTTTCCGTCACGTTCGCCCCGTTGTTCGATGCCGTTCCGTTGAAGACACTGCCTGAACCACTCATCGTAACCGCAGCGGTGTCGACGATCTGATGACTGCGGCCGAAAGTCAGATCCCCACCGGTGGTAATGTCGAGGTCTCCTCCAATAGCATTGCCACCGCTGTTGTTCAGGTGAAGACGACCGGCACTCACGGTCGTGAGACCGCTGTAGGTATTGCCCACCGTTCCCGCGAGGTCAAGCCTGCCGGCGCCCTGCTTGGTAAAATTCCCTGTGCCGCTGACAGAACCGTTGATGCTGCTGGTTCCAGTGGAAACGTCAGCAGTCAGGGTGTGTGCACCGAGATCGATAGAACCGTTGACGGTCAATGTCGTCGCATCAAGTTCCACTGACGCGCCCAGAACAATCGCTCCGGTGTAGGTCTGCGTCGTTCCGGTGAGGTTGGAATTCAGGTTGATCGTTTCAGCGTTAATCTCAACCGCCCCCGCAAAAGCAAGGACACTGGAAATCGTAACGGAATCGGTTGCGCCACCCTCTGTCGGATTCGCCGTGTTGACATCGAGACCGGCAGTGACAGCACCGACGCGAACATGAATCTCGCTTTCACTGATTCGACTCGCATCCGCAGCGGCAATCGGCGTCGTCAAAACCAGAGGTGTCGCATTGATGTCCTTGATAACGTAGTAATCGGTGCCCCCGATGTTCTCGATCGTAATCTGGATATTGTCAGCTGACTCATTGTTGATATCACTGATCACAAGGTTGCCGCTGCCATCGATTGAAATTTCAGTTTCGGCTTCACCGTGTGCTGTGAGAACGACGTCGTTGCCCGTGCCACCCACATAGCTGATGGTGTAGACGAGACCACCTGATGTGAAAGCGCTGCCTTCAATCAATTCGACGAGTCCGCGCGCTTCATCGGTGAACTGAAAGGTGCCGTTCACCGCGTCAGCTCCATCATTGTCGACAACGACAAAGGTAGAATTAACCGCCGGAACAAATCCGAAATTCAATTCCAGGGTCGCGTCAACGATACTGACCGCCCCCTCGACAACCACCTGATCATATCCCGAATCCGGCACAGATCCGTCCAGCGCCAAACTAAGGACATCATCGCTCGCGAGATCGAGATCTCCGGCAACCCGCAAGGTTCCCACCCCGGACAATCCGGGCGCAACATTTCCATTAAAAGTGACGGTTCCTCCTGTGATATCCGGAGTGACTCCCCGATCGAGGATCTCCCCGCTGCCGGAGGTAAGCACGACATCACCTGACGTCGTAAGACTGTTAACCGTGATATTTCCATCGGCAGAAAGAAGCACATCACCGTCTCCACCATCGACCGATGAATTTGCCGCCATCGCAAGGGCTCCACCCCCGGCTTCCAGTTTCACGAAGGGAACTGTCGTAATCGTAATGTCATCGAGCGCAATATCACTTCGATACCCGGGGTCGACGCCCCCACCCGCTGTGACCTGACCCGCAATTCCATCAAAACGCACCACTACCTGCGAGTTCCCGACAAAAGAGCTGAGATCAACAGTGGCCTGATGCCACACATTCCCCTGATTAGCCTCTACCGAAAACAACTCGCCCGACCAGGTCATTCCTCCGTCGGTGCTGACAAAGACCTTCAGTGAACCCATTTCCGGATCAACCCCCAGCATGTGATAGTAGAACTCAAGGCTCGCGCTCTCCATCGCACTCAAATCAAGAGTCGGAGAATGAAGTTGAGCCGTTGAACCGGTTAAAACATGGTCCGAGGTTTCAATGTAGAGATATTTTCCGGAACCGGTCCCGGTGGTATGATCCGTTCCCGGTCCGGTGCTCCCGCTTGGGGTACCGCCAACATCCGGAGTCCAGTCGATCTCATCTGTGCCCTGAACATTCACCCAACTGTTACCCAAAGCGATATTGGTTGCTCCTGCTCCGGTAGGCCCCTGAACAAAGGTCTCAAAATCCTCCTGCACCAGCGTCCCTGAATTCAATCCTGTGATCGTTGAGCCATCGAGAATATTCAGATCATTGCCGGCACTCATGTTGATGCCGAGACCTGTGACCGTTGTGCTTGCAGCAACAGTGAGGTCATTCGTGCTCGTGATGTTCACGGTCCCTCCCGCAGTGACACCGAGAGCGGCGCCGGATTCACCGATCGTCAGATTCCCGGTATTGGCAATCGCTACGCCACCACTTCCTCCATCGGCTTCCACATTGTTGACGGCGGTATCCAGTTGATCTCCCCCACCGACTCCGCTGCCGGCAGTTGCGATCAGAATATCCGCTGTCAGATCGGTTCCGGAGTCGCCACCGTCGAGAATTGATCCACTCGTTGCCGTGGCCGTAATCGTTGTCGTGGTCGATACGCTCGATACCACAATATTTCCATCAGCGCTCAAGGTCACCCTCCCGCTTCCGGCATCAACCGTTGACCCGTCAGCCATCGTGATAGCTCCGCCAATACCATTCTTATCACCATCGGTATCCGCAATGATATTGATGGTCGTGTTACTGACAGGGTCACCTGTGATACGGAAATCATCGATCGAGATGTCACCGGCGTAGCCGCTTCCGGCAATGCCTTCGACCCGGAGAACAAAGTTCTCACTCCCTGCAAAACTGCTCAAATCGACCGTCGCAAGATTCCACTGATTGCCCTGACTCCCCGATTCGGTGAAAAGAACTGCTGACCAGGTCACCCCGCCATCGGCACTGCCATAGACATTGAGCGTTCCAATCTCATTCCGACCGTTGTCGAACATATGATAGTAGAACTCCGCACTCGCGGTGGAATGTTCACTGAGATCGATCGCCGGAGAGTACAACTGAGCGGTCGGACGAGGCAAAGTCGATCCCCCGACACCACTCGATGTCTCAATGTAGAGATACATGCCATTCGCAGTCCCCGTAGTGTGATCAGTTCCGGAACCGGCGGCACCTCCAGGACCTGTATCAGGGCTTGGCGTGCCGTTACTATCCGGAATCCAGTCGATTTCGTCCGCCGCGCTCGTCGTGACGTTTACCCAACCGGCACCCAGAGTCTGCTGAGGTCGCGCACCGCTCGTCGGCCCCTGCCCGAATTCCGTATCGTTCTCGAAATCCTCAACCAGCAAATCTCCGCTGTCAGCGAAGAAACGGAAATCATCCAGCGATATATCGCCCTGATACCCATCGCCGCGCACTCCGGTGAGCCGCAGCTGAAAAGCGCCTTCATTGTCGAACTGCGAAAGGTCAATCGTTGCCTTTTTCCATTCGTTACCCTGCTCACCTGAGAAGACACGAAACGCTGTCCAGGTCGCGCCTCCGTCAGAACTTCCTTCCACGATCAGCTCACCGATATGCTCCCCGTACATGTGATAGAAAAATTCCACCGAGGTATTGGTCTCACCGGTGAGATCCAGCACGGGAGAAAGCAGCCTCGCAAATTCCCCTTCTCCCGGTGACGACGTTTCCACATACAAATAGGTCCCCGTGGAGGTCCCCGTGGTATGATCCGAAGACGGCCCGGTATGACCACTTGGGGTCCCGCCTTTGTCAGAAACGAAATCTAACGTTTCGCGGTGAAGATTTACCCAACCATTGTCCAGGGCCACTTCGTTAAAGAAAGGAGTCGTGCTGCCCTGAGTAAAGCCTTCAAAATTCTCCGAGAGCAATACAACATTACCCAATGTCGCCGCAGGACCCGTGATTGAAGTTCCCGAAGTAATGTTTACGTCGTTATCGGCCAGCAAATCAATCGCTCCACCGACGACGGTGACGTCATTCAAATTGAGGTCCGCACCGCTTTCCAGAATCAGGGTATGAGCACCGGAATTGATCTCCCCGCCGATATTGGCATCACCCGAAATCGTCTTCAAGGAGATCGATCCATCCGCGGCAATCACAGAGGAAGTCGCATCAATATCCAACTGGACAGCACTGCTGCTTCCACTGGTTCGTCCCGTGATTCGGATGTTCCCTCCCGAACCGGAAGTCGTTACATCGGAATCCGAAAGCTGCACCGCAATCCCGGAGCTGGATCTTCCCACCAATTCAATCACGCCGAACTCGGTAGTCAGATCCCCCTCAAGCAGAATCGCAGGTGTCGAGCCGGCGATGCTGCCCATCTTGATCGTGCCCGCTCCCGAAGTCGTAATATCTTTCGCTACATAAATTCCGCGAGAATTTGAGGTAAAGGTTACGTTGCCCCCTCCACCGTCAATACCGCCCAAAACATCAATTTCGTTGCCAGATACAGTGAAGTTGCTTCCTCCAATCGTCACCGCTTCCACAAGGGTAATCGTATTCCCGGAGAGGGTGCGATTTCCGGTGAGGGATACCGCGTTGTTGTAGGTCTGGCTGCCGCTCGTCGTAATACTTCCTCCCAGAACGACCGAGCCGTCCGCATTCGTAATCAACGAGGCCAAATCAAAGACGCCCCCCGCAGTACTTCCAAAAGTGGTCACACCACTTCCGCTCGTGTTCACCACCAGAGCGCGCCTCGTCGCGTCGGAATCTGAATTCAGGTGATCGCCGAAGGTGACATCGGTTCCTGTCAGGGTCACATCCGCAGTCAGTGTCGTCTTGCCATCAAAGGTTTGTTCGCCGGTGGTCGTAATATCGGTCCCGATATTGATCGTCTCCGCGTGAATCTCCAAATCCCCCGCGATAGATGCAGGAAGACTGCTCACGGTGACAGCATCGGCTGCCGTGGCTGCGGTTGGATTCGCTGTCCCCACGATGACTCCACCGGTCACCGATGCTACTTTCACATGAATTTCACTGGCACTGACCTGGGTTGCATCCGCTGCCGTCAGACCTGTCGTCAGCACCAGCGGGGTCGTATTCGTGTCCTTGATCACATAGTAATCAGTTCCCGAAATATTCTGCACCGAAATATCGAGGAGATCCGCAGACTCGTTGTTGATATCGCTCACGACAAGGTTGCCCGAGCCATCAATTTCCACGCTCGTTTCCGCGACACCGAGGCTTTCGAGGACAACGTTATTCCCCGCGGCCGAACCATCCTCAGTGTTGTAATGAATCTGGAAGACGTAACGCGCCCCCATGTAATCCAGTTCGAAAATGTGGTCCTCCGGCATTCCCGTGAAAGTACCGACAATGGCATCCGCCGTTCCGTCATTATCAATGATAACAAAGGTCTGCCCTACCATTGCCTCAAAATTAAGAGTCAGATCCAGGATACTTCCATCAAGATCAACCACTCCATCGATCGCTCCCGGTCCCGCAGCACCGTCAATAACCAGTTGATCGTGCCCCGTAGTTGCGACACCCGCTCCTCCGATCCCGTTCAGCTCAATTTCGATGGTGCCATCACTCGTGAAGTCCCCCTGGATCGTGGTTTCATCAATTTCACCATCAGCACCAATCTGAAGAACTCCGCCTTGCTGAGTGGTGTTGAAACCGATGATCGCGACATCTTTGAGAGTGCCATCAGTGAAGGTGAATGTGTCTGTACCACCACCTTCAGTGAAGGTGCCACCCTGAAGATCCAAAACGCCTCCGCCCAATTGAAGAATACCTATCGTATTCGCGTCAGCGGTGGAATTCCCTCCATTTCGATCGGAATCTGCCAAAACAACGGAAGCCGCCGTGACCGTTCCTGCATCAAATCTCAGCTCCCCTTTACCACTGCCCGAACCACCGTAGTGAAGGCCGATCAAAACCTCATCCAGAGTTGCATTAAAGATGCCTCCGGTAAGATCCAGCAAACTGGACTGAGGAGCGGTTCCTGTGGTAGCACCAACGTTGAAAGTATCGTTATCGCCCACTCGAAGATCTGTTTCCACGTTCACATTTCCGGTCAACTCAAACGTTCCTCCGGCGACGATATCCACGGTCGCAGCACTCTTGAGGTCACCGACGACGAAGGTGTCGACATCAAAGGTGTTCATCGCGCCTCCGAGGTGAAGGAAAGTGCGCACGCCTCCCTGATTGGAGGCAGAAAGCGTGTATCCCAGCCTGACGTTGTCGGCAACAACACTGTTGTTCCCCGCGAAAGACAGAGTCAAATTGCCCGCACTGCTGCCATTGCTTGCCTGACTCGCCAGATTGCTGTAACCGGCCCAAACGTCGGTGACGTCAATCGTTACCGAACCGGCGTTGGCGAAATTCACCACTCCTGTCGTCGTTCCTGGATCGGTGGCAGTATCACGATATCCGATGAGGAGCTGACTTCCGCCATCCCCGACAACGACATCGCCACCATTCACGGTGAGGATTCCAGCCCCCATGTTTTTACCAACGAGGAGATCATCAACCTCAAATCCACCGGAATCCACCGTGAAGGTTCCATCTTCCAGATTAATAGCACTGCCACCTCCGCCATCGGATACCCCGCTGATTACCGTAAAGGCACCACCGAGCTGATTAATCGTACCGGTGGTATTCGCCGGGTTAGTCCCCGTCGACAATCCCAAAGTAACCGTATCAGCATTGATCGTTCCTGAATCAAAACTCAGAATCCCATTTCCGCTCCCCGAGGTGGATAGGTGCCTTCCGATAAGAAGATCATCGATGAGTAAATCGATCGTTGAAGCCCCTGTCAAATCCACAAAACTGGTTTGAGGATTGGTTCCCGTGCCCGAAGTATTCACGCCAATGTTCAGATCAGCCCGCGAAGCTCCATCCGCTGCACGCAAGGTAAGAGAGCCTCCCGCGACGATCCCGACGCTACCTGCGCTTTTCGCATCGCCTACTGTCCAGGTATCAACATTGATCGTGTTAGTTGATCCTCCGAGAATCAAATCACTGATATTGGATTGATTGCTCCCCGACGGAGTCAATCCCTGCTGGATTATCGTCGCTGTAATCGAATTGGCTCCGGCAGTAGAAAGGGTAAGAGTCCCTGTACTCGCTCCGTTACCCGTGGTGTCAGTGCCTAACAATACGTTCGTAACACTGACCGTTACGGTTGTAGCTCCGCTGAAATCCACTATACCTGTTGTATCGCCACCGCCGGAAGTTCGACGTCCTACCTCAAAATCTCCGTCCCCATCACCCACGACTACGGCACCTCCGCTAACCGTCAGGTTTGCAGTTCCTGAATCTGACCCGACTCGCGCGGTATCCGCAGACAGGCCGTCCTGAAAATCAATCGTTCCCGTGTCGGTCAGTAACAAATGCCCGATTCCACTCGCGGCTCCGGTAATCGCTCCGTTCCCCGCCCCGGTCGTAAAGGTCAAATCGTTGGAACCTCCAGTGATCGTTCCTGTGATACTGATAGCACCATTGGCATCGGAAGTATCCAGAACCACATCAGTGGAAAGAGTCACCGCTCCATTAAACGTAATCGCATCTGCATTCACGTCGCTTCCGACATTAATATTCTCAGCATTCACTGTGACTGCGCCATTGATATCAGCAGGCAAACTTAAAATGGTCACCATGTCCGTTTCGGTAGCAGCATTCGGATTTGCCGTATTCACCACGACTGAAGTCACCAAACCAGCATCCATCCGCACCGTATTCGCATCAGGACGCCAAAATTGGCCAGCGGACAATCCTGTCGTTGTCAGAATCAAATTAGGATCACTGATCACATACTCATCCGTCCCGCCATCATACGAAATTGTGATCGAATCCTCATTCTCCGCATTGATATCCGAAACTGTCAGCACTCCACCTGACAAAGCCACTTCAGTCTCGGCGATTCCGGCAAAGAGAACAACATCGTTTCCGTCTCCGCCAGCATAACTGATCGTATAGGCTTCATTATCGTCGTCCATTACGGTAGAACCTTCAGCGACATTGAAGAAAGTCCCTATCACCACATCGCTGCCGTCATTGGCAATCAAAGTGATGGTCGAATTAACGTCATCAGATCCCGCATTCAATTCATCGAGGTCGAGAATGGAAGCAGCACCCAAAGTAACGGTTCCAGTCACATCGGTGAGATCGGCACTGATATCACCGTTAATCTCAAAGGTGTAAGTGCCATTGATCGCGAGATTGTCCTGCACCGTGAGTGTGCCGATCCCGCCAACGCCCGGAGAAAGTCCGCTGCCTGTATTGATAACCACATCGGCATCCGTCGTGCCGGTTCCTCCGAGCACAGCTCCGCTTTGAACCGTATAAGTATCGCCGCCAGTATGAGTGCCATCGAGGAACAGGCTTCCAGCGGTGATCGTCGTGACACCTGCGTATGTGTTGTTGCTTCCGGTAAGGGTCACGGACTTAACTCCGATTTTGTTAAACGCTCCTGAGCCAACGACGTTCCCGCTGATCACAAGATCCCGTTGATTGACTGTGTTGCCCTGATTCGCCCCAATGCTGGCGACTCCGTTGAGTGTCACAGTTCCATTGAGCGTTGTCGCATAGGTTGCCGCACTGCTGGAAGTCAGAATCGCTCCCCCTTCCAAAATAACGTTTACCTCGTGAGTTTGATTGTTGGACCAAAAGTCCAGATTGGCTCCGCTTGATACGGTGATTGTTCCCGTACCATCAAAGTCAGTGCTGCCCTCAGATCTGAAAATCCCCTGAGTAACATTCACCGAGCCTGGATTGAGGATAGCCGTACTGACGAGCGATAATTCTCTTAGGCCAACCTTTGTCAGGGTGAAACCTCCCATGTCAAACGCCGACGCCCCGTCGGTATCCCGCATATCCCACCGGCTATCGGCCCGGAAGGTAGCGTCATCAGTTAACGTGATTCTGCGGAAAGCACTAGTCTGCGAACTTCCTGTATTAACAATCGCACCGACTCCACCAGCGCCGGTGCCCTGCACTTCGATCAGTTCGTTACCGGTGGCTCCAGCACGGAATCCATCGATATCGAGCGTGCCACCATTGATCACCGTTTTTCCGACTTCGTCTCCGAGAGCGGAATTGTCACCCATTTTCAGAATTCCGGAATTGATCGTGGTGTCACCGCTATAAGTATTCATTCCCGAGACCGTGAAAGTGCCGGCTCCAATCTTAGTCAGTGATCCACTTCCACTCAGCACGCCGGAATACGTGGTATCGGTATCATTGTTGCCAACAGAAAGAGCTACCGCTGTAGAAGAAGCATTCTCCAAGACGAGATCATCTGATCCGGTGAGAGCGCCAAACGTCGCCGCAGTCAAAGTTCCGAAATCCAGCGAGTCACCGGCGGAAGCTCCGGTATCCAACGTTGCGTTCTGGAGCGCCAGCGCATTGCCTAGTGTGAGGGGTCCGTTCCCCGTCATCTGCACGATGCCGCTGAATGTATTGGCGGCATTAAGTTCCAGGAAGTCACCCACACTGTTTGTGTTCGAACCGTCGAGAATGATCGTTCCCGATCCCGAAATCACGCTGTTAATAATGATATCCGCATCATTACCTGCTGAGCCAAAATTGTCCTCAATTGTCAGGGTGCCTCCGTTCACATGGATCGTTCCCGCAAACTGAGCATTGCCCTCAACATTGGTGTCCGACGAAAGTCGGCTGTTTCCATTGAAGGTGATGTCAGCGGAAACAGTTCGAGTGTTGTCATTGTAATTATACATCCCGAACCGGCCACCATCATTCACGGTGATGGTATCCAGCGTCATGTTGTTGTTCTCGATGTAAGCACGTCCCGCATCGACGACGAGGGATCCGTTCGGACTGGTGACGGCGGCGCGAAAAGCGAGCGTGCTTCCGCCGATCTTAGACAGGGTGTGAGTTGAGAAATCAATCACACCGCCGATATCCAACCGGGCAGGCGTGTTAATCGTCGCATTGGCGGTAAGGGTGAGACCGTTCACTGCGGCGCTACTCCCGACAATATCACCACTGCTGTTGATCAAAGCGCCTTGTCCCGCAGAACCTGTGCCGGCAATATGATAGACTCGGGCACTGTTCGTACTTCCACTCCCGCTGAGCGCGGTCAAATCAACAGTAGCCCCGCTCTCGACCGTAACGGTACCACTTGGCAATGCGTCCTTCGCACCCCAGGCAAGAATCCCCGCCTTGACCAGCGTGTCGCCGGTTGCGTCGCTGTCCACTCCGGAAAGCGTCAGAGTCCCGGTTCCCTCCTTAACGAGATCCCCTGATCCGGAAAAGACAGCGACAATGGTTTGATTCGCCGCATTACCCAAGGTCAAAGTGGAATTACCTTCGATATCGATAGCAGTTCCCGCATTGGCGGAAAGGCCGGTGATGGTGACCGCACCGGCTGCATTCGGCCCGGTGATCTCCATGGTTATCCCGTCGGAAAGAGTCTCGGCTTCATCATAGGTCCCCGTGTTCACGATCACGGTGCCGTTCGCGTCGACGGTCGCGAGCGCATCCGCCAATGTCGCGAAGGCATTAATCCCGAAAAAGGCGCCTTGGGCTCCCGTGGTTCCTGCATCCGCATCCGCGATCATCTGATCGGGATTCTGTGGATTTCCACCACCGACTGCCCAGTCATCATCGACATAGATCACCGACAGATCGGTTGCATCAGTGAGAACGACATCATTGTTGTCGGTGCCTCCCGCGTAGGTGATCGAGAAGATTCGACCGTCCACCGCAAAAACAGCCCCTTCGGTCAGTTCGATAATCCCGTCTCCGGTGTCGTAGCGGAATGTCGTCGTGATCGCATCGCTATCGTCGTTGTTGACGATGCGGAAGGTGTTTCCAAGCGATGGGGTGAAGCCGCTGGTAAAGGACAGTTCGAGAAGCGCTCCGCCGCCCGCAGCACTGCCGGAATTGAGATCGACCGTTCCAGTGACATCGACCTGATCGTAGTCGGTGTCTTCCGTGGTGCCGCCGAGTTCGACCGTGAAGGTCGAGGTGCTCGTGAGGCTGAGATTGCCGCTGGAGATGTCGTTGGTCGTGTCCGCGCCGGTGTTCAGCCCCGGTGCGAGCGTGCCGCCGTTGAGGGTGACATTGCTGGCGATGAAACCGGTGCCGCCGAGCGTGCCGTTGGTGTTCACAGTCACCGCGACCTCTCCCGCTAAGAGCTTTGCTATATACGTGTCACCACTTCCCGCGCTCGTCAGTGCAGTATCTCCAAACGTCACATCTCCATCAAAAACCCCCGTCACATACGCGTTCCCGCTCCCGTCTACAGCGATACCCAGCCCCCCGTCTCCACTCGTTCCGCCGCCGCTTACAGCCCACTCGTAATTCCCGCTGCTGTCCAGCTTCGCTATATACGTGTCATAATCTCCTGCGCTCGTCAGCGTGGTCGACCCGAATGTCGCTATCCCTTGGTAAGCGCCCGTCACATACGCGTTCCCGCTCCCGTCCACCGATATTCCTCTACCAAGGTCATCACTCGTTCCGCCTCCGCCCACTGCCCACTCGTAATTCCCCGCGCTGTCCAGCTTCGCTACATACGTGTCATCATTGCTGCCTGCGCTCGTCAGTGTTGTCGACCCGAATGTCGCTGTCCCGGAGTAATTTCCCGTAACATACACGTTCCCGCTCCCGTCCACCGATATTCCGCTAACACGGTCATCACCCGTTCCATCCGTGCCCACTGCCCACACGTAATTCCCTGCGCTGTCGAGCTTCGCTATAAATATTTTAAAACCATCCCCATACCTCCTCAGCGTGGTCGATCCGAATGTTGCTTCCGCGTTGTATATTCCCGTCATATACACGTTCCCGCTCCCGTCCAAGGCTATTCCGTAACTTGTTTGATAATTCGCTCCGCCTCCGCTCACGGCCCACTCGTAACTCCCCGCGCTGTCCAGCTTCGCTATATACGTGCCATAATCTCCCCCACTCGTAATCGCTATCGACCCAAATGTCGCGTGTAACCAGTATCTTCCCGTCACATAAACGTTTCCGCTCCCGTCCACGACTATTCCCTGACTATCGTCAATCCCCGTTCCGCCGCCGCTCACAGCCCACACGTAATTCCCCGCGCTGTCCAACTTCGCTATATACGTATCATCATTGCTGTCTGCGCTCGTCAGCGTTGTCGACCCGAATGTCGCTGTCCCGGAGTAAATTCCCGTCACATACACGTTCCCGCTTCCGTCCACAGCTACTGCGCGACCTTCTTCCGAACGCGTTCCGCCTCCACTAACAGCCCAATCAAATGCCGGGGCACTCAAACTTGAACCCGGTCCCGTAGCCGAACCGCTGATATTATTCGCCAACAGCGTTCCACCATCCACCGTCGTCCCGCCGGTGTAGGTATTCCCTGTAAGACTGTCCAACGCAAATGTCCCCGTGCCGACCTTGGTCAAGGCCCCGTCGCCGGAAATCACGCCAGCGAAACTGCCCGAGCCATCGTCACTGCCCACCGTCAGGGTGACTCCTGTAGACAAGGCAACGCCACCGCTGCCGTCCAGTGCGTCAATCGTTTCCGATACAGTAACATCCAGCTGCCCATCTATAACGACATCCGCCGTGTCAGAAATCTGATCGTTTCCACTCCCGGCCACGACCAAGGTGCCACCGGTATTCACCGTCAGCGCCGTGCCCATTCCATCAATCGCGTGTACAGTGCCACTGCTGGTTTTTGCCAGCGTCAGGGTTCCGGCATTGACCGTCGCGCTGAGACCAGTATTGTTTTCACTGCCGCCGAGAATGAGATTTCCGTCGCCCGCCTTGATAATTCCACCATTGGATATCGCGGCACTGATCGTCAGCTCCGCGTCCGATCCAGTGGAGTCGTTGACCGTTATCGTACGAGTTCCCCCGCCCAAATTCAAATTCCCCGAAATCTCACCGCCCAGCGTATTACTGACGGTATTATACGTGATATTTCCGTTGAGAGTGAGTGTTCCTGTCCCTGTTGAAATGGTGCCGGCACTTGGATCCCCGCCATTGTTGAAGATAATACCTGCGGTGGTCTGATCGAAATTGTTCAGATCAAGCGTCGCTCCCTTATCATCATTCTGGTCCAGCCGGATAGTTCTCGCGGGATCCAAAATATTCGCGGCACCAAGCTTCACGGTACCTCTGGCAATCGAAGTGTCATTCCAGCTGTAGGTTTGACCCGATCCCGAGGCGCCGACCGTCCAGGTCCCGTCGTCCGTCTTTAAAAGACTGGAACCCGAGAGATTCACACTTCCCTGCAAATGGTTGGCAGCACTGTTGGAACCACCTCGCAAAAACAAGGATCCACCTGTCATCGTTCCCGTGACATCACCGGTGATCGTCATTCCACCCGACCCGTTGGAATTAAACTGAACCAACAGACCGGAACTCGAAACATCGATCGGTCCGGCCAGGGTGTGAACCTGAGTGCTGTTGGCATACAAGGTGACTCGCCCGGCATTCGTCGCCTTCAATTCCAGGGTTTCGTTGATTGTCAGCGGCGTCGCCGAATCCAGATACAAGAAGGTGGAGGTAACGCCGTCGGCACCGTTCACAATCGTCTTACTCGTTCCGCCTGCCGCGCCCAACGCATTGTTATGTCCAACATACAAGCGCCCCTGATCCACCGTCGTGATTCCGGAGTAGGTATTGTCTCCGCTCAGCTTCAGATAACTAGTGCCCACCTTTGTGATTCCACCCGTGCCCGAAATGACGCCTTTGATTTCTTTGAGGCCATTATCGAGGGCGCCCAGGGTTAGGGTCACACCTGTCGTGTGATCACCATCAAAGCCACCAAGGACCACCGCATCCGACACTCCCGTCGCGAGTGATCCAATTTCGGAATCCCCTTCCACAAACTGCAGGGTAATATCGATATCAGTTCCTGCAGTCGTTAAGTCCACTGCCTCTGCACTGTAATCGCCGGAGTTAATAATGATCGTTCCACTGTTGGTTCCGAGCGCAGCAATCGCGTCATTGATTGTCGCAAAAGCGTTGTACCCAACAATCGCGGACTCCGTGATTCCAACCGTCTCCTGGTCACCGTCCACACTGGCTCCGTTGACAGTGAAAGTGTCACCATCCACATAAACCGTAGTCGGAGCCGCGACTGTCAAATTCACTTCCGTCGCGGTGTAGCCAATTGTGTAACGAGCCCCGTTCGACTCAAAGGTAGCCCCATCTGCCAAATCATTGCCCAGCGAATCTTTAAAGAGACCACTCACAGCAGTCGTTGCTGAGACAATTGTGAAACTATCCACTGAAGGATTGGCCAGGTATCCAAGGTGAACTTCCAGCGTTGCACCGCCGATATCCGCTGTCCCATCGACTATGAGCTGATCGTGTCCGGTAGTCGCAACTCCCGCGCCCCCCGTTCCATTCAGATTAAATTCAATCGTTCCATCACTGGTGAAGTCACCCTGAACCGTTGTGTCATCACTTTCACTGTCGGACCCGATTTGAAGTATGCCTCCCTGCTGAACCGTGCTGAATCCGATAATTTCAACATCCTTCAGCGTGCCGCCTGTAAAGTTGAAAGTTTCCGATCCCGGCCCTTTTGTAATATTACCATCCTGCAGATTAAGAGTCCCACCGCCAAGATTAAGAATACCCTGAGTTAAATTCGCAGCACTGCTAGTACCTAGATCCGCCAAGAGAACAGAATTGGCCGTCACAGTTCCTTCATCGAATGAAACGGTTCCTTTTCCCGCCCCACTTCCGCCCCCGGCATGCAAACCAACAATAATCTCATCGAGGGTGGCATTGAAGGTTCCGTTAGTGAGATCAAAGGTGCTCATATCAGGACGAGTTCCCGTTCCCCCGGCATTGTTGAAACCGACCTTTAAATCTGTCGCACTCCCCGTCTTTCCCCCGAGAGTAAGCGTTCCCCCGACAGCAATATCGACAAGACCAACACTCTTCAAATCACCCACCACAAAAGTATCGACACTAAAGTTATTCGCCGCTCCTCCGAGATGGAGTTCACTCGTGGCGCTTGCACCTTGATCTGAACCGGAATTCGTCCTCCCTATCTGAATTTGATCGGCAGTCAGGCTGTTCGTTCCCGCTATTGAAAGCAGAACATCACCATCCAGCTGCCCCCCTGAGTTTGTCGAATAACCGATTCTCACATCACGTGCCCCAATCGTGGTCGAACTCGCTTGCGAGAAATCCACGGTTGCCTTTGTTAGAGATCCTGAGTTGTTTGTGTTATAGGCAACATTGAACTCACCCACGCCGCTTTCGCCGATGACGACATCTCCGGCCTCAACCGTTAACGTGGCGGTTTGCCCGCCTTCTCCCACCCGAAGGCTGTCCACTTCCAATCCGCCGGCAGTCACGGTAAAGGTTCCGCCTTCAATATTTAGGAAACTGCCGTCATCGGGAACGCCATTGGTGTTCGCGTCGAGAGATCCGCTCGTATCATCATCAAAAATGCCACCAGCCACCGTTACAATCCCACCGGTCTGATTGATGGTTGCCGTTGCCGATCCGGAATCACCAATCGTCGTCATCGTGATCGTATTGTTAACCGTGAACGTTCCACCTCCGACATTGATGGTCGCAGTCGCTTCGTCTATGAAATTGCCACTCCGATTTGCCATGTCGATGGTATTCACATCGACGGTTCCCTGATCAAAAGATAGCGTCCCCGTGGCTCTACCTCCACTTGGGTGCCCAACGGTCCGATGAGCCATAACCAAATGATCCACCAGTATATCGACGTCGTGCCCCACCAAATTCATTGTTCCTGTGGTATTTGCTGAAGTCCCGGCATTGATATTCACACCCAGATTGAGATCAATCGCACCACTTCCATCAGTCCCGCGAACCATTAAGGTTCCCGTTGCACCCGCAAATTCCAAAAGCCCAGTTCCTTTACTTCCTCCCAGCGTAATCGTATCTGCATTCAGAATATTCGTTCCTCCACCCAACCTGAGAATTCCGTTCCGATAGTTCCAGCCCGCTGAATCACTCACACTGATTATGTCCGCTACGATAGTGTTCGCGGTGTCAGAAAGATTCAGGGTTCCTTGATTCTGTTGATCATGGGCGACTCTAAAATTAGTGACGTTCGCGTTGACCGACGCCAATCCTGACATATCCACCGTGGTCGTATTATACAGTGATCCATCATTGCTGCGCACACCAACATCAACGTTCGTTCCATTGACAACGAGTGCTCCGCCCCCCGTCATCGTCACGGTGGTTGTCTCGCTGTTCGTATCGGGAACACCAAAAAGGAGATTACCGGTTACTGTTAGAGTTTCGGTTCCATCGACCGTTACCGTGCTCGAGCCCACAAGTTGTGACTGGAAATAAATATCCTGCCCTAACAGTTCAACATCGCCTCCCGTGTTTACGGAACCATTGTAGATTTGATCGCCAGTTCCCGAGTTCACGGAGCCACCGTTTAGATTAATCGTGCCCACATTGAACGTGAGATCCACATTATCCGCGCTCAAATCAATCGCATTGGAAACGGTGAGAACATCGTTGGTATCACCGTTAATCATCATCGAAGTCACCCCCGTAATATCGTAATTGTAGGACTCAAAAGTCGGGACTCCATCCGTGCTTTCTAAACGCAACGTTGTCGCGTCGAGCATGCTCAGCTGCGCATTGTCCGTTCCCGCTGGAAGATTCAAAACGAGGCTGGTCATCGTGGAACCCGTTTGGTCGACTGGTTCCAACCCGGTGTAGGTGACGTCAGCCACCCCATCGTCATCGAGGTCGAGATTCCCGGAATCTCCAGCCGTGAGATTGTGCGTCACTGCGCCAAAAGCGCCATTATCGATAACAAGTGTATCACCGACAGCCGCGTTACCACCGCCGTTGAACAGAACTGACACACCCAGCAGCGTACTATCAGAGTAATCCAACGTCACCGTGTCATCACCATCTCCGGAATTGATCACAATCTGTGTGATTCCCGCCGCAGAAACGCGGACTTCACTCATGCTGCTTTGCGTCGCGCCAACAATGTCAGAGCTTACCGCTAACGTTTCATCAAATATCACAAATTCGTTTTCCGCGGCATCGTAAGAAATCGTGAGGCTGTCAGAATTCGCCGTATTCGAGTCAGCTACGGTTAAAGTCGAACCCGTTAGAGATACCGCTGTCTCAGCGTTTTCGAGTCCAGCGTATGTCAGCACGACGTCTCCACCTGAACTGTAGGAAACAGTAAAAGCCTGCCCTTCACTCGTGATTTCGGCCCCTTCAGCAACATTTGAAAAACCACCAGATGTTGCACCTTCAACAATCGTAATTTCATCTCCGATTTTAGCTCCGGCGAAAGCGGAATCTACATTCAGCACAAGTGTCCCTGCCAGCGCCGCACTTCCAGAGGTTACCTTCAGCAGATCTGATGTCCCGTCGGCATTAATTTCGATTTCCAAAATAGCACCGGCTTCAAAAGTTACATCACCATCAACCGTCAACGTCCCAATACCTCCGTTTACAGACTGGTCACCCGGTGCAAGCGTCGCCAACGATGCAATCGTCACCGTTCCATCTGTCGATCCCGTCCCACTAAGAGTAGAACCGGGACTCACAACATAGGTACCTCCTCCAGTGTGTACCCCATTGAGGACAAGATTTGAACTGGGGGCAGCGATGAAATTGTCAACATGCCCCGCAAATCGCCCTTGAGCTTGACTTCCTCCGCCACCGCCCACGACCACGAACCTGTCCAGATCTGCGGAGGTTAAACTATCGAAACCGATTGAACTTTGGTTCAGCCTCACTCCATCCAAGTAGACATCAAAGGTATTGTCGGAATGATCAATTGCCACTTCCACACGATACCATTGATTAATGTCCAGCCCGGTAGCAAGCGTTGCTCCACCGGCTACGAGATCCATTTTACCATCACCTACAGTTCCGGAAACTAATGAGACACTCGCTCTGATATTGGCACCGGATGGTCCACCACTCAGGCCCGGAGCATTCACATCAGTCACCCCGTAGGTCCAAATTCCTGCCGCGGCATCGGTATCAACGCGTGCATCAAAAGCAATCACTCCCGTGCCACCATCAACAATCGCGGGAATCTCCCGATAAGCACCACGTGAGGTTGTCGTTCCATTTCCGCCTTCCCATCCGAATGCCAGAAATTGATTTCCACCATCATCTTCGATTTGATCCGTTGCCGTAGCGCCATGATTCCAAACCCCACCGGTCGGATTCCCCGAACTGAGATTCGCAACTGTGTAACTTTGAAAATCATCCAAAATTGTTTCGCCGACCACTGTCGGGTCACTATAAACGTTATTTCCGCTAAATGTCACAGTATGAGAACCGGCGATCGTGATGGGGCGCTCCGTGGTGTTTAATTTGGTAATATTTCCTGAGATTACAATATCTCCGGCAGCCGCATTTACTAGCATCCCTTCACCGTATTCCGACCTGTGTCGCAATCCTATGTCCAGAGTCTGCGTTTCAACAGAATAGTTATTAATTTCAGCGACACCCTGGCTACTCGTTGATTCACCACCGAGCATATCGAAAGTAATCGTCCCACCACCTGTCTTATTTCCCGTAATCGTATAAGCCCCCGCATCCGATTGAAAAGTGATGTCGTTTACGTTGTATCCCTGTCCGTCTCCTGCGTAGTTCACATTAGGAGACAATCCTGCCGTTCCTTCAAAAACGAAGGAATCCCATTCATTAAAATCATCAGGCACCACATCCGGATTCCAGTTTCCCGCAGTGCCCCAGTCGGTATCAGCTCCGCCGCCATCCCAAGTGTATGTTGCATAATGCGCCCCTTCCAAACTCAACGCCTCACTTCCCTCAGCCTGACCGTCCTCAACAATCCGCCGTTCACCCTCATCAAACTGCCCATACATCGTCGAATCCCGAAGACCCACCTCATACTCATCGAGCAAACCTAGAATGTGCCCCTGCTCGTGCATGAGCACGCTGAGCATATCCACTCCATCACGGGCAAGCCCGTCGATATCATCTCCATTGATGGCACGAAGGATTCCATCGATCTCGACAAACTCTTCATCGAGCCACTCGGTGTCATCGACAAACCAGTCCCATCCCGCTGCGTTGTAATCGAGGTAAACCGTATTCCCCTCCGCTGCTCCGATTCTCGCCCCCTCGAGATCAGTCACCGCATAAGTGATATTCTCCAGCGCCTCAAGCTGCTCCTCAGTGAGCCCTGATTTCTCCCAGCGGGCAACCGCTTCCGTCGCAAGCCGTTCAAGATCCTCGTCCGTGAAATCGGCGTCAATTCCCTCATCGAACGAAAACTCATCGAGTCCCGCGATACCCGCGTCGAGCAACTCAGCCGACTGTGCCGCAGCCGCCTGTTGCGCCTGATCATCCTGTCCTTGAACCTCCTCAACCGGAACAGGCGTCCCCGAAAACAAGACTCTCGGTTCAAGCGCTTCCGCAAACAAAGGCCGGGCTTTCGCCTTGACAGGTTTTGCCGCGCTGCGGCCCCCGCTGCGGGTATAATTTCGAGTGCGTTTCTCAAGCCATTCTTGATAGGCTCGTGCCAGCGAACGGGCAAAAAACCAGCGCTTACGACGATCGGATGTCGTTTTCTTCATAAATTTGGGGCAATTTTTATAGAAATTACTTAAACTGCTGGAAATTACTCAAGCAAAAATATTCCTGCATGCTTTTATCAGAAATGCGGTCGCAAACAAGAGAGATTCGCAAGATCGGTGTCTTTTCTCCACTATCAACGTATAACATTGCCTTGAAACCGTCCCTTCGTGACCGAATCAGAGGAAGTAAACACCTGATTTTCAATAACTTGGTGCCGTTATGAAAATTCCAGTTACGGCATTCCGTTGGCTTTTCTCCAGTCCGCATTCGAGCCGCCCGGGTGTGAGTTGGCCTCGATCAGGTTCTCCAGCGCGACAGAGCTCAATCGACGTCCCAAAATCGAGTCGACCGTGAGAATCTCTGACTCAGAATGCGATCCATTGATTGCCGGCGCAAAGAACACTTCGAATGAACCTTTCACCCCCGTGCTCCAGGCAGGGGCTGATGTTTCGACTTTCACAAAATAGTAGGAATTACCGATTTCGAGACCGCTGAATTTCGCGATCCACGCTCCGGAAAGATCGGCTACCACGGTCAGAGAACCACCGCGAAGCATAGACCCGTCCGGCCCGATCACTGTCAATCTAATCACGGAACCGGGCTCTGCTGATCCCGAGTAAGTAGGCATGAGCAACAGCAATGGCCCGCCTTCTCCGTCGCCACCTCGATCCCGGGTCTCCGCAAAGCGGAACCCTTCGAGAATTCCCGAGCCGCCGATTCCGAAGAATTCGCCGATTTTGCCACCGGTCTTACCGACGACGCGAATTACGATCCGCTGCTCAACGAGTCCGCCGCTACCATCGCTGACACGATAGATAAAGGTTTCGACACCGACGTCTCCGTCATTCAGCGCTCTCGTCTCAGGCAGGTTACCATCGACGGTGTAGATGAAATTGCCGGCAGCATCGATCGAGAGGGAACCATAGAGTCCGTCCACCAAGGTCCCGGATCCGGAAACGGCTCCTCCGGAATTCGTTGATCCCTGGAATGCGGTTCCATCGAACTCCACATTCACCACCGTGAGAAAATCATCGATGCCCTGTCCGTTGATATCGACATCACTGTCGTTGGACAACGCGTTTCCAGTGGTGACTTCAGCGCCACCCTGACCACCTTCATACACCGTCCCCGTATCAACGCCGAGCACCGGGTCATCATTCGTTCCCGTGATCTTGATCGTCACGGTCTGACTGTCAGCTCCAGTCGCCGGGTCTGTCGCCGTAATCGTGTAGGTCAATGTCAGGGTTTCACCCAGAGCAAGGAAGTCAAAGGTCGTCGAGTTGCTGTCGAAGGCCCACGCTATCGTCCCTCTCGTATCGGGAGCCGTGATCACAGGATTCGGATTCGTAAGACTGAACATCGCGAGAAATTCAGCATTCGTCATCCAGTTATCAGATCCTGACACGCCCACTACCGGCTCTATCGTCGCATCGACATTACCGAGATCTTCTACCGTAAGGGTCCCGTCGACGCTCAACGGCGAGTCGGTTTCGGTGAGGTTTTCGCTCGCGGAATCTCCGGGTTCCACCTCAATCTCAGGGGCGTGGTTATCGAACTCGATTTCCTGAAAATCGATCCGCTGCTGACCTCCGCCGAAGGTGTAACTGCCCGATCCCGGAGTCGCCCCGGGGGTAGGCTCAAAGTTGGTATCAATCGCATCAACGAGGTTGATGACGTCGCCCGGCACGGTCGTTGGACCGTTACCGTCGATGTTCATCTCGCTGTTGGTGCTTGGCTTGATGTTGAAGGTGTCCGCGTCCGCTCCGCCTTCGATGTAAACGTCGTCTCCGGCAGTAACTTCGCCGAGAAGATCCACGGTGCCGCCTTCGGCATCCGGTGTTCCGATTTGATCGACGTCGATCGTGATTCTGCCGTCTGCGTCGAGTTCACCACCTGCTGCGAGAGTAAAATCATCCCCCGCATCGATGTCGATGCCGTCTCCGCTGGATTCGACAACGATGTCATTCCTGATTTCAACGTCGCCATTCTCACTGCTGATTTCGATGAGACCATCCGCCGTCAGATCGCCCGGAGTGACATCGCCGTCACCGTCAACTTCAATGGTGCCGGCTCCGGCGTCCACAGAAGAATCAACGTTCATGCTCACTTCCCCTCCGTTATCGACATCATTTTTGTCGGCACGAAGCGTAACCGCTCCGGAGGTTGAAGTGATATCACCGCCGGCTCCAATCACGAGATGGTCAACCGATTCCACGGTGACTGCACCGGTTCCGCTTGCGATTGGTCCATTAATGTCAGTGCCAATCTGATCAGTTCCCAGGTCACCGACGGTGGATTCACCGCAAATCTCGATGTCCCCACTGCCGGTCACGGTAATGGCGGCATTCACCCCGGCTTCGATTTCCACACCGTCTTCGCCTGTGCCTTTGATCGTTACCTTGCCATCGACTGAAGTAATTTTCGTGTCAGCTCCGGTGATGAAGACACCGTCATCGTCATCAGCGATCGTCCCGCCATCGGCACCGGCGACTCCGTTGATCGTAATCGTCGCGGTTCCGGTAGAGGCGATCGTGGAGCCGTCCCCTATGTAGACACCATCATTATTGCCCCCTGCGGCACTTCCGGTTCCACCTCCATCACCCCTGATAAGGATCGCCCCGTCAAGAGAACGAATCAACGCAGTCGCATCGGAAATTTCAACGCCGCGATTGCCATCGTTATTGGTGCCCTGAGTGCCTCCACCATCACCATCCAGGGTGATCGTGGCAACCCCAAGGGATTCAATCGTCCCGTCGACAAGGATACCGACGTTGTTGTTCGTGTTGTTCCGGTTCTGCTGAGCGCCACCCTGCCCCGTAACGAGAATATCTCCGGTCGTCGACTCTATCCGGCTACCAGCGCTAACGAACACACCCCGGTTTGAGGTATTGGCGTCTCCTCCGGTTCCGGTCAGCGTAATCGTTCCGGTTCCTGCACTGCGAATCACGGCACCTGATCCATTGAGCTGAATTCCCTGATTACTGTTGGCAGCGGCTGCCGATTCACCGCCACCGGTTCCGGTGACAGAGATGCTTCCGGCTCCTGTCGTTTCAATCAATCCCTGGAGTTCGACGCCGTCATTTCCGCTGTCATTGGTTCCACCGGAAGCGGGGCCACCTGATCCGCCTCCGCCGGTCCCATCAATACTGATGTTTCCGCCCGTGCGAATAGTCGTGTTATCATTGGTGAAAACACCCCGGTTATTATTTCCATTACCAGCAGCGACCCCGTCAATATCGATTGCCCCGCTGGTCGATATCACTTCGGCATTGGTGCGGAGCCAGACTCCGTATTTCCCGTTAATATTGCCGTTGCCGGTACCATTGAGTGTGATGTCACCACTCCCCGTCGTAATCGAAGCACCGTTGCGAACGTCGATTCCCTGTCCGCCTCCATTGGCATTGTCGGCGACATTGGCATTCAAAGTCACTGTGCCGGAGTCAGTGATGATTGCAGAATCATCCAGCAAATCAATCTGCTGCTTAGCGTTCAAAGTCACCGAGCCAGCTCCGGCACTGGTATCAAGAATGCTGGCTGTGGTTCCGTCTCCCAGCAAAATATCATCGGCTGTGATGGAGATATCGCCGTCAATGGCAAGAGCTCCATTCGTCGTCAAAATCGTAACCGCATCATTATTCTCGACACCGGTGTTGGTGGTATCAGGGCCTGTCGTATCAATGGTCACTCCGGTAATTCCGCCGGGAATCGCATTCGCATCAATGATCACTGTTTGAGCATTTGGCCGTGTTACCTGCGCGGCAGAAAGCCCCAAAGTACTGATCACGAAAGTCCCGTCAGCCTCCTGAATCGTGTAGGTGTTCGTCGCAGCGTCGTAGCTCACCGTAATCGTATCAACTGAGTCGTTCGTGATATCGGTGATTTCGAGAATGCCTCCCGCTGTCAGTTCGACCTGAGTCTCAGGTACTCCGGCGAAAAGAACAACGTCGTTACCGTCGTCACCTGCATAGGAAATCACGTAGCTGTTGCCGCCTGTTGTAACGACGGAACCTTCCGCCTGACCGGTGAAAGTCGACACCACTGCATCGGTGTCGTCGTTTTCGATAATCACAATCGTGCTTCCGGTCACGAGATTGGCTGCAGAGTCGATATCCAGTGTCGAGGAATCAAGGTCCACTTCTCCGGTAACGTTTAGCAAGTCGCCATCCGTGACTCCATCAAGATCGACCACAAAAGTTCCCGATCCCATGTCAATCGAATCGGTGCTCAGCGTCTGCGTGATATCCGCACCCGACTCACCCGGAGCCACTGTCGCAGAGTTCACACTGATATCTGCATTGATATCACCACCGCCGGAAATTTCGTCTCCGGCGCTCATGGTAAGATTGTTTGGTGCGTTAAGAACTCCGCCGGATCTCACAAGAGTGCTTGCTCCGATTTGAGCCAGCCCCAAATCATTCAGAGTGAGAAGATCGAGATTATTCACAATGATGTTACCTTCGGTGTTGAAGGCATTCGTTCCGAGGTCTCCCAAAGTGAGATCTCCAATCGTTTCGATGAGCGATCCGGCTGCGCCAAAGACTTCGCCTTCGAACGACCCCGCACCGTTGACGGTGCCACCGCTGTCGATTTGGAGGCTGGCGAGACCGGGAGTGGTCACCGCACCAGCTGCTTTGAAACTCGTCGTCGCTCCATTTGCGGTGATCAGTTTGTTGTCACCACTCAAGGTTTTAACTCCACCGTCATCGATCACCATGAGGTTGAGGTTGGTTAAATCACCGAGCGTGGTGTCGATATCCCGCTGATTCCATTCGACGCCATTTCCACCAATGTCGAAGCTCAAACCGCCCGCGGCGATGTCGATATCACTCTCGATTCCTGCATTTCCGGAGTAGGTGATCTCGACGAGACTGGTGCCGAGAGAGTCTCCAGTAAGGGTTCCCGACCAGGTTCCACCGAGCTCGATATCACCGCCATGAGCTGTCCAAGTTCCGGCAGCATTTGAGGTATTATCGCCCGCGGCTATGCGCAATGTTCCGGCATTTGATTCCACAGTTCCAGCGGCTCCCTGAATAAAGGTACCCGAGGTTCCGTTAAACGAGAATACGAAAGAGGGATCCCCTCCCGCCGCCGATTTGATGAAGGTGCCGTTGTTCAGGAAGGTCGAAGTCGCATTGTCCGCGAATTGCAAGTCTCCCTGCCCCTGGAAGTCGAAGGTCCCGTTATTCTCAAACGTGACGCTGTTGTTGAGGATGAGATTATCTCCACTGCCACCAAAGGCATGATTGAACGTTCCGTCGTTCAGGAAAGTGCCCAGACCAATAATGGAGCGGTTCGCATTGTTCGCGAAAGTGGTCGTTCCATTGTTGTCGAGAACGGTATCGGCGAGATTGAGATCGATCGTTCCGGAGGATTTCCAATTGATATCGCCATCGTTGATCAAGCCGACTCCACTCGTAGAGATGTCGAAGTCACCATTGTTATTCCAGTTGAGAGTGCCGTTGTTGTCGAACCCGACACCGGCGGAGTCGATATCGACGTTCCCGGTCCCGTTCCATTCGTAAGTCCCGTTGTTCACGAAGCCGCCTCCGGCAGCCGACTCGATATCGAGGTCAGCAATGCCGCTCTGATTGAAGGTGCCATCGTTCTGAATCGTCGCGGTCTCCCTGAGACGGAGAACCCCGCCGCCGATCCAATCGATAGTCGCTCCGGCATCGTTGATGAGGCTGCTGTCTCCCTTCAGCGCACTGAATGCGACTTCGGAAATAGTGAAGGTGGACTGGTTTCGGAAAACCGTGCCATCGAGATCAATTTCCCCTGATTCAAAAGCGACCGTGCCTGTCGTATTGATCAACTCATTGCCTCCGGTGAGAGGTTTCGGTCCACCCGCTTGAATGACGAGCAAACCGGTGTTGGTCAGATTGCCGGCTGTCGTATCGATCTCCGCGCTCTTCCATTGAATGCCGTCACCCGTCACATTCAGAAGGGTTCCTCCGGCGACGGTGCTGAATTGTCCACCGGTCGTGCCGGCAGGATCCTCATTACTGAATTCAATATCTCCCCCGCTGATATCAGCGAGAGCCGTTAACTCAGTCCATTTTCCTGAAATCTGAATCGTTCCTGTTCCGGTAGTGACCAGATTACCTCCGGTCGATGAATAACCGTCTGAACTGTTTCCGCCGGCAACACTGAGGGTTCCGGCATCCGCCTGAAGCGTGCCCGAGTTCGTGAAGTTTCCGCCCTGACTGAATATATAGGAAGGATCGCCGCTCGCTCCGTTGGTTCCTGTCAGTTTTTGAAGTGTACCGCGGTTGTCGAAGAGAGAGTCATCCGTGAGCTGGATGTCGCCACCCCCATCGATGATGTATTCGCCAGTCGCCGCATTCACGAACGTTGCGGTAGCTCCGATGATGAAGTTGTCGCTGCCGGTCGTGGTGATCGAATTAAACGTGGCGTTGTTCGTAAACGTTCCGCTTCCATTTAAGAAATCGCCTCCTCCGCCATCAAAAAGGGCGGTCCCGTTGTTAGCGAACGTTGTGCTATTCGCCAAAGTCAACGTGCCATCCTTGAAATTAAAATTGGCGCCAACTGAGTTGGTCGCACCGCTACTGAGATCCAGGGTGAGAGTGTCTCCACTCAGATCGGTTGTCCCATTAAACGTTGCCGTGCCCCCGCTCAGGGAACTATTTGCCCCCAGAGTAACGTCACCAGCTACCACAATTGTTTCCGCATTCACGGTCAACGCGCCCGGAAAAACAATCGCATCAGCTCCACCAATCGTGACCGAGTCGGCGGCCCCTGCGTCCGTCGGATTCGCGGTTTCAATAACAACATCCGTAACAACTGACGCATCAATCCGAACGGTGTAGGCATCGGGGCGACTGAGCTGAGCACCGCTCAAGCCGGTCGTCGAAATCACTAAGTTCGGATCGTGGATCACATATTCATTGTTCGCCGCATCGAAGGTGAACGAAATCTGATCCGCACTCTCATTGTTAATATCGCTGATCGTAAGCACTCCGCCTGTCAGATCCACATGGGTCTCAGGGGCACCGGCAAAGAGAACGACATCGTTCCCATCCTCTCCGACGTAGGAGATCACATAACTGTTTCCACCTGTCGTGACGACGGAGCCTTCCAACTGCCCTGTGAAAGTCGAAACAACCGCGTCGGAAGCATCATTCTCGATAATAACGATCGTGCTCCCATTCACGAGATTGGCTGCCGAATCGATATCCAGAGCAGAGGAACCAAGATCCACTTCGCCAGTGACATTGAGCAAATCTCCGTCGGTGATCCCGTCGAGGTCGACGACAAAGGTTCCCGATCCCAAGTCAATCGAGTCGGTGCTGAGAGTCTGTGTGATGTCGACTCCGGGGTCGCCCGGCGCCACCGTTCCGGAAATAACGTTAACCTCTCCTTCGAAGGTTCCCCCTCCATTCAGAGTCCCGCCGGCGTCGACCTGCATCGTCGCTGCGCCGGGGGTCGTCACGGTCGCTCCATTCGCGAGCGTCGTGGTCCCGCCGATTCCGGTAATGAGGATCCCGTCCCCACTGAGCGTTTTCCCGACACCTGAAACAATCGACATCGTATTCAGGTTGGTCAGGTTCCCTAGCGTGGTGTCGATATCCTTACTTGCCCAGACAACTCCATTTCCACTGACGTCAAAATTGAGACCGCCTCCTCCGACGATCAGGTCATCCAGAATGGCTGAGTTACCCTCGTTCTCAATTCGAATCGCTCCGGCTCCGGAAGCGGTTCCCGTTATCGTTCCAGTGACGGTTCCCGCCAACTCAATATTTCCTCCATTGGCATTCCAGGTTCCCGCCGCATCCGATGTCGTATTCTCAACCGCGATACGGATCTCTCCGATATCAGATTGAACGACACCGGTAGCCTTCTGGATAAAAGTCCCGCCAGTCGTTCCAAAAGTGAAGATGAAAGACGGATCTGTTCCGTTGCCCGTTTTCGTCAGAGTTCCATTGTTTTCGAAAATCGCATTGCTCTCCAAATTGATGTCCCCCTGATGTCTGAAATCAAAGGTGCCGTTATTCTCGAACGTGACACTACCGTCCACAATCAGATTGTCATTTCCGCCGGTTCGATCGTGATTGAAGGTCCCGTCATTCACAAAGGTTCCGGATCCGGTGATGGTTTTGTTTCCATCGGCCGCCGCTTCCCACGTGGTCGTTCCCGCATTCGTCAGAGTGGATGCAGCATCAATATTGATTGTAAAAACACCACCTGACAGATCAAAATCACCACCAGCCTCATTGGTCACTGCGGCTGAAGTGCTAAGAGTCAAATTGGCTCCCGCGAAATCAACCGTTCCGCCGGATTGATTGTTGAAGCTCGTGTCGTTTACCGTCACGGTCCCCGAGGTCAAATTCACGGTTCCGCCCGACTGATTAGTTACGGTCAGGTTTTCAGCGAAAGTAACACTGGCACCGGAGGAATTGATCACTCCGCCGCTGGCATTCACAATCGAACCGGACTCATCAAAGCGGGCGGTATCCTCAGTAATTTCAAATGTGCCATTGTTAGTAACAAACCCTCCCGGACCATTGCCGCCCGGCGCTTTGAACTGAATCTCACTGCTTCCGTTGGCATTATTCATCGTCAACGTCCCGTTATTGACCAGTTCCATGTAGAGACGCAATTGCGCGGCGTCATGGATGAAGTTGCCGTTATTAATGAATGAGGAGATTCCGGTGTTTCCGTAAATCGCAACCGATGAGTTGAGCCCGATTTGAAAATCACCATCGTTGGTGAAGCTTGTAGCCCCCAGTAAGCGAAGTCGCCCACCGCTCATATCGTAGAGCTGCCCCGCAGAGTTCGTGGCACCGCCGGTCAGATCCATAATCATGTCCTGCCCGTTCTGATCAACGTTCGCGTTGAAGGTCGCAGATCCTCCTGAGAGATTGCTGGCAGCACCAAGCCTGATATCGCTTTCAACCAGAATGGTCTCAGCATTGACCGTGAGAGCGCCCGGGAAGAAAATCGCGTCCGTGCCTGCACCGCCAATCGTGACAGAGTCAGCAGCACCGGCATCACTTGGATTCGCCGTTTCGATAACGACACCACCAGTGACTAACGCTGCATCAACCCGGACGGTGAAGGCGTCGGGGCGACCGAGTTGAGCGCCACTCAAACCGGTCGTCGAAATCACCAAATTGGGATCGTTGATCACATACTCGTTCGCCGCTGAGTCGTAAGTAAATGAAATCTGATCGGCGCTTTCATTGTTAATATCAGAGATCGTGAGGACCCCGCCTGTCAGATCCACATTGGTTTCCGGAAGTCCCGCAAAAAGGACGACATCGTTTCCGTCGTTCCCAATGTAACTGATCACATAGCTGTCACCATCATCATCAGTGACGACAGAACCTTCAGGGAGCCCCGTGAAAGTTCCGGTCACAGCATCCGCCGTCCCGTCGTTTTCGATCAAGGTAATCGTCGTTCCCAAGGTGACCGAATCCAATCCTGCGGTAATCTCTTCGAGGTTGAGAGCATTGCCGAGTGTGACTTCGCCGACGACGTGCAAAATATCATTCGAGGTATCACCGTTCAAGGTGAACTCCATCGTTCCGCCGGTGGTCGTGAAATCACCCTGGACCGTCATTTCATCCACTTCCGAACCATCACCGATCTGCAAGGTCCCGCCTCCCTGAGTCAACGGGATACCGAAATCATCCGCGTCTTTCAGGGTGCCTCCGGCGAAGTTGAAAGTCTCAGTTCCCGCTAGATCAACGACATCGACATCACTCATATCGAGTGTGCCGGCAACGAGATTGAAGGTCGAATCACCCACCGTTCCGGAGGTTCCCCCTTCGCCCGCGAGGTTCAGTGCGGCCGTAACCGTGGTCGTGCCGCCATTTTGATTGTAAACCGAGGTTCCGGTTCCCATATCGAGAGTCGCGAAGGTAATTGAGCCCCCGTTGATCGTCACTTCGCCCCGGCTGAGAAGAGGTCTCGAAGTCGATCCAATACCATTGGGTTCGCTGATCGTCCCGGTGGTTACCGTCGTCGTTCCGGCATCGATAATAAGGAAGCCATCGCCCTGGCCGTCATTCACCCCGTTGTTACCATAGTGATGCGCCAGGGTCAGTTCATCAATCGTGCCGTTGAAAGTGCCTCCCGACATATCAAAACGTCCCGCGGATCCGGTTCCGGTTCCGCTGGCCGAGTTATATCCGATCCTCAAATCCGCTCCAGCATTGACGTTACCTGAAAGATTGAGCGTTCCTCCCGCAGCGATATCAACCGTGCCCCGACTCTTGCGAATACCGACTTCAAAAAGATCGACATTCACCTCGTTCGTCATCGAACCGAATGTAATCGTGCTCGTTACTCCCGTATTTGAGGGACTCGGAGAATCTCCGACCGAGATCACGTTTGCAGTGACCGTGTTAGTCCCGACATTTGAGAGGTCCAGATTCCCGAACGTCCCCGCGCCATTGGTAGTGCTTACTTCACCGATCTTGAGTTCATCGACATCGATAGTGACAGTTGAAGCAGCCGTAAAATCAACGTTGCCCACTGCGGGCGGGGCGCTGGAGGCGGCATTGAAACCAACCTCCATGTCAATTCCGCTTGCCGCGCCAACACCGACTCTGACATCGCCTCCTGACACGGTAAGGTTACCCGTATTCGTTGGCTCTCCAATATCACTGGCATCGGTATATCCCACCGTGAGTCGATCGACTTCGAGGCCACCGGCAGTCACGGTAAAAGTGCCATTTTCAATATTCAAAAAGCTGCCATCATCACTGTCTTCGGTGACTCCGTTCGCCACCGTGAACGTTCCGCCCCGCTGATTGATCGTCGCGGTCGCATTGAGATTACCAACGCCCATCGCAACGGTATCGGCGGTGACGGTTCCCGCTTCAAAAGTAAGGGTGCCTTCACCGATCCCTGTAGCACCGGTTGAGTGACCGCCCATTTTCAGATCGTTAATTGTTCCGTTAAAAGTACCTCCGGTAAGATCGAGATTCCCCCGGGAGGTCGTTCCTGTATTGCCTGTGACATTGATCCCGATGTTAAGATCCGTCGCGACATTGGCATCACCTGTCAGCGTCAGAATGCCTCCCAACTCAATCGTCATCGTCGCCTGCCCCTTCTGCCCACCCAGAGTAAAGGTGTCGACATTGAAATCGTTGGCGGCACCGCCAAGACCGATCGTGCTCACGCCCCCGTTTCCGCGTGCCGGAGAATCAGCTACAATAAAGCTCGTTGCTGAAATCTCATTATTTCCGGCATCAGAAAGCTCGAGACTTCCGAGAGCACTTCCCTCGAACGAGGACGTTGAGGTAATCGTTCCCATTTTCACAGAGGTCACATCAATCGTCACCCCGCTCGCTCCGGAGAAATCGACCGTCCCCGAAATGGCAGTACTGTTCGCCGTGTAGCTGGCATCCCGTGTCGCAATATTCACTTCACCATCTCCATCTCCAATCACAACCGCTCCGGCCGAAACCGTCAGTGAAGCCGTCGCAGGGACCGGATCGGCATCGGTCACTACCGCAACTCCGAGATCATCAGCCGTCAGTCCCGCCTGGAGCGTCGTGCTCCCTTTAAGAACCGTAAATTCATCAAGCGCCGTTGATCCTCCCACCGCACCGGTCACCGTCGTGGTGCCGGTTCCGTTGTTGATCGTGAGACCAAAGGTTCCGTCAATTGTTCCATTCACATTGATGTTCCCGTTTACGTCTTCGGTGTCGAAAACGACATCGGCAGTCAGCACGACATTGCCGTTCAAGGTGATCGCATCCGCTACGATATCGCCACCCACATTGATGTTCTCTGCATTGATGGTAACGGCACCGTCAATATCAGCAGGAAGACTCGCAATCGTCACGGTGTCCGCTTCCGTCGCAGCAGTCGGATTCGCTGTTTCAACAACCAAAGAGGTCACGAGTGATGCATCCACCCGCACCGTATTCGCATCGGGTCGACTGAACTGCCCGGCAGTCAAATTACTGGTCGTTAGGACGAGGTTAGGATCAGAGATAACATACTCATCATTCACGCTGTCGTAGCTGATCGTGATCGCATCCGCGTTCTCGCTAAGAATATCAGAAATCGTAAGCACGCCGCCTGACAGATCCACATTCGTTTCCGCTACTCCGGCGAAAAGAACAACATCGTTCCCGTCATTACCGGCATAACTGATCGTGTATTCATCACCATCGTCGTCTGTAACCGTTGAACCCTCAGCTACGTTGAAGAAAGTTCCCATGACGACATCGGTGTCATCATTTGCGATCAAAGTGATCGTATCTCCGAACGTCACAGAATCCGTTCCCGCAGTGAGCTCGTCCAAATCAAGAATCGAAGCCGCGCCGAGAGTAACGCTGCCGGTTACATCGGTTAGATCAGCACTGACGTCCCCATTGATCTCAAAGGTGTAGGTTCCATTGATCGCGAGATTATCCTGCACCGTGAGCGTGCCGATTCCGCCGACTCCCGGTGAAAGCCCACCTCCTGTGGCGATGACGACATCCGCATCAGTCGTGCCGGTACCGCCGAGGACAGCTCCGCTCGCTACGGTGTAGGTATCACCACCCGTGTGCGTGCCGGTCAGGTTAAGAGTTCCCGCGTCGATCGAAGTCGTCCCGGTGTAACTGTTAGTTCCCGAGACGTTGAGAATGCCACCGTCCAGTTTCACCATTGCCCCGGCCCCCGAGAGCGTGCTTGTCAGGTTAACCGTGGCATCGGGCCGAACCGAGAAGCTGTTACCGGTTCCGTTCAGCGTGATCGTTCCCGCAAGCCCGATTGTCGAAGTGGCATGAGCAGTCCGGAAGGCTCCACTGTTCATGATAATGTCTGCGTCAAGATTCCGGCCCGACCAGGTCGCAAGAGTTCCGTTGGCATTGATTGTCACGGTTCCTCGAACGTCATTGATTGGTCCGTTCGTTATTTCGACTCCGTAACCTCCGTTGTCGATGATCAGATTCGCGACATTGACACTTCCATCAACCCACACATCGTTGCTTCCCACTTTCGTGAGCGTGAAACCGGCGCCGTTATCGACCACCGAGGTGACATCGAAGCGTTGTCCGTTATTTCCTATCGAGGCATTCGCTGCGAGAATGATGTCGAACTCGCCATCGTTGGTCATGCTGGTCGCGCTGCCATTGAAGATCGCACCGGTGTCGGCATCGCCGGGGATTCCATCACCACTGATCGTGAATGTCTCGCCGAGAAAACCTTGAACTCCATTCAGGTCCACTGCGGCACCATCTGCAACCGTTGTGCCAGTTCCCGTAGCACCAAGTGCTGCGATATCTCCCATGACAAGCAGACCTTCGCTCACTGTGGTAATACCTTCGTAAGTATTCGCCCTGTCTAGAACGAGGGTTCCCGCCCCGGCTTTCGTGATGCCCACCGCACCGGCTCCCGTAGCCATACCCGCAACCGTCAGCGTATCTCCCGCTCCCGCTTCCAAAGTGAAACTGCCGGGAACGTCATTCTCGAGAATGTCCAGATCACCCGACAGAGTTGCCGAAGCAGTCCCGGTCGCTTCCACCCGAATCGAGGAAAGCCCGTCCTGATTGTCATTGATCTCGACATCGTTGGCAACATTGAGCCCGTTGGCCAATTCAAGTATCCCCCGCGAGATATTGACTTCATTCGTCCCGGCGGCAGCATTGTCTTCGAGACGGAGAATGGAATCAGGATTGGCGAGGAAAGTTCCTCCCGTGTAGGTATTCGCTTCCGTCAAAATGACAGTGCCTCCATTCTGATGAGTCACTGAGCCTGCCCCGTCAATCACACCCGACAGAGTCAGCGTGCCTCCTTGAGGACGAAGCTGGAAGTCGAAGGAATTGGGTGTGTTGATCGTAATATCACCCGAAAACGTGCCCGCAGTGAAAGCCGCGTCCAACTCGATGTGGAGACGCGCCACATCCACGATCGGCGTCAGCGTTTCCAGATCATTCGCAATGTTCAGGCCCTCGGCGCCGAGGATGATTCCGGCGTCTGATCCATCGAGAAGGACCGTTCCGGTTCCGAAGGAATTATTGTTCGTAGCCACGATCTCAGATCCAGGGTCGACGGTAGTGCCACCCGAATAGGAGTTGTCTCCACTCAAGACTAACTGCTCTCCACCGAATCCACCTTGCGCGACGTTGTCTCCCGTCTGCCTGACCGAGCCGGCACCACTGATGTCGCCTTCGAACGTGTAGTCATCACTCCGCGCAAAAACCAGCGAGCCGTTGTTGACCACATCCCCTTCAATGTCTCCGGTCGTTCCATTCGCTCCCACTTGCAGTGCACCTGCCGTGATCGTCGTTCCACCGGTGTAGGTGTTGTCGGCGGTCAGAGTCAGAGTGCTCGTGCTGTCCTTAATCAGGTTGCCGTTTCCGCTGATCACTCCGCTGAGAATCTGGGCAGCACTGCTGTTATAAATAAACGTTCCGTTATTGGAAATCGCGCCGGCGAAATTTCCGCTGTTCAGCGTGCCCGCCCCGCCTATCTCCAAGGCCCCGGCAGTGATAGCAAGATCACTGGGATCCGCATTGGTTCCCGTCATTGTCAATGTGCCGTCACCAGCCTTGGTAATGATACCCGCCCTTGAACTCCTTATACTGGATGAAATCAGGAGATCCGTGCCAGCACCCGTCACGGTATCTGCCACCGTAATTGTTTGATCGAAGTTAAATCCGATTCCGTTGGCGCTGATGGTTGCCAACCCCGTTCCCGTTACATCGATCCCACTGATGAACAAAAAGTTCCCGAAACCGCCATTACCATCGGCACCGGCCTCCGATGTAATCGTTCCGCCGTTGTTGAAGGTGACCGTTGCAGGCACGGACTGCACAAAAGTTCCCTGCGAGTTGTCGGTAAAGGTCCCGCCATTCTGCAACGTAATCGAGCTGATATTTTGAATCGCGTTATTACCGGTGCCGGACAATTTCACCACTCCATCACCGTCGATGACAAGCGCGCCGCGGATGCGGTTAATCCCCACCAAATCCAAGGTGCCGTCATTGACCGTCGTTCCGCCGTTGTAAGTGTTCGTCTCGGAAAGAGTCAGAGTTCCGGTCCCCTCTTTTACAAGAGCACCACTGCCACTGATGACATCCTTCATCTCACTCGCAGTTCCGGCAACCTCCACTGTGAGAGTATTCGCCGCAGCACCAAGAGCGACTGTCGATTCGAAAATGACATCTCCGCTCGTGGAGCTGACAATAGAGGTAGCCCCAACCGTAACCGGTCCATTGAAAGTGATATCGCCAGTCGTGCTCGTCACATTTTGACTCAAGACCGTTTCCTCAGTCTCTGCATTGATCACGATGTCGCCTGCGAAACTGATCGGGTTGGTTCCGCCGAAGGTAACCACATCCGTCGCCGGATCGGACCCGTCATCACCTTCCGTGTTCACGATCAGTCCGCCTGAAACCAGTGTTTTCGACACGCTGATCGTATTCCCGTCAACACGGGTCGCTCCCACAATCGATGTGGAGAGAACGAGATTAGAATCGGAAATGATGTAATTACCCGAACCGTCTTCAGTGATCGTGATGTCGTCATCAGACACCCCGCCATTAATATCCGTGATCACAAGATTGCCGTTCACGTCAAGTTCGACACTGGTCTCGGCAACGCCCAGACTCTCTAAGACAACATTATTTCCAGCCGCGCTCCCATCTTCCGTGTTGTAATGAATCTGGAAGACGTAAACCAATCCATCCGCCGCTGAGGTGACTTCAAAAGTTTGATCCTCGGGAAGCCCGGAAAATGTCCCTGAGACAGCATCGGCGTCATCGTTATCAATGATCGTAAAAACATCTCCATCCGCAGGAGCGAATGAAAGTTGAACGTCCAACGTCGAGCCTGTCAAAACCACATTTCCCGCAGTGGTATCATTGACTACGAGCTGGTCGTACTCCGTATCCACTGTGGTTCCCGTGAGGTCGACCGTGAAAGTATTATCAGCTGTGAGGTCCAGCTTGCCAACTGTCAGCGTCCCGGGATCAACCGTTCCCGTCAGTCCCGGACTGACCGTCGATCCAGCCACTCCGCTGATTTCTCCGAGAACAGTGCCTTCGCCCTGAAGCGTCTGACCGTTGGCGACGACGATTTCTCCACTGGGAAGACCGGTTACGTCAATCGTTGCACCACTCGCCACCGTGACAGTGGGTGAAGTGTCGATGATGTTGTTGTCGGTTCCGTGACTGAGCAACAAGGCTCCCTGATTCACGAGGGTATCTCCCGTGTAAGTATTATTTTCTGAAAAAGTCAGATTACCCGCCCCCGTCTTGATGACATCACCACCGGCAGTGGTTCCATCGTCAATCTCCCCGAGGATCGTGACGTCCATACTCGCACCGCTCGTATTGAGCGTCACCTCTCCGTTCGTCGTAAGATCAGAGTCGACAATGGTATCGTAACCGTCCGCCTGAGAGAAGAGAATGATTGATCCGTTACCCGTGGTAATTCCGTCGGTAACTTCGAGAGTGTGGGAAATGCCGGCGACCACGGAATTGATCCGTCTCGCCTGCACCCCCATTGTGACACCATCCTCCACCGTAATAGAATTCGTCCTGAAGGTTCGGGTATTGTTGCTGGGCAAACGCAGATTCGCATCGCCGGTAAATACCAAATCGCTCACGCGAGCTCCGTTGGTGCTGTTTCTCAGCTCCAGAGTGCCGCCTGAAATGGTGGTCGTATTCTGAAGAGAATCGGTTCCGACAGCTCGCAACGTTCCTGACTGCAAATTTGTTCCGAGGAAATCGTAGGTCGCTCCGCCCTGGAACACCAGGATTCGATTTCCCATTTTGGTAATCGTGAAATTGTCGACGCCGTTTCCATCCCCTTCCGAAACTCCTTTTACATTGATAACAGCGTTCCGGGAGCCATTGGGGTTGAAGGTCGCATTCCCGGTCAAGATCACTTCGTTAACATTGAGACCAACAAACTGGCTGGTCACAAAACTCCCTCCTTCTAAAGTGAAAGTGTTCACACCGATTGTTAATGAATCAGCCAAGGTATGAGTCAAATTACCGCCTGCAGTGAGACGATCCGTGACAACAGTGACGTCTCCACCCACAGTGGCAGAATTGGAATTCGAGAAATTCGTACTGACCCCGGCTGCCAACTCAAGAGTGCCGCCATTCAGGTGCAAATCACCGACTCCGAGAACGGTGCTGGTATTTCCCGCAGTTTGATTTTCAGCGCGGATTGTTCCTGCATTGAGAGTAAGATCTCCGGTGAAGAGATTCTCCCCCTGAAGCAAAAGAGTTCCGGCAGTTTGCTTAACAAGGCCACCTGTCCCGGAAATCACTCCGGCGATGGCACCACTGTCCAATTCAAGATTGATTGCCGTCGGGTGATCAACATCACCATTTCCAAGAATGATCTGATCATCCACATCCGCTGTGATAGATCCCAGAACCACTTTACCCTGATCACCTGCAACATCTGCGGTATCCTCAATAAGTTGGAGCGTGATGTCGCCCGCAGCCCCGGTAAGATCGACAGTCTGGCCTGCGTAGTTGCCCGCATTCACAAAAATAGTGCCGTTGTTCGCTCCCAGCGCCGTGACCGCATCCTGAACCGTTGCAAAAGCGGTGTAACCGAATACGGCATCCTGCTGTCCCGCGACTTCAAGATCACCATCGACAAGGATACCGCTCGCCGTGCCCGCCCAATCTTCGTTCACGTATATCGTCGTCGGAGCATCTTTGACTAACAATACATCATTACCGTCTGTTCCACTGTTATAGATAATTTTGTAATCAACTCCATCCACCGCTACAATCGCACCGGTCATGTTGAAATTACTGAATGTTCCGGTCAGTGCGCCATCCGCATCAATCAATGTATAGACATCCAAATCAGGAGACGATCCCGTGATCGTAAGGGTTCCGTTGACCGCATCGAGCGTCGTCGTCCCGCTGATATCGAGAAGGTCAGCCGTCGCGTCGGTGATATCAAATTCGAGATCACCGTTGATCGTCGTATTGCCGATAATATTCAACTCACCAATAGCGCTCATTCCCGGGAGAATATCTCCGCCAGTCGCGACGACGACAACTCCGCCGATCGTGCCGGTGCCGCCAAGATCAGCGCCACTGGCCACGTTAACCGCTCCTGTCGCCGCCGTATTGTCACCATTCACGATGAGGGTGCCATTGTTCACATTCGTGTTGCCTGTGTAGTCGCTGTCACCTGCGAGAATCCAGGTCCCCGGATCGTCGATCTTCGTGATGCCTCCGGTTCCGGAAATCGCACCGGTGATCGTGCCGGTGCCGATACCGCGAATAAACAGATTATTGCCACCAAGAGCGACCGTGCCGGTCAGATCGACCGTCTCCCCGTTTGCTGTCACAGAATTCGCATTACCAACCGAAATCGTGGCATCTCCGGTCAGAATAAAATTATTGGAATGCGTCGTGCCGTTTCGGAAAATGAATCCCGACGGGGTTCCCCCCGTTCCCGCCCAGGAAGTCTGACTGCCCCCCTGAATTTCCACGTCTCCACTACCAAGCGCTCCGGAAGCAGTGACACTGAACAGGTCCCAGTTCCCTGTGGAATTGGACACATATTTGGTCCCTCCGGAATAACTGTTTGCCCCGTTGGTTAAAGTCAAACCTCCAGCTCCTGCAGTCGGATCAAAAATCAATTTACCCGTACCGCTCACCTCGCCATGCAAAACAGTCCCAAAGGTAGTGGCACGAAAAGTCAGATCGGTAGCTGCGATCTCCACCCCGGATAAGACATTAACATTGCCACCATGTGCCATCTCAAAGATCGGCTGAGTCGCGCCATCCGCGATAAAACGCAGGGTTCCTGTGGCATCAGTGATGTTAACATTGGTATTCGCGCCACTGTTGTCCCAATCGAGACGATTAAGCGAAACGGTTGCGCCATTCAAAACGATATCGCTGAGATTGGCAGCTCCGTTGGTATTGCCCTCGATTGAATTGATCGTTTCATTGTTTCCGCCGAGATCCCAGGTTCCCACTTCAAGTGTGATCTTGACCGTGTCCGCGATTTGATCAGCCGCGGAGTTCGTCAGGGTCGCTCCGTTTTCAACGAGAACATCGTTCGTCGCCGTATTGCCGTCACCCGCGATGGCATTGACAGTGGCGGTTTTGTTCAAATCCAAACTGCCGGCACTCACCGTCGTAAGTCCTGTGTAGGTATTCGCCGCAGTTCCCGCAAGTGTCAGGGTTCCCGCGCCCAGTTTCACCAGTTCGATACCACCGCCGCTACTGCCTGCAGCCGGCGTCGTTCCCCCGGTGTTATCGCGGATCACTCCGCTGAATGTCGACGTTCCACCAGCGACACCGACCACCAATTGTTCATAAAAAGGCTGCGTTCCGGACTGCCCGCCCCCATTGCCGAATCCATTCTGAATAATCCCCGCTCCGGTCAGTTCATTCACATAAATGGCATCAGCAAACAGATCGAGTATCGCGCCTGCACTGATATCCATGTCGGCGGTATTGCCGCTCCAGTCACTCGAATTATTATTGTTCCGCAAAGTTCCCGCCTGAATCGAAAACTGACCGCTTGTCGTCACCGTGACATTGCCAAAAGTAGCGAGCATCGTACCGGTTTTAACCCAATCACCGGCACCCGAGAGTGCTGTCCCGAGAACCCTCCAACCATTGCTCGTCACCGCTGCGATCTCAACCGTTCCGGCATTCGCAATCGAAGTGGTAGCGAGCAATTCAGTATCGAGGAACTTGAGCGTGCCTCCCGCTGCAACGGTGGTCGCTCCCGTGTAGGTGAGTCCGTTCGCTCCGGAAAGCGTCTGCGTCCCCGTGCCAAGCTTCGTCAATCCGCCATCACCGGAAATAACTCCGGAATAGGTCGTGTTCGCATTATTACTACCAACACTCAAAACCGTCCCGGCATCCAGAGCCGTGCTACCAGCCCCGCTGAACCCATTAATTTCCTCGGAAACCCTCACATTCAATTGCCCGCCCGCATTCACGGTGACGTTGGCAGGGCTGTAAATTTGATCGCCACCCGATCCGGCGACCTCGACCGTGCCTCCATTGTTGATCGTCAAACCACCTCCGCCAATAGCGTGGACGCTGGCAGCGCTGGGGGCCTTCGCGAGAAAAAGCGTTCCGTCATTCACGGTCACACCAAGATTGCTGTTGTCAGTGGTCCCTTCGAGAGAAAGGCTGCCCGTGCCCTCCTTGATAATCCGCCCAAAATTAATGCGCTGAAACGAACTGGCACCGCTCGTATCAATGGTGTGATTACGTCCGTTTACCGAAGTGGTCACACCTGTGACAACGATGTCAGCTCCCGTGAGCGTCACATCCGCCGCCGCATTGAATGTCACTGCGCCGTCGTAGGTTTGGTTGCTCGTTCCCGTGTCAATAGAGGCATCGAGATTGATCGTCTCGACATTAACGGTGAGTCCGGTGCCATTGGCATCAGCGGTCGAAAGATCGAGTGCAGTGGAAACGGTGAGAACATCACCCGCCTGACCGTTAATCGTAATCGACCCGGTTGGGGCCGCAAAAGTCGTCGACTCAAAGGTCGCCCCGTCCAAAGTCAGCATCCCTCCGACCACCTGGCTCAACGTAGCACTGTCTGCCGTTCCCGAAGGCAGGTTGAACACAAAGTCCGTCACCGTTCCGCTGTTGATCAATACAGGCTCCAAACCAGTGTATTCCACTTCGATAGCCGCATCGGCATCCAAATTGATTTCACCGCTGCTCGGATCAATCATCGTATGCGTCACCGTCGCGAAGTTCACATTTTCAAAGGCGAGCTTATCCCCGCTACCGTCTCCACCATCGAAAACGAGCTTCTGTTGGAGCGCTGTGCCATCCAAGCCGGCAAAGTCTATCGTTACGACATCAACCCCGTCCAGTGTGCTGATATCGATTTCAGTAACTCCTCCGAGAGAGGAAAAGGGAATGAATACTTCGTAGGCATTGTTCTGCACCGCGCCATCGACACCGTTTCCGATCGGCATTGTTCCGGAGATTTCCGTAAGCGTGTAACCCGTCGCACTAATCGTCAGCTTGAGTTCGTCATCAGAATCTCCTCCCAGTGTGTCCGTAATCACGAGCGCTCCGCCCGATATCGTTACGCTGGTTTCGACGTCTCCGACGAATCCCAGAACGACATCATTATTTCCCGTTCCACCGGTGTAACTGATCGTAAATACCGAACCACCTACGGTCACAGCGGCACCTTCCACCAGTCCCGCAAAATTCCCGCTAACGCTTCCTGCGCCAGTGAGATCGATCAACGTAATCTCGTCTCCAACGCTAAGGCCTGAAAAATCAGTTCCCGCAGCCTCAACGATATTCAAGGTGCCACTCAAGGTGACATTTCCGCTTACCGAAGCAAGGTCATGCGTCGACACCGCGGTACCCGAGATATCAAAATCGTATTCCCCGGCGATTGACAAGTCTGAATCGATCGTAAGTGTCCCTTCGCTGCCGACACCGGGCTGCAAATCGCCTTCGCTCTCAACCGTGACATTGCCACCGACCGTACCGGTTCCTCCAAGAATGGCTCCTGCTTCCACGGTAACGGCTCCTCTAGCGCCGGCGTTATCACCGTTTACATGAAGCGATCCGCCGGAGACTTTGGTCGTCCCGGTGTAGTCACTCGTGTCGCCGCTTAGCTCCAACGTTCCCGTCCCGGTTTTCACCAAATTCAAAACACCCGTAAACCTTCCGTCATACTCCGTATCGGTTGCCTGATTTACGGTTAGCCTGCCCCCGCCCGAAATTGTCCGGGTGCCAATTGGAGTCGCGGCACTCAGTATCGCACTGGCGGTTTCCAAAGCACCAATAGTCTGGTTATACCCATTCAGATTCAGCGTTGCTGTCGATCTTGAGACGCTGTCATTATTCGTCCCCATCTGGACAATGGTTCCGGTCGGGAGGGCATTGTTGACACCGATGGTCAATACTCCGTAATTCCCTATCTCCGTCTCTCCCCAGGTATTTCCGCTGACGCTAACGGTAGTTTCACCGTTTATCACCAGCAACCTCCCTGTTCCCAGATCAATCGTATTCTCGTAGGAGATACGGCGATTTGAATTCAGGCTATAATTTTCGGTTCCGGAGATGCCGGTTCCATCGATTTCACCCGTAATCGTAAATTCGTTGGCTGCTGCGTTAGAAGTGTTGGTGATTCGCGTATTGCTCTCCGATAGAGAAATGTTTCCACTCCATGTGTTTCCGGATCCGGTATTGACGAGTGGACCGTTCCAGTTCGCCGCCCCGTTATTTTGGCGTCCGCCAATCGTAATGTTTTCCGCGATGGTCAGGTTATCTCCATCGATCCGGATTTGCCCTTGGTTTGATACCACGGTTTCGCTGGTCGCCCCGCCCGCTCCGAGTGCCGATGAATTTTCGATATGGATCACTCCATCGGTCACGGTCGTCGAGCCGGTGTAGGTATTGGTTCCCGATAAAGTGAGCTTGTTGAGGTTGGCGTCGGTATTATTAGCCAGCCCTATTTTCTCTATACTTCCACTCCCGGAAATAACCCCGGCAATGTTTGAGTTCACTGCTCCGACGGTGTCTCCTATCACTAAAGTCGAATCACCTTCGATAATAATTTTTGCCGTTGCATCGGTATTGGTAATACTCCGGATCGTGACTTCCACATCCGCGTCGGGTCCAGTGATTTCGATCGTTGTCCCATCGGCGATAGTAATATCTTCCAGATAAGTTCCATCATTGACTATTACGGTGCCACCCGCCGCGACCGCAGCCAGCGCATCGGTGAGATTCGCAAATGCCGAGACGCCAAATATAGCCGCCTGGGGATTGTCAGTTCCGAGATCGCCATCAGCAATAACCTGCCCGCCGTTGCCGGTAAAATCGTCGTCGACGTAGACCACCGAAGGTGCAGTGTTCTCTACCAGAACGACATCATTTCCGTCATCTCCGCCGTAAAAAACGCGGTAGCTGTGACCATCCAGAGTCACAACAGAACCTTCAGCAATACCGGTAAAGTTTCCATCGACAGCTTCGGTGCCATCATTGCTAATGAGAGTGTAGGCAGCGCCCGCTATCGGAGCTGATACAGTGACGAGATTCAGATCAGCATTGCCATCCAATTTGACCTCTCCATTAACGACCAGTTGATCTCCGATTGCACCGTCGATCTGAAAGATGATGTCCGAGTTAACCTTAAGTGTATCGTCTCCATCAGCACCACCGGTGATCGTGAGAGAGCCGACTCCACCTGCAACGGATGGGTCTCCCACCTCAATCGTCGCACCCGGAACCGTGGAAACTCGCTTGTATGATTTCAGAGTGATCGTGCCTGTGCCTCCCAGAGTGCTTCCGGACGCTACCGTGTAGTTTCCGCCATCAGCGTGGGTACCGTTTACGAGTAATGTTCCTGCATCGATTTGCGTGTCTCCACCATAGGTATTCGCTCCGCTCAAAATCTGAGCCCCTGAGGCAATCGCCCCACGCAGAATTAGATTTCCGTCAGGACCGGAAACCACCCCGGAAAACTCCGAACCATCGAGATCATCGAGGGTGAAATTTCCGTTGATATGAACGTTGCCGTCTCCGGCGATATTTCCAATCGCTTCCGACTTATAATTGAGATTGAACTGACCGCCGCTCTCAACCGTGAGGGTGCTGCCATTCGCGATGATCTCGCTTTGCTGCATCTTCACGACTGCCGTATCTTTGATCAAAATATCACCCGGAATCGCCCCGTCGGTTGGAAAATTCGAACCACTGCCGAGTTCGAGAGTTCCACCCTCGACCGTCGTGAGACCTGTGAAACTGTTGGCACCATTTTCACCTGTGAGAACCAGAACCTGAGTCCCCACTTTCGTGAGCGCTACTGTGCCAGCACCATTTGAAATCGTCCCTTCGTAGACGCTGAGACCATTGGTTTCCCCGAGCGTCGCAACTGAAGTCGTTCCCGCTGCCGAGTTCGTGATATCGCCATCTCCAGCCAAACGCGACCACCTCTCATTCTGCCCGTTGAGATCGAGAGTGCCTCCTGCCGCAATCGTCACTTTACCGAGATCACCCGCAGTGCTGCCACCGAAGATCTGATCTCCACCGGTACCCGCGAGCACGACAGTCGCGCCACTGCTGATATTGGAAATCCCCTGCACCGCGTGAACCGAGCTGCTGCTGGTTTTCGCGAGAGTCAAGGTGCCTGCACTGACAGACACCGTCAGACCGGTATTGTCATCAGAACCGCCGAGAACGAGATTTCCAGCCCCGGACTTAGTCAAAGTCCCGTTTGTGATTTTGGCATCGATTTGAAAATCAACTTCCTGACCGCCATCATTAATCGTGAAAGTCCGATTGCCGCCACCGAGATCGATATTGCCACTGATCGAACTGACGTCATTAACGAGACCAGCAGTTCCAAAATACTGCAAATTACCCGCCAGCGTCAGCGTGCCGGTTCCGGTTGTGATCGTTCCCTTACCGGCCGCAACAATGGGTGCGCTCGTATCGTCGAAACGAATCTGAATGAACGTCGCGGTTTGATCTGTATTGTTCAGATCGAACGTGGCATCTCTGGATTCGTTTTGCCCGATATAGACCGTTCCGGGAGGGATGACGCTCGAGACTCCCATACGCAGTGTTCCGAGCGAGATCAAAGTTCCATTATCCCAATCGTAGCTCTTCCCCGCGGCTCCGACCGTCCACGTTCCCGTGTCAGTTTTCGACAAACGCCCTCCTGAAAGTTCGAGGCTGCCGGCGATTTGATTCTGTAAATTAGTGGAGTTACCACGCACATAAAACTGGGTGTTGTTCGTCATCGTGCCCGTGATATCTCCGCTAATTTTCAACGCACCTGAACCGTGGGAGAAGAACTGGACAAGATTGCTTGAGCTGGATACATCGATCGCCCCCGTGAAGGTATGCACCGCTGAACTGTTAACGTCCAAAGTGGCCCGCCCGTTCGTATCCGCATTGAAATCAATCGATTCCGCAATCGTAAGCGGAGTGGACGAGAGTATTTGAATCTTTGCGCCAGTCGACCCGTCAGCTCCCTTAACGATTGTCTTACTGCCCGCTCCCGTTGCTCCGAGAGCATTCGAATGCGCGATCCTGATCGTTCCACGACTGACGGTCGTCGTCCCCGTGTAAGTGTTATCCCCGCTCAAAATGAGCGTATTGCTTGAGGAGACACCTTCCTTCGTAAGATTTCCGGACCCTGAAATCACCCCGGCAATATCCCCGGTTTCAATTACCAAAGTGGAGCCGCCCTCGATCACGACAAACGAAGATGCATCCACCGTCAGAGTCTGAATTTCCACGGTCGCATCGGTGTTCGGACCCGTGACCTCGAGCGTTTGACCACCCGTCAAGTTGACCGTCTCATTGTAATCACCACCATTAACGATTATGGTGCCGTTGGCCGTCACTGCAGCAAGTGCATCAGCCATCGTGGCGAAAGCATTAATGCCAAAAACGGCGGGTTGATCCAAGTCCGTTCCCAGGTCTGCGTCCGAAATCGTCTCACCGATCTCTTGGGTAAAGCTGTCATCAACATAGACGGTTACGGGCTGCGAATTCTCAACGAGAACCACATCATTGCCATCACCACCGTTGTAAAAAATGCGGTAGTCAACGCCGTTGATGGTCAACACAGCCCCGTCCGTTATGTTCGCACCACTCCCGTCTTTAAAAGTCCCTGTCGTAGCATCGAGTGCCGTATCGTTTCCTATGAGTGTGTAGACGCTATTCGGAGTGGCGGGGTCGAAACCCTGCGACGTGATCGTCAAGGTCACCAAGTCGTTACCGAGCATGACCGCACCGGTTACCAAAGTAACATCATTGCTGGTTCCAGCAGTCGCGCCAGTGTCCGCACCGACGTCCACCTGAAAGAAGCCACCTGTGAACGTCAAAGAACCCGTTTCCAGAGAGCCAACAGGATCTGTCATTTTGCCCGCAGCAAGAGTGGCTCCGAGAGCGATCGTCACCCCCGATTCCGTACTCCCATCACCCGTGAGAGACCCGTTATTTCCAATGGAATACAAGGCTCCACCGGTGTGGCTGCCGTCCAATCGCAGCGTGCCGTTCGTGACATTGGTCGCCCCCGTGTAGGTATTCGCACCACTCAAAACCAGCATTTCGGTACCGGTTTTTCTGATCCCACCCATCCCGCTGATATCTCCGGAGAGAATCAAGTTTGAAATACTTCCGTTCGAACCCGTGGCGGTTTCGAGCGTCACGGTACCGGAGATCGTAACGTCACCGGAAAACTCGGGGGAAACCACTCCATCAACGAAAGTACCCGCTTTCAAAAGACTGCCGTCTTCCAGAATCAAACCTACCTCATGCACGATCGGAGTCGAACCCGAACCCACGCTCTTGTTCAGGAGCAGTGTAGCACCGGTACGAACTGTGATCGTTCCGGTCCCGTCGAAATCAGTTCTTGCCTCCAGCACGAGCGTGCCCGCTTTGATGTCGACACTTCCGGGGTCGGTAATCGTGAGATTCTTCACATAAAAAGATGAACTTCCGATCTTCGTCAGAGTATGTCCGTTCATGTCCAAACCGCCTACTAAGTCCCATCGGGAACCTGAACCACCCAAGGTCGCGTCACCTGTGAGGGTAAGGTTGTTCAAGGCGTTTGTTTGTTGACCACCACTATTGATAATCGCACCCACCTTGACACCGGTAACTTCCGCGCCTTCGCCTTCGACCTCGATCACTTCGAAAGGACTGCCGGTACGGAATCCTTTGATATCCAGCGTTCCGCCATCGGTAATGACTGTCTTGCCAGTGTTTGATCCCAGGGCTTGCGTATTCCCCATCTGGAGAATACCACCGCTGATAGTGGTGACGCCGTCGTAGGTGTTGGCACTGGACAAAATCACAGTTCCGTCACCGACCTTGGTAACACCGGCTGCTCCCGCTCCCGAGATCACTCCAGACACGGTCAAAACCGCATCGCTGACCACTTCGATTTCAAAATTCCCGCTGTCTTCTTCTAAAATGGTGATTGCACCGGCGATGCCACCGGTGCTTCCTCCGATATCAGTCAGGCGGATTTTCTTGGAATTCCCGGCATCAGTCACTTGAATGGATGTCGATCCAGCCAAAGTCACTCCATCGGCGATTTCCAAAACGGTCGCACCGCCTTCAAAAAACAGGGTCGATCCCAGCGCGGTGGCGCTTTCCGCACGTACTTTCGTGCGGTTGTTTTGGAGAGTTGTCCCCCCGTGAGTATTATTTCCTGACAACACGAGTGTTCCGGCATCGCTGTCCACTTTGAGAACGGTAATTCCACCGACACCACTGATGTCCCCTGAGAGGGTCAACACATCCTGATCCCCAGTTACGATATCAAAATTCGCCGGAACTGTTTCATCAATCGTGAAATCTCCCGTCAGGGTCGTGGAACCCGCACCAGCGTCGATCAGTTCAATCGTTTTGTTATCGCCGTCATCGCTGATCACAAAATCATTCGCGATAGTGAGTCCGCCAACCAGGGAAAGCACCGGATCTTCATTCGCTCCGCCACCGTCGTCGGTAAGCGTCACCGTCCCGCTGCCAAGCGCAGCGTTGTGTTCCACCTGCAGCGTTCCTCCTGCGAGTAATGTGCCACCGCTATACGTGTTGGCAGCTGCGCCGCTCAAGGTCAGACTGCCGGTATTGCCCTTCTCAAGAGAGCCTGCGCCGCTGATGACACCGGTAATTGCCTGGTCTGCGGTGCTGTTATACCTGAAAATGCCATTGTTGGTAATGCCGGCGTCAAAGGAACCAGCCGAAAGATTTGCGCCTGCTCCGATTTCAAGGGCGCCTGCATTGATTGCAATTTTCTCAGCGTTTCCAGTAGTAGATGCGGTGATCGCCATTGTGCCATCCCCATTTTTCGTAATTTCGCCTCTAAACAATCTTGCCGATATTTCAAGGTCGACGGGGTCTGTACCGTCTGCGACATTATAGGTCACGTTCCTTCCCTGCATGTTGAAAATTCCTCCGTTCGTCGAGGAGACTTCATTTTTGGCCCCGCCAGAAGTTGTTATCGAACCGTTCCTGAAGATAAAGTTGCCATCGTCAAGATTGAGGGTCCCGCCTCCATTACTGTCAAACGTGAAGGCTTTGGTGTTGAGGAACGTGCGACCCTGGGCGGATAGAAATTCCAAAGTCGAACCATTATTAATAAAGAACGAATCGGAGGTGATATTTGAGTCAACCACCAAAGTGGTAAACCGCAGAGTGCCTCCATCAACAGCAGTAGTTCCGTCGTAGTTACCAGCGTCCCCCATTTTAAGATCCAACTCTCCATCGCCCAGTTTGACTGCGCCGCCGGTATTGGAGGTCGCGAGGGTGGTAGCGAACGTAACGTTCTGCCCATTAGTGTCCAATGTGATAGCGTTGGTGCTATCCGCAATCCGGGAGCCGTAGTCGGTCCCCGCACTGTTGGCAGTGTATCGAAGTGTTCCGCCTGTAAAAGTGATATCGCCGCCGTTGCCGAGCGCTCCCGAAGTGCCTGCCACGTCTGCTTCATCAGCCTGAACGATTCCGGCAGCGATGGTAGTGGTACCAGTGTAGGTGTTTGCTCCGGAGAGTGTCAGGACACCGTCACCTGTCTTGGTGAGTCCCACCGCTCCTGCCAAGGTAGTGTTGATCGTCGATTCAGCATCAGCCTGAATCGCACCATTCACGGCACCGGCTAAGGTAATCGTGCCGCCATTCAAGGTCGTGGCGGTTTTAAAATGAAGAGCACCGACCGTGACGTTGCCGGTCACATTGATTGTGCCCGCACCGTCGAAGATAACTTCCTGCAATGCCCCGGTAACGGGATCAGCGCCGATTGTTGCGGCAAAGGTATTCCATTCCGTTTGATTGGTGACAGTTACCTGAGCCAACCCGGTATGAGCAAAATGCGCGCCTTCCAAACTCAACGCCTCACTTCCTTCGGCTTGCCCCTCACTCAGAATCCGCCGTTCACCCTCATCAAAAAGCCCATACATCGACGAATCCCTCAGCCCCAGCTCATACTCATCGAGCAACCCGAGAATATGGCCCTGCTCGTGCATAAGCACGCTGAGCATGTCGACTCCATCTGAGGCCAATCCGTCTATATCGGCCCCGCTTGCGGCACGAAGAATGCCGCCAATCTCAACAAATTCCTCATCGAGCCACTCCGTATCATCGACGAACCAATCCGCCCCCGCCGCGTTGTAGTCCAGATAGATCGAATTCCCCTTCGCCGCGCCGATCTCCGACTCCTCCAAATCGGTCACCACGTATGTGATATTCTCAAGTGCCTCGAGCTGCTCTGCCGTCAGCCCTGTTTCCTCCCATCGAGCTAATGCCTCAGCGGCAAGACGGTCCAAATCCTCTTCAGTAAAATCAGCCTCAATATTCTCGTCAAACGAGAATTCAGCGATCCCTTCAATGTCCGATTCCAGCAACTCTGCTGTCTGAGCGGCAACCTCCTGCTGCGCGGCCTCGTCCTGACCCTCAATCTGTTCCACCGGCACCGGTGTCCCTGAAAACAATACCCTCGGCTCGAGGGCTTCTGCGAATAATGGCCGAGATTTCGCCTTGACGGATTTCAGGCCGATACGTTTGCCGTTTCGAGTGCGTTTCTCAAGCCATTCCTGATAGGCGCGAGCCATGGAACGGGCAAAAAACCAGCGCTTACGACGGGAGGAAGTCGTTTGCTTCATATAGGGGGGGGTGGGGGGATTTTATGAAAAATAACAATAAACCTGAATATTATTCAAGGCGTTTTGTTCAGAAGCGACATACATAACAAATACGTCACATCAATCAAGAATGATTCGCAAAATCGCAACTAACCTTGACAGGCTTTACCACCAGTTATTGCCCTATCGGGCGATTCTGTGACTGAAAAATTGACGCAAAATCCCCGTTTCGAACCACTTACAACCAAACTCGGTGAATCCGAATCGCCCCGTTCGAAGAATGAATGGCTCGTTTCAAAGCAAAAGCTTACTCAGGAATGCCATTGGCCTTTCTCCAATCAGCATTCGAGCCATTGGGGTGCGCACTGGCTTCGATCATTTGATCAAAAGCCACAGAATTCAAACGACGTCCCAAAATCGAATCCACCGTCAAGACATCACTCTCAGAATGGGAACCGTTGATCGCCGGAGCAAAGAACACTTCAAATGAGCCCCTCACTCCCGTGCTCCAGGCTGGAGCCGCTGTCTCCACTTTCACAAAGTAGGATGAATTCCCGATTTCCAGGCCGCTGAACTTCGCAATCCAGCTTCCTGACAGATCCGCTACCACCGTCATCGAGCCTCCCGCCATCGTCGAGCCATCAGGTCCCATCACCGTCAAGGTGATCACCGAGCCGGGCTCAGCACTCCCCGAATACGTTGGCATCAACATCAGCAACGGCTCACCGACGCCTCCGTCACCCTCACTGCGACGTTCCGTAAACCGGAAACCTTCGAGAATCCCCGATCCGCCCGCTCCGAAGAATTCGCCGATCTTGCCTCCGGTCGATCCCACGACCCGAACCACGATCTGCGCTTCGTCAAAGCCTCCGTTTCCGTCACTGATCAGGTAAGTAAAAGTTTCGACTCCCACGTCGCCGGTATCCAGCGCCCTCGTCGTCGGCAGATTGCCATCCACGGTGTAGACAAACTCACCCTTCGCATTGATCGACAGGGTTCCATACAGACCGTTCACGAGGGTTCCAGACGAGCTCACCGCTCCACCGGCTTGAGTCGCCCCTCCGAACGGAGTTCCTTCAAATTTGATATTCACCACTCTGATGACGTCATCATCCGGTGTCCCGCTCTGGTCGACATCGGAGTCATTCCCCAGTGCATTGCCCGAGACGGTCTCGGAACCGCCCTGACCACCTTCAAAAACAGTCACGACATCTTCAACCGCCACCGGAGCATCATTCACTCCGGTCACCGTGATCGTCACCGTTTCCGTCGTCGTGCCGCCGTCATTGTCGGCTACCGTGTAGGTAAAGGTATCGTTCTCGCTCTGCCCCACCCCGAGGTATTCGAACTGACCATTGGGATCGTAGCTGAAAGTGCCGTCAGCGTTCATCGTCACGATGCCTTTCGTAGCCGAGGTATCAATACCGGCTACGCTCAGTGGATCGTGAAGCGGTGCCGTAAGCGGACCGTTTGGATTGGCCGCGTCATTGTCATTCCCGAGAACCCCGGCGGCGGGTGTAGAGATAGTCAACACAGCCGCTTCCGTTGTCGTGTAAAAATCGGGCTCAGGTTCAGGTGCGAGATTGCTAACCGTGATAGCTTCGGTGTCGCTGCCGACGCCGGTATCATCATCGGTAATCGTTACCGTCACCGTGTAGTCATCACTCGGAGTTCCAGCCACATCATCATCGATGTACTGGTGTCCGGTCACACTGAAAGTAAACGAGCCGTCCAGCGCCACCGAATTAATCGTGAGCACGGCTCCATCGCCGCTCGTAGACGTGTAGGTGTCGCCGGCCTCCATCAGAGGATTGAAAGAAGTCGTGCCATCGCTGCTGTTAACGAGCCGCACAGAACCGAGATCAAACACAGAATCAGTGGCATCATTAGGGTCGCCCCAATTGACTGTCACCTGATGGCTGTCGAGTGAGCCGGCATCACTGGCACTACCGGTAATCGTGGCGATCCCCGCTTCATCGATGCCGGAAATCGGATCAAGGGTTACGGCTGGAGCCGCATTGTTGACCGTGAGGGTCACTTCATTCGAACCAGACTTAACAACTCCTTCGAGGTTGAAATTATCAAACTCGATTGTGTTCCCGCCAGTCGGTGAATAAACATAAACCCTGAAAGTAACCGGTCCATTTAGGCCCTGATATTCGGCTCCCGACAGATCGATGGAAAAAGGCGTCATGTCAGGACGCTGAGCAGGGACGCCCCCCGGCTCCGAGCTGTCAATCACCGTTGCGTATCCATCGACACTGGTCGCAATTCCCCATCCGCGTAATGCAGAGATACCACCGCGTCCAGCATCAAAGGTCAATGCAGACAAATCCATCTGCATCCCACTGTCCGGGGTCACCGTAAATTCAAAATAACGCCCCTCCGCCACTGCCTCAGCTACCGTAGTGGAGCCGTTTCCGGGACTGACCCTAAGTACCGGTGCACTTGGATAAGCAGGCGATGGCGACTCGGAGAAAATCGATGTTCCCGCCGAGTTGGTTATTTCCCCGGCTGTGAGCCCGGGGGCAATGCCGCCCGCGTTAAACTGCCCGAGGACAGGGAAATTCCACTGTGCCAGCGTCCCAGCCGTCACCGAATCATCATCAACGATTGTTGCAGAAATCACGAAATCATCTGAAGCGGTTCCGTTGCCCGCAGGAGTGGCAGGTGCCCAGATTGATTCACTCGGGCCATCATCAAGATACCGGTGTGTAATCGAAAACGTCACCGTTCCCGTCGTATCATCAATCCCCGTAATCGTCAGAACCGAACCGTCCGTGCTGCTGGAAAAGGTATCATTGACCGCGAGCCAGCTCACAAGGGTTCCGTTGCCGGCGTTCGCAATCTGTTTGATTGCCTTGTTAATAGCGAACGTGGCCGGGGCCGTATCACTGACATCTCCCCAGTTCAAAACGAGTGTCTGAGTATCAAGCAATCCGGGATCTGTGTAGCTACCTGTCAGGGTAAGCGTGTCGTTCTCAGTAGTTGCACCCGGTGCATCCAGCGTCACGGTCGAGGCGACGTCATTGATATGCAAACCGACCGTATCGGAAACGCTCGCATTGTCATCATCCTTCACCGTCACGCCGACGACAACATCGTCACCAAACGTTCCCGAAGGATCGTCGTCGTAATACCGGTGCGTTACACTGAAGGAAATTTCACCTGTGCCGCTGTCCACTGTAATCACGAGTAAATCCCCGTTCGCCGCCGTTACGCTTCCCGAGACGAGACTTGCAGTTGTCTTTCCGTCGATCGTATCAACGACCCAGAGTGCCGCGAGATCAAAGACGGCGTCAGCGGTGTCGTTAGGATCATCCCAGTTGATTGTCACTTCATGACTGTCAAGACGTCCGAGATCGGAGATAGTGCCACTGAGAGTCGCGATGCCATTTTCATCAATCGAAGACATCGGATCCAGTGTCACCACCGGTGCGACATTGTTTACCGTCAACGTTGCGGTGGTCTCCACCGGAGCGGCGACACAGTTGTAAAGCGCTGCAATCTCGACATCAGTCATCGCCCGACCGATGATGGCGGCATTATCAATCGAACCGGTGAACTCGCTGCCGCCGTTCCACTTACCAATCTGAACGATGTCAGTCGCAGGCCCCAAAAACGCCGGCTTTCCGGTTCCATGTGCAATTTGCACTCCATCGACAAAAATCGTCTGCGTCTGAGCGATCGCATCGTAACGGAACGTGATCTGATACTCCTGTCCGATGTTCAACAACATCGAACTGCTGGTGTCGTTGCTGTAAAACCCGAAGCGAGGCTGGCCTGCCCGGATCACGAGATGGAGCCCCTCATTCGCCGATGCGCGATTCGTTCCGAAGATCGTTTGATCTCCACTGAGGTCACTCAAGTTAATCGTAGCAGTTGCGGTAAAACTTCCATTGATCCCCAGGTCACCCACGGTGCCTATCTCGAGATAATCATTGCTCCCATCGAGCTCCAACTTACCATTCGCGACGGCACCATTGATCAAGGTGCCGTGCCCGTCGTTTCCGGATGCATCCCAGACCTGATCGTCGGTGGCAGTCACCGCAGTCCCGCCGGTCTCTTCCATGCGCCACAGCCCCTTGAGAGCAGCATCACCCGCAAGCAAA
>JARGPH010000034.1:30858-64654 GCA_029213065.1 Verrucomicrobiales bacterium | reverse complement strand
TGTCGCATCCTGCACCACGAAGGCCACCGAGGGTATGGTCGTGAGGACAAGAACCGAGGTGATAGAGAAACATCGCAAGACGCTTCTCGAACTGGTTGTCTCCGAAAACAAGTCCGTCGACGTCGATGAACTGAGCGGCTACGCCTCGCAGGAATTCGCCAATCTCGTAAACAAATACCGCGCCCGCACCGGTCGCTTCCTCGGCAAGAAATCGGGCACTTCGAACACGCAGGACAAAAACCCTTTCATCCTCCGCGACTACGACAACTGCATCTCCTGTTATCGTTGTGTCAGGGTATGTGCAGAGCAGGAAGGCGACTACGCGATCAACGTGATGAACCGCGGGTTTCACACTCAGATCATCGCAGAATTCAACAAGGACCTTCGCGACTCGAATTGCACCTTCTGCGGACAATGCGTTCAGACCTGCCCCACCGGAGCGCTCGGCGACAAGAAAGCTTTGCGCGACGCCGAGACTGAAGGCGAGGTCAAAAAGACCCGCAGCATCTGCCCCTATTGCGGCGTTGGCTGCAGCGTCGATCTCCTCAGCAAAGGCGACAAAATCGTCGGAGTTCAGCCGGCCATGGACGGCCCCGCGAACGAAGGCGCCCTTTGCGTCAAAGGACAGTTCGCTTTCGACTTCATTCAAAATGCGGATCGACTCAGCAAACCGCTGATTCGTCGCGAAGATGGCGAACTCCACGAATGCGAGTGGGACGAGGCCCTCGATTTCGCCGCCGCCGGATTTCAGAAAGTCCGCGATAAATTTGGACGACACAGCATTTACGGAATCGCTTCCGGACGTGCTCCTCACGAGGCCGCCTACACCATGCAGAAATACATGAGGGCCAGCTTCGGGACCAACTACATAGACAACTGTTCGCGAGCGTGACACGCTCCCACAGTTGCCGGTCTGGCAGCTACGATAGGACGAGGCGCGATGAGCAACCCTCTGAAAGACATGGAGAAGCCGGATGTGATATTCGCTATCGGCACCAACATGACAGAATGTCACCCCGTCGCCGCGACACGCCTCAAAAAGGCGATTGCGAACGGCGCGAAGATGGTCGTGGCCGACCCGCGGAAGACACGACTCGCGAAAATGGCGGACCTCCACCTTCCCATCCGGGTGGGCTCTGATGTTGCCCTTTTGCTCGCAATGGCGCATGTCATCGAGCGGGAGGGCCTCGTCGATGAATCCTTCATCGCGGACCGGACCGCCGGCGGGGAAGAGTTTCTCGAGCACGTCAAAGGGTTCACTCCCGAATGGGCTTCGGAGATTTGTGAAGTCCCCGCGGCTGACATTGAAAAAGCCGGACTGCTCTACGGAAACGCCAATCCCGGAGCCATTTTCTACACCCTGGGAATCACCGAGCATATCTGCGGAGTCGACAACGTGAAGTCGCTTTGCAACCTCGCCCTCATGACCGGCAACCTCGGAGTCGAAGGCGGGGGGATCAACCCGATGCGGGGCCAGAACAACATTCAGGGCGCTGGCGACTGCGGAGCGGTTCCCAACAATTTCGTGGGATTTCAACCCTGCGACGATCCAGAGTCTGTAGAGAAAATTTCCAAAGCCTACGGCCGGGAAATCGACTGCGAGCGAGGGATCACGAAAGTGACCGCGCTCAACGAATGCGGAAAGAGTATCCACGCAATGATCATCGACGGTGAGAACACTGTTGTGACCGACCCGGACCGCAATCACTGCGAGCACGCCCTCAGGAGCCTCGAGCACCTCGTGGTCATCGATATTTTCCGCACCGAAACGGCTGAATTTGCCGACGTCGTGTTTCCGGCCACCGCCTGGGGTGAAACAGACGGTGTCCAGTCCAACACGGAGCGTCGCGTCCAGCGCCTTCGCCAGGCGGTTCCCTCTTGGGGCGAGTCCAAGCCTGATTGGTGGATTGTCAGTGAAATTGCCAAGCGTCTCGGAACACCCGGATTCGAATACGAATCAGCAAAAGAAATCTTCAACGAGATCTGTGAACTGAGCCCTATCTATGCAGGTCTCGACTGGGATCGAATCGAAAACGGTGAGTATCAGTGGCCCGTCCCGGAAAAGGGGCATCCGGGGACACCTCGACTTCACGAAAAAGAGTTCAAAAACGGACGCGGCAAATTCACCGTCGTCGGCTACCGCGATCCAGCGGAGGTCATCAATGATGAATTCCCGATCTGGCTGACGACAGGACGTCGACTCGAAGCCTACCACAGCCGCACCCAAACGGGGCGCAGCGCCGGGATCGAGTATCTGCTTTCCCGGGAAACACTCGAAGTAAATCCGGAGGATGCGGAACGACTGGGACTGGTTCACGGCGCCATGGCGAAAATGGTCAGCGCCCGTGGCGAAATCGAGATCGAAGTGGAAATCAATGATCGCTCCCCGAAAGGCACCGTTTTCACCTCGTTTTCCTTCGCCAACGTTCCTGTGAATATCCTCACCGGCTCCGGCTACGATCCCGTGACACAAACTGCCGAACTCAAAGTCTGCCCCGTGCGGATTACCCCGGTGTAGAGCATAGCAGTGGCGGCGAGTGCCAACGGGTGGGCGACGAAAGCCCCCGCCGGTCTATGCCATCGTGGCACGGAAAGTCATTCTCCCTCGCGATTCAGAGAGTATGCCCCTCGCTCGGCAAGTGCCCATACCCGTAAAGATAAAAGATCGTGAAAACAGGCTGAAAGCCTGACCGAACATTGCCCCGGGCTTCAGCCCGGGGTTTAGATTCTCAAGTTTTCGCGACCTGTAGGGGCGCCCGTGAATCTTGGAATCAGGGGAAATTCTCGAGCGACCTTACAGGTCGCACACGGCTTCCTTCTTAACCTGGGACTGAAGTCCCAGGCTTTGAGCGATAAAGCTTTCAGCTTATTTGGACCATCGCTTAACTTAACGCTAATCGGCGCTCGCCGCCACATGGCCCAATCCCGGCCCGATCACTCCACGGGATCGCCATAGGCATCGACTTCAATCTTTGCCGACGCCGACATCGGAACCGACATCATCTTCTGCATGTAATCCGCGAGAGCGTCGCGCTGTAACTTTTGTTCACCTGTCAGGCTATAGACATCCAGCAATTCCTCCCGCAGTCCATCCCCTTTTACATCGTAGAGACGGCCGTCAGAGAAAAGCTTGTAATCATGATTCAGAGCAAAAACATGACGTGAAAACTTCTCCTTATCCCAGCCCGGCCTCGGATCATACCAGAAGAAAGCCATCTCCCGCTTTGGCCCCTCTTCACCCAAAAGCTCCGGAACAAAACTGATCCCGTCGTGAACCCAGTCTCCCGGAATCTCTGAACCGGCAAGTGAAGCAAAAGTAGGGAGGAAATCGGAGGCATCGACGAGGTCACTTGAGACTTCCCCAGCCTTAATTTTCCCGGGCCAGTTCGCGATGAGAGGGACACGTATCCCCGTTTGCAGTGGCGAGGCTTTTCCACCCTGAATCGCTTCGCCGCGAAACTGTGAGGTCACCCTCATATCAGTGCCGTTGTCTCCGTAGAAGATCACGATCGTATTCTCGCGCTCACCCAGCTCCACAAGCCCATCAACAAGCTGACCCACGACCTTGTCCATGTAGTGGACCATGTCAGGAAAGAAATCGACGCTCTCATCGAGACGCTGCGCCGGCTCCTTCCACTCCTCAGAATCCGGCGTCGGGACCATGGGCCAATGCGGCAGGGCCATCGCGAAATAGGCGAAGAGCGGTTTCCCGTTCCGGTTTTCGAAGCAGTCTAAGAGAAACTCAACGGAGGTATCGGGCCCATACTGCCCGTCTAGCGGCCCCTGTAATGTCCCGTTCCAATCAAAGCTGGGATTCGCGTAGCGGGAACCTTTGTCCTCGGTCTCCCAGGCATGGTAGAGCGACCACTCGTCAAAGCCCGCGTCCTCCACTTTCATCCCTGTGCCACGCCGCCGCTCGGAATTGGGCCACTCCGGTGGATCGTATGACTGCAGCTGCCACTTACCGGCGATGCAGGTTTTGTAACCCGCGTCCTGCATAAGGTGCCCGAAGGTCCGCTCTCCCGGATCGAGGATTCCGAAATACAACCAGTTCCGATGGTTGTACTTCCCCGTCATGATCTGCACCCGTGTCGGTGTGCACAAAGGCTGCGAATACGCATGCGAAAACCTCATCCCCTCATCGGCAAGCCGGTCAAGATGAGGCGTTTCGTAGGAATCACTCCCATAGCAACTCAGGCCTTCGATCCCGAGATCATCGGCCATGATGAAAAGAATATTGGGCTTCTCCGCCGCCCCTGCGGAAACAAACAGCAACCCGAGGGCGCTCAAAATCGTAATCGGTAATTTGATAATCATCTTCTCAATTCTTGCGTAAGATACTGTCAGAGTGATACTGAAAGACAACTCTCATCGTCATGACTTTTCGATCCAGCATCATTCCCCGACTCCGACTTTTTTCGATTCTCGACGGCATCTCGTATCTGATTCTTCTCGGAATCGCAATGCCCCTGAAATACCTCGCCGAGATGCCGTTGGCCGTTCGTATTGTCGGGTCGCTTCACGGGTTTCTCTTTCTCGGTCTTTGCCTTTTTCTCTTTCTTGCGCTCGTCAAAAAACGACTCCCCTTCAAATGGTGCGTTATCACCTTTCTCTGCGCGCTCTTTCCGTTTGCCCCTTTCCTTCTCGACAAAAAGTTAAAAACTTTTGAAGCGCCCTGAACGGCCACGACATTGAGACCGCGAAATTTCGAGACAGGAAGTCCTCAATTCCGCCAGTTTGAGGATTGCCACACGCCGCCATTGCAGGAAAAATGGCTGAATGAAAACCGGCATTCTTCATTGGGTCTTTCTCTCACTTTTTCTCATCGTCAGCACCTCAACCGGTGAAGAGAAAAAGCCGAATGTCATCTTTATCCTGACAGACAACCACGGGGCATGGACCCTGGGCTGCTACGGGAACAAGGACATCCAGACGCCGAACCTCGACCGGATGGCGTCCGAGGGAACGCAATTCATGCGGGCGATGTCGAGCAACCCGGTCTGTTCCCCGACCCGCGCCACTTTTCTCACGGGACTGCTTCCCTCTCAGCACGGGATTCATTCCTTCCTCGACCAAAAATACATGATGGGCGACGAAGCCTATTACGCGCTCGAAGAGTTTGACACCCTTCCGGAGATTCTCCATTCCGAAGGCTACGTCTGCGGGCTCAGCGGAAAGTGGCATCTCGGCGATAACATGAACCCGCCGGATGGATTTTCCTATTGGGCGACGATGCCCCGTGGCGGCACCGGCAGCATGTATGAGGACCCCGTCATTCTCGACGGGAAGCTCATTGAAAAGTCTCCCAAATACATGACCGATCTCTGGACCGAGCGCGGCATTGATTTCATCGAGCAGAACAAGGACGGTGAAAAGCCGTTCTTTCTCTACCTCGCCTACAACGGCCCCTATTGCCTGAGCAACCTGCTCCTGCGCCCCGCGAAGAACCGCTGGGCCGAGTTCTACGCCGACAAGTACCTGCCTTCATTTCCCCGCGATACGGCACACCCCTGGCAGTATTCAAATCTCAACTATCACAACAACATCGACAGCATCAGACGAGTCGCGGCTGAAGTCAGCGGCGTCGACGACGGGGTCGGGGCGATTTTTGAAACACTTCGAAAAAACGGCCTCGACGAAAACACCCTTGTGATCTTCGCCGGAGATCAGGGCTGGATGGGAGGCCAAAACGGATTCTTCGGTATGGGCGACCACACCAAGCCGATGGCCGCTCATGACATGATGATGCAAATCCCGCTTCTCTTCTGGCAACCCGGTGCGGTCAGCGCGGGACAACGAAGCGAAATGGTCACCAACTACGATTTCATGCCGAGTGTTCTCAGCTACCTCGGGCTCGATGAGAGAATCCCTGAAGAGCCCAAACTACCCGGACGGAACTTCGCCCCCATCCTGCGAGGTGAAGAAATCCCCTGGGAGACCGAAATGTATTACGAAATGGAAAGCTGCCGTTCTCTCCGGACCGAAGACTGGAAGTATGTCGAACGACGTTCACCCGATGGCCCCGGAGAATTTTACGACATGAAGAATGATCCGATGGAACGATTCAACCTTTTCGGGCAGACCGAATATGCAGCGAAGCAGGCCGAACTCTCGGAGCAACTGATGCACTACTTTGATTACTACGCCGATCCCAAATACGACATCTGGAATGGGGGAGGATCAAAGGCACGACGCCACCATGCCCCCAAAGACCATCCCGATTACCGCGAGCCGAAACCAAGGCCATGGCGCCCCACAATTGAGAAGCCGGAGATTTAATTCAGCCTCCCACCGGTGGCGGCGAGCACCGATTGCCGCAACCCTGAACAGTGCTCTAAATAGGCTGAAAGCCTAATCGCACCGAGCCTGGGACTTCAGTCCCAGGTTAAATATGATGACGTGTGCGACCTGTAGGGTCGCTCGCAAATTTTCACTGCTCCCGGCATTCACGAGCGTCCCTACAGCTCGCATAAACTTGAGAATCTACCCCCCAGGCTAAAGCCTGAGGCTTTGTGCGTTCAGGCTTTCAGCCTGCTACTATAATCTCATAATCTAAAGGTATGGACGCTCGCCGCCACACCAATCAATCCACCTTCCTCAGCGCAAGCCAGCACAAGGCGGTGTTGGAGCCTCCCCCGGGCCGCCCGATCGTGACGGTAAGGCGACCATCTGATACCGAAACCGTGGCAGTCGCTTCGTGAAACCGCCCTGTCGTTGTATCCACATTCGAGATCAGAGATTCTCCCTCCACCCTGACATACTGCCCCTTTTGACCGTGACCCGAATCGCCGACGCAAACCGTTACTTCGTAGTCCCCATTTTCGGCACCGACCTCCCAGATATCCTCTTTCCGCGTGAAGAGAAAAGCATCCCGTTCGTGCTCCGGCATCTGATTCCGAACCCGCGCGTTCGCAGAGATATCACGCGCCCAGCCAAAACCGCGTTCCTTTGAATACACAGCGCCGCGATCACGAGTGAACCCGTCGGCCGCAGGAACTCCTTTCCCTGCAAAATCAAAGCGCTTCCCCGCCCCCTTCAACCCGGCCTCAATAAGCCCGTCATTCTCAGGTAGAATCGAAGCCAATTCCACTTTCCAGACAACGGGTTCATTCGGAGTGAACAAAAGCGCGTCATCGAGATCCGGAATTCCGTCCCCGTCTGCGTCGGTTTGAGACTTTCTCGCAACCTCTCCCAGCTCCGCGCCGGCGATTGCGCTCCAGGCTTTCTGAGCTGCCTCACCGCGTGTCAGATCAGAAGGTTCGACTTCATTTAACCACTGCAAATCCACCTCACCGGACTTCAATTCCGCTTCGCCACGAAAATCAACCTCCTGTGGATTTGAACTTCCTCCACCTTGGACCGACAGGCGGTTTACCGCCACAAACCACGGATCCTCCGGCTTCAAATCCCGCCACGGATAGAGCAAGAGAGGAACGCCCTCCGCTCCCCCGCAAAGCCCATCCCTCACCGATTCCAGCAAACCGCGATCATAAACAATCTCGCGGGGATCCACCTTCTCCAGCAAACTCACCGCCGCCATCGCCCCGCTCGCCTGCCCCACATGAACGCGCTGATCGTGAAGCCGGATTGCCGCACTTACAATACTGCTATTCCCCACATTACCCTGTGCCCCAAGCAGTCCATCCATTCGAACCGGGACAAGGCTCCGCGCGGGGAACACACTCCGGTCACTGACATGTCGCGTGTGACGCCCCGGCGTTTCGTAATCAATCCAGGGGCCGTCTTCGCCCCCCTCTTTCAAGTAGGTGCGCCCGGTGCGATGAAAATCGTAATGGAACTGCCACGCGAAAAGTCCGTCCGGATACATCACAGGAGCAAATCGCTCCAACGCCGCTTCTTTCGTCTCGCCGTCGCGATTCCGTCCGTCCTGCTCCCGCATCATATACATCGCCTTCAAACGAAGTGACTCGCGAATATACGGCTTCGGCGGAAGGTTGTCAGAAGTTCCGAACTCACGGCTGAGGCGAAACTTGCGAAACGAATTCGATTTATCCGGAGCATGCTCATGAACGAAATTCTGCATATGATAGAGCACACCAAGCGAATGTTTCTTAGCATCTTCAAAGATGATGGCACGCTGCGCTCTCGTCATCTCGACGATGTTCTTCTCTGAGGCTCCTGCTTCCGTGGCCTCCAATGCCTCGGTTACGCGGCGGGGCAAACGCATCAGCGGGTAGTCCTGTCCATTCATGTAATTCAGAAGGATACTGGTCTTGCCATCCTTGCTCGTGAAACCATCAACAATCCGGCGGACAGTGAAAACACTCAACTGCCGAGGTGAAGTATTCGCCGCCCCGCCGTCCGGCCAGTGGGGAATCGATCCTCTCGATGCCTTCCGGTCCCACTCAAGGGTCCCGAACGCCTTCCGGCTGAAATGGGTCGCACGGGGATAATTTCTATCATCAAAATTCGCCGGCTCCGCAATCGGCGTATCGGAACCGTCCGGAGATTCTTCAATGATCATCGCCCAGGTGAGCGGGTTCATCTCGTTCGCAATCACGGTCTCAGAGGCACTCGGCTCATTGTATCGGGATTTTGGATCGGGACCGACTTCATACTCGGCACCGGCAACTTGAACGACCTCCCCCCAATCCGAAGCGTCAATCGTCATCGTCGCGTCAACGTTCAATGCGAGCGCATCATCACCTACAGGGGCAAAACCAACCCCGATCAGGCGATTGCCATCGTCTTCAAGCTTCGCCGAAACCGGGTAATGATTCCACACCACCGAAATCTGACCGGAATCGAGATAGGGCTGAATGATAGACCTGAAAGCCTCCTCAGCTTCGGCGGGACGGAAGGTCGAAGGCCCATGATAGGGACGCCCCGGCATTTTCGATCCATATCGCTCAACGTTCTCACTCTCGATCCTATCCATCAGTTCTTTGAACAGACCACTGCGATGAAAGGAACGCTTCATTGGATGCCAATCAACACCCCAGCCCACTTTACCATTGCCTTTATCCTCATCGACGCAGGCAAGGGCCTGTTCCGTATACTGACCGCCAAACCACTCACCATCATGAACGATGATGACCTTACCCACCCCCATGCGGGCCGCCTGAATCGCCGCCGCCCATCCTGACTCGGTCGCCCCGACGACAAGGAGATCAGCTTGAAGATTCTCTGGCTCCTCTGCACTCACCAAACCACAACCGACTAACACTAACGCTGGAATCAAAAATCGTTTCATCTTACAAAATCTACTGAACACACCCATAAAACCGACCTCTCAATCCAGTCGGCCGAGTTTCAAAAAATAACTGAAATCGATGAACCTCCCATCGAAATCGATCCCTATTCGCGGCATTGCTGAGCGCCCCTGTTGTCAGTAACTATAACTGGATAAAGTGACCATCTAAATCCCGGTCTACAGGCGTGGAGCCCCCTCACCAGCCCGGATATACCAAGACACCAATTCGCTATGAAGAGAATCCTGACAGCCCTGATCGTATTGCTCGGAACGAGTTCCCTGCTCACGGCCGAACCGGCAAAAGGCCTTCAGGTCGGAACCGCCGCCGTCGACATTTCCCCAACGGTATTCCCGATCCAATTGCGCTCGGGAAAATCAGACTACGTCCACGACCCGCTTCACGTGCGCGCGATCGCTTTCCAGAACGGTGAAGGCCGGGCTGTCCTCGCCCTCGTCGACGCCATAGGAGTCGGACGTGAAATGACCGACGAAGCGAAAGCGTCAGTGGCTGAAAAGACGGGATGGAAGGTCGAGGAAATGCTCGTGAGCGGGACCCATACCCACACCGCGCCCAAAGGAGGCGATACCTCACCGGGCCGCATCGCCTACGAGAAAACGCGCAAGGACGGGCTCATCGAGGCACTCACCAAAGCGATTCAATCCCTCGAACCGGCAAAGGTCGGATTCGCCTCTGACGAGGAACCCTCCGAAGTCTACAACCGGAGGTGGCACCTCAAACCGGGAACGATGGATCCCAATCCCCTCGGAGGACTCGATCAGGTCCGCACCAACGCCCCGCGAGGTGATCTCGTCAAACCGGCAGGCCCCACCGATCCGGAAGTCTGTGTTGTCGATGTTAGAACACGGAAAGGGCGCGCCCTCGGGCTCCTCGCCAACTATTCTCTCCACTATGTCGGCGGCATCCCCAAGGTCTACGAAGATGGAATAGAGTTCGGGATGGCTTCAGCCGACTACTACGGGGAGTTTGCACGCGTCATGCCCTTTCGCATCGGAGGCTCGAAACCACCTGAAAACTTCGTGGCGATGATGACCAATGGAACCAGTGGCGACATCAACAACATTGATTTCTACAGCAAGCGGGCTCCGCGTGCCCCCTTCGAACAAATCCGTGTCGTCGCGAGCAAAACAGCCGACGCGGCGTGGCGCGCAACAAAGAAGATTGAGTCCTACGACGAAGCGCCCCTCGTCGCGATGCTCCAGCGTGAGGTAAAATTGAAATACCGGGTTCCGAACGAAGCCGATCTCAAGAAAGCACTGGAGTTGATGAAACTATCGGCAAAAGAGCGCAACAAAATCAACAAACGCACCAGCTCGGTAGCGTCGAACACAATCGCCTACGCCGATCCCGCTTCACCGAAAACTGAATCCGTCATCATTCAAGCCATCCGCATCGGAGATCAGGCAATCGTTTCGATGCCCTTTGAAGTCCTCGTCGAAATCGGCCTCGATATCAAAGCAAAGAGCCCATTCCCTCACACCTTTACCATATCACTCGCCAACGGCGGCTACGGATACCTTCCCCCGCCCAATCAACACAAACTCGGCGGATACGAAACCTGGCTGGGAACCTCGAAGTTTGAGGAGGCATCGTCAGACATCCTCACCGAACAACTTCTTGAAATGCTCGCTGAACTGAAATCACTCAAATGAGAACCATTCTCTTCACAACACTACTGGCTGCAACCTTCTTCAACGCTGACGGGAAGGCAGCCGACGAACCCGGCGAAACGGAAGTGCTCGCGGCGATGAAGCGTGCCGCCACCTTCTACCGCAACAACCTTGCAGTCAACGGAGGCTACGCTTCCCAATGGCCGGAGGACCTCAGCGAGGGCCGGACCGAAGGCAAAGAATCACCCACGATTATTTCGATCCAACCTCCCGGGACCACCACGATCGGCCTGAGTTTACTTCGGGCCTACCGCGCGACAGGTGATCCACTTTTCCTGACACAGGCAAAAGAAGCCGCGGCGTGCCTCGTGCAATCCCAGCTCGCAACAGGAGGCTGGGGATCGGATTTTGATTTCGATCCGGAAAAGCAAAAGCGATACCATCTCAGGAGCGACCTTCTCAAAGGTGACACCGAACGGGGAAAACGGAGCGACTACTCGACGCTGGACGACAACAAGACCCAGTCAGCGATGCAATTTCTCGTCGAGCTGGTCAACACACCCGACGCCGACGTTTCCGAGGAGATCAGAGAGGCCCTTGAGTATGCCTGGGACAGGCTGATCCACTATCAAGCACCCAACGGAGCCTGGCCCCAGCAGTATTCTTCCGTATCCGCCTACAGCGACGCCCCGGTGATTCCCGTCTCAATGCCCGATTCCTACCCGCCGAAACACCCTAAGGAATCCTACGTCCATTTCTACACGCTCAATGACAACAATCTCCTCAATGTCGTAAAACTTCTTCTCCGTGCCTACAAACTGGAAGGCGACGTTCGATACCTGGATTCAGCAAAACGCTGCGGGGAATTTCTGTTTCTTGCCCAACACACCGGTTCTCAGCGCGGCTGGTCCCAGCAGTACAACCACGAAATGGTGCCGGTCTGGGCGAGAAAGTTCGAGCCCCCTGCCGTCTCCTCGGCCGAGACGATGGGAGCTGTTGAAGCCTTGTTCGAATTGTGGGTAGCGACCGGTGAATCACGATTCATCGAAACCGTCTCGGACGCTCTGAAATGGCTGGAAGAGAGTCGCCTCGAGGACGGCCAGTGGGCTCGATTCTACGAACTGAAAACAAACCGCCCGCTCTACTGTGAAGCTGAAACTTATAAGGTCACTTACGACGGTACCAATACTCCAGGCCACTACGGATTCAAAATCAGCTCCAGCCTCCGGAAGAAAATTGACCTCATCCGGAAAGAACTGAAAAAAGATCCTGCCAACATCATGAGATCACGAACCCGTCCCTATTCCCCTGAAGAATGGGAGAAGAGAAGTCGTGAGTTGAAAGGAAAAGTCCGCTCAGCAATGAAGGCACAAACCGAAAAAGGCTACTGGCTCAACGACGATGAGATTGACGCGAGGCTGTTTTCCAAAAATATGAACCCGATGGCTGATTACATCGAAGCGCTCCGTAAAGCTGAAGCCGGCGAGCCTTCGCTCCGCAATTGATTCGCGCTACTGCCACTCCCGGTAATCCATCGCCATCAGCTTCACCGAGGCCTCCTCGTCACCGCTGATCGTCTCGGCGATAGGATCCCATTTTAACTTTCTCCTCACTCTCGCAGATACCCAACCGAGGTGTCCGGGAGTGATTGATCGATGCCCGTTCTCCGCCGGAGCCGCCGTCTCGCTGCGCCCCTCTTTCGCACAGTCGATGAAATTCCGCTGATGCCCCGGAGAGCGATACGCTTTCCAGTCCCCTGCCTCAAAGCCATCCTCCAGCCACTCCGGATTGGACGCTTCAATTTGGCCCCGGTTGACCCAGACCCAGCCATTGTCGCCAATCCACTTCACGCCCTGACGGAACTTCGTTGAAATAATTCCCGTTTTCCCATCGGGGTATTCGGAATGAATTTCATAATCGACCGGCGTGTCATAAGCCGGCTCGCCGGCCCAGGTCCACCCCTTCGCCTCCAGTTCAACGGGCCCCGACGACTCATACCCCATCCCCCAGTGGGCGATATCATTGTGGTGTCCGATCCAATCCATCAGGTTTCCACCTCCGAAGGCAGTATGCCAGCGCCACCAGCGGTGATGGCGGGCCCGCATGTAAGGCAACATCTCCGACGGGCCACACCAGCGGTTGTAATCGAGCCCTTCCGGCACATCGACCAGAGCCGTGGAGCCCTGTGCCTCGTCGTAACCGGCAGGTAAACCCACTTCAAAACCGCTGATTTTGCCGAGATGCCCGTTTCTCACGATCTCCACCGCCTGACGAAAGACCGGCTCCGAGCGCTGCTGCGATCCCACCTGAAATACGGAATCATGCTTCGCCACTTCCCGATAGACCTCCTGCCCCTCGCCAAACAAATGCGTGACCGGCTTCTCACAGTAGACAGCCAAACCACGCTGCAGCGCCGCCATCGTGATGTGGTAATGCCAGTGATACGGAGTCGCCACCATCACCGCATCGAGATCCCCCCGATCGAGAAGGGCTTCAAACTCGTTGTAAGCCTTGCAGTCTTCGTTTTCGTATTGCTTATCCACGACCGCTTTCCCCGGCTTGCGTCCGAGAGCCCTGCCTTCGCCCCACTCGCGATCCCGGTAGTGCAAATCGTGAACATCGGATATGCCGACGCCCTGCACGTCACCGTGATTGAGAAATGCCTCCATCACTCCGATCCCGCGATTCCCCATTCCGATAAACCCCATCGTGAGTCGATTCGACGGCGCGGGGCGCCCCTCTTTCCCGAGAGCAGATCCCGGTATAATCGTTGGAAAGCCGATCCCCGCAGCAGCGGTCGCGATAAAATTCCTTCGTGTCGAATTCATAGATGCAGTCTGCTGAGATCCCGCCCCCTTTTCGAGAACTCTCTCAACGCAATAACGTGTCTGGGACCTCACTCTGGAAAAATCCACCGGCTCGACTTGCCTAAGTCCACCCAACAGGGTTTAGTGCCTCGAACAACCCTGTTGAATCCTTTCTTATCCGAAAAATCATGAGCAATCGCCGTCACTTTCTCGCCGCTTCCACGGCACTTCCCTTTTTATCAATGGGCGCTTTCGCCGCTGAAAAGAAAACCTACACGGTTGGAGTCCTCGGTCACACCGGACGGGGAGATTTTGGTCACGCGATGGACTCGTTTTGGAAAACCGTCCCGGAAACAAAGATTATCGCCGTTTCCGACCCTGTCCCGGAAGGTCTCGCCAAAGTGGTAAAGAAACTGGGCCTCAAACCGGAACAGGGATTCGCTTCCTACGAAAAGCTTCTCAATGAAACGAAGCCCGATATCGTTTCCGTTGCGCTGCGGCACACCGATCAGCATCACGCCATGATCCTCGCGGCAATCAAGGCCGGGGCAAAAGGCATCTACGTGGAGAAACCCTTCTGTCGCGACCTTGCCGAAGCGGATGACATCGTCGCCGCCTGCGAAGCATCGGGGACGAAACTCGCGATTGCGCACCGGAATCGCTACCACCCTGTTTTGCCAATCGTGAAGAAACTCGTCGAAGATGGTGCGATCGGAAAATGGCTCGAAGTCAGGCTTCGTGGGAAAGAGGATGGTCGAGGCGGAAGCCAGGACATGTGGGTGTTAGGGTCCCATCTCCTCAGCCTCGCCAACTACTTCACGGGAGCGCCAACGAGCTGCTCCGCCACGATCTTTCAGGACAAACGACCTGTTACCGCCGCCGACGTCAAAGACGGAGCAGAAGGGCTCGGCCCACTTGCCGGTAATGAAGTTCATGCCCGCTACACCACCGAAAGTGACATCCCCGTGTTTTTCGACTCCATTCAGGAAGCAGGCTCTCGCGAGGCAGGGTTCGGCCTTCAACTGATCGGAACCGAAGGCATTATCGATCTGCGAGCCGATCGAAACCCGCTCGCGCACATCCTCAAAGGCAGCCCGTTTCACCCGAACAAAGAAGCTCGCAAATGGGAGCCGATCACGACAGGCGGAGTTGGGAAACCCGACACGGATCCCGGAATCGGTAAATTTGTGATGTCGCACCAGGCGGCCGCCTACGACCTCATCGAATGCATCGAAGAAGATCGCGCTCCGCTTTGTAACGAAAAAGACGGCAGAATCATTCTCGAAATGATTCTCGGTGCCTTCGAATCTCATAGCCAGGGAGGAAAGAGTGTCTCCATCCCCCTCGAGAACCGGACCAATGCTTTGACCCGACTCAAGTAGTGGTTCAGGTGGCGGCGAGCGCCCAGCGAGTGGAACGCCCTGCCTGTCAGCTTCGACAAACAGTCGGGGGAACCAATGGTTTGTGGCCCCGACGGCCACTCGTTGGCACTCGCCGCCACAAACCTGACTTAGCGACGTGGCGGGGTGACGTCAGCGAGCCGCAGATCGACCTGATCCCTCCCTGACCGATTCCAACCGCTCCTGCATACGCACAAGCCGGTCGCTTTCGTTTGCCCACTGATTGATCCGCTCCTGAGGATCAATCTTCAAATCATAGAGCTGCCCCTCCGGCTCAGTGGGCTTCCCGGGAAGCTCGCTCGTCTTGCGCGGGCGGGTGAAACCGCCTGACCCGCGCCCCTCGACCATTTTCCAACTCCCCTCCCGCAGAGCAAACATCCCGCTCAGCGAGTGGTGCACCGAAAAAGGCCTCGCCGTCTCAGCCTCCCCTTTCAGAACCGGCAAAAACGAAAAGCTGTCCATCCCCGAAGTCCCGACCGTCTCAGGCTCACCGGTGATGGCAGCCACCGTCGCGAAAAAATCCGTCAGCTCGACGAGGGCATCGCTCACTTTTCCCGGCTCCACCATCCGGGGCCACCGCACGATAAAAGGGACACGATGCCCTCCTTCGTAAATATCAGCCTTCGTCCCGCGCCACTTCGCATTGCTCTGATGACCGAAGTCTTTCACATACTGGCCGCGCCCGGTCATGGGGATTTTTCCGCCGTCATCGTCCGCCGAAAAATCCCACCAGTGCCAGAGCCCGCCGTTGTCGCTTGTGAAAAGAACGAGGGTGTTGTCGGCAATGCCCGCCTCATCGAGCGCATTGAGAACACGGCCCACAGCATGATCCGTCTCCCACACAAAATCGCCGTAAGCACCGGCCTCGCTTTTTCCTTTTGAGAATCCCGCCGGAGAAACAGGCAGGTGTGGCGAATTCAAAGGAAGATAAAGGAAAAACGGTTTCTCCTTCCCTTTGCGATCCTCAATCAGTTTCACCGCCTCATCCCCGAATCGGGGCAGCACCTCATGAATATCAAACCCGGGGGACTTCACTCCTGAAACCCCGTTGAGAAAAAGCGTCCCCTTAATCTCCTCGTGGCGCTCCGTGGGAAGTGTCTCTGCCCGACGATTTCGAAGATACAAATAGGGAGCCATATCGAGCGACGCAGAAATCCCGAAGTAGCTGTCAAAGCCGACATCATTCGGCCCCCCGGTGATGTCACGCTGGTAGTCGACGTCATCGCCGGGACGAAATCGCTGCGCTCCCCGCTCGCCGATGGGCTCTCCGCTGAGATCATGCCATTGCATTCCAAGATGCCACTTCCCGACACAGGCGGTGTCGTAACCAATGCCCTTCAGCATCGTTGCCAGAGTCGATTCATCAGCCCCGATCAGTGGTGGACCGAAACCATCGAGGACACCCTTCTCAAGCGAAGTTCGCCAGCAGTAGCGACCCGTCAGGAGCGTATAGCGTGTTGGAGTGCAAACCGACGACGGCGTGTGCGCATCCGTGAACCGCATTCCCTCAGCAGCAAGTCGATCCAGGTTCGGCGTCGGAATCTTTGACTCAGCTTGATAACATTGCGGGTCGCCCCACCCCATGTCATCAGCAAGAATTACAACAATATTAGGGCGGCTCAGGTCCGCTGCCGCGAAGGTGACGAATCCCAAACTCAGGAGGACGGCAACGGGAAATAATTTCATCTTTGATCTACTCATCGGAAATCGGTCCCCTCGTCATGAGGTAGGCCACGAGATCTTTGACCGCGTCTTCTCCGAGCGCTTTCAACAAACCCTCCGGCATCAGCGAGACGGGCATGGTCTCCCGCTTCTCTATCTCATCAACACTCAGGGAAATCATCTCTGCAGCCGATTGAACCGACACGGTCTTTTCATTCTCTTCAGGAACCACCCCTGAGACGACGCGCCCATCTTTCATCGTGAAAACGGTGAGCATGTAGTCAGCGGGAACGACGTCATTGGGATTGACCGTGTTATCGAGCAGATAGTCAATGCTGTGACGGTCACTGCCTGTGAGATCGGGGCCAATCGCGCCACCCTCGCCGTAAAGCCGGTGACAGGCACCACAGGTCTGAGAAAAAATAATTTTTCCCTGCTTCGCATCAGCCGCTCCAATAACATCGGAGGTGAGAAGGGATTTCCACGAGCGAATCTCCTCTTTTTTCTCCGCCGGCGTTTCGCGAACTTCCCCCCACGCTTTCTTAAGCCGCTCAGTCAGAGAGGTGTTATTCAAGCTCACGATCTGCCTCGCCTGAAACGGGGTAATCGCATCCCGTGGGATATACTTTTTCTCCACCGCACTGAGCAGAGCAGAGGCGTAGGAAGGACGCGAAACCATCGTGTCCGCCGCGGCTCCCCGGTGCAGGGGGAATCGCTGCCAGTGCCCCATGACAAGTTTCGGAACATCCGGATCATCATAAGCGGCGAAACCGCGAACCACTTCCAATCCAACAACGCGATCATTGACCAGCTTCTTGAGGAGGGCGAGCAAAGCCTCATCCGGTTGACGGAGCAAACTGCCCAAAGCCGACCGTCTCGCGACCGGGTCAGCCTCTTCATCATTCACCATCGCAAAAAGTTCGTCCCTCGCCCTGCCATCGCCAAAAAGAACAGCAAGCCCCTGCACTGACTCAGCCGCCTCAGGCAACGCAGCCAACGCCTCAGAAAACGACTTCCACGCTGCCGGCTGAGGCGCCTTTCCCCAGCCCTCGAGAGCACTTTCAACCCCGCTCAAAATCGACAACTGAATTTGCTTTTCAGAAGACAGCGCTTGCGAGAGAAGTTCATTCACAGGCCCCGGAGCCGCCTCAAGATCTTCGACGAGTCGACGGGTCACGAGCCGCGTCACATCGGGCAACTTTGATTTCGCCGCCAGGGCAACCGCAAGCGCGGAGAACTCAGGAACGACCGCTTCAACCCCATACCAGATCATCAAGGACTGCTGTCGATCTCCCGCATCCTGTGCCTCTTGAGAAAGCACTTCAGCCAAAGCAAACCGGTCTTTACCGCTCAAAAGCTGCAGCGAGGCTGCCAACTCCAACCGCACGAGCGGAGCGGGACTGTCTTCCGCAATTTTCAAAAGCGTCGCAAGCGTCCCCTCTTCGCCACCCGCGTCCTCTCCCAACCAGCGAACACCCATCGCCACCTTCGCCTCGTCGCCGGAATTCAAAAGCGCCTCGATATCCTTCATCCCGAAATCAGGATCAGCCCGCGAAGTCAGCCACTGAGGGCGATTCGGCGCAGGTGTGCCTTTGTCAGGACCATCGTAGACGATCCGGTAAATTCGGCCACTGGTGCGATGAATCGCATCATTGTCATGACACTCCCCCGTATCCGACCAGTCGTTCATCCAAACCTGACCATCCGGTCCCGTAATGAGATCGAGCCCGCGAAACCAGGGATCTTCAATCATGAGAAAGTCCTCGCCGTGATGCGCCACGTAGCCAACGCCCTCTTTCTCGAGGTGGTCCCTGTTGACGCGCCGTCCGTGAAGATTGCAGGCGAAAAGATCTCCGTGATACTCCTCGGGCCAGACACCGCCCTCGTAAATGAGACAGCCCATGTGAGCATGACCACCACCCAGCGCTGAAGTCGTATCGGTGATCCCCTCGCGGATATCGCTCCACTTTTCAGAACCGTTGTCCCAGTGATAGTGGTCCGCCGTATGCGGAATCAATTCGTAGGCATGGCGATTCAGATGCGTCCCGAACATGCGCGTATAGTAAGCACCGGGTATCCCGTGCCAGAGATGTCCTATCACCGTGTTCGTGTAAAAAAGCTGCCCATTTCTATCCCAGTCAAGCCCCCACGGATTGGTTCCACCATGACAAAACACTTCGAATTTTTTGCCAATCGGATCATAACGCCAGATCGAAGTGTTCAGCGGCGTTCGTTGCGACTTCGGCGATCCCGATGCCCCCACCCATGAAGTCTCCACGATACCGTGCCGACCGTAAAGCCAACCATCAGGTCCCCACTTCAACCCATTGGCAATGTTATGCCCAATCTTCTCAGCGTCGAAACCATCGAGGACGACTACCGGATCACCATCGGGAACGAGGTCGTTGTCTGCGTCCGGAATGAACAAAAGCTGCGGAGCGCACAAAGCCCAGACACCTCCGTGCCCCGGAATCGCGCTCGTCATTCTTTTCCCTTCATCCCAGAAGACAGTGCGTTTGTCCGCTTTGCCGTCACCGTCTTCATCTTCGAGCACAAGGATGCGGTCACTGAGTTCGAGGTCCCACCGCCGCGGACGCTCAGCGAAGGTGTAACACTCCGCAACCCAGAGGCGATCCTGCTCATCAAAAGCAATTGAGATTGGCTGCTGCACCTGCGGCTCCGAAGCAAAGACTTCGAGGTGAAAGCCCTCAGGTAACTTCGCAGTTTTGACAACCTCTTCAGCGCTCATGGGAGGAGCCGCCGCTTCCTCCGTATTGTAAGGTTCAGGGAAATCTGCGGCAGCAAGGGGAAAGCAGGCCGAACACCCGATCACACCTATCAAAAGTCGAATCAACATGGCAGGATCTTGCAAGGCACAGACCTAACCGTCAACCCATTGCCCCTCCGCAATTGGGTAGTCTCGAGCCAGCGGAACGAGTTTCGCCTCGCTACTGTAGGAAAACTAAAAGTCCTCCTGGTTCGTCGCACCGAGCAACGAAGCGACCTCACTGAGCGGACCGGTCGGGTCTTCGGCTACGGGCCAGTATTCGAGGCCGATGTAGCCATCGTAGCCCGAACTCTCAATCGCTCCGAAAACCTGAGGGTAATTAATCTCGCCTATTTGCAGTTCGTGGCGACCGGGATTCCCCGCCGCGTGAAAATGAGCAATTTTATCGATGTTCGCAGCAATGTTTGAAATGAGATTTCCCTCACTGATTTGCTGATGGTAGATGTCAAAAACCACCCTGACACGATCACTTCCGACCTCGTCGATAATATCGAAAGCCTCTTCGCTTTGGACCAGAAAATACCCGGCGTGATCAACCAACTCATTCAACGGCTCAATCACGAGGGTAACACCGGCCTCCTCCAGGAGCGGTGCGGCCTCTTTGAGCCCGTCGACGAGTGACTGATGCTGCTCATCCGCTGAAACGCCGACACGAAAATCACCGACCTGGGAGATGAGAATTTCACAGCCCAGTCGTTTCGCCGCGACGATGGACTCACGAAGCCCTTCGATGTAATCGGCACGGAGCGCGGGATCCGTCAGGCTGATAAACTTCGTGCAACAGGCCGCGATCGTTAAGTCCGACGCCTCCACCGCAGCCTCCAGTTTATCGAGGTCTTTCTCCCACCACGCCCAGAACTCAATCGCGGAAATCCCCGAAGCCTTCACCTTGGCACAGGCTTCGGCGACAGGCAGATTCTCGAAAACGGCATCGATGCAAACAGAGGGCTTCATAGAACGGACTGTTCTTTGAAAAAGCGGATATTACCACCTCCAATTTCCCGATCACTTTTCAGGGATCACACCCAGCTTCTTGAGCACAAAATCCGTGCTGCTCGAATACCCCTCCGCTTTGGAGACACCTGAAATCTGGAGATGACACTCAACCCCGAGCTCGTCACACTTCTCCTTCATCTTCACCCCGTAGACCGGATGGTGAATCCCGTGCCCGGCGTCTTTTGAAGGAAGCGTCATATCGTTTCCATAGACCATGTAAAGTGGAGGGTCATCCTTGCTGACATGATTGTAAGCGGAGAACTCCTTATAAAGTGCCTCATGCTTTTCGTAATTCTTGAGAGCCTCCTCCGCGTTCGGCTCACCCACGGCATTGGCGATCATGAGGTGCTTGAGAACATTCTCGCCCAACCACGGAACGATCTGTTTCGGGTCGATCGATGTCTGGCCGCCGGATACGGCAGCCGCGGTTACTCTCGTGGACTCCCGCAGGACCGGATCTTCTGCATCGGGATCAGCAAGGTCGTCGTGCATAAGCAGCCACATCGAGGTGCAGGCGCCGGCACTGCCTCCGGTGAGCACGATCTTGTCCGGATCGATATTCCACTCCTTCGCTTTCGTCCGGATAAACTGAATCGCGCGTGCCGCATCATGAACCGGCGCAGGGAGAGGATTGGCCGGGGTCAGTCGATACTCCACCGAAATACAGGAAACGCCGCGCTTCAAATAGCTATCCATCTGGCCGGGCTTCACCGCCTTCGTTCCACCTCTCCAGCCTCCGCCGTGGATGTAGACATGCAACGGACGCGGTCCTTCGCCTTCTGCCTTCCAGAAATCGAGCACATTCTCCGGATGCGGCCCGTAGGAAACATTCGCCTCCGTCGGGGCGGGCGCCTTGGGCTTGGGCGCTGCCTTCTTCTCTTCCGCGTGGAGAGAAAAGGAAACAGCGAGGCTCAGGAGAGTGAGAGAAAATCTTTTCATGGCACAGAGGATCGCGCTATCGACGATCCCCTGTCAATCCTCCAGCCGATCCCCCGATTAACGTGATCGAGTTCCGGCCGAGCACAGGTTGCTACTGCTCACCGTAGACAGGCGGCTTCCACCCCTTCGGCAATTTGCCTTGAGGCTTCACCCCGTGAGCATCAGCCGGGATCGTGACGTCCTTTGCCTTCTTGAGCTGAAGATCATCAGGAAGGTGTTTGATCTTGAAATCCTTATACTGAATCTCCATCGCCGGCCCGACGTGAACCTGAACCGCGAGGACACCCTCGAGGGAACGTCCCTTTTCATCGAGATCGATCAAATCAGCGGTGGGGTGTCCATCGATCCAGTGCTGATGATGATTTCCCCGGACGAGGACACGGTATTCATGCCACTCACCGGAAGCGAATTCCTTCACCGGCATCTCACCAACGACCCAGGGTTGCCCCTTCGTATCGACGACGACTTTCTCTCCGGTGTGGGACAGAATCCGGCGACCTCTCTCCTCGTAGAGCATCCCGTTGTATTTCGGAACATTGGCAACGACATCGCACTGATATCCCGTCACGATATCGAGCCCGAGCTCCGGAGCCGACTTACCGCGATACTGAAGTCCGCTGTTTCCGCCCTCGCTCACTTTCACTTTCACGCGGAGATCAAAATTCTGAATCGTCGATCCTTTCCAGGTGATGAAGCGATTCATCTTCAATGAGCCATCAGTCACGCCGGTGAGGACGCCATCCTTGATCGACCAGTATTTCGAATCACCCTCCCAGTTATTCAACTTATTGCCGTTTAGAAGGTTGGTGAACCCGTCTTTTCCAACTCTTTGACTGACAGCTGCAGAAGCTTCGGGGTGCGGGACCGTTGAAGCGGCAAGCTTTTGCTGCATCGGTTCGAGTGGTCCGCCGAGCTCCTCAACGCGCTTATCGGTGCGTGCACGCATTTCCTCGAGCGTGCTCTTAAACTCAGGATCTTTCGCCAGATTCACGAGCTCATCCGGATCGCTGTTGAGGTCGTGCAAAAACTCGTAATTGTCCTCATCGATATAGCGAACGTATTTGAAGTCCTTGTTTCTGATTCCCTCAAAGGCGGGGATACGACTTCGGACCGCGAAGTGCTCGTGAAAGCTTTCCGTCCGCCAGTCAGCAGGTTCACCGGCGCTGACAATCGGCTTGAGACTGTGCCCCTGATACCGTGCGGGCACTTCCGCACCAGCCCAGTCGAGGAAGGTCGCAGGCAAATCGAGATTGAGAGCAATCGCATCCGTGACCTTTCCCTGCTGCTCTTTAGGGACACGCGGATCAGCAACAATCAGGGGGACACGCAGAGACTCTTCAAAGTGAGACCATTTTCCGGCCAGCCCGCGATTGCCCATGTGGTAGCCATTATCGGCCGAATAGACGATGATGGTATTCTCAGCGAGACCTGCCTCTTCAAGCGCTTTCTGAAAGCGGCCGATCGCGTTGTCGATTCCGCTGACCATGCGAAAATACGCACGCATGTTAGTCTGATATTTCTCCTCCGTATTCCAGCGCCAGAAATAACGCTCTCGATTGATCGTCGTTTTGAGAAAGTCAGGAAGCGCATTGAAAATCGCAGGATCATTCAGCTTCGGCGCATACATCTCGGTGTCGTCATACAGCCCGTCCATGGCGCGGGGCCATGCGAAATGACCGATCCCCGGGCGACGATCGCCGTCCTCGGCGTGACAGGCGTTGAACCACATGTTGAGCGCGAAAGGCTTGTCTTTGGGATGGCGCTTCAGGAAATCAATTCCCCGGTCCACGATCACTTCCGTCTCATGTCGAAGCGATCCGTCAGGCTGCTCTTTGTAGAAAGGATTGCGACCAATTGCCTCGAACTCATCGAAGTGATCCTGCTGCTTATACCCTTTCGGCATCTTGGCGTGCCACTTACCAAAGTAGCCGGTGCGATAGCCGTTCTCTCGAAGAATATCCGAATAAAGCGTCTCCACCGCTTCAGGTCGTGCCAGCTCGTGGTTTCCCTGAGTGCCGTAGGTCCGTCCGGTAAGACCGGTCAGAATCGTGGTTCGACTGACCCAGCAGATCGAGTGACTGACAAAAGCATTTTCGAACCGCGTTCCCCGCTCCGCGAGCCCGTCGATGTTCGGCGTCTGAACGATCGGGTTTCCGTAACAGCCGATCGTGCTCGTGGTCTGATCGTCGGTGAAGAAAAAGACGATGTTCGGCTGATCCGCCGATCTAACATTGCTCCAAATCGAAACGGTTAAGAGAGTCGTTACGAGAAGGAAAGATTTCCAATAGGGTCGGGTCATTGATTCAACAGGGTTGGGTCATCGACGCGACAGGGTTGGATGAAAGACCCAACCCTGTTGCGTGGTGATTTTTACTCTCCCTACGGTGCCGATTCGGAGGACGAAAAGCAAGTGATTCAAGGGCTGCGCAATCAGGTCATTCCGGACCACGCAACCGGCACGGAATTGCTGAATCGGACATGGTCACCGGGGCGAAAGCCCCCTGAAAGGCTGACTCAATCAAAAATCGGATAGAAAGTATTGAAGGCAGCCTCGCCGAACTCGGCGGGATCGTTGAAACGTCGATTGCGCTCGAGCGAATCGATTTGTTTCATCTCATCATCGCTGAGTGTGAAATCGGAAATCTCAATATTGTCTTTCAAATGCCCCGTCGACTGGGATTTGGGAATCGCAACGGTGCCGCGCTGAAGCGCCCAGCGGAGAACGGTCTGCCCCGCTGACTTTCCGTGCGTCGCGCCGATGTCCTTGACGATTGCCTCATCGAGGACCGATTCGTTTTCACCCGCCATATTCAAAGGGACGTAGGAACTGGCACCAAAGGGGGAAAAGGCGGTCACCGCGATCTCTTCCTCTTTGCAAAAGCGCAGCAAATTCTGCTGGGTGAGATACGGGTGCATTTCGACCTGAAGGACCGAAGGCTGCACTCGCGCGTAGGACTTCAGGTCGCGGATCGCTGCGGTGCCCATGTTGCAAATGCCGATGCGCTTAACGAGACCGGAATCGACAAGCCCCTCCATCGCTCCCCAGGTATCCGCGAGGGGAACGGGAACGTGCTTCATTGAAGGGTTCTCCGCTTCAGGGTCAAACAACCACCCCGGAGGATAGCGTTCTTCGAAGGGAACGTAGGCGAGAGTGACGGGAAAATGAATCAGGTAAAGATCGAGCTCATCAACGCCGAGATCGCCGAGAGATTTCTCGCAGGCGGCCCGCACATGATCGGGATGGTGGTAGGTGTTCCACAGTTTTGAAGTGAGCCAGAGATCGTCGCGCGTGCAGGCACCCGACTCGATCGCATTGGCAATCCCCTGCCCCACCGCGACTTCGTTTCCATAGTCACAGGCGCAGTCAAAATGACGATAGCCCAGTGACACCGCTTCGGGAATCAGGTCAGGAAGGGCCTCGTCCGGAATCTTCCAGGTTCCGAGCCCCACTGACGGAAATTCCCCGCCATCCTTCAATTTCACTGCGCTGGATGCATTACTCATGCGGAAGGAATACAGACCGAATGCCACAGAATCAAGCACCGACCTTTCCGCATTTCGGCCCGGTCAGGTAGGCACCGCCGCAATGAAGATGTAATTTACATTGACCACGCGGATTTTGTGCATCATAAGGCAATCAACACAATCACGGTATGAAAGCACTTCTCTGCGCCCTCTTTCTTTCTTTCGCTGTTTCGACTCTCGCTGTCGCCAACCAGCCGTCACTCCCGGCTATCAAGGCAATCGAGATCGCTCAGGCAGATCTCGATTCACGGGGCCTTCAGGATAAAGTACATATTTACCAGATGACCTATAAAAAGGGTTCAGTCATGAATGGCAAAGCCCATTGGGAAGTCCTCTGGTCAGACGATTTTCCAGCTCAGACCGAAGGCCGCAATGAAATCGGACTTCGTATTTCCATGGACGGGAATTACAAGCGTGCCGTGAAATAGTCGCGCTCCCCGCTGTATTTCATTTCAACCGGGAGCTACTCTGCGGGGAACCGTGTTCTCCGCAGAGATTCCCCTATTCGGCACGGGCACGAATGGCCCGTTGGGTTGCCAGGGTCTTTTTGATGTCCTCGGCTTCCCAGTCGATCGTGACATCATCTTCTTTGATCTCTCCACGTTCCTGAAAATTGATCGCGAATTTTAAAGGCTTCCAGAGATCGATCATTTCTTTCTCGATCTCCTCATAGCTCCGGCCCCGCAGAAGGTGGATATGACGGGCATCAAATTCCGAGACGCCGCTGAGTATGGCTTCGAGGTATCTCCTGAAATGGAGCCCGTTGCGATGGTCCCTGTGACAGAAGTAGTCGATTAGAAGAAGCGCCTGACTGTATTGCACTTCACTGGCGGAATCCCCGGCCTCAACGACGCGGTTCCACTCGTGAATGTCGCGGTTCATCATCTTCTCGAGATGCACGAGATTCAATCTCCGTTCTTTCACGATACGATCCCCGAGAACCAGTTTGTTGATATGATAGCGGAGCGTGACGTGAGTGTTATCAAAGTAGTAGGAGGCCGGGGACTGTTGAGTCGCCGCCATATATTCTGCGATTCCCTCGGTAAGCCAGGCGGGCACGTTCATGTAGATGAGCGCTGCGGTTGACTGGTGCGTCACTTCGTGAACGAGAACGTCGTATTTCTGGACCTTCTCCGGTTTATCAAATTCGAAGACGACAAACTGGTGATCCGGTTCAAGGAGGTGCTCGACAAAGATGTGCACAGTCCCGGTTCCACTGTTCCAATAGCCCGCTGTATTGGCGAGGAGCTTGGGAGAATTCTCAGGCTCGATCACTATCTTTCTCTTCTCGTCAGTCGGCCGCCCCCAGTTCACGGGAAGCGGCAGAGGGAGAGCACTCAGGGCACCATCGACTGATTCGCAAATGGTCACTAGCGACTCCAGTGACTCGCGATTCACTCCCGCCTCATTGATGATTTCAAAATGGGCACTGTTCCACCGGTTCGTATCACCGACCTGCTGGAGGGACAATCCCCCCCCTGCCCGCCAATCACGCGGCCAGCGGTGTGACTTCAGTGGAATCGGTCTCCCCGCGAGCCCGTTCATTCCCTCGGATTCGAGCCATGTGAGAATTTTTTCCTGATCAGGTTCTGCAAACACCGCCAGCTTCACCTGCTCCACCTCCTGACGCTTCAAAGTTCTCAGTTGAACATTTCTCGAGTCAGCAGCGAGAATAACGGCCTCAACCTGCCGCCCGTTTGCCAGCGTCCAAACCGTGTCGAGGCCCCCGGCATTCGAATATTGCTGCGTCCCCGCGCCCTCACTTCCGAGGGAATTAAGCCAACTTCCGACCCGACTTTCCGAAAAGGCAGCGCCGAATTTTCCGTTGGCATGCCGAAGCAGGACGTTCTGACTCAATCGAACGCCTACAGCTAAAATGGTGATGGCGACAACAATCGAAATGAGACGCTTCATAAACACCATATTTTATGGTATTTATGAAAAATATCAACCCATCATAAGGTTGTTTAGAGATTTACCGCGCTGTCGATTACCGGCTTAACTGTTCGATCGTTTTCCGCGTCAGTCTGAGAAGGCGCTCGTGCAGATCAGCCCGCTCGTTAGGCATGAGCCGTCCATCCTTCTTGTAAAGGCACTCGAAGCGCTCAAGGTGGTCAAGCGACACCTGAATTCGTGACCTCTGCCCCGGTGTGAGCCCACCGCAGTCGCAGCCCCAGGCGAGGAGCTCTCCCACCCAGACCTGATAGCCATTGATCATCGGCGTTCTCACGCTTTCGGGAACTTCAAAAACCGGCGTTTTCCGCTCAGCCATTTCCTCCTGGAAATGAAGGATATTATTCACAAGCTCTTCCGGGAAATCCGGGTCGCGATTCCGGCTCGATGCCCACTCGTAGGAACGCTCCAGCATCTGTCGGTGGAGCGATAGAAGATCGCGTCCATAATCCTCGGAAATCTCGTCATTCACGAGTGCCGCAATAATCGCGGAGTAGTTGATCGCGAATGCTCCCGACATCACACCGGGCAACCCCGCGCCCTTCATTCGTTGCTCATGCACGATAAGGCGCTCCTGAATCGAACTCAGCTCCCGCAGCTCTCTTTCTCTAGACCGGGAGGTGACCGGAACGCGGCGAATCAGGTCGTTGAGGGAATTGCGATTCGTCGTCGCGACCTCGTAATAAGAAGTCCCATAAAGGCTGCTCATGGTGAAAATCGCAACAACGACAGCCAAAAGCGCTTTGTGAATCGGGTAAAGTGGTCTCATCTTCTCCATTATGAGACTCAATTTTCATAATTGCAATTTTTTTCATAATTGCTTAATTTCTACGAATTATCAAGAAATCCCAAATGTATCAGGTAAGGATTCCTGATATTCAGGCACGGAGATGCTCTACGAGGTGCCCCCACCCCGATTGAAATACCGCAAGGCTCCCGTCGCGCGGGGAGCCGCTCAATGTCCGTCGAGCCCGAAAAGCCCGGCTCTACTCTGACGCTCTCACAAAGCGCTCGTCAGCTACCGCGCGAAGACGCTGAATATCCTCGGCCCTCGAAACGGACAAGGGAACCGTGTTTCCGATTTCGCGGAGAAGGATCTCCGTGGTCAGTGCGTTGCGCTGATAAAGAGATTCGTAGAGCGCAGCGATGACCGCCTGCTCAATCTCCGCCCCCGAGTAGCCGTCACTCGCTTCCACCAGAGCGGTGAGATCAAAGTGTTCAGAATTCTGCTTTCGCTTCCCCAGGTGAATTTTCAAAATCTCAAGGCGCTCCCCCGCATTGGGAAGATCGATGAAAAAGATTTCGTCAAAACGCCCCTTCCGCAGGAATTCCGGAGGAAGCGTGAAAAGATCATTCGAAGTTCCGACTACGAAAACAGAAGCCGACTTCTCCTGCAACCAGGTGAGGAAAGATCCTAACAAACGCAAACTGGTTCCGCCGTCTTCGCTTCCGCCTCCTCCACCACCGCCGAAGGCCTTTTCAATTTCATCAATCCACAGCACTGCCGGAGCGAGGGACTCGGCAAGCTTTGTCGCTTTCCGAAAATTCCGTTCCGACTCGCCGATGTATTTGTTGTAGAGACGGCCGGCATCCATTTTCAACAGAGGAACCCGCCACCGCTGCGCGATCATCTTTGCGGCGAGCGATTTGCCACACCCCTGAACACCGGTGAGAAGAACGCCCTTCGGCGGCTGAAGGTTCATCGCCCTCGCCTCCTCCGAGAAACCGACCGCGGCACGGTCGAGCCAGCGTTTCATATTCTGAAAACCGCCCAACGCGGTGAGGTCGCTCTGCGCCGGGAAATACTCAAGAACACTGTCCTCTTTGATCTGATCTGCCTTGTTCCGGAGAATTTTCCAGCAGTCATCCAGATTGACGACACCGTCATCCAGCGCGGCACGGGCGACACTTTGCCTGACCTGATCCAGCGTCATTCCCGCGAAAGATCGAACGATCTGCTCACGAACATCCGGACAGAGCCCCGCATTGAACTGGCCTCGCTCCTGCAAAGTGATGATCGTTTCATCGACCACGCCGGCGATCTCTGCCAGTGAAGGAAACGCCAATTCAAAATGGACGGCAACAGCGGCGATCCCGGAAGGCAGCTCGACCGAGTGACCTGACAAAACCACACAGGAGCGGGAGTGGCTGAACTGACTCGTGACATCGCGAAATTGTCGCGCGACCTCCGCATCCTTGAGAAACGGGGCCATGTCCTTCAAATGGAAAATCCCCTCAATCCCGAGTTGCTGAATATACTGCAGGCCGGCACGCGCATCCATCGTCGCCCGGTTGAGCGCGACGCCGTCAGAATCACGGCAAAGCCCCTCCGTTGCCGACCAGGTGAACAATGCGATATCCAGATCGCTCGCGATGTTTCTCAGTAGGCCATCGACCCGCCTTTCCTCCATCGTCTCCACGACGACAAGCGGATGATACGACTGAATCAATAATTGCAGATCGGCGGACTGGTTACTCATACGGATGGAAACAGTGGAACACCTGCGAACTGAAACTCAAGGCGAACTCTCAATTACTCAGCATTCCAAACCGGCGCCTCTCGGGCGATCCTCGACTGAAAATCCCCCAGCCCATACCAGTAGTTCGGTTGACTCAAATCCACTTCCCGAACGATGACGCTGTTCCACTCCTCAGCCGTCTCGAGCCTGTTCCCCTCGCGGTCCCAAATCGCCGACTTCATCCAGTTTTTTGAATGATCAGTGTAGGTGGAACTCACGAGGTAAATGCCATTTTCCGCACAGCGTGCCGCAGCGAGACGCGGATTTCCTCCCCAGATCGGAAGGGCAATGACTTCGGCTCCCGACATCGCGAGACGCCTTGCCACCTCGGGAAAGAAAACATCATAACAAACCATCAATCCCACTATCCCGAAACGCGTTTCAAAAACGGGATACTCCGAACCGGGAGCAATCCCGCGGTCAATCTCTTCGCGAGGCAAAGTCACCTTTCGATACTTTCCGACCACCTTCCCGTCCGGCCCGATCAGCACGGCCACATTGTAGACGAGAATACCGGACTTCTCGGGCATCCCGACGACGAGGTAGCAGTCGTGTTCTTTTGCGAGCGCCCCGAAAAAGTCAGTCGTCGCTCCGGGAATGGTTTCCGCGACGGAGGCGTAGTCATGGGTCACGCCCTTGCAGGTGAGCAGCTCAGGAAGCACCACGAGGTCCGCGCCCTGCGATGCAGCCTCCTCTATCAAAGGAACAAACAACGACCGGTTTTCAGCTACGGTTCGCCCGCTTCCGGAGAGATTCGTATGAACCGCCGCCAGTTTGACTTTCCGTGGTGGGAGCGGTTCGGCCGCCTTCAGTGAAACATCCTTCCAGATCACGCTGCCTCCCGGAGCCCATCGCAAGTGAAGCTGGACAACAGCCGATACCGCCTTCTCCGGAACACGGTATCGCCCCGATACGCCGACCCAGCCGTCACCCTGAGCGTTTCCATCTTTGGGAAAGTCAGGCTTTGCCAAGGGGACCACATCGCCGAAATAGTCGGAATTGACCGGATACGGAGAAGCGACGGATTCCCCCGATGCCCCTTTCCACTCGATTCTGACGACACAGGATCTTCGCTCGTATTCAACGCCTGTGGCTTTGCGACTCGCGAGAAACTCGACCCACCCGGCCTCACCGAGAGGAAATTCACGCTCCCAGTAACCGTTCAACCCCTCTTCATCCCGACTCGTCAGGGTGAGTTCACCGTCCACTGAGGTTCCCTCTATGGCAATGTCAGGACGCGGCGACTTCAAGATCCAGTCGTCAGCCGAAACGGCTGACGGGATAGGCAAAATCAGAAAAAGCAGGAGCCATCTCGCAATGTTCATACAGAAAGCCTACCGACGATGCTGAAGCAAAGCGATCACGCGATCGCGAGATTCACGTCCCGGGGTCTACGAGGACGCTTTCTGAACGAGGTAATGGATCATCCACTCCTCATCGGCGATCCCCTCCCCGAGGGGGCGGCCCTTCGTATCCCAGGTCGCATCGATGCGGTAGCCCATCGCTTCGAGTTGCTCGACCTGTCGCGCAGGATCGATGTAGTAGGTCATCATCGCATCGGCATAATCGACGAGACAGGCCCATCCGCGCCCTTTCGCTTCGGCCACATCGACGGTCCGGTTCCGCCATTGCAATTTGAGACGCTTTCGGATTCGGAGGAGATGCCCCAACGGACAGAGGATTCCGCGAAGCTTATCTGCAACCGGTGGATTGAAGGGAAAGACGTCGAGGGAATGACTCGAAAAGAAGAACCAGCCCCCCGGTTTCAGAACTCTTTTAATCTCAGCCATCGCAGCCTCACGGCCTTCAGGGTCGATGTAGTCGATCCCGTTGTAGGAAAAGAGAACAAAGTCGAACGACCCATCGGGATACCCTGAGAGATCGCGGGCATCGCCCACTGAAAACTTGCGATCCGGCGCTTCCGCAAAAAGACGATGACACTGATCGATTCGCTTCGGCGCGTAATCAATCGCCTCGTAGGATTTGGTATTCTGACTGAAGACCCAGGCGGTGCGCCCCACGCCCACACCGATATCGAGGACGTCGAACCGGCTCCACTGATCGCGAAATCGGTCGAGAACGATGACCTCTGCGGGGAAAAGGTAGAGATTTTCGAAATCCGTGATGACCTCATCATAGGTCTCCAGATTTTCATCCATCCGCTTTTTCAGATCACTGCACATCACGACGATTCGATTGGAGAAAGCTCATGGAGCGATCGGCACCTGTTTCCTGCTGCCTAGATGCTTCCAGTAAAAGTCCTGCAGCTTTGGCGGAAGGTGGTGATAAATAATGCGCCGCAGGACCTGCTTGGGAGTGCTCTCAACGATGCGCTCCCGAAGCGTCAGCGATTGCGTGTAGACCCACTCTTCGTAGGCTTCGCGGGTGTCGTCGTGGTAGTAGCTTGCGAGAACCTCCGGCGTCAGGGCGACATCGTCAGCAATCCAATCGGGAACCATTTTCTGCAAAGTGAGGACATCACGAATCACCTTGTTGATTCCCCGACCGCAGCACGGACAGATCCGGCCATAGGCATCACCGATGAGCACAAATCCCGGCTGCTCATAACCTGTCGATTTCATGACACTGACCGCCCCGCATTCAAGGGTATCGCCGACAGTCCAAGAGCCGGTTGTGTTCATGAGCGACGGTGAAAGACGTTTCAAAAGCGCCGTTGAATCCCCTTTCACGAATTCCTTCTGCACCGCGTCACTGGCATTCCAGTAGGTAAACAAATTCGCCCGGTAGTTGCCTTCCGGTGTCGGAAAAACATTCATGTAGTCCGCACCCTCGCGGCAGATCCGAATCGTGACCGATGAAGCCGGCAGTTTAAAATCCGGACCGGGGATCAGATCGAACCCGAAGGTGGAGGAATGGTTTTTACTGATGATCTCACGCGCCACTCCGATGTTTTTCAAAAAGGCCGTCGAAGCACCCGTCGCGACCACAAGCAGCTTGCCGCACAATTCACGTTGCCCCTTTTTTAACAACACAGTCTGACCTTCGGGGCCCGTCTTAACGCTTGCGACCACATCCGAAATAAAATCCACGAGCGGATTCTCCTTCAGGGACTCGCGGGTGCGATTGACGAGCTGCCAGAGCGGCACCGAGTAATCGACTTCATGAGTGATGCGTTGAACCTTGCCGCCTTTGATAACGGCGGTTGTCTCAAGAGGCAAAGCGACCTCATCGATCAGCTCCCCGAGCCCGAGGTCGCGCAGATCTGCGATCGCGAGCGATGATATCCGCTCGGCCCGGAAGAACGGAGCCGCAAAATCACGCTCATCGATCAAGGCCACAGACAGCCCCTCGCGCGAGAAAGTCCACGCAGCGACGCTGCCGGCAATCCCACCGCCCACGATAAGCACATCGTATCGCTGGTCCTGATCTTGATCCATTTATTAAAATAACCATATTTTCCATATATTCAATCCATTTTAGCCGGAAAGCCCACCGTAGAGGAATCCTTGAGGATTTCTCCCGCATCAGCCAGGCACTCCTTCCCGAAACCTCCCCGAACAATCACAAAGAAATGCTCACACGATTCCTCTACATCCAACCCATCGTAGAGGAATCCGTAAGGATTTCTCCCGCATCAGCCAGGCATCCCCGCCCCGAAAACTCACCGAACAAGCGCAGAGAAATGCTCACGCAATTCCTCTACATCCCAATCCACCGTAGAGGAATCCGTAAGGATTTCTCCCGCATCAGCCAGGCATCCCCGCCCCGATACCTCCCCCGAACAAACGCAAAGAAATGCTCACGCAATCCCTCTACACCCAACCCACCGTAGAGGAATCCGTAAGGATTTCTCCCGCATCAGCCAGGCACTCCGTCCCGATACCTCCCCGAACAAGCGCAGAGAAATGCTCACGCAATTCCTCTACATTCAATCCACCGTAGAGGAATCCGTAAGGATTTCTCCCGCATCAACCAGGCATCCCCGCCCCGATACCTCCCCGGACAATCACAAAGAAATGCTCACGCAATTCCTCTACATCCCAATCCACCGTAGAGGAATCCGTAAGGATTTCTCCCGCATCAGCCAGGCATCCCCGCCCCGATACCTCCCCCGAACAAACGCAAAGAAATGCTCACGCAATCCCTCTACACCCAACCCACCGTAGAGGAATCCGTAAGGATTTCTCCCGCATCAACCAGACATCCCCGCCCCGATACATCCCCGAACAATCACAAAGAAATGCTCACGCAATTCCTCTACATTCCAACCCACCGTAGAGGAATCCGTAAGGATTTCTCCCGCATCAGCCAGGCATCCCCGCCCCGATACCTCCCCGAGCAAGCGCAGAGAAATGCTCACGCAATTCCTCTACATTCCAACCCACCGTAGAGGAATCCGTAAG
>JARGPH010000034.1:9444-30758 GCA_029213065.1 Verrucomicrobiales bacterium | reverse complement strand
GCAATTCCTCTACATTCCAACCCACCGTAGAGGAATCCGTAAGGATTTCTCCCGCGTCAACCAGGCATGCCCTTCCCGCCACGCCATTTGGACAGCAATCAGCCAAAAATTCCACTCGACCGGGCCTCTACCGCCCTCCAAGATCCACCAACCAGTATGAAAAAAGTCATTCCACTCTTTCTCGCCGTTCTCACCGCACTGAGCGCCTTCGTTCTCGCCCGGGCAGCCGACGATGAGAAAAAACCACTCAAGGTCCTTCTCGTTTTGGGCGGCTGCTGTCACGACTACGCGGTGCAAAAAGACATTCTCAAAGCCGGTGTTGAATCACGGATCAACGCGACGGTGGATATCGAATACTCAGCGGACACGACAACTGAGGCCAAGTTCCCCATTTACGAAAAAGACAACTGGGCGGAAGGCTACGACGTCGTTCTCCACGACGAATGCTCCGCGAACATCACCGACCCGGCCTATCTCAAGCGCATTCTCGATGCCCACCGCGCCGGCGTGCCCGCCGTCAATATTCACTGCGCGATGCACAGCTATCGCTGGGGTAACTTCAAAGAACCTGTCGAAGTCGGCGGAGACAACGCCGCCTGGTATGAAATGATTGGCATCCAGTCGACCGGACACGGCCCCAAGGAGCCCATCGATATCACTTACACCGACAAGAAACACCCGATCACGCAGGGACTCGCCGACTGGACGACCATCGACGAAGAGCTTTACAACAACGTGCAAATCTTCGACACCGCGCACGCACTCGCGACCGGCGATCAAATTCAGTTTCCGAAAGTCAAAAAGGGGCAGAAGAAAGATCCCAACGCAGTAGGTAAAAACGCGCAGGCCGTGGTGGCATGGACAAATATTTACGGCCCTAACAAAACAAAGATTTTCAGCACCACGATCGGACACTTCAACGAAACCGTTTCAGACGACCGCTACCTCGATCTCGTCACGAATGGTCTCCTCTGGGTGACCGATCATCTCAACGACGACGGAACCGCTACCGAAGGTATCCGCAAGTAGACGCCCCCCCTTTTTACCATTCCAATGAGTTCTCCCAAACCGGCATTCGAAGAACTGGATTACCGGCAAACTGACATCGGAGAACTCATTCTGCGACGCAGGACGGTTCTCTCACTCGACAATCTGGAGGTTCACGAGATCATTCTCGGGGATGCCTTTCTCATGTCGAGCATGTTCACGGTAGTGGAGGAGGCTCTCTCAGAACTGGGCCTCGCCCTCACCGAAAAGCAGTTCCCCGAGGGCGAAAAGCTCGATGTCGTCGTCGGCGGACTCGGACTCGGCTACACCGCCAAGGTCGCCCTTGTCCCCGAACGAGTCGGATCGGTCACGGTGGTCGACTACCTGAAACCGGTCATTGAATGGCACGAGGAGGGACTCGTCCCGCTCGGCCCCGAACTGACTGCCGATCCCCGCTGCAGCTACCGTCACGGTGATTTCTTTGCCCTCGCACTCGCGAATGATGGGGAACCCTCTTTTTGCGAAGCCGACCCCGCGAAGCAATTTCACGCCGTTCTCCTCGATATCGATCACTCCCCCGAGAAGCTCCTCGCGGAAGGAAACGCGACTTTCTACACCAAGGAAGGACTGAAGAAATTTTCAGAAAAGCTCCTCCCCGGCGGCGTCTTCGGCCTCTGGTCCGACGATCCCCCCGAAGAGAATTTCATGAACGCACTCAGCGACGTCTTCGCGACCTGCGAGTCTCACATCGTGACCTTCTACAATCCGATTCAGGATTGCGAATCCGCCAGCACCGTTTATCTCGCGACGACTCAGCGGTAGTGTCGCGATCGTCTGGTCGGCCCGACCGGGGCCGCGGCCCTCAGCTACAGCCACGCAACGCCTTGATCGAAATGTAGCCGGTCGCCGTGAGGCCGGTTCAGAAGTCCTGTGCTCCGTATCTTTCTCGATGTCGTCAACGCTCCAAGAACGAGGACAGATTAAGCATTTGCGGATTCGATTGCCGAATCACCAGGTGTAGATCCGGTCATCGGACTGGATCGCTTCATCCGGTTTGAGCTGATATCTATAACTGCACTCAAGCTGCTGATGTCACCTACTCACTCCATTTCGGGGGAAAAGTCAGGAAATGCTGGTTGCCTTCAAAACAGCTAAAGCACGAGTTTTCATGAAATGTCGCCTGCCCCCGGGAACTACCTGGAAACACCGTGCTCTACGGGGGCGACAATTATGGCTGGGGCGAAATCCATATTCTATCGAGATTTCACCCACGAAGGAGCGCCCTGACACGCTTCCATTCTGTGTTTCAGAAGTTGAGTCCCTTGGAAGCGAGCGTGGGCCTGTCCTCCCTGAAGATGGCCCGGACACGGTCCAGGAAGAGGATTTTTTTCCTTGAAGTTCAAATCCATGTAAATCGCACATTAAACTAGTGGATATATAAATTATTGAAATTATATTTGTGAATATTTTCAAATAATGTTCTCTTTTCCAGGCCTATCGCTTTGTAAGCTTGCACTCCTTCTGCTTCTGGTAGGATCAACTGTCCTGCCTGTTTCATATGGGCTTGCTGTCGAACACCCGACGGTCCAGACCGGAGTTGGTCCGCTTTGGGTTAGATCTCCCAAGATCGATGTAGAGGCAGCGGCCATTGAAGCAAGGGGAACGGGGAGTCGATATATTGTATTAGTCGAGAATCATTGCCACTACGAGAAGCGGCACAAATATTGGAGATTTGCGGTCAGATTGAACGCCAGCACTGGTGTTCAGGAAGGATCTCAAATTTCGTTGGAATTTGATCCCTCCTATCAGGCACCGGTTTTCCATCATATTCGAATTCATCGAGGGGGAAAGGTTATCGATGTTACGGATCAGCAGGAGTTTAAAGTCATCCAGCGCGAGAAATCCCATGACCGCCAAATTTATGATAATCGGCTTACCGCCCTGGCAATTGTCGAAGGAACCCGGGTAGGAGATATTATTGACTATGCCTATTCAATACAGGGGAATAATCCTGTTTATGGGGACCTTTTCCATTGGGAGATGCAGACGTCGTACCCTGTCAAAGTAGGTCGAATTATAGGATCTTTCAGACATCCTGTGAATGATATTGTTATCCCCCGTTCAACAGGGAACCGGGTTAACTCGATAGACTTTCCGGAAGGTGATGACGTGGTCCACTATTGGGATATCCGGGATCCTGAGGTGATTGCAATGGAGGCAAACACGCCCGACAGTTTCGATTATGGCGCGACCGTCGTTGCATCCAATGCCGATGACTGGAAAGAAATTCAGCAGTGGGCATTCGACCTTTTTCCCATTCCGGAAACGCTCCCGGACGAGATTCAGGAAGTCTGTGATTCCTTTCACGTTATCGACGGAGAAAAGAGTGTCGCGGCAGCTGCGCTTCGATTTGTACAGGATGAGATCCGTTACCTCGGAACGTTTGAGGGAGTACACACTCACCAACCATACTCGCTTGAGGAAATAAACAGCCGACGCTACGGAGACTGCAAAGACAAGGCAATACTCCTGACATCGATGCTCAGAAATCTCGGAATCAGGGCCTGTCCGGCTCTGGTCAATACACAGATTGGTGGGGCTGTCACCAGCGTTATTCCCAGTGTTGCAGCATTTGATCACGTCGTCGTAAAGATCACGATTGATCAGAGAGATTTTTGGGTGGATCCAACGATGACATTTCAGAGAGGAGAGCTCGAGTATCTGTATTTTCCAAACTACGGGGCTGCGCTGCCGTTGGTTGAAGAGGCTGGTGGGCTCGAAGATATCCACACTTTTAACAATTCTCGAAACGGTCGCTATGTCACAAAAGAGGTGACGCTGGAAAATTTTTCAGGCGAGGCGACACTGGATATTAAAACAAACAATACGGGGAAGTACGCTGACTTCTTCCGTGCCATTTTTGAGAGTCAGCCGTTGGACTCTGTCAGTGAGCTCCATGTCGAGCGTGCAAAACTTTCCTATCCCGAGCTTGAGGTGGACGCACCTTTTCAGTGGAAAGAAGCAAAGGAGCACTCCATAGAGAGCTCCGAGCGATATAAAATAAAGCACTTCGGATTTCCTGAAGAAAAGAACGACCAGCATTTCTATGGGATCGCAGTAGCGGATTCAGTGGCGGAATATCTGGAACCCGAGCTTGCCACGGGGAGAACTCTTCCTCTCGGGGTCGAACATCCCGCCAAGATGTGGAGCTCGGTTAAGGTAAATTTTCCAGAAGCGATTCAGTTTCAGAAAGAGTTTGAAGCGATTGAGAACGAGTTTTTCAGCTTCAGCCATTCAGTCAAACCTAGCGAGAGTGGATTTGAGTTTACCTGCTTTTACCAGAGTAAAGCGGGAATAATTCCCGTCGAGCGGCTCGAGGAATATGCAAAGGAAGCTCAAAAGGCCCGGGATCTCTGTGTTTACAATTTCTTCGTTAATCGTGACTCGACCGCACAGCCACGGGGTGAGCCCTCATCATTGTCTTCTCAAGGCTTTCCGGTGCTTACAAATCAACCATCTGAAGAGCACAGTATGGCAACTCCACAAACCGCGACAGTAGTGTCTCGTGCGGTCTCAAGTCCGGTGTCGGTGACAGTCTGGTTTTGTTGCTTTCTTTTTGGCGTCGCGCTTGCAACTCTAGCAGCCTTGATTCGCCCAAAACCGGCAACACTCTACGCGCGGGATGAAAAACTGAACGGTCTTTCAGGTTGGTTAATCCTTCAAGCAATGAACCTTGTAGTATCTGTATTTAGCAATGGGCTCCTCTCCATACTTGCCTTTCTAACAGCGCTTGAGGGAACGCAAGATCCACTCGATTTCGTTCGCTTTTCACCGGTGGTTTTGTTTCCTCTTCTGGTCGTCATCGTCGCGAGATTTTTTCAGCGGCACTACACGGCACCCTTGCTCATTTGTGTATTTTTACTTTTTGTTGCTCTGGATAATGTAGCGCTCATCGCCATTGAAAATTTTAGCGAAGCTGTTCCTTTTGAAGATCGCCCTGTCAGGACCGGGGCTGTCTCAATGGTATCCATCCTCTGGATCGTTTATTTTATGAATTCGAAACGTGTCGCGAATACTTTCAGGGAGGGAATTCCGGAGACTTCCGGTCAAGCGCCGTTGAACGGGATTGGTGAGGTTCGCACTCACTCAGCTCATAGTATGGGGCCACCGCCACTCCCCGCTCCAGCCCAGCAGCCCGTAAAAAAAGAGCCATGAGCCCCCAAACGCCTCAGTTTACACACCCCGGTCACCACCTTACTTAAAGGACACGTTCAAGCTTGGTCAATTGGTGCTCGCTGATTTCTCCTGTCGTGCTTTGGGGGCAGGCGAGAATGGCACGGTTTTCAACTGACCCCGGAGAAGAATTTGAAAATCCTCGCGAGGGCGATTTCGTGGACTGTTTTCGGGATCAGAACGCCTTCCTTCCTCCGTAGCGATACTGAATAATTCATCGCAAGACTCCGGTAAGAAAATTAGCTAAAAAAGAAAGGGCTCTAGAAGCATCCAGACTACCTACTTTACTGAGATTTTAGCTATTTCGGAAACAGCCCGATTTTGACTACCCCCGCACGACATCAGGGAAGAATGACCCCACAGGGGGAAATTGACTATTGTTCATCGATTTGAACTCCGCATTTCCGGGGTCAGCCAGCATTTCATGACTTTTGCCCCGCCGACTGCCCGTAAAAGAAGCCCCGGTCGGGCCGCCAATCCCCACCACTTCCCATTCGCATTCCCTCCCCTCTCACCCTAGCATGAGGCCTCCACTTCATGCCTGCGCCTACTTCGCTCCCCATCTGGAAAACCCACGACGACATCCTGCGCACGCTGCAAGATGGCAATCGCCTTGTCCTCGTCGCACCGACGGGATCGGGCAAGACGACGCAGGTGCCGCAGATGCTGCTCGATGCGGGGATCGCGGGCGAGAAGATGATCGTGGTCTTGCAACCCCGTCGTGTCGCCGCCCGCACCGTGGCGACCCGCGTCGCCTCGGAGCGCGGGAGCCAACCCGGCGCCGAAGTCGGGTATCATATCCGCTTTGACGATCACATCAGCCCCCGCACCCGGATCGCCTTTGTCACCGAGGGGATTCTCCTGCGCTGGCTCCAGGATGATAGAACGCTGTCGAAGATCGGAGCGGTCGTTTTTGATGAGTTCCACGAGCGGAGCCTCCTCAGCGATGTCGCTCTCGCTTTGGTGAAATACTTGCAGCAGTCCGAGCGCCCCGATCTGGTCATGTTAGTGATGTCCGCGACCCTCGATGCCGAGCCGGTCGCCGCGTATTTGGATGGGTGCCCCGTTCTCATTTCCGAAGGGCAAAGCTATCCCGTGGAGGTGGGCTATCTCCCCCGCCCCGACCAACGCCACCTCACCCTGCAAGCCGCGGAGGCGGTTGAGCGCATCATCAATGACAAGGTACCCGGAGACATCCTCGTCTTCATGCCGGGCCGCAGTGAGATCAATGCGACCCTCGACGCGCTGCGAAGTATAAGAACAGAGGAGCGTGTCGCCTCCATCCCCTTACACGGCGCGCTGGAACCGCAGGAGCAGGACCGCGCTTTTGCTCCGAACGCACTTCGCAAGGTCATTGTCGCGACCAACGTCGCCGAGACCAGCATCACGATCGACGGCATCCTCCACGTCGTCGACAGCGGCGTTGCCCGGGTGGCGCGCTACGACGCCGAACGCGGCATCGGGACGCTCATGCTGGAGCCGATCAGCCGGGCCAGTGCCGACCAACGCAAAGGCCGCGCCGGCCGCACCGCTCCTGGGACCTGTCATCGACTCTGGAGCGAGGGCGGCCAGCTGAACCGCGAGGAACGTAACACCCCGGAGATCCAGCGCAGTGACCTCGCCGAAGTCGTGCTCTTGCTCCACTCGCTCGGGATCCGCGAAGCGGCGACCTTTGACTGGCTCGACAAACCCGATGGGCAGGCCGTCGAACGCGCCGAGCTCCTCCTCACGATGCTCGGGGCGTTGGTCGATGCAGAGCTCACCCCGATCGGTCAGCAAATGCGGCGCCTTCCGATGCACCCCCGCTACTCGCGGATGTTGATCGAGGCGAGCCAGCGCGGTTGCGTGCCCGATGTCGCCCTGTGCGCGGCTCTCGTGAGCGGTCGCGATTTGCTGACGCGTCCCAATCGCGATGATGACCAATCAGCGACGACTCGCGAGCAGTTCGAGGACAGCGGGGAAACCGATTTCATCACCCTGATGCGTGCCTTCGACTTCGCCAAATCGAACCGCTTCAGTTTTGAGAGGTGCCGCAGTCACGGCATCAACGCACACGTCGCCCGTCAAGTCGATGAGACCTGCGAACAGATCCTGAACACCGCCCACCAGCAGCGCCTTTACGACCGCAAGGCCCCGCCCGCGAACCCGCAGAAAAACGACGACGCTCTCCTCCGCAGTCTCATGACCGGCTTCATTGATCAACTCGCGAAACGGCGGGAGCCCGGCAAGCCCGCTTGCGATCTCACCGAGCAAAGGGAAGGTCAGCTCGTGCGCGAAAGCGTCGTGGAGGAGGCCGCGTTTTTCGTCGCCGCCAATCTGCATCAAGTTTCCTCACGCGGCTCGACTCCGTTGACCCTCCTCAGTCTCGCGACGGCGGTGAAGCCCGCGTGGATCGCCGAGATGTTTCCCCAGAATCTCAGCACCGGCCTCGAACACCTCTTCGACGCGAAGAACAAACGCGTCGCGGCGGTGAAACGGGTGCGCTACCGGGATCTCGTCATCGAAGAATCGTCTCAGCAAAACGATCTCGATCCACTCGCGAGTGGACGCTGCCTCGCCGAAGCACACCGCAGCGGAGCCTTTGATTTGCCGAAGATGGATCACCGCGTGAAGCAGTTCATCGCCCGGGTGAACCTCGTATCGGTCACGATGCCGGAACTGGAATTTGCCTCCCTCGACGAGGCAGCGATCACCGCCTCCCTTGCCCGTGCCTTCACCGGCCTCACGCGAGCGAAGGAAGCCCAAGATGCGGCGCTCATCCCCGCATTCCACCGGCATTTGGAGAAGGGGCAAATCAGTTGGCTCGACGAATTGCTCCCGCTCTCAATCGCGTGGGTCGAAGACCGCAGCGTGAAAGTTTCCTACGTCAATGAGACACCGGAAGCGCAGGTAAAACTGAAAGACTGCTTCGCACTCGAAGCGCATCCCACGGTCTGCGAAGGTCGGATCCCGGTAACGCTCAACCTCAGCGCGCCCGACGGGAAACGCGTCGGGAGCACGACTGACTGGGCGCACTTCCGCGCACGTGAATTGCCGAAGCTCCGCAAAGTCCTCGCAGAGAAGTTTCCGGGGCACATGTGGATTTAAGCACCTCGCACCTCGTAGGGTCCCATTCCCGGTGAGCGCGACGGGAACGCCTCAGCGCTGAAACGCGGCGCTCAGATTGGCAGCACTTTCACGATGCGCCGCAACAACGTCCAGCGTCTCCGGTGTCTTCGCTTCGACGGCCTGTTCGAGAACCAAATGCGGAACGATCTGTTTCTCAGCCAGAAAGCGAAAGAGGCGCCTGTAGTCGATGTCGCCTTCCAGCGAAAATACCTCCGTCCAGATCCCGCCGACCGACTGCCGTAAGTGCAACTCGACAATGCGTTCATGGTAGTGGGAGACGACATCGAAGAGAGCGACTTGAGAATCGCCGCATCCGCGAAAGACCCAGTGGGCGTCGAGGCAGAATTTAACGTATTCCGGATTCGTCGCCGTGAGCATGTGATGGAACTCCCTCGCTCCCAGTTCGAGTTCCACATCGTGATTGTGATAGGCTAGTGTCAGGCCGATTTTCCCGAGCTTTTCACCGAGCTGATCCATCGCCTCAGACTGAATCTTCAAATCGTCATCGCTCTTGCCATTCGGCTGCCCCCAGGCAACCGGAGACGGATTCGTGACGATGATTTTCACTCCTGCTTCCACCGCCCGTTGACCGATCGCAAGGACGGATTCGATACTCTCCGCAGCGGCCACCTTCTCATGCAAGGTGCTGACCACGTAAATCGAACGCATTTCCAGTTCGTGGGATTTGAGCCGGTCGCCAAGAAGATCAAACTCTTCAGGCTTGCCGATGACCGGTTCGTATCCGGTCACTCCGGTCGAGGCAATGCTTCCGAGAAGTTCATCCGCGTGCAGAGTGATCGCCTCCCCTTTCCTCTTCGCAAACGTCAGCCAGGGATAGGTATTGGTCGCAATATGAACCGGCGATTCCTCTGCGCCCTCCGCTACGATCGGAAGCGAGAGCGAGGCTGAGGCGACCGCTGTTTTCACGAGGGCCCGCCGGGTTAGAGAGCTTTGAGAAGGATCCGTATTCATAATACTTAAGGCAGAGACACCTGGGTGGGATTCATGAGGTAGCCGATGAGGTCCCTGACCTGCTCATCGGTAAACGCCTGAATGAGCCCGTCCGGCATCATCGACACGTCGCTCACCTCCGACTTCGCGATGTCTGACTTGGAGAGAGTCATCAGTTCGCTCGCCTGCCGCAGGGAAAGGGTTCGGTCGTTCTCCTCCGCGACCACGCCGGTGAGAACACGGCCGTCTTTCATGGTCACAATCGACATCCGGTAATCGGGGCTGACTTCTGAACCGGGATCAAAAATGTTAACGAGGAGGTAGCCGAGATCCGAACGATTCGAACCGGTCAAATCCGGCCCGATTTTCCCGCCCTGCCCATACATAACATGGCAGGCCCCGCAGATTCCGGAAAAGAGGAGACGCCCCTGACTCAGATCCGCCTGCGCGAGGGTTTCCGCCGGGAGCTTCTTCGTCCACTCCTTGATCAACGCCTCCTTCGCTTCGCCAGACGCCCTGACATTGCCCCACACCGAGGTCAGCCTTCGGGACAACTTTTCATCGTCGAAGGCCAGAATCTGGCGTGCCTGAAAAGCAGAGAGTTCCCTTCGCTCTATTTTCCCCGAGCCGATCTCTTCGAGCAGCGCCAGTGCCCACGCCGGCCGTGCAATGAGGGTCTCGATGACCGATGATCGATCAGCCGGCGAAAAGCGCCCGTAACGCTTCGCGAGGGACTTACCCAGTTCCGGATCGTCAAAGAGGACGAGGCCTTTCACGGCAACCGCATTCAGAATCCGTTCATCCAACAGCGATTCACAAATCTCGCGCAGGTCATCCGGTTTGTTTTCAATCAAGGTTAGCAGCGCCGCCTTGCGCGTCGCAAGCTCAGCCTCTTTGTCGAGGGCAACGCCTTTGATCTCATCGAGAGCACGACCATCCCCGAAGATCACGTTGAGCTCGCGAGTCAAGGTAGCGAGGCGCTTATCCCCCTTTGAAGTGAGCTTTGCCAAGGCGGACCAACTTTCCGGAGGAGTCGCTTTCCGCCAACCCTGAAGCCCGTCGCTGACTCCCTCCAAAATCGAAAGCTGCTTTGACGATTCCATCGAGAGTGCCCCCCTAAGAAGAGCGTCGAGCGAATCACCGTCCTTTTCGATCCGCTCAGAAAGACTTCGCGCGATCCAGCGAAGGAGATCCGGCCACTGAGTGGCCTCCGCGACTGACACGAGTGCCGCCGGATCGCTGTTCACGAGCGGGCTGATCCCATACCACACCATCTCCGGAAGATTGTGATCATCGGAGTCCTCCGCTCTTCCCGCGAGAGCAGCGCCAAGTCCGGCACGTTGCGTATAGGGAAGGCGCTGGAGCGCGGATGCGAGGGTGAGCCGGACGAGTCCCGATGAATCGTTTTCAGCAAGACTGACAAATGACTTAAAAATTTCCCACGGCATCGGTTCGGGCATCGCCGCTTTCCGGGGACCGACGATCGTATCAATGGGCTGCTCATCGACGAGCAGCGAAATACACGCCGCTCGTATCTGCTCGGCCGGATCTGCGAGGAGATCCTTCCATTCGTGAATCGCGCCTCCATTTGCCGCGAACATCCGCAAGGCACGAAGACGAACCTCAACCGGTTCCACAGAACTCATGAAGATCGATACAAGAGTGGTGCGGTCATCTTCGAAGATATCAGCGTCGGAAAACCGGGCCCACACCTGGCGATGATACCAGGGGTCATCGCCATAGATGCCCTTGAGCGTTTCCGAAGAGAAAACATCGAGCCCTTCCAAATTCGGCTTCGTTCCCTCTCCGTATTGGATCCGGTAAATGCGTCCACTCGTCCGGTGCACACCGGTATGATCATGACATTCCCCCGTATCACTCCAGTCGAGGAGATAGACGGCGCCATCCGGACCGGGTTGAATATCGATCCCCCGGAACCATTCATCTCCCATCAGAAACACATCCGGTTCGTGACGTCCCACGTAGCCACTGCCCTCGCGATCGAGTCGCTCCACATTGGTGCGGCGCCCGTGCATATTCAGGGTGAAGAGCCGATCGTGAAATCGTTCCGGCCAGGCTTTCCCCTGATAAATCATCATCCCGACGTGTGCGTGACCGCCCCCGAATTCGTTCGCGGCCCCGTCGCGGGACTCGGACCATTTTCCGCCTCTGTCGTAATGATAGTGATCGGCGTGCGTATCGATTCGACTGTAGACAAGCGGGTTCGGGTCCGCGCCGAAGCTTTCCGTAAAGTGCGCTCCGTGGATGCCATGCCAGAGGTGCCCGTTCACCGTGTTGATAAAAAAGAGCTGACCGTGTTTATCCCAGTCGTGCCCCCAGGGATTGGTCGTCCCGTGATTCAAGGCCTCAAACACCTTCCGCTCGGGGTGGTAACGCCAGATCCCCCCTTTCGTGGGAATGCGATCTTCCACCGCCGTCCCCGGCGCACCGACCTGCCCCGGACAGGAATGGCCGGTCCGCCCGTAGAGCCAACCGTCAGGTCCCCAGCGGAGACCGTTCGCAAAATTGTGGTAGCTGCTTTCGGCCACGGTGAAGCCATCGAGAACGACCTCGAGCTCACCATCAGGGATGTCATCTTCATTCCGGTCCGGCACGAAGAGCAGCTGCGGAGGACACATCAACCAGACCCCGCCGCGCCCCAGCTCAACACTGGTGAGCCGCTGAACATCATCCAGAAAAACCTTCCGTTGATCGGACCTCCCGTCGCCATCCGAGTCGGCAAGAATCACAACCCTGTCATTGAGCGTCAGTTCAAACCGGACCTCTCGCTCCGCATAGGTGTAGTTCTCTGCGACCCACATCCGTCCACGCCGGTCCCACGCCATCGCGACGGGATTCTGCACCTCCGGCTCAGAAGCAAACAACTCGACGTTAAACCCCTCAGGCAGCGACCACATCCCGAGAGCCTCCTCAGCCGAAGGAGGTGCCGCACTTTTGTCAGGCTCACTGTTGAAGGGCTCGGGAAAATCCGCACCCTGGAGAGGCAGGCAAATCATCGTGGAAAGAAATATGACAGCAGCTCTTTTCATATCGTAAGAAGCAACAAAGCAGGTTAACCTCATTTTGCGACCCCGGTTCGATCGGATTCACTCACAGATACCCGCCATGGAAGATTTCCTCTACAGCATCGATTGGGTCCTCCCTTTTCGAAACCCTTCCATCACTCCGGTAATGAAAGCGATCACAGCACTGGGCTACACCTGGTTCTTTTTCCTCGTTTTACCGCTGCTCTACTGGATCTGGGACAAGAACGCGGCGACCCGGGTCATGACGGCTCTGATATTCTCCGGCCTGATCACTTTCTTTCTCAAAGATCTCTTCGAGGATCCCCGCCCGCCCAAGTCTCTCTGGCTCGCCGGGGAGTCACCCACCTCTTATGGCCTGCCCAGTGGTCACACTCTCATGGCGATTGTATTCTGGTTCTCCCTCGCTCTCGAGTTCAAAGTTCAATGGTTCACCCGACTCGCTTTTCTACTCGTTTTCCTGATCCCGCTGAGTCGACTTTATCTCGGCGTTCACGACCTCGAAGACATTATCGCAGGTGCCGTCGCCGGTGTCGCGACGCTCATCTTCTTCCGCTTCCTGCTTCGCGCTGAAACTCTCAGAGGTCTCACCCGGACAGCCATCTTACTCTCTGTCATGGCCGCCATCGTTCTCGCGCTATGGCCGGCAGCGGCTCCACCGGGAAAAAGCATCATCATGATGGGGCTTTTCGCGGGATGGATGGCAGGCTACCTCCTCGATTTCAGCAGCCCTTTTTTCAAACCCGCGAAACGGTGGATGAAACTCCCCGTCGCCATAGTGGGCTTATTTCTCTTCGGCCTTGTTATCTGGCTTTTGAGAAAATATTTGCTCGCACTTCACCTCGCCCCTCTCCTCTCCGAGATCATCGCAGGCGTCGTGCTCGGTTTCACGATCACAGCTCTATTTCCGTTCCTTTGCAGTCGTTTCCGCTCGATGCGCGCTTAGCTTTCCTGAATGGTATTTTCAGCATTCCGAAAAATTGCGCGTCCTCCGGCTCACGAAACTCTTTCAGTCCCAACTGAATCAGCTCGAAATCCTCCCGCATCCGGTAGGTTCCGAAGATCCGGTCCCAGAACGAAAAGAACGAGGTGTAGTTGGAATTCGTTTCTTTGACGTAATCGGAGTGATGGATTTTGTGCATCACGGGAGAAGCGAAGATGGCACGAAATCCCTTCTCAAGAGGGTCCGGGAGCCGGATGTTGGCGTGATGAAATTGCACCACCGGAAACATCAACAACTCGTATAGAGCCAACATCCAGAGGTCCGCACCTAACAGAAACAAAAGAGGCACCCGCAGTAGCGATGACATCACGATCTCCCCTGCATGAAACCGGTTCGCGGTCGTCACATCCATCTCCGCATCTGAATGATGCACACGGTGGAAACGCCAGAGAAACGGGATTGTGTGATTGAAGCGGTGCCACCAATAAGTAAAAAAGTCGAAGACAAGCACCGCGAAGATCCCCTCAATCCACGGAGGAAGTGCCGTCCACCTCAGAATTCCAAAGTTGGTCTTGAGCGACCACTTTGCGGCGGCCTCCCAGGCGGTGACAAAAATAATCGCGATAACAATCGCGTTGATGATTCCGAACCCGATATTGATAGCCCCGTGACGCACTCTTTTTCCGGGGCGCCTTACAAAATAGCGGAAGCAGGGCCCCACCGTCTCCCAGACGATGAGAGAGATCAGTATCAATGCCGGAACCAGGTTCGAATAGCTGTCTACAAAGGCATCGGGATCAGGCATCGCGACATCGTCACACAAATGAAGCAGGAAGGCAACCACGGGAAATGTCCCCGGATCAGCACGCCCGCAGAAATCAGGTTTCGTCTATTTTCCCCTCGCGACGGCTTCGGGGTAGGTCCCCAACATTTCCGCCAACTCAGCGACGATTCCGGGATTGTCCGCCGCCAGATTCTTCGTTTCAAGCGGGTCAGTCTCGTAATCGAACAGCTCAATCTCCGCCTTGTCGCGCGGATCGCCCGGTCGCTTCCATTCCACATAGCGGTAACGACTCGTGCGGATCGCCCGCCCCAGCCTTCTTTTCGGGAACACGTGGTAGGCGTGGTCACGGACACGTGCATCAGGATCACGCAAGACCGGGACAAGACTGAGACCGTCGATTGACTGAGGCCCCGTCGGAGCCGGAAGTCCCGCCAGTTCGGCAAGGGTCGGATAAACATCAACACTCTCTGCAAACTGCCCCGTGACCGAGCCCGGCCCGGTCACACCCGGGGCAACAAAGATCAGGGGGATGCGATTCGCCTCTTCGTAATTGGTGTGCTTCGTCCAGATGCCGAGATCGCCGAGATGAAACCCGTGATCCCCCCACAACACCACAATCGTGTTCTCCGCGAGTCCCAGTTCGTCGAGCGAATCCATCACCTTTCCGATCTGAGCATCGACATAACTCGTGCTCGCGTAGTAACCGTGGATGAGCTGTCGTTTCACCTCATCAGAAATCGCAGCCGGATCCCCTTTGTCGGGAACCGGAAAATAGTTCCGAATCTCACCGCCGCGCTTGCCCGCCACTTTCGGTGAACCTTCCGGCAGCTCCTCGTTTTCCGGCATCGGCAACGTCTCAGGATCGTAGAGGTCCCAGTAACGCTTCGGAGCCGAAAACGGCAAATGGGGCCGCGCAAATCCAGCGACAATAAAGAACGGAGTTCCCTCCTGTTCCCGGCGCACTTTCGCGGCGGCCAAACGCTTCTGCGTTTCCTCAGCGACGCGACCGTCGGCGTAGGCGTCATCTTCCACCTCAGGCGACTCGAAGGCAGCGCCTCGCGGAAGTGAATTGATCGAATCCAATTTCTGATTCGTAAAAAAGGCCTCCTCACGGGTGAGCTGCCCGCCCTGAGTGCTCGCGGGATCCACATACTCGATCACCTTCTCTTTAAAATGCGGCACACTGAAAGACTCCGGGTCACCGTTGTTACCGTGGCCTATGTGAAAGACCTTCCCCAGCGATTCGGTCCGGTAGCCGCCGTGCTTTTCAAAGAACTGAGGAAGCGTCAAAGCATCCGGAACCACCTCGCGCAGTTCACTGCCAAGACCATAAAGCCCCGTCGAAGTCGAGTGCGCCCCCAGCATGAGCGTGAAGCGCGAAGGCGCACAAACTGCCTGGTTGCAATAGGCAGCATCGAAGCGCATTCCCCTTGCCGCAAGCGCATCCAGATTCGGAGTCCTCGCAGTGGTGTCGCCATAGGCACCGATCGCCGGCTTCAGGTCATCGACTAACAACAAGAGAACATTCGGACGTTTTACCTCGTCAGCGTGCGCTTGAAATCCGAGGAGCAACAGAAAGACGGCGGCAGAAATCCTTTTCATATACAATCACTCAGCCACCTGTGAGCACGGAAAAATCAGCGAGTGCGAGGTAGACGACCAACACAAAAACCACGATCCCAATCCCCACCGGCTTCGCCCACTTCCACGGGGTCAGATCGACATCACCGGAGTGCTTGTGCTCCCAGGGTTGAGCCAGTGGATTCACCTTACTCATGACAAACTGAAACAGCATGAGAACTCCGAATACGATACCGAGAAAATGAAACCCATGGACTTTTTCAGCCCACCCTGAAAACGGAGGAACGAAATACCCGAGAATCAAAATACCACATCCTATCCCGAGGGAGAGGTTCGCCGCGAGAGCGCCCGCCCGCTTAAACAGCAACCCGGCGAGAACGACCGAGAAAATCGGAATAAAGTAGAGACCGTTCATCTTCTGGAGGTGACCGAAAATACTTTCCTGTCCCGCGAGAAGCGGAGCAGTGAACATCGCAAGGACAGCGACAACCGCGCCCACCGTTTTACCGTTGCTGATCACCTTCTGATCGCTCGCATCTTTCGACATTTGCTTGTAGACCCCGAGAGAGAAAAGCGTCGCGGTCGAGTTCAGTGCGGAATTGAACGAACTCAAAATCGCACCGACCATGACTGCGGCAAAGAAACCGGCGAGCCCCGTCGGGAGAACATCATTGACGAGGGTGCCGTAGGCATGATCCGCTTTGAAGCCTTCGCGATCCGCATAGAGGTGAAAAGCAATGATCCCGGGGAGCACGAGAATGAGAGGCGCGAGCACTTTAAGCACACCGGCGATCAAGACCCCTTTCTGACCTTCCGCGAGACTGCTCGCCCCGAAGGTTCTCTGAATAATCTGCTGATTCGTCGTCCAGTAAAAGAGGTTGAGCAGCAATACGCCTGTGAAAAGCGTCGAGAATGGAACCGATGATTCCGAGCTGCCGATCGAATTGAACTTTTCCGGATGCGCCTCCTTGAGGGTTCCCAACGCTTGAAAAATGCCTTCGTCGTTGATCGCGTTGAGCGCAAAGACAGCGATGAGAACACCACCGACGAGAAGACCGAAACCGTTGATCGTATCTGAAACGGCAACGGTGCGAAGACCCCCGAAAATCGCGTAGATTGACCCTACGATCCCGATAAACCACACCGTGATCCAGAGAAGCGTGGTCTCACTTTCAATCCCCGTGATCGTCTTCAAATCGAGAATCCCCATGAGTCCTGTTGCTCCGGTATAGAGGATAATCGGAATAAGAATCCCCGCGTAGGCGACGATAAAAATGAAGCTAGTGATCACTCTCGTGGTGCCGTTGAAGCGCTCTTCAAGAAACTGGGGAATCGTCGCGATTCCGCTTCGCAGATACTTCGGGAGAAAGTAAAGCGCCATGAGAACGAGAGACGCGCCCGCGATCACCTCCCAGGCCATCACCGCGACACCGTCGGTGAAAGCGGCGCCATTGAGGCCGACCAGTTGCTCGGTCGATAGATTGGTCAGGAGCAAAGAACCGGCAATGAACCCACCGGTGAGAGTTCTCCCCGCGAGGAAGTATCCCGTCGAGGTCCCGTGGTCATCTTTCCTCGTGAGAAACCAGGTCAGCGCTCCGACCAGAGCGGTGAAAAACAGAAAGGTTACGATAATCATATTTTAAATGCTGAAGGCTTACTCCGCTGAAAAAGCGTGAACCATTTGGTGATGATAGACCTCGCCGGGCCGAAGGACAGCGCTTGGAAAATCGGGCTGATTCGGAGCGTCCGGGTAATTCTCCGTCTCGAGACAGAGAGCTGTCCGGTGCTGATAGGCGACGCCACCTTTTCCGGTCGCCGTTCCGTCGAGGAAATTCCCCCCGTAAAACTGAACCGCAGGCTGGTTGGTTGAGATCGTCATGGTTCGTCCCGTCTTGGGATCGTGCACCTTCGCCGCTTTATTCAAATCACCCGACTTCAATCCATTGAGGATCCAGGCGTGATCGTAACCACCACCGAGCTTCAACGCCTCGAAATCCTCTTCGACACGCTTCCCGATCGCGTGGGGTTTTGTGAAATCCATCGGAGTCCCCAGAACCGGAGCTTCAACTCCGAGGGGAATCAGTCCCGCGTTCGTGGGAAGATACTTGTCAGCCCAGAGTGTCAGCTCGTGATCATTGATGGAAGTGTCAGGGTCACCGCTGAGATTCCAATACGAGTGATGGACAATATTCAGGACCGTGGGAGCACTTGTCGTCGCTTTCGCGTCCCAGATCAGTTCGTTGCTGTTGGTGAGCTGATAAGTCACCTCAACGGTCAGTTCGCCGGGATACCCTTCTTCACCGTCGGCACTGACGTAAGTGAGCTTGACGCCTTCACCATTGGCATCGGAAAAAGCCTCACCCTTCCAGAGCACTTTATCGAAGCCCTTGATTCCACCATGCAAGCCACAGGGAATTCCGCCCGGGTCGTTGTTTGTCGGGACGGTGTATTCCTTTCCGTCGAGAGTGAACTTACCGTGCGCAATGCGGTTCCCGAAGCGCCCCACCGTAGCGCCGAAATACGACGTGTTTCCGAGCCAGCCTTCGAGAGTGTCGTAGCCATGGGTCACATCGGCGAGATTCCCCTCCCTGTCCGGTGCCGTGATCGACACGAGAATGGCACCGTATTCAGTGACCTTGGCGACCATACCGGTCTCATTTGCCAGGGTGAAAATCTTCACCTCTCTTCCATCCGGCATCGTTCCGTAAACGGATTCGCTGGAAGATTCGGAGCCACAGGAAGTTAGAAAAGCGCACATCGCAGTCAGGGTTAAACACAGGAACAGGGTTCTCATACAATAATAGGGTTTTGTTAGACAGAATCAAATCCGGCTCCGTCCACGGCCGAGGTTACAAAACAATTGAGCTCTCGCGCAAACTTTTCGCGGTAGAATTTTTCGAGGTGTTCTTTGAGACTCTGAGCCGATTCGGTCGCCACCAGCGAAACGGTGGACCCGCCGAACCCTCCCCCGGTCATGCGGGAACCAATCAACCCGCGATCCGCCCCGAAATCGTAGGCGGCTTCAACGAGGCCATCGAGCTCTTCGCAGCTCACTTCAAAATCATCACGCAATGACTCGTGGCTCTCGCGCATGAGCCTGCCGAGGGCAGCGACCTCCCCGCGCTTCAACGCGGAGGCAAAAGCCTCGACCCGCGCCATCTCTGTGACGGCGTGGCGGGCGCGACGAAAGAGCAGATCCCCCAACGCCTCTCCCGCCGCATCAATATCCCCGGGACTGAGACCCCGAAACGAGTCCGCTTTGAGTATCGTTAGAGCCGACTCACAGCTCTCGCGGCGCTTCCGGTATTCGCCGTCGCCGAGAGCATGCTTCACTCCCGTATCCGCCGTGAGCACCGAGATGCCGCGGGGAATGGGCAAGTGTGAAAAGGAAAGGTCGGAACAATCGAGCAGGAGAGCATGGCCCTCCTTTCCCGCGCCCACCGCAAGCTGATCCATGATTCCACAGGGAACGCCGGCGAAATCGTGCTCCGCCTTTTGACAAATCAGGGCTCGATCGACGACATCCTGCTCCACACCGGTGAGTGCTTCGATCACGAGGGCAACCGCCGTTTCCAATGCAGCGCTGCTGCTCAAACCCGCACCTGTGGGAAGATCCGTCGATATAGCCGCCTCAAACGCCGACACCTGAACGCCCGCAGCGCGATAACCGGAGATCACGCCAAACACATACCGCAGCCAGGCATGGCCGGGATCAGCTCCGATTTTACAATCCTCAATCACGAACTCAACCGGCCCGGAAACACCCAGTCCAACAGGAAAAATGCGAAAGGTATTATCCGGAGAAACTCCCGCTTCCACGGTGAGATGCCGATCGATCGCGATGGGCATAACACAGCCACCCAGATAATCGATATGCTCACCGATCAAATTGATACGACCCGGCGCTTCCACGCGCACAGAGGGAGCGCTTTGAAAACAGGCGGTAAAGTGATTCATCCCTGACATCTACGCGGAGGCTATCTTCTTTTCCTCTTCAAAGGCAACGCAATCACGCTTTAAAAACGGGTGATTTTCTGTAGAAATCGGATGATCAAATTGGCGATGGCCCCGGCTCGAAAAAAAATTGGCTTACTCGTGGAAACCTCTTTGGGTTCGGGCAGGGAGATCCTCAAAGGAATCGCCCGCTACGCAAGGTATTCGGGTGAATGGCAACTGTTTCATGCGGCAGGAGGGCTTTCCGAGATGATTCCGGACTGGCTTGAGAACTGGGACGGCGACGGAATCATCGCCCGAATCCAGAGCAACGAAGTGTCACAAAAGCTCGCCGAATTGAAAATACCGGTGATCGATGTCCTCGGGGTTTGTAAAAACCGGTTCCCGCTCGTCCACGTCGATGACGAAGCCATCGCCAAACTTGCCGCGCTCCATTTCAGCGAACGAAATTTCCGACATTTCGCCTTTTACGGTATCAAAGGGGAAAACTGGTCGATGCGACGTGCCGAAGCGTTTCGCAACGCCTCCGAAACCGGAGAAAGCTTTGCTCTCCTTGAGATGCCGCGCCGTTCCACGGCGAATGAGGTGAACTCCTTTCAGCGACTCCTCGAGTGGGTTCGCGATCTCCCCAAACCGGTGGGGATCATGGTCTGCAGTGATCAAAAGGGACTCGAGCTGCTGGAGGCCTGCCTCTGTGAAGGCATCCCCGTCCCCGAGCAGGTCGCTGTCATCGGAGTCGACAACGACGCGGCCCTCTGTGAAATCGCCGATCCCCCGCTGACCAGCATCCGCGGCGGCCACTCTCGAGTCGGACACGAAGCGGCGGCGATGATGGACCGGCTCCTCCAGGGCGGGGCGGCGGGACCGACGCCTCTGCGCGTTGCCCCCATTGAAGTGGTTGAGCGCGAATCATCAGGCAGTCTCGCGATCGATGATCTCACCGTGGCGAAGGGTTTGAAGTTCATCCGCGAACACCTTTCGGAGTCAATCAACAACGACTCCATTTCACGGGCGGCCGGAATTTCGAGAACACTGTTTCAGAAACGGTTCCGCGAAGCGATGGGCACCTCAATTAGAGAACACATTCTAGCGAGGCGTATCGAGAGAGCTGTCAGCCTGATTGAACAGACTGACATTCCACTCGCTGAAGTTGCCTGTCGCTCAGGATTTCGTCACCAGGAGTATCTGGGGCAAATCATTAAGAAGGCCACCGGGGACACGCCGGGCGAACTACGCAAACGCGCAATGTCCGCGGCCTCACACAAAGCGACCTAACCGATTACTACGGCCGGGACTCAAGGTGCTTGAGAAAGCTCGCTGAGGCTCCTTTAATTTCGGAATACGCCTCCGTGGCATCTTTCGCTACCACCGGTGACTTCGCCCTGAAAACGCCGGAAACACCGGTGGTGAGCAATCCGACGAGACAGGAAGCCCAGCTCAGTGAGACTATACCCGAAACGAGAATAAGCAGCCCGATACCGAAGAGTGACCAGGTCAAAGCGACGGCAATCAAGTGGCTGTCGTGCTCCTGACTGGAAAGCCCCACCTCGATCCTGGGACATTTTCCAAACCATGTTTTTGGATTCATCGGATTACGCAACGAAGCGGAAATCACCTTCGTGGCCGGACGGCCCGATTTGATGCAGAAATCCACCGGCGGATTACCACCATTCTCCACCACCATCGTATCGCCGATACGATAACAGGCAGGCGCTTCACTTGCCTCGAG
>JARGPH010000034.1:0-9386 GCA_029213065.1 Verrucomicrobiales bacterium | reverse complement strand
AACAGGTTGCAAGTGGGAGGCATAAGTTCGTGTATCAGGTGCGGCTGAAGTACTCATTATTCTGTGCGTTCGCTTTATATAGTCAGGACCTTTGGAGCACCCTCTGTGCCATATCAAGTTAACTATTTCGCCAAAATCGACATATAGAAATCCTGCCCGAACCCCACAGCGGCCTGACTTCTCCGGCCCCGAAAAGTGCCCGCTCAACCGCCTCCCGGCTGAACCCGGTCCCCCTGAGGCAGTTATCCGGAAAAAAGTTTGTTTTATATGTCCAAAAATTTCGAACCCGGACCTTACCCTTGTGGAGATGCCTGATTCAGACACAGATTCCAACGTGGAGAACTACCTCGAGCTGTTAAACAGCCACGAGCGGGTTCTCTCCGCCTACGTGCACACCCTCGTGCACAATCATGCCGATGCGGAGGACATTCTTCAGGCGAGTCGTTTGACGATGTGGAAGAAGTTTTCCGATTTCGAACCGGGCACGAATTTTGTCGCCTGGGCACGCAAAATTGCGCTCCATCAAATTCTCAACTACCGGAGATCTCAAGGCAGAAAGCCTGCCTTCTCTTCCGACCCGGCCTTCATCGAAGCCATAGCCGGGGAAATTGACCGGCAGTGCGACCAGCTCACCGAGAGATCAGAGGCGCTCAAAAAGTGCCTGAAAAAACTGCCCGAAGCGCAACGGAAAATGATTCTCTTTCGCTACTATGAAGGTTGCGACATCGCAGAGGTCGCCAGCAAAACCGGCCGCACTGAAGGCGCGGCTTACCGACTCCTCAGCCGCATTCGCAAAACTCTGAACGAATGCGTTTCACAGCAAACCGGCACCGCCGCCTCATGATTGATAAAAATTCCATCGACCGTTCATTCGAAGGGCAACTCAGTGAAGCGGAAACGAGGCAGCTCGAAGAAGCCATCATCGGCGATCCCGAGCTGCGGCGTGCCTACGTTGAACAGCGCTGGCTCCATGCGGAGCTCCTCGCCACAGGCGAAGAACTGCCGGACCTTTTGACGGAGAAGCCGGAAGCGGGATTCCCCCGGGCTGCGGGCTGGCTCAGTGCCGCTGCTGCGATCGCCTTTTTTGCGAGCACCATCTACCTGATCAATACCGGTGACAGCCAGCCCACGGTTGCGACTCTCATCGAAGCGGAAAACTGCCGCTGGTCGGGTTCCGAGCTCCCCACCGCAGAGGGCGCAAAACTCGGGGCGGGCCGCCTCGCACTCACTGAAGGGATGGCCACGATTCGTTTCGATAGCGGTGCCACCGTCACCCTCGAAGCGCCAACCACACTCGATATCGCCTCGTCGATGCGTGCGCGCCTCATTGAAGGCTCCGTTGTCGCCGACGTTCCCGATTCCGCTCATGGGTTTACAATCGACACCGCAGACACTGAGGTCATCGATCTCGGAACCCGTTTCGGCGTGACCACAACCGACCTCGGAAGCGCTCACGTTTTCGTCTTCGAGGGCGAAGTGGAGGTGAATCAGAATGAGGCCCCCGGGAAAACCGCAAAAACCGCGAAAAAGCTGATCACCGAAGGGCAATCCATTCGCATCGGTGAAGACGCCGTGTCCCCTGCCAAATCAGGAGCAGGCGAAGTGGCGAGACACGCCTCCCTCGTCGCTCCGGGGAAAGACTGGCTCGCGATCACGACCGCAGCCGGTCGTGGAAAAGACGCCTACTTTCGGATGACACACGGGGAATCCTTCGGAGCGGACCCGCTCATCATGGTAAAGGAGACCGATCTCGCCGATGCGAACCGGAGGAAAGCGGCGCTGACCTTTGATTTGAAGCAGCACCCACTGAACCGGATTACCGATGCGAAACTTTCTCTGAAGCTCGAATCGAGCGGATTGGGATTTTCATCGCTTGTTCCGGATTCCGAATTCGCGCTCTACGGGGTGCGCGATTCGGCAATGGATAAATGGGACGAAGATGGCGTATCATGGGAGACGGCGGAGCCCTTTGACATCTCCGCCAATCCCGATGCCTATGAGCCACTTGCCACTTTCACGATTCTCAAAGGGTCACCCAACGGGGTGGTCGAAATGCAATCCGACGCGCTCACGCATTTCATCGCAAGTCACCCCGACAACCTTCTGAGCTTCGTCCTCGTCCGCACCACCGGCGAGTTTAACCAACAGGGCATTGTCCACGCTTTTGCCTCAAAAGAGCACCCGACCAGCCCCGCCCCCACACTTTGGATTCAAACATCACAGGAATGATTCGTACCACTTTAATTCTTATTTTCTCAGCCTTCAGCGCATCCCTTGCTTCGAGCAAAGATGCGGCAGCACTGAAATTTTTCGAAACCAGCGTCCGTCCCCTTCTCGCCGCGGAATGCTATGACTGCCATGGACCTGACAAAGCCAAAAGCGGACTTCGTCTCGATCACCTCGACCTCATCCTTAAAGGCGGAGACACCGGCCCGGCACTTGTCCCCGGCAAAGTCGAAGAGTCACTGCTTATCGAAGCGGTGAGACGTGACGATCCCGACTTCTCGATGCCACCGAAGAAAGAGCTCAGCGCCGATCAGGTCGCGATCCTTGAAAAGTGGATCGAAACCGGAGCGATCTGGCCTGAAGAACAACTCACCAAATCAGAAACGGATGAACACGGCTTCACCGATGAAGACCGGAAATGGTGGGCCGTTCAGCCGGTTCGCGATGTCACTGTGCCGACAATCAGTGAAGAGGACAAAAAATGGGCCAACAACGAGATCGATCATTTCATTCTGAGAAAACTGAACGAAGCAAAACTCGATCCCTCATCAGCCGCCAGTCCCGAGGAACTAGTGAGACGCATCTATCTGGATCTCCACGGATTGATCCCGACCGCTGCGCAATCCGCCGCTTTCGTAAGCGCCCACAAGAAGGATTCTGCAAAAGCGACTGCCGAGCTCGTCGAGGAACTTCTGGCGAGTCCCCGCTACGGAGAGCGCTGGGGTCAGCATTGGCTTGATGTCGTCCGCTATGCGGAAAGCGATGGCTACCGCGCCGACAGCTTCCGATCGGGAACCTGGCGCTACCGTGACTACGTCATCAACGCCCTCAATGAAGACAAGCCCTACAACGAGTTTGTCAAAGAACAGCTCGCGGCGGATGAATTCGCCGAAAACGACCCTGAGAAGTTCATTGCCACCGCCTTCCTGAGACTCGGCATTTACGAGTGGAATCAGCGCAATGCGAAGATGCAGTGGGATCTCATCATGACGGAAATGACGAACGTGACCGGCGAAGCGCTTCTCGGAATCGGTATCGGTTGCGCCCAGTGTCATGACCACAAGTTCGATCCCATTCTCCAGAAAGACTACTTCGCGATGCAGGCCTTCCTCAACGGAACCTGGTGGCCGGAGAACCGGGTTCTCGCCAGTGACGAAGAAAAGGCGGCTCACGCTGAACAGCTCAAAAAGTGGGAAACCGCAGCAGGGGAAATCCTGACACGCTTGGAGGAAATGAAGAAACCTAAGATCGAGAGTTCGATCAAAGGTGTCGTGAAACAGTTCCCCGAGGATGTTAAGGCGATCTACAACACCCCTGCGGAGGAACGGACCACCTACGAAGAGCAAATCGCCCAAATGGTTCAACGCCAGGTGGACTACAGCCACAAGAGAATTGATTGGAAAAAGGAATTCGCGAAGGATGAAAAGAAGGCCGCCGAATACGAAAAGCTGACGGCTGAACTCGCGAAGTTCGACAAGCTCAAGCCCGCCGATCTCCCTCTCGGATTCGTCAGTGTCGACGTGGGCCCAGCCCCTGCGGAAACAAAGCTGCAAAAGCGCGACAAGACGCAAGTGATCGAGCCTGCCTTCCTCACTCTTCTCGGGCAGCCCGCCCCTGAAATCAAACCGACAGAAGATTCATCGGGGCGCCGCCTCGCGCTCGCCAACTGGATTGCGAGCGAGGACAATCCGCTTTCAACCCGGGTGATCACGAACCGAATCTGGCAACATCACTTCGGCAGCGGGCTCGTCCCCACTCCAAACGATTTCGGCAGACTCGGCGAAGAGCCAAGCCATCCCGAATTGCTCGACTGGCTCACCAAAAAATTCGTTCAGGAAGGCTGGAAAATGAAACCACTCCACCGCCTCATCATGAACAGCGCCACCTATCAGCAAACGGCGCGACGCGAGCCAACCAGTGTCGAGGACATCGCCGACTCGGCGAATCGCCTCCTCTGGCGCTTCCCTCCTCAGCGACTCGACGCCGGCCAGATTCGCGACGCCATGCTCGTTGCTTCGGGAGAATTGAAAGACCGCGACGGTGGCCCCTCCGTGAGCGGCTCCACCCCGGCCCGCAGTATCTATGTGAAGAAAATCCGAAACACCAAAGACCCCATGATCGGGAACTTTGACGCGCCTTCCGGATTCAGCTCCGAACCGAATCGACTCGCCACCACCACCGCCAACCAGTCGCTTCTCCTCGTCAACGGGGAGTGGGTCATTTCCCGCTCGAAAGCATTTGCGAAACAGCTCCTCGCCAACGGCGGAAATCTCGGAGCAGAGGAAATCAAAAAGGCCTACCGGATGGCCTACAATCGCGAAGCGGAGGAAAGTGAAATCAACGATGCTCTCGAATTCATCGAGTCGCAAAAAGGCGTCCTTCCCGAAGCCCCGCCCAAGCCTTTCAAGTATCCCAACGACAACGGACTCCGCCCCATCGCTCAGAAATTTGCGAAAGCGTCCGGAGTCGAACTGGGGAGCAGCTCCCTCTGGCTTCAGCCCGGAAGCCGCTTTGAAAAACTTCAGGCAACCAGTCTCACCCTTCCCGATGATCACTTCACCGTCGAAACCGTCGCCAGTATTGACTCGATCTACAAAGACGCCTCGGTCAACACCCTCGTAAGCCAATGGTCCGGCAGCACCTCGAGCATCGGCTGGGGGCTTGGAGTTACCAGTGAGAAATCCGGTTACGATCCCCGCAATCTCATCGTGCAAATTGTAGGCGATGACTTCCAGGGCAACCGTATCTACGAAGTGGTGGCGTCGGATCTCCGCGTTCCTCTCGACACCCCCGTTTATCTCGCCGCATCAATCTCCGCAGTGCCCTCCAATGGTGATCCCACCAAAGGCAGCATCACCTTTTACCTGAAAGATCTCTCCGATCCCAAAGCGGAGCTGCAAACCGTAACAGTGCCTCATCAGGTTGTCGGTGGCCTCACTCCGAAAGCCGGATCAAAAATTCTCGTGGGCGGACGCGGTCAGAATCATCACTTCTGGGACGGGCAGGTCGCACGCATCGCACTCCGCGCCGGAGCCGCGCCGAAAATCACGACACCATTCGCCCCCACCGGTGATACCAAATCGCTGATCGACTGGAAGTTCAACGAACTCACCGACGGCCTTCCCGTGCTCCAGTCCGCCTGGATCAAAGCAGCGCCCGAAGCCGCACCGACCTCGTATCCACCCGAACTGTTCAACGCTGTTTCCGATTTCTGCCACGCTCTTCTCAACTCCAACGAATTCCTCTACCAGCACTAAACGAAGCCTGTCGAATTCAACTATTCCAACCTTTTACGCCCCAAGAATCATGTCCTGTAATCGAATTGATCACCCCACAAGCCGACGCGAATTTCTGAGCCGGGCCGGTGCCGGTTTTGGCTCCGTCGCGCTCTCCGCTATTACCGGAGAAAACCTTCTCGCCGGGAACGGAGCACCGAATCCCGTCGCCGCCAAAATCCCCCACCGCCTCGGTCAGGCCAAGCACGTCATCTGGTTGTTCATGGAGGGCGGTCCGAGCCACCTCGATCTTTTCGATCCCAAGCCGCTCCTGAATAAACTGGCAGGACAGCCGCTTCCCGACAGTTTTGAAAAGCCCGTCACTGCGATGGGCGAGGCCAGCTCGAACCTTCTCGAGAGTAAACGCCAGTGGGCGCAACACGGAGAAAGCGGACTCTGGATTTCCGACTGGCTCCCGAACCATTCCAAAATCGCCGATGAACTTTGCGTGATTCGCTCATGTGTCTCCGATGGAATCAACCACGCCGGAGGTGTCTGCCAGATGAACACCGGATCCGTATTCGGAGGGCGCCCCTCACTGGGTTCCTGGGTCTCTTACGGCATCGGAACCGAGAACGAGAATCTCCCCGGCTTTGTGGTCATCAAAGACTCCAACACCATGGTCGTTAACGGCGCACGGACCTGGGGTTCGGGATTCATTCCCGCGGTCCATCAGGGCAACCTCTTCGACACCGGCGATGAACCTATCAAGAATCTGAACAATCCCAAAGGAGTGACCGATCAACGACAGCGCAAGAAGCTCGACTTCCTCGGAAAACTCAATCAGAAGCACTACGGCTCCCGCGAGTCCAACAGTGATCTCGATGCGCGGATCCGGAGCTACGAGCTCGCCTTCAACATGCAGGCGGAAGCCCCCGAGGCGATCGATCTCGACAGTGAGCCCGAGCACATAAAGCAACTCTACGGAATCGACCAGAAAGAGACTCAGATTTACGGAAAGCAGTGTCTCATGGCCCGCCGCCTCGTTGAGCGCGGAGTCAGATTCATCCAGCTCTATCACGGAGCCGGCAGCAAGTGGGACAGCCACTCGAAAATGGAGGAAAACCACAGCCGCCTCTGCAACAACGTCGACGTTCCCATCGCCGGACTGATTCAGGATCTCAAACAGCGGGGACTACTCGACGAGACCCTCATCATCTGGGGCGGCGAATTCGGCCGCACCCCCATGAGCGAAAAAGGCGACGGTCGCGACCACAACCCGACCGGCTTCACGATGTGGATGGCCGGCGGCGGCGTCAAAGGCGGCCAAACCATCGGTGCGACCGACGAACTCGGTCTCTACGCCGTCGAGGACAAGATGCACGTCCACGACATTCACGCCACCACGATGGGTCTCTTGGGACTCGATCACACCGAAGTCGTCTACATGCACAAAGGAAGGCCCGAACGGGTTGACCTGAATGAAGGCCACGTGAATCAAAAGATTTTCAAGACCACCTAGCCTTTAAACAACCGGCGCAGGGAAGTAGAATAACCCGTGAGAGACTGCGGGATAAACAAATAGGTCAGTGTAAATCATCTGAAATCTGCGGTCCATCTGTGCTTAAAAATTCCTGCAATTTTTAAACACAGATTCGCTTCGCTCTCACAGATGAATTCAGATTTACACAGATCTGCCGGGCTTCGATCAATTATCACACAGTCTCGAAAGAATTTCCTTCACCCTAGCTCCTGCTTTCCCGGGCCCAGGCGAGCGCTTTCTCGAAGCTGCAGTTTTCGAGGAAGTGATTGAGGCGATTGTGCATCACGTCGCGATGCGCCTCATGGAAAGCCATGATCGCTTCGGAGACCGCCTGAAGTTCTTTCAACTGACCTTCAGGATCTGACTCCCGCATTTCGGCGTCACCGATGACCACCAGTCGGCGCTCCAGCATCCCGATCAGTTCAGTCAATTGCCCGTCATTCAGTCCACCTTGATTCATCCCTCAGACTCAACAGGGTTAGGTCACCGAGTCAACCCTGTTTGGTCTTGCCGGAAGCAGAAAAATACCGGCGATCACTTCTTCGCAATGTAGGGAAATTTCCCGACTATCTCGTCGAAGAGTTCATCTGAGTCAGCAGAGACAGCAAAGATGTAAGCACCATTCTGCCATGCCTGAATCCGCCCCGCACTGCCGCTGGCGCGAGCGCTCCAGACCCCGTTGAATTTCCCGCTGACCTTGCTGCTGTATCCCGTTTCGAGGAGCGGCACAACCGTCTCCTTAAAGTAGGTATCAAGCGTTTCCTGATTGGAACACTGAACCATGAGAATCGAAGCGCTCTCCCCATAGGTAAACCTCGCGCCGTTGTAGGTGGCGGGATCGAGTTCGAGCTTCGCAGACCGCACCTTCTCGCCTCCGATTTCAGCCGGAATGATATCCGAATACTTTTCCTCTCCGGTCGGGGCGGGAAAGGCGGTGTTGTAGCTGTTGCCACAGGATGAAAGAAGAAAAGCGACGGCACAAACAAGCGGGACATGGAATTTCATAAAAAGAAGACGAATCAGATCCGTCTCTTAAACAACCAACCTTTAATCCCGATGTTGCACCCCCTCCTCCCCTTCGTTAAGCTCAGAGATCAATGGAAGTCCACCGCCCACCCACCGAATTTGAGAGAAAGGTCTTCGATGCCCTTCATCTTATTCCGCGCGGGAAAGTAACGACCTACGGCCTCCTCGGTCAGTACATCGGCTGCCGGTCACCGCGTGCAATTGGTCAGGCGCTTCGACGAAATCCCTTCGCCCCCGATACCCCCTGCCATCGCGTCGTCAGCAGTGACCTTGCCATCGGAGGCTTTGCCGGAACCAAAGCCGGCGAGCCCATTGAAAGAAAACGCCGCCTTCTCGAAGCGGAGGGCGTCACCTTTTCCCCTGAGGGTAAAATCCCCACAGAATGTTGCTACCGATTCGATGAGTGATAGAGGCGAAGAGATCGATTTGGGAGCGGTGATGAGACGGGAGCTGGCTGAGAATCTCGCCGACCTTGAGCTGTATCGCATGCCCTTCGGGCGCTATCAGAATCGTTTCATCCACACCCTCCCCTACGAATACCTGCACTGGTTTCTCGGAAAAGGCGGAGGCTTTCCGAGCGGTCGACTTGGCGAACTGATGGAGTTCGTCTATCACACCAAAGCGAGCGGATCGGAAATCGTCTTTTCCAAACTCCGACGCCACTGATCACTTCACGGTGGGATCGCGGACTTCGAAAATATCTTCAACCGATTTGAGGAGTCGGTCGATCCGAATCGGCTTGCTGATCGAATCTTTGACCCGTGCGTCGCGGGCCAGCTCGGGTGGCAATTGAGGATCCGATTTCTCGCGAATAAAGACAACCCCGGGAGCCAGCGATCGTTGCGCTCTGCCATTCGCATACGCTTTCGAGATCAATTCATAGAGCATCGCACCGCTCAGCTCACCGACCTGCATCGCAAAGAAAAATCGCCGAAACGGCTTCTGCAAGGCCAGCTCGAAAGCACGCACCGGATCGGACGTCGTATCGACTTCCGCCTCGGTAAAGTTCTCCAGGGTCTCACGAATGAGGCGCGAAGTGGAAGTGACCCCATGCGCAACGAGAATACGATTCCCCGCATCCCGCACTTCTCCAGCCGGTTCGGGAACCGGTTCCGGATCGGGTTCCGGTCCCGTAGAGATGGCCGTGGCAAAAAAGGTTTCGGCACACTCAAGTTCTTCGAATACAGCTGGATTCGCTTCGCTTTCCTCTTCGTTCGCGCCGACCGGATCGTCGAGGACTTCCGGCCCGGAAACAGCCTCGAGCGGAGGAGCCGTCTCCAGCGGAGCTTCGTCATCGTCTGCGTCTTCGTTAATGGCGAGAGCAGGAGCAGGCTCCTCAAGGTTCAACCAGGGAGCAGGAGACAATCGAATTTTTG
>JARGPH010000060.1 GCA_029213065.1 Verrucomicrobiales bacterium | reverse complement strand
CTGATGGCGAAGCCGGATCTGCTCATTCTCGACGAACCGTGCGCGGGCCTCGACCCCGTCGCGAGAGAGCGCTTTCTCATCAACCTGCAGAAACTGGCCCGAAAGAAGAGGCGACCGAACCTCATCCTCGTGACCCACCACATCGAAGAAATCTTTCCCGAGATCACCCACGTCTTGCTCTTGAAGAACGGCAAAGTTCTCGATCAGGGACCGAAGGCCGATGTCCTGAGCTCCGCCAATTTGAGCAAAGCCTTCGGCGCCACGGTTCGTGTCCGGAAGTCTCCGGGGCAGGAGCGATGGAATTTGCAGCTGGATGCAGCGTGAGTGAGTCGGGGTGGCGGGGCTTTGCTTGTCGTGGTTTTTGATTCCGAGGGAGGAGGCAGGGCCTGGGTAGTCTGTTTTATAATAGGAGTTGGGGACGTCTCGATTTGTTTCAGCTTGAATCAAGAATTTTTAACTGACCCCCAGAAATAACTGACCCCCAAAAAGGAAAATGCCCCCGCGGAAACCGGGAGCAAACTTTGGAAAAGTCAAGAAATGCTGGCTGACCCCGAAAAGCCGCTCATCATTAGGATGACAATAGAGAATCCCCATTTGTGTTCTTAAATCTGCTCATTCCATAAACCCCGAGGGCACGGTCGATAACTGACACTATTGACAGCAAATTCCGCCAACAAAGGCAACCCTCACTCCCCTTCGTCAACCAGCTCTGCTTTGATCGCGAAGAGCAAGTGCCGCTTGAGATGAAGTTCGGTCCTGGACCGGGCCAGTCTTCCGACAAAGGGCAAATCACCCAGCACCGGAATTTTGTCCTCTACATCCTGAATCTCTTCTTTGACCAATCCGCCGAGAATGACAGTCAATCCATCATTAAGCCGCGCCGTTGTCTCGATTTCCCGCCGATGAAACTTCGGCATCTCGATTCTGTTTTCCGTAAGAACCACTTTCCGCTTCTTCCCGAAGGCGGAGATGTCATCAATTGTAATTGCCGTGCCAAAATTCAACATTCCTTCTAACTCGATCACTGCCGGTCTGAGGTCGAGCTCGATTCTTCGATCCGATAAAATTCGGGCGGCAACCTCAATTTCCACTCCGGTGTTTACGGTCTTGAACTCCGTCGGAGCGGCAGGAGTTACAGGGAAAGAATGCATGCCCTTTTCGTCTTTCGCGGGACCATTTGCAGAGACCACCTCACTAGGGATCTCCGGCGGGTCATATTCCACCGGATAAATAAACTCTCTCGTGACCTCCACCTTCCCTGTCTTACCGACCGGCAGAAGTAGGGAAGGTGCGCTCAAAAGATCTACGCCCTTCTTCTGGTTAAGCGCCCGAATCATCACCTGAAACTGAGAGTCCGTGAGAATCGGAGAATTCATCCCCACTGCTTTGGCCGTTGCGGGGTCAAGAACAGGGGCACCTGTCATTTCGATTACCTGGACCGTAACAAAGACTCTCGCATTTTTTGGAGGAGCTTTCCTCTTTTCCTCCGGCTTCTCGAGCCGCTCTGCCGAGAGCGATACGAGGATCTTCGGAGCCTTCGCATTCTCCGCTTCCTCCGTTACTTCGTCAGACAGGATATCAGCAATGTGCCCCGTCTCAGTGGGGAGAAATTTCAACTCCTGCCGACGGGTCGTAAAGACATGCCGTTGACGCGCATTTTGAAGAATCGTCTCGGTTGTCTTTTTCCCTCCTTTTCGCACTTTCGTGACCGTGATGGGATTGGTCTCGTTGACGAAACCATGGAAAACAGTCTGCTCCACCTCACACTCAACAACGACCTTACCGTTGCTGTTGATCCGCGGACGAAACTTTGCGGTCAGCCCCTGTTCCCTCGATTCGAACTTTGCGGGGTGCTCAGGAATGACAGCTCCCTGCTGATTAGTCGTCCATGCTTCGGTGTCATTCGGATTCCGGGCAATCTTTGCCGTCTTCGCCAACTCAGCCGGGATACTGGGAAGCGTATATTTGATCGGGAAAGTGTACTCGTTGAGATCTTTGAAAGCGGCCCATTTTCCAACCGGCACCGCCAGAGTCGGTTCCGCAATCACCGTGCTCGATCCGTCCCTGTTGACGGAATGAATCTGCGCGGAAATGCGAATCATATCGCTGTCTCCTGCGGCGGCAATCCCCGAAAGGGCCAAAGCTGTCACACCCACCAACAATCTCCTTAGTGCCTTCATCCTGATATTATTACTGTTTTTCCAACCTCGAAGCGAGTCCTTTCCCCAGTCCGCCCCGCTCATCACCCTGGCGGGTTGCCGGGAATTCGATCACCGAAGGTATAATCAACGGAAGAAAAGCAGGAGAATAGCGGCGCCTTCGCCGATACCGGTGAGGATTGCCATGGAGCGGAAATCTCTGACCTTTTCATAAAGAAAAAGAACGACGGCGATAAGCATTGAGAAGCATAAAAGCACGCGATCCAATGTGCTCGTGAGATCACCGATGAGAGTGGTCAGGAAAATAACGACTGCTCCGGTGATCGCCACGATCGTGTATATTTTGGGGTCAGCCAGCAATTCTTGACTGTTAGAATGGTTTTTCGGGGGCAGGCGGCATTTCTTGCCTCATTCTAGACTGCGTTAGCAATCCCTTCGGAATCCCCGGCGGAAAGCGGAAAGCGGGTCAGTCAAAAAATCGTGACTAACGCAATACTAATCAACTGTCGACATGAACAATAAAAGATATGTCAGCAAACTCGGAGGGTTCGAAGGGCTGGTGATGATGAATTGAGCAATCAAATTAGAATATGTATGAAAATCAATAATTTTTGACTGACCCCCTACAAAATACTGTTCTATCCTGACACCCTGACAGTGATAGAATTACGGACTGCTTGAAGTGTAAAATTTTAGGCTTGACTGTAGGTGTTCAAAATTACTACAATCGCGCCGTGTCACGCGGCAGGAAGCCTCAGCTTCCTTGGCCGTGGGACCAAGCGATTGTAGTTGGCGGGCGAACACGGAGCGTCGAGCCGAAAAAGGTGTTTCTTCATGGCACCCCGCAGTTCCATCATGATTTATATGTTTCGTCTCCGTTCCTGCGACGAAAGAAAAAAGAAAGGGAGTAGAGATGGGTCAACAAGTTGGACGCCAATCTCAACTCCGGGGACCTTCCTTTTTTCAAGGGTGTCTCCCAACTGATGAGGAAACTTAAAAGGGGGATACGCGTGGAAAATTAAAGAGCAAGGGGAGTGGGGCCGCCGCACGGGATAGAACAAGCCGTTGCGCAAAACGGACTTCATCAAATCTTGTTCGCTTGCTTTGCGTTCGTGCATACTGTTAATATCGTTCGATGAGTTCCAGTGACGAGACGTCAGTTTGCGAACTCTACGTTAGCCTTTAAATGGACAATAAAGAAAAGCTTCCAACATTCTCAAAGCTGATCGCGATTCTCGCAGTTCCGGCTTCGTTGTTCAGGATTTTTATAGGAGTAACGCTTGTGCAGGCACTTCTAGAGGGAGCGAATTCTGGTATGCCTGTCGCATACTCTTGGGGCGAAGCTGTAACAGGATTGTTAGCAGGGCTTTTCGGCAATTTTGGATGTGCTAACTTACTCAAGCGAAAACCTAGTTCGATCAAATTATGTTGGCTCTCCATCGGCTTCAACGCTGCCAATATCATAATTGTGCTCATTGGCTTTCGGCTTATGCCAATGGACCTCCCTTGGTTCGACACAGTCGGCATGGGACTAATTCGCATTGCGTTCACACTTGCTTTCGCTTTTGCGGTCATTCAGGCTGCCAGATGGTTTCGTTCGCAATCCGCACAAACACAGGCAGGCTAACAAGCCAGAGATCTCAAGCCCGATCACGCCGCGAGTTGATTGACTTCTCTGATTCGAATCCTTATCCTCCAGTTGAGGTCTCGCCCTCTGATCGGGCTGAGATTCCTCAAACGTTAGCCGAAAGAATACCATGCCATCCCTATTCCTCAGCCACAGCTCAAATGACAAGTTCTTCGCAAGAAAGTTGGCGGAGAAGCTTTCACAAGTTGGCGTGAAGGTTTGGATCGATGAAGCGGAACTCAGAATAGGCGATTCGTTGCTCGAAAAGATTTCTTCAGCAATCCAAGGCTCCGATTTCGTGGGCGCCGTTCTTTCCCATAACTCAGTCAAATCGAACTGGGTTCAGAAAGAGCTAGCCATGGCGATGGATAGGGAGATCGGGGGGAAGCAAGTGGTGGTGCTTCCAATTCTAATTGAGAGCTGCACGATTCCGCCTTTCCTCGCTGACAAACTCTATGCAGATTTTACGGATCCCGATGATTTTGACAGGCCGTTCCTCAAAGTGTTGCATGCGCTTGGGGTATCTATTCCGACGACGCCTGAGCCACCTGCCGAACCTAAGGCTATTCCGAAGCCTGCCGCGAAACCCAAATCTGCCCCAAAGACAGCTACGGAAGATCAAGGTCTCCTTGGATTCGATAATATTTCAATTCAGGGAATAGACAAATCGAAGCTCTACCGTCCTGATCCCGAAAAATCTCTCTATCATGTCTATTTTGAATTATCGGGGAACCCGCCGAGAGAGTGGGCTCAGATTTTTGAGGCAGAGCGCCAGTTCCCTCGTCACTCCATGTGGCGGCACGCCTGGATTGAAGGAAGGTATATTGTCGTTCACTGTGTTCCTGACGAAGTGAAGAAATATCATTTAGCCGACATTAAGCAGGACGTAGAAAGCTCGAATGCAAAATATAGAGATTACCTTCGTAGACTCGCAGCACAGAAGGCTCGAGAGGCGCAACAGGAGAAACGAATCAAAGACGATCTCGATGATGCTCTAGATGACCTCAACATTTAGCGAAACAAACGCGGCTAACAAGATGCTGCGGTGAAAATCCAACAGTAATTTGAGTTATTTTGGCTAGATTCTATAAAGGGGAGTGTGCTGTTTGAAGGCCTCTTTTTTCGGGGCTATACGGAGTGTCAGATTTTAGAATTCCATAAATTTGATGCAGCAGTTTTCGCATCACCGCGACGATGATTTGCTTTGGCTTTTTGCCATTTTCTTTGAGGCGGTCCGCAAAAGTTTTTAGCAGCGGGTTGAACACGCGGGCATTCATTGCCGGCATGAAGAGTGCTCGTCTCAGATAGGCTGAGCCGATTTTTGTGATCGGGGTTGTGGATCGACCGGAGGTGCCGCTGACAAAATGCCGGGGGGTAACTCCTGCCCACGCCGCGAGCTGACGTGCGTTGCTGAAGAGTTCCAGATCAGGAAGTTCAGCGAGGAGTATCTGACAGGTAACGTCACCAATGCCGGGAACGCTCGCTAGCAGTTCACGTTGGCGATGAAGTGTATCGTTTCCGTCGACTATTTTGTCGATGCGCAGGCGAATATTTGCGATTTCTTTCTCCTGCGCTTTGATGCGGCGCCTGAGAGATCGCAAAATCTACGGGGTCAGTTAAAAATTCTTGATTCTGTTCTAATAGACAAACAAATAGTTATCCAAGAATCCGGTCGGAGCGCGAAAGTAAATCACCGAGACGGACTTCAGTTCGCGGCCCGAATCGGAACTGCGATCAGGTATCGCGAAGGTTTTTTCAGGGAACTTCCTCTTCGACCGCGGCGGGTAAAACGCAGGTGAAGATCACGGGCTGACCCTGCTGATACGGTATCGATTCCTGTGTAGATATATCACGTGCGGTTGCTGCCGAAGTTGGTTCAGGCATGGGAAAATATACCCCTTGCCGCTTCGGCTCTTCGTTCCCGCATGGGTGCCATATTCTTTTACAGTCGAGTAGTGAAAGAAACGTAAATAGGTAATGGACTCGAAGTCGCCACCCATGGCAGGATTCGACTTCGAGTTAAAACCGCACATGAAAAAACATATTATCAATATTGCACTCGTCGTTGCCACGGCGATCTTCACCAATCAAACGAAGGCCGAAACTATCATCAGTAACTATGATACTCAGGACAGTTCAAGCGCTCTGCTCATCGGGGTTAGACCGGGAACACCGGTAAGAGGCATCTTCTCCATGTCTTTCACCACTACTGATCAAGATTACGAATTCGATAATCTGAGGCTTCGCCTCCGGTTGTTGGGCAGTCTTCCGGCCGGTGATCCATACGTATCCATCTGGGAGGACGACGGGCTAGGTTTTCCCGGTGCTCTGGTTGTGCGACTGGACGAAGACCGCCCTTTGGCGCAAGGGACAGCTGACTACACTTTCACAGCACCCACTCTCACAACACTTAACTCAAACACCCGCTACCATGTGGTCGTCAGCAACGCCAACAATAACGCGCAGGGAGCCTACGGATGGGTCTTCAGCGATCCTGAAACTGATCCCGGTGGCATCGCTGCATTCGAGAGCTACCGGGTATTCAACAATGTAAGTGGCAATTGGAGCCCCCCGATTCCTCCACGCAGTAAAATTGAAATCAATGCGGTGGGTGATGAAGACGGTGATGGTGTTCCCGACGACTTCGATTTTTGCCCTAACTCGATTTTGACAGATACCGTAATCATTGGAGGTATCGACTCCGGCGTTTCCAACCCTGTTTTCGAAGACGGGTGTACGATCGCCGATTTAGTAAAAATCCGTGAGGACGACGCAAAAAACCACGGTCAGTTCGTGAGTCAGGTCACCAAGTTAGCGAAGTCACTTGAAAAAGACGGGACCATTAGCAAGAGCGACAAATCAAGCTTAACTTCTGCCGCGGCTCAATCCGACATCGGAAAGTAGTTCTGTATTCCCGATAAAATTCCATCGAAAAGGCTCTGCTGTGTAGGCAGGGCCTTTTTTTTCGGGGTGACGCAAAATTCAATTTCTCCTTCGGCACAACTCTCCCCGCTCCCGATCCCGGACAATGGCTGGCAGGCATTACTGATGGAGAATAGGACCAGATCCCGGGGGCAGGTTCCGAACTCTATTCTGAACGGCCCCTGACCTGACGCCGGTGAGAGGGGATTCCTGTCCAAATTCTCAATCTTTCCGGGCGATCGCGATCCCCGGAGTATGAGGGTTCATCAGAATAATATAGAAAATGAGCATATGAATGAGCTGGGAGGGCAGGAGCTCCCATTTCTCCAACATGCATGTCCCTAACATGATTCCACCCATGAGGAGGAGACCGGAAAAGGCGCCCCAGCGGATTACTTTCCAACCAATCAGGATGGAAAGGGCGATGAGGGTTTCGGCAAAAGGGATTACGTAAGCGAAGGTGAGTGAAGGGAACCCGTCGAGAAGCGTACCGTCGAACTGACCGGCCATTCCGGTGGCAAAAGCCTGAAGCTTGGGAAATCTGATCGACCCGTGAACGAGCAGGCTGATGCCGAATGCGAAACGAAGGCCGAGGTAGGCGAGTCTGGAATTGGAGAGTTGAGACATGGTGGAAGCGGGTTGTCCGGCAGTTGCGTTACGAACGTAGTGGTGCCGTAAAACAGGGCTTGAAAAGGTTACGTTTCCGGAGCAGACCGGGATGAGGGGCCGGGGAGATAGACAAATTGATCTCAGCTATAGCAGCAATCCAACTGGCGAAGTGGTCTTACTCTCTTGGCCGGTTGCTGTCGAGGATGTCCTGTTCACCTGCGTCAGCGCGTTCTTTGGCAACCATCTTCGACATGTCATCGTCAATGCTGACATCCTCGGGGGCGTTATTGCGAACCGGTTTGGCTGCCTCTGTTTTCAGAGGATCACGGGGATCTCCCGCCGTGTCCCTCGATTTGGAGGAACGCGCGATTTCGAGCGGGTCACTGCGCCCATCAAAACGCAAACGGTAGATTGGTTCCGGCAAGCCGAAACCTTCGTCTTCCAGTATGTTTTTAACGGCACGGATCGCGGCGCTGCGCGCCTTGTAAAAATCAGTCTGCGTCTGATCAATCCAGCCAAGGAAGCGGATCACGATATTGGAATCGCCCACCTGCTGAATTCGCGCTCCGGCACTGGGCTCGTCCAAGACAAAGCCAAGCCCGCGAAGTGCCTGGAGCCCGGCTTTCATGGCTGCTCCCGGGTCGTCATCCGCATCAATTCCCATTTCGAAGTCAAACCTGCGTTCCGGATTGGTGGTGTAATTGAGAATCTCAGCTTTGAAGACCGTGCTGTTCGGAATCCGCATATGGTTGCCGTCCAGTGTCATCAATATCGTCGCTCGCGAAGTCAGGCGAATGACGCGGCCTTCGCGATCTCCAATCACGACATGATCGTTGGCCCGAAACGGCTGACGGATCGAGAGCATGATGCTCGAGATGTAGTTATCGACTGTGTCCCGAATCGCGAACCCGATCGCGAGTCCCAGTACCCCTGCGCCACCGAGGATTGCTCCCATCAATGCGGTTGCCTGCAAAACATCAAGTGCGATGATCAGACCGATCAAGATGAAAATGATTCGGACGCTGGTCGCGATCAGTTCCGCCATGAAGACATTCGGCGAAATGCGTCTCCACAAACCTGCCCAACGCGAAAGGAGGCGGCCAAACAACCAGAAGAGGGCAAATATGAGCAGCGCTATGCCGATCAACGGCAGGCTTTTGAGAAGTTTCACAAAATTGCTTTTCAGCTTCTCGGTGACCGGCTCCAGATTATCGGCAACATTCAGGTTGCGCTCCAGCGCGTTTTCGACTGTGACGACCCCCGCCACTCGCGCCGCGATGCTTTCCGCCCGGTCCGCATCCGCCAGGGTTGGCACCTCGCCCGTCATCGAGACGACCCCGGCATCCACCGTGACCCGGGCCTTTTTCAGGGCGTTGATTTCGTTGAATATGCCTTGAATGCGCTGCTCAATCTCTTCGTCCGTCGGCGATCCGGGCTGTGCCTCGATCACCGGTTCGGGATCAACCGGTTCGCTTGGCGTTTCAGCACCGGGTAATTCAATTTGGGCAACCGCGGGAGTTGCAGAAATTCCTGAAAGGTAAACTGCGGTCACAATTAGAATGAGCAGACTCTTGAGATCCAATTTGCTGCCAGTTCTAATATCTGTCCGAATCATCTTTCAACCTGTTTGCCTCAAACTCAACGCTTTGAAGTGCGTAGAGAAGTTTGGCACAGCGAGGACGTTGCGTCACTTGAAAAGCGGGCTGAGTTGGATACCCGAACCTTCCGGACGACAAAGATTCTACGGGAGCACCTCGCTGGAGGACAGGATTCTCCAACGAGCGGAGGAGAGTATTGCCGTCCATCTACGGGGAGATTTCTCACCGCAAAATACCGAGCAATACCGAGGGACAGGTCCCGGGCGTCATCCGGGCTTTTGAATTTCACTCGAACAGCTTTTCATGAAAGGGGGAGTAATCGGCCTGCCCCTAATCAAGCACTTCCAATACCTGCGGAATAATCTTCGCGGCGAAGTTGGCGTGGCCTCTGTCATTGGGGTGGAGGCCGCCGAAAATGCCGTCTTTGCCTGAGAGCGTCTTCGGCACTTTCGGGCCGAGGTCGATTATAGATACTTTTTGATCGTCGGGATGCGTTTGCCGGTGGGTGGCAACGGCCTGTTTCAATTCGTCTGCGAAATACTGACCGAAGGGAATCAGGATGATGATTTGTGCCTCCGGGGCGCTTCG
>JARGPH010000033.1 GCA_029213065.1 Verrucomicrobiales bacterium | reverse complement strand
CATAGCGTAGCCCGTCATTACGGTGTCACGACCGGACAGCACAAGCTGATTCACTACTATCAGCTGGATGAGTGGGAGCTCTTCGACCTCGAGAAGGATCCGAATGAGTTGCAATCGGTTTACGACGAGGCTGAATACGCCGGAAAGCAGGCGGAATTGAAAAAGGAGCTCGATCGGCTTCGTGAGCAGTATCAGGTGGATGAAGACACCTATGTCGCTCCAGTGAGAAAGCCCGGAAACAAGCAAAAGGGCAAGGGCGGAAAGAAGGCGAAACCGGGAAAAGCGTAGTCGCTAGTGGCCAGCCCTCCCCTAAATCGGGGGGGGGAATCTGAGCTTTCTCATTTTTGAGAAAAGCGATCGGGCTATCGTTTCTAAAGGGACGATTTCATTTTATTTTTCCTAACGAAACACCCCCTAAATAGGGGGGTATTTCGGGGTCGTTGATTGTCTGGCGTTTCGAGAAAATAGACATTTGGTTTTTGGTGTAAGTATCACAAAATCAATGGGTAGTGTAATGTCTGACCGGCGGGGGTGCTCTTCGTGAAAAGCGCTCAATTTCGAATTTCTACAATTCATGCGTTTTTCACAAATGAGCCGCAATATCAAAAATAAACTGCAGTTTAGGGTCGACAGCAGGTGATGTTTTTGGATAGCCTGCCTTTCTACGGCGGGATTGACCCCCGATCCCGCCATAAAAACCTCCCTAACAGTTCTCTAAAAATTATGAAATTCACCACTCTCCCCCGGAGTGGCCCGTGTATTTTTCTGCGCCGGTCTTTTCGCTTGCAAGCGGTAATCGTGTCCCTCCTCACGCCTGGGCTGACCTTTTGGTCGATTCCCATACAGGCGAACCCCTCGGGAGGTGTGGTCGTAAACGGAGATGTGACCTTTTCGGGAGGTGCGGGAAATCTTCAGATCAATCAGGCATCTCAAAAGGCGATTATCGATTGGGCTGATTTTTCAATTGATGCAGGGGAATTAACCCAGTTCAACCAACCGGGAGCCGCCGCGGCCGTTCTCAACCGCGTTACGGGAGGGAATCCTTCGGCAATTCACGGAGCGCTCAAGGCGAACGGAAATGTGTTCGTCATTAATCCCAATGGCATTCTCATCGGGGCGAATGGTGTCATCGATGTGCACGGCTTGGCGCTTTCGACTCTGGATGTGACGAACGGGGAGTTCCTCGCCGGCGGGGATATGGTTTTTAAGGGGAACAGCGGCGATATCACCAACATGGGGCGAATCAACGCCATTGGAGGGGATGTTTTTCTCTTCGGTCGCACGGTTACGAACTCAGGGACAGTCACTGCGAGAAGTGGAACCGTTGGAATTGGAGCGGGTGAAGAGATTTTGCTGAAAGCGGACAACGGTTCCGGGAATGAGCGTGTTTTTGTGCGCTCGAAAGGATCGGGTGTCAGCGGGACTGGTATTCTCAACAACGGAACGATTGAAGGTGCCTCGGTGGAGCTCAAAGCGCACGGGAATATGTATGCGCTGGCGATTAACAACAAAGGTTCGATTCGCGCGACGGGTGCAGTTACGAGAGGCGGCAGCGTTTTTCTCAGAGGTGTGGGCGGCGGAGTGAAGAATTCAGGCAGCATCAGGGCCACGGCACCGAGCGTTGGAAGCGGCGGGCGGGTCTTGATCGAAGCTGCCTATGCGAGGGTGGACGGGATGATTCGCGCCGAGAAAGGGCGGGTGAAAATGATGGCTTCGAACAGTGCTGAATTGGATGGCACTATTGATGTTTCCTCTTCAACTTCCAGTGGCGGGCTTGTCGAGATCGAGGCGAAAGAGATATCACTTTCTTCGACAGCGAGAGTCGATTTAAACGGATTCTCAGGAGGAGGAACCGCAAAAATCGGTGGAGGCTATCAGGGCTTGGATTCCACAATCGACAACGCTGAAATTGTTTCGGTTGAGAAAGGGGCGCGAATTACAGCCAATTCCCTGAATTCAAGGGACGCAGGAATCGTTATTTTCTGGTCGAACTACGACACTTTGTTTGCCGGGGATATTGAAGCGCGCGCTCTCGGTGCCACTGGAAACGGTGGATTCGCGGAGGTCTCCGGCAAGGCGAGCCTCGGTTACGCAGGCTCGACAAATCTGACTGCTGAGAATGGCAATTCCGGAACGCTTCTCCTTGATCCGACCGATGTGATCATTGAATGGACCGGTGGTGCTGCAGTGGCCGGGGTGATGGACAGCGATGCGCTTGCTAACGATCTGGATCTCGGCACCAACGTGAATGTGGTGACAAACACCGGCGGGAGTGATGATGGCAACATCATCGTAAGGAGTAACGTGGAATGGTACCAGGAATCTGCTTTGACTGTTCCGGGCACTCTGGGGCTCTTTGCCGAAGGGAATATCCTTTTCGCGGATGATGTTCGCAGCGCAGGAACTGGCGGGATTAATATTGTCGCCGGCTGGGATGGCGGAGATACCGATATAGCGGCAATTCTTGCGACGATGAACGACGGCGATGCCGGAAATGACCGCGCAGGGCTCGACGGAGGATCGGTCTTCATTAACGGTTACACCATTGCTGGAGCAGAAAGTGACGGAACCGGTGATCGCGGACCCACCGGTGAGTTTGCTCCCAATTTACGCGAAGGAGTTGAGGTGGGGAGTCGTTTCGGTGCCACGCAGGTTGCCGCCCATGATGTTTTGCTTCGCGGAAAGGATGGGAGCAACAGTGGCAGTAACGGTGATCGTTACTGGGCTCAGCTTGGCTTTCGTGACACCGGCGTTGAATACGATCTCGGTCTGACAAGCAACCGCGAGCGAAACGAATGGTGGGGCGACGCCGCCGGAAATGCTCAGGGTAAAGATTATATCACGCTACTGGGCGGGTCCCACGTTACCTCTGACCCGCTGGGAACCGGGGCCTTTCTGGGAGCCGGTCATGGTGCCACAGGAGATATCATTGTGCAGGCCGGTGGTCGAATTGATATCAGAGGTGGAAATGACGGGCATTCATACGGGCAGATCGGTCACGGCGGATCGGGTTCAGAAGGGCTTGAGGCGGCTCGCAACTCCAACGGAACCGGGACTTCCGGTGTCACGACTCGTGATGGATTTGTGATGTCTCCCGGAGATAATAACCGGACTCGTTTCGGTACTTCCTGGAGAACCAACTACATCGCAGACGGGACGATTACTTTGAGCAATGGCGACATCATAGGGGCTAAGGTTGACGCCGATATCGCGATAAGAGCGGGTGAAGACTTCTTCATGATGGCCCCTCAGAACATGGAGACAGCTGCCGGATTCACCGATCTGGTGGATGATCAGGGTTCCAGCAGCCGATGGGTGAAAGTTGGACATGGCGGACAGGATAACTACGGAAGTTATCACGGTGATATCACTGTGATTGCAGATGGTGCCACGGACGGAACCGAAGGCCGGGGAGTGGCGGGAGCCGGTATTCAGGTGCGCGGTGGAAGAGGCAGTTTGAATATGGCCCAAATTGGTCACGGTGGTTTTCACGAGGGAAACCGGCGCACGATTTATGACCAGACTTCAAGCGGTGACATCGTCGTAACCGCTACTACGGGTGCTGTTCGGGCACTCGGTTTTAATTTGCTTCCCCGAGAGGGCGATGACAATACCGGAACTCTCGTTGATGTGAACACTCAGCTTCAGGACACAGGTTCCGGATCGGAGAATCAGTTTTCGAATGTCCAGATCGGTCACGGCGGTTGGCACCGGGACGATCCTGCGGGTGGTGGAATTTTCACTTCAACAGGACCTGCTATTATCGGTGCGGGACAACCCAATCAGAATATTCACGGTGACATCACAGTGTTCGCCGGAGGGACGGTGGATGTAGCTGACAACATGGGATATGATGATGCCGGTGTCTGGCATGCTGATCTCGGCGCAGGCCACGATCCCTACAATATTCCCGCAGGCGAGCTGGTTGCGACGCGTAAAGTGGGTGTTGAAGTGAGGGCGGGAAATGCGGATACCTCCTATGGCATGATCGGGCACGGTGGTGCCAACATGAGAGCGGACGATGATCGAACCGCAGACGGTTTTGTTGCCGGAATTTCAGGTGATATTCAGGTCGACGCTGAGACCGGGGCGATCCTCATGATCGGTGCGGAGGAAAAGCGTTCCGAGAGAAACTTCGGATACGGTGAGCGTTCCTTTGTTCAGATCGGTCACGGTGGTCACGATGTGCGAACGGAAAACGATGGCGTCCAGGGCTCCATCAGTGTCAATGCCGGTCAAGGGGCCGGGGCTGTTGATGGTGATGTCATTGTCAGGACGGGACGCGCCAATATCGCCTATGGAATGATCGGTCACGGAGGTGATACGAATCAGTTTCTCGTCACCGGTGACGGGCTTTCCGATATTGTCGTTAATGCGAGAGATCACATCGAATTTACGAGCCGTATTTCCATGCCGACGGATGCGCTCGCTCTCAGCGCCGCCTTTACTGAGAAGAACAGGAGTAACAATAATAATTACGGTGGTGAGGTGAACACGAACACGGCGTCGAACGACCAATTCGGCCATATCGGCGACACAATTGATGCGGATACTCATCCGGAAGGCAATACGCGTGGAAGCACGTATAATGTGGATCAACGTTTCGTTCAGTTAGGCCACGGTGGTTATAATTTTGTGAGTAACAACCAGGCTGACCTGACTTTCTCAACCAACAACACGATTGATGTGGCCGCCGGAACCGGCGGAGTTGGTGCGATTCGATTCACTGCGGGAGACTCTCTGCGCAGCTTTGCGATGCTGGGCATGGGCGGCTGGGACGATTCCGGAGACAATAATATTACCGGCGCTGACATTACGGTTTCCTCTCAGGGTGATATTTATTTTGATGCCAGCAGTGGTGGAGTTGGTGAATCAAACAAGGTTTTTGGTGGAACGAATACGGGTTCCATTAATCAAGTTTGGGCGCGCGGGCAGGAAGCTTTCGCGATGATTGGTAACGGTGGTTACGAAGTGGATGGTGATCACAACGGAGATATCACGGTTACCGTCGGGAATGGCGGGAATCTTTATATGATCGGGCCGAACGGAGGGAATGCTCCTATTTCAGTTACGAACTATGTGGGAGCGACGATTGAAGGGCCAACTGCGAATGCGGATCCAAGTTTGACCGGTTTTCAGTACGGCACTCCTCACACTTATACGGCTTTGCAGGAGGCGACCATGAAGCAGCGCTCCTTCTTCCTCTACCACGGAACGGGAGGACTCGCTGATGGAGCCGGGTTTTCCGGAGCAATTACCCCCGGATCGATCCGAATTGATTCCTCCAGCAGCGGTGGATCGGATGATGTCATCGATGATGGTGCCGGAAATCTGATTATCAATGGCGGTGGGTTCAATGGTTTCGCCAATGGTGATATTGTCGGAACTATCGATTACGCAACCGGCGAAATGACCATCTGGGACAGGATCGAGGGCAATGATGAGGCTTTTGCCCGCGATATTGACTATAGTTATGACAATGGCGGAACGATCGTCTCAATCAATAATGAGCACACCCCGGAGTCAGATGCGGCGTTGCGGGCGAATCGTGCTTATCTGGGGCATGGTGGAATTGTAGCGGGCACTGTCTCGATCGTTATTGATGCCGATGACAACGGAAACGGGCGCCAGGTAATTCGCGATATTTTCGGCAACGGTACGCTTTACGATGAAAGCAGTCTGGTTGTCGGTTCGGTTTCCTACGATACGGGCCGTCTTATCTTTAATGGCATCAATACGGCAACGAGCGATACGAATTCGAATGGTGAGTTGAACGGTGGAATCGGCACTGAGCTCCGGCCGCCCTTGAATGACCGGCTCAACCCGGATGAGGTGGTTGCGCATTACGAGTATACGGAAGGAAATGCCGATCGAGCGTTTGTTCAGTTGGGTAATGGTGGTTATGGCTCCGCAGATGGAGGTCGAAATTCGGAAGGCAGTTACGGTGAGATCAAGGTGACGGTGGATGGTGATATTCGCTTTCACGGGGGTACCTTCGACAATGCCTACGCTCAACTGGGACATGGTGGCCGCAGCAATCAGAGCTTTCACGGATATCAGGCGGATCCCGGTTCCGGTTTGGAGACCGATGTGGCTCTTCTCGACGCCACTCCTGACGGAAACATCACCGTCGAAGCCGGCGGGATTGTTGAGTTCCTTTCGGGTCGCGGATTCGGCTATTTTGACAATGAGCAGTACTCACAGCTTGGTCATGGCGGGTTGGATGCCGACGGTCATCATCAGGGCAATATCAGAGTAACCGCCGGGAAAGGTTTTCTCAGCAGCGCTCCCGGCATGATAGGGGACACTGCGATTGAAGGCGGTCTAATTTTCACTGCCGGTCAGGGGCGGGAATCATACACCCAGTTGGGACATGGTGGATATGGCGCTCGCTCATCCCGGGAAAACAACGACCCGGGTGTGCGTGGACTTACCGGGCTAATCGACGTCGAGGCGGAAGGAGACATTCTCTTTACCTCGGGAACCCTGCTTGCAAACCGCTACGATTTTGACGACGGCCGAATCTACAGTCAACTGGGTCATGGTGGCTACGATGCTGATGTGAGATCGAACGGAGGCACAAACCTTCGCGGTTCCGGCGTCGGGCATAATGGCGATATTACGGTCACTTCCACGGGCGGCTCGATACGCTTTCAGGCAGGTGATCATCAAGTCAATGCACCGGGCAGTTCGACTGGACTGGGGACAGGTTTCGGAATCCTTCACTACACGCATCTTGGGCACGGAGGATACAGCGCCGTGGGTGATCACAGCGGAAATATCACGGTGAGCGCTGAAAACGATATCAGCTTTTCCGGGGGAGCAAATACCTATGACGACTCTACTGACAAACGGAATTACGCTTTACTGGGTAACGGTGGTGATGAGTCGGAAGGTTATAATGGAAAGCGCGATGCCAACGATGACCCTCTTGAGGCGATCAATGTGACGGCCAACACCGGGGACATCAGTTTCGTGGCCGGCGCAGGGCGGCGCAACTGGGTGCAGTTGGGCAATGGCGGTTACGAGAATGACGGGGACAGCGTTGCTGATATCAACGTTTCAGCGGGCGGGGATATTCTTTTCCTCGGGGGACAGGGACCGGGTACCTATGAGGTCCGTGGAGAATCAGGAATGTCAGTGGATCGCTCTACTTTTGGATTCAGCAACGGACAGGCCTCCGGCTGGACACCGCTTCGGAGGAAGGATATCCGCGTGGGAGAGCGGGTCTTCACGATCACCGTTGATGGAAAAGATTACGTCGCTGACGGAAGCTCGTTTATCGAAGCGGACGGAGACGGGGCGTTTACCACTGCGCAGGTCTACGAGTCCGGGACAGGTACCCTCGATGTCGACGGAAAGCGTATCGGAGCAAATGTCGTCGGGGAAATTGATTTGAGAAATGGTGAAGTGCGCTTCACTCAGGATATCGATCCGAACAATACGGTCGCGTTTGGAACGGAGTATAATGTTAGTGGCTGGGGAAATCCGGATTCGAACAACAGAGCTGACAATAATGCCACGATCAATCCGCAGCTGGCGCTCGCTCTGAAGGGCAATGTGGGCAATACGATCCAGCTGTTCGCCTACCACAATGACACCCTCGGTGGTGTTACAGGGCCAAGTGAATCCGATCTTGCTCCGTTTGCGAGTAACATAGGCATCGCGTCAGGATCTTTTAAAATGAATGTTCCCAATGGAACCGTCATCGTCGATAATGGAGGCGCTCTTGAGGTTCAAACAGTGGGAGCAGGCAGCTCGCTCACCGTCGGTCAAAGTGTCGGCTCGATCAATTATATCACCGGTGGTGTTACGATGACGGAAGTGGTTAATCCGGATGGCCGGATGGGCGTCACGGTTGACTATGACATGGACCGGCCAATCGGTGCAGACCTCGCCTACGCACAACTCGGGAATGGCGGGTATGGAGCTGAGCATGACGGTGCCAACGATGACAAGAGTTTTGTGGGAGATATCACACTTGAGGCAGGGGGTGATGTTCGTTTCCACGCCGGAAACGGTCAAGCTGCCTATACGCAGCTCGGTCACGGCGGCTACGGTCCGAACGGTGCTCATTCCGGCGATATCACGATCAGCACCGATGGAGCGGTCGAATTCCTTGCCGGTCTCGGCCTTGACGAAACAGATGCGCAGGCCTACGCCCAGTTAGGCCATGGAGGCCGCGATTCGGACGGAAACCACTTCGGTGATATCACTATCCAGGCTCTCAATGGAACCGGGGGCAGTGGGCTTGCCAGTTCGGGACCGACCGGTTTGGCCAATATCGGAAATGTCGCGGGTTCAAATATCGGTGTTCACTTTAAAGCCGGTGATCGCGTTGAAAACTACGTTCAGCTCGGCCACGGCGGTTATGCTTCTAAAACCGGTGCCGGTGGAACGGGGACGGGCACGGATGCCGATGCCTACGGACTCAACGGTGATATCTCGATTACCACGGGTGGCGATGTGAATTTTATCGCAGGAACTGGGTCACTAGATGATCCTGCTGAGGCGGATCAAAGCGCTAATGAGGATTTCAGAATATACGCACTGTTGGGTCACGGCGGATACGAGTCCGACCCGATCGGTGATAATCAGTTTGTGAATCTTACTTCGGCAACTTCAGCCGACGATGCCGGCACTGAAGGAGTTGGAGAGGGAATATGGGGACACTTTGGTGATATCACGATTACATCACTCAACGGTAATGTAAATGTGATGGGGGGCTCAACAGATGCTGTTGCAGGTGATGCTGCCGGACTGCTTTCCAGCCACGGAGATAACCAGGGCCGCTTTCTGGCAGCTCAGATTGGACACGGGGGAATCTTGACGGGTGGAAATCACTTTGGGGATATCACGGTCTATTCCGGATTTAATGCCGCCGGTGCAATCAATGATACGACAAGCTCAGTGAATTTGCGGGCCGGTAACGGCGTCGACAACAGTGGTGATGAGTATCATGCCGCCAAGATCGGACATGGTGGCGTGGTCGGTGGGAACTGGACCTACGAGCGTGGCGTCGGAAATCTCAGCGGAAATATCGATGTCCGTGCGGGCAGCGCGGTGAACGCGACCGGTGGTGTTTCGACACAGGCAAACAGTCAAAATCAGAATTACACTCAGATTGGACACGGTGCCTACGAGTTCAACGGCAATTTCGCAGGTAATATCAACGTGCAGGCGGGAGACGGCGTGACGGGAGGAGCAGGGGGAATTAATTTCACCGGTGGGGGCAATACCGGAGGGAATGGAACTTATACTTATGCGCTGCTCGGTCACGGTGGCGCCCAGGCCCGCGGCGATCACGGGCAGAGAGACGTCGACGGTGACGGTGTTGAGGATGGTGACATCACCGTGATTTCAGGAACCGGTGGGGTGAACTTTTCAGGTGGTTTCCATCAGGTCGCTTTCGCTCAACTGGGGCATGGAGGAAATGATTCTGACATCACCGCAACTACGCTGGGTAATCAGGGCGATATCACTGTGACGACGCTCGGTGATATCCGTTTTCTCGCCGGTTCCGATGACTATACATACGTGCAGCTGGGCCACGGAGGGCGCTCCAATCAGGGAATACATACGGGGGATATTACGGTTACGGCAGATGGCGGAATTGCTTTTGTGGCATCGAACAGTGCCGCGTCAAGTAACCGGGAGGGCTGGGCTCATCTCGGTCATGGGGGGCGCGATGCAGATGGCAGCCACAGTGGAGACATCACGATCACCGGTGGAGAATTTGCGGCCGGTTCCACTCTTGCCGATGGCAGGGATGTAAGCGGTGAGGGATTTTACGCAAGAGCTGGAAGCTATATCGATAACTACGTTCAGGTTGGTCACGGAGGAAACCATTCACGGGGCTTTGGAACAGGTGCTGACGCGGTTGGCTTCAGCGGTGATATTTCAATGACGGTGGACGGTAATATTAAATTTATCGCCGGATCTTACACGAACACTGCTTTGTTCACGAACGAGGATGGCCGTGCCTCGGCGCTACTGGGACACGGTGGGTATGATGCCGATGTTTCCAGTAATGGTTCCACTGATGTGAGGGGATTGAATAACACCGTTAGCGGGCTTCCGGTTGGTCACCATGGTGATATCACGGTGGTGGCAAATGATGGTTCGATTTCGTTTCTCGCAGGAGATATCAACCGCGCTTTTGAGACAAGTGTAGGCGGTGGGCGCGGCAACTACCATTTTGCTCAACTCGGTCACGGAGGAGCGAATTCTCACGGCAATCACTATGGAAATATTGAAGTGCGTGCAGGCATTGCTCAGGACGGGACTGTGGGGGCGAGTGCTGATGGTGATGTTCTTTTCGCCAGTGGCGGGGCAACGGACAATGAGTGGGCCGATAACGGAAACTACGCTCAGCTTGGTCACGGTGGCCGGGGATCGCAGGGCAATATTGGATTGCGGGACGTAAACGGCGATCCATTGGAAACTTTCAATGTCATGGCAGGTCGCGATCTCACCTTCACCGCTGAAAGTGGCGGGCCCAGCAGTTATGCATTGCTGGGTAGTGGAGGTCACGGGGCACGGGGCGATCATGTTGCTGACATCAATGTATTCGCTGAGCGAAACATTAAGATCGCCGGTGGGGATCGCTTCACCGGTGTTCCCAATCCGGGAGAAGGCTATTATGTAAGCTATGGGCATGGATCCCGTACCGACGGGAACAACGCTACGATCAATCAGGATCACGCGGCAAACCTGGGTTCCGGAGCGAACTTCAACCTCTTGTATACCCGGGTTGTTCCCGGTACCCTCTCCATCGCGATTCGTCTCGATGATGGTACCATCGTTGGTTATCTGGCTGATCCTGAGGGCGACGGAACGCTGAATCCGACCGCCGACATCACAGCCGATTTCGGAACGGGCACCGAAACCATCCTCGCCTCCGAGGTGGTGGGTAATGTTTCCTACAGTGTGGAAGGCACTTCGACGGTTACTTTTCTCCGGGATATGAATCCGGGAATGACGGCATCACCGAATACAGCCAACCCTAATCCAGGTGACGCGGGAACGGTGAATTTGTGGATCACCTTTGAAACGGGGGACCACGATTTGACCTGGGCGCAGATTGGTAATGGCGGTTACGAGTCTGAAAATGGAAATAATGTCGTAGACAACGGGCACCGCGGCAACATTACGGTGGCAGCGAGGACTGGCATTGTCAGTCTGGAGAGTGGAACCGAAGATGGGTCTTATACCCAAATCGGAAACGGTGGCTATGGTGCGAAAGGTCACAACACAGGTGACATTCATGTTCGTGCCGGTCTCGATGTCAATTTGACTGCCGGCCTCGATAGGGGACAGAATCAGGCTCAGATCGGTCACGGAGGCTGGGATGCTGATGGCAATCAAAGCGGTGTTATTAAAGTAAGTGCCGGAACGGGTGATCTCTTCACGAGCCTCGGCACAGGAAAGTTTGATGACATGGGAGATTTCGATGGCGACGGAGACGGGGACGAAATTCAGTTTGCTTCTTCAGCCCTCGGAGGCATTTCCCTGAAAGGTGGTGCCACAGAGAATAACGCTCAGATCGGTCACGGTGGACGCAGTGCCATTGATGGCAATACGACGACGATGGACGGTGTCATCGGCGTCTCTGCAACCGGCGATATTGAATTGCTCGCAGGAGCCGGTTCACGTGCCTACACGCAGATTGGTCACGGTGGTTGGAACGAGAATCAAACGGTTAATATTACCGGAGATATTCATGTTATCAGTGAGAAGGGGGACCTCACCCTGGATGCTGGAACAGGTTCTGAGTCCTATGCTTTGATTGGCCACGGGGATGATCAAAACAACGATACAACAAACCTCGGAGGTGACCGGACTGGTGGCATTCAGGTCGTTGCCAACAAGATCACATTGGATACAAGCGGCAGCGAGACCGCCTGGATCGGCCATTCATTCGATAGAACGTCCAATAATAATAACCCTTTTGCGGCGGCCAATATCGATTTGTCCACCATCGTAGGTAATTACACCCCAACGGGCGTGGGGTATCAGGTGATCGCCCGGGGCGGCCTCGAGGTTCTTAACGACGGAGCAGCAACCACCCGCGGAGAAGAAATCACTTTTACGGATGCGTTTCGCGATAACTTCATCAATCCGAACCTCGCACTCGGCGACTTCACCTACACGGCGAAGAATATCACGCTGAACACTTTGCTGGATTCGACGACATCCTTCTCTACGGCTACCACTCAGGCCAACAACTTCAACCTGCTCGCTTCGGGTGATATTGATGTTAATTACAGCATTCAGAATCCCGGAACCGGCGATGTGAATCTGATTGCAGGCGTCGGCAACGCTTCCGGAAACAGTGCCATCGTCGATGGGCCTTCGCGCGTCACCGGCGAGCATTACGCACAGGTAAATCATCTCTATTGTCCGCCGACCGCTTTCATGGACGTGCTCAGTTTCAAATCTGATGGCAACATGTTTGGTAACGACAACGGAACCACTCTCAGCGTTTCCGGGCTCGATCATGCGAACGGACAGGTTTCGATCAACGCCGGCGCACGTGCGATCGCGGTTGGTTCACGCCTCGGTATGACTAATGTTCTCGGATACTCGGTGGAGTTGATTGGTGGCAATGGAACTGATGAGCGCGCTCAAGTGGGATTCCGCACCCTCGATGTCATCGGAGGAACGGATCAAACCGATGCTAATTTTGGAGATGCCACGGGAGATATTATGGTTCACGCCAAAGATGGCGGGATCGATATTCTGGGTGGAACCGGTTCTAACGCTTACGCGCAAGTGGGCCACGGAGGCTACGATACTTCCGATGCTGCTGCCGGATTTGATCCGACATTGAAAGGGATGATTTCCGTTGATGCATCATTTGGCGGCGGAGGAGACGTCACTGTCAAAGCCGGAATCGACGCGGGAGGTACACTTAATCGGGATCGGAATTATGCGATGATTGGTCATGGCGGCGTTGCTCTATCGGCTGATCTCGGAGGGGCGAATGCGGTTGCAGGAGCAGGCGTTGCCGGTTTGGCTGCTGCTGCAAACGGTGGCGGAGCGACAGTCCTCATTACTCCCGCAGGAGTAATTCCCAACACATTGTCTCTTAGCGTTGATGGGGCTACGATCACCGACAACGGTTCGGGTGTCCTCACGCATTCAACTGCAGGGGTTGTCGGTTCAATCGATTATATGACTGGAATTGCCACCTTCACAGCAGATGCAAATCCAACCGATGTGACCGTTGCAACGGCTAGCTACAGCAAGGACAGCAGTATCGTTCTCAAGGGTAAGGATGTTCAGATCGCCGGTGGCGGCCAGAACACAGAAACGGATGATACCTTCGCTCAGGTCGGGCATGGCGGTCGACTCTCGAAAGGAAATCACGCTGGCGCTATTACTCTGGATGCAACGGGAACCCTGGATATTCTTGGTGGCGGTGGTGATCGTGCCTACGCACTGGTAGGGCACGGCGGAAATGAAGCAGAGGCTACGACAGGTCATTCCGGGAAAATTTCAGTAACTTCAGGTGGAAATCTTACTTTGGCTGCAGGGCAGACTTTGGATGACAGCGGGTTTGTTGATGGAACCGGTCTCGTAGCAGGAGTTGAGCGCTTTGCGCAAATCGGTCATGGAGGCATGCAATCCCTCGGAGATCACAATGGTATCATCAGCGTCTTCAGTGGTGGCACCATTGATATGGATGGCGGTAATACGGTGGAATCATTCACCCAGATTGGACACGGTGGTCGCTCCGCACGTGGAGATCGCAATGGGCGAATTCAAATTCAGGCGGTGGGAGACATCACAGCTGATGCCGGAGATGCAGTCGCATCCTACGCCTCAATCGGGCATGGCGGACGCAACGCCGATAATCCGGAGTCCGGTGGTTCTAATGACCCCGGAGACAGTGGGGATATCGGAGTCGCTTCAACGACAGGAAGCATTCTCTTCACTGGTGGAATCGCGGACGATACCTATGTGCAAATCGGTCACGGAGGTGCACTTACACATGGAGCTGTCACGGGTAATATTACGGTTCGGGCTTTCAACGATATATCGTTTATCGCAGGTCAGGATGCTGCGAGCACAGATTCCCCCGCACATCTGGGACACGGTGGTGACGGTTCCCAGGGGAATCATCAGGGAAATCTTGTTGTCAGTGCAGGAACGACTGGCGACTTCAGTGATATCGGGGATTTCGACATGGATGGAAATCCTGATACGACATCGTTTGGCGCAGTCGCTGCCGCGAGTGGTGCGATTACCTTTACCGGTGGCGCTGCTGATGACTCCTATGCACAACTTGGATTTGGTGGGCTTGGAGCACGAGGCGATCATGGGGTCGCTGGAAACGTGATTACCGTTTCATCCTTACGTGATATCACATTCACGGCAGGTTCTTCGACTCAGACTTACGCGCAGCTGGGCCACGGGGGGCATGAGGCTGATACCCAGGACGGAGCGCCATACACCACGCCGCCATCGATGACTCAGCGAGTCGGCAACACCGCTGACATCACGGTCACCAGCGCAGACGGCAATATCGCCTTCAGTGCAGGTAGCGATCGAGAGGCCTATGTCCATCTCGGACATGGTGGCACCTATACCGATGGTGATCATACCGGAAGCGTCACTGTTTCTGCAGATGCTGATGGCAGTGCCGGGGCGGGAAATATTACCTTCAATGCTGCAGGCGGTGGCGGAGACCGTCACTATGCGCACCTTGGCCACGGAGGGTATCATGCATCCGGCGGACACAGCGGAGTCATTGATGTGAATGCAGGCGCAGCGATCACCTTTACCGGTGGCGAGGCAAACAGCTACGCGATGATTGGTCACGGTGGTCGGAATGACAACCGCATTAACAACAATTCCGGAAACAATAACAATGACCGCTATTATGCTGGAACTCACTCCGACATGATCGATGTCAATGCTGTAGGTAACATTGATTTTGATGGCGGCACGGGTAGCTACTCTTTTGCTAAAATCGGACACGGTGGCGCTTCCAGCGATGCTCTTGATGGCCAGGGGCATAGCGGAGCGATCAATGTCGTAACGACGATGGGATCTGTTGATTTCAGTGCCGGAACCAACAATCAATCGTTTGTCCAGATTGGGCACGGTGGTTTCCGTTCATTCGGTGATCATAACGGGAACGTCCTCGTCCAGGCTGAGACCGGAGTGAACTTCACCGCTGCAACTACGACTACACTGGGTAGCGGTGGTGATCAGGCATTTGCTATGATCGGTAACGGCGGATACGATTCTGATCATGAAGACGGCCGCACGACTCTTCTGGAGGGGGGCGGTGCTACTTCAGGAACAAACTACCACGTTAATATTCCGACGGCGGGCAATGCGCTCGGATCGGGAACGAGCACGGTAACTGTCCGTTCCGGCGTGAACGCGGCGGGAATGGTCACGAATGCGGCGGCAGGGATCTCTTTCACCAGCGGAAATGACGGTTCCGCCTTTGCTCAACTGGGTAACGGCGGACTTTCTACCTCAGGTGCGCACGGTGGCGACATTACAGCGCTTGCCGGTGGAGGGGTTATTTTTGATGCTTCTTCCGCTCTCAAGGTAGCTGCTGCCGGAAGTCCGAATGCGAACAGTTCCTACGTTCAGTTAGGTCACGGTGGTCTTGCCTCGGATTCTCGAACCAACACGGGCGTAGCGGGACACAATGGTGCGATTACCGTGAGTGCCGGTGCTGCCGGAGTTCTCTTCCGTGGAGGTAATCAGAATGACAACTATGCTCAGCTTGGTCACGGTGGCCGCGCTGCTCAGGGCGATCACTCAGGTGATATCACTCTGGACTCGGTCGGAACGATCACCCTGACCGGAGGAGAAGACATGCGCAGTTATGCGATGATCGGCAACGGAGGTCATAATGCGGACGACACTGCTACAGATCTCGGAAATACCGGCTTTATCAAAATCAATCAGGCAGCCGGGCTCGTCCAGACTGCCGGAGCTGCGATAAATCTAACTTCGGGCGGAGGTGAAGAGTCATTTGTTCAGATCGGACATGGTGGCAATGCCACTTCCGGAAATCACTCGAGCTCGGCGTTTGAAGTTACGGCAAAGGGCAATCTGACGGTGAAAGCCGGCGACGGCTCGGGGTTCGGTGATGACGGCGGGGCTGGTGAAGTCATCAACAATGGTCGTAAGTCATACGCGCAGATCGGTCATGGTGGGTACACCTCTTCAGCCGCGGCTGGCGGAGGTCATGCCGGTGATATCTGCGTCAATATAGACGGATTTCTCGACATGAGCGTTGACGGCGGAGGTAACAAGAATCTCGGCGGTTATATGCAAATCGGGCATGGTGGCCGTGCTGCCGACGGTGATCACAGTGGAGAGGTGACGGTAGTAACAGGCGTTCGGACAGCCAATGGTGCTGGAATCAATATGCGGGGAGGTCTGGGGACTAATCAATCCGTTCAGATCGGTCACGGAGGACGTGACGTCGACGGCGCTCTGAGTGGTCGGGTTTTTGTGGTCGCTGACAACAGTGGTGATCTCAGTATGAGGGGTGGCAACGGTTTCAGTTGGGTTCAGATTGGACATGGTGATGGCGCCGGTGACTACGGCGATTTTGGAAGTGGAACCAGCACTGGCACTCGTGAAGGAGGCCTCCAGATATTTGTGGGGGGTGCTACTACGGCAAGAGTGACGAATCAGAATAATGCAAATGTGCATCTTCTTCACCGCACCCAAACCGACGGTTCAGGTGGGACGACCGGTCTCAAGAACAATGCCAACAGTTACCTCGGTGGCGATGGCTATCAGTATGTAACCAACGGCGGGACCACAGTGATCGGGGCGAGTTCACCGGCACCTGGTGGACTTACCGAGAACGTCCTTGAGAACGTGGGCGAAATTGCTGCCGGTAACATTGGTGGTGGAAACGTGGTCATGACCCTGAGCGGAAACAACACGATAAATCTACCAACCGATCCGACGAAACAGTATAAAGACGACATCTTCAGCTTCATCGTTCTCTCGACTGGCAATCTGAATTTCAACCGCAGTATCCAAAATGCAGGTGAAGGCACTGTGGCACTCGTGGCCGGCTGGAACGGAGTGCAGGATCCGTCCTCGATGGATTATCTCAACGAAGTCAGCGTGATTGATTTCTGTGATCCTGAAATCATTCCGGGTGCTGCCGACTTCAACGACTGCGATACCTTCGGTGTTGTAGCGGGGCAGACCGTTCCCATGGGAGGACTTGGCGGTCAGTCACAGGGTATCCTTACGGTTGGCAGCAGCACACAGACCGAAGCTGTTCGTGTTGGCAGCCGCCTCGGTCAGACGATCCTTCGGGGACGTCAGATTAACGTTCTTAGCGGATCGGGTACAGATGCTGCCACTCAGATCGGTTTCTATGGCACGGGAACGAATGTCAGTAATCTTACAGGAGTGATTGATATCCAGGCGAAAGGCGATGTTACGGTCGGAGCCACTAATTACACAGGTGGTTTTAATATGACTGCCGGAACGGGAGCCGGGGCTTATGTTCAAGTGGGGCATGGCGGTGCTGGAGGTGGAACCGGAGCAGGCCCTGACGGGACAGGCACTGCGGCGACCGATCCGACGGGTGTTATCAACGGTTCAATCAATATTTCCTTCTGTGAGCCGGCTGCTATCAGTATTTCAGGTGGAGCGACCGGAGCAGGCGCTTACGCACAGATCGGCCACGGAATCGCCGGCCAGAATGGTGCGCGTGGTGGCGATATCTCGGTGACGAATTTCACGGATCTTTCACTCAGCGGTTCCGGTGGAACGGGGACCTATGCTCAAATCGGCCATGGTGGTATTGGTGCAAATGGAGCGAAGACCGGCACGATCACTCTTACGGGAACGACAACCACTGCGAGCCAGGGTAATCTGACTTTGACTTCAGGTGGAGGTGCTGATGCGTTTACTCAAATCGGTCACGGTGGATTGGACCATACCAGCGGAACGATCGATGTCGGTTCAACAGTCGATGTCACCAATGTAGCTTCGGTTAGTATGACCGGTGGGGCACTGGCAGGATCTCACAGTCAGATTGGTAACGGTGGCAACGGCCACACTGCTGCTATCGGAGGTGATGTGAAAGTTGCCGCGACAGGCGACATCAGACTGACAAGCGGAGCAGGAGACAGTTCGTTCACTTTGATCGGACTGGGCGGAGACAATCTTGGCTCAGCCGCTCTCGCAGCGAAGATTGATGTTGCTACCACCGGGGGAGGGATCAATCTCGCTTCGGGAACCGGGAACACTGCCTTCAGTCAGATTGGTATCGGCGGTTCCGGGAACAGCGGTGCGGTCAGCACAACGGATTTCAAGGTGAACGCCCTCAACGACATTGTTCTCACCAGTAGCGCTGGTTTCCGTTCACATACCATGATCGGTTTGGGAGGCGATGCTATCAACGGATCTAAGACCGGTGATATTAATGTGACCACGACAGCAGGAGGCATTCAGCTTACCGCGAGTGATGCAGAGGATTCCTTCAGCCTGATTGGTTCGGGAGGTCAGGCGTCGTCGGATGGTAGCATCAGTGGCAATGTCACGGTTCAGACCGAAACTGACATTACGCTTATGAGCGGAGGCGGCGAAAATGCCTTCACCATGATTGGTCAGGGCGGAAATGGTGTCGACGGAACAAAGACCGGTCAGGTCACTGTAACGAGTGAAAACGGCGGACTCGCTCTTAACGCAGGAACACCTACGGCGGCCGAAGCGGACTCCTTCTCCATGATCGGAGCGGGTGGTCATGCCGATGCGAGCGGTGCGATTACCACCGGAGTGAAGGTGGATGTGAAGAACAACATCGCTATGACAAGCGGTGCTGCCAGTAAAGGATTCACGATGATCGGTATTGGTGGTCGCGATTCAAACGGAAATCACAATGCCAATATCGATGTCGATGCCGGAGGCACTCTCACGATGATGGGTGGAACGAATACGGATGCTTTCTCCTTGATCGGTATCGGTGGATACAGTGCGACGGGCAATCTCGGAAGTGCAACAACAACGGTTGATGTGAAGACAGGCGGTCTCATCGACCTTGATGCCGGAACCGGAAGCAGAGCCTTTGTTCAGATCGGTGTTGGCGGATACGATTCTGTTGGAACTCATGACGGCCTCGTTTCAGTTGATTCAGGAGGAACCTTCTCCATGAATGGAAACGGATCGGGAGCCTACGGACAAGTGGGCATCGGAGGAACTAACACCACCGGAAACATGGGAAGCGCTACCTCAACGATCAATCTTAAATCAGTTGGCGATATGACACTCCAAAGTGGCACTGGTTCTACAGCCTATGTCCATGTCGGTGCCGGAGGATACAATTCAGATGGAGCCCACGATGCTTTGGTAACGGTTGATTCCGGTGGTGCATTTTCCATGACCGCGGGTGGAACGGATGCCTACGCGCAAGTGGGTCTTGGAGGGAATAACTCCGGTGGAGCGATGGGAAGTGCGACGACGACGACCATGGTTACAGCAGTGAACGACATCAGTATCAAAGGGGGAACCGCCAACGATGCTTATGCTCAGATTGGAGCAGGCGGCGATAGCGCTTCCGGAACTCATACAGGTGACATTACGGTGGATTCCACAACTGGATCGGTTTCAGCGACAGGGGGATCGGGTTGGCAGACATACGCTCAGATCGGAAACGGTGGTTCGAACCTGACCGGTGCAGCGAACGGTTCTGTGGATATCGATGCGGGAACCTCGATCACTTTCATGGGTGGAACTGGAAACCGTTCCTACGCTCTCGCCGGGCACGGCGGAATCCTCTCCAATGGAGACAGAGGAGATGCCAATGATGTTATCAGTCTGAATGCCGGGACTTCGGTGGACATTCTTGCGGGAGTCGAGCGCAATGCGTTTGCTCAAGTGGGTGTCGGTGGTCTCGCTAACAGTGGGACTCGGACATTCCTTGCCAATATTGATGTGACCGCTGGAACAGGGAATGTAACCGTGCGCGGTGGAATCGATGCAACCGAAGATGATTCCTATGCGATGATCGGTAATGGTGGAACAGGTGTGAATTCAAATGCTACCGGAACGATCCGGGTTGACGCTCGCAATGGTGCCTTAACCGTTGCTGCCGGAGCGGGTAACGCTGGCGGTCAGACAGGGAACTTTGCCCATATTGGTCATGGTGGTCATGAAGTAAGCGGAGTTCAAACCGGTGAAATCGTCGTTCTTGCTGCTTCGATTGACATGGACGGAGGCACTCAAAATGAGACCTACGCACAGATCGGGCACGGCGGATTTGATGACGGCACTGATCAGGATGGCGCTCTAACGGGTGATATTTACATCAACGTTGATCATGCCAATGGTGATGCGATTGTTGGCGGAACTGGAAACATCAGTCTCGCCTCCGTGAACGGCACCGCGGATGCCTACACGCAGATCGGTCACGGTGGCACGGGGCGCACGGACGCTGCGACCGGTAACATCATTATCGGCCGGGCCGCCGCTATCGAACTTCTCGGAGGAGGAACTCGATCCTACAGCCAGATCGGTCATGGCGGAGCAACTGCCGGCTCCGCAAACGCAGGTGTTAAGACGGGTGACATTACGATTACCGAATCGACAGGTATTACGCTGAACGGCGGAACCGGAGCCGATGCGTATGCTCAAATCGGACATGGCGGAAATGAGAACATCGGTAACACCTCCGGAAACATTGAGATCACAACCACAGGTGAACTTGATATCACCGGTGGTTCCAATACCGATGCCTACGCTCAGGTCGGCCACGGTGGTCACCTTGCGAATGGTGATCACGGTGCGATCGGGGACGTTATCCGGATCGTCGCCCAGTCGCTCGATCTCAATGCAACAGCAGGGGGGAGCGGTGGCTCATACGCTCAACTGGGGCACGGCGGTCAGGAAACGGACGGTGCCTTCACTTCAGAAATCTACGTCAACTTCGATGAGACAACCTTTACGCCGTTTGCTCCCACAGGTGGACTGCTGACGATGGATTCGGCAGCGGCGAACAATGCTTACACTCATATCGGTCACGGCGGCGCCAACAGTGGAACGGAGACCAACACGAAGTCGGGTAATATCCTCATCGGTGGATTCAACTCCGTCGCTATGAATGGCGGTAACGGTTCTGCTGATGCCTACTCACAGATCGGACACGGCGGTGACACGAACCGTGGCGATGCCAAGGGCATTGTAGCGGTAGCAACGTTCGGGTCCGTCTCGATGGCTGCGGGGTCCGGTTCTGACGCCTACGTTCAGATTGGCCACGGTGGTCACGATGCGCTCGGCGCACTCAGTGCGTTCAATCCTCTTGTTGCAGGAGACGATGCTACGGTGGTGCTTGCCGGCGCCGGCGTGAGTCTCGCAGGCAGTGGCCAGCGATCCTACGCGCAGATCGGTGCAGGTGGCTACAACGCTGATGGAACTATCGTTGGTGACACTCATGTGAATTTCAATCCGCTCACGGGCACTGTTGAGGGGGGCGGGGCAATTACATTGAGCAGTGGTGCTGGACAAGGTTCCTACACCCAGATCGGTATCGGTGGTGAAGACTCCGATGCAGATAAGACGGGCGATGTTCACGTCGAAGGCGCTTCGGTAACTCTCGAAGCCGGCGGTCAGGATGCCTACTCGCAGATTGGTGTCGGTGGAGGAATCAACACTGCTGTAACAGGTTTCCCTTCAGGCACAATTGATTCCGACACGATCGTGAATGCTTCAACAGGCAATATCACACTCGATTCCTCTACTGCCTCGAGCTCGCAGTCCTACACTCAGATTGGAGCAGGCGGACTGATTCATGACGGACCGATGAGCGGAACCACTGACGTTACCGCCTCTGCCGGAAATGTGATTCTCAAGGGTGGCGCAAACAGCAATAACTATTCGATGATCGGCCTCGGTGGAACCGCTGTCGGTGATGGCACAACCGCCGCAAACCTCACCGGAGCCAATACCACGGTAACCGCAGTGGATGTTCTCATGACAAGTGGGGCGGGGTCTTCTGCCTATACCAAGATCGGAGCCGGTGGCGGAGCCAGTGGCGGGGGGAATCCGTTTGTTGGAACGATTGACGGAACAACCACGGTGACCGCCAGTGGTGCCGTCGCGCTCATGTCAGGTGGTAATACTGACGCTCGAGGCAGCTTCTCTCAAATCGGTCTCGGAGGTCTTGGTGCTGATGCCTCGACAATGACCGGTGATACCGTCGTTACCTTCGGCAACGGTCTCACGCTCAATTCCTCTCTCGGTGGACTAAATGCCTACGCTCAGATTGGAGCGGGCGGCCAGGATGCTGACGGCACGATCACCAGTAACACTCGCGCAACTGGAACCGGTGATGTTACGCTGACTTCGGGCTTGAGTGACAATGCCTATACGCAGATCGGAGTTGGCGGAGCTGCAGGTGATGGCGTTCGCACAGGTGACACCATCGTCGGAGCCGATTCACTGACCCTCACCGCAGGAACCACTGGTAGCCGCAGTTATGCACAAATCGGTAACAAGTCGGGTGCTGCAGGAACGACAGGATTTATCACCGTGAACGTTACTGATGCCATTACGATGACCGGTGGCGGTGGCGCTGAGTCTTCGGCTCAGATCGGTCACTCAGTAGAGGGTGCCAACGAAACCATAAACGGCACTGTCTCAGTGGTAGCTGGCGGTGCTATCGGAGTAACCGGTGGATCGGACGCAACGTCCGGTGCCATCATCGGGCACGGCGATACTGACGGTTCAGCGACTGGAACGAGAACCGGTGGATTAAATATCTACACCGACGGTGCGATCACGCTTGCGGATGGGACTGCCGGAGCAGCGCTCGTGACTCACCAGACAGGTGATGGTGTTGGCGCAGTGGATTACTTCGCTGGAACCAGTGGCGGCGATCAAGGGTTCTCACTCGTTGGCCTGATGGGAATCAACATGGCGTCAACCCTGCAGCAGCAGGATGGAAATGGGGGAACGTTGATTACCCTCGCTGAGACGATCGGTGTCGCAGCAACTGTCGATGATGTCCTCATAGCATCGGGAGGAACCGGTGACCTCACGATTGGTAGCGGCACGCTTGGTGATGTTTCATTCAATTCCGCAAACCATGTGAATCTACTCAGTGGAGGAAACCTCAATATCCTGAATGGACTTCAGAACACAGGTTCGGGTGACATGAACCTTCTTGCGGGGTGGGCCAATACAGGGGCAACAGCCACTGCCGCACCTATCATGACAGGGGCTTACACGACTACACCTGCCCTCGGGTTGATCAGCCTTCCTGATTTCCAGCCTGTGACCATTCCTGCAACGGTAGCTCCCGGTGAATTCGGTGCCAACGGCGGAAAAGTGTTGATCGGTGACGGAAACCAGACCGCAGCGATTGCGGTGGGAACAGCTGGTGGCCTCAATCAGGTTGCCGGTTACGGTGTCGTTGTTCAGGGCAGCAACACCGCTGCTAACGCTTCTGCGCAAATTGGATTCAATAATTCCGATACCACTCCAACAACCGGTGCGATCAAGGTAGGGACACACGATGATGGACTTTCCGTTCTTGCCGGAACCGGAGTCGGCGCTTTTGCACAGGTCGGCGACGGGGGCAGTGGTGGCACTTCGAATCTCGACGGGGACATCACGGTTGATCTGACCGTAGGGACCGTGGATGGCGCGCTTCAAGTCACGGGTGGAGGTGATCAGGCCTATGCATTGATCGGCAATGGAGGTTTGGGCGCAGGCGGAACCAAGGGCGGAGATATTACGGTAACTGCCAACACTGCCACGATTCAGGGCGGCAGTGGTTCTGATGCCTACTCGAGAATTGGAAACGGCGGTAGCCGGGGTTCCGGGGATATCGCAGGAGCTGTCAGCGTCACATCAACCACCGGTGATGTTTCTGTTCTTGGAGGAAGTGATGACTTTACTGAAGCCGCGATCGGAAATGGCGGAACAAGCTATAGCGCTGCCAATTTCACTGGAGGAACAACTGTTACTTCAGCTGCGAAGGTGGTTGTTACCGCCGGAGACGGGGTTCAAGCCAGTGCTCAGATAGGAAGCGGTGGTATCGAGTCAAACGTATCGTCTCTCATCAGTGCTGTCTCTGTTACTGCTGTAAACGACATCAATCTAACTGGAGGATCAGACATTCGATCCTACTCTCAGATTGGTAACGGTGGCGCCACTGCAAGTGGGAGTATGAATGGAGCGATCAATGTGACCTCCGGAAACGACATCATTATGGTGGCGACGGCTGGCGATAAGGGGGCCTACTCGAAGATCGGCCACGGTGACGATCTATATTCGCCCACCTCCTCGATTGACGCACTCGCCGGATCCGGCGCGCGGGAGGGGGACATCACGGTGGTTGCTGATTCTGACATTGCATTGGCCGACAGCATGATCGGACATGTGAACCACATTTCCAGCGCAGTTGCTCTTGGTGGAATCACTCAGATTGCGGCGAGCGCCGATGCAGTTACTGATCCGTCCGGTGGATCGATCATTGCAGACGAGAACAGTGAGTTTGGGGGTGTCGACGAGCTGAGGTTTTATGTGGCTGAGCGTTCGAGCAACGATATCCAGGCGGATGCGTTATTGAACGGTGAGGCCTTCGTCGGAGCAGAGACTGACCCATCGGTTCTGCAACGTGATGACGAGTTTACTGTAAATATTACCGGTGTTGCTCCTTCCATGCCCGGTGAACACAATAATGCGATCAATACAGGGCCTTCTCCAACCAATGCGGCAAGTTTTGCCTTCTACTACAATTCAATAGAACTGACGAGTTCACCCGTGGTCACCCCGGGAGGAAGTGAAGGTGGCGGAAGCGGCGGTGGCAGTGCCGATGGTGACGGAGAAGGCGCTGTCGGAGGTGGATCCGGCAGGACTTTCCTGAGTGTTGCAGAAGCTCTTGAGCTGTATCCGGAAGACAGGGTGCTTGAAGATTGGCAGCGCGAGAACGAAGGGCTTTTCACCGGATTCAGCCCGTTTGGAATGTTCTTCGTTGGATTTGATCATTACGATGTGAATGGAAATCCAACCTTCCACTTCGTCTTTGCCAATGAGCTCGATTCGTCATTGATCATTCCAACCGACATTGAGGATGTCCTTGAGCTTCAGGAGCAAATCCTGGATGAGGAGGAAGAGGAAGAAGAGGGCGCTGAATAAAGGAAGGGGCGATTACGCCACTTCCGACTCACCAAGAATTCTACGGTAATTTCACCGGATATGATCAGGCAAGGCGCTGAATACCAATGAGGTAGGGCGCCTTGTTTTTCCGGTTGGTGAACTCATACCGGACTACTGAATAGTGATCGGCGCAGAGTGCTTCTGCCCATTGATCAACCTGTAACGCTTCGTCGCTTCCGCCTTCATGTCCAATGTAAGCGACAATTGTAACGACGCCGTGGATGGAGAGATGCTCTGTGGCGGTTTTCAATGCTGAGAGGGTTGAGTCGGGAACCGTGATGATTTTTTGATCCCCGCCCGGAAGATAGCCGAGATTGAACATCACAGCTTTCACTTCGCCCGCGAGATAGCTTTCCATGTTGCCATGGCTGTCCAGATGAAGCTTTACCGATTCCGCTTCACCGAGCCGGTTCCGGGTTTGTTCGATCGCTTGTTCCTGAATGTCGAAGCCGATGACATGACCGGATGGACCAACAAGACCGGCGAGAAACAACGTGTCGTGCCCGTTGCCGATGGTGGCGTCGACGGCGGTGTCTCCTGCATCGACGACGTCAGCGATGAGTCGATGTGCCATCGTGGTAGGGCGGGGAAATCGAGGTTTCGGATGAGCCATGATGAGGCGGGAAAAGTGTCGTCAGATCAAGTTGGAGCGAATGTCCGCTTCCTCTGGAAGAGGGGCATTCGTGAAAAGGTGTTGCGCGAGCCGGGCCGCATACCAGGGGCCGTTCATGACGCCTTTCGAGCCCAGTCCGTTGAGGAAGGCGACGTTGGAATGCTCCGGGTGAACCCCCATGAAAACCTGGCTTCGTTTGATGATAGGGCGCACTGCGGCTCTCCGGTCGATCACCTCGATGGGGGCGGAAGTGATCGATCTGATTTTCTGCATCACTTCTGCTTCACCTTCGTCGGACGGCTCAATTCGGTCAAAGTCGTGCCGATAGGTGGAGCCCGCCCGAAAGATTCCATTTCCCCTTGGAATCATCCAGCCTCCGCTGTTGATGATGCGTTTCTCCGATTCGAGAGCGGGTATTTTCAAATCCAGAATCTCCCCGAGGGCGGGATGCATCGTGATCCAGTCAAAAAAGCGATTCTGATTTCCCATCCAACCTTCACAAAATATGATTTTTGAAGCTTCGACGTTCTTCCAGCGAACTCCCGTATCCGTCATCGAAACATCATCTGCGGATAGATCTCCGATCGCATAGGAAATCCGCTCAAGGAGATGTTGGCGTGTTACTTCCAGAAACTGCGGGACATCGAGCCAGCCGCCGCGTTTCATCTCAAATCCACCCCCGGTCGCTGTGATCGATTCATCGAGTGCGCCGAGGGGGCTGTGAAACTCTTCCAATTTTCCAGGGTCTTTGCGAAGGCGGTCCTCCCAGGCCTTTTTTTCCCGCGGGTTGCGAAAGAGGCGGGCGATGGTCTGATGATGGAAGAACTTGGCATCGTGATCGTTTTCCAGTTCCCAATAGAAATTGAGCGCGTAATTGAGCCGTTCGATCACGGCTTCGGAGAGATTGAATCGCGATCCGGTTAGTGGTGTCAGAAGTCCGGCTGCTACTTTTGAGGAAGTGACGGCCTCATCGCGATCCACGACGAGAACTCTCAGGTTGCCGCGTAGAAGCTGCCAGGCCATCAGCGATCCGGCCAGCCCCTGACCTACGATAATTGCGTCGACTTTCATGAGCAAAGAAGAGAGGGGAACAGTTTCATATTAAAATCTGGAGATGGATTGTTGTCGAGACGCTAGCCGGAAGTGTCAATCAGTCAAAGGTTCCCCGCCGCAGGAAATGGGGGCGGAATGACAGGACGCGGAGCATCAACTCTTAATAAAAGCAGTCGAAGATCAATCCTCAAATTAGTTAAGTTGTATTAGCTATTAGTTTTTATAAAATAAATGATTGTCAGATAAAAGGAAAGAGTGCAATATGAGAAGGACTCAAATTTTTAGAAAAACCGGACTTATGAAGCTTTTTAACTATTCTTCGATTGTTCTTTCCGTGTTGTTGCCTGTCGCAATCACTCTGGTTGGATGCAGTGATCCCCAAAAAGAGGCGACGCGAACTCTGAATGACAAGGGGTATGAGTTGGAGGTTCGCGATTTACTGGTTGCTGCAGGAGCCGGTGATTCTGAAAGCATCACTTTGTTCAAAGAAGCTGGATTCGATATCGATACTCCTGATGAGAAATTAAATACCGCGTTGATCAGGGCTTCGGGTTCCGGTCATACGACTACGGTGGAGAAGCTTCTGGGAATGGGAGCGGATCCCCGTCATGTTAATGAGCAGGGTCGAAACGCTCTTATTGTAGCGTCAGCCAAAGGGCACGAAGCTGTCGCCCGTGTTCTCATGTCCCGCGGTGCAGAAACCGAGGCCAGTGACATCGAAGGGTGGAGTGCTCTTTCCATCGCGGCATACAACGGGCACGAGAATCTGGTATCACTCCTGTCATCGCATGCCAGTTCCGCTGATCTCGATGACGCTCTCCTCGTCGCCAGTTTCACCGGAGATTCCGCAGTGATTCAAACCCTGCTCAGTCAGGGAGCAAATATTAACGCGAGAAGCCCGGAGAGCCGCACGCCGCTGATGATTGCCTCCGAAGGCGGGCATCTATCGGCAGTGCGCACCCTACTTCAAAATCAGGCAAATCCTTTCGCTGTTGATAACGATCAGTCTACCGCCGTGATTCTTGCTGAAGAGGCTGGTCACCCGGAAGTGAAAGAGTTCATTCTCAATCCGGATGCCTGGGGGCAGTCGGAAGAAGGCACTCAGGTCAGCGAGGAAATGAAGATGGCTCGAACTGCTCTCATTGAAAAATCTGCGGTGGAGGAAACGCTAACGGCAAGCGCTCCAGCGACGGTTGCCGCGACTTCTGCACCTGCCGCAACATCCGCACCGTCCTCATCTTCAACGGCACCTCCACTTGAGCAGCCTGTGACTGAAGCACCTCTCCGTGAAAAGTCTCAGAAGGTAAGGGAGGAAGCAAAGGATAAGCCGATCGTTGCACTGAATGGTTCAAGGATCAGTTCAACCGATCCCAAAATCGCGCCTGTGAAATCCATGGTCCTCGCAGCCTATCACGAGGAGCCGCTTCCGGTGGTCGTTGAGAATGTTGACGGCAAAACCGCGAATATCCGCATGATGAATGCGACGTCCGAAGGTGGCATCGAAGTATCAAAGGGGGCAACGATTCCGGGCACCAATTACGAAGTGAAAGAAGTTACCCGCAAATTTGTGAGTTCGAAGGAAGGGAAAGGACGGATGGTTGATGTCTCTCGCGTTGAGATTGAAGACAAGATCACCGGGAACTCGCACCTTCTCGTTAAAGATGTAAGCGGTCAGACCTCCGATTCGTATGCCATTCTTACTTCGGCGGACAGCAAATACCGTTACGTGGTGAAGGCCGGCGATGTTTTTCGAACTGCCACGGTGCAATCGGGTGAGACCGATTATCAGGTGCTCGACATTCGACCTTCCGGGGTTGTGATCAAGAACCTTAAGAGCGAGGAAGTTACCACGGTTGCCCGTGACGGGGTCATCAATCCCTGATCCTCTTCAAACGAACCGCCGGATAGATCTTCCGGCGATCTCCTTTTCGGGCCGTTGCTTACGCCGCGGCCCTTTTCTGTGTTGCCTTTAAACGACGGTTCCGTCGGGAATCGTTGAACTCTTGGGGATCACGACGATGCCATCACGGATGTGGCACCACTCGTTGTCCTCATTGACGCGGTCACCGGGATCGATCCTGACGTTTTTGCCAATGCTGACATTTTTATCGATGATCGCTTTGCGGATGAAAGTGCCTTCACCGATTTTGACCGAGCTTTCACTGTAGGAATCTTTGTCCGCGATTTCGAACTTGTCGTAAAAGTCAGCCCCCATAACGATCGATTCGTAGATCTCACATCCGGATTCGATTACGGAGCGGACCCCGATGATAGAACTTCTGATTGTTGCGTTCGAGATAATACAACCATCGGAGAGCAGCGCTTCCTTGATGTCAGCGTTATTGATTTTACTGGCAGGGAGCAGGCGTGACCTGGTGTAGACCGGATTGTTGTGGTCGAAAAAGTTGAATTTGGGAACCACCTTGGTGCATTCCAAATTGGCTTCGTAAAAAGAGGAGATCGTTCCGATGTCTTCCCAGTAGCCTCGGAAAACGTGGGTGTAGACATCCTTTTCTTCAATCAGTGACGGGATGATATTTTTGCCGAAATCTTCAAAATCGTTGTCGAGGGCCTCTTCGAGGACGTTGCGATTGAAGAGGTAAATCCCCATGGAGGCCTGAAACTTCTCTTCATGTCCTTCGTAGCCTGCAGCCTTGAGCAGCGTCTCCGGCATCGTCAATCCGTCGAGGAGCTCGTCATTGCTTCCCGGCTTCTCGACAAATTGGGTGATACAGCTTTCATCGTCGGTATGCATCAGGCCGAATGCTCTCGCCGGATCGCGATCAACCGGGGTGGTGGCGATGGTGAGCTCAGCACCGTTTGCCTTGTGCTCCTTGATCATCTTGCGGAAGTCCATCCGGTAGAGCTGGTCACCGCTTAGAATAAGAAAGTATTTGTAGGGTTTCTCGAGGAAATAACTCAGATTCTGGCGGACCGCATCGGCGGTGCCCTGATACCAGTTGTTGTCCCCCGGAGTCTGCTGAGCAGCAAGGACATGGACAAAGTTTTCTCCAAAATGATCGAACTTGTAGCCGCTCGTGACGTGTCTGTTCAAAGACTCGCTGTTAAACTGGGTCAGGACATACATCTGACGGATCCCAGAATTGATGCAGTTGCTGATGGGGATATCGACGATTCGATATTTGCCCGCGAGTGGTACCGCCGGTTTTGAGCGATTGTGAGTGAGAGGGAAAAGTCTCGATCCCTGGCCTCCTCCCATGATGATCGCTAAGGTTCCTTTGAGAGATTTATTTGGATTGGTAAGTGGCATGATTCGCAATAAATGATATCCGCACTCGGAAAGAATGTAGATTGTTTTTGTAACATTTTTTTTGATAAGGGGGAGTTGCCGCGTAAGCTGGATTTTCTCTAAATTATAATATTTTTCTATGTGCGGTATTATCGGATACGTTGGAAAAGCCAGCGCGGCGCCCATTCTTTTGGACGGATTGAAACGACTTGAATATCGGGGCTACGATTCGTCCGGTCTCGCGATTCTCGATTCGGATTCGCACATCCAGTTGCGCAAAAAGAGCGGTCGCATTGCCAATTTAAGAGAGGAGCTTTCCGCTCACCCGGCTGAAGGCGGGTGTGGGATCAGTCATACACGGTGGGCCACTCACGGCCAGCCTTCGGATGAGAACGCTCACCCTCATCGCGATCGGAGTGGTCGGCTCGCCCTTGTTCACAATGGTGTCATTGAAAACTATCAGGTTTTAAAAGATCGCCTCGAACTGGATGGTCATCAATTTTTGTCCCAGACCGATTCCGAAGTGCTTGCGCACCTCATCGGCCTTGCTTTCGACAATTCCAAGGAAACCGACCCGGAAAAGCGCCTTGTGGCTGCGGTGAGGGCGTCCCTGCCGAAAGTCTCGGGGACCTACGGGATCGTGGCAATGCATGAAGAGGCGCCCGGGTTTCTCGTCGGCGCGCGTCTTGGCAGTCCATTGGTCGTGGGACTTGGTAAAGGGGAGAATTTTCTCGCCTCGGATGTGGGGGCGATTGTCTCACATACCGCTGATGCGATTTACCTCCAGGATCGCGATTTGGTCTGTCTCAAAGCGGATGATTTTACAGTGGAGAATGTCGATGGCGATGCCGCCAGCTACGAGGTGAGCAAGGTCGAATACACCGCTGAAGAGGCTGAGATGGGAGAATTTCCCCATTACATGCTCAAGGAGATCTTCGAGCAACCCTCTTCGATCCAGAATGCGTTTCGTGGACGCTTGATCGACGACGAAGCCTCGGCGCTCCTCGGTGGTTTGCAATTGACGCCACGTGAGTTGCGCGATGTTGATCGCATTGTCTTGTGCGGATGCGGAACCGCTTCGCATGCTGCGATGGTGGGAGAGTATTTGATCGAGCACCTCGCGAGAATTCCCACAGAGGTGGAAACAGCGAGTGAGTTCCGCTACCGGAATCCCCCTCTAGATAAGAACACCCTCGTATTTGTTCTGAGTCAGAGTGGTGAAACGATCGATACCCTTGCCGCGATGCGGGAAGGGCAGAGAAAAGGGCACCGGGTCCTCGGGATCGTCAACACTGTTGGCTCGACGATCGCGCGCGAATCTGACGGCGGCAGCTATCTCCACTCCGGTCCTGAAATCGGTGTGGCGGCGACGAAATCATTCACCTCGCAGGTCACGGTGCTAACGCTTTTGGCAATTTTGTTAGGGCGAATGCGCCACCTCTCGGTTGATTACGGAAACCGGCTCCTGCATGACCTGCGCGAGATTCCAGCGAAAGTGGAGAAGATCCTTCAGCAGACTGAGCACATTAAAAAGATCGCGGAGAAGTATATCGATGCGCCGGGGATGCTCTTTCTGGGAAGACAGTTCAATTATCCGACCGCCCTTGAAGGCGCTTTGAAGATGAAGGAGATTTCCTACATTTTCGCGAGTGGTCATGCCGCGGCGGAGTTGAAACATGGAATCATCGCTCTCGTCAGTGAGGAAGTGCCGAGCGTTTTTATCATGCCGAGAGATTCGGTTTATGAGAAAAACGTCAGCACACTCGAAGAGGTCAAAGCGAGAAAAGGTCCCGTTATTGCGATCACTACGGAGGGTTCAACCGAGCTGGAGCGAATCGCCGATGACGTGATCTACATTCCCGAGACAGCCGAATGCCTCACTCCGCTTCTGAGTGTCATTCCGCTCCAGTTGTTGAGCTATCATTTCGCGGTAGCGAGAGGCTGCGATGTCGATAAACCGCGAAATCTGGCTAAAAGTGTCACGGTTGAGTAGCAATTTTCTGGCTGACAGCGGGGCTGAAATGAGAGAAACTTCAGGGGACTTGAGATGACACCGCAATGATGGAGGAAGAGGAGAGCTCGACGGATACAGCGCAGGGAACGCCGATCAGACAGATTGCAGTGTTCCTACCGAACCGGCCCGGAGCGTTTGTTGCGATTCTGGACCTGATGAAGTTAAATCAGGTCGTCGTGCTGGGGCTCTCGGTTCAGGACTCGATCGACAACACGGTGGTGAGATTGATCGTCAACGATCAGGACACCGTGGAGACCTTGTTCATGGAGAAGGGGATTCCCTTCAATTCGACGGAACTCGTCGTCGTGGAGTTGCGTGAGGGGGCAGAGCAGATGCCGGCTTGCCTCAGGTGCCTCTTGGAAGCGGAAACCAACATCCACTTTATTTACCCTTTGTTGACTCAGCCGAACAGCGCTGCCGCCCTCGCTCTCTGTGTGGAGGATAACGACTTCGGAAATTCCGTCCTCTCGCGTGCCGGCTACAAAGTGCTTCGGCAGGAAGACCTCAGTCGCTAGGTGACGTTGAGTCATCACCGTGGAATCAACTGGCGGCGCGACGGAAAAGGGTTTCGACCACGTTCCGAACATACTGTTCGTCAGAGAGTCCGATCGTAATCTCCTCGGGAAATTCAGCCATTTCGCGAAAGTAGTTGGCGAGTGCTTCAAAAAGCCGCAGCCGGGCCCCGGGCTCCAGCTCATTGCGCCGGACCACCGCGTCGAGTGCGGTGCGTGCCTCGTCAGGGGTGACCTGTTGTCGGAGGCGACTCTCGAGGTGGGGCATAGCGGCGAATGAATTCTCGTCTTTTTCCATCAGCTCGCTGAACTGAGGGGCAAAGGGTCTTGTTTCCCTGATCACGAGTGTGCCCGCAGCGATGTCGCCGATTCGTTGGCATTTTTGTGTGACGAGGCACGAGAAGCCACCGAGAAGATAGAAATTTGAGGGAAGAAGATCGAGGAGGCGAAAGAGATTCCGGATGATGATTTGCTTCAGGCCAAGCGAAAGGCCGCGTTCATCGATGACCCGCAATTTCATGAGCCGCTTCCCCAAAGTCTGGCCGGACCAGAGCCACTCCGTGATGATTCCGTAGAAAATGGCCAGCGCAAACTGAGCGACGATCATGAATCCGTTTCCGAAATCGGAGAGGATGTCGTTTAAAAGGGGAATCCCTGAAGCGGCGATACTGAGGAATTGAACGACCTGGCTGATCAATATCGTCAGGGCGAGAATCACCGCAAGATCAACCGCGAGGGCGAGGCACCGGCTGATCGGACTTGCGATGGGAATCGTGAAGGCGACACCCTCCGGCGTTTGAATGGTGAGAACTGTGGTTCGGCCAATCATGCAGCGAGCTCAGGTTTTCGACGTCCGGAGAAAGTGAGAAAGAGAATTAAGCCGAGTAACTGGATCGCTCCGAATCCAATCTTCCACGGGTAGAAAAGGGGATCGTGATACTGGGAGAGAAACGATTCGACGATGCCCGCCCACACTAACATGAGTGCAGCGCCGCCCACGAGCGTGATGAGGTCTCCGCGGATTCGCGAAAAGCGCGCCCGAAGTTTCAGGTTGGTTTTCCAGCCGAACATGGTGTGCGCAATAATGAAGCCGGCCTGCCCGCCGATGAAGATGGCGGGAAGTTCAATCGATCCGTGCGGCAACAGCCAGGCGGTCAGAAAGGTTCCCTGACCATCCGAAAGATAATCGAAGATGACGACGCCGATCAGGGTTCCGTTGTAGAAAAGGAGAATCAGGGTGAAAACTCCCCAGAGAAAACCGACAACCATCGTCATGATCGTGACTTTCGTATTGTGAGTCATGAGCTGTGCCGAAAACTGATGCCTTCCCTGGAATGCGTCAAAGTCCTGTTTTTCCTCCCGCTCGACGCGCTTTGAGGGCTTCTCGTTGAGGTGGCTGAACTGTGGCGGGATAAAATCCGACTTCAGTTCGTAGTTGAAATTCAACGCCGCTGCTCCGAAGCCGGCGCCGATCCAGAAGGTCCCGATAGAGAGCGCGAAGGCAACCCAGTGTCTGCGAAAAGTCGCCGGGAAATTCCGCGTGAGCCACTGCCAGGGGCGAAAGCGGACCTTTTCGCCGCCGTTTTCGTGCAGTCGACTGTAGGCGCGTGCGACGAGATTCTCGAGGAACTGCGAGGTCTCGGCCTCCCCCGCGAAGGTTTTCATTTTAACGAGATCTGCCGAAGTTCGCTGATAGAGGTAGAAGAGGCGCTTTGCCTGATCGAGCGTGAGTCGGTGATCCCTGTTATCGTCCTGAAGGCGGAGCAGTTCCACGAGCTCATCCCAGAACGGGCGCTCTTTGGCTATGAATTTGTCGAGATCGAGAATCACGGGCAAAGTATTGTCGGTTTCGCCGTTCATGGCAACACGGATGCGCGCAAAATGTGCGCGTTTTCAGGTGGTTCCGATACACTATCCGGTGAAACTTTGACGGTTCCGCGGGGTTGACTAGGTCAGCGTAAAGCTGGCAGGGTTTGCTCTGTCCTCTTGCAACGATCCATCCCGAGATGTCCTTAATTCCTTTACTAACCCGTGTCTCTATCAATAGCGGATGCACCGACGCGCCAAAGTGCGAAGCCATTCTAGCGGAAGCAGCAGCGAATCATTCTTCCCTCGTGGATGCGGTTTTTGACGCGGGGCTCGTCGATGAAGAGTCGTTCGCGCGGAGCCTCGCCAAAGAAGCGGGGCTGGAATTTGTTGCTAAATCTGAGCTCGATTTGACGACGGCGCTGCATCGGCGTTTTCCTGCGAAGGTCGCGCTGAAGCACTGCCTTCTTCCCGCGCGGATCGATGATGATGAGATTTGTTTGATGTCCTACGATCCGTTTGATCTCGAGGCGCGTCAGGCAGTCGGACGCGAAATCTCTCTCCCGGTGACCTGGGTCGTGAGCACCCGCTTCCGTATCATGGAAGGCTTGCGTCAGGGCTACGGCGTCGGTGCCGAACAGTTCGATGAGCTCATCGAAGGCCGCGATCCCAATGCGCGTGACGACGATGAACAGGAGGTTACGCAGCTCGACGAAGAGGAGGAGGAAGCCTCGGTCATGAACTTCGTGAATCAGATTTTCCGCGAAGCACTTCGTGAAAGAGCGACGGATATTCATATCGAGCCACTCGAGAAAAATCTCCGGATTCGATACCGGGTTGATGGAGCGCTTCAGGAAGTCGCGGTTCCGCCTGACATTCGTGCCTTGCAGGCCTCGCTGGTCTCCCGTCTCAAGATCATGGCCCAGCTCGACATCGCCGAGCGGCGCCTCCCGCAGGATGGACGTATCAACCTTGAACTCGACGGATCTCCTGTCGATGTTCGAGTCGCGACGATCCCATCGGTGAACGGCGAGAGTGTTGCCCTTCGTCTCCTCACGCGACAGAATTTTGATATTGCGATGTTAGGACTCGATGCTCCGACCCGGGCGACAATTGAGGGACTTCTCAAGCAGCCTAACGGAATCATTCTCGTTACCGGGCCGACCGGTTCCGGTAAGTCGACAACGCTGTATACCTTTCTCAAGCAGCTCAACACCAAGGATACCCGCATCGTCACGGTTGAAGATCCGGTCGAGAATCGACTTGATGGAGTGATCCAGATTGCGATGAAGCCCGAGATCGGTCTGACCTTTGCGACGGGGCTTCGTGCCATTCTCCGTGGCGACCCGAATATCATCATGGTGGGGGAGATGCGAGATTTGGAAACCACCGAGATCGCGATTCGAGGGGCTCTGACCGGTCACCTTGTCTTCAGCACTCTGCACACCAACGATGCCGTCTCCGGGATCACCCGATTGCTCGACATGGGCATCGAGCCTTTCCTGATAGCCTCTTCCGTGCGCGGGTTTTTAGCTCAGCGTCTCGTGCGTCGTTTGTGCGCCGACTGCAAACGCCCTGCCACGCTCGACAATCAGGAGCTTGATGAAATCGGATTTCCCGAGTCGATGCGAGCCGGGGTTCACGAAGCGGTGGGCTGCCGCTCCTGTCGCGATACCGGTTACAAAGGCCGGATGGCGATCCTTGAGATTTGCCTGATCACTCCGACCATGTCTGAGCTGATCACCTCGCATGCGTCCTACGCCGTCTTGAAAAAGGCCGCCCTCGACGGTGGAATGACAACCCTTCAGGATTACGGTTGGAGCAAAGTCGCCTCCGGTGAAACAACGATCGAGGAAGTGATGAGCAACGTGGAGCACTGAGTTGCGTCGGGTGACGAAGTCGCGTTCAATTTGACCTTAGAAGCCGGGTGTCCCGGCCGAAACCGGGCATGGATCCTCGCATCGAAACCTGAACTGGAGGTTCATCAGAAATCAGCCGGTGGTGCAGCGAAGCGAAACCACCGGAATCAAATCAGCAAGCAACCGCGTCCCGGAAGGGCCGCCGAACCGTTTTTCGTTCAAATCCGGTGGTGCCACCACCGGCTCATTTCTTAAGAGACCTCCGGCCCTGCTTTCCTGTCGCCGTTTTCCCGTCAAAGCGTAGCCCAAGAACTAAGAACTAAGAACTAAGAACTAAGAACCAAACTTCCACAGATGCCCATCGCTTCTCACGTAGATCGCGCCGTCATCCAGGGACGGCGTTCCGAGGATGGTTTCGCCGAGCTCGTATTCGCTGGTGACTTTGTTTTCCTCTTCCGACGAGGGATCGATGACCTGGAGCACTCCGGTTTCGCTGACGACGTAGATGAGACCGTTTCCTCCCGCTACAGGACTGGCGCTGAATGGGCCTTTGAGACGGCCGCGCCAGAGACGTTCACCTGTTTTCCGGTCGGCACAGCTGAGGACTCCGGCGGTGTTGATCGTGTAGACTTTGTCGCCGATTACGATCGGGCTCGCCGTGCCGGGGCGCTGGGCTGATTCGTTCCAGAGTTCCGTCGGTGCATCGCCGTTCGTCGTTGCCGTGATCGCAGTGAGACCGTTGGAGGGAGCGAAAAGCTGGTCGCCGGATGCTGCTCCTGAAGGAATCGTCGCGGCCCCTTTCTCGTAGTTGAAGACGGAGGAACCGGTCGCGGGAAGGAGACCGAGAATGCCTTTGCTTGACTGCAGGGCGACGACCTCTTCATCACCGATTTGAAGGAGAGTGGGGGATGTCCAGTTCGCCGCTTTCGGCCTGTCCATTTTCCATTTGTTCGTTCCGTCGGCGAGGTCAAACCCGGCCGCGAAAGATTCTGAGTCATTCTCAATCTGGGCGATCAAAGTGTTTTCCGAAATGATGAGTGACGAAGCCATCCCGAGGCTGTTGGAGGCGTTCGGGTAGTCGAGGGTGAGTCCGCGCATCCATTTGAGATTTCCCTCGAGGTCGACGCAGATGAGATCGTTGGATGAATAGAGTGCGTAGATCCTCTCGCCGTCACTCGCCGGTGTCGGAGCGGCGACACAGGTTTTATTGTTAGTCATTGTCCGCCCTGTCGCCCAGAAGCGTCGTTCCCAGAGAGGCGCTCCGTCGGCGGCGTTGAAACAAAGTATATGGAGTTGTTGCTGATCGGGGCCGCTCGCTGCAGTGATGAAGACTTTTTCTTCAACAAGAATCGCGCTTCCCAGCCCCCGACCGGGGAGCGGTGCTTTCCAGGCGAGCTGCTCCTCCCCGACTTCAACCGGAGTATTCGCAATTGTCGCCGCATAGCCGGAACCCTGAGGTCCTCGAAAATTCAACCAGTCTGCCTTAACGACCGAAACAGAAACAGTAAGGGCCAGCAGCCCGAAGCTCAGGTAACTCAAATTCATAACTCCTCTCATTCTCTACTCCTTTACTTCTTCTCTTCAGCCGCTCCTCCGCGTCTTCGTGCCTTCACTTCCGGCTCGGGTGTCGGCTTCCGATTCGTCGCCAAAATCGCGGTTCCGGTGCTGTCGCAAATGCGCAACTGAAACTGCCATTCGACGGTCCAGGTTTGTTCCTGCTCGTTTTGGCAGGCTTTGACGAGGAGCGCGTTGCTGCCTTTCTTCAGTTTCACGGGGAGTATGTACTGATCGATCCGGGCTCCTCGATGGTATTCGTCGCGTCCAAAAATGAGCTCACCATTGAGCCAGATCTTCCAGGCATTTTTACAACCGAGTCGAAGTTCCGCGTCGCGTTCTTCGTCCGATTCGTAATCGGTGTAGGCGTAGCCGGTGACTTCCTTCAGCGGTGAGAAAGGCGTATTGAAATTGACCATGCCGTAATCGTCGGCGGTCGCGTATTCCTGCCACGTCACTTCTTTGGAATCTTTGCCCTCGTAAGTGGCGTCGAGGTCGATCTCTTTCTCAGGAGGGAAGGCGGTGTCGAATCCCTCTTTACCGGTGTTGTCGAACGGGGCGATGAGATGCCAATGACTGAGAAAGCCAAAGTGCTTCGGAAGGTCGACTTTTTGCTCCAGCTTTTCGCGGAGAAGTTTTGCGATCTCGTTGATCTGTTTGATATCGCGGGCTGCGGAGAGCGCTTCATTGAGTGTCGCGAAGGACGCGTCTTTCTTCTCTGCGGCGAGTTCAGATTTCCCCCGGGTGATCAGCTGTCCGACAGCGAGCCGACGGAGGGGCGGGCTGGGATCGTCCAACATAGACGGAATCAGCGCGGCTGCTTCGTCTGCATTTAGTTTGGTGAGGAGGTCATAGGCGAGATCCCGTGCTCTCGCGTCGTGCTCGCGATTGGAGAAAAAGTTTTCAAGCGCTGCCGCGTCGATCGCAGTGCCCGCATTGGTTTCCTTTTCGAAAATCGCCTCGACCGCCGACCGCATCCAGTTGCGGGTGAGGGGACCGGACCCGCTCATCGCTTCGAGAATGGGAATGATGGCAGGGGCTCCCTCTTCCGTGATTTTCTCCCACGCCGCGGCTGCCTCAGCGTTGCCCTCTCCCTCGGGGCCAACCTCCTTGAGGGTGGCGAGGAGAGGATTGAGCGTCGCGTTTTCCCCATGCGTTGAAGACGGGACGAATCCGGTAGATACGAGAAGAGCGAAGGCGAAAAGGGTGCCGAAGTGTTTCATGCGTGGGGGAAATCTATTTGGCGATAGCGTGATAGAGTTCGAGGGTTTCCCGGGCGATCTCAGCCCAGCTGAAAGTCTCGAGAACGCGCTGTCTTCCCGCTTTGCCCATTTTCTCACAAAGAGCCGGGTCGCGAATCAGTTCGTTGATTCCCGCTGCGAGGTCTTTGGCAAAGGCGTCTGGATCGGTCGCCTCAAAAGGGGACTCTTTCTGTTGCTCCAGTGGAACGAGTAACCCGGTTTCGCCGGGGATGATAATTTCCTTCATCCCACCGACTTTGGAGGCGACAACCGGGGTTTCGCAGGCCATCGCTTCGAGGTTGATGATCCCGAAGGGCTCGTAAATCGAGGGGGTGCAGAAGACACTCGCGTGGCTGTAGAGATTGATCTTCTCGTCAGCGGGGAGCATCTCTCGAATCCACACGATCTTGCCGTCGTAGTCGTTTTGGACGGCTGCGATGGCGTCTTTCATCTCGTTGGCGATTTCCGGTGTGTCAGGCGCTCCCGCGCAAAGGACGACCTGAGTGCCCGGATCGAGATGTCTGATCGCGTTGACGAGGTGGATGATTCCTTTCTGACGGGTGATCCTGCCAACAAAGAGCACATAGGGAACGTCGGGATCGATATTCAGCTTCTCAAGGACGGCCCGGTTCGGTGTCGGTTGGTATTCGTCCGGATCGATTCCGTTGTAGATCACCGGAACCTTTTCCTCAGGCACATCGAAGTGGTTGAGAATGTCGATTTTGGTTTCTTTGGAAACGGCGATAACGCGATCTGACATTTCAATGGCTGTCTTTTCGAGCCAGAGAGTGAAATCGTAACCGCCGCCGAGCTGCTCACGTTTCCACGGTCTCAGCGGTTCGAGTGAGTGGACCGTGAGGGCCATGGGAATACCGTAATTGAGGTGCGCAAGGATTCCGCCGAAATGCGAATACCAGGTGTGCAAATGGATCACGTCGGCATTGATGTTCTGCGTGTTGAAGTCGAGACATTTTTGCAGAGCGGAAAAGACCGATTGGAGTGGCTTGGGCGCCGAATAGGTGGAGGTGTCTACCGAGGCCCCGAAAACCGTCGGATTTTCAACGACGACATATTGGTCACCGAAGCAGCGGACTTCCACATCGCAGAGTTTCGCCAGCTCGCGTGAGAGATACTGAACGTGAATCCCGGCTCCTCCGTAAATATTGGGAGGAAATTCATTGGTGAGAAGAAGCGGCTTCATAGTGGCTTAGTTGGGAACTCAGAGTTCCACTGTATTCCGCCATTCTGCAACCTCTACCGTTCCACCCGGGTGTCTTTCTGCGAGCTTTTCACGGAGGACAGCGGACTGCTCCGGTTCGCCGTGGACGAGAAAGACGCGCTCTTTGGAGCCGCCCATGGCATCGAAGTAATCGAGAAGTTCACTCTGGTCGGCGTGACCACTGAAGGAGTCGAGAATTTTGATCTCCGCATTCACTTTGAAGGAATCGCCGAGAATGTTGACTTCTTTCATGTTGTTTCGAAGCTTCCACCCGAGCGTGTTCTGGGCGCAGTAGCCGACAAACAGGATCGTATTCTTCGGATCTTCAATTCCATTTCTGAGGTGATGCAAAATTCGACCGGCCTCACACATACCGGATGCTGAAATGATGATGGACGGTTCATTTACGTCGTTGAGCGCTTTCGAAGCCGATACTTTTCGAACCATCGTCAGATTTTCGAATCCGAAGGGGTTTCGCTTTTCGAAGAGGAAATCGTAGACATCACTGTTGAAACATTCCGGGTGAATTCGGAAGATCTCGGTGGCATTCACCGCGAGGGGACTGTCGACGAAAATGGGGACGGGTGGGATCTCGCCCTTTTCAGTGAGTTCGTGAAGCACGTAAATGAGCTGCTGGGTGCGCTCAACCGCAAAGGCGGGAATGATAATTTTCCCTTTTCGCTCCAGCGCCTTGTTGATGATGTCTTTTATGAGGTGATTGGCCTGCGTGGGGAGCTCATGCTCGCGATTCCCGTAGGTGCTTTCCATGATGAGATAGTCGACATCTTCAGCAACAGCGGGATCGCGAAGGAGATCATTGTCGCCACGGCCGACATCACCTGAGAAAAGAAGGCGCTTCGTTTCCCCGTTTTCTTCAATATCTAGAATGACCTGAGCCGAACCGAGAATGTGCCCGGCATCGATAAAAGTGAGACGGATTCCATCGGCAATGGGAATCGAGCGGTCGTAGCCGATATTGACGAACTGACGGACGCATTCCTCAGCGTCCTGGACAGAGTATATCGGGTTCAGAGCGGGGAGGCCCTGTTTGGCACGCCGCTTGTTGATCCATTTCATGTCCTGTGTCTGGATCCTTGCGGAATCGGCAAGCATGATCTGGCAGAGGTCCCGCGTCGCGAAAGTGGAGTAGATGTTTCCTTTGAATCCGTTTCGCGTCAGATTCGGCAAATTGCCGCTGTGATCGATGTGAGCATGAGACAAGACGACCGCATCGATCGTCTCCGGTTCGAAGAAGAAATTTCGATTTCTATCGACTGACTCATCGCGACGCCCCTGATAGAGGCCGCAGTCGAGCAAAATTCGTGAACCGTTCACTTCAATGAGATGCTGTGAGCCGGTGGTTGTCTGGGCTGCGCCACAGAAAGTGATTTTCATGCGCAGGTTTTATCGAATTCTCAGGGGAGGGGCAAGCACCTTTGAAATCTATAAAATGCCATTTTTAGTCTCAAGGTGGCATTATTCTGTAATTACCATAAAATCAGCACGTTAAATTTAAAAATTAATTAACAAATATTAAATTTAAGCTTGTGTAGAATATAAATTAGTAATAGGTTTTACCCATGAATCGGATTTTGACCTGCCTCACTGCTTTCACAGCCTCCGCTGTGCTCATTAACACTGCGCATTCTGCAGATGTTACCATTGAGAGTCTCAACTCTCGGATGTCTACAATTGAGAGCCGACTCGTTTCGATTGAGGAGGCGATTCTGGGCCAAAGCGGTGGTTACAAATACAGCGATCAGGCGACACTGGATGCGACCAATTCCGGCAACACGATCAACTTGAGCGCTAACTCAGGCAAAACCTACGTGATTCAGGACGGCGACACTCTCGGTTCGATTGCCCGCAAGCACGGCGTTGAGCGTTCAGATCTTCTTTCCTCCAACCGCCTCAGTGAGGGACAGCCCATCTACATCGGCGAAACGCTGGTCATTCCCGGCGAAGCTCCCAAGACAGCACCGGCTCCAGCCGCGGACACCACTAAGATCGCAGAAGCACCGAAGCCGGCTCCAGCGAAGAAAGACGCTGTCGTCGTAGGTGACACCAAGGCACCGGCGCCCAAGTCGACTCCTGAAAAGTCTGATAAGAAAGTTCACATCGTTGCCAAAGGCGATACGCTCATGGGGATCTCACGTCAGTATAAAGTGGACGTGAATTCGCTCAAGGCGGCAAACGGTCTCCGCACCGACGTGATTGGCCTGGGCCAGAAAATTACGATCCCTATCGGATCATCGGTTGCTTCGAATACAACGACACCTCCCAAGACTGATACCAACCAGGAAACTCAGTATGAATACGAGAACCCTCTCCTCAGCAAAGGTGAGACCTACGGTTACTACACCGTGAATAAAGGTGACAACCTCTACGCCCTTGCCCGCGACTTCTTCACCAGCATGGCCGAACTCCAGCGGGTCAACCGCCTCGGCGCCAAAACACTGTTTTTCCCCGGCGACGAGCTAATCGTCCCAACTTCGAAATACAACGCCTATCACCAGAACGGTGATGTTGCGCAGCGCTAGTATTCCGATATCCGAATTTGTCTCCGATACGATTCCCGAGATTGTTGAAAAGACATAGTTGAGTGGTCAAAAGCCCGATCCCGTAAGGGGTCGGGCTTTTTCTTTGTCTCTCGAGAGATCCTGCGTTCGCGATCGAGGGAGGAGGTGTCGTGGCTCGAACCCTGCGTAGAGAAGCTCGTGAAGGTGTCCCGTCGCCCGGGATTCACCGACCGACTCACTCGGCCGCAGGAGCTGTATTGAGCCGGAAGCGCTTCAGGGGATGTTCGGGGAGCTTGTCGCCGGCGGTGTCGCTCTCTCCGGTGCTTTCGTTGATCTGCCGGCCGGGGCTTGCTGTGGTTCCCACCATTACTTTCACCCCGTCAGCCGGTTCCTCTGTTTTCTCCTCCGGCGGGGGAGGGGGAGGTGGAATTTTGACAACGACCTGAACTTCACCGTCGTCAATGGGGGATGAGGAAGCAATCAGCTCAGTGGAAAGGTTTGCGGGACTGACACCGGTTTCGGAAAGGATCCGTTTCACCTCGTCCGCTCGCTTTTCGCAAATGTAATCGTTGTAGGCGCCGGAGCCTCCTGCCGCTTTGACCGGTTTGAGAATAACACTCAAACCTTTCAGTTCCGGGGAGGTGAGGGCTTTGGTGATTTCGGCAATGACCGGTTCCTGATTCGCCTGAAGGAGAAAAGCATTTCGTGAAAAACGGATCGATCCCACGGTTTGGAAAGTCGGTTGCGGCGTGGCGTCCTGAGCCTCGAGCGCTTCGAAAATCTGATCTGCACCCATTGCCGCGTCATTTCCCCCCACCGGCGTTGCAATGAGAGGTTGCGCCACGAGAGGTGCCTTCTTTTTGCCTTCGAGCCGGTCAAAGTCGCTCAGCATCACCAGAGTCGGAAACCATTTCTCGAGCGGAAGCCCCGGCGCTTCGAACATTTCCTCCGCCGAGGGATGATATTCAAAATCGAGCAATTCGGTTTCCCCGTTATTTGAGGAAAGGGAGACTTTGATTTCGGGGAGGTCGGCGGAAGGGACAATACAGATCCTGTTGATGAAACGGCGTCCTTCGAGGAGCGAGTTGAGACGGATCCGCAGCGCTGTGATCGTGACGACACTGTCCGTGATACCTCCCACAAGAATAGAATCCGGACCGATTTCGATTCGCCCGAGGTGTGTGGAGATACCTAATTCCGTCAGAGCGCTTTCGAGTTCGCCCACATCCGGCATCTTGATGTCGGGAGAAATTTTCAGACCTGCATTCACAATTGCAAGATCGGGGCGCACCGAACGCACCGCGTTGGCGAGGCGCTGACCGGTCTCTTCTGAATCCATTGTTCCTGAAAAGGACGCCTTGCGTTCCATGAACCGCACTTCGAGAGAGGTTTCCGCATGCACCGGCGAACTCTCTGCGATTCCGGACAGGAAAAACAGAAGCAGTGTCAGTTGCTGGAGGTTGAAGGCTCTCATGGAGAGGGGCTTATCGATAGGGGGCGGTTCGGACTGGTCGAATTTAAAAACTCGAAGTCAACTTTTTCAGATTGGGATACTACACATCATGCCTCTTTCGGGGAGATGACTCAACACTGTTATGACGTCGATTCAACAGGGTAGAGTCACATAGTAAACAGGGTCTAGTCTGACATCTGAGAGGGTATTGTGCCCCCTTTGGCCGCGTTCAGAGAGGCTGTGTGTTTTTTGCTTCCCTGCTTGCTTGTCGTAAGGCTTTCGGTTTTGTTTGGGGCCGACCTTTTCAATACGAATGGCTGATATCGAATCTCTCCAGCAAGCGCTTGCCGTCTCTCCGGATAATGTTCCACTCCTCCTCATGTTAGGGGATGCTTACATGGACGCATTTTCCCTGGAAGAGGCTCAGGCCATTTTTGAGCAGGTCCTTGCGATCGAGCCCGGGAATCCCATGGCCCGACTCCAGACCGCGCAGTTACTCGATTTGAGAGGTCGCAGCTCTGAAGCAATTTTGAGATTGGAACAGCTCAATGCCGAGCAGCCTGTCTTCGCGGCCGGTTGGTTTCTCCGTGCCAAACTGGCTCTGGGAGAAGGCGATGGGAAAGGTGCCCGTGAGTTTTACGATAAAGCCATCATGCTGGAGGCCGCGCTCGCGAGCGATGAGTTGCTCAAGCGCATTCGTGAGGCTGGCGGACGAAAGAACAGCACCCCTCCACCCAATCCGAAGCCGCAGCGGGACGGGTCCAATCAGGCGGGCGCTTATTTCGATTCTGATTTCGACGACGACGATTTCGATGAAGATCCGTTCGCGGATTCCGACGCGGAGCTCGAACTGGAGTTTGAGCGGAGGCCGGATACTGACTTCAAAAAAGTCGGAGGGATGGAGAGTGTCAAAGAGGACATTCGCATGAAGATTCTCTACCCGATGGAGAACAAGGAGCTCTTTCAGGCTTACGGGAAAAAAGCAGGAGGCGGCGTGCTTCTTTACGGCCCTCCCGGTTGCGGTAAAACACTCATCAGTCGCGCCACCGCCGGTGAAATTAACGCCAGTTTCATGAGCGTCGGGCTTCATCAGATCCTCGACATGTGGATCGGGAAATCCGAGGAGAAGCTCCACGAGATTTTTGAACTCGCCCGTCGCAAAGCTCCCACGGTTCTCTTTTTTGACGAAGTCGACGCGCTCGCCGCGGATCGAAAAGACATGCGAACTTCGGCCGGTCGAACTCTGATCAATCAGTTTCTCGCCGAGATGGACAGCGAGTCGGCAGAGAATGATGGTGTTCTCGTCCTCGGTGCGACCAATGCCCCCTGGCATCTCGATTCCGCTTTTTTGCGCCCGGGACGATTTGATCGACTCATTTTTGTTCCCCCTCCGGATGAGCCAGCCCGTGAGGAGATCGTCAAGATCATGGCTGAAGGAAAGCCGGTCTCGGGGCTGGATCCCATCGCTTTGGCGAAACGCGTCAAAGATTTTTCCGGGGCGGACATCAAGGCGACCTTTGATCAGGCAATTGAGACTGCGCTCGCTGAAGCGATGAAGTCGGGCAAGATTGTTCCGGTGACGCAGAAGCAGCTCATTAAATCAGCAAAACAGGTCAAGCCGAGCACGCGGAAGTGGTTTGAAAGTGCGAAAAATTACGCGCTCTATGCCAACCAGAGCGGTTTCTACGATGAGGTTCTCGACTACCTCGGGATTCAAAAGTAGGGCGACGCGGTTCTCTGACTCACTCAATGAGCGAACTCAATCACGGGCTCCTGCTTCAGGATCAAGGTCGGCTGGAAGAAGCTGAGGCGATTTTCTATTCGGTTCTCGCGCGGGAACCGGAAAATGATTTCGTCTATTCACGGCTTGCTTTGTGTCAGCTCAATCAACAGGGCAAAAAGCAGCGGGCCCTCGAGTCGATCGGAGAGGCCATCCGCTTGCGTTCCGATTCCGCCTTTTATCATGCCGTGAAATCGCTCATCCTTTCCGGTTTGCACAAAGGGAAGGAAGCGCTCGTATCGGCTGATGATGCGATACGGCTCGATCCCGAGGACGCTTTTCCGCTCGCGGCGAAGGCGGCCGCCTATTGCGAGCTGGATCAATGGGCCAAGGTCGAAGAATGGAGCACGCGGGCGCTCCAGGTCGACAGCGATCATGCCATGGCGGCGAATTTGCTGACCCACTCGCTCCGGCTTCAGGGGAAGTCTGATCAGAATGCCGTCGCCGTTGAGCAGCTCCTCGCCGCTTCGCCGGAAGACAGCTTTGCTCACGTCAATGCCGGTTGGAGTGCTCTGCAGAGGGGGAACTCGCAGCAGGCGGAAACGCATTTTCGCGAAGCGCTCCGGCTTGAGCCCGATTCTGACGCGGCCCGTGACGGGTTGCTCGAATCCTTCCGCGCGAGATCCGGGTTCTATCGCATTTATCTTTCCTACTGCTTTTTTATGCAGCGGTTCACGGGAGGGAAGCAGTGGGGGATCATTGTCGGGATCTACATTGCCTATCAGCTCATGCGGAGGTGGCTCGAAACGATCAACCCGATGATCGCGGCGGTGTTTGTCCTGCTCTGGCTCGCTCTGATTCTCTGGGTGTGGCTCGCCCCGGGGATTGGAAACTTTCTTATCTTGATGGACCGCTCTGCGCGCCTCGCGCTCAAACCCGGCGAGAAATGGCAGGGACTCGCGGTCGGGGGAGGGCTCCTCCTCGGGGTGGTCTCGATTGCGACCGGATTCGGGCTCAGTATTGATACGCTGTTACTCGGGGGAATCGGCTTGATCGCCTCGACGGTGCCAGCCTCCCTTACTTTCGCGAATGAGTCCCGAAAAGGACGAATGCTCTTCGGCTCCATCACCGGAGCGGTTTATGCGATGACTTTGTTTGTCGTTGTTAAACTCTCGCTCGGCCCCGGCGTTTCGGAACTGGACCCGGTCACCAAGTCCCTCGGCGGCTTCGTTCTTCTGTCTGCGCTGCTCTGTACCTGGCTCGGAAACGTGAGAGCGCTCCGTCAGGAGGAAGTCAGTTAAAATCAGCCTGAGCTGCGGGAAGGGGCTGTTTCCGCAAGCTCACCGCCGACGGACGGGCACAAGACGAATGGGCACAAAAAAACGACGAACCGATCAGGGTCCGCCGTTTTTTAAAATTCAGAGTCGAAACAAAGCCGTAATTAGCTCTTCTTCGCACGCTCTTTCACGTTCGTAGCGGCTTTACCGAGACGATCGCGAAGGTAGTTGAGTTTGGCGCGACGGACTTTGCCGAGCTTAACCACTTCAACTTTAGCCACTTTCGGGGAGTGGAGAGCAAATGCACGCTCAACGCCTTCTCCGTTGGAAATCTTACGAACCGTGAAAGCTTCGTTTACGCCGGAACCACGACGACCAAGGACAAGACCTTTGAAGATCTGGATACGCTCTTTTCCGCCTTCTACAACGCGGGAGTGAACATTAACAGTGTCGCCGGGACGGAAGTCCGGGACGTCTTCTTTCATCTGTTCGCGTTCGATTTTATCAATCACATTCATGGTGTCGCCTAAGAAAAATGAAGCCGCGAAGATACAAACTCGCGGCAGGAAGAAAGGGTTACTCGAAAATGATCCGAAAGCAACGGATTTCCCTAATATTTTTTGTTGCGCTCGTCTGAATTCGAGTTAGAATCCCGTCCCCTAACCAAACAGGGTATCTGTCCTGACAGAAACCTTTTTTACCGTGGAGCGGTAGCTCAGTTGGTTAGAGCGCCGGCCTGTCACGCCGGAGGTCGCGGGTTCAAGTCCCGTCCGCTCCGCCACTCTCAAACAAATCAAACGCCCGACCTCAATGAGTTCGGGCTTTTTTGTGTCCTGCTTTCAGAGCGGAAATCCTCTGCTCCTGCCGATTCTCAAGCAGTAAAGTGATGGCGGGACCTCCTTCTGAGTTAGGATCTCTTAATAAAAATGAAGTGAGTCGCTTTGAATTCGTTGCGCTTGCCTGAAATCGGGTTAGAATCCCGCCCCTGACCAAATGGGTGTCTGTTTCGACAGATGCTTTTTTACCGTGGAGCGGTAGCTCAGTTGGTTAGAGCGCCGGCCTGTCACGCCGGAGGTCGCGGGTTCAAGTCCCGTCCGCTCCGCCACTCCCAAACATTTCAGACGTCCGGCTCAATGAGTCCGGGCTTTTTTGTGTCCTCTAAAGCTATTCAGGAAATCCGAGGTGCTCTTTCAAAAATTCGACGGCACCTTCACCGTTGATGGCGTGCCCGCCCTGGAAGTATTCGATCCCGGTGCGGTCGGCGAGGCCGTATTGAGCGTAAAACCAGCGGACCTTCGCGTATTCGTGGGCGACCCATTCATCTCTCGCGACGCCGTCGTGGTGGCCGCGTTCGACGTAAAAGGGGCGTGGGAAAATGAGGGCTGCCATCTCAGAGTAATCGAAAGTGTTTCCCATGTTCCGGTAGGGCATTTCCCATTCGATGGATTGCATGAAGCTGTTGGGATAATCGGGATCGGCCACTTTTCGGGTCCACTGATTGAAGTCGCCGGAGCAAATCGAGAGGCTGTAATCGGGAAGCAGCGCGGGGATTCGCATCGCCGATTCGCCTCCGTAGCTGATTCCATAAAACGCGATTTTGCTCTCATCGACGGAATCAATCGTTTTCAGGAAACTGAGGAATTGCTGATGCGAGGCGATGATGAAGGAAAAGAGGGAGCCGCCGATGAGGTTGGCCTTGCGGTCGAGCCAGCGGTATTGGTCTTCGCCCCGGTAGAGATTGTGGGGGGCGAAGGTGATGTATCCAAGTTCGGCGAGTTTGGCCGCGTAATTGTTGTAGGCGCTCTTGCTTGCATCGAGGGTATCGCGGGGGATTCCGTTGCGTCCGTGCTGGCAGACGACGACGGGGCGCTTTTCGCCGGCGGGAATGCCCTTGGGGATGACGAGGAGGCCCCAGGCTTCGAATTCGGGGTAAACGTCGAGGAGGATGTCCCAGGCGGTCCACTGATCGGTTTCGGCGACGAGGCGGGAGCGTGGCTTGAGCGGGAGAAGCGCTTCGTCGAACTCTCCGATGATCTCGTTTTGAAACCGGGCGCGCCATTTCTCCTGTTGGTCGAAGAGGGTTAGGGAACTGAGCGTTTCGTGTGATCTGTTCGTGGACCATTTACCGGGACGGAGCGCGGGGTCGAGATCGTAGAGCACGGTCTCACGACGGAGGGTTTCCGAGGCGTCGAGGATCTTCTGAACGTGATCCTGAGTCTGGAGGAAGATTCGATTGTGGCGGTGCTGAGGATCAAATCCGATGCGTTCATCGAAAAGAAGCGCGAGCGGAGCGACGCGATCGACATCGGGGGAGCGCCCGATGGCCTGGAGAAAGCCGGCCACGGAAGGGTAGTCTCCACGCGCGTTTTTGCTGGCTTCGTTGGAGAGAAAATTCGATGGCAGGCTTGCCTGACCGAGAGGCAGGGCGGAGCGGTCGAGCTCGGCGATGACGTCTTCGTAGTCAGGCGTCTCGATCCTGCCTTTTTCTGATTCGAAGTCAGGGAAATCGGTGTGCTCGACGAGGAGCGGGCGGGGAAAAATCATTGCGGCGACGGCGGCATCGCTGAAGGCGGGAAGGAGACCGAAGAGGTTGTGGTCAATCGGCTCAGACCAGACGCGCTCTCGCGAATGGAAGGCTCCGCTGACGAAGGCGTGATCAAAGGTATCGCCCACAGCCGCAGCGTAGAGGGCTGCACGACCACCGCTCCCGTATCCCGCGACGGTGACCTCTGCGCCGGGGAATTGATTCTGAAATAGTTCGGCTCCTGCGAGAGCGGTTTGCACTTCGTAGCCAATGGGGTGGCGCCCCATTTGGAAGGCCTGTCGGTAGATCCATTCGCGGTGAGTTTGATCGGAACGGGTGATGCGTGCGTCGTCGCCGTTGGGGTCTTGGTAGGGCTCGCGGTTGATCACAGCAGGAATGAGGATTCGAAAGCCCGTAAGCGCGAAGCGAAGCCCGATTTGCTGGAGCGGGGGGAGTTGTTTTGTGAGGCCTATGATGTCCTCGGGGGTGTCGGCAGCATCGGGGATGAGAACCATGAGCGGTGCGTCGGTGACTTTCTCAAAATCGCCGAGAGGGATCACGTAGAGCCCCTCTGCCTGGAGTCCGTCGAGGACGTCCCAGCGAACCTGATGGATTTCGAAATCTTCGTTTTTGGCGACAAGAGAGGAGGGCGCTTTCCCGTCGAAGCCCGGGGCCGTGTCCGAGAAAAATTCGAGACGCGGGGACGTTCTTTCATCGACGACTCCGAGAAGTTGGCTGAGTTGCTTCCTTTTCGCCGATAGCTGTTCCTGTCGCTCAGGCCCGTCACGGCGGAGCCCGGGAATGGTCGCGGCGACGGAGTCAATCTCGGCTTCGACGAAGGCATGCGCGCCCTCCATGATTCGAACCGAGAGGTCTTCAGGGAGTTCTCCCATAGCAGCAGTTCCCGGAAAGGTGCCTGCGTCCTGACACCAGCACAAAGCCGGCGCAGCACAGAGGGTGAGAAGAAGGTGGCGAAAAGTCATTCGGGTTTTGCTTCGGCTTCGGCTTCTTCCTTCTTACCGAGATTGAGTTGGCTGATCTCGGTGCTGACGCTGCCGGTCGCGCGGATCACGAGAACGATTCCCGGGTCGGGTGCGTCGCCGGTGGCATGACGGGTGATCGTGTAAATGTCAGCGAGTTTGATCGAGAGGTCGTCGAGGGAGACGTTAATCCCTTCGGGGAGGTCAGCCGACTGAATCGCTTTCTGGACTTCCTCGTCGAGTTCCTCTTTGTAATCGTTGAGGTCGACGCGGAGCTGGCTTTCGATTCCTTTGACGAGCAATTCCTCGACGAGCCAGGCGGCGGTGGAGGTGAGCTGGTCACGGGTTTCGACGGTGAGCTCGACGTTGGAAAATCCAAGGGTCTGTTTCTCGTAGTCGATGATGGGGCGGGCTTTCATCCAGATCTCGCCGGAGATACCACGCCCGATCGGAGTTCTTCCGGTCCTGAGGTCTATCTTCAGGTTGAGAAGACCGTTCTGGCCCACCTGCGCTTCGATTCCGGAAATGTTGATCTTTGTTCCAAGTCCGGTTTTGATCTCGATATCCTCGGTTTCGAGGACCTCGTTGAGCTCTTTCATGCTCACAATGAGCGGCACTCTGAGATCGGTCCGTGTTCCGTCGGGCAATGGCTGGAGATTGGGGAGGGGAATCCGCGCGGGGGCGGCAGGTTCGCGGTTCGTGAGAAAGGTTTCGGATTGAATCGCCACGGTGACGCCGAGTGCTTCGGGAGTGGCATAGTCAATCGGACTGAGAAAGACCGCTCTCGGGTCGACATTAAGCCATACGCTCGGGTCATCGGAAATGAGCTCGTTGATGTAGCCTTCCTGCCACAGTTTTTCGACTTCGCCCTTGAGGTCGAACTGCTTTTTGAATGCGGGGGTCAGCTTCTGCGCTTCCTTTTGGACAAAGCCGGAAAGGCTCGATCCGAGCAAACTGGTGACGTCGATGTTTCCAAGGCCGCCGATGTTGAGGTTGGCTTTGGAAAGGTTTAAATGAGGCACCAGATTGGGATTCACCTTCCAGTCGGGGGCAATCACGGGAGAGAGTTTTCCCCCGACGACGCCACCGAGTTCGACGGTGCTGTTGAGGGGAATTCGCAGAATCTTCGCGTCGATTGAGCCGCTGATGCGCGCTGCGCCCTGAATAGGGGCTCCGAAGGCGAGACCGTCTCCCTGACTTTGAAACTGAATGTCACCCCGGACCACATCCCAGGCGTAGGCTCCGTCTTTGATGCTTTTGTGTATGCTCTTGTTCTCACTTCCGGTGAGGCGTTTCGGTGCCTGCGCGTTGGCAGCTTCTGAGAGCATGCTCAAAGGGATCACGATCTTCAGTGCGAAAATAGATTCCTCGGGGCGGGGGACGTCGAGGAGGCCAATAGGCTTCCCGGAAGGCGGGGCGACGCTGATCAATTTCGGTCCCACGAACCGGGTTGCCAGCGGGACTGCGATGACGCCGCCGACGAGAAGGATACCGAGAATCAGTAGAATTTTTTTCATGGAGCGGAGAAGTGGGAAGAGATCAAGAGCAAAAGGCCGAATTGACTGGCTTAAACAGGGACACTTAAACAGGGATACCTAATACCGCCGTTTAATTCAAAGAGTTCTCGTGGATATTTATACCATGATTTCGTCTGCTGATTCAATAACCTGGGGAGCGTGTGAGCTGGATAGTCCGGCGCTCCGAAGGCTTCGTTGTGGTCGGCTCCTTGTGGAAATGTGTCGGTCGCAGGAGCAACTATACCTCGCTTCGAAGACGCTGAGCAAGAAGGAGATCGACGATTTTGATGAGAGTGCTCCGATCGAGTGGAATCGCTGGGCGGTTTATACGGGCAATGAAACGGTCCGGATTCAGCCGGGGCTACCCGATTTGCCGATTTTGTTTGAGCCGGAGTCCGGGTTTCAAGTTTCGGCGGGAGAGGAAGTGCGGATTCTGGTTCGGCTTCCCTTGTCCGTCGTCGTGCAGGTTCCTGATGAGGTGGACCCGCTTCTGGCGGAGTTCCCCACCGAGAAGCTTTCACACGCCTGGTTTGGTGAGAGTGAAGATGAAGAACTCTGTTATTCGGTTTCGACCTCGGACAGTTCGACTGATGATTCGACGGTGATGGCTCCCATTCAGATTCGGAATGACGGTGCTGAGTCACTCGATGTTTCGCGGTTGTGCCTTCGAGTTTCCGGCTTGTCGATCTTTCGAAGCGAAGGAAAGCTCTGGGCGAATGAGACCTTGATCCATTTTCAAGGGGGGCGGCAGCCGAGTAAGGTTTCGGTGAGAAAAGGTCCTCCTCTTGAAGCGGTTGCGGCCGATTTGATCGCCCCGCCACGTGACTGTGACTCCGGTTCGGTCGTGGGGCGGACGGTTCGTTCGATTCGCCGCTGGGCCTCGGATTTTCTGGATCTGAATTGAGAATCGTGATTGTTTCGCTTTCGTTGTCATGGTTTCGTGGATGACGTACAGTGGCGGCATGGCGAACGAATCAGGGGAGTTGAATCAAAAGCGGCGTGTTGCCATTTTGGGAGGGTCATTTGATCCCGTGCACCTGGGCCATCTCGGGATGGCTGCGACGGTGATCGAGCATACCGCGGTCGATGAGGTCATTTTTGTGCCGTGCTTTGTGTCGCCATTCAAGAGTGGTACGGTCGCGTCTCCCCGGGAGCGGGCGGAGATGCTGGAGCTGGCGATGGGGGATTTGGATCTGAAGTGGGCGACCGTTTCCCGCTTCGAGATCGAGCGACCTGAGCCGAGTGTTTCGTGGGAAACGGCTGAGTATTTTACCGGAGCCATGCCCGGGGCCGAGTTGCATTGGATCGTCGGGACCGATCAATGGGAGCAGCTCGAGCGATGGGCCGAGCCTGAAAAGCTGCGCGAGCTGTTGAGCTTCATCGTCTTGACCCGTGGTGGCGGGGAGGTGAAGCCGAAGCGCGGGTGGCGTCACGAGACCCTGCCCTTTGAGCACCCTGCCTCATCGACTAAGATCAGAGAGCAGTTTGCTGAGCACGAGGATTGGCTTACCCCATCGGTGCGCAGCTATTGCCGCGAGCACGGCCTGTATAGCTGAGGGTAGATGCCTTTTGCCAAAAGGCATTCACGGCGTTCTCGCGTCCGTAAACCCACGAATCCGAACACCGTGGGCGATACGAGCGAGCTGCGTCCCGGCGGGACGCAGTTATCAAACCTTTGATCAATTAAGCGCCGGTCTGGGCGGCACCTGCTGCGTCGATTTTGGACTGCTCGGTATCGAGGACCTCGCGACGGAGGTTGGTTCCTGATTTCCGTGCCCACCAGAGCACGATCGGTGCTGCGATGAAAATCGATGAGTAAGTTCCGACGACCACACCGATAATCAGTGTTTCCGCGAAGTTACGAAGACCGGGGCCACCGAAGATGTAGAGAACCCCAACGGTGATTAATGTCGTGATACTGGTGAGCAAGGTCCGTGCGAGGGTCTTGTTCAGAGCGTAGTTCATGATGTCTTTCACATCGCCACGCTTCGTTGCAAGTCCTTCACGAACGCGGTCAAAGACGACGATGGTGTCGTTGATCGAGTAACCGGCAATGGTAAGGAATGCACCCACGGTGATGAGGGTGAGCTCCTGTCCGAAGAGTGTCGCGAGACCGGCAACCACAATGAGATCGTGAAGGAGGGCGGCGATCGCACCAAGGGCGAAGGCAAACTCAAAACGGAGGGTGACGTAGATCAAAATCGCACCCACACCAATGAGGAGTGCGAGACCGGAAGACGTCAGCATGGATTTTCCGACGGCTGAGCCAACCGAGCTAACCGTAGTGTCCTTCAATTCGACTTTAAGATCTTTCTCAATTTCAGAGAGGATCTGAGGCGCTGAATTGTCAGGCGCACGCACGAGGAAGAACTCGCCGCTGGAGCCGACAGGGTGCTGCTGCTGAATGAGAGGCTCACCTCCGAGATCAAGATCGGAGATAGAATCGAGAATTCCCTTTTTGGTGATGCCTTCTGTGGCCTGGATGGTGATGGAGTCACCGCCTTTAAGTTCAACCCCGCGTGGGTCCATCGAAGGAACAATGATGAGTGATGCCACGATCGCGATGACTGACGCGAGGAGGCAAACCTTACGTTTTCCGAGGAAGTCGATCATCTTCTCGGGAATCAAATTCATGAAGCTGATCTTCTTGAGGAAACCGTTTTCTTTTCCAACGCCTGTTGCCCATGAGAAGCAAACGCGTGTCACGAGGAGTGATGAGAAGAGCGTCGCAAAAATACCGATGATGAGCGTAATCGCGAAGCCTTTGACGGTTCCTGCGGCAACTGCGTAAAGGATGATTGCGGTGATCAAGGTAGTGATGTTCGCATCGATAATCGCTGAGAATGCCTTCTCGTAAGCGGTGTCGATCGCGGAGCGGAGTGATTTCCCTTCGGCGAGTTCTTCGCGGAGACGCTCGTAAATGAGCACGTTCGCATCAATCGCGACACCGATAGTGAGGATGATACCGGCGATACCCGGAAGCGTGAGAGTGAACTGGAACAGCGCCATCGTTCCGAAGATGATCGCGATGCTGATGCAGAGACCGAGCAAGGCGAGGATGCCGGAAAAACGGTAGTAAACGACGATAAAAAGGAGGGTGAGTCCCAGGCCGGCGATACCCGCCATGATGCCCTGCTTAATTGTCGCAGCACCCATTGTCGGGGAGATGAAGTTCGAGTATTCGATGTTGATCGGATTCTCGAGCGGGTTCTCAAGAGCGGAAGCGAGCGTGAGGGCTTCCTCCTGGCTGAAGTCACCGGTGATCGAGCAGCCTGTTGAGAATGGTTCGCGAATCACAGGAGACGAGAGAATCACGTCGTCCATGATGATCGCGAGCGGTTGGTTCGTGTTTTCACGAGTGAGAGGGCCCATGATGTCGGCTCCGGCACTGGTGAAATCGACGCTGATGGAGTGACCGTTGCCACCATAGAAATAGCCGGCTTTGTTCACATACTCACCTTTCATGTCGCGTTTGATTTTTACGAGACCGTATCGGGTAGGCAGTTCGTCGCCGGCGTCATTGAACTCCGCCTTGTAGGGGAGCGCTTCGTATCCGGGGATCACCTGTGCACCGCTCTGCACCTGCATGGCGAGACCGCTGCTCTGCGGGTGGAGAATGGAAAATTCGAGCTTGGCCACTTTTTCGAGGACCGCTTCGATCTCCTTCAATTTTTCCTGTCCGACGCCGGGCATCTGGAGGAAAACGCCGTCGTCACCGGAAGGAGCGAGGATCACCTCACCGGTTCCGAGATCGTTGAGTCGCTTCGCGAGAACGGTGATGACCTGCTCCTGCGAACCGCTGTCGATGACTTTTTCGCCGCTTGCTTCGATTTTGATCTGCATGGAGACACCGCCCTGAAGCTCGATGCCTTTTTCCATTCCCAGTGTTGAGTAGAGCCACACACAGAGTGCTGTTACACCAATGGTGAGAACCGTGCCGATCATGCGCTTCCGCTTCTGAATTTCAGCAGCGAAGTAAGTCACGAAAAGGGCGAGGAGAGCCAGCCCCATGAGGAATACGAGGTTGGAGGAAATGCCGATCGCGGGAGCGTCTGTTGCTTCCGCGGGAGTCGCCGCTTCCGATCCGGGAGCCGGAACGGTTTCGATCGCCTCTGTGGTCGTGTCTGCCTTTTCGGTTGTTTCCGCAGCCGCTTTTTCAACCTTTTCAACTTTGGGTGCGGCCTTGGCGGCCCCGTCCTTAATGATGGGAGCGCTGCCGGCTTGGTCAGATTTAGTGATACCGGAAGCAGAGTCAGAAGCAGTTGCTTCGACGCTGACTTTAGCTGCGGTGGTATCGGCCGTGGTTTCTTGATCTGGCATGATAATCTGGGAAAAATAGGGTCATTGCCCTCCTTCGCCAAGGCTACGGAGGGTCAGGCGTGAGGCCTGACAGGGTTAGGTGAAGTAACTAACAGGGTTGGTTCGAAAACAAGTGACGTGATTTGTTCGAAATCAGAAGACGAAACCCAATTAATCGGAGACGTTTGAATTGGTCTCAGGGGCTTTCTCTTCAATCGCCTTCTCGTCTTTGGAAGCTTTGCCGCCGTTGACGGTTGCGATGGCACTGCGGTCAAATTTGACGCTGAGGCCGTCTGCGATTTTAACGGAGACGGTCTTGTCGGTTTTACCGGAAACGAGTCCGTGGATGCCGCCGATGGTTACGACTTTGTCGCCGACACGGAGATTGTCACGCATCAGGGCCGCTTCTTTCTGCGCTTTCCGCTGTGGGCGGATCAGAACGAAGTAGAAAAGACCGAACATGATAAGCATGAGCGGGAGCATTCCGAAGGGGCTTCCAGCGGCTGGTGCGGCAGGAGCGGCTTCGGCGAGTAGATTAGTGATGTTTGTCATGGGTAAAAAAATGTAAATAGCGACGCGAACGGGACCGGTTTTTGGTCACTCGCTACCTTTCGAAGTGTAGCGGGTGATGAAATCGGCCTTAAAATCGGCAAACGTGCCGGTGTCAATAGCATGCCGGACCTGCTTCATCAAGTGCAGATAGAAGTAGACGTTGTGTAAAGAGAGGAGTCGCAATCCGAGGATTTCATCATTTTTGATGAGATGGCGGAGGTAGCCGCGTGAAAATCCCTCGCAAAGAGGGTGGGTTTCACCGGGGGCGGCGAGGGGAACTTGGCTTTTCTCCCACTGGGCGTTCTTCAAATTGATCGTGCCATCAGCGGTGTAGGCGGTGCCGTTCCGGGCCACACGGGTCGGTAAAACGCAGTCGAACATGTCGATCCCGCGCGAGATCAGTTCGAGGAGCTGATCGGGTTGACCGAGGCCCATCGCGTAGCGGGGCTTGTTTTCCGGCAGCACCGGAGCGGCGACATCGGCGGCCTTATACATTTCCGGAACGGGTTCCCCGACAGAAAGTCCCCCGATGGCGTAGCCGTCGAAATCGAGCCCGACAAGGTCACGAGCCGCCTTTTCGCGAAGCTCTCCATAGCATCCTCCCTGGACGATACCGAAATAGTGCTGCCCCGGCGGGCGGTTGGCTTCGATCCACTCGCGGGCCCGGATTGCCCAGCGCTGGGTGAGATCGAGAGAGTTTGCCGCGTAGTCGCGCTCGCAGGGGTAGGGCGGGCACTCGTCGAGGATCATGCAGATGTCGCTGCCGATGGATCGTTGGATCTCGAGAACGGATTCCGGCGTGAGAAGGTGCTTGCTACCGTCGATATGACTTTGGAAGCGGACCCCTTCCTCGGTAATCTTGCGCAGCTTCGCGAGGGAGAATACCTGAAAGCCGCCTGAATCAGTGAGAATCGGGCGATCCCACTGCATGAAATTGTGAAGGCCGCCGAATTCGTCGAGCACGTCCGTTCCGGGGCGGAGATTGAGATGATAGGTGTTCCCCAGAATGATGCGGCAATCGAGCGCCGAATCAGTGAGCTCGCCGGGGTGAACGGATTTTACGGTTCCCCGGGTCCCAACCGGCATGAAAGCCGGCGTTTCAACCTCTCCGTGAGCCAGGGTCATTCGACCGCGTCGGGCGGCCGTTTGAGGATCGGTTTTCAGGAGTGTAAACATTTTCTAAGTGGGCCGGAAATTCGCGGGCGGAACAGATAATCGATATTCAGAAATTTTCCAGCAGGGGATTTCTCCTTGAGAATGATGAAGTAGGAACGGCTCTGCACGGGGGCATGGTTGCCCGATCTGGACTTTAAGGGAATCCAAGTTAATTTCCGTCATGTCCAGCCAACCTACTTCGCACGAAGAACTGCTCTCATGGGTCAATCAAATGCAGAATCTCTGCCAGCCGGATTCGGTTGAGTGGTGCGATGGTTCGGATGAGGAATGGAACCGTCTCTGCGGCGTTTTGGTGGATTCGGGGACTTTCACGAAGCTTAACGAAGCGAAGCGCCCCAACAGCTACCTCGCCCTTTCCGATCCCGATGACGTAGCGCGAGTCGAGGATCGAACCTACATCTGCAGCAATCGTGAAGTGAATTCCGGGCCCACCAATAACTGGATGGCTCCCAAAAAGATGCGACCGATTTTAAACGGACTTTTCGAGGGTTCGATGAAGGGCCGGACCATGTATGTGATTCCTTTCTGCATGGGACCGCTCGATTCGCCTCAGTCCATCATCGGAGTCGAAATTACCGATTCGGCCTACGTCGCGGTGAACATGAAGATCATGACGCGCATGGGCACCAATGTTCTTGAAATGCTTGGAACCGACGGGGATTTTATTCCCTGCGTGCATTCGGTGGGGGCTCCGATCGCGGAAGGACAGTCCGACGTCGCGTGGCCTTGCAATGACACCAAATACATCGTCCATTTTCCCGAAACCCGCGAGATCTGGTCCTACGGAAGCGGTTACGGAGGCAACGCTCTTCTCGGAAAAAAATGTCTCGCTCTGCGGATTGCCAGTGTTATGGCCCGCGACGAAGGCTGGATGGCGGAGCACATGCTTATCAGCGGAGTGGAGAATCCCGACGGGGAAAAACGCTACGTGGCGGCGGCTTTCCCGAGTGCCTGTGGTAAGACAAACTTCGCGATGCTGATTCCGCCTCCGACCTACCGGGAGAAAGGGTGGAAAGTAACGACGGTTGGCGACGATATCGCGTGGCTGCGCCCCGGTGAGGACGGTCAACTGCGGGCGATCAATCCGGAGGCGGGCTATTTCGGCGTCGCACCGGGAACCTCCGAGGCGTCGAATCCGAATGCGATGGCGTCGATGAAAGAGAATACCATTTTCACCAATGTTGCGCTGACCGACGATGGCGACGTCTGGTGGGAGGGGATGACGGATGAGAAACCGGCCCATCTCATCGACTGGAAAGGGAATGACTGGACCCCGGCATCGGAGACTCCGGCGGCACATCCGAACTCCCGTTTCACCGCGCCGGCTTCACAGTGTCCTGCGATCGATCCGGAATGGGAGAATCCGAACGGCGTTCCGATTGATGCGATTATTTTCGGAGGTCGTCGTGCCACGACGATGCCGCTTGTCTTTCAGGCTTTCAACTGGGTCCACGGCGTTTTCCTCGGGGCCAACCTCGGTTCTGAAATGACCGCTGCCGCTGCCGGAACGATCGGTAAAATCCGTCACGATCCTTTCGCGATGCTGCCGTTCTGCGGCTATAACATGGGGGACTATTTTGCACACTGGCTCGAGATGCGGAAGCTCATCCACGACCTGCCACGGATCTTTCACGTGAACTGGTTTCGCAAAGACGATGAAGGCAATTTTCTCTGGCCCGGGTTCCAGGAGAATATGCGCGTGTTAGAGTGGATCTTTGACCGTGTCAGAGGAAAGGCACGCGGCCACGAATTCCAGCTCGGCTGGGTGCCGCGCTACGATGAATTGAATTTTGAAGGACTCGATTTCTCGCGTGAGCAGTTTGATGAGCTCATGCACGTTAGTCATGATGAATTCAGGCAGGAGCTTCTCTCCGAGGCAGATCTCTACCTCGGGCTCTACGATCATCTCCCGAAAGAACTCATCTTCCAGCGGGAGCTGCTTGCGGGGCGGATCTAAGGCGACGATGCCGTGTCAGCTTCGCTGCTGACACGAACCGGTTTTTATCAGCCCGTCGTCCTCAAGCCACTCGCGATCGCGCTGATCGAGAAGATCAGATCCCGGGTAAGTGGCTCGTTTGTTTTTCTCCAGTCGCGGAGAAGCTCGACCTGCTGTTCGTGCAGGATTCGAAGCGGCCGCTCGCGGATGATCAGCGTCTTCGAATACCGGGGACGGCGTTCTTCAATCGACATGGGGAAAAGACGTGAAAGGTGCTCTGCGGTGGCGCTCATTTCCGCCTCGATTTTTGACATGAATCGAGTGCGGATCTCCTCGTTCTCAACTAGAGAGGCGTAGCGCTTCATGATCTCGAAATTCGTGCTCATGATATTGGTTTCGACACCGGTGAAGACGTAGCGCGCGAGGGTTGACTCGCTGATGGTTGCGACGAGGCGATCGTAGTCCTCCGGAGCCTCGCTCTCGAGTTTATCCAGCGCGGAACCGACGCCATACCAGCCCGGTAGATAGAAGCGTGCCTGAGTCCAGCTGAAGACCCACGGGATCGCGCGGAGATCGCTCAGCGAGGCCGTGCCGGTTCGTCGCGAAGGGCGTGATCCCATTTGCGTCTGCTCCAGAGCATCGATGGGAGTGGTTTGGCGATAAAACTCAATGAACCCTTCGGTTTCGAGCAGCTCGCGGTAGGTGTCTTTGCTCCACTCGGCGAGTCGGGGCATCAATTCAATGCCGGGATCGACGGTGTCGTCCGGCTTCAGATGGCGCGTCGTCGCGTGAGCAACACAGGCCTGAAGGCTTTCCAAATGATAGACCGCGTTGTCCGAGTAAGCGTATTTTTTCGCAATCGTTTCGCCTTGTTCCGTCATGCGGAAGTCGCCGCTCAAGGAACCGTGAGGAAGGGCGCGCATGAACCAGTTCGTCGGACCTGCACCGCGACTGATGGTGCCTCCACGGCCGTGGAAAAAGCGAATGCTGACGCCGTGCTTTTTACCAATGTCAGTGATCGCCGCCTGCCCTGCGTGGAGCGCCCACTGGCTCGCAAGGATACCGGCGTCTTTGTTGCTGTCGCTGTAGCCGAGCATGACCTGCTGGGCCGGTGAATCGGGATTCGTCGAAGCCGCGAAGCTCGCTTTGGTGACGGGATGGTCCAGATAGGCGTCGAGAATTGCGGCACCTCCGTTGAGGTCGTCGAGGGTTTCCAGTAAAGGCACCACCTGAAGAGGGCAGACCCGCTCGCCGTTGACCGGGACGACGAGTCCTGCTTCGCGGGCAAAAAGGTGCACCACCAGCAAATCGGAGAGCTGGCGTGTCATGCTGACAATGATCGACCCGAGGCCTCCGGAGTTCACTTTCCGGTAATTCAGCAAGACGCCGAAGCAATCCCTCACCGCATCGGCTTCGGGGCCTGCCTTTTGGTCGATATGAAGAAACGGTCGTGGCGATTCCAGTTCACGGGTGAGAAATTCGACACGTTTTTCCTCCGGCCAGCTGGCAAAATTGGCTCCGTCTTCAATTTCGGCGGCCTCGAGCAACTGGGCGGCTGCCTTGTCGTGAAATTCGCTGTTTTGCCGGATATCGAGTTCGGCGAGGTGAAAGCCGAACACGTCGAGCTTTCTCAAAATCGGGGTGACAAAGCGATCTGCGAGACGGCTCGCCCCGATCGAAATGAGGGAGTCACGCATCAAATTGAGATCGCTTCGGAAAGCCTCGATCGGCGTGTCGGGGAAGCGGCGGAGGTTTGCGCGGAGCAAATAGCCCATGGCGCGCCAGGGTTCGTCGGGATTGCGGTCGCGAATGTAAATGCCTTCCTCGCCGAGCAGTTCCACGAGCTCAGCGATACGGACATCGAGAGGATCGGGGATCGGGTGCGCCGGAGCGGAAACGGTGAGGTGGAAGGCCGCGTCGACCAGTTCGCGGGAGTAAAGTTTGAGCGACTGTCGCTTGAGCTCGGCGAGGGTCTGGCGGGTCACCTCAGCGGTGACGCCCGGGTGTCCGTCGCGATCGCCACCGACCCAGAGACCGAATCGCAGTTGCGGTCCGCTGCCGGCGTCGGTGAGGGTCTTCGGATCGAAGCCTGCATCTTTCCAGGCCCATTCGAGATGACGGTGGACTCGTTCGACCGCTTTGGGGAAAACCTCACGGAGATAGAAGAGGGCATTGCGAAGCTCGCGCTCAACAGTGGGGCGCTCAACGTGGATTTCTCCGGTCGTCCAGAGTGCTTCGAGCGCAGCGAGCATGTTCTCTCTGGCGCGCTCGTGTTCCTGTTGGGTGAAGGATGGATCCTCGAGGCGGGAGAGAAGTCCGTAGAGGTCGCGGTGACGTTCGCGAACGCTGGGACGCTTTGCTTCGGTGGGGTGCGCCGTGAAAACCGGTTCGACCCGAACCGCCTGAATCGCCTCGGCAATCTCCGTTTCGCTGAAACCGCTCTTTTTGAGAGAGCTCAGACAATGGGGCCAGAGACCTTTCTCTGCGGTCGACCCGAGGGTTTTCTCCCGCTTGCGACGGGTATCGAGAGCGACCTGTTCCTCGATCATGTCGAGAAGCTGAAAGGCAATCGAGTAAACCTGCGCGGTGTCGCCTGCATCGGAAAGGGGAGGAGCATTCTCGGATCCGTTGAGCCAGGGGAGCGCAGCGGCCATTCCCGGTTTCGCGGTTGATTCCATCACCTCCTGAAGACAGGAAATAATTTCGTCGACTTCGGTCTCAAGTGATTCGAGACCGGTGTCGATCAGTTCGCGGGCAGAGGGATTGGAAGAGGTGTCTGGGTGGACCATAAGATGAGGCAATCTACGCAGCGACTGAAGCTCCGGTCAAATAGCGACTGAAGCGAAATAGTAGACATTTCGTTGCAGCTGCCATCCCGCTCCCGGAGGTGTGGCTGAGACTTTGCAAAGAGCACGGCTTGTGAACCGCTCTCCGTCCGTGAGGGCCGCTTTTCTATCGCACCTGGCCGCGGCCGTTGACGAGATATTTGTAGCTGCACAACTCCTCCAGAGCCATGGGGCCGCGGGCGTGCAGTTTATCGGTGCTGATTCCGATCTCGGCTCCGAACCCAAACTCGCCTCCATCCGCAAAACGCGTCGAGGTGTTCCGGAAAACACAGGCGCTGTCGATTTCGAGTTGGAATTGCTCTGCTGCGGTTTCATCTGCGGTGACGATGCTGTCGGTGTGATGTGAGCCGTAGTGGTTGATATGTGAGATCGCAGCATCGAGGTCATCGACCACTTTCACCGCGAGAATGTAGTCGAGGTATTCGGTCGTCCAATCCGCTTCGGACGCAGGAACGATGCCATCTATCCCCGCCAGTTTGATGAAATCATCATCGCCGCGCAGCTCGACATTTTTCGCGGAAAGCGACTGGGCAATCTGCGGGGCGAATTCAGCGGCGACGTCCCGATGGATCAGGAGGGTTTCCAGTGCATTGCAGACCGAGGGCTTGTGGCACTTCGAGTTAATCGTGATCGCCTCGGCCATATCGAGATCAGCCGCTTTGTCGACGAAGACATGACAGATTCCGTCGTAGTGTTTGATCACGGGCATGCGGGCCATTCCGACGACGGCTTCAATGAGACTTGCGCCGCCACGTGGAATGATGAGGTCGAGATAGGTGTCCATCTCGCAAAGATGCTGAACGCTTTCCCGGTCGGTGAACGGAATGAGCTGGACGCTGTAATCGGGGAGCCCTGCGCCGGCTCCGCCCGTTTGCAAGGCGTCGGCGATGGCGCGGTTCGAGTGAATCGCTTCCTTCCCCCCGCGCAGAATCGTGGCGTTGCCGGTTTTAAAACAGAGCACGGCAGCGTCGGCGGTGACGTTGGGGCGGCTTTCGTAAATGATACCGATCACACCGATGGGGGTGCGTTTTTTCACAAATTCGAGCCCGTTGGGTCTCGTCCACTCTTTGAGAATCTCCCCGGTGGGATCGTGCAGTTCCGCCACTTCGCGAATGCCGTCGGCCATCGCTTTGATGCGGTCGTGGTCGAGGCGAAGGCGGTCCTTCATCGCATCGGTGAGACCCAGTTCATCGGCGGCAGCGAGATCCTTTTCGTTGGCGGCAATGATCTCCGCCTCCCGTGCGATAACGGCGTCGGCCATTGCGAGAAGGATTTCGTTTTTCGTCTCCGTTGAGAGTTTTGTCAGAGCATGGGCTGCAGCGCGGGCCTGTTTGCCCATTTGCCATACCTGGTCGCGAATTTCTTCAGAAGTCATGTTGTCTAAAAGCTAAGAGGATTTCGGGGCGAAACGGGTGCAGATTCCTTCGCCGTTTACGAGTTCAGTGAGTTGTTCGGGGCGGACTCCGCTCGCAATGATGGTTTCGATGCCGCTTTCGACGGCTTGCTGAACGGCGCGCAATTTACTGCCCATACCACCTACGGAAAGCGCGCCTTTTTCATCGCGGGCGAGGTCGAGAACGGATTCGACGTCCGACACGGCGGGAATGAGTTGATTGGCCGCGTCGAGAAGCCCGTCGACACTGGTGAGGAGCACTAACATGTCGGCATTGATCAAGCGGGCGACGATGGAGGAAAGGGTGTCGTTGTCTCCCACTTTGAGTTCGAAAACTGAGACCGAGTCATTTTCGTTCACAATCGGAATGACCTGACGGTGAGGAAGGATCGCACTGAGAGTCGCGAGGACGTTGGCGCTGCGGGTCGCGTCGTTGAGATCCTCGTGGGTGACGAGAAGTTGCGCGATCTTGAGGCCGTGGTTGCCGAAATGTCCCTCGTAGAGATGCATGAGGCGCGCTTGTCCGGCGGCGGCGCAGGCCTGGAGCATGTCGGTTGCGGTCGGGCGGATTGAGAGCCCGAAGGTAGACATTCCTGCTCCGACAGCGCCGGAGGTGACCATGACAACCTCGTGCCCGGCCTGATTCAAGTCCGCAATGGCCTGAGAGAGGCGGGCAATCATCGCGTGATGTAGTTCGGCTCCGTCACCCCGCGTGAGGACGCCGGTACCAATTTTAATGACGACTCGTTTGCCTGTAAATTGCTCTTCCATGGACGCTGAAACCCGTTCAGGGCACTCGCGCGGACGATATGGCCATGGCCTTGGGGTGTAAAGTCGCAGTTTGAGTTCCCTAATCTGCGTTTAGCGCTTGCGAATTCCCCCGAGTCGCCCCATTTTAGCGACCCTTGGATCGGGGAGGGCTGATTTCAGCCCCGACCGTACCAAACGCACCCATAGTAAAACGGATATTACGTCGGTTTCCGGAACCGAAAGTCCAGGTTCGATTCCTGGTGGGTGTATTTTTCGCGCAGCGAAAACCTCTTTTTCCTTTTCTTAACCCTCCTCTCAATCCCTTCATAGGTAATGGGGGATTGCCACGATCTCTCACTCCAGTCCGTCGAGTGCTTCGAGGATGTCTTTTGGCTCGGCCCGCTTCGTGTAATCCTCGTCGAGGAAGGAGTAAACGATTTTGCCATTTTTATCGATGACGTAGGTCGCGGCAATGGGGAGCTCATTGCTCGATCCGTCTTCGCCGTAAAACTCTTCCATGCTGAAGAATTTGCTGTAGTGCCCGGCCACTTCAGGAGTGAGTTTGAAAACCAATCCGTATTCTTCCGCCACCTTCAGGTTGAGGTCGGTGAGAACGGGGAAGCGGAGTTCGTTCTTCTCTTTCGTGGAAAGAGATTTGTCGGGAAGCTCGGGAGAGACCGCAATGAGCTGCGCGCCGAGCTCTTCGATTTGAGGAAGAATTTTCTGATAGGCGGCGAGCTGGATGTTGCAGTAAGGGCACCAGCCTCCGCGATACCAGGTGAGAACGACGGGGCCTTTCTTGAGTTCCTCAGACAAAGTGAGGGTGCTCCCTTTGGAGTCGATCAGAGAAAAGTCAGGCGCTTCGTCGCCTTTCTTCTTTGAACTTTCGAGGACGCCGGCGGTTTTGATCGCCTCGATTCCCGCGGCGTAGTCGGCTAGTTTCTCAGGATCGGCATTTTTACGTCCGGATGTTTTTTTGGCGTCGATTTCCTCCTGAAGGGAAGGGACTTCTGCAAAAACAGAGGTGAGTGAGAGCGCGATAGCAGACAAGGTGGAGATAACTTTCATTGCTCTTTGGACTCCCGAAGAGCGAAAAAGTTACGAGAAATACCGATTTAAATACTTTCCGGTAAGAGATGCTTCGTTTCCTGCAATCGCGACGGGGCTTCCGAGCGCGACGACGCGGCCTCCGTGTTCGCCTCCGCCCGGGCCCATGTCGATAATCCAGTCGGCGCACTTGATGACGTCGAGATTGTGTTCGATTACGATGAGGGTGTTTCCCTGATCCCGGAGCCGGTAGAAGACCTCGAGTAAAGTCGCGATATCTTCAAAATGCAGGCCGGTGGTGGGCTCGTCGAGGAGGTAGAGCGTTTTTCCGGTCGCGGTTTTTCCGAGCTCGGCCGCCAACTTAATTCGCTGTGCTTCGCCGCCGGAGAGGGTTGTCGCGGATTGACCGAGCCGGACGTAGCCGAGCCCGACATCGCGGAGAGCCTTCAGCTGCTGGCTGATTTTCGGGATTTTCTGGAAAAAGAGAAGCGCTTCCTCCACCGTCATTTCGAGGACATCGGCGATGCTCTTTCCCCGGAAGGTGACGTCGAGAGTTTCCCGGTTGTAGCGGCGTCCGTTGCACGATTCACACTTCACGTAGACGTCGCTGAGAAAGTGCATGTCGATTTTGATCATCCCGTCGCCCTGACAGCTTTCACACCTCCCGCCACTGACATTGAAGCTGAATCGACCGGCCGCATAGCCTCTCGTTCGCGAGGCGGGCAGCTGCGAAAAGAGATCGCGGATCGGTCCGAAGACACCGATGTAGGTCGCTGGGTTGGATCGGGGGCTGCGACCGATCGGGGTCTGGTCGATCACGATCGCTTTATCGATGTGTTCGAATCCTTCGACGGCGTCGTGTTCGCCCGGTTTTTCTTTGCTGTTGTGAAGATGACGGAAAACAGCGCGTCTCAGGATCGTGTCGACGAGGGTGGACTTCCCGCTCCCTGACATTCCGCTAACGCAGATGAAGTTGCCCAGAGGAAAAGAGACATCGATGTCTTTGAGATTGTTCTCCCGGGCCCCGCGAATCGTGATCTCGTGGGTTTCAGATTCGAAGCGGGTCGGGGCCGGAATCTCGATCTCCTTTTTTCCTGACAGATAGGCACCCGTCACCGAGTTGGGATCGGCGATGACTTCTTCCGGGGTTCCCTGCGCGAGCAGTTTACCTCCGTTTTCACCCGCTTCGGGACCGAGGTCGAGAAGGTGGTCGGCGGCGCGAATTGTGTCTTCATCGTGTTCAACGACGATGACGGAGTTCCCGAGATCACGAAGATCTTTCAAGGTCGCAATGAGCTTTTCGTTGTCCGCCTGGTGCAGTCCAATGCTTGGTTCATCGAGGACGTAGAGAACCCCCGCGAGTCCGGCACCCAGCTGCGTCGCGAGACGGATGCGTTGGCTTTCCCCGCCGGAAAGGGTTCCGCTTTGGCGATTGAGACTGAGGTAGCCGAGACCGACGGTGTTGAGAAATTTGAGACGCTTCGTGACTTCGAGGAGAACCTCGCGGGCATACGATGCCTGCACCTTCGTGAGTTCGACGCCCTCGATCCATTCGATGGCGCGGGCAATGCTGAGGCCGGTGAAGCTCTCAATCGAAAGCGGTTCGGTGGCATGGTTCATCGTCACCGAAAGGATTTCGTCTTTGAGTCGTTTCCCGTGGCACGCGGTGCAGGGCCGCGATGACATGAAGCGCCGCACGTTGCGTTTCGTCATTTCGCTCTTGGTGGTTTCGAGGAGGCGTGTTGCCTGCGTCGAGAGACCCTCAAAGGTGTCGTCTCCGTAGAGGAGCGCCCGTTTGAATTCCTGCGGCAGATCGGAGATCGGTTCGTCGAGGTCGGCTTTGTAAAGTTTTGCCAAATCTTCGAAGGCCCGTTGGTGAAAGCCTTTCCGCTTTTTCGAGCCGCTCCACCAGGTTTTGATCGCGCCGTCGCGGATTGATTTGGTCGGATCGGGAACCATGAGTTCGCCGTCGGGAACGAGTCGCGTTCCGAGACCGTGACAGGTCGGGCAGGCTCCGGAATGACTGTTGAAGGAAAAGTGTTTCGGGGTGAGGCGGGGGAGAGAGAATCCGGTTTCGGGATTGGTGAAATTGAAAGTGAAGTCGAGCTGCTCGTAGTCTTCGGAATCGGGAACCTGCACCAGTGCCGAGACGTGGTTCTCTGAAATTTTCTGAGCCATCTCGAGCGAGTCGGCGAGACGACTGCGGATGTCTTCACGTATCACGAGTCGATCAATCACGATCTCAATCGTATCGGCTTTTTTCTGATCTACTTCTTCGATTTCGACGATCTCCCCGTCGAGTCGCGCGCGGAGGAACCCCTGCACTTTGTAGCGTTCGAGGATGTCGGCGAGCTTTTCCTTTTTCTCCGGTTTGACGGGAGCGACGAGAATGATGCGGGTCCGTTCGGGATAAGCCGTGAGCGCATCGACGATGTCTTTGACGGTGTGGCGGACGAGTGGAGCGCCGGTTTCAGGGTCGTGAGGCTGGCCGAGTGCGGCGTAGAGAATTCTGAGATAGTCGTAGATCTCGGTGGCCGTCGCGATGGTCGAACGCGGGTTCGGTTTTGATGAGCGTTGTTCAATTGCGATCGCGGGGGTGAGCCCCTCGATGAAATCGACGTCGGGCTTCTCAAGCTGGTCGAGGAACTGTCTCGCGTAGGCCGAAAGCGATTCCACGTAGCGGCGTTGTCCCTCGGCATAGAGCGTGTCGAAGGCGAGCGATGACTTGCCCGAGCCGGAGACTCCCGTGATGACCACGAACTGGTTTCGCGGGATTTCGAGAGTGAGATTCTTCAGGTTGTGCTGGCGGGCACCCTGAATTTTGATCAATGCATTTTCGCCCATGTTGAGTGCACAGACTAGCGGCCAAAAGTCTGTTCGCCAAAAAGGAATTCTGTTATCTTTTCCGAATCATGACGCTTCGAAGTATCTTCATTTTCGCGCTCATTGGATCGCCTGTGTTGGCCTTAGCGATTCCCAATACCTTTTTCGGGAATGGCAATGTGGTCCCCATCATTCCGTCGATGCCGCGTTTCAATGCGGAGATGACTGAGGAGCTTCTCGAAAAAGGAAACTGGGTCGACTGGGAGGCGGATACCTTTTCGGGGCCGTGGGAGCAGGACCCTTCGCTCGGGGATACGAGAATTTTCCGAATGACGGCGAGTCCCGATGTTTTCGGCGAAGTTCCCATGGCGGTTTATGCCTACGGGGAGGGGAGTGAATTGCGTGAGCTTGTGATTCACTTCCTCGATGCGGGGCGATACTTCGGGTATCAATACGGCGGCGAGTCCGATCGCGAAGCGCGTGAGGAAGGGCGCCAACGTCGTCAGGAATTCAACCGTCATTACAAGCACCTCCTCAAAACGATAGAGGAGCGTCTCGAAGAGGGTTGCGGCAGGGGCGTCGAAGGTTTCCTCGGGAAAAGCCCTCATCTCCGAGTCGGGTTCACTGATTATGAATGGGAGGATTTTGTTCTCCGCTTTGTCGCGAGGGAGGATTTTTCCGTTTCACTCCACATCATGAGGAAGTCTGCGGTGCCCGATTCGCTGGTCGATAAAACGATTCTGAGAATGAGCGACCGGGAGAAAGATGATTTTTTTGAGGCCCGGGTAATCCGCACTGAAACGGGGGATTTGCAGGTCACCGGTGTCCCGATGTTTACGCAGGGGAACACGCCTTTTTGCGGCATTCACACCCTCGCGATGGCTGGATACTACTACGGACTGCGCATTTCGCCGGAAGCACTCGCGGCGGGCGCTGAGTTCAAAAATACCGGGAGTGCGAAGGGGAGTGACTTGATCGGGCTCTACCGTTCGACAGCGGACGAGGTGGGGCTTCGCGTCAGTGTCGCACCGGACTTTAAAATGGAACGCGTCTCCCGCTCGCTTAAAGAGGGGCGTCCACTCATCGTCTGGCGTCGCGTCTCAGAGGCTCGCGAAAAGGCGCATTCAGCGAACCAGCTTGCGTGGAATGCCGATCATCAGTTCGCACTGCCGGTTCCTACTCCGGAAGAGCTGGAGTCCTACCCTGACAAAAGTGAAAAAGGAACGCCCTCGCATGCTTCCATCGTGACGGGGTTCAACGAAGAACGCGGTGAGTTGATCTACACCGAGCCCTGGGGAAACGAAACCCGCGACCGTCGCATGAGGGTTGAGGAAATGGAAGCGACCGCCTACGCCGTGTTCTCTTTTAAATAGCTGGAAATGCGTTGAAAGTTTTCTTCGAATCCGGAGTATCTGTATCGTCCCCGCAGTGATTGTCTGATCTGCTCCGAATCGCTTTTATGAAATCCCGTCTTCTCCGTCTCTCTCCGATTCTTGCGGTTGTCGCTTTGGTTCTTGTCCTCGTTTTATTGAGCAAAAACACGCTCGTGGCAAAGAAGGTCATCGCTCTCTTTCTGATGCCGGCGGGAATGATCTGGGCTGTGCTGTTCGCGGGGATTTTCTGGCCGGGTATTTCGAGACGGCTCAGGTCTGTTTTTGCGGTGCTTTGGCTTGGGTTCGCGCTCGCGGGGAGTCCCTACCTTGGCAATCGTCTTTTGCGAGTTCTCGAAGCTCCATTTTATGCCTTTGAAGAGGTAACTGAGCCGCTCGACGCGGTGGTTGTTCTCGGAGGCGGGACCCGATTGTCTCCCCGCGGGAAGCCCTTCGTCGGATCGATTGGTGATCGGCTCCTCCGTCCATTGTTTCTGTATGAGGAGGGCAAAGTGAAAACGCTCATTACGACGGGGCGGAGTATCACAGAGATTGGGGACGACCGCCTGCTTTCCCGCGAGACCTCAGAGATCTGGCAATCGCTCGGAGTGCCCGCCGATGTGATCATCGAGCGGGACAAACCGCGAACGACAGCGGAGGAGCTCGTCGAGGTTGCCGCTTTGCTGGAAGCGCACCCTGAGTGGCAGCGTGTCGGGATCTGCAGTTCCGCCTCTCACCTGAGGAGAGCCTTGCACGAAGCTCAGAAGCACGGGATGACCCTGATTCCGGTTCCGGCCGACTTCCGGTCCGTCCCGCTTTCCTTTGTCTCTATTTACCTGATTCCCCAGGGGCGAGGATTCAAAGACATTCAGTCAGCTTGCTGGGAGTTTTTGGGGCTCATGAAGTAGCCCCTTGATCTTTGAAAACCGAACAGTTCCAAAGTTATGGTTTTTAGGCTATGTTCTCACGAGAAGAAATTGAATTCGCTCGATGGAGAGAAAAACTGAACGCAAATGGAGGACGCTGAGAAGTGTTGCTTCGCAGGAACCGACACCGGAAAAGGAGGTCGAGCCTGCTCCATTGTCCGATTCTTCTCCGGAAAAATCTGAGCCCATTGCAGAAGAACCGGTTGAGGAGGAATCCGTTCCCGAAGAGATCGTGGAGAAACCGCTCGAGGACACTTCAAAAATTCGATT
>JARGPH010000032.1 GCA_029213065.1 Verrucomicrobiales bacterium | reverse complement strand
ATCACTATCATTTCAATCCATCCGCGCTCTCGGTCGGGGATGACATCACTCAAACGTTCGGCTGAAGAAGATGGAACCTTCGACCAAAAAAGCGATTCTCATAGTTGGTCACGGGGTCAGGCAACATTCCTTGACTTTCTGACTTCTCAGTATCAAAAGAATTGTGACTGTGACAGAATACAACCTGAAGTGACGCGAAATGTTGCTTGCCCCCGTCACTCCGGTCAGAAAAGTGTTTTCACGATTCGGGACGGGGGCTATGATTCTTCAGCTCGCAACGGGGCGGTTTAAGTGTGCCTTCAAATAGCGGGGAAATAACAATGAGCCGATATGAGCAGTAATTTTACAGAAGCGGACTGGAAGCTGTTACGGAGATCTAAGGACAGCATGCTTGAAGCCCTCACGATGAGAATCAATCGCGCTGCTGCTGAGATCCTCGAATCGGAGGATTCAAGCGCATCCGAGAAATATTATCGACTCTATGACCATATCAAAGCGTCAGATCGAATTATCGCGGATTGTTTTGATGGCTGGAAGCGGTCGAGCATTTCCATCTTTGCGTCAAATTTGCTCAGGGAAGATCTCATTTCCGATGACACACTGGGGCGTTTTTCTGAATCGGGCAGATCTGTTTTGATTGAGATTCAGCGGATCCGGGAGATGTAGCGCTCGCGAAATCCGAAATTAAGAGAGCCATACAGGGTCGAGTCGCTGACCTGAGAGGGTTTAATTCATGACTCAATAGGGTATTGCTAGTGACACAACCCTGTTGGATCGCGCGTTTGAATTTCGAACTTCCCTGTTCTTTTTGGGCGTGCTTTGCTTTCAAGGAGTGGCGTGCTTCCAGCCGCCAGCACAGCACTCTGCCGGAGCCTACCGCTGTAGCACACTCAAACCGGACTTTCAGCCATAGGCTTCGCAGGCAGCAGGATGCAGCCTCTCCTTGAGATTTCCTTGAGTTCTCCCTGAATCCTCTCCTTGAGCCTTCCGCGAGTTCTTACACTTCCCAACCCGCACGGTAATCCCGACGGAGAAACTGATTGGCTTCTTCGCAGTTCGAAAAGGAGAGGTTTTCGGCATCCCAGAGTAATTTCACTTTCGTCAGTTTCTCGCGGAGCTGTGGGCGCAGCGCGACATTCCCGAGGAGGATGGTTTCTGTCATGGGGCCGGCCCAGTCAAAGTTCGAGCCACCTTGCTCGCCGCCTTTGCAGGCGCGAATCCACTCGGCGTGATGGCCGGGGGAACGCTCCAACTTTTTCGGGGGAGCGCCATACTCGATGGCCTTCTTTTCGGGGTGCAGTTTCCACTCGTTCCAATCGGAGGTGAGACAGCCGTCGTCGCCAAGAAGCATGAGTCCATTCGCTCCGAGAGTGTCGTTGTCCTTGATCATTTCGGGGCGGGAAGGGCGGAGGCCTCCGTCATACCAGACGAGTGTGACCGGCGCCATTTCCCCGCGTTTGGGAAAATGCCAGGTGATCATCGAGCCGACCGGAAAGGTCTCATCATTCACTCGTGTCGAAGCGGCCTCGACGCTGGTGGGTGCGCCAAGATTCAAGGCTCGAAAGACGGGATCGAAATAGTGGCAGGCGATGTCGCCGAGAGCGCCGGTCCCGAAGTCCCACCAGCCACGCCATTTGAAGGGCGCATAGGCGGAATGGTAGGGGCGATGGGGTGCGGGCCCGAGCCACAAGTCCCAGTCGAGATCCTGCGGCACATCGGGGCTGTCTTTGGGACGCTCGACTCCCTGAGGCCAATACTCGCCGTGGAGTCCTTTCGCGGGCCGGTCAGTCCAGATATGCACTTCGCGAACCTGACCGACAGCGCCATCCATGACATATTCCTGAACGACTCTGGTTTGTTCATTCGCCTGTGCCTGATTGCCCATCTGGGTGGCGACTCCTGCTTCACGGGCGGCGCGAGTCAGTTCCCTTGCTTCCCAAACCGAGTGGGTGAGTGGCTTCTCGCAATAGACGGGCTTCCCGCGCTTGATCGCGGCGATGGAGGCATGGAAGTGATGGTGATCAGGTGTCGCGACGATCACGGCATCAATTCCCGAGTCCATCTCTTCGAGCATGAGGCGGTAGTCTTTGAAGTGCTTTGCCTTGTCATGAAGCTTCAACATGGGAGCGGATCGTTTCCAGTCGACGTCGGCGATGGCGACGATGTTCTCGCTCGCTGCCACCTCGCCGATGTCGCTGGCAGCACGTCCTCCGGCACCGATTGAGGCGACGTTGAGTTTTTCATTGGCGGCATAGGTTCGTGCAGAGCCTGCCTGTAAGATCATGAAAGCGGAGGCGGCTTTGCCTGTGCTTGTTTTCAAAAAACGGCGTCGATTCATAATGTGTCTACGGGGTGAAACAGGAGAACTTTGCCGGTCGGGATCATTGCGATCAATCTTCGACCGCGCCGGAATTGCGGGAACCGGATGCCGCATCTTCGCTATTGTTGAATCTGGAAAAAACAGAGAGTCTGTTTTTCACTCATGAATTCGCGCACCATTTCTATTTCACTCGCCCTCGTTTTTGCGATGGGCCTTTTCACTTTTTCATCCGGAACCGCGGAGGAGAATCTTCGGGTCGGGGTCTTCGAGGTGGATGCGTCGCCTCCTGTCGGAAGTGCTCTTGCATACGATCCGACCAAAGGCATTCAGACGCCATTGAGTTGCCGCGGGATTGTGATTGCCGGATCAGGTGAACCGATCGTGATGGTGGCGGTTGACTGGATCGGGATTTCCAACAGTGGGCAGACCGTTTTCAAAGAGGCTATCGCGGGCGCTGTGGGAACGGATTTAAATCGCGTCGTTGTTCACACCCTGCACCAGCACGACGCGCCGAGATGTGATTTCGATGCGGAGGTGCTGATCGCTGAACACGGGATCTCCGGTGCGGGTTTCGATCCTGACTTTGCACGAGGTGTTGCCGAAAATGCGGCGACGGCGGCGAGGGTGGCTCTCGCTGATGCGCAAGAGGTGACTCATCTGGGAACGGGGACGGGGATTGTCGAGAAGGTCGCTTCCAATCGGAGGATCCTCGGGCCTGACGGAAAGGTTCTCCACACCCGATACACTGCGACGAAGAACGAAACGGTGAGGGCGTTTCCTGCAGGGACAATCGACCCGGAATTAAAAATGATCACATTCTGGAGCGGGGAAAAGGCGATCGTTGCTCTGACATACTACGCGACCCACCCGCAGAGCTATTATCGCACCGGCCTCGCCAACCCCGATTTTCCGGGCCTGGCACGGAATGCGAGGGAAGCGGCGACGGGTATTCCGCATATCCATTTCAACGGTGCCGGCGGGAACATCGGGGCTGGAAAGTGGAATGACGGCGCCAGGGAGAACCGGCAGGTCCTCGCGAATCGCGTCGCTGCCGGCATGGAGAAAGCGCTCGCGGCCACCGCTAAAACTCCGATCAGGGCGGAGGACGTGGAGTGGGGGATCGAGCCGGTCCTCCTGCCGGTGGGGAAGCATCTCGTCGCAAGTGAACTGGAGGCGAAGATTAAGAATAAGGTGGAGACTCCGGGAGCCCGTTTCGGAGCGGCGAAGGCGCTTGTGTGGCTTCAGCGATGTGAAGCGGGGGACACGATTCCAATTACCTGTCTGACCCTGAAGGACGCGAGGATTCTCCACATGCCGGGAGAGCTCTTCGTGGAATATCAGCTGGCCGGTCAGAAGCTGCGCGAAGATCTCTTTGTCGCGATGGCGGCTTACGGAGATTATGCGCCGGGATACATCGGAACCGAAATAGCTTACGGTCAGGGCGGATACGAAACAAGCGAGCGGGCTTCGCGCGTCGAGCCCGGCGTCGAGAAGGTTCTCACGGAGGCGGTAGCGAAGCTGCTGGATCGCTGATTGATTTCAGAGGGGCTCGTCCCGGCTCCCTTCAGTCAAACTTCGAATCACTAGACGATCTCTTCCCCGTCCTTCGCTCCGGTGGAGCGGCTGTTGATGCGTGCGTAAAGTTTACCAACGGTGAGGCCCTGCGCGGTGATTGAGAAAATCACGATCATGTAGGTGAGCTTCAGGAAAACACCTCGTCCTGCTTCCTCAGGGAGAGCCAGAGCAAGTGCAATTGAAATTCCGCCACGGAGACCGCCCCAGGTCAGCATCTTCACGGTTCCTTCGCTGAATTGACGGAACGGTCGGAGAATCGTGACAGGAACGGAAACGGCGAGGGCGCGGGAGGCGAGGACGACAATGATCATGACGAACCCGAGGAGGAAAGTGTTCATCGAGAACTGGTTTGCGACGATGATGAGCTCCAGTCCGATAAGGGCAAAGAGGAGCGCGTTGAGGACTTCATCAATCAATTCCCAGAAGAGATCGAGGTGATTCCGGGTCGTGTCCGACATCGCGAGAAGGCGACCGTGGTTTCCGATCATGAGACCTGCCACGACCATGGCGAGTGGTCCTGAAAGATGCCAGTAGGAGGCGAGTGCGTAGCCACCGGTGACCACGGCAAGGGTGATGAGGACTTCGACCTGATAGTTGTCGATTCGTTTGAGCAGGTAATAGGCAAGAAACCCGATCGCTGCTCCGAATGCGATCCCCCCGAGCACTTCGACGACGAACATTTCGCCGATATGGGCGGCTGAAACGTGGCCGTCACCGGTTGCGATTCCGAGGAGGGCCAGAAAGACGACAACACCTACGCCGTCATTGAAAAGGGATTCACCGGTAATTTTGGTTTCGAGACTTTTTCCAACACCAGCCTTTTTCAAGATTCCGAGAACCGCAACCGGATCGGTGGGGGAGATCAGGGCACCGAAGAGGAGGCAGTGGATGAACTTCGTTTCGAGCCCGAAAAGCGGCATGAGGAAATAGGTCGCGGTCCCGATCAGTGCGGTCGAGGTGAGGACGCCGACGGTTGCCATGAGTGCGATGACCCACTTTTGTTTGGCGAGGTCGGAAAGGTCGACGTGAAGGGCGCCGGCAAAGAGGAGATAACTCAGCATGACATCGAGGAGCACGTTCTCGAAGTCGATCTGCCCGATGATTTTCTCCGCGGTGAGCTCGATGCTGGGAACGAACTGCCCGATCACGACGAGCAGCAGTGAAAACATCATGCTGATGAGCATGATCCCGATCGTCGTTGGCAGCTTGAGATAGCGGACGTTCAGGTAGCCGAAAAGTGCCGCAAAAGCGAGAAGGACAGCGATGAGTTGGAAAAGTGACATGGCAACGGGGGAATGGGGAAAAGCGATTGGGGACTAACGCTCGTGAATGGTGTAGGAAACGGCGGTGCTGAGGAGCTTCCGGCCGTCTTCGGAGGGAACGTTCTGACAAACGACGCGGAGGACGGTTTGAGCCTTGAGATTGGGCGTTTTGAGAATCACGGAGCGACCGTCTGACTCGATCACCGGTTGAACCACGAGCGAGGATTCGCCGCCCTGGAGCGAGAATGCCCTTACCGAATAGCTGTCCGGCTTCACTGCCGAAAAGCGATCTACGGGGGCGGTGAAATCGAGAGCGATTCCGTCTTCGGCAAGGCTTACTCTCGAGATGCGGAAGACATCTTTGGACGTTTCCATGGGGATGAAGCCATCGTCACCGCCGGCGAGGAGCTGTCCTTTGCCCATGTCGATGAGAGTCATGATCGGCTTTTTCGCAATCGCCCGCACAAGAATGGAACCTTCCCATGAGGATCCGGTTTTGGTAGGCTCGATCTCGATGAGTTGATTCGAGTCGGGGCAGGTGAGGAGGAGCTTTTCGGCGCCATGCTCACGGAAAAAGTTCAACTGAGTCGGGGGGGCCTTTTTGGTGAGCTCTGCTGGAATGAGGAGAGAAGGGAGGGTTCGCGGAATCCGGACAGGCTGACCATCGGCGGCCGGCGCGGGAAGCTCGGTGAGCGAGACGTAGTAGCCGTCATCGTAATCCGGCATGAGAAGACGGCAGGCGAGAAGGCCTGAGTCGTTGATGGCAAAGGCTCCGATCGCGAGATTGCTTTCGGTGACGACTTCGAGAGCAACGGCTCCCGACTCTCCTGCCGGGGCATCGGGTGGTTTCGGGGACCAGGCCACCAGTTTGGCCAAAGGCGTTGCGCCTTCTTCAACGGCGTGGGGGGAAAGGGCAAAGAGGACTTTCCCGTTGGGGTGAGTGACAGGGCCTGCGGTAATCGTGACGCCTTCGGAGCGCCCCGGCCAGTCTGTCACGATGGCCTGGAAAAAATCGAGAGTCCCGTCGGCATCGGTATCGAATCCCTGAGTCAGCTCGGTTGGAGATGCGGTAATGATAGAGTAATTCGGGCCGATCGTAAGAGCGGTGAGGGCATTGAGCTTTACGTGGGAATAGAGCTCCCAGCCGATTTGACTGAGTCCCGGTGAAAACTTGGCTGCTCCGACCTGGCCTCTGCGATTCAGGAAAAAGACATTGTTGTCATCCATCGGCGCAATCGCCCGCACCGTCGGTTTGATCTCCTGCTCACGAATTTTCACAAACGAGCGCTCACGGCTCGTCGGGGGATTGGTATCGACGGCCGGTTCATCCTGCGCCGATGTCGTCGATGGTGACGCCGTGAAAACGAGTGATCCGGCGAGAGCGGCTAAAATCAGGAAACGGGAAAAAGTCATGATCGGGAAGGCGTTTCTTAATTCTCCTCAGGGCTTTCAGTATCCCTCTTATCGAGATGGAAGGTGAGAATCAGTTCGCCCTCAGCGTCACCGGGAACCGTGAGTTGATTCTTTTTCCACTCGCCGATAGAAGCTTCGCAACGCTCTTTCCAATTGGCGGGGAAGGTGAGGGTGTAGCCAGACTTGGATCCCTTGACGGTGTAGCGCGTTTTCAAAACAAGCCCTTCGTCTTCGAGCCAGACCTGCTCCTCGATCTGAAGTCCTCCGAAGGTGTAGAGGAACTCAGGTTTCCCGCTGACGATGCGAAAGCCAAAGTATTTGGGCTTTTCAAAGGTGCCCTTCGATCCGTTGAGAGGGTGAGCTCCCGCAGCGAGAAGCGTGTAAGGCGACGCCGGTTCCTCCTCACCTTCCTCTTCAGGTGCTTTGACGGGTGCTGTTGAATCCTTCAGGTTCAGTGCTCCGAGGAGGCGGCAGGAAACGGGATCCCAGAAAGCGGCGTGAGCTGACTTTACCGCACCGATCATGAAGGTGTCCCGGAGCTCCTTCGCCTCGCCATCGCTATCCTGATAGGGAATCAGAGCGACCTCGTCGGTGAGGAAGTTCTTCAGAGAGCGCCTTGAGATATCCAGCTTGAGGGGTCTTCCCTGAGGGGCCTGTGGCGTTACCCCGGATTCGGATTCCTCCGTCGCTTCCGTTGTCGCGTCCTCCTGAGCTTGCAGGGGACCGGCACAGCCGAATGACGTGAGCACCGTCACGGCCGTGAGGAAAATCGATCTGGGAAGCGGTCTGCGCATAAAAAGTGTCAGGCTGAAGGAACCACGTCCCGTGTGAAAATCCAGTCGTTACCCTTACTCAAGGTAGGATTAAACGAGTATCCGTCGCGATCAAACCCTTTAAGTCCTTCAGGATTCTGGATTTGATTTCGGATCATATAGTCGCACATCATGCCCCGGGCCTTTTTCGCATAGAAGCTGATAATTTTGTAGCTCCCGTTCTTGAGATCTTTGAAGTTGGGAGTGATGACTTCCCCCTTGAGCTGGTCCGGCTTAACCGCTGAGAAGTATTCTTTCGAAGCAAGGTTGACGAGCGTGTTCGAACCGGACGCTTTGAAGGCCGCATTCAGTTCTTTCGTGATCTGATCTCCCCAGAACTCGTAAAGGTTCTTCCCTTTCGATGTCTCAAGGGAGGTGCCCATCTCAAGGCGATAGGGTTGCATGAGGTCGAGTGGCCTCAGCACGCCGTAGAGACCCGAGAGGATTCGGAGGTGTTTCTGGGCGAAGGAGAGGTCCTCTGAGGCATACTCATCGAGAGTGAACCCCGTGTAGACGTCTCCTTTAAAGGCGAAAAGAGCGGCACGGGCGTTGTCACTCGAAAAGGGAACGGACCAGGATTGATTCCGCTCCGCGTTGAGGTCGCCGAGCTTTTCGCTGATACCCATCAAAGCCTGAAGGTCCGAAGATGAAAGCTTTCGCAGAACCTTGATTAAAGCCTCCGACTGATCAAGGAGACGAGGTTGAGTAGGTCTGAGAGACGGAAGTGTGCTCTCGTAATCGAGTGTCTTAGCAGGGGAGATAACAGCCAACATTGTCCGAGTAGAAAAGAAAATTCAGCTTCAGGCTAATCTTTGAAATGGACAATCTCAACCCGTGAAAAAGACAAGCGCTAAGAAAGAATGAATCATGGCGCAAATAAATTATAAAAAATTTAATTATTATGTTTATTTATTATAAGTATTTGTTAATATTTTAAAATACTTTTTATTTCCCGCTCATGCCTGCTGTTTCCACCATTTATCTCGGCTTTTTCTGTCTCGCACTAACCATCCTTGCCGCCATTGTCTGTCTGAAGTTGCCTGAGTTTTTCCGCTCCATGGCGAAGCTATATCGGCAGGGGAAAGCCCGGAAGACCCGTTCTGCAAGAATGCTCGCCGATCTGGCGCAACTCGACGCGGATGCCTCCACCCTGGAGGGACTTTGCCTCTTCGACTCGGAAGCGGTTTTTGAAAATCACCGGGGTTTCCGGAAACTGCGCCCGGCTCAGGTTGAGATCGGGATCGATGTCGAGCACGAACCGGCCCGGTAGTTGGCGAGGTAGTCTTCTGCGATATCGTCGAGCTCATCGATGCTCGAAACGGTTGCGAACTGATTTCGCAGCGATTTTCCCTGAGGAAGCCCCTTGGAATAAGCCATGAGCCGTGATCGCAGCGATTGCATGGCATGGCGCTCGGTGGGAAATTTTCCCCATTCGAGTAGCATTTTGGCGTGGCGGTGGATCAGCGTCCAGCGCTCTTCGATTGAGAGCGGTTCAGGGTGTTCCCCGGTTTCAAGGTAGTGCTTAGCGTCCCGGAAAACCCAGGGGTATTGCATCGCTGCCCGGCCGATCATGACGCCGCTGACGCCCGTTGAGTTGCGGCGGCGCTCGACATCTTCCCCGGTCGCGATATCGCCATTTCCGACGATGGGGACGGAGACAGTGCGGGAACATTCGTCGATGATTTCCCAATCCGCTTCCCCGGTGTAGCCCTGTGCGCGGGTCCGCCCGTGAATGGCGATGGTCTGCATTCCGCAGTCCTCTAAAATTTTACAAACTTCCGGGGCATTGATCATTTCCTGATCCCAGCCCGTTCTAATTTTTGCAGTGACCGGAACCTGGTTGCTGACGCCCTTCGCAATTTTTGAGGCCACATCGGCGAGAACGGGGCAATCTTTGAGGAGTGATGAACCGCCGTTTCGTGAAACGACCTTCTTGACGGGGCAGCCGAAGTTGATGTCGATGAAGTCGGGCTGTTTCCAGTCGATAATCTTGCGTGCCGCTTCGGCCATGCGTTCGCCGTCGGCGCCGAAGAGCTGAACTCCGACAGGACGCTGCTCGTCGTCGAACTCTGTGTAGACGCGGGTTCGGTCGTCGGCCTGGATGATGCCCTCGGCCGAGACGAACTCGGTTACCATGACGTCTGCGCCGAGTTCCTTGCAAATCCGCCTGAACACGAGGTCGGTGACTCCCGCCATCGGCGCGAGGTAGAGAGGAAATTGACCGTTGGTGAACCAGGGGAGCATGAGACGTTGAAGCGTGGGCCCGACTTTAGATTCAAATCACGGTTCAGGCAAGTTGGAGGGGCCGCGAGGTGGATGGGGCAGGGGGGATGCCTTTTACCCAAAGGCAGTTCGTGCGGAATACCGAGGGGGCGGAATGAACCTGTCACCCGGCAAGGCGCATTTACCTATTCGCTTCCGAAAATCTCGTTCAGCTTAGCGGCGAGGCGGATTCCGCCCATTCTCAGCTGTTCGCGGACGATGGGGAGTGTTTTGTGGCGGTAGTCGTAACTCAGGACGGGCGGCTCGACGATGTTGAGAAAGTAGCCGCTTCTCTGTGCTCCGAAATCATAGACCTGATCGCGAACCGCTTTGGAATCTTTGGCCCAATCGAGGTAGGATGAATTGCCCGAGGCCTCCTTCTCCTCTTCGGTGAAGCGATTCAGAAAGGTGGCGAACTCGGTATAGCTCAGGTTCGTTGATTCGATGAGCTTTTCATCCCAGACCTTGTGGAGGGAATACTCTTCTTCGAACCATTCGACCTGAATCCGGTTGCCTCCTTTGTCGTCGCGTCGCCCCACGTGGAGCGGTTGGTGAATGTCACCGACGAAATGGACGTAGAGGGCGAGCGCTTCCCGCTTGCCGATCGTCTTTTCGAGGGTGGGGGCGAGCTTCGAGCTTCCGCGTTTCACGGCCCCCTTCAGGGTGAGGGTTTCGGCATCGGTATCGCGCAGGAATGCGTCGAGTTTCGCAAGGACAGTGAGAACATCGCCTTCGGGAGCCCGTTCAAAGTCCTCCCAGGTTTCGTCGTCATCGATTGAAATGTAGTGCCAGGGCGTCGCAAAGTCCCAGGTCCCGTCGGAACGGATCTCGTCCCCCCGGTTCGAAATTTCTGCGAGCGTTTCGTCACCGAGAATCTCGCGAACTGCCGCGAGGGCTTTCGGGTTGAGATTTCGCTCTGCAATCTCGGCGGTAATGCGGTGTCCATCCTGGCCCCAGGCGCGGGCCTCATGCGTGCCAATCAGAGAAATCAATACAGCAAGTGAGCAGGGGATCAGGCTTTTCATGGGATGAAGCCTTTCTATAAGATCGCCCGCACGGATACAAGAGGAACCTGAAAACTGAGGGCACTGCCTGGCTGCTCAAGCCGCATCGAGGATGGGTGACCCTGCCCGCCGTGCACGAATCTACCGGGCCGGTTCTCCGATGGAGCTGACGACTAGGTCATTTGGGTGAATGACTTCACCATGGGGACTTCTGTGGTGAAGATGCAGGTTCCATTGTAGTCGCTGTCCTTCAGTTTGATTTCGATCTGCTCGACCAATGCTCCTGATTTGGCTTGCGGTACCAGCATCGTGAGTATTCCCACTTCGTGATTGATTCGGGCTCCGCCTTTGGTTTCGGCCGCGTCGCCTTCGATCAAACGCCAGTTGCTGACGCTGGCTCCTTTCACACCGATACTGAGTAAATATTGCAGCAGTATTTCGACGTCCTTGCGGCGGGCGATGACGTTGAGCGATATAAGATCCCGGGTCACGCCCTGGGTGTCGGCAGCGAACTCTTCGGCTTTTGGGTCGTGGATCAGGAGCTGGTTCGCTCTCCAATCGGTGTTGCCTTGAATATCGTCGATAGCGCGAATGATCTGCTGGATGCTGGCTGAGTGTTTTCTTGCCTGGAAGACACTCGCGAGATTGGTAATCCCTTTGCAAATCGGAACCTGATAGATGAGTCCGCGTCCCGGTTGGTCAACCCGGCCGGCCTGCGCCATGGCCTGAAAGACCGCATCGAGATCGTATTGATCGACGACGACGGTGATCATTTCCTTGTCGTGACTTTTTGTGATGCGGAGAAGCCCGAGCCGGTCCCGAAGGCCGTAGCCTCTCACGAAAGTAATCGAAGGGCCTTGAGCTCCTGCCTTGATTGCCGCCCGGCAAATGCCATCCGCGCTGTTGCGGTCGGTTACAAGAATGATCGCGGTCAGGTCCTGCTTGAACACAATGTCAAAAGAGACCGAATCAAAGGTATATTCTCCGGGATGCCAGACGGGAAACGATTCGCTGCAGCGCAGGTCCAGGCAGGGCGTTGCGAAAATAGAGCCGCCTCCGTAGTGCTGCAGATTGCCGACGAGGGCGATCTGTTCCATGAGATGGTCGATGTCGGATGTAGGCACGAGGAAGCGCAGCATGTCGTGCTCCGGACTGAGAGTCGGCAGGAGCGACTGATACCAGTTTTCCTGGATGACGCTGCCCCTCGCTCCCGTCGTCATCGCGTGGGCCGCGCAGGATCCCATCACTTCCTTGAGAACCTTCAAGGTGCTTTGCCGCGGAAGGATTGCGGTAACCCGCGAATAGCCTCTCAGAACTTCAAACGCCATGATCGGCCTCGGGGTTGAATTCTTCTTTCCGCGCCCGGTTAACGATCAGGCCGACAATCAGAACCGTCATGATGGGGCCGACCGAGGCGAGGGCGAGGATTCCAAAGCCGTCACCGACCCCAGGAATGTTGGCTCCGATGCCGAGTCCCATTGCCAGCACGAGAGGAACCGTGATAGGTCCTGTCGTAACCCCTGCGCTGTCCCACGCGAAGTTCACAAATTCCTCTGTCGAGAGAAAGGTCAGCACGAGCAGCAGAAAATAGGGCGGGATCAACATCCAGGTGAGATTGAGACTTTCGAATGCCATCTGGGCAACACCCGCAGCGATGCCCATGCCAACCCCGACCGCGACGACCTGCATGAGCAGTTTCTTTTTGAAAACGCCGACGGTGACATCATCGACGGTTTGTCCGAGAGCATTCAGGGCGGGCTCGGCGAGGGTGGCTCCGTAGCCGAGAAAAAAGGCAAAGAGGATCGTGATGATCTTCCCGAAGAGCGCGCTATCAAAGAGGGGAGAGACCGTTCCTGAAAGTCCCCAGGGGGTGATCGAGGCAAAGGTGATCGGCACGTTGGCGCCGAGCTGGGTTCCCAGTGGGATCAAGCCCATTGTGAGGCCGAGACCGAAGAGAGCCATGCCGAACACTGCGAAGATAACTCCGAGCGCAATTTCATCCGCCTTCCGGAGGCGCTCGCGGAGCACTACGAGGAGGGTCAGAAAGAGGAAGGCACAGAGTGGCAGAATCGCCTGGGCGGCCATCTTCAGAGAGGCAATCGTTGCTTCGGGAACTTCGAGGTGAGGATTCCAGGGATTCTTCGTCTGCCGGATCACGAAGTTTTCGATCATTCCTTTATCATCCCGTTTCACGAGGACGATCTGCGCATTTTTCAAAACGATGCGGCCCTCCTCGTCGAGCTCGGCGTTTCCGCCTTCATAGCGGGTCGTGTAGCCGGAGAGTTCACCGCTCTTTTGGTATTCGGCGAATTCCTCCGGCGTGAAACGCAGCGTTTCCTCTCCCCGGGAATTGTCTTCCGCGACTGGCTCGTTCGCTTCTTCACTGACAAGCTCGATCGTCTCACCTTTGAAATTTTCTCCACCGTAGTAATCGTCGGATGTGTGATGAAAGATCGCAAGCCCCAGCACTGCCACGATGGGAAACAATGAGGCCAGGGTGACAATACCGAAGCCCGCCGCCCCGTCATTATCGGAGCCGACAATTCGGCAGACGCCGATTCCGAGGGCGAGGACCAGTGGCACCGTTACCGGACCGGTTGTAACCGCGCCGCAATCCCAGGCGAGCCCGATCACAGGACGCAAAACGGGGTCAAAATAGGCGTAGAGGGTCAACCCCATGAGAAGCAGGACGATGGGAATGATGAGAATCTTCAGCGACCAGCCGTAGAAGAAACGGAGGATTCCGAGTGTCACCGCGATGCCCACGCCAATACCCACCGAAGCGACGAGCTGTCCCGAGAAATTATTGAGAAGACTGTAGAGCAATGGCGCGGTCTCGGGAGAAACACCGCTGCCCGCCTGCTTCAGGACCGAAATCGCCGGTTCGGCAAAGGTGGCTCCGATTCCGAGAATGAAGGAAAAAGCCATGATAAGTGGCAACTTCGAGTTCCGTGGCAGGATTGCCCCTATCGTTTCCCCGAAAGGCATCAAGCCGAGTCGTAACCCCTCCATGAAGAAAGTGAGGCCGAGCACCACCACCGCGATTCCCAGAGCAATCGTTGCCGAGTAGACAATCGGCAATTGGAGAAAGAAAATCTGAAACGCCGCGAGGTAGAGAATGATGAATGAAACGCTTTTAAGCTGCTCCAGTGCCTTCTCGCGAAAGTAGCGTCCAATGATTGAGAGAACGCCGCCAACGCCCAGCACCTCGAAAGGTGAAGGATTTTGTATCTCCTGTGACGTCTCTGTTTGGGGCATCTATTTGGTTGCGCCTCCAGATAGCCGAATTCATGCCAAGTGCGCGTCCCGCGCCGAATCTATGATTTCGCGGATTCAGCGGCTCGGGAATGGCCACCGTCTCCGGTTCGGAATTTGGCGATCAGTTCCGGCTGCGAGTTGACCTGGAAATAGTCGTAGAGCTGCTTGGCGTAGTCACTGACCGTGTGAACTGAGATTTCCATCTGATTTGCGATCTGTTTGCGTGAAAGCCCCTCGAGGAGCAGGTTCAGCACGAGTCGACAGCGGAGCGGCAGACTGGGAAGTTGTTTGGCGGGCGACCAGGGCCAGCCCTGTTCGTGAAGCCAGTGAACTTCGGAAAGAATGATGTGGGCTATTTGGGCCTCCCTGGGAGTGAAGCGAGGACTTGCAAACTTTCGGTAAATGCCGATTCCGCTGGCGCAGCCATTTTGGATGGGGCGAAGGATCAAAAGCGGGACGTCCACATTGGCACTCAAAAAGAGCGGGCTCGCCCCGCTCTGCGGGAAGATATTATCGGGATCGAAATCCTCTCTCCTCCGCGTGATTTGTGCCCCTTTTTCGGCCATTTCGTCGGCGAGAGGTCCCGTGAGATGGCCGAGATCGGGGTGTTCATACGCGACCAGAAGTTTGGGGAATTGATCCGCTTCAAACCCGCCCGTTGCCATCGCCGTGTAAACAGGCGGCTCGCCGGATACAAATTTCGTCATGAGTCCCCAGACCCAGTAATCGGCTCCGAGAAGCTCACACACCCCGTCCATCAGTACCCGCTTCCGTTCCTCGTGCCCCGTATCGAGTGCCGCCACTTCCCCGAGGAGGCGCACCATTGCCCGAACGTCCGACTCCATCAATCCTGTAGAATCGCTCATCGTTTATACAGAGGTTAGGAAGGGGAAGCGGCGGGCGCAAGTTGGAATAGGTAATTATTCGAGGGAGGATCTAGGTATGCGGCGATGGGGGACGGAAGCGTTGATTGCCCGTGGGCTGTCCGCCTGCATCTCGAATGGTGAAGGATTTGATATCTCCTCTGGCATCTCTGTATGGAGCGTCCATCCGGGTTCGCCTCCCTATAGCCGAATCTATAATGTAGCGGATTCAGCGACACGGGAATGGCCACCATCGCCGCTTCGGAATTTGGCGATCAGTTCCGGGTGCGAGTTGACCTGGAAATAGTCGTAGAGCTGCTTCACGTAGCCACTGACCGTGTGAACTGAGATGTCCATTTGCTCCGCGATCTGTTTGCGCAGGAGACCCTCTAACAGCAAATTGAGAACGAGTCGACAGCGGAGCGGAAGTTGCGGCACTTGCACTGCTGATGACCAGGGCCAGCCCTGTTCGTGCAGCCAGTGGACTTCAGACAGGATGATGTGAGCTATTTGTGCCTCTCTCGTCGTGAAGCGCTCGCTGGAAAACTGTCGGTAGACGCCGATTGCGCTGACGCACCCTTTTTGTATCGGTCGAAAGGTCAGAAGCGGTGCGCCCACATCGGCATTCGAAAAGAGCGCGCTCGCACCGCACCGGGGAAAGTAATCGTCGGGGTCGTAGTCCTCCCTCAGTCGAGTGATTTGAGTGCCTTTCTCTGCCACTTCACGGGCTGGAAGTGCTGTTAAAAAGCCGATGTCGGGGTGTTCAAATGCGACGAGCAACTTGGGAAACTGATCGGTTTCAAACCCGTCCGCTGCCATCGCGGTGTAAACCGGCTGCTCCCCCGCGACGAATTTGGTTGCGAGTGCCCATACCCAGTAGTCTGCATCAATGAGGGCGCACAGTCCGTTCATCAGAAATTTCTTTCTTTCATCGTGCCCCGCTTCGAGTGCCGCCACTTCCCCAAGGAGGCGAACCATTGCTCGAACGTCTGATTCTATCAATTCAGTACGTTTCCTCATTGCCTGAATACATACTAGGCAATTGCTGATTTATATACAAGACGGAACGGGTCGCATTTGGGAGGGCAATAATCAGTTCTCCGGGCCCGGTATCGCCGGATTCTCTCATCAAGGAACTCCCGGGAATGGGGGGAGGCTACCCGCCCCATTCAGCCCAGCTCAAAGGTTGCTCAAGGATTTCCGGATCGGCAAATTCGAGGTGAATGACGCGGCGGTGTCCGGGCTTGGCGGCTCTTCGCGAGGAATGGAGGAGAAGAGGGCGCATCATGAAGACATCACCCGCGACGCAAGTGATAACGGTCGCGTTAGCGTCTGCCAGACCTGCGATGTGGTCCGGTGGGATCTTGCCCTGACAATGCGACCCGGGAACGATCGAAAGGGGACCGTTTTCCGGACCGCCATCATCGAGGTGGATGCGCAGGGTTACCATCTTCGCCAGCAATTCAGCGGGTGGTTCGACGTGATGAATCTGATTTTTGAAGGTCCAGGGGCTGTAGCCATCGACCTCATGCCTATCTTTGACCGTGATGGTCCGATCCTGATGCCAGGCAACGGGCCAGTTGGCTTCCGGTGTTTTGTCGAAGAGGAGGCTTCGTACCGGCTTCAGCCCGGAGGCGGGCAGATGTCTGACAAGGGCCTCTGAATTCGCGAGTGAGGCAATGAGCGGCGATTGCTCAAGGACGTTGCGAACTCCTGCCGTGCCACCGGAGTGGAGACGGGTGAACTCGGCTCGCAGCTCTTCCAGGGTGCTCTCATCGACTACCGATGAGAACAGGGCGAATCCCCCGGCTTCGAAGCTCATTTTCAGTCGGTAGCCTTTTTCTCAGCCGCTTTTCGCTCCATCTCGTCGTAGACGCCGAAGTCGTTGAACCAGTAGCGTTTTGCCCAGCGGTAAACGGGGTGCTTCTCGGGAATCTCTTCGCCGGTAGGGAGCCACTGGCTGTTCCTCGCCTTCATTCCTTCGAGCTCTTTGATCGCGGTCTGACGGAGCGTGGTGTCTTTTGCCCCGTGCTTTTCGGCGAGTTCTTTGACGAGGTCGGGACGTTCAAGCACGATGCAACCACGGGTATTTTTCGCAGCGGTTTCGCGGAAGTCCTTCATGAAGGCTGACTTCGTGAGGGTGTCGTAGATGCCGCCATCCTTCACGTTTTCGGTCGCGAACTGGATGATGGGGCAGGGCTCGACTGCTCCGGTGGGGGAGATGTGATGGGAAATTCCGTTGGCCATGGGGCAGAGCGCTTTCCCTTCGCCGTCGTAGTAGGCGTCGATGATTCCGATGGGGAGCTTGGTCCTCATGTTGACGACGAATTCCCGAACGGTGCGTGCCTGCTCAGGCGTGAGCGCGAGCTCGTCGTGGATCTGCGGGCCGACAGGTCGGTAGGTGTGATACCAGGCGTAGTGAACGCCTCTATCGATCAGCTTGCGCAGCCACTCCTCGGTGAGAAGATCATCGATGTTGGTTTGGCAGAGGCTCGTCGCCACCCCGGTGAGAAGTTTGTTGTTAAGGCAGTTGTCGAGGCCGCGCAGGGTGCGGTTGAGAACGTCTTTTCCGCCTCGGCGCTCGTTTGCAACGACTTCGGTGCCTTCGATTGAGATCAGCGGGGTCACGTTACCAAGTTGGCGAAGCTGCTTCGCCTTCTTGTCGGTAATCATCTGACCGTTCGTGAAGAGCTGGAAGAAGCAGTCGGGATGCGCCGCGAAGAAATCGAAGAGCTCGGGGTGCATGAGCGGCTCGCCTCCGAGGATTCCGAAAAACGAATTCCCGTGGGACTTCGCGTCATTGACGATCTTGTTGAGATCGTCGAGGTCGATTTTGATCTGAGGTTTGTCGACATCAACCCAGCATCCCTGACAGCGCAGATTGCAGCTGTTGAGGATGGAGATGTAGATGAAAGGGGGGAAATGAATTCCCTCCTTGAGGCGCTTCTTGAAAAGGTTCACCGAGCGCACGCCCTTGTATCCAAAGTTCCACATGAACTTGGCGAGATGCCGCTTGTCAGCGCTGCTGAAGGTTCGCGCTGCAAATTGAAGGCTGGGTAGGATCATGTGGAAAAGGAGGGAAGGCGGGGATTAAACCAATTTCAGAGCCGAGGCGACGGAGGCATCGTCGTGCACGATGGCATTGAGCGCTGCCGCGATTTTGACGGGCTCGGCGTGCTGCCACACGTTGCGTCCGATCGCGATTCCGGAGGCTCCTCCGTCCATCGCTTTTCTCACCATCGTGAGAAGGGCTTCGTCGTCTCCCATCGCGGCGCCACCGAGGACGATGACGGGAACAATAGAGGCATCGACTATGTCCTTGAATTCTTCAGCGGAACCGCCGGTAGGAAAGGCCGTTTTAACAACGTCTGCTCCCAGTTCGGCCGCGAATCGAGCGGCGAAGCCGATGTTCTCGACCGTATACTCGTGAGGATAACCGATTCCGAAAGGAAGCGTTTCCATGATTACGGGGACATCGGTTTCAAGGCTTTCCCCGATCAATTCAGCGGCTTCCCGTGTGATCGCCACTTCGTTGGAATGGTGCGTGTACACCATGTTCATCATCGCGTGGGCACCGACGGTGAGAGCCTCATCAGCCCCGTAAATCCGGTAGCTGCCTTCATCCATGTTGTCACCGTAGACAGGCTTGTAGCAGTCGGTGCGGAGGCAGATTCCCTTGTCTTCGAATGCATCGGCGGCAGCGAGGGCAACACCGAGATTCACAACGTAGCCGTCGACAACGGGGTTGAGTGTCTCGATCAACCCTCTTGGGTCTTCGAGCCCCTTCACAGGAACGGCCGTGCCGTGGTCGATGGGAAGGATAACGGTGCGTCCGTCAGACTGAAAAAAGCGGGAGAGGTTAGATTCACGATCCATAAACGGTAATGGAACGCGGGATCGTCAATTAATCAAGCCACGCAAAAGCGAATTTGCGTGGCTCTCACGGCCCCGCGCGGCGGCCCAATCAGGGTAGTGGAAGGAGAAGTCCTTCCATTCAGAAGCTTCGGCTGGATAGGCTCTGATGCGGAATGCGTTTCAATCCGCTACAGTGGGGCGGGGGGTGTCACTTTGAGATAGGGCCTGACCTTTGCCAGCGTGACGGGGCCGATCCCTTTGACCTTTTCGAGTTCTGCGACCGTTTTGAAAGGTCTCATTCTGATCGCGGCATCGGCGAGCGATTCGCGGAGTCCGGTGCTGACGAGCTCTTCGAGGGTGGCGGTGTTGAGATCGATGGGCTCTTCGGGAGGTTCGACCTTGAACGCGTCGTCGATCGCTTCAAGGCCGCGCATTTCATCGCGTTCCTCTTTGCGCATTTCAACGATGGCTTCGGGATTGCTCATGCTCCAGGCACCTTCCCGGCGGATCGCCGCCGCCAGCTCAATGTCTGAAAGTAGGCTCTCGTGTTCGTCGCGGGGTGTTCCGTCCGGCATTTCCCTCCCGATTCCGTAGGCTCTGGCGTATCCGGAGGCGACGAGAAGTTGTCCGAGATTCTGCCCTTCCGAGGTGGTGATGAAACAGTAATAGCGGGGCTTTCCGGAACGACCTCTCGCGTCGGCAAAAGTGGTGTGGATCGTGAAAGGGCGGCTCAGTTTTTCCTGCGTGAACACCTTCGCTTTGAGTCCGAACTCATGAGCCACTCGATAGTCATCGAGCCCGAAATACCTCGACTGCTCGCGGAGCCTTCGCTTATCGGACGTGGTTGAGATGCCTGTTTCTATGCAATCGACGTAATAAAGTCTGAAGACCTTATTGTTGCCGTCCGGCATCTTTACTTCGAATGAATCGCCGTCGGCCCAGTCCGTTTTCACAAGCGTGCAGCCCTCGAAGACTTCCAGTGAATTCGCTGCTTCCGAGGTGGTGAGAAGCGAAAGGCCAAAGCAGGCTAAGAGGCTTGTTTTGAGTGATTTAAGGAACGCCCGGGAAACTCTCGACATACTTGATCTTAAAATCAGGAAAGCTCTCTACAATCTGAATTTTGAAATCGGGGAAACTTTCCACGATTTGCCATTTGCCGGAGGAATTCGGGAAGCTGGTGACGCGTTTGACATGAAGGTCGGCGAACGAGTCCACGATTTTGACTTTGTAGTCGGGAAAGCTTTTTACGAATTGAATGCGACCGCGAATTTTTGAGAGATCTTCCGGTTTTTCTGCATTGAGGCTCTGACCTCCCCAGAGGGAAAGAAAACCGAGCACGGATGCCCGTGTTAGAAGTGTTGTTACGCGGTTGAGTGGCGGCATGCCGGTTGGACGAATCGCTTTGCTGGATATGCGAAAGTAGCTGCGCTTGCCAACGCGTGGCATCTGGAAGTTGGAGATCACGCCGGGGACACCTTTTTGCAAAGGCGTCTACTTTGAGTTCGCTCGTCTGAGTAGCCGCGCTTGCCAAAGCGTGGCCAGTCCAGACGGGTGAGCTTACTTCACCTTGCGAAGGCGATAGTGACGTGGCACCGGCTGCGCAGCGGCGTAGATTTTCTCTTCATATTCCGCCGCCTTCTCGTGCAGAGCTTCGATCTTCGCCCGGATTTCCCTGTAGCGGGTTTCGAAGTCGACATCTTCTTTGTTTCGGCGCAGTCCTTTGATCTGTGCCTGGAGATCCCGCGAGGGACGGACCGCCTCATCGTTCCGCGTGCGGTTGAGCTCGGCGACTTTGAGTGACTGCTGATACTGCGGTGTCGTGGAGTATTTCTGCAGCTCCAGCTTAATTGAAAGGGCGGTGTGAGAGAAGGTTCCGATGACTTTTTCGTCGATTGTCAGTTCGTAGCTGCCGGGAGCGAGGCCGGAGACACGAAACTTTTCATTGCTGAGTTTGTGGCCGGCTTTGGTGAGGTCATAGCCGACTTGAGCGGGAGTGGATTCGCCCCACTTCAGATTGTAGTTCGACGACTCGGCGGGAACGACCCATGGAAGGGCTTTGGCGAGGTGGGTGAAGGAGAGTTCGGTTCCCTCTTCGTTTCCGGCAATATCGGTGATCTTTTCATTCTTCGATCCGATCCATTTACCTTTCGCACTTCTCGTGAGTGCCACGCCGCTGACAGTGCGGCGTTCCGGCTGCGATGCTGAGAGCACGGAAAAGGCCATCACGAACTGGCCGGCAGCACCGGGATGAATCGAATCCTCGACGAGTGAGAAATCCGGCTGACTGCGGCGCGCCGCAAAAGTGGTGTCGTTGAGGGGGCCCCAGAGATTGACGAAGGGAACCCCCTGAGTGCTTGCGGTTTCGCGGAGCCAGGCACCGTAGTAGGCCATTAGCGAGTTGTAGTTTCCGTCGAAATCGCGGTTCCCGAAGCGGAACCCGGGATCCTTTTTGCGAAGCGCGAGCTGGTGGTGATCAAACATCGTCGGCGAGAGCGCGATCGTTTCCGCTCCGGTCGCCTTCACTTTTTCGAGGACTGTTTTCATCCCCGTGGCGTAGGTATCGAAGTTCTCCGGTGTGAAGGGGGCATACTGTCCATCATTCATCCCGAGGAGGATGGTGACGAAGTCGGGCTCTTCGGCAACGACGTCCTCTTCGAAGCGCGTGATCGCATCGCCTGCCTTATCTCCACTGATGCCGGCGTTGTGGAAATGAATCCGTCGCTCGGGATAACGGGTGTAGAAAAAGTTCTCAATGTATTGCGTGTAAATAGATTGATGAGTGATGGAGTCCCCGAGGAAAACGACAGTGTCCCCGTCCTGAACCTGGAGGAACGAAGTCGGCGCGAGAGTTGGTGCCGCTGCCTTCTTCGGTGTTTCCGCGAATAGGGAAGTCGCGAAGAGCGCGCTTCCGGCGATAAGAGTGAGTGTCCTGATCATACAAGCGTTGAGAGGTTAGCTGTTGAAAAACTCGGCGCCCTTCCCGTAGTCGAGAGGGAGATCGATCGGCATTTTCAGCTCGGCTGACATCTGCGCGGCCCAGCCGACCTCAGCGACGCTCGCTGAGTTGGCGAAGCTGAGAAAGGATTGCTCCCCGGAGTGGATGCTTTCGATGAAGTGGGCGACGCAGTGATGGGTCTGATGGTTCATGACATCTCCGCTGTCAGGGGTCGTCGTGTCTTCCGGCCAGATATGGGCATCGAGACCGTCGCGACGGCAGCGTTCCGGGTCGAGAGGGTAAACCCAGTTGCCGTCCGTGGTGATATTGGACCAGAACCGGATCTTCTGAGGACGATCAAGGTAGCTGTCAAAGATGAGGCCTCCGTCGGTGCCGTGGATGTTGTGGTAGGCATCGTAGCCGTTCGCCTGATCAACGTTACCGAAGCAAAGGCCGGTCGCGCCGTTGTCGAATTCAATGTGGAGATTCCAGACCGCGGGGATTTCAAAATCGCGTTTGTGAACTTTCGAGCTGCTCGCGTAGACACGGATCGGTTTGGCTCCCTGGGCCTCCATGATGTTCATCATCGCGGAAAGGGAGTGGATGATGCCCATGCCGATCGCGTCGCCCATGCGATCCCCCGCGAGCTTCCACACCTTGTCGCCGGCGATGTTGATAGGGTGGCGGTAGTTCAGCTGAATCTGCGTGATCGTTCCGAAGTCACCGCGTCGCGCCATTTCCTGAATCTCCTTTTCGAGGGTGTCGAAATTCATGAGGTAGTCGACCATGGTGATGAGCTTCGGATTGGCTCTCTCCAGCTCGATTTGCTCGACGAACTCATCGAATTTGATGGAACAGGGCTTTTCGCAAAAGACGTGTTTTCCCGCTTTTTGAGCGGCGATGGACTGCTCACCGTGAGCGTCGTTGGTCGAGCAGATGAAGACGGCGTCGAGTCCTTCGGTTTTCAAAAAGGCATCAAAGTCGTCCTCGAAAAGGTCAGGGGAGAGATCCAGCGAGGTGAGAACTTCCTCCGCGCGTTCTTTGTTTCTTTGAAAAAGTGAGACAACGACGGTGTCATCTCTTTCCGTGATGCGTTTCAGCAAAGTTGCTCCCATCCAGCCTGCGCCAACCAATCCGATTCCTATTTTCGACATGCCTGTATCTTGCTGATTACGGGAATTCCGACAAGTCGTATTTAGACGTTCATGCGCCTGAACCGGTTAGCGCCGGCGCGTTGGACCTTGTGAGCTCATACCCGGGGAGTCCAGTACAAGAGAAAGCCCCCCTCGAATGAACGAGATGGGGGCTTTTCCACCCGAAGACCAGCGAGGTTTCCGGGATTTGGGGGGATTATTTCAAGGTGATCTCAATGAGGGCTTCAGCTTCGGTGACGAACTGTCCTGAGGGCGTTGCCTTTGGGTTTTCCACCGTGACGGGCTTGGGATCCAGAATTGTAAACTCCGTGGTCGTGGCTCCGGCCATCGTCGACAAGTAGTCAACGACTGCGAAAGCGCGCTGGCGGGCGCTGGATTCAGATTCCTCCGTGGCTACGTACTTATAAGTGACAGTTGCGGTATCCTTCGGTGAGAGTTCCATAAATTCAGCGAGCATTTTCAGGGTTGGTTTCGCTGCTTCGTCGACCACCGGAGTTTTCTCACTGAAGACTTCCTCCGCTTTGAGGATGGCGCGTGCCGCCGTTGCTGATTCGGCGATTTCTAGTTCACGTTTGATTTCCGCGATCCTTTTGCTGTGTTCAGCCGAGATCTGTTTTGGAGCGATAGGTGCCGTCTGCGCAATCTTCACGTCTGCAGTAACCGATCCGGCCGGGGTGACGGGTTTCACGGGAACGAGGACTTCCACATTCGAATTCGGAACCGGTTGAATCACGGTTGCGTCCGGCTCAGGGGTGAGAACGACAGGTGGTTCGTCGAGTTTGTTATTTGCGGGATTAACAGGCTCAGGTTGTCCGTCCCGGTCCGAGATCTGGATCTCGGCAGGCCCACCTTCGATGACGACCTTCTCCTGGGCGAGAACCGGGAGAGAAAGTCCGATAAGCAGTGCCGCTGAGATCGATGAAAATTGAAGCAATTGGCTTTCTTCAAACGGGTGAGTGGAGTTCTTTTTCATAGTGACTTTTCTAAAGTGCAGCATGCGTGCCATCGCGATTCTGCCCCGACTTGCGCTGTCATGATCTTATGCCGTGCCTGCTGAGATTGCTGTTATTACTCTTATTGTATGTAAACTAAGAAGGTGGGGAGTGGTGCGATTTGCAGTGCCAAACAGGGTTCTTTGCACGGAGAGCCGCGGGTGGGGAGTGGGTCGCGAGATTCCCGGGTTACGGGCAATATGCGTTGCGGCCGTTGCATATTGCATGGTTTGGGGATGAGCGATTCTCTCTGCGGTGACCTCCCGGTGAAACGGGGAGAGTGGCTAGGCCTCATCTTTCCTCGTCTCAGGGCACTTTTGAGGATCTCGCGTCACTCACCGAGATTCTGGACTGCTTCCTGCACTTGGGATACGCCGGGTTCCTTGCGGCAAGCGAACTGAACAGTGTAATGATTTACCACAGAGAAAAGAACAGGGCAGAGAGAGAACGTCCCCGGGGACATGGAATAGCGGTCATTTTGACGGGGCTCATGCTGGGCCTGTGGGTATTTGAGGCGGGTGCGCGGGAGCTGAAATTTCACGGACCGGTGGTTCAGTGGCACAGAGATCCAACCGGGGCGGCGACTCTGGCATGGGTTGAACGACTTGCTCCTGATATTCCCGGGGCTCAAGTGTGGAGAGAAGGGCGCGCCCCCTTCGGCTACGGCGACGGTGATGATGTCACCGTGATTCGTGAAATGAGGGGCAATCATCCCCGTCTATACCTCGCGAAGGAATTTGTCGTGAACTCATTGACTCCCGATGAACCGCTGCATCTCTATATTGACTACGACGATGCTTTCGTCGCCTATCTGAACGGGATTGAGGTCGCGCGGTCTCAAAATCTGAAACATCAGTATATCGACGGGGATGTTAAAGACGGACATGAGGCCGGTGAACCCGAGCTGTTTGTCATTCCCAATCCTGCGGGTCTGCTCAAGTCGGGTAGAAACCTCTTGTCCGTGGAAGGGCACAACGTCCGCGAGAGCAGTAGCGATTTCACCCTCGACCCTGTCCTCATGCAGGGGGATGAAGCGCTCATACCGCCGGAGGACACCTGGCTCTACTTCGCAGGCGGCGAACCCGGCAGCAAATGGTTTCGGACCATGCCGAATCAGTCGCCTTATCCGGAATTGCCGAAGGGGGAAGCCGCTGAATGGACCGTGGGAATCAGAGCTCGCGGCTCTTCGGTTGCCTACTCCGGGGTGGACATTGAATCAGAGGCTTTCGGGGAAACCGATGATCTGGTGTATTTCGCGCAGATGGAAGGCCTTCAACCCGGAGCGAGCTACGAGTATGTGCTCAGAGCGGACAATGTCGATGTCGGCGAGGGGTGGTTTACGACGGCACCGGCGGTGAACCGTTCTCCGATCCAGTTCGTGGTGGGAGGCGATATGGGAACGACGACTGCAATTCCGGTCTGCAAACTGGCAGGGCGGTTGGATCCGATGTTTGCTCTCGTGGGAGGGGATCTCGCCTACGCGAACGGTCGCGATACCTACAAGTGGTTCGACTGGATCGACAACTGGGTCGAATTCGTCAGAGGTTCCGGCGGCCGGGACATTCCTATGATCATGGGCATCGGAAACCATGAGATGAAGGGGCTCCGAATCCGGGAAAAAGACGCGCCATTTTACTTCTCCTTTTTTGATTTACCCAACGGAGAATCAAATTTCACCGTCGATTTTGCGGATTACCTGTCCGTGGTTCTCCTCGATTCGAATCACGCTCAACGGGTCAAATCCCAGAATTTCTGGCTGAATCTCGAGCTCGCGGCGAGGAAAGACCGGCCACATCTCTTTACGATCTATCATCGTCCCGCCTGGGGAACGGGAATGAAGCGGAATGTGAAAGATATCCAGGAGCACTGGTCTCCGCTTTTCGAAAAATACGGAGTCGACTGCGTTTTCGAGAACGACCACCATACCTACAAGCGGACGCACAAAATCACAGGCGGTGTCAGAGACGATGAAAACGGGATCCTCTACATCGGAGACGGTGCCTGGGGTGCCCGGTTGCGTGCCATCACACCGGAAATGCTCAGAAAAGTGGGAGCCGATCGGTATCTCGCGGAATGGGGATCGGTTCATCACCTCGTGCAGGTCACTGCCAATCCGGACGGGTCCAAACTCTATGAGGCGATCAGTGCCGATGGAGATGTCTTCGACAGCTATTTCGATAAAACTCCCGCCACTCCCCAATAACCACTACTATGAATTCCAAGATTAAACCGCGATTTTGCGTCACCGCCTTCGCATCATTCGCCCTGTTCTGCGTTGTTGGATCGATGCAGATGGCATTCGCCGTTCCTGAAGTGGTAGAGCGGGTATTCGAGAAGCAGTATCCCGGCGCGAAAGAGGTAGAATGGGAGGTGGATTCAAATGGCTACTGGGAGGCCGAATTTACAGAAGAGGATGTGGACTACCGCGCCGATTTCCGTGAGAGCGGGCAGTGGATAGAGACAGAGACCTCGATCGAATTCAGCGACCTCCCCGATGCCGTGCAGACAGCGGTGAGGGAGAGTTATCCCGATGAGGAAATATCGGAGGTGGAAAAGGTTGACAGTGCTCTCCGCGGTGTCTTCTATGACGTCGAATTCGAAAGAGCGGGAAAGAACCAGGACGTCGAATACCTCGCCAATGGAGAGCGGGTCAAAAACGTGGTCGATAATCTCGAATCTGCCGCCGGGGCCCTTTTTGAGCCCATTCCTGAACTGAACGCGGATATCCCCAAGCCCTCAGAGATTGGGCGTCTCGAACTGGCATTTGAATTCAGTTTCAACCTTCTCGTGATTCTCATCTACGCCTACGTGATCTACTATCGGAGGCATCACGATCACAAGATGCTGTTTCTTCTCCTTGGATTTAACCTCTTCCTATTTCCCATTTTTCTCCTCAACTCGGTTCTCACTGCGGGGATTGGATTTACGATCTTTGCGCTTTTGGCGCTGGTTAGGCTGAGAAGTGACACCTTCGACAAAACGGAGGTGGCTTACCTTCTCGGAGCCGTTGCTTTGACGTTTATCAATTCGGTTCTGCCCGCAACCGTCGAATACATGGCTTCGATCATGGTGCTTGCGACAGCCTATTTCGGGGACCATCCGAGGCTGTGGCGCGATGCCTATCAGAACGTGGAGATCCGGCTTCCTCTCGACGAGATGAGTCAGATGTTGGACCATGCTTATATCAAAGAGCGGATAGAAAAGGAGTTTGGAGTTGAGGTAAACGATGTTGAGATCATGCGGGTGGAGAAGAAGCGGGTCCGGTTGCAGGTCATGTATCGGGAACGCCCCGGGGAGGATTGATGACACTTAATATTTCTATTTTGATGATGACGATTCCAATTGATTTCCAGTCCAGTTTCCACAGAGGATTCTGCGGGCTTCTCTGTGGTGCAATGATGCTGATCCCGATCAGCGGACCCGGCGAGGAGGAGGGCCTGCCACTGGAGGCCGGTGCGCTTGCCGACACCCTGAGTTCAACCGGCTTTCTGATCCGGCAGAGGGAGCGAACCGCAGACTTGATTGCCGGGCTTGAGGGCGAGTTGGAAATGACAAGTGATGAGGACGATCGCGATGACATCGAAGACCGTCTTGAAGTGCTCAATTTTCTGAGCCGGGAACTGGGAACTGTTGGCAGCAGCGAGAGTGAGAGGGTCCGAATGAATGCCAATGCCGCGCGTATTCTTGCGAGTGTTACCGGTGAGGAGCCGTCGGAGAAACTCCCTCCATTCAATGTCCTCTTTCGCCATATCGTCTGGGGCTCGCTCTTCGGTCACGGAATTCCCACGGTGAAGAAATCGGCGAGGGATCTGCCTTCGGGCGAGAGTGCGATCAGTGAGTCTCCGTTTCTCTACGATCCGACATCCCGTTCCTTTTACGGACCGGCGCAATTGTCTGCGATGTCGCCGAATCAAATTTCAACTCTCGACATCGATCCCCATCATCCGGCCTGGTTGAGCTGGTCGGCGATAGAAACATCGCGGACCTCGCGACTCACCGAGTTCGAATCGGAGATGCAGCGCGGGATGACCCGCTATCTTCAGAGTGAGGGGGATCTGCCTCACGGCCATTCCTATTCACTTTCCCGAGCCCGCAGGGTTCTTTTTCTCGAAGAGGTCTATCTTTCTGCGACTTCGCCGAAGGCTGACACCGAAGATGCTTACGGGGTCGAGTGGAAACTCAAGTGGGGGGATGAGCCGGCGGTTGAGCCGGTCGCTTCGCGTCTTTATCTGCTCGCAGGAGGGCGCGAAACGGATCTCGTTTTTGCTAACGGCGCGGGTAAAGCGGGGACAACCCTGATCCTCAATGAGAAAGGAACCGCCGACAAAGATGAGGAAGAGGATGATGAAAGGCACGCCGCCACCGTGGAGGAATTGAAGTCTGCTCTGCTGGATTTCTATGGTTTCGATCTTGAACCCTACATCTACGAGTCGGGCACGATTACGGAGGGCAATGTTTCCGAGGTTCTCGGCCATCTCGCTACCGATGGTGAAGAGAAATACCGTCCCGGGAAGTTGATCGGGCGTGATTGGGTGACATTCAAAGAATCGGGTGTTGAGCTGGACCCCAAAGGATTCATCCGTCGGGAGGACGGTGCGCCGCTAGCCGATGCCATTGCCCGGAATGACCGCGTCTACCGGGGCCTCTACCTCTTCGATCTCTGGATTGAAAACGGGGACGTGAAAGATGGAAATCAGAAGGCTTTCTACCGCGCAGGCCCGGACCCCGGCGGGGAATGGCAGCTGCGGACTTACGCGGAGGGGCATCACGATATGGGCCTTTCCTTCGGCGGGTTGTTTTCATCGGGGGAAACGAACCGGTTCCGCGCGGGGAATAAATTTGCCTATGCCGGTGCCAACAAACTCCGCTTCAAAGGGCCCGTCCTATATAAGCCCAAGTCATGGCTCGATGCGACCTGGGCAGACGGGAAATGGATGGCCCGCCACATTGCCGCCATTCCCGAGTCGCAGATTCGTGAAGCGGTCGCCGCATCGCTCTGGCCCGATTTCGTTCAAGAGGTTCTCGTTTACCGTCTTCTCAGTCGCCGAAACAGGATCGCTGAACTGTTCGAGATCGACCGGAGAGGGGAACCGGCTTCGATCACGGCACCTTCTCTCTCCGTGGCTCTGGATTCAGAGGCCTCAAGGGCGGCTCTTGAGAAGCGATATGGGCTCCCTGCCGGGGCGTTGGCGGCAGAGATGAGAGCGGATCGGCCATCGTTTCGGAAGAAAGAGCGAATCGTCCGGAACGGTGTCATCGCCTCTCATGAGGACTCGCTTTTGATGCGGGCGCTCGTCCGGCACCGCTACCCGTCCGGCATCGTCGATCGCTACCGCCGTCACAGTGATCGCTCTCCTCTTGCCGAGTGATGACCTGCTGTGCCTGATCGTATTACGGTGAGAAATTTGCGTCTTTGCGCTCTTGTTCCCGAAGGGCTTTCAATGACACAATAAAGGCATGAAATTTCTTGTGCCTCTTCTCGTCGCGACCGCATCGATGGCCGCTGCTTCTGCCGTGGAGGGAGGCGGGATTGAGTTTGCACGGGACGTTCAGCCTATTTTATCGGACAATTGCTATGCCTGTCATGGCCCCGACGAAGAGGAGCGAAAGGGAAAGCTTCGTCTCGACACCGAAGAGGGAGCGCTTAAGGCCCTCACGAAAGGGGACCCGGAAACCAGCGAGTTGATTATCCGGATTTTGAGCGATGATCCGGATGAGTTGATGCCTCCGCCGAAGAAGAAGGATGCCCTGACGAAAGCGGAAATCGGCATCCTCAGGCAGTGGATAAAAGAAGGGGCCGCGTGGGGAAAGCACTGGGCATTTGAGGCTCCGCTTCGCCCTGAGCTTCCCGTGAACGGTGAAGAAAAGGCGATCGATGCCTTTGTGAAGGCGAAGCATGCGCAGGAGAATCTCGGGTTTTCGAACGCCGCTCCGGAAGAGAAACTCCTGCGACGGGTCGCTCTCGATCTCACGGGGCTGCCTCCCACGCTTGCGGAGCTGGATGCCTTTTTGAAAGACGGAAAGGAAGGGGCTTATGACAGGGCTGTGAACCGGCTCCTCGATTCTCCACACTACGGCGAGCGCTGGGCCCGGTGGTGGCTCGATGCGGGTCGATATGCCGATTCCAACGGATACGAGAAAGATGCCGAGCGTTTTGTCTGGCCGTATCGGGACTGGGTCATTGACGCCTTCAATGACGATCCTCAGTATGACCAGTTTATCATTCGTCAGGTCGGCGGGGATCTTCTCCCGAATGCTTCGATAGCGGACCGGGTCGCGACGGGTTTTCTGCGGAATTCGATGGTAAACGAGGAGGGTGCGATTAACGCGGAGCAGTTTCGAATCGAGGGCATTTTCGACCGGATGGACGCGCTCGGGAAGTCGGTGCTCGGACTCACGACGCAGTGCGCTCAATGCCATACTCACAAATACGATCCGATTTTGCACGAGGAATACTTCGGGATGTTCGCGTATTTGAACAACTCGCACGAGGCGACGGTGCCGTATTTTGATAAAGCGGATTCGAGGAGGATCGCCGGGCTCGAGGAGCAGCACCGTGCGTTGCGAGCTGAGGCAAAGAAGCTTGTTCCCGGCTGGTCTGCGCTTTTGCAGGCCTGGGCCCGGTTGGAGCAGGACAAGATCAAAGCGGAACCGGATTGGCAGGTCGTCACTCCAAAGCACCTCGGTGACGGCGGGCAGAAATTCTATGCGCAGGAGGATGGTTCACTCATTTCGATGGGATACTCGCCTTCGCGGAGCTCGGAGAAGTTTGAGATCGAGGTGGATATGGATGAGATCTCGAGCCTGCAGATTGAATTGCTCATGGATCCCTATCTCACCTACGGTGGGCCGGGCAGGTCAATCGAGGGAACTGCTGCGGTGAGTGAGTTCAATTTTAAAGCGGGACCGGACGCGGACTCGCTGGAGAAAGTAGCCTTTGAACCGGCTCTCTCGGATCTCGATCTTCCGGAACGTCTCATCGATGCGGTTAAGTATCCGGATAAGAAAGGGGAAGAGGGCAAGCGCAGGGAAGGCCCCGCGGCTTTTATTAACGATGGCGACCAGCAAACCGCCTGGGCTACCGAAGCCGGCGTGACGGGATCGAATCAGCCGAGGCTGGTCGTCATGAATTTGAAAACGCCGATCAAGCGGAAGGGGAAAAAGCCGCTCCTCGTTCAGTTCGAAGTGGCCTGTCATCACGGGGGCACGAACAGCAATGCGAATGAGCACCGGAACCTCGGACGCTTCCGTTTCTCGCTTTCCCCTGATCGGTATGAGGGCGATCAACCTCTGAGTCCGGCACTTCGCTCGATTCTGGCGAAGCCTTCCGAACAATGGACCGAGCTGGAGCGTGAAAGCCTTTTCGACGCCTGGATGAAGACGCTGCCGGAGCTGTCCGGGTTGAACGAGAAGATCTCGGAACTCGAAGCGGGTTATCCCGAGCCGACACCGCAGCTGGTGACGCAGGAGATAAAAGGCGAGCGCCGTGAAACGCGTCTTTACCATCGCGGGGAGCAAACCCATCCCCGTCAGGTGGTGAAACCTCATGTCCCCGCCTTTCTTCACGATTTGCCGGAGAGCGATGATCCTCAGTCCCGTCTCACCTTTGCCCGCTGGCTCGTGGACAGCGATTCGCCGATAGCCGCGCGGACTTTTGTGAACCGGACCTGGGGCGCCTTTTTCGGCAGGGGCATCGTCGAGACGGTCGAGGATCTCGGGCATCAGGCTGCGGCTCCGAGTCATCCCGAACTGCTCGATTGGCTTGCGGTGGAGTTCATGGAATCGGGTTGGGATATCAAACATCTTCACCGGCTCATCGTGAGCAGTCGCACCTATCAGCAGGACTCCACCCTGACTCCGGAGCTGGCGAGGGAGGATCCGGAGAATCGCTTTCTCGCCCGCGGTCCGCGATTCCGACCCGATGCGGAGGTGGTTCGTGATATTCAGCTGGCTGCGAGCGGGCTTCTCAATCGCACCGTCGGAGGTGACAGTGTCCGACCACCCATCCCGCGTTTTCTTTTTGAGCCACCGGTCAGTTACGGCGCCAAGGCGTGGGAAGAGGATATCGCTCCGGAGAGTCGTTACCGGCGCGCGCTTTATACCTTTCGTTTTCGGACCGTTCCACCACCGTTTCTTTCCGCTTTTGATGCTCCGGCGGGAGACATCTCCTGTGTGAGGCGCGCCCGCTCGACGACTCCGTTGCAGGCACTGGCCCTGCTCAATGAACCGCTTTCGATCGAATCAGCAAACGCTCTCGCTGCTCAAATCAAAGCGGCCAAAGGGGGATTGCCTGACGGCGTCATCGCTGCCTTTCGAAGCTGCACCTCCCGCGAACCGGACGAGGATGAACTCAAAGTGCTCCTGACACTGTTCGAAAAGGAAAAGGCCGACGGCGGCGATCCCTGGCTCGCGGTCGCGCGGGTCCTCCTCAACCTCGACGAGACGATCACGAAGTCGTAAACTTGTATCTGCATTTGAAATGAATAGGAACGAACGCCTTTTTACCCCGGTTGATGGAAATACCCTATCCGACTTTTCCCGTTCGGTGAGCCGTCGCTGGTTCATGCGCGACTGCGGAATGGGGCTCGGGGGAATTGCGGTGAACCATCTCATGCAGAGCGATGCACAGGCTGCCGCTCCTGCGAATCTGCTCGCGGCGAAACAACCTCCCTTTCCGGCGAAGGCGAAGCGGGTCATTTTTCTCTTCATGGGAGGTGCCCCCAGTCATATCGATCTGTTCGAAAACAAGGCAACTCTCGCCAAGCTCGATGGCACGCCGCCGCCGGCTGAGTTGCTCGAGGGGTATCGCTCCGCGTTTATCAAACCGGACAACAAACTCCTCGGACCCAAATTTCCTTTCAAGCGCTACGGTCAGTGCGGCATGGAGATGGCGGAGATTTTGCCTCATCTCGGTGGCATGGCCGACGAGATCACCTGGATCAAGTCGATGCATACGGACGCGTTCAACCACGCGCCTGCTCAGATTTTGATGAGCACCGGATCGCAGCAGTTCGGGCGACCTTCCCTCGGATCCTGGGTGACCTATGGGCTCGGGAGTGAGACTGAGAATCTCCCCGCCTTTGTTGTTCTCTCATCGGGCTTGAAAGGCCCGAGTGGCGGTTCCGCGAATTTTGGCTCGGGGTTTCTTCCCTCGGTTTATCAGGGCGTGCCTTTCAATTCGGTCGGTGATCCGGTTTTGTTTTTGTCGAATCCGGAGGGGATCAACCGGAAGTCCCAGCGTTCCGCGATTGATGCGATCAATGTCCTCAATCAGAAGCGCTTTGATTCGGTCGCCGATCCTGAGATCCAGACGCGGATCAATTCCTTCGAGATGGCCTACCGGATGCAGGATGTCGCGCCGGAGGTAACCGATATCAGTCTGGAGTCACCTGAAACACTCGAGATGTATGGCGCCAAACCCGGTGAGCCCTCCTTTGCGAACAACTGTCTTCTCGCGCGGAGACTGGTCGAGCAGGGCGTTCGCTTTGTGGAGCTCTTTCACGAGTCGTGGGATCAGCACGGGAATTTAAAGAAGGGGCTTGAGAGAAATTGCCTCGATACCGATCAGGCGTGTGCGGCTTTGCTCAAAGATCTCAAGCAGCGGGGGCTACTCGAGGATACCCTCGTCGTCTGGGGTGGGGAGTTTGGAAGAACCCCGATGGTCCAGGGCGGGCTCGACGGGCGCGATCACCATTCCAATGCCTTCACAATGTGGATGGCCGGTGGCGGCACCAAAGGCGGCTATGTTCACGGGGCGACCGATGATTTAGGGTTTAACCCGACCGAAAAGCCCGTTCACGTTCATGATCTCAACGCGACGATTTTGCATCTCCTCGGTTTTGATCACGAGCGGCTAACCTTCCGGAGTCAGGGGAGGGATTTTCGCCTAACCGATGTGCATGGACACGTCGTGAAGGACATCCTCGCGTGAGTGGGTCGGTCTCACTTGATGACGGATTGCTCTGAGGAGATAAAGAAAAAGAAAACGATAAAGAAAAAGGAAGAGCTTGGTCTGCGCGGGTGATGAACGGTCGCTTCGAAACATTTTTGCGGTCAGCCGCGATGAGCTTACCCTGTTGAGTGCTTGACCTGACAGGGTTAGGTCTCCGCCGCAGCCCTGATCAGCGCCTCTTAGCGCCCATCAGCGGTCAGTCCCCCAAGCCGGGGAGCTAGGAGCCCGGGAATTCGAAGCCCATCCGACTCGGTTGGCGCTCCGACCTTTTACCTTTTACTTTTCACCTTTTACAGCGCGAAGCGCTCCGCGCTATGCGTTCGCGGGGAGGCGTTCGATGTTGGCTCCGAGATCGATGAGTTTGTCGTCGATGTGCTCGTAGCCGCGATCGATGTGGTAGACGCGGGAAATCTCGGTATTGCCTTTGGCAAGGAGTCCGGAGAGAACCAGCGCGGCGGAAGCGCGAAGATCGCTCGCCATGACCGGTGCGGCACTCATTTTCTCGACTCCGTTGATCACCGCGGTTCCGTCGTCCACTTTGATGTCAGCTCCCATGCGTTTCATTTCTGACGCGTGCATGAAGCGTTGCGGGAAAATGGTGTCGGTCACCACGCTGATACCGGGCGTGAGCGCGAAAAGGGCGCACATCTGAGCCTGCATATCGGTCGGGAATCCGGGATAGGGTTCCGTCGTAATGTTGGCACCGATCGGGTTCTCCGCTTTGGAGATGGAAATCGTATCCTCTTCTTTTTCAATTTTGCATCCACAGGATTCGAGGACATCCGTCACTGCGGTGAGGTGCTCGGGATTGACGCGCTTCAGCGTGATTTTGCTTTTCGCCGCCATCGCTCCGGCGACGAGGAAGGTTCCCGCTTCGATGCGGTCGGGAATCACGGTGTGCTCGACGCCGCCCAGTTCGGAAACGCCTTCGATCGTGATGCAGGAGGTTCCCGCACCGGTGATTTTTGCGCCCATGGCGTTGAGCATGTCGGCCAGGTCAACCACTTCAGGTTCGCAGGCGGCCCCGTTGATGACCGTGGTTCCCTGTGCGAGAACTGCCGCCATCATGACGTTGTCCGTTCCCAGTACCGTCGCGCCGTGTTTACCGCTCATGTCGATGGTATCGCCTTTGAGGCCGTAGCGGGCCTCGAGGTGAACGTTTCCGCCTTCGACGGTTGCCTCTGCTCCGAGCCCTTCGAGTCCGCGAAGGTGAAGGTCGATCGGTCTGTCACCGATAACGCAGCCTCCTGGCAGAGAAACGTTGGCACGGTTGTGACGTGCCAGAAGGGGCCCCATCACGCAAACCGAGGCGCGCATCTTCCGAACGAGATCGTAGGGCGCTTCGTGGCTGCGCAGCTTCTCGCACTTGATGATGACGGTCCCGCTGGCGCGCTCGACTTCCGCTCCCAGATTCTGGAGAATCTGAAGCATGTAATTGGTGTCTGATACATCAGGAACACGTCGAATGACGCATTGTTCTTTGGTCAGAAGAGTTGCTGCGAGGATTGGCAGTGAAGCGTTTTTGGAACCGCTGATATTGACGCTGCCTTCCAGTTCAGCGCCGCCGTGAACGATGAATTTTTCCATAAGTCGAGTTGAAGTCGGTTTTGGGAAACCGAGTGGGGAGAGTAGCAGCTTTAGACCGTTTTGGTAGCGAAAAGAAAGCGCTCAATTCCATTGAGATCTTTCTTGATCGTAACTGGTTCGAAAGCAAGATCTTCCGCCTGTTTTTTAAGAGTATCGTGTTGATCGATTCCGTATTCGAGCGCGATCTGGCCGGAGTCCGAAAGGTGGGTTGAGACTTCGTGTAAAAAGCGGGTAATGATTTCAGTTCCCAGCTCGCCGCCATAGAGCGCAAGGGCGGGGTCCCGCTGGACTTCGCGACTGAGCTCTGTCTGCTCCGCGTCCGGGATGTAGGGAAGGTTCGCGACGATGAGATCAAATCGGGAATCAATTGCGCAAAAGAGGTCGCTCTCCACAAAATTTACATTGGTGATTTGCAGACTGGTCGCGTTCTCCTGCGAGAGGGCCAGAGCCCCGCTCGATACGTCGGCGAGGGTCACGGAGGCTCCTTTATCCGCGAGATGATGCGCGAGGGAAAGTCCGATCACGCCGGAACCGCAACCGAGATCGAGGATGCGGACGTTCTCCGGCCACTCTTTCTGGAGGAGCAAATGAACGAGTTCCTCGGTTTCGGGGCGGGGAATGAGGGCCCGGCCGTCGACTGAGAACTCGAGTTCACAGAACTCAACAGACCCGAGGAGGTGCTGGAGCGGTTCACCCTTGCTGCGTCGTTTTGTCAGGTCCCTGAGAGATACGAGAGCCGGTTCCGGGAGGGCTTTGTCAAAGTCGACGTAGAGCTGCATCCGCGTCACTTTGAGAACATGGGCAATGAGATGCTCCATGTTGAGACGCGGGTCTTCGACGCCGTATTTTTCGAGGTATTCAGTGCCCTTCTTGAGGGTGTCGAGGATCGTCGCCATGGCTGATGCTCGAAGCTAGAAGGGAAACCGGCTCGACGGGCGGGGACGTGCCCGGAAGATGGAAAAAGGAGGCGTCGTGACATCCTTGCCGCTGTTGAAAAACGGAGTGCGGTGAAGCTGGCTGCTGAAAAAGTGGAGTTGTCCGTCAGGACCGATAAGAAGTCCGCCCGGCCATGTGATTCGGGGATCCTGAATGTGGAGGCGAAGGTTCAAATAGTCCTCCTCGGGAGAAACGTAATCAATCGATCCGCGTGAAATGTCGCCGAAGTAAATCCGGCCCTTGGAGTCGATCACGAGGCTGTCGCAAACCGGTTTCGGGGAAACGCCGAGAACCTGGCTCTGGAGGACGTGGGGTTGAATATCATCGCGGCGCAGGAGCTCGGTTTTGATTTTGAAAAGCGAAGAGCCGTTTCGCGGGCCGTAGAAAAGCCATTCGCCTTTGCGGTCAATCGCTATCGGGCTGACTCCGGTGAGCGGGGTTGCGACGGCACCATCGGGTCTGCGAACTTCGACACGGCCTCCGTCGATCTCGAAAGGGATGGTTTGGTCCATTTGCACGGAACGATGCCCTTCGAGCAGGCGTCTTGTCAGGCCGGTTTCGGTATCGACGACGATGATCGCCGAGCTGTGGCCATCGGCGGGATCGGAAATGTAGATAAACGGGGCGACAGGGTCGAGAACGAGATTTTTGAGGAATGAGCGCGGGGAGAGCGCCTGCTGGTTGATGGGGATGACGCGGTGGATCGCTTCCTTTTTCGTGTCCCAGGCGACGAGCTTCGGCATTGTTCCGGTGCGTCGACCATTGTCCAGCATCCAGACGATTCCCCGGGAATCTGAAGCCAGTCCGAGAACGGAATCAAGGATCACGGAGGAGCCCGAGCCGGGCGTGTTCATTGCCTCATTGGGAAAGGGAACCCAGTTGTCATCTTTATCGAGCCTGACGACCCGGTAGCGATAGTTGAAAAACTGATGACAGGAAACGATGTAATCCCCTGACACGGTCATGCACATACCGCCGGGACCGGAGGGCGCTTGCGCGGTTTCCTCCAACTCATCACCGCGTCCTTTTTTTGAAAAGGAGGGCAGTTTAGGGAGCTTTAAATCCGGGGCGGGGGATTGCTGCACCGAAAAGAGAAGGACAGCGAGGCAGGTGAACGTGAGGACAAAAAACCGCCCGCGATTCCTCAAAGGAAAAGGAGTGTTTTTTGATGACGTTCGTTGCAGCATGGGGATGAAGCGGGAGTAGTTTTAGTGTGAAACGTGATTTCGTCAATGTGAGATCGCGTTACAGAAGGCAGGTCAGATAAAGAGATCGGGGTAGAAGTCTTTGGCGAAGGTGGTGCAATGCCGTTCGATTTCCCCGGCGGTTCCGTAAGCCCGGAGTTGTTCGACGAACGTTCCGCACCCTTTGGAATCAAGTTTTGAAATCGCGTGGCGTATTTTCAGCAATTGAGCGGATCCGACTGACAGTTCGTCGACACCGAGTCCGACCCATATCGGAGTCATCCGGAGGTCACTCGCCGCTTCGCCGCAAATTCCGCACCAGATATTGTTCCGATGGGCGGCATCGACCGTTTCGCGAATCAGGGCAATGACCGCGGGATGCGTGGGTTGGTAGAGCGCGGCGACGCGGTCATTGATGCGATCAACCGCCGTCGTGTACTGGATCAGGTCGTTCGTGCCGATGCTGAAAAAGTCGACTTCCTTCGCGATATGATCTGCGATCATAACGGCGCTTGGAATCTCGATCATGGCACCCACTTCAATCTCTTCGTCAAAAGCGATCTTCTGATCGCGGAGTTCATTTTTCGCCGATTCGAGATGCTGCTTCGAGCGCTGAATCTCTTCCAGCGTTGAAATGAACGGGAACATGATACGCACTTTCCCAAAGGCGCTTGCCTGCAAAATCGATCGCAGTTGAATTCGGAAATCCGCAGGACGGTCGAGGCTGAGTCGGATGCCTCTCCAGCCGAGGAAGGGATTGGGCTCAGGGGTGGAATAGAGTTCGGGACACATCTTGTCCCCCCCGATATCGAGCGTCCGGATAATCACCCCGTGGGGGGCCGTAGCCTCGGCCACTTCACGATAGTTTGCGGTCTGATTCTCCTCACTGCGAAGCTCCTCCTTGCTCAGGTAGAAAAACTCGGTCCGGTAAAGCCCTACACCTTCTGCGCCTTTCTCAGCGACTCCGGTGAGTTCTTCCAGAAACTCGAGGTTGGCGGAGAGAGTCACATTGACCCCGTCGGCTGTTTCCGTCGGCGAGTCTTTGAGGGTGTCGAGGCTTGAAACAACCTGCCGCTCTTTTTCGGCAAGGGCTTCGTACTCAAGCTGGGTGTTTGGATCCGGATTCAGGATGACGACACCGTGATGGCCGTCAATGATAGCGGTGTCGCCGGTTGAGCAGGCCTCGGGGATTTTATGAAGTGCGACCACTGCTGGAATATTCAGCGATCTCGCCATGATCGCTGTGTGTGACGTCTGGCTGCCCACCTCCGTTGCGAAGCCGCGCACCTTTGATCTGTCCATGCTCACGGTGTCCGATGGCGTGAGATCGTGTGCGAGTACGATATTGGTGTGAGAGCTCAATTGGCCGGGGACGGTGCCGTGAGTCGACCACCGGAGATTACTGAGAACCCGCTTTGCGACATCCTCGATGTCGACGGCCCGCTCCCGGAGGTAGGGGTCGGCGATCTTGCGCAATGAATCGATGTATCGCTTCACGACGGAGTAGTAAGCCCAGTCGATATTCTTGAGTTGCGTCTCGGTGATTTTCTTCACCTCTTTGAGGACCGTTGCATCCTCGAGGAGGAGAAGATGTGCATCAAAAATGGCGGCACTGTTCTCGGAGTCTTCCGCAATGATCTCCTGCTGGAGTTCCGTGATTTGCTCCCTCGTTGCGACGAGAGCGGTCGAAAGCCGATTGGTTTCGCCGGCCACCTCAGACATTGCGATGGAGATCTCTTCCGGTTCCTCCAATGCGTTGCCGAGGATTTCCACGAGTCCCCAAGAAATCCCCGGTGAGACACCGATACCTTGAATTCGCGTCTCGGGTTTCGATGAAGCGGCGGTCATTAACAATGATCCCAATACGGTTAGGGAATGAAAAAATTATAGATTTCGAAACGAAATCTTATACTTCGCCGAAATATCGTGAAGATCAACAAAGTCACTCAAACCCGGCGTTCACGAGGGCCGAGATCTGGGCCAGCGCGTCATCCTCCTGCTCACCCTCGGTCGTGACGATGATGGTGGATCCCTGGGCAGCAGCCAGCATCATCAACCCCATGATGCTTTTTCCGTTGATCTCCTCGTCATCTTTCTCGACCCAGATTTCGCAGGGGAAAGAGCTGGCCAGCTTGACGAACTTTGCCGCAGGGCGGGCGTGGAGGCCCTCCTCGTTCGGGATGGTGAGTTCGCAAGTCGGCATACAGGACGGAATCTAAGTGAAATGATCCTTTTTAAATAATCGATTTACGCTCGTCTCGCATCTTTTTCAATAATTTCTTATTGAATTCAACGGCGGAATCGTGCCCGAGAGATTTCAACTTCTGATCGAGCGCGGCCACTTCGATCAGCTGTGCCATGTCACGGCCCGGTGCAACCGGCAGGTCAATCTGGGGGATTTTGATGCCGAGAACATCGACTCGCTGGCGATCGAGTCCGGTTCGTTCGACATCATTGAAGTTCTCTGCTTTGACGAGTTTGACGACCATATCGAGTCGTTTCTCGGTTCGGAAGGTTCCCACCCCGAAGAGGGCGGCGACGTTGATGATGCCGAGGCCACGCACCTCCATGTGGCTGCGCCCGAGCTCGGGGGCGGTGGCAATGAGCTCCCGGTCTTCAATGTTGCGAACCTGGACCATGTCGTCGGCCACGAGGCTGGCGCCGCGGCGAAGCAGTGCCAGAACCGTTTCGCTCTTTCCGGTTCCGCTGTCGCCTTTGATGAGGATTCCGATGCCCATGACGTCGACCATGCAGCCGTGCTGAGAGATCGAAGGAGCAAATTCCCAGTCGAGTCGGACCGTGGCCGCATTGATGAAGTTCATCGTCACGAGATCGGTCTGGAAAACGGAGATGCCGGCATCGTTCGCGATTTCGAGGAGCTGCTCCGGCAGCTCGAGCCCTCTGCTGATGACGATGCAGGGGATCGTCTGTTTGCACAGATCAGTGAACCGCTTCGCCGCGTTCTCTTTACTGAGGTGCTCGAGGTAGGAGAACTCGGCAAGACCGATAGCCTGGATGCGGTGCAGCGCGAAATACTGGTAGAAGCCGGTCAGGGCGAGTCCGGGGCGGTTGATCGTCGGTTCCAGAATCTTGCGTCCGAATCCGACCTTCGAACCCATCAGGGTCATCGTCAGGTTCGTGGCGTGGTGTTCATAAAAATCCCCGACACGCAGGAATTCAGGTTTGATGATCTTGTTTATTCTGGGCATGAAACTGAGAGAGGCCAGAGTATCTGTTAATATCGCGGCAAGGGCGAACAAAAAAGTGTCAGCGCCGGTTCTGCACCTTTAGATGCGGGTACACAAAAAGACGGAACCCGCTAAGGTTCCGCCTTTCCCAAGAGAACTAAACGTTCCTAGAAACGATCAGTTAAATTATCGGATTCCGTCGACTACCAGTAAGTGCGAACACCTACGAGCCATGAGTCAGAATTATAGTCAGCACCGTTGCCGTCTTCTCCGGTAGCATACTCGTAACCCGCCATGAGCTTGAGTTTGTCACCACAGATGCGGTAGTTGAGGCCGGCGTAGAATGTGTGCAGATCGGAGAAGTCATTTGCTTCGCCACCAACACGGCTCTGAGGGCGCTGAAGGCCACCGCGGTCCATGTAAGCGTATTTTGCAACAAACTGAAGCTTGTCAGTGATGTCGTAAGAAGGCATTACCACGAAACCGTGTGTGTCAGGACCGTTTCCGTTTTTGTCAGCAGCGTAAATGATGTCTGTGACAAGACCGAAGGCACCGAATTCGCTTTCAGTTCCGAGTGCGAGAACGTGCTCGTAAGCGCTTCCGCTTCCAGCAGCATTGCCAACAGCGGTGTTCATGCCGTCAACGTCGTTGTACTGGTAATCGAAGAAGATCTCAGTCGCTTCAGTGATTTGAGCACTGGTGCGGTAGGTCAACATTGCGCCACCGTTGAAGTTGGTTGTTCTCCAATCGTTGTCGTAAGTGTTTGCGAAAACACCAACTTCATGATTGAGGCCGGCAGCAGCAAAGCCAACAGCAACACCCCATGATTTGTCAGCCACCACTTCGTTAACGATCTGTGAACGTTCGAAAGTGAGGATCTTCTTGGATGAAGTTGCGTATTCGCGAGTGATCGCAGGCTTTTGCTTACCAACGACTACGTAGAAGTCATCGGAAGGCTCCCACTCGATTACCATTTCCTCAAGGCTGCTGACGAAACGGTTGCCGTTGAAGTTTGGTGAGGTGTCGAGGTTGAATGTGCTCTTGAACTTAAGGTCATTAGCCATGTCAACCTGAACGCCTGCACGCCAGCGACGGTGATCCCAGCGACGGCTGGATGCGTTCAGATTATCAGAAACGTCATGAAACTGTCCCTGATAACGGCCGATAATCTTCACCTTCTCAACGAAGCCATTGCCTTCATAAAGAGTGGTGTGATCGAATACGTTACAGATCGTCCATGGATCAGCTTCGATCGGCATTTTATCGTCGATCACAGCCTTGCCATAGTCGCCTGCAACAAGTGAACCCCCGGCCAAAACGGCGGCGGCGCTTGCTGTGGTGAACAGCTTGGTCATTCTATTGTTGTTTTTCATAGAGTGGTATTGTTTTTGAAGTAGTCCTTTTGTGTAGGCGGGGATCAGTATTCCTGCAAAAACTCTCGTGTGACAGATTTGTCTCGAAGGGGTTAAGCGGGAACCGACTTTCGTCCTGACCTGTTGAGAATTGCATTTTACACGGTCCTCGCAACACGAGAAATGTGACAAACGCGTCGTTTATGTGACGGATATGACACATTTTTCGGGCGCTGTGTTTTGTAATGTGTTTTAATGAAAGGAGTTATGGAAGTTTTGCGGGTATTTTTAGAAAACCGCCGAATCCATAAAATTTCTCTAAGATGCGTGTTATTCGCGCGTTGGTCGCTTATTTTTGATTGAATGCAGCGTTTCCATTTCACCTCTTCAGTTCTTCGAAATTTGAGTTTCGGTTAGAGTAATCCGGCAAAACCTGCCGGTGTCCGGGGCGGGCAGGGCTATCTCACAAGAATTTGCTGGACAATGAAACCTGTGGCGTGAAAGAATTTTCCTCTAAAATCCTTTAAAACTACTATGCCACACGTCGAAGCCAACGGAATCCAAATGTATTATGAAGAGCAGGGGAGCGGTGATCCTCTCATCATGATTATGGGCATCACCGCCAACGGTGCCACCTGGGAGGCGCACGCCGCTGACTGGAGCGAAAAATTCCGCTGCATCATGCCTGACAATCGGGGTGTTGGTCTCACCGACAAGCCCGCGGGGGATTATACCAGCGAAATGATGGCCGATGACTACGCCGGACTGATGGACGCTCTCGGAATTGAAAAGGCCCGCATCGTCGGGGTTTCAATGGGATCGATCATCGCCCAGCAGCTTTGCCTGAAGTATCCGGAAAGAGTTCAGAGCGCTGTCCTGATGTGCCCGTGGTCGGAGTGTGATCGCTATGCGAAGTCCACTTTTGAGCACATGAAGGTTTGCAAAGCGCATCTTGATAACAAGCAGTTCCTCGAGTGGATCCAGTTGCTCATCTTCACGAAACCATTCTGGGACAACGATGAGGCATACGAGGGAATGGTTTCAGGGCGCGACGACTTCGACGCCAATCCGACTCCTCAGCCTCTCCATGGCCTCAAGGGGCAGGCTGCGGCCTGTATCAATCACAATGTCACTGACCAGCTCGGAAATATTTCCGCTCCGTGTCTCGTCATTGCCGGAAAGGATGACATTTTCACTCCGAAATGGATGGGTGACCAGGTGGCCGCCGGAATCCCCAACTGCGATACCCATTTCTACGACGGTGCCGGTCACGCCTTTCACTGGGAGGTCATGGATGACTTCAATCCGCGTGTGCGTGAGTGGTTGCTCGCCCATTAATCGTGAAACTTCCGAATCGGATATTCTCAACTCCTTTACTTTTTTACTTCTCACCTTCTTAATAAAACCATGTCGAAAATCAAATTTGGATCCGAAGTCTACACCTGGTTCATGCAGGACACCGGGAAAGGCTATGACAATAAGCTCGGTCACATGATCAAAGTCGCTGCAGAGGCGGGCTTTCAGGGAATCGAGCCGATGGTGCTCCAAATCTCAGAGAGCGCACTCGGTTGCAGTAAATACTGGCTTGGGGATTATTGCGATCCTATCAAGCTGAAAGACACTCTTCAGGAACACAACATTGAGTTGGCCGGTCTCGCACTCATTTGTGCGTGGGACAACGAAGAGGAAACTCCCGAAGAGCGCGAGGCCGCCGATTTCACGATCGATTTACTCAGTCATTTCCCCGGCGCGATGCTGGGCACGGTGACTTTGCCAAGTGGTCGTAAAAACGATCTCCAAAAGCGTCGTCTCAATATCGCCCGCAACATCAACCGTGTTTCACAGCGCGGCACCGATGCCGGACTGGTTTGCTCCTATCACCCGAACAGCCCGCCTGACTCGCTCGTTCGCACGCAGTATGACTACGATGTCGTACTCAGTTCGCTCGACCCGTCCGTGACCGGTTGGACTCCTGACGTCGGGCATATCATTCGCGGCGGCATGGATGTGATCGAGACGCTGAACAAGTGGCAGCACCTTGTGAATCACATTCACTACAAAGATTACTCGGGTAACGGTCCGGAGCCATGGGCTCAGATGGGAACCGGAAAGCTCGATTTCCACAAGATCACCGAGTGGTTGACGTTACGCGACTACGAAGGCTGGATCATTTGCGAAGACGAGGCGCATTGCGCAGTGGAAGATCCTGACGGTGTCACGATGCAAAACGGCGAGTGGTGCCGTGAGAATCTCCTTCCGCTCGTTGACTAGGAGCGGTAACGATTTCATAATCTTCAAGAAGTAAACAGGGTTAGGTTTGTCACCTAACCCTGTTTGATTTGGCCCTTCTGTTAGCGAGAATCCCGCTGCAGTTAAAAAACTGCGCAAATTTTCCATCTCCTCCTTTTCAATGCCCCCTGAATCACACAATCCTGAGCGCGATTTTAGCGCCGCGAATCGGCAGGGGTATTGGCGCACGCTTCTCGATGATTTGAGCGGTGCTCCCCGGTTTCCCGCCCCGGGGCTTTGGGCGTTTAAACTGCTGCCTTTGATTCTCGGGATTTTCGTGACGATCGTTCTCGTCGTTGGAAATTATGATCTGCTTCTTCAGGAGGCGATTTACAAAGCGGGCGGCAATTCCTGGGCGCTGGGAGAGCATCCTGTCTGGAGGGCGCTCTATCATGTGGGGCCGTATCCTGCCATCATTCTCGGGGTTCTCGCTCTGGTCTGCGCGAGCTTCAGTTGGTCGCTGCCACGCTTTGGGAAATGGCGGCGGGTCTACATTTACATCGTGCTTCTCCTTTTCTGGGGGCCAGCTGTAATTGTCAATTTCGGGTTGAAAGACAACTGGGGGCGCCCCCGTCCCATTCACGTTGATTCCATGGGCGGACGGGAGCCGTTTGAGAATGTATTTGTCTGGAATGAGAGCCGGGAGGGGAAGTCTTTTCCCTGTGGGCATGCTTCGACTGGATACATTCTCATGGCGGGCTTTTTTGTCTTCTTCAGGCACCGGCGCCGGCTCGCTTATGGCTGGCTTATTTTCGGCGGGGTATTCGGGACCCTTCTCGGGATAGCAAGAATGCTTCAGGGAGGGCATTTCCTGACCGATGTGATCTGGGTCGCATTGATCTGTTACTACCTTGCCTTCTGGTTTTATTATTTACTCGGTCTCAAAGACAGTGTCTCGCGGGAAGTGAAGCGTCGTCACAGGATGCCGGTGAAAGTCCGCCTCGCGATCGTTTTCGTGGTCGCGCTTTCTTTGATCGCCATTCTCCTGGCGACTCCCTACCGCCATGACCGGCAATACTTTCTCGATGATTCATTGAGTCAGGAGGTGCCGATTCATTTCAGGGCGACCTTCACCACGGGGCGCGTTGATATCCTTCCCTCGGACACGTTTCGAATTCACAAGCAGTCATCGGGTCATGGGGTTCCCACGTCGAGGGTGGCTTCGACTTTCTCGGAGACGGCGACAGGGGAATTCATCTCCGCTTACTATTTTGAGCGTCTCAGCGGTTGGTTTCACGAGTTGGAAACCGAGGCGACAGTGGAATTGCCGTGGGATCAGATCGAGTCGATGCAGCTCGAGAGCGCTTCTGCTGAAATGATGATCGAGCCGGGAGCGCTGGAGAACCGGGTGCCGCTGACGATCGGTCCGGGCGCGGGATCGATCACGATTCGCGTCGGCGACAACGCGGTCGCCTGGGGCGGGGGAAACAGAGATCAACTGCAGGGAGCGGATCTCCTTTCGAGTGAAGCGGAAGTCGAGACGGGCCTGATCCTGCACCTCAGCGATGAGTTCTCGGGTTCAATCCAATTGATTGAGTGAATTTCGATTAATTTTCACAAACAAGGTCTCGCATTCAGGAGCTCTTGTTAGTAGGTTCCGGCAAATATATGGGTTCGCAATTTCGAAGCAAAGAGACAAGCTGGTTATCATTCAACGCACGGGTCCTTCAGGAGGCCGCCGATCCAAACGTTCCTCTCTTCGAACGAATCAAGTTTCTCGGTATTTACAGTTCAAACCTCGACGAGTTTTTCCGGGTTCGTGTTGCCACCTTGAAGCGTCTTGCGACTTTGGGCGACGAGTGGAAAGGGCTCGATATCCCCGATCCAAATGTGACCTTGAGGAAGGTCGGGCGCCTCGTTTCCGCGCAGGCCGAGGATTTCAACGAGGCCTACGCGAAGGTGGAAAGTGATCTCGAAGACAACGGGATTAAACTGATCAACGAGAATGAAGTGCCCGAGCATCTCACGAGTTTCCTGCGCGAGTATTTTCGAAGAGAGGTCAGCCCTCACATCTTTCCTATCATTCTCAAGGCTTCGGCGAAGCTTCCCAAGTTGAAAGACCTGCCCATGTATCTGGCGGTGAAGGCTTCCAAGTCAGATGGAAGCGGCCGGCCGATGCATGCCTTGATCGAGATTCCCGGCAACTTGCCGCGCTTTATTCCTTTGCCGTCCAAAAACAGCACGAAGCTGGTGATGTATTTGGATGATATTATCCGTTTCGGTCTCGCTGAGGTATTTGCGACTTTCCCTTACGACACCTACGACTCGTATGCGATTAAGTTTACGAGGGACTCGGAACTGGAGTTCGATGATGACTTCACGGAAAGTTTCTACGAGAAGCTCGAGGACAGTCTCAAAGCGAGAGAGGAGGGGCTCCCCGTGCGTGCCAACTTCGATCGGAATTTCCCCAAACCTTTCCTGAATCTGATTCTTCGTAAATTGAATCTCGCGAGGTCCGATTCACTTTACCCCGGAGCTCGCTATCACAATCGTCGTGACCTGCTCACCTTTCCGAAATTCGGAAAACGGGGACTCAGTAACGATGTCTCGGAGCCCATCAGAATTAAGGCGATTACGAAGAACACCACGAGCATGTTCGCGGCGATTCGGAAAAAGGATCTCCTGATTCATACTCCGTATCAACCCTTCAGACATCTCATTCGTTTACTTCAGGAGGCTTCCATTGATCCTCTGGTTCAGAGCATTTCGATGACCCAGTACCGGCTTGCGAAGGATTCCTGTGTCGCCAGTGCCCTGCAGTCGGCGGCGCGAAACGGGAAGCGGGTTTTTGTGCTCGTTGAGCCGCAAGCCCGGTTCGATGAGCAGGCGAACATTCGTTGGGCGAGCTCCTACCGCAGTGCAGGGGTTCAGGTTCAGCTGGGGGTTCAGGGGCTCAAGGTTCACAGTAAGCTGATTCACATCGAGCGACGTGAGTCCGGAAAAATGCGGACCTACAGCGTTCTCGGAACGGGGAACTTCAATGAGGACACAGCCACTATTTTCGCTGATCACATGTTGATGACCTACGATCAGGAGATCGGCAGTGATGTTGCTGAAATCTTCCAGTTTTTCAAGCGATCCTACCGGCCGCCTAAACTGACGCACCTCAACGTCGCGCCATTTGATCTGAGGCGTTTCCTCAAAGACCGTATTGACCGTGAAATTGCGAATCACAAGGCGGGCAAACCGGCAGGTCTGTCCTTCAAGGTGAACAATTTTTCTGACGGGGAAACCAACGCTCTGATTCAAAAGGCGGCCGATGCCGGCGTTCCGGTCCGGTTGATTGTCCGGAGTATGTTTTCGATGGTGATCGATGAGAAAAGCTCGATTGAAGCCATCAGTATCGTCGATAAATACCTCGAGCATTCCAGGCTCCTGATTTTTGACAACGAGAACGACCCCGAGGTCTTTCTATCTTCAGCCGATTTTCTTCCGCGGAATTTTGATACCCGGGTCGAAACGATTTTCCCGATCAAAGATACGAAGCTGCGAAAGCAGATGACCGACTACTTCAACATCCAGTGGAGTGATTCGACGAAAGCGAGAATTCTCGATGAAGGACTCACGAATCACTATCGCCCGGTTCAGGGGAAGAAGCCGATACGCTCACAGTTTGAGATTGAGCGGTACCTTCGGAGAATCAATCAGTAGGGTTCTCCGGTTCTCCGGTCGAGTCGCTGCGTTGCAGAGTTCCTATTTCCAAAGGGATTCGAGGCTCTCGGTCCGCAGGATGACCGTGCGCGGCAGCTCCTTCCCCGGTGTGATCACGACCAGCTCGAACGTGGACCCGCTCGGTTTTGAGCGGATCCTCGAAAGCAGCTCAAAGCGCCGTGTCAGTGATTTTCCGTCGCAGGAGAGAATCAAATCGTATGCCTTGATACCGGCTTCGCTGAGGGGGCGGCCTTCGAAGACCGGATTGACGAACAACCCTTTTGTTCCGGCTGGGAATTTCTCCAGCATGTCCGTATCAGCGTTGCGCAGCTCCCAGACGTAGCCGCCGATACCCGGAGTCGAGGCAACGTTGCGAGTCGAGAGCAGTTCCCGGATCGCGGCGGGAGGGGAAACGAGACTGAGTCCCGACGAAGCCGCCTTTTCGCCAAGGAGCCTGCCGTGTTGAATGCCGACGATCTCACCGCTGCGGTTGATCCACATGCCGCCGGAAGTGAAGACAGGATTGATCCCTGCGGCGAAGTAGTGCCGGATATGTCCTTTCGATGAGGCGAAATCCGTGTAGCTGATTCGTGAATCAGCGACTCTCCCGGGGAGAATCAGCATACGCCTTCGCAGTGCGGGGCCGAGGTTGTAGATAAACTGGGTGTCTCGCGGGACCGCATCAGCGAGCCTGAGACCTCCGAGTTTTGCGGCCTGCGGATCGATTTCGAGGAGTGCTAAGTCGTGTCCGAGATCGTAGGCAGAGAGTGACGCCGGGAAGATTTCATCACTGTGGGTGACAATGGAACAGATATCGCGGGGGGTGTGGAAGAGGTGAGCCGCAGTGATGGCAAAAACAGAGCCCGAGCTGTCCCTTACGAGGGCGCCTCCTCCGCGCATCTGGCCGTTGATATGAACTTCGACGGCGGCACTTCGCGCTTTCTTCAGTATCTCCGCGCTCAGTTCGTCCGCTGCCTCTGCCGGCGCAAGCGGCAGGAGAAGGCATAGCAGTGGAAAGAGAGCTCTGCGTTTAATAGACATATATTCGCACTTTCGGGCAAATGTTAGAGATCTGCGGCGAGCTTGGCAATCGTGATTTTGATCACGAATCGCGTCCCGGCGTGAATCTCATTGAGAAACAGTGTGCCGCTTTCGATGCGTCCTCTTTGATTCAGGCTGACGGCGTTTTCGTAGGCGACTCCGGCCTCCCGCTTCAAGAGCTCAAATTTAACAGCGTGCCCCGGGGCGACTTTGCCTCTCAGCTCGTGTGTCACTCTTCCCATCGTGTAGCGGGAATTGACTTCACAGAAGGTGCGCAGGGCGAGCTCGCCGTCCGCTTGCCGGTGCAGGTAGGCGTCAACGCCGACAGGGCCTTCGTAGTCGAGTCGTTTCAGCCACGCTGCCAGAGCGAGGGTGAAAGGGGCGTCGTCCCCGTAATTCAGAAACGCGTCCTGCATCAGAAATTTGGAGATCTCCGGGGTCATGCCCTGGCAGAACTTGTTTACGCTGATGCTGCCCCGATATTGCCCTGAGTCCGCGATGATCTGTCGAATCAACCCGAGCTGAGTGAGGCGCCCGTCTTTCATCTGGTACTGCACTGAGAAGTCGAGCTCGCGGCGGTGGGAGGGTTCGAGGAGAAGTCCGCCCTCGTGGAGAATTTTTGCATTGAAAACGGGGGCGTTGCCGCGGCTCGTTTCCAGCAGGTCGATGCGTCTCATCCCGCCGCCGGCGGTGGAGAACGGGCGCTTCACAATCGCCTCTCTGTAACCGAGTTCGATGAGTTGTTCGATTGCCTCAGAGAGTTCCTCAGCCGCGCTGCAGACAAATGAGGTGCCGGCCCATTCCCGGAGGGCTTTGACTTGCTCCGATTTGGAAAAAAGGGCGCGGCGGGAATCGTTCCAGTCGTAGGCGGGTGAGTCGTTTGAGGTGTTCGCTTTGAGGGCGGCGAAGTTCTTCGCGACTTCCGGAGTGAGTCCCCAGGGACGGAGGTCATTGAGGCGTCGCTCCCTCACGAGGCTGCCCGGAGCAAGAAGGCCCTCTGCGTCGAGCTCCTCTATCTCGGGCAGTTGAATCCCCAGTCCGGTGAGGGTGGCGCGATGTTCAAGGGAAGGGGGGCGGCGCATCAGAATGACATCGTCTCGACGCGCCAGAATCGCGGTCACAATCTCAAGATCTTCGATCACGGAGAGGATGCGTTTGTCGGGGTGATGGGGCGCCGGGTGAACCGCAACGGAGTTCTCCGCTTCGGGGTTGAAAAGAAACACGTTCGGGGTCCTTCCGTTCGACCGTTCGAAGAGAGAAAGCTGGTGGATGTAGTCGTCATCGAAGCCGGCGAGGCGTCTTCCCTCCACGTTGAAGCCGGTCTTGTTGCCCTTGGCCCGTGAGGGGGATAACGGGAAGTGAAGGTTTGATTTGAGCGCTTCCCAGTCGCTTTCCGATTCCTCTTTCCACTGACGAAACCAATGGAGGCCGTAGCCGACGTGGGATATTTCGTCCTCGTAGATCCGGTTCAGAATCGAAGCGCTTTTGCTGTCGCCCGCTTCGCCGAGAACGCCGCTGTAATATTTGGCGTAGTCCAGATTGGCCTGTTCAAAAGTCAGGCTGAGTCGGGAAACATAGTCGATCGGCGATTCCATGCTCGAAACCGCATCCCAGAAAAAGGGACTGAGAGGAAACTCACCGAAGGTGACGCCGCATTCCTTCATTCTCGCGAGATACCAGCGGGTATGCCGTTGTTCCTCCCGCAGGGTATTGGCGAGCCCGACCCGGAACTTGTGAGGCGCATCGGGAAATCGCAGCAGCGCGAGCGCCATGAGTTCGGCGGCGAGCAGCTCGTGGTTGGCAAAGAAATGAAGCAGTGTCCCGCGGTTCTCCTCTGTGACGAGATGGGCGGAGGCAGGGAGCTTCGGACGCGATTCGGAACCCGATGCAAACTGGATCGTCCCCGAGCGGGCCGGAGTCAGGTTGGCCGAAAGGATGATGCGTTTCGGGGGCTCGCCGGGGCGTTCCTCGTTGAGAGGTAACGGCTTCAGTTTTTCATCAAGCTGATCGGAAAAGAGAACCCGTTGAGCCAATTCATCAATGGATTCATTTTCTGCCAGCCGGGAATGGTCCCTCAAGTTCGAAGTTTTAGACATCTTTAGGCTATCAAAGCTGGCTCTTGACCGTTCCATTTAATGACGCGAACCTTGGATCCGTTTCAGGGAAGCAAATAGTCAGGATCGCTGATAGATCTTCTTCCCGTCCACTATGGATCATGAATGACTTTCTGACAAGAAACCCCGTATTCCGCTTTTATAAGTGGCTCTTTTTGAAGGGGCGGGACTGGTTTGTTTCGTTGACTGAAAAAGGGGACAAAGGCCCTTTGATCATCAAGGTGTGCATGATCGTGCTCTTTTTCAGCATGGCCTCGGTTTTCATGAGCACCTGGGAGGATTACCGCGACGCCGGATCCTCCGGATTGTCGGTTGAAGGGGAACCCACCGCAGAGCTGCCTCCTGTGGCACCGATTATCTGGCGCGCTCTCAGTGTTCTCCTTGCCTTGATCGGTGTCGTCGCCAGTTTACTGATACGTCCTGAAAAGTCCAACCGGAGCCAGCAACGCTTTATTATTATCGCGCTCTGGATGGCGGCACTGGCCGGGCTCTCTTCCTGGCTGCCACCTGATGTCATCGAGACACAGCGGGCCTTGACCGGTAAGGCACTCGCGGGAGAAACTCCCTCGATTTTCGCCTATTTTGGACAGCTCGTTCTCGTTTCCTCGCTCATTATCAGTGTTCCACTCGCGGCCTGGCTCTACTTCCGTTTGTCCCTCATGGATCGCTACGTAGTTCAGTCGTTTCTCTCGCCGTTCCTGTTTTGCCTTTTTTCCTTCACTGCGATCTGGGTGATCGCGGACATGAATGACAACGCGAAGTATCTCGCTCAGATGCAAGACGGGCAGGCCTTCCAGTATTATATCGTGCAGATTCCGTTTGTGGTTCTCTTCGTGATGCCGATCGTGATGTTGCTGGCGGGTTTGTTTTCACTGACGACGCTGTCAAAGTCGAATGAGCTCATCAGCATGATCGGAGCGGGTCGGAGCGTCACTCGAATCCTCATGCCCCTGTTTATCATCGGGCTCTACAGCTCGATGATCTGTCTCGCTTTCAAATTTCACTGGGCACCGACTTCGGTGGGAACGAGCGATGCGATCATGGAATCGGCGAAGGCGAGCTTCTGGGCGAAGCGCAGAGGAACTGAAGTCGCGCCGGTGCTCTATTCGAAGCGGGGGTGGATGCATGTGAACGAGCCCGATCAGCGAACCTGGTTTGTCGGAGCGGTTCCCTTGAAACTGAGTGATCCGATGAGTGATGTCGTCGTCGCGAAACTGAATGATAAAGGTCAGCCTGAGGTCGTTTGGATTGCCAAGCGCGCCAAATGGGTCTGGAACTCCAGTCCGCCGCAGTGGCAGCTATTCACCGTGACGGTTTACACTTACGACGACGAGCGGATACCACTGATGACGAGGCACGCTCAGCTTACGATTGACGATTGGTCGGAAACCCCGTGGAAAGTGCTGAGTTCAGCGCAGAATCCGGAGTATCTGGGCATGCCCGGTCTCACCATGTACTTGAATGCCAATTCCGATATGAATGATGATCGACTCGCACCGTTTCGAACGAACCGGTGGAACATCTTCTCCGAGCCGTTCACCTGCTTCGTCATGATCCTCGTGGCGGCGCCGCTCGGGGTGGTTTATTCGCGCCGGGGTGGAATGGCCGGCGTGACAGGCGCGATCATTATTTTTGCTCTGATGTATCTGATGCGAACGACCTTTATTGCTCTCGGGCAGGGGAGTAATATGAACCCGTTCGTGGCCGCCTGGCTGACCAATGTGATTATCGGGGCGATAGGTGTCTTCCTCCTTGCATTCCGGGCGCGCAATCGTGAGTTTCCGAAGCTGAAAACCGTTATCATGGCTCCCTTTAAAAAGAAGCCGGTTGTTCCCGCTTCCCGGTAGGCAGCCCGACTCTATTTTTCTACTAAAATGGCAATCATACAGGATTGGAAAATACGCTCGACGAACGCTCGTTGTGAGATCTCCGAAGAGCCCTTTGTCGACAAACAGCAGTTTTATACCTGCATTTTCGATGATCCCGAATCGGATGGATTTCTCCGCAAGGATTACTCGGTCGATTCCTGGAACGGGATCAAAAAATCAATCGATCCCGCTCCCTTTTCGTTTTGGAAATCGACGTATCACGCTCCGGTGGCGGCGGGGACTGAGGAGAGTCACGTCGATACCTCCGCCGAGGGAATGCTGCGTCGTTTCATCGATGAGGACGACCAGAAAACCGAAAACGCCCGCTACATTCTCGCGTTGATGTTAGAGCGTAAAAAAGAGTTCATACAGACGGATGCTCAGGAGACTGAGGAGCGACGGTTGCTCTTTTATGAGCAGGCGGCGACGGGCGACGTCTTCATTGTCGCTGATCCCGGTTTGAAGCTCGACGAGATCGAGGCAGTCCAGCGGGAAGTGGCTGATCTCCTCATGGCGGAAGAAAAGCGAACCACCAGCGCTGCGCCGGCGGAGGAAGCTGCCGGGGAAACGACGGAGACGGAAGATTCAGAGAAAGCGGAGGATTCAGAGGTTCCCGTTGAGGCGCTCGAGAACCTTGATGAGCCAGAGGCAGGCGAAGCCGAGGCCGCCGACGAAGAGCATGAGGAGGCCGCCGCCGCCCCACATGAGACGGTTGCCGTTTCCGACGAGGATCTTGCGGAGCCCCTCGGAGTGGACCCGACGGTAGGCACCGGGGAAGAACTCGCCGATGACGTAAACGAAGAGGTGGAGAACCCCAAGGACGATTGAAATTCCGCTAAGCCATTTGATCAGTGGCAGGGCGACTTCGAGGCTGATAAGCGGCTCAGGTTCCATACCGAAGTAATCAGCCGATGAGCGCTTTCAGGTTGGCCTGATACTTCGCCTCGTCGGTCACCGTCTGGCTGAGTTCGAGAGGGCGACCCACGATCATCCCGGCGTGAGATCGAAATTTGTTCAGATAACCGGAAATCGATTTGTCGACGACGACCTTTTTGTAATCCCGGGAGGCGTGCATGAAACGGGCGACGCCATCGTCGGTTCTTGAAATCAATCCCACGTGGGAACAGTAGCCGCCGTGATGCTTTGTCGCGATCCCGATGACATCACCGTTCTTCAGCTGAGGCTCCAGTGCCGCGACTTTGGATTTAGGAATGTAGTGAACCGGCATCGCCGCGACGCGGTCCTCCGTCTCCTTCATCGGTGCCCGAAGCTCGGGGTTGTTTTTGAGATAGCGGTAGCTCTTCCAGAGAATCGTCATTTCGCTGATCTTGCGGTCGTGAATCTGTTCGGCGCCTTCAAGGTCCGGGGTGATGTAGTCGCAGGTGCCGCGGGCATCGTTCTCGATGAACCACTCGGCGAGATAGTGAATCCGCTCGAGGTAGTTACCCGAGCACTGGCCGCCCCGGTAACGGGTGAACTGGATTTCGCGAAGGAGGTCTTCGGGGGAATACTGTGACTTGTCGACACCTAACATGCGCGCCATCCCGAGGCTTTGTTCAAAAAAGGTCCAGCAATCGAGTCCGTTGAGATTCACGGACGGGGACTCAATGTGATCATCAATCTCAAGGGTGAAGTTCTCGTAAGGCAGGCCGTGCAATTCGTAGGCGCATTTGATGATCCGCTCATTGATCGGTAGTTTGATCCACTCTTCTTTCTGCGCCTTTTCGACAATCGATTTGAACCGGGACTCGCCTTTGAAAATCGTCGACATCGGCAGAGGCCTCTTTTGTGCGGCCTTCGTCCCGGCGGCTTCGGCAAACAGTTGAGCGCGGGTCACTGAAGAGAAAAGTGCAGCACTACCCAGGGAGAGACAGGAACGGCGACTGATGGCTTTCATGCTTTATAGAATATCAATAGTTTGGGCAAATTCCAGAATTTCTTAATATATCTAAAGTAGTTCGGTGCCCGGCGGGAAGCTGAGGGAAGGAGGGGTTCCATTCGTGGACGGTCAAAGAGTGCGTTCCATTAGGCTGGAGCCTTCTTGAATTTTGGCTGGTTCCCCGGGAGCAAGCGGGGTAAGGGTGGGGGAAGAAAAGATGAAATTTATCTCACGCCGGAAGTTTGTTGCAGCGGTCCCGGTCTCCCTGTCGCTGATTGGGAGTCAGGAACTGCTTGCCGGGAAGGAAAGTGAGAGTCCGGTGACATTGACCCTGCGCCATTGGGTCGACACACTTTTCCCGGGGGACGACTTCAGTCCCGGCGCGGGCGCTCTGGGAGTGCATCTGCAGATTTTGGAAAAGGCGGATGCGATTCCGGAATACGGACGGCTTATCGTTTCGGGAACCGGATGGGCAAACGGCATGGCGGCAGTGAAGGGGATTTCAAGTTTTGATGATCTCACGGAGCTTCAGCGGGTGGAAGTGGTCGCGGAAGCGGAATCGCAGGGTCCGAAATCCGGTCCGGGGTATTTCTTTGTTCATACGCTTCAGGATGCGACGAATTTCTATTACGGGCACCGGGAAAGCTGGGCCGGCCTGGGGATTGCGAATCCGCCTCAGCCATTGGGCTATCCGGATTTTGAGAAAGCGCCGGCATGAAAGCGGGAAGTCATGAAGTCGTTATCATCGGGTCCGGGGCCGGTGGAGGTGCCGCCGCTTATGGACTGGCGATGAAAGGCGTGAAGGTTCTCGTTCTCGAAGCGGGGCCGAGGTTCGACCCGTTCTCCGACTACAGGCTCTCTGACGAGTCATGGGAGAAAACGGGTTTCCCCGGAAAGGCCGGATCGACCGGGCGACAGACTTTTGCCCCGATGCAGGAGCTGGATCCGGCGAGGAGCACACTTCTCTCGTGGAGCGCTGCGGGTGGACGGAAGAATCAAACGGAGCAACGACTGCCCTTTAAATACTTTCATGTTCGCGGTGTCGGCGGTTCGACGCTCGCCTTCACCGGAGAGGCGCATCGCCTGCATCCGGAATCGATGCAGATGCAAAGTCGCTTCGGCGTGGCGGCGGACTGGCCTGTTGACTACGCCACCCTCGAACCGTTCTACTCCGAGGCTGAGCGGGTAATCGGAGTGGCAGGGCCCGGGGATCAAGGGGCTCGATATCGCAGTGAACCTTTTCCGCTTCCGGCTCACCCTCTCAGCTACGGCAGTCAAAAGTTGGCCGCGGGCGCGGAATCGCTGGGGATGAAGTGGGACGCCAATTCACGTGCGGCACTTTCCCGTCCTTACGAGGGGCGGCCTGATTGCAATTACTGCGGGAACTGCAACCGGGGATGTCCGCGAACGGACAAAGGCAGCGTTGATGTAACGTTTCTGCACAAGGCGGTTGCCTCCGGATTCTGCGAAGTGCGAAGCGGCGTGACTGTGACCCGGATTGAGGCGGGGGAAAACGACAGGGTCAAAGGCGTTCATCTCGTTGATGCGGCGGGTGGGGAGCACTTTCTTGATACGCCGGAGCTGATCGTTTCCTGCGGTGCCGTCGAGACGCCGCGATTGCTCTTGAATTCGGCGAATCCTCATGCTCCTGACGGCCTTGCCAATGAGTCGGGGCAGGTCGGGAAGAATTTCATGGAGACCCTTTTCTGGACGAGCACCGGCCTCCATCCGGATCCCGTGGGGAGTTATCGCGGGCTTCCCGCGGACAGTATCTCGTGGGATTTTAACGCTCCCGATGCGATTGAGGGTGTTGTCGGTGGTTGTCGATTCAACGCCGGTGTCTGGGAGTCGGAAATGAATGGGCCGATCGCCTACGCTCAGCGAGTTGTCGGAGGCTGGGGACGGAAGCACAAGGAAACGATGCGGGACGTGTTTGGGCGGGCACTCACGGTCGGCGCCATCGGCGAATCATTACCGAACCAGCGGAGCTTCATCGATCTCGATCCAGATCAAGTGGATGGGAACGGGATGCCGCTGGCAAGAATCCATTCTCATCTCGATGGATCTGAGCTGGATCGGCTCGAATTCATGGCCGCGAAGTCGCGGGAGATACTCAAAGCGGCCGGAGCTGGGGAACTCCTCGAGGAATACGGAGCCTACGATTTTTTCAGTTCCACCCATGTCTTTGGAACCTGCCGGATGGGTGACGATCCTGAGAGCTCTGTTGTCGATGCTTTCGGGAAGAGTCACCGATGGGAAAATCTCGCAATTCTCGATGCTAGCGTTTTTCCGAGTTCGGGTGGAGGGGAATCGCCTTCGCTCACGATTGAAGCCTTCGCTTTGCGCTATGTGTCCGCGATTTAATTTAGTGACCAAAACTTGTTGCAAATTGCAATATTCTCTCATACGAGACTCAATGATGTATCAATTGAGGGGATTTAAGATGCGCGTGCTAACCGGAATGGCTGTTTTCGGTGTACTTACACTTGTTAACAACGGTCATGCCGGGATGGCGGCGCCACCGGCGACGGGTAATTATCAGTTCGATTTTAACGGATCCTCTGATGGCTTGAGCTTTGATATTGTTGCTTCGGGTAGTTCCAATGCCTTTTCAGCAGGGGTGACGTGGCAATATCACTTGTCGACCAACGATTTTGGGAACTTTATCATTCCTGAGTTTCCGGGAAAGGGATGGGGGAATCCTGTGACCGGAACCGGATCTATTTCAACGACGGCACCGAATTTTACAGCAACAGAATTATACGTTATTCCCGGGATTACAGGAAGTGCCTATGGCGGCGGAATGGAATTCAATACCAGCATTGTTGTCACTGATGGAGGTGTTAATTCGACATTGTCCGGTTCCCTTACCGGTTTCTCAATTGCTGATTTCAACCTCCCCGGAGTCACGACCTTCGAAGAGTTGTTCCGCGCAGGCTCCTATTCAGCTCTGCTTGGCGATTACAATTACACGCTGAACTTCAATCCTTACGAGGTTGAGGGAACGACAGAGAGCCCTCAAGAGGAGGTGCTCGTTACCAACAACGGAGCGATCAACTCGACGATGACGACAGGTGTCAACTCGATGACGAACACGCTTGGGAACACACAGAACGCTGCGACCAATGCGGTCGGCGATCTCAACAACCGCCTTTTCCGGGCTCGCAGTCGTGGGGGGAACACTGGCGGTGGCGTGAACGTTGCGGCCCGCGATCATACAACCCGCTTTCTGAATTTCGCTGCCCGAAACAATATCGATCACCGCGTCGCACTCGGCCTCGCCCGGAGTCGCGAGGTCCGTGCCAGTGCTAAACTGGAAGAAGATGCAAACGGTGAGAAGCAGGCGAGCTCCATCATCTCGGTTGAAGTCGAGGCGGGAGCCTCCGCAAAGAATCCTGCGAAAAACCCGTATGACGGAAAAGTCGTCATCGGTGAAGAGCCTGAAACGGATTTCGAGATTTTCACGAGTTTTGACTACGGCTTCTACGATCAGGACAACATCAGTGCCTCGTCCCGCGCCTTCAACACCGACACCTATTCCGGAACGGCCGGATTCGAGCGTCGCCTCAACTCCTGGCTCTACGCGGGGGCTGCGTTCACCTACCTGAACAGCGACACCGATCTGACCGCCGACCTTGGATCGAACGATCTTGAGGGTGAAGTCTACAGCACTTACTTCACTGCCTTCCAGGGCAACACCTACCTCGATTTTCTCTACAGCTACGGTGACTTCGACAACGAGATCCGCCGGAACACGCTTCTGGGGAGCTTCGCGGAGGGGGACACGACAAGCAGCTCTCACAATTTCTCAATGAACACCGGTCACACGATCCGTAAGAGTAAGCGATTCAGCTTCGGACCATCCGCCGGCCTCGATTACACGACCGGACAGGTGAACGGCTACACGGAGCGCGGGGGAGGTCTTGCCAATCTCATTTACCCGGATCACGATTTCGAATCCGTCATCAGTCGTCTCGGCGCCTACGCCACTTTTGAAAACAAAACGCGTTTCGGTTGGAACACGACTCAGCTTCGTGCGGGATGGGCTCATGAATACAGCCCTGAGAACGGAAATGTCACCGCGAGCCTTCAAACCAGTCCGTTCGCATTGGTCACCGGAGGAAATGCTCAGTCCGTTGGCGGGTTCACTGTGAATCAGCGCGGTGAACACGCCGGAACCGACTGGCTCGAAGTGGGAGCAACAACCCGTCTCGATTTTCAAGACAGCGGCGCCTACCTCGAGCTCGGTTATCAGGGAATGCTCTTGCGCGAAAACGCGACCGGCCACTACGGCAGCGCCAAGCTCGGATACGAGTGGTAAGCGCATCGCGCAGGAAGCTGGGGAAGAGTTTCATCCCTGCTGCCTGCATAGACTCCGCGCAGTGCCCATGCCGGCAGCTGGAAGCACCCTGTCAAAGCCGAGGCCCCGAGTCCCCAGGTCCCTCTATTCTACTCCTCTCCGAGAATCTCCAGCGCGATCTTCTTCAAATCCGCTTTCTCCATGAACTGAAACGACGGCATCGGCGGAAGTCCGGGCGTTTTGTTCTGCGGGTTCTGTGCCCACGCGACAATCCCGTCGGGGTTGCCGGCGTAGCGTTTCCGGATCTCGGCGAACGAAGGGCCCACGACCTGACGGGTCGGGTGATGACAGGCGACGCAGGCGCCGATCCCCGAAGACGCAGCAGGCATCGCCGGACCTTGCATCGCCGTGGTTACCGTCATTTTCGGAATTCTTTCGTAGCCGGGAAAATCGGTAAAGGCGGGTCCCGTTTCATGAATCGTCGCGAACAACTCCAGATGTGAGGCAGCCCCATCCCCGCCGGAGTCAAAATAAAGGTGCAGGGTATCAGCGGGGCGGAGTTGCGGCATCTCGACGAAGAGCTGCTTCCCGCCGCCAATACGGTGGACCGAACGAATCTCGAGCCGGTCATGCCCTTCGCGGCCGGGGTGATTCACGGAATACTCCGGGGAACCGTAGCCGGGCCCGTAGAGATAATCCCACTGCTGCGCAAACCATTTTCCCTTCGCTGCATACGCGTCCGGAACGGCTTCGGCAAAGGTGAGGAGCAGGCCGTTGTCCCTCGTTTCGTGCTGAACCGGGTAAGGGTAGCGGTCACCGCCGGTGTAGCGGACCCGCTGAAGCGACCCGTCGGCAACGCCGTAATTTCCCCAGCCCTGGGCACCGGCAACATAGAGTTGACCGTCGAAAGGGGAGAAGCGCCCGCGATGGGCTCCTGACAAAAACTCACCGGGCAGCGGGATCGCCGCCGCCTGTGAGCGCCCTTCACCGAATGTCTCTCTCAGAACGAGAAAATACTTCGCGAAACCTCCCGAAAAGTGGAGCCATTGCCCTTTGGCCGGACCCCAGCGATCGCTCTCGATGTAAGTCTGACCGCCGCTTGAGTTGTCGATCCCGCGCGGAAGGTAAAGCATCGGGGGAACGTTGCCGCGTTCGCCCTCGCGTGGGCCGCCCGCGCCGAAATGACCGGGAACGCTCACGTCGGCAATCGCGCTCGCCGGGGTCCAGTTGCCTTCCTGGACGCTTGTCAGGATGGTTTTCCCGTCAGGGGAAATCCCGAGCCCGTTGGGATTTCTCAACCCGGTTCCGAGGACTTCGAGCTTGTCGCCTTTCGCGGAGACCCGGCAAAGGCCCTCGTTGCCTGAGGCAAAATACCAGCGCCCCGCATTATCCTGCTGCAGCCCGGTGATAAAGTCATGACCACCCGCGGAGGTCGTCTGCGCATCGGAGAGGCATTCGTAAAAATCCGCTTCGTCGTCACCGTTCAGGTCGTGAAGTGCCACGATCTGATCGCGACACCGCAGGTGGACGATGCCGTCGACCACCTTCACTCCGAGCGGCTGGTGCAGTCCCGCCGCAAAGCGCTTCCAGGTCAGCTCGTCTCCGTCGCGGTCACAGAGCCAGACATCGCCGTGGATGTTCGCGACCGCGATGCGATTCTCCGAGATGAAGTCGAGGCCTCCAACGAAGAAGAGCGACTTCCACGGATTCTCGCAGGGAAGGGGGAAGGTGTCGATCGCGTAGGGCTTTCCTTCGCCCTTCTGAATCTCCGTCGAAACGGTCTCCGACCACCGGGGTGATCCGCTCTTTGGTGCTTTGTCAGAGTGAGTTACGATTACTTTTTCTCCTGCCGCCGCAGCGGTCGCGTAGTGGACCTTTCCCGCTTCTTCGTAGGCAAAGGTGACGTCTTCCCCGTTTCGGTAAAGTCCGAGGTAGGTCGCTTTATCAGAGGGAGTTATCGATTGCTCCAGCGGCACTGTCGTCTTACCTCCAGCGGGTATACCGTGGAGAAAACCGCGTCTCGTGTCGGACCATTTCACGAGATCGCCTTTCCACGCGGCTCGGAAGGTGAGCGTTTCCTGATCGAAGACCGCGTTCACTCCATCGGACAGCTGCACGCTGACAGCGCGGGGAATGACGAGCTCGAATCCCCGGAAAACTCCGCTCACGATCGAACCGTGATCCATCTCCCGAACCCTGCCGTCCCGCCAGGTATCCTTATCGTTCTGGTTGCCCCAGTGTCCGTGTTCACCGCCGTCGAGTCCGGGAAAAGGAGGCAGGAAGTCCGGCCGCTCGGCGGGTTTCATCTGCCCGAAGGCGAGCGCTTCCTTGGCGTAGAAATCATAGACCCGGTCGCGGTTGATTTCCTCTTCCCAGTAGGGCGATTCCTCCGGATTGAGCGGCGCGCGGGGAAAGCGAAGGGGCGGTGGCCCCGCCGTTGGAAGTTCGTCGAAATTCCAGAGCATTCCCTCCGCCTCGCTCACGGGGGCAAAGGGCTTGTCGGAAACGGTGGTGACATCCTCGTGAATGCCGCGCCGGATCCGCACCTCGTCGATCGCGCCGCGAAGGTAAAAACGGCCCTCGACGAGCCCTCCGATTCCGAGTTTTCCTTTCACCGTTTTCCGCTTCGAATCGCGGGTGATCGCGGTGTCGGCAACTTCGGCTCCATCAAGGTAAAGGCGGACCCGGTCCGCTTCGTAGTGCATCGCGACGGCGTGCCATTTTTCATCGGTGATGACGTGTTGAGTGGTGATATGATCGGGCTTGGCTCCGGGGAGATAGGCGGTGAGGTAGCCGCTTTTGTTCATCGCGAAGATCTCCCAATGCTCAGTCGACGCCTTTGTGTCGCTCGCGACGAGAATGTTGTAGCCCTTCGCATCGCGCAGTTTGACGCGGCACTCCACGGTGATCGGGGGATGGCGACGGAAATCGCCCGCTTCGACGAGGATTCCCTTCGAGAGTGCCTTTCCAAATGCGGCGCCGGAGCTCTCGACCGCTTCGCCCGCAGGCGGTGACGTGTCCGCTTTGACTGCAACCGGAGCGGCTGAGGGCACCGGCTTTTTCCCGCCTGAACCCGGCGTCGCCACTTCCTTCAGCAACCAGCTCAGGCCCTCGAGGTTGTCCTGTAAACTGAGCTTCGCGTCGGTGTGTCCCTGATGATCGAGAATCCCGACCGGGCCGTCGTAGCCGCTCGCAATGAGCGTTTTCAAAAGCGAGAGGTCGTGCTCACCTTGTGCGAGTGGTAGGATCTTCGGGTCCGCCCCGGTGTTCATCCCGTTCAGATTCAGGCAATGAAGATAGGGCTTCATCAGGTCCAGCATTTCCGGCCAGTCCCCGATTCTCTCGTGCATGTGATGCCAGTTGTAGACGATGCCAACGTGGGAATGACCGCGTGCTCGCAACGCCGTGCAGACCGCGACCATGTTCTCCGGTTCGCCGCCCCATCCACCGTGATTGTAGAGCCCCAGTTTGCAGCCGAGCGCTGCGGTTCGCTTTGCGAGCGGTTCCAGCAAATCCGCGGAAGCCTGCACTTTCTTCCCCTGATCCGGCTCTTTCGTCCCGGGGATCATCTTCCAAACCTGAGGATGAATCTCGTATTTCCCAAAGAGTTCGAAGGCCTTCTCATGTCCTCCCCAGAAGGCGAAGAACTCGATCCCGTGCTTTTGGTATTGGAGGATCTCCTCCTCGAATTGCTCGACATGTTCGGGACGCCAATCGTAGGCACAGCGGGTCAGCCCGAGTTCTCCGAGCATGAGCGCTCGCGCTTCGGGGCCTCGCTTTTTCGCGTCAAAGGGCACGATGCACCAGGCCGCGAGGTTTTCCTGCCGGAGATTCGGCGGGGTCCCGGCGGCCGCGCTGAATCCCTGAAGGAGCAGGGCGAGGGAAAGGAGTAGGGGAAGTTTCATATAAGACGCATCGAATCGGCGAGGCGGGGCATTGTTTGCAGGGATCCAGCGAACGCTGCACTAGCCATCCACGGTAACAGAGGTTTCCTGACGGGGAGCCATCGTTCCCGCCTTGATCACTCCGCCCTGAATCACCGCCTGAAGGTTCTTCCGGTCTTCGAGAATCGCAATATCCGCGAGGACGTCACCGTCGACGACGAGGACGTCGGCGAGCTTGCCCGCTTCGAGTGTTCCGATTTGATCGCCCATTCCCATGATCTCCGCTCCGGTTTTCGTGGCGCACATCAGCGTCTCGAGCGGAGTGAATCCGACTTCCTTCGTGAAATAGGTCAGCTCTTTGGCGTAGGTGCCGTGCGGATTCCATCCGAAGCCGTAGTCGCCGCCCATGCCGATCCGACCACCCGCACGGAGAATCCGCAGGGCGCTCTCCGCTCCGCCGTCGAGGGTTTCCTGATGACCGTCGATGACACGCTGCGGCAGTCCGAACTCCGGCCCGTGGTCGACGCTCGCCTTTTCAAAATAGAGCGCGGGGATCACAGGAACATCACGAGCGAGGATCATCTCGAGCGCCTCGTCATCGATAAAAGTGCCGTGCTCGAGGGTGTCGTATCCGGCGCGGAGCGCGTTCTTGATTCCCTCGGTCGCGCGGCAGTGACCCGTCACTTTCATGCCGTGATTGTGCGCCGTCTTCACGACCGCATCCATTTCCTCAAAGGTCATGCAGAGGGTGTGATGATCGTTCACATCGGGCGCGGCGGCGTCTCCGGTCGGGTAGGTTTTGACCCACTCGATTCCGTCTTTCACGAGCGCCCGGACCGCCTTGCGCGCGTCCTCAGCTCCATTGATGATGAAGACGAGCCCCTCCATCCCGATCTTCCGGAACTCGGGGTTCCAGTCCATGAGTCCTCCCGCCGAGCAGATCTCGCGGCCGGAAGGGGAGAGGCGCGGCCCCGGAATGAGATCGTTGTCGATCGCCTTTTTCAGCCAGACATCGACATTGAAAAGACAGCCACCGGAGCGGGCCGCGGTGTAGCCACATTCGAGCGCGAGCCGGCAATTGACCGAGGCGAGCATCGAGACATACTCGACCGGATACTTGATATCGAGATCCTCGAGCGAGCGGATGTTGAAGTAAGTCGCATGGAAATGCGCCTCGACGAGACCCGGAAGAATCGAACCGTTCTTTGCATCGATACGGCGGGTAGTGGCGGGCAGTTCCGGCGCCTCGCTCTTGGGTCCCGCGTAGGTGATCACTCCGTTCTCAAAGATCAAAGAGCCGTCGGCGATCGCCTCCGCTCCGGTGCCGTCGATGAGCTGGCCGTTTTCAATACAAGTGATTCCCGGTTCCGTATTCATGCCCTTACTCTAGCCCGAAACGGTCGCGCAGGTCTTGAATCTGAGACGCTCAATTTTGAACAAAAGCGGCAGTGCTATTTCTCGATCCCGTGATGCTGTTTCCGCCATTCTCCGGGCGTCGCTTCGAACAACTTCTTGAATTCCCGAGTCAAATGGGCCTGGTCACTGAACCCGCCATCGGCCGCGATCTCCGAAATCGATTGTCCCGATTGGATCAAAGCGGCAGCCGCCTTCGCGAGTCGAAGCCGTTTCAAAAACTGCATCGGCGAAAACTGGAGGTGCTTCCGGAACTTGCGTTCAAAGGCGCTCGTCGACATCCTGACCCGCTCCGCGAGCAGAGAATTGGTCCACGCATCGGCGGGGGCCTGCTGCATCGCGCTGAGCGCCGGGACCAGCTCCGGGACGGGGAAGTCCGGAGCCTTCAAGCCCGGGAGCGTCTCGGTGATTCCCGCCGTCGCCGCGATCGCACCCTTGCGATTCCGAACCGGGATCTTCGTGGTCCGGTTCCAATGGGCCGCGCCGTCGAAACCTCCCACGAGCTCGATCCGGTTCGTGACCCGCTCGCCCTTGAGGACCCGCGTGTCATCGGCCAGGAAACCCTTCGCGAGCCACGGCGGCGAGAGATCGAAGTCCGTCATTCCCACGGCCGCTTCCCGCGAGGGGAGAGAGTAATTCAGCTGAAAAGCCCGATTCACCTTCAGGTAAATCCCCGAAGCATCCTTGATCCAAAACTGCGTCCCGTCGAGGCAATCGAAAAGAGACTCGATTTCCTCGTGCTGGAGGTTGGAGAGGGGGGAGGCAGGGGGCATTAGGAGGTTGTAGCGGAATTGTGTGGGCGGATCAAGGGGTGGGGGAAGGGATCGAAGCTTATCCGATCCGGGCTCCATTCGCTCTTCTCCGCGTTGAATCCTTCAAATTTCAACGCGAATGAAAGTAACGGCGCGTAAAGCGGGGAGCAATGATTTCGAGTGTTCTTACAACCTTGTGATCACGATGCAACGCTCAAGGCCTTCCGACGCGCTGGAAAACGAAATCCCCCGGAAATTTCTCTACAGAAGAAGACAGATCACCTGTCCCGGGTTTATTCGCGGAGTAGCGCAGGATTGCATCCTGTGTTCTCTGCCGAGTGGCAATACCATTCAGCCTATCCCTCATCTCTCTCTTTATAGAACACCCTTTCCTGTTTCTTTACGCGAAAATCGTGTCCCCGTTTTTCGCTAGTAGGCTACTGCCGGTAGCTCCGCTCCGAGATTGTCTAAAGGACTTGTAACGCCGAGGCCATTCGAGCCTATCGCGACATGCAGATAGATCTCCGTTGTCGTGATGTCTTCGTGGCCTAGAAGCTCCTGGATTGTTCGAAGATCGGTTCCCGCTTCGAGGAGATGCGTCGCGAAAGAGTGCCTGAGGGCATGGCTCGTGACCCGCTTCTCAATGCCTATCGCTTCTGATGCTCTCTTGATCGCGTCGCTGTAAACCTGCCCGTGCAGGTGATGACGCCGCTTCACTCCAGTCTCGGGATCCATAGACGTCTGTCGTGCCGGGAAAAGCCAAAACCATTTGAACTCCTCCGCAGCGAGGGAGAATTTTCTCGATAAGGCGCCCGGGATGTGGACGCCCGCCAGACCTGTTGCGCGGTCGTGCTGCCAGAGGACACGCGCCTTTTCGATTTGCTCTGCTAACTCCTTCTGCAGGCTCGCCGGAAGCATCGTTACGCGATCCTTGTCGCCCTTGCTTTGGCGCACCGTTATCGTGCCGCGTCCTAAATCTACGTCTTTGATTCGCAATCGCACCAGTTCCGAACGCCTCAACCCCGCGCCATACTGAAGTCGCGCCGGCAATCCATACCGCCCGTCGGTTTTCCTCGGCACTTTGGCCGGTTCCTCAAGCTTCGCAATGACCGCTTGCGTTTCCTCTTTCGAGAGCACGACCGGAATCCGCGTCCCGGTCTTCTTCAGCTTCACCCTGAAGCGCGGATTCTCCATTCCACAGACTTGTTTAAAAAAGAATGCGAGCGCATTGAGCGCCTGCTTCTGCGTTGTGTAAGCGGCGTCTTCGTCGTCCACCACCGAGGTTAAAAAGCGAGTTGCCGTTTCGACCTGCATGACGTCACGCTCTCCATCACGAAAACAAGGCATACCGAGCCGCCCAGGCCGAATAACATTGCTTCGTGCGTCTTGCCAAACCGCGTCTCGATCCTGCCGAATTGACCGCTACTCTGAGTCGCTCGGGAAGGCTCCGGTGATCTGCTTGAGCTGCAGCACAGGCATCCAGCCAATTTAAATACCACTGAATCGCTGACTCCCACTGCTCCAATTGCCAGTCCTCCCGCTCGCGATCATCCCGAATCACCTCGGTTTTCCAAAAGAGCCGAGCCGCCTCGCGCCCGGCTTCCAGTTCATTTCTGAGCCGGAAATTTTCAAACCATTCCAAAACGAGCAGAAACCCCGCCTTTCTCTGATCCGAAAGATTTCGAAACTCCCGAAGATCTGTTCTCCAACACCAGCTCGCTTTCATTGCACTCATACTGTTCAAATACACAATTAAGAAGAAGCGGTCAATAAAATAGTTCAACCGAACAGTATTAACTGTTTCGGAAAAGCTAAATATAAGGACTGGACTCGTCGTGATATCAGCCACATCAGGTCAGCTGCGGGGAGCCTCTCTAAGAGGCCCTGATATACGCATACCGCTCAAATAAAACCTTGCTAAAGCGGGGGCTGCAGGACATTCTCGAAGATGAATGCCTTGCGTGATATCACTTCGTGAGGTGATACTAATAAATACTGTTCTCTCTAAATAATGCTCGCGGAAGGCAAAGTCGCAAAGGTAGTTACCGGTTTCTGCCACGCTGCAATCGTCGAAGTGGATGTGGAGCCTTCGCCAACAACTGAGATTTCTACGCATTGCTCGGGCGAGGGATGGATTCGGCAAGGGAGCCTCGAAGATGCGACAGCAGATGGCTACACTTCCTGGAAGGACGGAGCGGAATCAGGTGTCCGATTTGCACTCGCCCATATTGGAAGGACGGCACGTGTTAGGATTGAACGAGTGACAGGAATGATTACAGACACGAATGCGACTTGTTGCGCGGTTGCCGCAGCAAGGGCGGTCTGGAATGGGCTTGGATATTCTGCTCCTGATGAGATCGACGACAAACTCCATGCCTCGTTGGTCGGGAGCTTTGATTCACCTGACGAGGTGGCTCCAATCTTCCGCAACGAAACCCAATGAGAGAACAAGCGGGTGGACACCAACCGCCTACACGTCCCGAGTCGGCATGACCCTGTTTACTTCAACCCTTAACCCTGTTGCGGAGTGGCGCTGCTTGTAGGCGGCAGGTCACCCTTAACGATAGGGCTAGAAAAATGGCACTCGTAGAACCGACTTTTCTAACCGAAGCGCCAGAACTGCTATTGCTTTATCCACACTACTTGGTCTCCACCCTCTTAAACGCAGGCGGCGGACGAATCAAAGGAGTGCAATTGGAACATGACCGAGATAGATGCAATTGGCACCTTGAAGAACCGGGTAGCGAAGGATTCCTAATTGGATCACAGAAGACTTGGGAATTTCGAAACGTCCTTGCAGCTTTTGCTTTGAGGTTTGGCGACCATAATCCATACGGTGGATCCTCGGAGTTTGAGGTTGATCATGAGGGTGATATTTTTTATTTTCATGTGACGATGAAAAACATGAACGGCTACAACTGCGAACTATTGGTTTCGAAGGTCGCTCCGAGTTCGGCGTCGACCCCGGGGCCCTATCAAGGCGACGATGCCAATCCGATCCCGCTATGAGTCGAAAGACCCTATTTAGATTCACACTCAACCCTGTTTGCGACTGCTGTTCCCGGATCGGATCGGCATGTCTTTGACGTTCGGCAAAGAATGATAAAATTTTGCTCATCGACTTTATTGATGCTTTTCTTTTCGGCGATGACGCTTCATTCGCAGGAAAGAATTGTTGGCATAGCTGAATCTCCTGCACGGAACTTAGATGAAAAGATTCAAGCCGAGGTAGTCCACCTTCTTGAGAAAAAGGTTTTTCCAGAGATTAAGGTAGTCAACTCAAGCTTATCCGATGCGATTTCGATCATACAGAATGAAGCTGTAGAATACGAAGGGCCAGTCGTGTATACGCGCAGAGGAATATCGTTTGTGATCGAAGGGGTGCGGCCTGAAAAGAAAATTTCCTTTTCGGGAACGAACGTGTATTTCGGGCGTGCCCTAGAGGAAATCTGCCTCCAATCAGAGATGCTTTGGACTATACGCGAAAATGCGATCTACCTTTCAAAGGGCAAGCGGTTTACGCACCGCGAATCGCCTTACAAAGGCACGCTCAAATAGAAAAACGCCGAACAAGGCAGAGCACGGTAACCCTCACCCGCGACGAGTCGAAATCTTCATGATAAATCCAACCTCAACCCAGTCTCGAGACCACGCCCTCCGGTGAGGGTTCGTGTCCTCAAACGTTGTGCCTAAAAAAATGATCGATACGATTCAAATTCTTATTTTGATTCCATTTCTATCTGGCGTCTTGTCTCGGTTATTGATTCCGCCAGTAGTGATCGCTGTAGTCGTGGCCGTAGCAATTTCATTTGTGTTGTCGGCAACAAGAATAGGACTAGTGGGAATCCAGAGCTATCAGCCTTTCGCAGACAACTTCGCTGGCATTGCATTTACGGTCGGAATTAACGCGGCTTTTGCGGTCTGCGGCGTTCGAACAACTTCTGCCTTTTACTCAGGACTTCGAGAGACATCCGACTTGCACAACAAGCCAGCGCTGGACAACCCGTAAAACGCTCCGAGTTGGTTGACATCTCTGATCAGAATATTTAATCTCCATTCGAGGTCGCGCTCCCATTTACGGGTCGCCAGGCCTCAAACGTTCTGCAAAAAATGCCTGCTATTGGAGAAGTTGGAACGGAAATCACCGTCACTCCTTACGAGGGCGTGCAGATGGTGAAAGGGCCGGGCGTTTCTGAAGACGTAGACGATCCCACACCATTTTGTCTCAGGGTCGAGGGGACGTTAATTGAGAGTGAAAAGGTTATTGGAGTTTTCGGGCCCGTGATCGCTGGCCCTGATCGATACACGGATCTGACGGCAACATTGTTTCTCCGCTTGATGGGCTCCAATTGGCTTCGCGATAACCGTTCAGCAGGTCAGTTTAAAGTTGGGATGAGTGTCGCACGCATGAACCGAAAGCATCCTTTCTACCATCCTGAAGGGTCTGACATGGAAGGTTATCCTTTCTTTTGCAGATACGGTTCCCTGGATTCCCGCTCCGAGGGCGAACAGGAGATCAACTCAGCAAAGGATCAGTCCTAACCAACACGCGCAGAACAAGTCGGCGCACTCAACTCGATACTCGCTGGGAGTCGATTGACTTTCGTAGTTCTATTTCTTACCCTGCATACGTGGCCGCGCTCTCAGTATCGAGCGAGTGGCCTTGAACGTTCGTCCCAAAAAAGAAACTTTCATCTGAACTGCAGGGTTCGGCGATACGAATCCCGTTCAAAATTGTAATGGCATGAACCCCTTGCCCGAGGCATTTTATCGGTGATGGAATTTGACCTAAGCCTAATCGACAAAGAAGTGCAGAAAAAGTTGTACGACGATCTGCTTAAAGGTACGCTACAAAATACCGGAAGAGCTCTAGAAACTGTTTCCGAGTTCGCATTCACTCCTCTCTTTCTTCTTCGACTTGCGAACCAAGCTAGTCGAAAAAAGTTTGAGCGGGCAATGCTACGGCTTGAGTCAGAATTCTCCGAGCACGCCGACACAGAAAGAGTCCTGCCACCTATTGAAATTGCTGAACCAATCCTGGAAGAGATTGTAAGAGTGGAAGACAACCAGATCTCCGACATGTTTGTCAAGTTGCTAGCAAACGCTTCATTGAACTCGTCAAAAGGAAAGGTGCACCGCGCATTCATCGCCACTCTCAAAGAAATGGTTCCAGACGAAGCAAGGATTCTTGAGCACATCAAAGAAAATAGATTTGTGCCTGTCATACAATTCATGCTCGATAAGTATATTCCCCTAAGCGACCGGCACTGCGGTCTGGAATCAAAATTGAATCTTGCAGTTCCTGAATCAATAGCGCTTTACATGGAGAACCTCGTTCGCTTGGGAGTAATAGAGCGTTTCGACGGCCTGATATACAGCGGAAGCGATAAAATGTATTCCGAACTGATTGCTAGTTACTCCCACGATGGAATTGCTCACGCCTACAAATTCGACACGCTTGAACCTTTCAAAGAAAGAGAGCGAGCGTTTTGGACTCGGGGCCACTACAAACTCACTCCGTATGGAAAAAGTTTTCGAGCGGCGTGTTGCGTGGACCAATGATTCCTCAGCGAGTAAAACGCGAGACGAACAAGGCATCGTAGCCAATCCACTCCCGCTCCGAGCCGACGTGACACTGTTTACTCCAGCATTTAACTTTGTTTCGAACTGGCGAATCTCGGTGTGGATCGGCTAGACTCAAACGTTCTGCTTGGATATGTACACACTCGTTTGCCCTCCGGATTCACCATGTGGATGTGGCAGTGGGCGGGAATTCGGAAAGTGCTGCCTCAAAGACGGCAATATCCGAACGAAGCCGAAATTACTCGATCCTCCGAAACCGACGACAGGCCATACCCATCCGAAGTGCGCGTTAAACTGGACAAACGATTGTGATCCTAAGATTTCTGGTGATCATTTTGTCTCGAAGTCAGTGCTAAAGGTATTAGGTGGCGGCCGAATCAAGATCACAACAAGGGATTTCTCAAGAGAGCACTCGCTTGATAGCAGTTCCCTGAAGACGAAGAAGCTTTGCAGACGCCACAATTCAGCGCTCTCACCAATCGACGCAGAAGCTGCTCGGTTCTTCTCAGCCTTCGTCTCAATTCACGGTGCTCTGGAGGGGTTGAACGCTTCCCAAAAATTCTACTTCTTTAGTGGGATCGATATCGATCGATGGATGATAAAGACCCTTTTGATGGTTTACTACGCGAAACTTTCAAACATCACTCCCGATACACATAACTTGCCAGTTCACGCAAAGAAGATGTTTACATGGGATCTTGGAAGTCCGTATGGAATTTACTTCCGGACGAAGATGGATTCGGGAGATGAAGGGAGATTCCGCGTGGAGGGCGCAACCACAGTGCAGATCCACACTGCAGGAAAAACGGTAGTTGGCGTCACAATTTCCTTGGGCGGATTTCCGATGACGCTCATTTTTCACGGAAACCCCAGGAAATTTGGAATCAGCAAAGAAAGCCACGCTTACCGGCCAAAGAATCTAGTTTTCTTCAAGGGTGACGATGTCTATTGCATTGCGATGGCCTATCCTAAGTGGAAGGGTGAAGATATTTGGATATCCAACGGCGATTCTAACGCTCCTATACCGTCGAACGAATCGGCAGAACAAGCCGACGCTGACAAGCCCGATCCCGCATCGAGTGATTGACTTCCCTGATTCGAATTCTTATCCTCCAATCGGGCCTTCGCTCCCGGATCGGGCTGCCAGGTCTCAAACGTTCTGTGAAGAAATGATGGCCACCGAATCTCCAGAGTCGCTTTTTTCACGAGTCATCGATCGAGAGTCACTCTACGATGCCGGGACATACATTTTGGGATTGGAAGACAGTGGCCTCACAGAGTCCCAGCAGGATTTCAAAAGGTGTTATGATCTCTGGTTGGGGCTTGGGAACGGTTTCTATGCCGTTTGCAATGGGACTTACCTTTCGAGTTTACCCCGTGGAGTTGCAGCATTCGACAGAATCGGTACCACCGTGATCGCAACTCCCGGGAGGTTAGTTCTCGCCGAGTTCAAGAGGCGTGATTTGCCCATCACCGAAGAAGAGATCTCCTTTTTCGTTCCGGATGATTCCGAACTTGATCGGTTCCATCGTGCAGTGCAGAAGATCGATGAGGAGTATGTAGATCAGATTTGGGATGCGGCTGACACCATTGAGCAGAGATTGATTACACTTGCATCTGGCCGCCCCCAACGAACCAGCACAGAACAAGCCGGTGGTGGACAAGCGGCTACACGCGCTGAGTCGACATGACCCTCTTTACTTCTACACTTAACCCTGTGTCAGAGGTGCGCTCCCAGTAGCCGCTGCCACACCTCAAACGTTGTGCTAAAAGAATGGATCAGCAAAAACGCATAGCTCTTATCGAGCGTATTAAAGAAATCGGGCTCCCCGATCAGTCTGGCATTCCACTTGTGTCCCTTGAGGATTTTTTCGAGGGAAATGATGATCTGGGATCCATAGGATGTAATCTGATGGAACACCCCGGAATCGCCTTTTTCTACGATCAGCTGAAGGCTATTCGAGACAAAGAGAATGTGAGCAACGTTCTTGTGGGAATTTACGAAGTGGAAGAATCTGACAACACTACGTGGCCATTTTCCGAGACGGTTTATGTGGCTACATCGGAAGATCCTGAGAACGTATTCGGGTGGTTCTCGCCTCTGCAACCGGATTCAGTTGGGCCAGACATGACCGGAGCGAAGAATCTTCCCGATATTCCGGATGGCCACGAAATTTGCGTCGCTTGGTGGGATTAGCGCCTACCCACAAAAACAAAACGCACAACAAGACGAGGCACTCAAGCCCTGACACGCACCGTGTCGAAATTACTTTTCCGATCCGCCACTTTATTCCACAATCAACCCGCGCTCTCCGTCAGGGCTGAGGGCTCTTGAACGTTAGCTGAAGAAAATGGCCGATATCGAATTCAACCTTGAGGACATTACCGATGAGCACGAAGACCTTGCTCACCCAATCGTTTACTGGCGGGGGCGGCTTTCGGTATTTGTGCGGCCGGACGAGGGTGAGTATGCCCACCGATTCGGTGGCGAACTTCCATCTGGAGCAACAGTCCCTGATAAAGCAATTCTCCATGCCTTGCTCGATATTGACACTACGCAATGCGCAGCGCTTGAGGGGCTGAGCCAGACAAGATTGCCATTGATTTTCCCATTTCGTCACGACGGTGGGCGCCTTGTCTACCACCTCAATGACAACGCGTTCGCAGTCGATGAGCTTTCCCCAAACGAGCCGGATGACGATTGGCCTTACGAGGAGTTCCCGGACACACTTCCTTTATCGACAATGGGCTCTTCGCCTGCTTTTGAGGTAGATCGCGACGACGTCGAAGAACTTTTGTGGCAGGGATTCTATGATGTGCCGGACGACAAAGTAGTCATCGTGATACCACCAAGGGAAGACTACGGGGTCTCCCTCTGGGGCGAGATGGGAGATGCAGAGATGGTGCAGTGTGTGTTCATTTTTGATCCGGCAACTGGCAAAGTCACCGCCGAAAACCAATGCAGCTAACAAGTCGCGGATGATCAACTGCCTGCCCGCGCCGAGTCGAAAGCGTCATGACCATTCAACCATCAACCCTGAAGTCGGAGCACGCTGTCGGCAGGCAGTGACATCGCTTCGACGTTATCCTCAGAAATGACTCCTGCTGACATCGATTGGAAGGATTACGAGAGTGCA
>JARGPH010000031.1 GCA_029213065.1 Verrucomicrobiales bacterium | reverse complement strand
CATTCTTTGAGGATGAGACGCTGAACGACGGGAAGCTCTTCGATGTGAACTTCGATGCCGAGATCGCCCCTCGCGACCATGATGGCGTCGGACTCTTTGATGATTTCAGAAAGGTTTTTAACCGCTTCCTGATCTTCGATTTTGGCTACGATCTTGGCTCGGGAATCAGATTCAGCGAGCTTTTCGCGAAGGTAGCGGATGTGTTCGGCATCGCGAACGAAGCTGATTGCCACGAAATCAACCTGAAGCTCGGCGGCGAGATCGAGATCGACGAGGTCTTTGTTAGTGAGTGCGGGAAGATTCACACGAATTCCAGGCAGGTTGATGTGCCGGCGTGAACCCATTTTGCCGTCGGTGAGGACTTCGCAGGTGAGCCGTCCTGTCTCGATTTGCTTGACCTTGAAATGGATCTCCCCGTTGTCGACGAGCATGACATCGTTGACGGAGACGTCTTCATGGAGTCCGTCGTAGTTGGTCGTCACGGAAACATCCAATCCGGGCTGGAGGTCGGCATTTCGAAATTCGACGACGTCTCCCTTTTTGAGATCGAGCTTTCCATCGACATCTCCGGTCCGGATCGAAGGGCCCTGAAGATCGAGAAGGGTCGCAACAGGGATTCCGAGATTCGCGGACTGCTCCCGGATCCTCTCCACGACATCACGGGCCCAGTCGTGTGCGGCATGGCTCATATTCAGCCGGAAAATGTTCGCTCCTGCTGAGATGAGTTTTGCTATCATCTCCGATGATTCTGTCGCAGGTCCGAGTGTCGCGATGATTTTGGTTTTTCGTTTGGCCATGATTGTAGAATAGGTAGCAACTGTTTCACGAATACGCGGATTGCGTGCCGCTAACCAGTTAAAATTTTGATACAAAAAAAGCCCGCGTTTCCGGCGGGCCTCCTGAGGGCAGTGGTTCTGCCTGTTTTGTGGATATGATAGGGAAAGAGAGAGGTTTAACCAGTCCCCGATTATTTGGTGACCCAGACTTCAACGACGCGATTGGGAGTGAGGACCTTCTCGTCGAATCGCTTCGTCTGCCCGAAGTAGACCGCTTGAATGTTATCAGCGCCAAGACCGGTGATCCTGGCAACTTCCTGAGCAACGCTTGAGGCGCGTTTCGAAGAAAGTTCGTAGTTGGACTTGGCGTCTCCGTCGATGGAGGCATAGCCCACCGCGAGGACCTTCGCTCCTTTGGGAAGCGCCTTCAGTTTGGTTTCGAGCTCTTTGCGCTCAGCTGCAGTGACTTCGGAAGAGCCGGAGTCAAACTGGACGACGTCTTTCGCGTTTGAATTGCCTTGAGCGATGATCTTCTCATAAGTCGCTTTGCGATCGGCTGCGGTCTCGTTGATGCCTCTCAGGCTGATGAAGAGTGGACGCACTTTCGAGTCGAGTTTAAGCGGGTCGTTCACGAGCATGGGAAGATCGAGGTCGGGAAAATCTCCGGCGCGTTTCAGCTTGTCTCCGTTTTTGAGAGAGTCGAGTTCACCATTGAGTTTGTTGATCTCGCCCATCAATCTCTTCTTGGATGCCTCGCAGGCTTTGGCGTCGAGGGTGAGTTTCTTCGTGAGCGCATCCACTTCTGCTTTCAGCTTCGCGACTTGGGCTTCCGCGATTTTTGCTTTGTCGGCAGACGAAAGTTTAAGCGCTTTCAACTCCGCCGAGATCTTAGCGGAATCTCCCGACATCGAGCCTTTGAGAGATTCGATTTCAGTGAGGAGAGCCTTCTCCTTTTCTCCCGTTGATTGTTTGAGTGTCAGGAGCGCGCTCTTCGCGTCTTTGGCAGCTTTGGCTTCGGCATCGAATTTCAATTTCAGGGCAGCGAGCTCGGCGCTGAGCCCTGCCATTTTTCCGGCACCTTCGCCGGATGCTTTCAGTTTTGCCTGCAAGTCCGCGATCTCAGCATCGAGTTTCACTCTCGCTGAAGCGGCTTCTTCGACTTTCGCGGTGAGGTCCCCGTTACGCTCGTTCGCTGCTTTGAGCTTGAGATTCAGATCGGCCACTGTCGCTGTGAGGTCTTCCTTGAGCGAGGTTGCGGCGGTCAGCTTTCGGATCTCTGCGTGGAGCTCGGCATTTTCCTTCTCCAGTGAGCCGAAATTGGATTTGCTTTCACGAAGCTTGTTGGCGAGTTCCGCGCGTCGGGCGGATTCTTCAGCAAGGGCCTTGCGGGCCGCGTCGACTTCACCTGAAGCCTCAGTCGCTACTGTGGCAACCGGGACCGGAGTTATTTTGGGAGCGGATGTGTCTCTGCATCCACCGGACCCGAAAATCCAGGCAGTTAGAAAAAGGGCTGAAAGCCCGGAAAGAAGAGCGAACACGGTCGCTCCGACGTCATTGCTAATTTTGAATCCGGCCATTGAGAAAGGTAGTAGTATAAAATTGGACCGTCTACGCCCACAATAAAGTCACTTTATTGTGAGATAAGGAGGTGGTCCTTTATACTACTGCTCACCTTTCAACAGATAGCGGAATGCGGCTGCTCCGAGGAGAAGAAATACGATTGCGATAGTGATGCCGAGAAATATTGCCATGAGGGGATTCTAGCCACTGTTTGCCTTTTTGCCAATCGGAAGATGCAGCCAATCGCGAGAGCGCCCCCGATGGGGTTTCTTCTCTCCGCTACTGAATTTACGAGGCTGAAGTGGCGGCTTCTCTGTTGGCTCCCGCGCGCTGTTTATCCGCTTTTTTGGAGCGTTCCACAAACCAGATGATCACGCCCATGAGGAGAAAGACCCCGAGAATACTCCAGGAGGAAAACAGGGCTCCCCAGATGCCTTCGGTAAATCCGTAGCTGTGGAGTCCAACCCCGAGGTTGTTGACACCCCACCAGCTGAAGGTCACGATTCCCGCGAGGATGACGCTGCACATGTTGATGCCGAGGTCCTTAAGCATACCGCCCATGCGGCCGTGAAGGATAACGAGCGTCCAGAGACAGATCATGAGAGCGCCGTTTTCTTTAGGGTCCCAGCCCCAGAAACGTCCCCAGCTGTAGTTCGCCCAGATCCCGCCGAGGACGGTGCCGACGAGGGAGAAGAAGAGACAGAAGCAGATTACGCCGTAATTCATTCGCGTGAGCGATTTGTAGAAATCTTTGTTCCGGTGCCCCGTGAGAAGAGCAACAAATCTGCCGGAGAGGTAAATGATTCCGAAAATCGCCCCGACCAGTCCCGCTGCGTAGCCGATGTTAATAATCGTCACGTGAGTCGCGAGCCAGAAGTTGGTGTCCAGCACCGCCATGAGCTGGGTGATCGTGTCGGTGGCTTCCTTCGCCTCGTATTTGATGGAAAGGAACATCCCTGCAAAGCCGGAGACAATCGCCACGAGCGTGCCAATCCCGATGCGGGTGAACCATTCGATGATGAGTCCCAGCAGGACCGCTGTCGCGGTAATGAAAAGCACTGTGTCGTAGAGATTCGTAATTGGCGGTCGTTGTCGGATGACGCTGCGGAGCGTGATGCCGTAAACATCGAGAACGAGCCCGAGGAGCGCGAGCATGCTCGCGATGAAAATCATGATTTTGCTGAAGCGGGTTCCCGGTGAGAACCAGCTGAAGGCGAGGACGACAAATCCGATCACGAAGCAATAGAGCGAGTTCCAGAACCACTTCCCGCGATAGAGCGAAATTTCCATTTCGGAGCGGACGCCCTGACCTCGTGCCTCTGCGGTTTCGTGCTGTTGTTTGGAAAAGGAGAGGAGCGCGGCGCGGAAGGCTTCTTCACTTTCGCCCTGTGCTTTCGTGATCGCCTGGATCTTACCGAGTTGCTCAGTTCCCCATTCGCGGAGGTCCTTTTTCTCGAGCGCTTCCAGCATGACGTCGCCGGATGATTTCCAATCTTCGTTGGCATCTTCTTTCGGTGGGAAAAGATCGAGTCCGCGACCTGAATTGGCGTGGAAGAAGAAAAGGCGAAGCGCATCAGAGAACATTCTTTCATCTTCCGAGTCGCCCATCGGTTGGCGTACCGTTTGGAAGAGCTGGTCGAGTGTCATCTCGGGCATCTTGTTGAGCATTTCGACGGGGTCGAGTGTCTTCGCCAGTTTTTGGAACTCAGGGGAAAGGATGTCCCCGTTCACGAGTATGTCGCCTTTGCGGGCAAAGCCGAACTGCCCGAGGAGGAACTCAAATGAGCTGATGTTTCGTCCCAGTGTCAGGATCATACCTTCGATACGATCGAGTTCGTATTGCTTGTCTTTCTCGCTCTCCTGATATTGCTGCTGCTTCTTCGCATACTCGGCACTGAGCTCCGCGAGTTTAGCGCGTCCGGAGACGAGTTCGTTGTAGGAGTAGCGGTCACGGCGCGATTTGGGCGAGACTCCGATTTGAACGACCGCTTCTGAATCGTCGACGATGAAAACGGGGAGGTCTTTCGCCACTTCACCGCGGAAAAGAACATCGAGCATCCATTCAGCGTAGTGAAGATTGTGCTGCTCACCGTCTTTCGTTTCAAATTTGACCGAGGTGATTCCGCTGAACTGCATCAGGGTGAAGCGGGAAATCGTGTAAATCGGCTTCACGCGTCCACCGTCCTGAACGAGGATATTCTCGAAAGCGTGAACGGTTTCCTCTTCCCAGGGCTCGTAGTTCTGAAGATCGACTTCGGGAAGTTCGCGAGCGGACAGGTTGGATGTCAGCCCGAGGAGACCCAAGAGGGTTAGGTGGATGAGTAAACAGTGTTTCATGAGGTGGCGGCTGAAGCTGAACGTTTCTTTCTCGCGCGGCTGGAATAGCTCACGAGCATGACAATAAAATGGACCATAAGTCCGAATCCGGTGACACAGAGCGCCCAAAGTGGCCATTGATCGGCGGGGTTCTTGGCGACGGCGAACTGGGAATACATGTCGTCGCCGGGATTCGATCCGGCGGGTCCGAATGACTCCTGGAAGAAGGTGTAGCCTTCGTAGCGCATTGGCTCGTTCATCTTGATTTCGACGGGTTTGTCAGGCTGTCCCTCTTCGATCCGGGTGATGCGGCTTTCGTAGTTTCGCGGCGTTGTCACACCGGGGTGGCGCTCGAAGATGAACTTATCGAGCCTGACTTCGAAAGGAAGCGCACGGGTTTTCTTGGCAAGAAGGGCTCCGTAGAGCTGGTCGCCGACCTTGAAGGTGAAGGGCATTGGTTTTTCCCGTGGATCGAAATAATAGGAGCCGGCCCAAAGGATTCCCTCGATCGCTTCGGAACCATCATCGGGGCGGAATTCGACGTAAGCTCCGGGGAGGTTCTGTTCAGACTCTTTCGCTGATTTCTGAGGAGAGAGTTTGAAGCCGTCGACCTCTTTTCCGGCAACGCCGGCGGCCATGGGAGCGCTTGTCGGAATCGGCATCGCGTTTTTGGAAAAACCGTTGATGACGACGTCGAAAGGAAGTGCCTCTGTGGTGATGACGCGTTGCTCATCGGGGCGAACTGTATTGAGAACCTCTGTTGGGTAGATCCAGGCTTTGTCTGCCTTGCCGTCTTCGGAGAGCGGGATAATTTCGAGCTGCCATTCACGGTAGCTTTCGACTTTGCTCGAAGACATTCCCGGATAGAGCGCCATGTAGTCGTCGGTCGCAAACTTGTTCGTGATGAACCCGCCGGCGAGGAGCATGAGCATTCCGGTGTGGGAAATGAGGAGGCCGGCACCGCGCCAGCGCTTGCGAACTTTTACGATCGCTCCCAGCGTCATGTTGACGAAAAGGATCAGCATGAGCAGCATCCCGCCCGGGAGAATCACGGGAATATTTCCCATTGTCTCGTTGATGAACCAGGAGTGAAAGTAGATTTCTTTCGCCTTGTGGAGGCCGTTGTCGACCTGATCGAGGGTGCCGAAAAGGGTCACCAGGAGCATGAGAAACAACACGAAGGTTGCCAGCTTGAAGGAAGTGAAGAGATCAAAGAGCAACTTGGGCCAGTTGCCGGGAGACCAATCGATGGGTTTGTTTGCCATGGGATTGTAGAAGCGAAGATTGGAATCAGTTCGTTTTGACGTCGAGTGAAGCGACGAACTGGTTGAAGGCGTCGGAATTGGCGGCGACGAGCTCTTTGGGCCCTGTCATTTTTACAAATACCGCGCCTGAGCTGGATGCGAGGATAAGCCCGCGAAGGCTGTAGTTTTCAAAGGTTTCGGTGCTCCCCATGCCCGGGGCGAAGGGTCCGTCGACTTCGACGAGTGTGGCCGGCTGTCTGAAAAGCGCCAGTTTCGGAAGCGCTGCGATTTCCTCCTCCGTGAGCGGGTCAGCATCGAACTGACCCCTCCAGCGATTCACGTTCGCTGCCATGCCGCCTCCGGCACCGGGGAGCCTTGCGAGATAACAGGAGCCTTCTCCCTTTTCGCCAAATACAAAATTCACGTCGCGCATCATCGAGCCCGGCTTTTCCTCCCAGCCTTCGGGGGTGTCGTAGGTGAGTTTTGGCTCGCTCGCTCCCGATTCAGCGGCGGCTGTGTCGCCGTGCCCTGCCACCGGTGCCTGGGTTTGGTAGCGAAAACGCTCCCGTGAGGTCTCCACCATATTGAAGCTTTTCTCTGAGGCGGTCAGTTCGCGCTCCACGAGGGTGGTGGGATCCGACGAATCGCCGCAGGAAGTAAGAATGGCTGCCGCCGCCGGAATGGCGAGGAAGCGGGAAAATATCGCAGGGTGCATGGTGAAAGTGTCGATTCGAGACAGGTTTGATCAATCGAAAGCGTCTCCGTTCAATTGATTTTCGGGAGAATTACGTCCCTAAGCTGGGAGCGGTGTTTTTGAAAACACTATTCTGCTTTTTTGCCCTCCACCGGAGCCGCTTCTTTTGCAGGCGCAGGCTTCGGAGCGGGTTTGGTCTCCGGCTTGGGAGCTGGAGCGGGTTCTTTTTTCGGCTCGGGCTTGGGAGCAGGTTTGGCCTCCGGCTTAGGGGCGGGGGCAGGCTCTTTTTTCTGCTCGGGCTTGGGAGCAGGTTTGGTCTCCGGCTTTGGGGCGGGAGCAGGCTCTTTCTTCGGCTCGGGCTTGGGAGCAGGTTTGGCCTCCGGCTTGGGGGCGGGAGCAGGCTCTTTCTTCGGCTCGGGCTTGGGAGCAGGTTTGGCCTCCGGCTTGGGGGCGGGAGCAGGCTCTTTCTTCGGCTCGGGTTTCTCTTCGGGCTTGGGAGCCGGTACCGCAGTCGGAAGGTCTGCTCCGGTGTTGATTTCAAGGTTCACGCTTCTTTCAAAGGCCTTCGCTTCAGAAGCGTCGACTTTGGTCTGCCACAGGTAGATTTTCTTGAGATTGGGAAGCTTTTTGAAGGTTTCGAAGATTCCGTTTCCAACACCGGTTCCGTAGAGATTGAGGTATTCAAGTTGCTGGAGGCCGCCGAGTTCGGCAATTCCCGCGTCGGTTGTTTTGGTGTTTTCGAGATGCAATCGCTCCAATCCACGCATTTTTCCGACGGTTTTAAGGGCTTCGTCGGTGATCTGGCTGCGGGCAAGATCGAGCCAGACAATGCGTTCCGCGATGGGTTCGAGCAGTTTGATCTGATCGTCGCCGAATTCCTTCGCTGCGTTAATGACATTGACGCGGAGCCGGTCGTCTTCCGCAGAGATCGGCATTACGGAAAAGTGATATTTGTCGGCTGCCACCATCACTTCAGTCATGCGGGCGTCCTGTTCCTCGGGGGTAAGAGTGTCCCAAACGGACTCGAAAGTTGCGATCGCTGTGTCCGCCACTTCCTCCTTGCTGTCAGCGTGGGTGGCTTCGACTGCGAGGGCGAGCGGTTCGATCATTGAGGCTTCGCCCAGATCCGCTAACTTTGTGTCGGCCTTTGCCCCGGCATCGATCCAGAGGCTCAGGAGTTTGATCTCTTCTTCGGTGAATCCGTCACCCTTGGGCGGCATGAATTCATCGTCGTCGGAAGGAAGCGTAACGCGAACAATCAGCTCGGATTCAGCGGCATCTCCGGGAGCGACGGTCTGGAAATCGGAGCCTTCCGCTCCGGCGAGAAGCAGCTCGTGAGTGTCCATGCGGAGCTTGCCTTTAATCTTGTCCGCGTTGTGGCATTCGTTACAGGTCTTTTCGAGGATAGGGACCACGAAATCTGTGTAAACGACACGTTCGCCAAGTGGGATCTCGGCAGGCGGGGTGTTCCCTTCGCCCTCAGCGGGGGCTTCCGGCTCTTCTTTGTGGCTCAGTCCGACGAGAAGTGCCGGCTTCAGTGTCTCGGGAGCGTGCTCTGTGAGGTAATCCGCCTTGTGCACCATCGCGCCTCCAAAGTGGCCGCTCGCCATCGTCGCAAACATAGCGGCGATAAGGGTGAGCCCGGTGAGGCCCCGGCTTTCCTTAATGGAAAAGACAAGTGCGAGAAGGCTGAAAACGACCACAGCGAGCCCGAAATACATGTGCATGTCCATGGCATGACCGCCGAAATCCTCGACTTTCATGAGAAGGAAGCCGACCACGGTCGCTTTGATGCTCGTTAAAAAGCCGATCCAGAGCACGAAGGGGATCGATTTCTGGAGATGGGCAAACGCCGTCAGGTAGGTGAGGGCGTGCATAATGAACGCCAGAAATATGACCCCGATGGGGAAGTGGACGATGAGAACGTGAAACCGTCCGATGAAATTCATGAAACCGCCTCCTGTGCCGTCGCTGTTGCGGTAGGCAACCCAGATCACTCCGAGTAAAATGGCCCAGAGAACCCCGAGGAAGAGGGCCAACTTGACTCCTTTTGACGATTTAGCTTCGTGTCTAACGAATTTGCTCATTCCCGATCATCGACGAAAGGTTCTTTGCGGTCAATTGCGTGTTGTCGTGGAAAAAAATCCGTAACATTATGGCATTATCGGCAGTGGTAGGGGTGCGGAAAAACGAAATATCTGCGAGGGGGATTCGTTATCTTTTTCGCTATCCTCATCTTTTTGATAAAGGAGCAGGCATGAAGTCGTCGGCTTGAGCGGGCGGGCAGAACTTCTCTTGAGATTATGAAAAAGATAAAGATAAAGAAAAAGGGCCTTTGCTCCGAATTGTAAAAAGGAGTAAGAAGCTTACTCAATTCACGTATCGGATACGAGGCGGAATGGTTTATTGATATGAGCAAGAACGGAAACGGGGATAAGCACTTATATTTCATGGGGATTTGCGGCACCGCGATGGGGTCGGTTGCGGCTGCGTTCCGCGATGCCGGCTACCGTGTCACCGGCTCGGATGCTCATGTTTACGACCCGATGAAAGGATTTCTCGAAAGTCGGGAGATTGAAATTCTGAATGGTTACAAGGCCGGGAATCTTCCTGACGATGTCGACCTCTTTGTAATTGGAAATGCTCAGAGTCGCGGGAATCCCGAGGTGGAGGAAGTGCTTCGGCAGAAGCGTCATTACGTTTCCTTTCCCGAGTTGCTTCGTGAGCAGATTCTTCGCGGAAAACGCAACTTTGTCGTCACCGGGACACATGGAAAAACAACGACCTCGTCGATTTTGGCGTGGATTTTTGAGTCAGCGGGCAAAAATCCGGGCTTTGTGATCGGCGGTCTTCCGGGAAACCTCGAGCAGGGGGCCCGTTTCACCGATTCGGATATCACAGTTCTGGAGGGGGACGAGTATGATTCGGCATTCTTCGACAAGCGTTCCAAATTCATTCACTACCTTCCGGAAGTGGCGATCGTGAACAACATGGAGTTTGATCACGCGGATATTTTTGACGATCTCGATGCTGTCAAAAAGACCTTCGGACACATGATTCGGCTCGTTCCTGAAAATGGAATGGTGCTCCTCAACGGTGATGACCAAAACTGCCTCGACGTATTCGCTGATCAGGGGCATTCCCCGATGAAGCGGGTCGGATTTCACGAGGATTGCGAAGCGCACATCAGTGACGTTGTCTACGAGCCTGCTGGAACCCGTTTTACGATCGAGGGCGAAACGTATTTTCTTCCGCTCAACGGTGAGTTCAACGTCAGAAACGGAGCCATGGCGGTTTGTGCGGCCCGTTTCGGTGGCGTCTCACCGGATGAGATTCGCACAGCGCTCGAACAGTTCGTCGGGGTGCGCCGCCGCCAGGAAGTGCGCGGTGTCACCGCCCGCAACATCACCGTTATCGATGATTTCGGTCATCACCCCACTGCGATCAAGGAGGCGGTTATCGCGATGCGCCGCCGCTACGAAGGTTCCCGGCTCTGGGCGGTTTTCGAGCCTCGCTCGAACACGACTCGTCGCAATGTTTTTCAGGAGACGCTCCCCGCTGCCTTGAGTGAAGCCGATGCGGTTTGTCTCGCTGAAGTCGCGCGTGCCGACAGCCTCGATGAAGACGAGCGCCTCGACACCGATTTGCTGATGAAAACGATCCGCGATACCGGAACGCCTGCCTTCTACGAACCCGATGCCGATGCCATCGTGGCACGTCTCGAAAGCGAAGCGAAGGATGGCGATGTCATCATCGTTTTCTCAAACGGCGGCTTCGGCGGGATTCACGACAAGCTGCTTACGAAGCTTTAGGAGCTTTCAGTTTTCAGTTTTCAGTTTTCAGTTTTCAGGCCGGGCATGGGGTTTCAGAGGGTGCCGGACAACGAGATCAATCTGTGTGAATCTGACAAATCCGTTTTGAATCTGTGTTGAAATTCAAAGCCTCTGAATTTTTGCACAGATTGTATAGGATGGGGGGTAGATTTACCCGGATCGGGTAGGCATCTCTGAGCGCGGGTTTGCAACTGTGTATAGGTGCGTCCTGAGGAGCGCACGTAAAAGCGAGGAGCCCCTATTTCGGTTCGATCCACAACACTGCGGACTGATTTCCGGTGGAACCTGCAAACCCGCTGATCTGTCCTGCCGCGACTTTGGGGAGGTCCTTCAACAGCCCGGACGACTCTTCGGGGAGAAGGGCGGATTGCCAGCCCTTGCCGTCGGTGTAGTAAAAGTGCGAAGACAGAACCGAGACATTCTCCGCAACTTTGAGGATGCGGAGCGCCTCTCCTTCCGCGGTCGGTAGGATGACCTTTATCAGACGTCCTGAGGCACTGAGCAGGAGAAGGTTGTTCCCGGCACTCTGGAGCGATTCAACGGGATAGTGTCGCTTCAATTCTTCCAATTCGATCGCGCCTTCCGGCCCCCATATCGTCACTGTGCCGGTGGTCTGAAGTGTCGCCGCCGAGGTCGGTGTGGCCGCTATCGCGATATTGCCTGTCCCGGAGGGCGGTGGCTCCGGCCAGCGCGTTGTGGCATATTCCGGCTTTACATCCGGAGCTTTCATTTCGTGATCATAGCGGGGGCCCCACGCGGCAACTTCACCGTTTTCGAGCAGTGCGAGAGCGTGACCGCTGCCCACTTCGCACGCGACTGCAGGGTGTTGATCAAGTTTGGCAGGATAATCAGCCGACGGAAAAAAGCCCTGATTCCCGAGGAGCTCGATTTTTCCTCCCGTATCCACAATTGCAACCGGTTGATCCGGACCTCCCGAAATAGAATCGATGTAGAGCCGCTCATGATCCGGGTTGGACGAAATGAGGCTCCCATTCGCGCGCAGCGCATACCAATGAGATTCCGTCGAACGAATTGCCACCAGATCGGAGAAGTTCTCAACCTTCCCAAGGTCGATGTCGGCAGTGCTCGAGGTTGTTGCGACTCGAAGTGAGCCATTCCCCCGGGAGCGGCTACTCTCGCGCAGTAATCTCCCAATCGATTTCCTGCCGGCAAAAGAATTCTTACCCAGCCAGATCTCGAAATGGTTCCTGCGATTGACGTCTCCGTAGCCGGATACATAGAGAATGCGGGCGTCTTCGAAACCTTCTGATTTTTTGAGTAGAGAAAGAACTTCTTCGGCACCTCCTTTCTCCTGCGGTTCGCGGAAGTAGCGAATCTCGGTCGCGATGGGGAGATTTTCGAGGGACTGAATATCACGCGAGTAAACCAGAGTGAAATCGGCATCGCTCAGTCGATTCGCGGTGGCGTCGAGGTTCCTTTCCTGATGGTTCCCCGAGTAATGAAGGTAAACCCGGCCGCGTGAATCGGCCGGGGCGCTCACAGATTCCGGCTCAGCAAGGGGAGTGGAACCGGCGGCGTCTTGAGCACGCGAACGATCGAATGGATTCCAAATCAAAAGGGCGATTCCAAAGAGGGCGAGGCCTGTGAGTAGAAGGGCTCGGTTGCGGCGCGCCCGGTGGAGGTTGTTCAACTGAGCGCAAACCCTGGCAGCATCTTTTCCAAAAGATCTCGCATCTTCGTAGCGATCTTCCGGGTTCCTGGCGAGCGCTTTCCAAATCGGCGCGTCAACGATTCTCGGGAGATTCTTCTCAGTTGAGGGGCGCTCGAAACGTCCCGAGGGACTGTCCCCGGTCAGCATATGATAGAGAACCGCGCCCAGTGAGTAGATGTCGGCCCGCTGATCGGCTTCCTCGGGCGTCGCCCAGATTTCGGGGGCCATATAGAAAGGGGTGCCGACAGAGGTTCCCGTTATCGTGATGCCGGTTTCTTTCCCTTCAAGGTTGCCTGATATGATTTTTGCGATTCCGAAGTCGGCAAGTTTGACTGTCTCAGGGGACGAGAGGAGGAGGTTGGCCGGTTTGATGTCGCGGTGGAGGATTCCTTTATCATGCGCGAACTGAAGCGCTTCGCATACCTCGGCGGTGATTTGAAAAGCCTGGGCCGGTGAAATTTCTTTACTGGAAATGTATTCCTGCAGGTTGGCCCCCTCCACATATTCCATCAGAAAGTAATAGAGAGGGCGCGTGTCGCTGTCTCTCTTGATGACACCGAAATCAAACAAAGTAACAATGTTAGGGTGATGGAGCCTCGCGAGCAATTTTGCCTCCTGTTCGAAGCGCAGGGCAAAGGCCTCGTGAGACTCGGGAGGACAGGATAGGATCTTCAGTGCGACGATTCTGTCGAGATGAGTCTGTCGGGCTTTATAGACCGTACCCATTCCCCCGGCGCCGAGCAGCTCGAGAATCTCGAGTTGGGGAAACCACTTTTCGAGGTCGTCTCCTTCGAGGGGTGAAATTTCAGCCCCCTGCGGCGGAGAGGGGGGCGGAGCAGCCGAGGCATGGTGCGGCATCCCTCTGGGGTTATCCGAATCGATTCCTTCGCGAAGCAGACATCGCGGACAGATCCCTCCCGGAGAGGCTTCCGGGATAGGGCGTTGGCAGGCGTTACAAAAACTGGAATTCGATTCTGGCACAGGACATTTTTAATATGGTTTCCTGTGAACGGGAAGTGTCAAGCGTACCCGGTGAAAAAAAAGACCGGGTAAATACCGGGGTAGACAGGATATACAGGTGGAGCTCGGGGTTGAAACAGAGGACTGACTATTTCCCGAAACAAATCAACCGTTCGCTCCGCTTTTCACCATCGTGAAAAGCAACTCGAAGATAGATTCGACCTCCGCAGATCGTCGGCGTCGCCATGACTTCATCGCCTACTTTGCTTTTTGCGAGAATTTCGAATTTCCCCGGATCTGCTTTGAAAACAAAGCAGTCCCCGGATTCGTTGACGGCGTAGATTCGATCACCGACCAGAACCGGCGAGGCAGTGAAGTTTCCTCCAAGTCGCCCCTTCCATTTCTCTTCTCCTGTCGCGGAGTCCCAGCAGATTCCAATCCCGCTGTCGAGAGTGCCATAGAGATGACTGCCTTTGACGAGGAGGGAGGGCACGTAGGCCCGGTCATTCACTTCCCAGGCGACCTTGCCAGAACCGTCGGCGGTGATTGCGGCGACGTGATTCTTCGGATAGCCGCCGCTGGAGTAAATGTGCTTGCCGTCCGTAACCGTCGAGGTAACGCATTCAGTGGTTGCTCCATCGATCTCCCAATTAATCTGCCCGGTGAGCGGATCAAAGCTGGAGACCTTTTCGGTTCCAGTTAGGAAAAGCTGTGTTTTTCCAGCTGCCTTGAGAATGATCGGTGACGGGTAATTCGGCATTTCCGCTCGGGCGACCCGCCAGACTTCTTTGCCGGTAGCACGTTCAAAAGCGACGACCGCTCCGCCGAGTTTATTGTCGGCTGAGACGATTACGAGATGCTCGTGAATCGCAGGGGATGATCCGTAGCCCTGGTGAATTTGATAGTCGCAGATTTTCTTCTGCCAGAGCTGCTTTCCATCCTCCAGCCTGACCGCGGTGGTCCAAGCCGCATCGCCGTTTACGAAATTGATAAAAACACCTTCGCCGTCAGAGGCCGGCGTGCTCGATGCCCATGAGGCTTTCTTATTCGATTTCTGCGTTTGGCCGCCTTCGTGAATCAGCGAAGACCAGATCGCTTTTCCTGAATCGCGATCAAAGCAGAGAAGCGACTGGGTATCGTGTTCTTCATCGGCAGCAGCGAGAATTACCTTTTTCCCGACGACGATAGCGGAGCCGTGAGAGCGACCGGGAATTTCGACTGACCAAACCACATTCTCTTCGCCACCGAATGTGAGAGGTGGATCCTGGGTCGGTGAGGCAACCCCATTGCGATCCGGCCCGCGCCACCACGGCCAGTCGTCGGCAGGGAGGTTGGCGGTGAGAGCGAGAGAAGCCGATAGCGCAAGGAAAGTGGGCCAGTTCATTGGCGAAGAGGAAACCAAGTTTTTTAATCGCTGTCCATCACTTCGGGGGCGAAATTTCGGGGTGTGTTTCGCCTTCCCTGCGTTGTGGACATCGAGCCGTTTCCGGAGATCGGAGGTGACGCCTACGCAGGTTTTGGTTGGGTCAGATTCACTACGCAGAAGATAAACGCAGGTGAATTTGGAGCGGGGCAATGATGGGTGGGTGAGGAGTCGTGGGTCGAACAGGAACCTGTGGTTTCTTTAAGTTGGCCTGCCATTTGAAGCTCAAGCCGCGAATTACGTTAAAATGTGACTCGGTCCATTCTTCGCTGAAGCTACGAAGGACATTCTTCGCTCGGCGCCTACGGCTTGAGCGAAGAATGGAGGTGAGGGGAGTTGAACCCCTGTCCTAACAATCATCTCAATAAACCTCTACGTGCATAGTTGGTCTTTTGCTTTAGCAGTGGGGACTTCGATCAACAGAATTCCTTCACTCCGGTTGCCCTGTAACCTTTCATCTTTCAGACCGGACACCCGTCTGGAGACTAAGCCGACTAAATTAGCGGGAGTGACTCAGCCGGCGTCGGCCACTTCCCGGGTTGCCTAATTAGGCAGCCAGCGCAAGTTCAGGTTCGTTATTTGCATTTGTTTTTTGATCGGCTTTTTACGAGGCCAACCGATCAACCTCGACACGCAATTTATCTATCAAACTGTCAGTCGAAACCAGTACACCCCCATATTGGGAAAATTGGCGGAATCGACATTCCGTATCGGCAACCTACGCCATTTTTTGAATTTTTTCAACTGCCCTGAATCGATGGGTTTCGGGCGTTCTTTCAGGCCGCGGTAGCGAAATCTTCGACAAAACCCGGATTAGAATCCGGGCCTGTTCCGGTTGATGCTTTCAGCATCGCGGGCTCGGACTCGGCACGTGCGAATTGGGATCTTAGCGAAGCGCTATTTCCTTATCATTATCCTTATCTTTTTCCAAGGCAGGCCCTCGCGTCTTCCGCCAGGCAATCCCCGGATTAAGAGTAAGATTAGGAAAAAGAAAAAGGGGCTCTGCCGGGATCGAGGAGGTCCGTGTGAACGACTTTCTTACCTTCCTACTGCATAGCGAAGCTGCGCCTAGTAGAGCAGCCCGTCGGTCGGTTCGAGGGCTTCTTCGATGCGCTCGATATTGATGAGAGGAATAATTTCCCCGTCCTCTTCCGCGTAGTGCAGTTTTCCGAAGAGCTTATACCAACCCATTTCGGTGTATTCGGGCGGGGCTTTTCCAAAGTCGACAGGGATGGAAAGGGGGCGGGCATCGGCGGCGCAGCACTCGATGAAGAGTCGGAAGGCTTTGAGGCGCTGTCCGTTGGCGTTGCTCATTGTTTCCTCCATGAGCTGGGCGGTCGTTTCGATGGGGATGCCTTCCATTACCTGCATGAGTTCTTTGTCTCCGGCGGTGTAGAAGATTTGCGGGACATCGAGGAGAAAGTCCCCTTTGTCGCTCTGGGGAACCATGTTTTTGAGGTCCTCGAGGGTGAAGGTGCCCCAGGCTTCATTTTCGCCGCCTTCGGTTTCAGCGGTCGCATCGGCGTCTGTTCCGATAGTGGGTTCGTCAGGATTCGGCGGGGTGTCGGCAGCGCCGGGGGCAGTCCCTTCGATGCCTTCCCGGGTATAAGGATTCGGAGCGGTTTCGGCGACTTTCATCGTCGCGGCTTTTGCCTCCCGTTCCTTGGCGATGCGCATTTGCATCATCTGGCGTTCAATTTTTCCCCACTTTGCGAGGTATTCGCTGCTGAATTTATCCTTGGAAATCCCGGTCGCCATGAGAACGGGGATGAGAAGCACCGCCAGCGAAAAGGCGAGACCGGAAGTGGTTTCTTCATGATCATGCGCGTGGACATGGTCGTCATCGCCGTGGGAGTGATCGTCATGGTCACAGTCTTTCGAATGTTCGTGATCGTGCTCATGTGCTCCGTGATCGTGACCGCAGTCTTCGCCGTGCTTGTGGTCGTGTGAATGAGCGTGATCACAGGTTTTTGCTCCAGGTGAGTGATCGTGATGGTGTTCGTGAGTTTGGCTGTGTTCGCAGTCATCCCCGTGTGCGTGATCGTGGCAGCAGTCCCCGATATCTACCTTGCGATTGATGAAATTGAAGGCCGCGAGGAGGATCATCCCTATTCCCGAGATCAGCGCGTAGATGCGAAAGCTGGGATCGAGGTGTCTCTCAATTCTTCCGGTGAGGTAGAAAAAGAGGAAGAGCCCGCCCCAGATGAGGAGCGTGAGGATCGCGAGGCTTTGAAGGAATTTTCTCATGAGAAATCAGGGGTGGGATTAGAGACGGATCCAGAGGTAACTGAGGATGCCGATCACGAAGAAAAGTGTGGTTGCGAGGATGATGACGAACTTCGATTTGAAGACGCTGAGATACATGAAAACAAGTTTCACATCCATCATCGGTCCGAAGATGAGGAAGGCGAGTTTCGCAGACTGCGGCACGGGGAAGTTGGCTGCGATGAAGGCATCGGAGGTGCTGCAGAGGCTGAGAACAAAGGCGAGAACCATCATGAGGCCGATTCCGGTGGCTTCGCTTTGATTGAAAAGAAGGATCAGATCCTGGGTCACGTAGGCTTTGAAAACGGCGGTGATTGCCACGCCTATCGTGAAATACATCGCGGTCTCCATGAAGTCCCGCATCGTTGTCCGCATCGCAAGAACGAGCTTGTTGGGGCCTGTATCTCCATGGTCGTGGTTGTGGCCGTGAGCATGATCTGAGTCGTCGTCGCTCGCGGGGTTGTTCAGGTTTCTGGGAAGAACGCCGGGTTTGAGGATGGATGATGAGCGGAATTTCAGCACGACGAGACCCACACCAACGGTGACGAGGAAGGCGATGATGAGGCGGCTCGAGGTCATGAAGCCGGGGCCGAATGCGACGGCGGTTTCCGTCTGGCGAATCGAAAACTGACCCACCGAGGTGGAGAAGGCTTTCATTGTGCTGATGATCACGATGGGGTTGATGATCGGCGCGGAGAGCATGTAGGTGATCGCGCAGGAAACGGGAAGCCCTTTCCGGATCAGTCTCCGGATCACCGGCACGACGGCACACTCGCAGACGGGAAAAATCGCCCCGAGAAGGCCGCTCAGAATGACCGCGAGCGGCTTGTTTTTCGGAAGCCATTTGTCAATCAGGCCCGCGGGAAGGTAGGCGTCGATAAAGCCGGAGATCAGGGTTCCAAGAAGAATGAAAGGAGCACCTTCGAGAATGATGCTGAGGAACAGATAGCAAAAGTCGGTGAAGGGACTGAGTTCGTCAGGTTGCATAAGGGGAAACGTGAGACCTCAAAGTTTAAGCAGCGGTCGGCAGTATCGCAAATCCTGAAACAGGTAGGAAAAAAATCGAGAAAAAGATTGTTCTACTGAACAGTTCATGTAACATGTGTTCTTATGAGTAGTTTTAATCGTGTAACACTTGTAGGCAACCTCACTCGTGATCCTGAGCTGAGGCAGACGAAAAATAAGAATTCGGTAACTGAGCTTGGTATGGCGATGAACCGAACCCGGACCCTGGAGAACGGGCAGAAGCAGGACGAGGCGACTTTTGTCGATGTCATCGTCTGGGGGCGGGATGCGGAGAATGCGGTCAAGTATCTCAAAAAGGGGCGCAGTGTTCTCGTGGAAGGGCGGCTTCAGCTGGATACGTGGAAGGACAGTCAGTCGGGGCAATCGAGGTCGAAGCTCCGGGTCGTGGCCGAAAGCGTTCAGTACATGGGCGGTGGGCAGGAGGCTGCGCACATGCAGGGAGTGCAGGGCGGGCAGCCGGCTCACGCAGGCTATGCGGCAGGGTGAGAGATGCGGAGGCTGTGTGGTCGGCACGATTCTCGTGCGGCTACGGAGGGTGTGCTTTGCTTAAAGTCGTTTCTCAGAGAGTAGAGGAAGGAAACTCCTTCCTGATTACGGAGGTCGCAACTGGAGTGACGTGCGATCGGATAGGCTGTGATGGTGGCACGATTCTCGTGCCGCTACGGAGGGCGCGCTTCGCATAGAGTCGTTTCATAGAGAGTAGAGGAAGGAAGCTCCTTCCCGATTTCGGAGGTCGCAACTGGAGGAACGTGCGATCGGATAGGCTGTGACGGTGGCACGATTCTCGTGCCTCTACTTGGATTGCGTGCTTCGCGTAGAGTCGTTTCATAGAGAGTAGAGGAAGGAAACTCCTTCCCGATTTCGGAGGTCGCAACTGGAGTGACGTGCGATCGGACAGGCTGCGGGGAGAAATTCCCGGGGATTTCCCTTATTGCGTGATCGACCGGGGAATGGTGGCCTGCCACTATTCGGGCATGATTTCACCTTCTTCTAAAACACCTTCCGAAGGTTCGTCGACTCGACGTCGTTTCGTGAAAACGGCTGCGGCTTCGGCCTTTGGTTTTCAGTTTGTCCCTTCTCATGTCTGGGGAGCCAATTCGAGGATTCAACTGGGTGGTATTGGAACGGGAGGTAAGGGAAAGGCTGACATCAGCGGGGCAGTGGCTGCGGGGATGCATCCGACAGCGATTGTTGATATCGTTGATGTTGAGAAGCTGGAATCGGGAAAGGTCGATTCCGGTTCGATTCGCTCGAGGATGAAGTCGATCTCGGAGGCTCGCTCCAAGTATCCCGACGCGAAATTTTACACGGACTACCGCGAGATGATTGCCGACATGGGCGACAAGATCGACGCGGTGACGGTCTCGACTCCTGATCATCATCATTTTCACGCCTCGATGCTCGCGATGAAGGCCGGGAAGCACGTCTATTGCCAGAAACCGCTCACGCATTCGATTTGGGAGGCGCGAACCCTCACGGCTTTGGCTGCCGAAACGGGGGTGAAAACGCAGATGGGGAATCAGGCACATGCCAATGACCACATGCGCCGCGCCGTTGAATTGATCCGCGCGGGGATTCTCGGTGAGGTGAAAGAGGTCCATACCTGGACGAACCGGCCGATTTGGCCGCAGGGTTTTGAAACTGCTCCGGAGGCTGATCCTGTTCCCGCGGGGATTGATTGGGAACAGTGGATCGGGCCGGCTCCGTGGGTCGATTACAGTGCAAAGATTGCCCCGTTCGCGTGGCGCGGATGGTGGGATTACGGAACGGGGGCGCTGGGTGATATGGCCTGTCATATCATGGACATGCCGTATTGGGCGCTCGATTTGGGAGCGCCGACGACGATTGAGGCGACCGAAAACGGGGGCACGGATATTTCTGCTCCGATCAATTCCAACATTACCTACGACTTTGCCGACAAGGGGGTGAAACTGCATTGGTATGATGGGCAGATTGGAGCCGAATTTCATCGTGACGGCTGGCGTTTTGTTCCCGGTGAGTTCAACCGGCCTCCTGAATCGATCCTCGAAGGCGTTGATTATCGGAAGTATGGCAGCGTCGTCGTCGGTGAGCGTGGGAAGATGTATTTCGCGAGGAAGAGCGATTGGTTTGTGAAACCCGCTCATTTGTTTGATGGCTTTGCCTCTCCGGAAATCACGGTGCCTCGTGCCCGTGATGAGAATAATTATAAGGAATGGGCCGATGCGATTGAGGGTAAGGTCGAGCGGGGACAATCTGATTTTGCTCATTCAGGGCCTTTCACCGAAACGGTTCTCCTCGGCTGTCTTGCCCAGAGAAATCCGGGTGACACGCTCAAATGGGACGCTGAAAGTATGAGCGTGAAAGACCGTCCTGATCTCGATCCATTGGTCCGCCGCGACTATCGGGCGGGATGGAAAGTAAACGCATAGGGTTTAATGAGTTTTAATTTACTCAATATTACCAATTAAAGCCTTTTTGCGTAATTTATTGCTCATTAAAAATAAAACAATGTAAAACTAATTACTCATAATTGCTAATTTTGGCTTTTTAGAGTAACTTTTTACCAAGAAAATGAAAGGCGCCTATACAGATGATGCCGTAGTCGTTGAGATCGGGCATCGGCTTCAGAGGGAGCGTTTGAATCAAAACTTGAGTCAGGCTGCGTTGGCGAAGCGCGCCGGGGTCTCACGTAAGACGATTACCAATCTCGAGAACGGAGCTGGTGGAACACTGGGCACCTTGGTTGCGGTCTTGAGGGGGCTCAATAAGCTCGCTGCCCTCGAAAGTTTTCTTCCCGATCCCGGGGTGAGCCCGATGCAGCTGTTGAAACTGGAAGGAAAAGTTCGTCAGCGGGCCAGTGGAAAGCACAAGCGGGGAGACCGTGGTGTCGTCGAAGAAACCAGTGAGAAATGGGAGTGGGATGACTGATGGCCGGCCGTGTCGACATCGCTGAGATCCGGATGTGGGGTCGTCTCATCGGGGCGATTGCCTGGGATGAGGACCATAAAATCGGGCGATTTGAGTATGCCCGGCCCTTTCTTGAAAGCGGGATCGAGCCTTCGCCTTTGACGATGCCGCTTCGGGCCGGTGTGTTTGAATTCCCTGAGCTGAGGCGCGAGACCTTTCACGGGCTGCCCGGGTTTCTGAGCGATTCGCTCCCCGATCGATTTGGAAATTTGCTGATCAATCAGTGGCTTGCTGGACAGGGGAGGAATCCTGAAGGGTTCAGTCCGGTGGAGCGGCTCTGCTATATCGGGGAGCGTGGCATGGGGGCGCTCGAATTTCATCCCGTCCTCAAAAGCGGAACCGCCGATTCGGCCCCGCTGGAGATCGCCAATCTCGTGCGCCTCGCCAATGAGGCTTTGGCCGAAAAGTCGGTATTGCATACTCAACTTAACCCTGATGATGGGTCAGAGGTAAAAGCGGAGGCGTTGCGCGAGATCATTCAGGTGGGAACTTCCGCCGGCGGTGCGCGGGCCAAAGCCGTCGTCGCCTGGCATCCCGAGACGGGGGAGGTTCGGTCGGGCCAGATTAAAGACCTCCCCGGATACGAACCCTGGTTGATCAAATTCGACGGCGTTTCCGGGAACCGTGACAAAGAAATCGCGGATCCGCTCGGGTATGGAAAAACCGAGTTTGCATACTATCTCATGGCAAAGGCGGCGGGAATCGAGATGAGCGAATGTCGTCTCCTCCGGGAAAGCGGGCGGGCACACTTCATGACGCGTCGTTTTGATCGCACCCTCACGGGGAGGAAGCTTCACATGCAAAGCCTCTGCGCGATGGCGCATTACGATTTTAATTTGGCTGGCGCGACCAGTTACGAGCAGGCCTTGCAGGTCATGATGCAGCTGGGGTTGCCCGATGATCAGCTCGAGGAGCAGTTTCGACGGACCGTTTTCAATGTCCTCTTGAGGAATCAGGACGATCACACCAAGAACATCGCGTTTCTGATGAACAAGGCGGGTGAGTGGCGGCTGTCCCCCGCCTACGACGTCACTTTTTCCTACAATCCGGACGGGGCCTGGACCGGTCAGCATCAGATGAGCGTGAACGGAAAGCGGGACGATTTCGAGTTGGATGATCTCGTTGCCCTGGGGCGTCATGCCCGGTTGAAAACGCGACGGGCGAAAACCGTGATCGAATCAGTGCAGGATGCCCTTGAAACGTGGCCCGAATGCGCCGCGGCAGCTGGAATTTCAGAAGAATCGGCTGCGGTAACAGCTCGCTTTTTCAGGCAAATCCGATGAAACTAATGACAACTCACGGGGTTTACGGTTGAATCCCCTGTCGCCCTCACATGCCCGCCTTCAGCTATACTGCCATCGACCTCTCCGGAAAGAAAGTTTCCGGAAGCGTCACGGTGCGCAATAAGTCGGAGGCGTATCGCGAACTGGAGTCCAAATCGCTCACTCCGGTTCTGGTGCAGGAGGGCGAGACCGCTGGAGCGAAAAAGTCAGGATCGGGGGCTGGCAAAGGAATGCCGAAAGGCGGGGTCAAATTGAAGCGGCCCGAGCTGGTCCTTTTCACCGAAGAGCTTGCCGACCTCCTCGATGCGGGCATGAATCTGGAGCGGGCTCTGAGAATTCTCGGTGATCGTCAGACCAATGCCTCGATTCGCGGGGTCGCGAACTGCCTCCGTGACGACATCCGCGAGGGAGGACGTTTTTCGAAGTCCCTGCCGGCGGCTTCCCCGTCCTTCGACGAGTTGTATTGCAGTCTCGTCGCCGCCGGTGAGGCGAGTGGATCGCTTCCCGACATTCTTCGACGACTCGTCGTCAATTTGAAACAGCTCTTCGACCTGCAACGCCGAACCGTTGGCGCGATGATTTATCCGCTTACGGTGATGTTGGCCTGCGTCGTTTTGATCTTTGTTTTCAGCACCGTTCTGATGCCGTCGCTGAGCAGCATGATGCAGAAAACGGGACAGGATCTTCCCATGATCACTGATCTCCTCATCAAATTCACCGACTTCATGGCGAAATGGTGGTGGCTTCTCCTCTCGATTATGATTGGTGCTGCGGTCGCTTTCAAAGTCACGATCTCAACGCCGAACGGGCGCGAGTGGTGGGATGGCTACAAGATGAGGATTCCCGCTTTCGGGCCGGTGATTCTCGGGCGCTTTTACGCGCAGTTCTGCCACACAATGTCGAACCTCGTGAACAACGGCGTTCCACTTTTAAACGGTCTACGCCTAGTGACTCGGGGGACTCCTAACCGCTACATTCGCAGCCATCTCGAAACGGTGGTGTTGGATGTGGGTGAAGGAACCAGCCTCGCAAAAGCGATGGAGAAAACCGCAGCATTCCCCGAACAGCTCGTTGATCGTGTCGCGATTGGCGAGCAAACCGGTGAGCTGGGAAAAGCGTTTTCGAAAGCGGCCCGCAAATATGACGAAGATCTCGATGTCCGTATCTCGCGATTGACGACAATTGTTCCCACCGTCATGCTGGTCTTTGTCGCGATCATTGTCGGGATCGTCGCCTATTGCATGATTACCACGATTTTTGGCTCGATGTCAGGAGTTCGCGGAAAGTAAAATTTTATCAAAACCGTTATGAAAAACGTCTCTCTCAATTCATCCTCACAACGATCAAAAAGATCAGCATCGGGTTTCACCCTCGTGGAACTGGTCATCGTAATTACGATTATTGCGGTCCTGTCAGGATCCGGAATCTACCTCATTGTCGGATTCATCGATGATGCCAAATACACCCGGGTCGAGTCCGATATCAAGGCGCTCGATCTCGCGTTGAAAAGTTACGAGCGGAACAATTACTTCAAGCCACCAACAGAGGATCAGGGGCTCACGGCTCTGACAGAACGCCCTACTGGCGAGCCCCAGCCGGAGCGCTGGAGAGCTTATCTCGAAGAGCCGATGATGGACCCCTGGGGGCAGCCATACGAGTATCGCGTTCCCGCACAGAAGAGTTCAAAGAAATATGACATCTTTTCCCTTGGTGAAGACGGCGTTGAGAGCGAGGATGACATCGGCAACTGGTAGCTCCTCTCTTGAGGCACCTCATGCCGCCCGTCGCAGTGCTTTTACGCTGGTCGAACTGGTCATCGCCATTTCGGTGCTCGGCATTTTGACGGGCATTGCGGTTCCGGCGATCACCAGTGTTCAGCGCGAACGGCTCGCACGTGAACCGGTCAATGCGCTTCTGATTCTCGCCCGCGAAGTGCGGCTTCGGGCGATGAAGGAGCAGCGTCCTTACCAGATCGTTTTTGACAGTTCGGGTTTCAAAGCGGCACGTTTTTTCCAGCCCTATGGCGGCATCGAAGAATTCGAAACGCTTCGGGTGAAGTTGGAGGAAGCGGTGCGGGAGCAGGAAATTATCGAAGCGTCCCGTGCCCGCGGGATTGATCTCAACGAGGGGCTTCAGGAACCGGATTTAAAACGCGAGGAAGTTGAGAGGGGATTGCAGTTTTATGAATCGGTTGAGTTTGATCCGTCGCTTCGGGTCAGTTTGAAGGTGTGGGATGAAGTGGATTGGGTGAATTTGTCAGGAGGAGAATTTCGGCGCTGGATTTTTCAACCTTCCGGAATGTGTGAGCCGATGAGGATCCGGGTCGAAGCGGATGATTCGTTTTTTGAGATCGAATTCCATCCCCTCACAGCCGATGTGAAATCAGAAAGGTCCTGGGTGGAATGATGACATCCCGGAGACAGCCGAATGCGGGTTACGCGCTCCTCGATGTCGTCATCGCGGTGGCTCTGTTTGCGATCACGGTGACGGGGCTTGTGCAGGTGATGCAACGGATCAACAGCACCTCGGGAGAGTTCGCGCGGGACCGTATGATCCAGCAGCATATTGAGGCGATGCTCTACGAGAAGCGTTCCCTTCCCGTCGCGGAGATCGCCTCGGAGAGTTACGACGAACTTCTCGATGTCACGTTCCGAAGTTATGCGGCCCCTTTCCAGGTCGACAACGGCGAAGGGAATGAACTGGCGGATCTTTATCAGCTCACGATTGAGGCTAGCTTCACCGATGACGGAGGGGATCAAGTGGAGCGGGCCGACCTCATTATTTACCAACCGGAATCATGAAGCGTTCCCGCAAGCAACCGCGAAGAAACGAGGCGGGCTTTTCGCTCTTCGAGATCGTCGTATCGATGACAATTCTCGGAATCATTTCCAGCGCGGTCCTCTCGATTCTCTGGCAGGCCGGTGACACGGCTTCTGAGATTCGCGACCTCGACCGCAACGATGAAGAGGTGAACCGCTTTTTGATTTTGCTCCGCGAATCGATTGAAAATCTTCCGCCTGAGGGAACTCTCGCGATGACTCCGGCATCCGAGTCCACTTCGGGTTATGATGAACTGGTGATCGGGAACAGTGCGACCGCTTTTACCTTCGGTGAAAAAGTGGGTGGCAGTGAAGAAACCGTGATCGCACTGCGTCCGGCGCTTCCGGGGCCGAACGGGGAGTCCCTTTTTGATCTCTCTATCAGTAGAGCTGACTTCGGTCCGGATGAAGAGAGCAACGGGGGAATGGTTTTCCGTGCGGGGCCCGATGATCTCATGCAGGCGGATGAAGAAGGTCGCTACTGGTTGCCTCTCATGACCGGGGTCACGGTGGCGTCGTGGCGGTTTTGGGCCGAGGAGCAGCGCGAGTGGCTCGATGAATGGACCGACGATGAGAAGATGCCTCCGCTCCTCGAATTTTCTCTGGGCGGAGAGTTCCGGCCTGTTCCAATACGGGTGGTTTTTAACGTGCCTACGCAGGCGGTCGATCCCGAGGCGGCCGCGGCGGCCGCAAGTGCCGGATCCAGTGCGACGACGACCACTTCTACCGGAAACAACGGTGGCGGTGGTGGGCAGGGCGGTCGCGGCGAGGGAGCCGGTGGTCGTGGCGAAGGTGGAAGAGGTGAAGGCGATCGCGGTGGCCGGGGAGAGGGTGGTCGTGGAGAAAACGGTGGCGGCAGAGGTGAAGGTGGTCGCGGTGAAGGGGGTCCGCGAGGTCCCGGCGGTCGTGGTGAAGGAGGAGGCCGCGGTCCCGGTGGAGGAGGTGAAGGAGGACGAGGTGGCCCCGGAGGTGGTGGCGGCGGCGGAGGTCAAGGCCCCGGCGGTGGTGGAACAGGTGGTGGTCCCGCAGCTGGCGGCGGAGGAGGAGCTGGACAATGAAGAATTCTTCCAATCACCGATCAAAGGAGCGGGGGATGGCGCTTTTGTTAGTCCTCGTGGCGGTCATGGCGCTCTCCATCATCGTGACGGGATTGTGGGAAGCTTCACAACCCTCGTGGGAGGAGAGCACCCTGGAACGCGCACGGTTTCAGGCAGGGCTGCTCGCCGAAAGCGGGCTCGTGATTGCTTCGCATCCGGACGTTGAACCCGGGGATGTTGCACTGATTCAGGGAGAGGCCACCGGGAAAAACTTTAAAGTAAAAATCACAAGCGAGAGCGGTCGTATTCCGGTCAACGATCTGGATAATGAGATCCTGCGCGACGCCACCGAGGAGCTTTTCGTCTCGTGGGGGCTTGATGCCGCTGCCGCCAGCCGTGCTGCGGATTCCATTGCCGACTGGGTCGACGAGGATTCTGACATGCTTCCCAATGGAGCCGAGAATGCGTTCTATTCAGGAGTGAATTACCCTGAGTTTCCCGCCAATGCCGATATCGCCTCGCTGGAAGAGATGCTTTTCATTTCGGGGATGGATGAAGTTGCCCGCTATCAACCGATGTGGCGGGATTATTTCACGATTCACAGTGACGGGCTCATCGACCTGAATGCGGCCCCCTGGGAAATCGTGATGTCGATTACGGGGACCACCGAGGATTCAGCGCTGAACTTTGTGGCGGTCCGAAATGGCGATGACGGACAGGAGGGAACGGTCGACGATTACCGATATGAAGACGCCGGTGAGGTCCAGGCGGTTCTCGGCCTCAGCGACGGCGAGTGGGGCGAGATTTCCAGTCTCATCACGATGTCGGGAGATGTTCTCCGGATCGAGAGTGTCGGAACGATCGGGGAGTTTAAAGAAACCCGTATTCTTCTCGCGAGAGAATCGGAGGAGAACGGAAATCGAACCGTGGTTCCGGTGGCGAGATTTCGGAAATAGGGATAGTCTTGGATTTTCCACGTTTCTATGAAAATCGATATCGTCACCATTTTTCCGGAGATCGCCGAAGCTCCGCTGAAATCCAGCATCATGGGGCGGGCCATTGCCGGTGGGCATGTTGAGATTAATTTCCACGATCTTCGCGAGTTCACGACTGACAAACACCGAAAGGTCGATGACATGCCCTTTGGAGGCGGTCCGGGGATGCTAATGAAGCCTGAGCCGTTTTTTGCGGCGATGGAAAAGATCAAAACACCGGGTGCGAAGGTGATCTTCCTGACGCCGCAGGGAAAGCAGTATAAGCAGGCCATCGCGGTTGACCTGTCGAAGGAGACGCATCTCATTTTTCTTTGCGGCCACTACGAGGGCGTCGATCACCGCGTTGTCGAAGCGCTCGTTGATGAGGAGATTTCAATCGGTGACTATGTGCTCACGAACGGAACGATTGCGGCTGCGGTCGTCGTCGATTCGGTGGTTCGTCTGCTTCCCGGGGTCCTTGGTGATGACCAGTCGGCGGAAGTGGAATCTTTTTCCGGTGACGGCAAACGCATCGAAGCACCTCACTACACGAGACCGGCTGAATTTAAGGGGATGGCAGTTCCCGAGGTGCTTTTGTCAGGCAACCACGCGAAGATCGACGAGTGGCGTGAGGAGATGGCTGATCAGCGCACGCGTGAGAATCGTCCTGATTTGCTGGAGGAGTCGTGAAGGGAAATAATACGCCTCTTGAATGTAGCTCACCCGTTGTGTCAGCATCCCTGCTGACGAGAATCATTTCAGCACGTCGCTAATTTGTCGGCAGGGATGCCGACACAACGGATGTAAGCCGGGCTGGATGGCTAATCAGATCGCTTCGCACGCCTGAAAAATCCCCGCAGCTTTGTGGAGCGTCTCATCCCATTCCAGCGCCGGATCCGAATCGGCGACGATCCCGGCGCCGACATGAAAGTGCACCGAATCCCCGTCTGCGATCGCGGTTCGGATCGCGATGTTGAAACGGCTCTCCCCGTTGAACCCGAGGCAGCCGATCGCCCCGGTGTAGAGTCCGCGGGGAACGGATTCGAGCTCTTCGATGATCTCCCGTGCCCGCTTTTTCGGGGCCCCGGTGATACTGCCTCCCGGGTAGCAGGCGAGGAGGGCGTCGATGTGATCAATCTCAGGGCGAAGGGTTCCTTCAACGGTTGAGACGAGGTGAAAGACCTGAGCGAAGCGCTCCAGCTTCAGAAGTTCAGTTGCCTCGACAGAGCCGAATTCGCAAATTTGCCCGAGATCATTGCGCTCCAGATCGGTGATCATGACGAGTTCAGCGATCTCTTTGGGAGAGGTGATGAGATCGTAGGCCGATTTTTCATCCTCTTCGCGATTGCGAAAACGGGGGCGGGTTCCTTTGATCGGGCGCGTCTGAATGTGACTCCCGCTCATGTTGAGAAACTGTTCGGGCGATGACGAAATGACCTGATACTCTCCGAGTGAAAGAAAGCCTGCAAAGGGCGCGGGGGACTGCTCGCGGAGCCGTTCGTGAAAGGCAAAGGCATCAAACTGACCGGGCCGGGGAGCGCTGAAGCGGTGGGAAAGATTGACCTGATAGATGTGTCCCGCCGCGATGTATTCCTGCGCCGCGCTCACCATTTCGCAGAACTGCTCTTTCTCTACGTTGCTGGTGAAGTTCAGCGGTTCCGCCTTCGCCGAAGTCGCGCCGTCGGGATGTTCGATGCGCCGTTCGGAGAGGTTGCCGATCTCGGTCCAGCGTTCGTGAAGGTGATCGTAAATGAGGCAGTCGTGATACTCGCCGAAAAGAAAATCCCCTTCGTAGGAAATCGTTCCGTAAAATCCTGCCGTGGGAACCCCAATGTCAGGCGTGACCCGGTCGGGCTGAAGCTGACTGTGATAAGCGCACTGAAGAAACTCGCGATCCCGCTGGTTGAAAAGGTTGCCTCTGTAAGTCGCCTTCGGACAGGCGGTAATGATAGAGTAAAGCGACGCGTTGCTTTTCTCCTGCGATGCCTCGGCCGCAGAAGAATCGAGAAAGACAAAGCCCGGAAGATGGCAGAGTTCGCGCGCCAACTCCGCCGGCAGGGGAAGAGAATCGAGAGAAGAGAGACTGTCAGTTGCGTTGCCCATAAATCGGCAGGTTTCTCCGGGAAGAAGCCGCAAGTTTGGACGAGGTGCCAGCGGAAATGTTCATTTTTCGATCTTCACGCGATGACTTCATGAGCATGGCTTTTACAAAGTCGCAGGGGACTGCGACCCTCCACGTCTGATTATTGGAGGGTCGGGATCCCTCCCGACTTTCATAGGGTGATCGCAAGGAGGGGGGAGCCGGTGAATTCCACCTTTCTAATCCAATCACGGTTTCACTTTTTCCATTGTGACGTGACCGCCGGCAAAGCCAATGACCTTCTTCCCTTTAAAAGTAAAGGGATGTTCGATAAGAGGGCTGCGAGAAGGGCTGGTATCAGTAAGGCCGCTGAAATAGATCATTGGACTCTTCTTTCCGCTTTTTACATCCTGTCCCTCGAATAAGGGAAGATGGTCAATGTAGTAAGGGTAGAGAATTTTCAGATTCGCAGGGTACTTGCCTTCATTATCTGCCGCGTAGGCTCGACACCCAAGGAGTAGCTGTTTCACGTTGTTGTAGGCAATCGTGACTGGTGCTCGTTCGGACACTCCATTCTGCATCGGGATAACCACGCTAGCGACAAGTATGCCCACCAGGAGAATTACCACGAGCGGAATGCCCCAGCGGTTCAGCCAATGATTGTCTTCTTCCTCGTCCATATCGAGCCACTATTTTACTCGTTCCTCCGTTACATGTCCGTTCATGAAGGAAACGATCTTTTTGTCTCCGAATCGTATAGGCCATTCGAGCAGAGGTAGTTTTTCATCATCTACCGGCAAATTCTTACCTCTATAAATAATGGGGGGCTCCGTTGCCATCGGTCGCGAAGAAACAGTCTTCAATGTCAATGTAGTCCGGGAATAGAGAGCTGAGTGAAGGCGGAAACTCCTCCTTGAAATCCACTTTGCCTGCTCTGGATTCTGGCGAAATTCCATGGGGGCCCGATTTTATCGGGATAAACAAGGAAAGCAGCAACACGACACCAAGCGCTGCCGCGATACTCCACGCCACAGTCACTTTTTCAGGTGTCATTTTTCAGTGGGATTAATCATCCAACTGCCGCAAAGGTCTTCTCAAGCAATGCCTTGGTCTTGTTGATCCCTTCGACTTCGCTGAGTTCTTTGCCTTCGTATTCGACGCCGACGTAGCCGGTGTAATCGGATTCGCCGATGATCTCGAACATGCGTTTGTAGTCAGTGTGAACTTCGTTGCCTGCTTCGTCAAAATCGTGTGATTTGGCGGAAACTCCTTTGGCGTAGGGCATCAGCATGTGGACGCCTTTGTAGCGATCGTAGCTCAGACCGGTTTCGTCTTCGGTGTAGGCGGGATCATGAGCGTATGGCTCCTTCGCTTTCTCGTAGGCCTCGGCTTTGCCGCGATTCTTCGCGACGTAGAAATTCCCGAAATCGGGAAGCGTGCCGCAGTTTTCCATTCCGACGTTTTTCATGACACCGGCAAGCCAGGCGCCATTGGAGGAAAGACCACCGTGGTTTTCAACGATCACGTTCATGCCCATGGGGGCGGCGTGTTCACAGAGACGACGGAGGCCATCGGCACAGAGATCGGTTTGTTTCTCCGGGCTGAGCGATGCGTCGGAGGCGGCATTGACGCGGATACTGTGGCAGCCGAGGAATTTCGCGGCGTCGAGCCAGGCGTAGTGACCTTCAATCGCATCGGTGCGCTTCGTGTTGACGGGATTCCCGAGGCTACCGACCCGATCACACATGATGAGAATGTTTTTCATCCCGAGGTCGTCGGTCCGCTTTTTCATCTCCGTGAGGTAGTCCTGTCCTTTCGGCTGGAAACCGAGTTTCTCGTGGCTTTCACCGAAAAACTGATTCACCCATTCGAGGGCGTTGATACCGGAATTGTCCTGAGTGAATTTCGGCCAGTCGAGGTTGTCGAGTTCACCCGCCTTCAGTGCGATGTGGTTCGACCACTGAGCCAGTGAGATTTGATAACGGGGCCCTGTATCCTTGGGCTCTTCGATGGCGGTTTCCTCTTTCCTCCCTCCACATGCGGTGAGAAAGGCTCCGGATGAGAGAGTGGCGGCGGTGCTGAGGAAATGGCGGCGGTCAAATTTCATTCGCGAAGTTTAACCCTGTTATGTCATCGACTCAACCCTGTTGAATCGGCGTTCTCAGTGGCTGGCAGATGGTGCGGGTGGGGGGCAAATGTCTCTTCGGGCCGGTTCGCGAAATGGTCGTGAGGTTCCGCGGCGTGTGCGCGTCTTGAATCGGTTCAGAGGTGCCTGTATGCGGCCTTTGCAGCGGTATCGCAAAGTGTAAGACTCTCATTATGAACCGCTTTTTCATGAAGTTTCTGGCTCTCTCGATTCTCCTTTCATTTGCTTCGGAAAGTCTCTCTTTCGGGTTTATGCCGTACTCGGATTTGCTCACGGTGAGCCCTGCGGTGGCAAAAGCCGGATCGACCGTGGAGGTGACTGTAGCGGGGAAGGACCTCGATGAGTTGAGGCGGCTTCGCTTTTCCGATCCTGCCATCACAGCGGCTCCGGTAATGAAACCGGCGGATGATTTTTATCCGGAAGGGAGGCCGGTCGAGGGAAGGTTCACGGTGACGATCCCGGCGTCAGTGAAGCCGGGGGTGTATGAAGTGCGTTCGTTGGGCTACTTCGGGCTCTCCACCGCGAGGCCGTTTCTGGTCGTTCCGGCGGAAGCTGACGAGGTCATCTTAACTGGCGATCGAACGAGCCGGGAAGCGGCGCACGAACTTTCGGTCGGGGCCGGCGCGGTGGGAATACTGGGGAATGGAAAGTTTGACTGGTTCAAGTTTTCGGGAAAAAAGGGCGAACGAATTGTCGCGCAGGTCTGGGCGGAGCGGCTCGATTCCAAAGCGGATGTGCTTCTTACGATTGTGAGTGAGGACGGGCGGGAGCTTGAAACGAGTCGGTTTCATTCAGGGCGTGACCCGCTCGTCGATTTCACTCCGGAGGAGGACGGCACCTACTATGTTCGGTTGTCTGATGCTTTGTACAAAGGCGGGAAAGATTATTTCTACCGGGTCACGGTGAGTCGCGATCCCTTCATCGATTTCGTTTTTCCACCGGCAGGTGAGCCGGGCACCTCTCCGCGGCTCACTTTCTTCGGGAAAAATCTCCCGGGTGGGTCTCCGGGTGAGAACTGGATCCTGAATGGAAAGCCGCTCGAAACTCTGGAGAAGGTGGTGGCGGTGCCCGCTGTGAAGGCGATTCCCGCGGTTTTTGATCCGGGTGTTCCCCGTCAGGGAATGATTCCCGGATTCTATACCGGGCTGCCGAATTCGAACGAGGTGAAAATCGGATTTGCGACTGCTCCGGTGATCGAGGAGGAGATCGAGTCGGCAGAACAAACCGTGAATCCACCGGTCGAGATTGCGGGGCGTTTCAATGAGCCGGGGGATTACGACGTCTTTCGCTTTGAAGGGAAAAAGGGAACGGAATACTGGATTGAAGTGATTTCACAACGACTCGGAACCCTGACCGATCCCTATTTATTGATCGAGAAAGTCGGAAAAGACAAGGAGGACGCGGAGATATTTACCAAGGTGGCCGAGAATGACGATCCGCCTTCGTTCTACGGGCTCGATTATCTCGATGACCTGAACGCGGATACGCTCGACTCGACGGTTTCGTTCATGCCGGATGAGGACGGGGAGTTTCGTGTCACTTTGATGAACCAGAGTGCGGGAGGCAGTGTCGCGCATCTCTACCGCCTCGCGATTCGCGAGGCAAAACCGGATTTTCAAATGATGGTCAGCACTGAACTGACGAAGACAATTAACAATGACGCGTGGCCGGTTTCCCCCATCGTTCGACGCGGCGGTTCTGTCATCTATCGTGTCTTTGCGTTCCGTGAGGATGGGTTTGACGGGGATATTGAAGTGACCGTTAAGGGCCTTCCTGATGGTGTTAGTGCCGTGCCGCTGGTTCTGAGCGGAGAGACTCAGGAAGGATTTCTCACTGTGCAGGCGAGTGACGATGCTAAGGAATGGAACGGGGCGGTTGAGATTTCAGGTGTCGCCAAAAGGGGCGAAGAGACCGTTCGCCGGGTCGCTCATCCGGCTTCGATTCTCTGGGGGCAGCGGGTTTTTGCCAACGCTTCGCAGGTGCGCTCGCGGCTGGATCTGGAGACGGTTCTTTCTGTGATTGGCAGTGAGGTTGAACCGACGAAGTTGCTTCCGGTAGAGGATAAGGTCTGGACCGTGGCGATGGGGGAAACACTTGAGCTTCCAATCAAAACGATCGAAACGGGGCGGCGCACCGGGAACCTTCAGGTCAATGTTCACGGGTTTCCGGGGATGCACCGGTCCCCGCCCAACGTTTCGATTGCGGAGACGGCGAAGGAGGGCGTTTTGAAAATTCCGATGAAGAAATCCGGGAACTTTGAAATCGCTCCCGGTAAGTTTCAGTTTGTTCTTCAGGGAGTTGGAAATGCGAAGTATCAGCGGAATCCCGCTGCGGAGAAACACACCGCAGCAGAGGTGGAGCGCCTCAAGGCACTCGGGGTGGCGATCGATGCTGCGATCAAAGACGCGACGGAGAAGGTTGCTTTGGCAGAGGAAGTGCTGGCTTCAGCGAAGGTGAAGGAAGCCGCCGCTGCGAACGAAGAAGTGCGGGCTCCGCGTGAGGCGGCAACGGTCAAGGCAACCGCTGATGTCGCGGCGGCTGAGAAAGTGCTCGAAGCGGAAAAGGCAAAGGCGATTGTGGCGAAGCGGGAGTTGGCTCTGGCGGAGAAGGAGGCCAAAGCAGCTGCAACCGTCGCCGCTGAAAAGACGACCCAGTTTGCCACCTATTCGATGCCGATCACAGTGGTCGTGACGGAAGAGGCGAAGAAGTGAGATGGCCTTTCTCAATTATTCCGAGGCCACTTTCGCTGAGTTGGCTTCGGGTGAAGGAAACTCTTTGATGAGCTTTTTCGTCGAGGCATCCCAGACCCGGAGAACACTGTCCTGACCTGCCGCAATGATGCTTTTTCCATCAGCACTGACGTTCGCGGTGTGAAGGAAGGTTGTCCCCGCGCCGGGGAGAGGCTGGTTGGCGAGCTTCAGCGTTTTGTCGCCGCTCGCGGTCAGCAGTGTGTCGGTGTCACCCACGAAAGAAACCGAGGCGACCTCTTTCTGAAAGCCTTCCACTTTTGATTTCTGCTGGGTGTTGGAAATGTCCCACACCTTGACCTGAAGATCGGCGCTGGAACTCACGAGAGTGAGGTCGTCAGCATTCCAGTCAACGTCGAGGACGTGGCTGGTGTGGCCCTCAAAGGTTTTTTGGTGTTCCAGGGAATCGGTCGCGAACACTTTGACAAACTGATCGGTTCCTCCGCTTGCAAGTCGGTCACCATCGGGGGAGAAAGCAAAGGAGGTGATGGTGTCATGATGCGCTTCCGCATTTTCAGCGATGAGTTCCCAGGTGGTGGTGTCCCAGATCGCAATTTCGCCGCTGCGGGAAGGCACTCCGGTTCCGGTGGCGAGCTTTCCTCCATTGGGATGAAAGGCGAGGGCGGGAACACGATCGACGAAGGGCTCAGGGGAGGTGCCGTCGCCAAGTGTTTTTGTCAGGGGCCATTGACCGCCCGGAAGCGTCCAGGGGATGATTTTCTTATCCGCTGAGGTGACAAGAACCCGGCTGTCGGTCGTGAAGTGAAGCGGCCCGGTGGCTCTAGGTCTCTCGATGTCTTCGAGCCAGCTGCCCGTTTCGGAAGACCAGAGACGCAGGCCTCCGCCTTTCAGGGCAACGGCGAGTGTTGATCCGTCAGGGCTGAAAGCGAGGTCGAGGCTGATGAGGGTTTTCAATGCCTCAGCAGCGGATTTACTGAGAGCATCCGATTCGGCTTTCAGCGCGGCGGCGAGAGCGGCGGCTTCGAGTGCGGCAGCTTCCGCGGCGATTTGATCGGCATAGGCGTCACCGGCGAGACGGGCTGACGAATCCCGGTTTCGGAGTGCACTGGTGAGGGCCCGGTCGGCTTCTGCGGATGCCTCCGCCGCTTTGGCGAGATCTGCTTCGCTGGCGGGTGGTTCCTGATTCTTCAGGGTTTTTAATGCGGCGTTCTTCGCTGCTTTTTCCCGTTTCGCTTTCGCAATGGCGTCACCGGAGGTTTTTGCTTTCTCCGATTCATCTTTCGAGAGTTTGGCCGCGACAGGCCCCGCTTTCTCCCAGTGCGCCTTGAGGCGGTTTGCGACTGCGGTTTGGCGTGTGTAGGAATCGAGAGTTGGCTGAGTGTTAGGGTCGCTCTTCATCTCGGCGACTTTCTTTCCGTCGGCAAGATTCCACAGGTTGACGGCTCCGGCAGGTCCGGCGGTGGCAACGCGCGGTGTCGACGTGCTGGTGAGTGAGACTGCGAGTTGGTTGAGCGGTGCGCCGTGCGCGAAGCGTCTCACTTGTGCAGGTGTCGCGGTGATTTTCGCAGGATCGATTTTAAAATGGATCACGGTTCCGTCCCTGTGCGCTGCGAGCAGTTCGGTCCCTCCTGCATTGACCGTCTCGAGCGCGATGACAGGGTGTGATTGGAATTTGAATTGCACGAGAATTTGCGGCTCCGGTTTTGGAGCGGGAGCGGGTTCCGGCTTCGGAGCGGGAGTGGCCGGTGCCGCCTTCGTCTGCATCGGTGCTTTTGGCGCAGTCGCAGGTTTCTCTGCCGGTTTCGAGGCTGCCTTTGGGGCCGTAGCCGGGGCTGGTGCCTTTGCTTTGGCTGGTGCGGGCGCTTTTGCGGGAGGTGCTTTTTGTTCGGGAGGTTTTGGTGCAGGCGTTGCGGGTTCGGGCTGCGCTTTCGGTGCTTCGGTTACTTTGGCTTCCGGTGAAGGGGTCGGGCTCGCGACGGCAGCGAGAAGTGGTGTTACAAGATCGGACGAGCAGAGACGCATGACCTGATCGTCACCACCCACAAAGAGATGTTTTCCTCCGTTAACGACCGCGATGGTATTCGCGGGTGAGGGGAGTGTCAGGGCGGTTGACTTGGAAATGTCCGAAACCGGTCTGCGGCGGATCGTTTTGTCGGCACTGACCGAATAGAGCCACTTTCCATCGGGTGAAAAGCTGAAGCCATTGATGGCCCCTGAGTGGTCTTTGACTGTCGCGACGGATTGTTTTTCCGCTTTGAGGTCGAAGACGGAGAGGGTTCCGTCGGCGTATCCCACCGCGAGACGATCCCGACCCGGGGAAAGGCGGGAAGTTGTCGCATCGGCGGTGAGGGTAAGCGGTTCTCCGGAAGTCTCTTTTGCGCGATTCCAGATTTTGACGGTGCGATAGCCGCCAGAGGCGAGGGTTCCCTCTGAGCTGAAGTCCAGTGACTGAACGAGGTCGCGGTGCGCAGCAGGGTGTTGCAGCGAGGGATCTTTCAAGCTCGCCGCCAGTTTGCCGAGCCGAAGATCGTATAAATTAATTTTCTGGCCCCGTCCCACAGCAGCGAAACGCCCGTCGTCAGTGAGTGCTGAGGTGTAGATTGGTTGAGGTCCTGTCAGGATTGTCCACGACTCGGGGGCTGCGGTGGAAACGCTGTCGCCTTCGGCCCCTTCATCGATCCATCGTTTCAGAAGGGCGAGTTGGTCGGGGGTGAGGTTTTTTGCCTTCGACTTGTTGTTCGCCGGCGGCATTGTCGGCTCTTCAATGTGGGCTGCAGTGGTGAAGAGGAATGAATTGTCGGCATTCTTCGGCTCGATCGCCGGACCGGATTCGCCGCCTTTGATCATGTCCTGTGGCGACTCGAGGATCAGATCCGCTTTTGCCTTGGTTGTGTTATGACAGGCGAGGCAGTTCGTTTTCAGAAAGGGGTAAACCTCTGTGGCGAAGTTGACCGGCGTGTCGCGCTTCAGCTCGGCGACCTGCAGTTGTGCCTTCAGTGGTAAGGCGGAGAGGAGAAGGCAGGCTAGAAGAAGGTGGAGTCTCATGAGTGAGGCAGAGTCAGGGTGATGAAAAGGAAGCGATTACTTTTTCTTTTCTTCAGGAAGGATTTCGACAGAAAGAGGGAGTGACCAGACGGCGAATTTGAGATCTTTTTGTGCGGCGCTTTTCGTCAGTGCTGTGGAACGTGCCTTTGCCGCGGCGAGTTCCTTCTCAGCCCGGGTTTGGTTTGATTCGGCCGTCGCGAAGGCTTTTTCTGCCCCGGCTAAATCTGCTTTTGCCTGCTCAACGGATTTCTCGAGAGCCGGCTTGGCCTCCGCTGTCGCGGTTGCGAGGTTTGCTGTCGCAACGGCGAGCGACTTCTTTTTCTCCTCCACTGACTTCTTGGTTTCTGCCGCTTCAGCGGTGTATTTCTTCGACAAGCCTTCGATGTGAGCGAGCTCTTTCTTCGCGTGTTCCGCGGCTGCGGGGTTGCGTTTGTATTTCGTCACTCCTGTCCCCTTGAGGACGAAATTCCACGTTCCCGGTTTGACGTCGAAGACATTTCTTTGTGGAGTGAAATTCAGATTGAAGGTTCCTTCGCTTTTGTCCTCGGCGACGGTGACGACGGGAGGTTTCTTGAGTCCGTAAAGCCCAATTGGAGTGACGGTCAGACTTCCTTTGAGTTCGTGTTTGGAAACGAGTTTGAAAGGGATCGATAGTTTCTGTCCCTGTGTGACCGAGAGCTTCCCGCCGTTCTCCACTTCGATCCGGACGGGGGTGACTTCGTTCGCGCTCACGGCGAGAGGAAAGTCCGGAGAAAGCCGGCTTTTTACCCGGGCGAGGTTGTAGTCATTATTTCCCAGAGTGATCGTTCCCGCTCTGACCGGATGAGTGATCGTAGCTTCCCCAATCGTGGCGGTCGCGGTGACCTTGATAGTGCCGGCCCACGCGGGCGCTGTATCGTTCGCGGCGAGTGTGAGATAAGCGCTCGTCTCGAGATTCTGCAGCGAAACACCGGGGCAGGTCACTCCCTCGGGAAGGCCGTCCGCTTTAACTGAAATGGGCCCGGTGAAACCATCTTTGCGTTGCACGAGGAGACGCAGGGGTGCGGTGCCTCCGCGGCGCAGCAAGGGGGCGGCGGGGAAAACCTGCCGTTGATCGAGGTAGGGTCGCTCAGTCACGGCAATGACCTCGAAGTCGGGTTTTGCCTCTCTTAACTGTAGGCGGTAGGTACTAATCGGGCTGCCTGAGCTGAATTGATTGATCACTGTGATACGATAATTGGCGTCTTCGTCGGCGGTGAATCCGAGAGCTGTGTCGTGCGATCCGCTGTTGAAGGTGATCCCGCCGGGGTTGCTGAAATCATCACTTTCCCGAACTGTTTTTACTGATTCTTTTCCTTCTTTATCGACGCTCACTTTCTCGACGAGGAGGAAAGGATCGGAATCGTCGCCAATTCGATCTGCGATGACTTCGATCCAGTAGGCGGTTCCCTTTTTAGCAGAGAAAGAAAAGTGATCGGTGTCTTCTTTTGAATCGAATTGTGCCGATACTTCGGATGGTATTGTAAGAAGGGGTGGCTCCACGTTTTCGCGGGAGACGATTACCGGGGTGCTTGAGAATCCGAGTTTCACCGGATTCGATTGTCCTAACCGATAGGTAAAACCGGGGAGCAGGGCCGTGGCCGGGTCTGCTGTCGAGAACGCCATCTCAGGTGCTTTCTCCGGAACCGTGATTTCGACGGAAAGGGTTTCGAGTGGCTTCCCCTCGAGCGAAACGTCTTCGCCGCGCGAGCCGCCGGGCAGGTTTCTTCCCATCAGGGTTGCGCGGTAGGTCGTCCCCGGAACACCTGCGGGCGGATTCACCGTGTCGATCCAGGGGGCGGCGCTCGCTTTGAGGGTGTAAGTGTATTGGGTGCCTCCGCGGTAGAAGACATCGTGAGCTCCGATCCAGTAATCGCCGTCTGCCGGGGCGATGAAATCGATCATGGGATCCCGGCCGATCGTGTCGCGATCGGTTTCGAGTTCGTAGCCCCGTTTGTCGACCAGCTTAAGTGAGATATCTGCCTGGGATTCGATTCTTTCCGCCCGGCAATGGAAGAGGAGTCGCTCGTCTTTTTTCATGGTGACCTTCCACCAGTCAGTCTGATCGGCGTCGGTATTTCCGTAAGCGATAGTTTCGCGGGCCAGCTCGGGGGCAGTCTCGAGTTGATGATGAGCTGCCCCTGCTTTGTCGGCGGAGAGGGACTGTCCGGTTGGGACGACGAGGATGGGACGTGAGGTCGACAATCCAAAGTAGCCCGCCGCGCGGATCTCGACAGTGGTCGCGTGAGTGAACTTCGGAGCGGTGACGAGAAACTTGCTGCCATTTTGACCCGGTTTCGGTCTGAACTCGGTAGCGGGGAGCATGACCGGTTTCGCCGTCAAACCCGGAGCGGAAAAGGTAAGCCCGGTGAGGTCGTCAAGGTTGGTTCCGTTCAGGGAAACTTCGGTGGTTTTTCCGGCCTCAATCACCGGGGGGGCGATGGAGTGTATCTCGGGAGTGGGAAACTGGGCATAACTCTTCGTAGTCACGAAGAGAGCGATGAACAGCGCGAGAAGCGCTGAGGTTATGTGTTGGTTGATCATCTCCTCCTGGCTTTGATCAATGGTTGAAGAGAAACTCCTTCGTGTTCACGAGCGCCCATAGAATATCTTCAAAGGCTTCACGTTCGGCTTTCTCCGCGGTTATTTCTTTGTCCTCTGAGTTGGCGGCGCGTTCCCGCTTCCGGCTCAGGTGGGTTTCCGCAGCCTTGAGTTCGGTGGCGTTGGGACTGCGGGCGAGGGCGTAGGTGTAAAGTTCGGTGACGCGGTCTTTGTCAGGACGCTTCACTTCCTTCGCGAGTGCTGCGGCGCGTCCTCCGTCGTGGCTCAATTTGCTCTGAACGGTGTCGGAATTGATGAGGTGTAGGCTCTGCGCGAGGTTGGCGTCGGCGACCCGTTCGCACTCGCAGGCACTGTCCATTTCAGGTCTTCCGAAAACAGTGAGGAAAAAGGAGTCGTTGTTGAATTTGTCATCCGGTAACCAGGTCGCGCGAACCCCGTCGGGTTGGTTGGTGAATTTGTCCTTTGAATCGGAGACAAAGTTCAGCGCATCGAGAAGGACTTCGGCCTGGAGCCGACGCGGGTAGTAACGCGAGAAGTTTTGGGTATCGGTCAGGTTGTGATCGTTCGGCTCGGAACTGAGTTGATAAGTGCGGCTGTTGCAGATCTTGCGGATCAAGTCTTTAAGATCGAATCCGTTTCCTGCGAAGTCGGAGGCGAGTCGGTCCAGCAGCGCGGGGTGCGTGGCGGGATTCGTGACCCGCATGTCATCTTCCGGTTCGACGAGGGCGATCGAGAAAAAGTGTTTCCAGTAGCGGTTCACGAGCATGCGGGAAAACCAGAGAACTGCTTTCGTATTGGGATTTTGCATCGCGGGGGCGACGCGTTTGTGGAAGATGATTTCCTCATCAGGTTGCTCGCCCTTTTTGCGACCAACGCTGGAAAGGAAAGCGGCGAAGCTGTAGTAGTCGTCCTGCGACCATTTCTCGTAGGGGTGGTGGTGGCATTGGGCGCACTGCATGCGGATCCCGAGGAACACCTGGGCGAGATCCGCCATTTGTTCTTTGCTGTCTTTGACGGAGCGATACCATGCGACAGCGGGATTCCGTCCCACTTCACCGGAGGCGGTCACTAACTCTGTGACAAGCTCGTTGTATGGTTTGTTTTCCTGGAGGCTCGTGCGGATCCAGTCATGAAACGCGTAGGTGCCGCGCTGGTAGGTGTCCTTGGTGCGTTTGTTCCGGAGAATGCCGGCCCACTTTTGCGCGAAGTAGGCGGCGTAGTCGGGGGAGTCGAGAAGCTGGTCGATCTTCGCGGCACGTTTCTCAGGATTTTTGGAGGCGAGAAATTCGCGGGTTTCTTCCGGAGAGGGAAGTCGGCCGGTGACATCAATCGTAACCCGTCGAATGAAGGATTCGTCGTCGGAGAGTGGTGAAGGTGGAAGGCCGAGGAGAGAGAGTTTTTTGAAAACCTCTTCGTCGATGAAATTCCTGGTTTCGGGAAGTTCTCTGATCGTTCCGCCCAGTGGGATCGTGGCGCGAAAGACGTCCACGTATTCCTGAAAGCGCACCATGATCGAGGTCGTTCCCGTTTCGGATTTGAGAGAAACGAGACCGTTCTCATCGACTTCCGCCATGCCTTTCTGGTTGGCTTCGAAAATCGCGAGACGGGTGATGTCTTTTGAGCTTCCGTTGCTGTAGTAGGCGGTCACGGCGAGCTGCTGTTCCCCGCCAGGTTTGCAGACCCGCTCCGAAGGAAAAACGGCGATGCGATCGATTTTCAGGTCGGACTCATTGTCCGGATCATATTCCATGCCCTGACGAATCCAGGAAGTGATGGTGTTGTAGTCCGCTGAATTTTTCTCGAGTCGGATTCCGCCTTCGTGTGGAATCTCACCGGTCGCCTTCATCATGAGAAGGCTGTTTTCGGGAGCGGCAGGTGAGAGGCGACGCCCCCGTGATTCGCGGACGAGCCAGTCGTGATCATTCCAGGGTTCGTATCCAAAGAGAGAAAGTCGGAAATTGTTCTGCCCTCCTGACTTGCCATGACAGCCTCCTCCGTTGCATCCGTATTTGGTGAAGACGGGAACGACTTCCTGAGCGAAATGGACATTCTGCGCCACCTCCTGATCGGTGACTTTGACTTTAACGGAAGAAGGCGATTTCGCTTTCTTTCCCGCGAGGGTTGCGGTCACGGTGACGTCTCCATTTTTCAGTGGCGTCATGTGACCGTAGTCATCGATCGCGACAATGCCGGGTGGGTTCGCGGTGAAGGTCACCTCGTGGGTGACGTCTTTTTCAGTTTTGTCGAGTTGCTGTGTGACGAGAAACTGATGCGTCGCACGTGAGCCTTTCAGCGAGATCTGATCCAATCGAAACGTGAGCGACACTTCGGGGAGTGATGGTGCGGCCGGCTTCGGTGCGGCGTGCTTCGGTGCGGCTGGCGGAGCGGTCGCCGGTTTTGCCGCAGGCTTCGGTGCCGCTTCGGCTGCGGGTGCAGGCGTCGTCGCTTTGGCTTCCTGCGCTTGAGCAGGGAGGAAGCCGAGAGCGAGGAGAAGTAGTAGGGAGAGTCTCATGCGATGAATGGATTAGCCGACCAGTTCCTTCATGGGGGAGTGCTCCGGGTCGACGAGATACATTGGTCGTCCCGTTAGGTCTTCGATGGTGGTGTTCTGCGCATCGATGCCGACGTTGTGATAGAGGGTGGAAAACACTTCCTGAAATTCGACGGGGCGTTCGGTCGCTTCTCCGCCATTGCGATCCGTTGCGCCGATAATCTGCCCATGGTTCATGCCGCCTCCCGCGATGACTGCTGAACTCACTCTCGGCCAGTGATCGCGCCCTCCGTTTTTATTGATCAGAGGGGTGCGTCCGAATTCGCCCCAGACGACGACGCTGACATCCTTGTCGAGTCCGCGGTCGTGAAGATCCTGCACCAGTGTGCTCAGTCCCTGATCCAGCAGGGGGAAGTCTTCGCGTCCCCGTTTGAAGTTTGCGCTGTGCCAGTCCCAGCGGGAAAATCCGATGGTGACGCACCTGGCTCCGGCCTCGACAAGACGTCGCGCCATGAGGAACTGGTCGAGGCGTTTCCAGCAGCCGTCGAGCTGAAGCTTCTCGGTCCCTTTTCCGTATTTTTCGACGAGGGCGGGGTCTTCTTTGGAAAGGTCGAGGGCGTCACCGAGCGCGCTCGAGGTGAGCACGCCGAAAGCCTGTTGATTGAAGGTGTCGAGACCATCCATCATTCCGGACTGATCCACTTCGCGGCGGAAATTGTCGAAGCTCCCGAGGAGGGCTTTGCGATCGTTGAGGCGTTCGATGCTCACTCCCTGAAGAGCGATGTCCTCTTTTCCGCCGCCGCGGAAAGGGGTGAAAGGGGAGTGGGCCGGTCCGAGAAAGCCGGGCTGTCCCGGGTCGCCCCATTCATCGTGCCGACACTTGGGGGAGAGTCCTACAAAGGGCGGGCAGGAGTCATTGGTGCTGCCTTCCAGTTTTGATACGGCGGCGCCAAAGCTTGGCCATCCGCCGGCGGGGACGTTGGATCTTCCGGGGCGTCCCGTCTGACACATCATGAGATCGTGCGGACCCTCGGCTCCTACCATGGAACGAACGAAACTGAATTTGTCCGCCATCTTCGCCATGCGCGGAAACTCTTCACAGATTTCGATTCCGGGGACATTGGTTTTGATAGGGCGAAATTCACCGCGGTATTCGCTCGGTGCGTCCATCTTCAAATCCCACATGTCCTGATGGGGCGGTCCGCCGGGAAGGAAGATCATGATGACCGCCTTGTGATTGATTCCCCGCGAGGATGCGCCGTTCGCTGATTCCGCTGCGAGAAGTTGAGGCAACGACATCCCGCCGAGCGCCATTCCCCCGATTTGGAGAAAGGATCGTCTAGAGTGTCCGTCGCAAAAGCGTCCTGAGTTTTCGCCGAGAATAGTTAGCATGAAGGGTCGGGGGTTCTTCTAAGAGCCCTGAAAGAATAATGATGCTACTGCGACTCTTCGAGACGTTTGCTCTACGCATTCACGGGTTCGACGAGCCGTAAAGACGTTATACTGAGTCCTTTACCTCGTTCATGAATTTGTGAGACGGTTCGGTTAATGAAGGGGACGCGACGAAACCATGAGCATTGATTTTCGCTCTCCCTGTGGTCGCTCTTTTGCTGCGATGTCGACCCGCCGCGCGGCGGTGAAAGCAGGAGCGCTCGGACTCATGGGTGGATTCGGGATGGATCAACTCGCTGCGCTTGAAGCGGCGAGCGGGAAGTCTGATCACGCTGGATCAGGAAAAGCGAAGTCGGTGATCTACATCTTTTTGTCGGGAGGGCTCTCGCAGCATGAGAGTTTTGATATGAAGCCGGATGCGCCGTCTGAGATTCGGGGAGAGTTCAGGCCGATCGCGACGAAGACTCCCGGGGTGCATATTTGTGAGCACCTCCCGGAGTTGGCGAAGCGAAGCGAAACCTGGGCACTCTGCCGCAGTCTCTCGCACGGTTCGAACGAGCATTCCGACGGGCACTACATCATGATGACGGGGCGGACTGATCTCCCTCCGGGGTTTGATCGCACCAAACCGAAGGATACCGATTGGCCATCGATCGCGGCACTGGCGGGAACGCTCCTGCCTTCCACGGGGACCTTGCCGTCGTCGCTCGTTCTTCCCGAAAAAATGGTTCACCGCACCGGGCGAACTTTGCCCGGTCAGTTTGGAGGATTGTTAGGACGTCAGAATGATCCGTTTTTTCTTGAGGCTTCGAAATTCAATCCGAAGGGATACGGTGCCTTTCCCGGGTATCATTTTCATCACGCCGATGGATTTCAAAACAGGGACGACCTCCAGTTCCGGACCTTCAGTCTCGATCTTCCGGATACGATTGATTTCGAGCGTTTTCAGGAACGCCTCCAGCTTCGGCAGCAACTCGATGAACAGGAGCAGTATCTCGCATCAGCGGCGAACGCTGACGGTCTCGATCGCTACCGCGAAATGGCGGTGCGTTTGCTTTCTGATCCGAAGACGCAGTCCGCCTTCGATGTTCATGCCGCTGACGCGAAGACTCAGGATCGTTACGGACGAAATGCGTTCGGCTGGTCCCTTTTGATGGCCCGTCAGTTGGTTGAGTCCGGTGTCCGGCTCGTTCAGGTGAATCTGGGGAACAACGAAACGTGGGACAATCACCAGGCGATTTTCCCGAATCTTCGGGACTACCTTTTCCCACCGACGGATCGTGCTGTCTCAGCGCTGCTCGATGACCTGTCGGAAAGCGGGATGTTGGATGACACCCTCGTGGTCCTCGCGAGCGAGTTCGGGCGCACCCCGAAAATTTCGACGCTGGGTGGTGCAAAGTTGCCCGGTCGCGACCACTGGGGCGCAGTTCAAAGTGTCATGCTCGCCGGTGGCGGGATTCGCGGAGGTGCTGTCCTCGGGGAGACGGATAAACTCGGAGGCCATCCTGTGAGCGATGGGCGTCGTGCCGAGGATCTTGCCGCAACGATTTACGAAGCGCTCGGTTTGCCCCGTGACGGCCACTGGGTCGATACTGCGGGGAGACCGATGCCGTTGTATCACGGCGAGCCTCTCGCAGAATTGTTCGGGTGACGGGCTTCGTCCGGAGTCCCGTCAGGCGAGGATGTCCTCAATGACTTTCGCGGGATTCACGCCGGTAAGTTTTTGCTCGAGCCCCTGGAAAGGATAGTGAAGTTTTTTGTAATTGAAGCCTAACAGGTGCAGAAGGGTGGCGTGAAAATCGCGCAAGTGAACAGGGTTAAGTGCCGGACCATACCCTATTGCATCGGTTTCCCCGTAAGAGTAGCCGGGTTTGACGCCTGCCCCGGCCATCCAGAGGGTGAATGCACCGGGGTTGTGGTCGCGTCCTTTCAAGGCCATCTCTTTTCCGCCCCGGTTTTCCCGCATCGGGGTGCGCCCGAATTCACCGCTCCAGACAACGAGAGTGTCGTCGAGGAGACCGCGTTGTTTGAGGTCGGTTAGGAGTGCCGAGATGGGCTTGTCGACCTGCTGGCATTTATTGAGAAAGCCCTCGTTGAGCGCTTCGCCTTTGCTTGCTCCGTGGGAGTCCCATCCCCAGTCAAAAAGTTGAATGTAGCGGACCCCTTTCTCGGCGAGGCGGCGGGCGAGGAGGCAGTTGTTGGCAAAGCTTTCTTTTCCGGGCTCGGTGCCATACATTTCGTGAACGGACGCCGGCTCGTCATTGATGTCCATCACTTCCGGTACCGCCGTTTGCATGCGGTAAGCCATTTCATATTGGGCGATGCGGGTGAGGGTTTCGGGATCACCGAATTCAGCGTGGGTCTGTTCGTTGAGCCGCTTCAGGGAATCGAGAGCGGTGCGGCGAATCTCGCGGCTGTTTCCTGCGGGGTTGGTCACATTGAGAACGGGGTCTCCAACGGAGCGGCACTGGACTCCCTGATAAACCGAGGGAAGGTAGCCGGAGCTCCAGAGTGCTTTTCCAACGCGGGGGAGTCGTCCTCCTGACAAAAGCACCATGAACCCGGGGAGGTCACTGTTTTCCGTTCCCATCCCCCAGGTGACCCATGACCCGATCGAGGGGTGTCCGATTCGCGGCTGACCGGAATGAACCATGAGCTGCGCGGGGCCGTGGTTGAACTGGTCGGTTTGCATCGTTTTGATGAAACAGAGATCGTCGGCGTGCTTCGCGAGATGGGGAAGCCGTTCGGAAATCCAAGCGCCCGAGTTCCCGTGCTGCGCGAACTTCGCCTGAGGTCCCATCATGTTGGGAGTTCCCTGGATGAAGGCGAATCGTTTCCCCTCGAGAAATTCCTGCGGACAGGGTTTTCCGTCGAGCTTTTCGAGATCCGGTTTGTAGTCGAAGAGTTCGAGCTGACTCGGGGCACCGATCATGTGCAGATAGATGACCCGCTTCACTTTGGGATTGAAGTGAGGGTGGAGTGCGTTGAGCGGACTGTCAGGGTGGTGGACCGGCATTCCGCCTGCGGCGTTCGCCGCTTGCGCGCCGAAGAAAAGTCCGCCGAGCCCGGTGGTGCAGCTGCGTAGAAACTGGCGACGGGTGTCAGCTTCGAGGGAGCGGATCTGTAATTCCTTTAGGAGAGTGTCAGGCTGCATAATCGGTCGTGGTTACTTGCTGAGCACTTCGTCGAGGTTGAGTAAAACCTGCGCGACGACGGTGAAAGCGGCCCCGTCGGCGGTTCCGGCGAGACCTTTTTTCAGGTCCGGTTGGGAGGTGTATTGCGCTTCGAGATTGGAGAAGAGACTGAGGAGTTCCTGCAGCCTTTCGGGAGAGGGGGCACGGGCTGTGGTGATGCGGTAGCCGGTTGCGAGCTTTGTCGATACGTCGCCTTTGGTATCGTATTTCATGCGCCGCGCGAGACCGGCGGCAGCTTCTGCAAAGGCTTCGTCGTTTAGCATCGTGAGCGCCTGGAGCGGGGTGTTCGAGGTGAGTCGGCGAGGGGTGCAAAATTCCCGGGAGGGGGCATCGAAGGTCGCAAAAGTGGGGTAGGGGATGCTCCGTTTCGCGTAGGTGTAGATGGAGCGACGGTAGCGGTTTTTGTCTCCGGATTTTGGAGTGGTCCATTTGTCTCCCGAGGAAAAGGGTTTCCAGACGCCGGCGGGAATTGGCGGATGCACCGGTGTCCCGCCCACCTCGTCGGTGATGAGGCCGGAAAGAGCGAGAGCCTGGTCGCGGATGACTTCAGCGGAGAGTCGGGTGCGCGGCCCGCGGGATAGAAGTCGGTTTGCGGAGTCCCGTTCGAGAACTTCCGGGGTGGTGATGGCGCTTTGCTGATAGGTAGCAGAAGAGACGATTTCCCGGATGATGGATTTCATGCTCCATGCGTAATCGTTTTGAAAGCGCAGCGCGAGATAGTCGAGCAGTTCAGGATGACTGGGGTCTTCGCCGGAGGAGCCGAAGTCTTCCAGGGTCGCAACGATCCCGGTTCCGAAGAGTCTCTCCCAGACCCGGTTTACGAATACCCGGCTCGTGAGCGGATGCTCCGGCGAAACCCACCACTTCGCCATGGCAAGACGGTCCGGGCTGTCGCCTTCCGGTGAGGGAAGGCTTTCGGGAAAGTCGGTCGTGACGTGTGCTTCCTTTTCGAGAAAGTTTCCGCCTCCGAAAACGTGGGTGGGCCTCGTCAGTTGAGCGGGGCGTTCACTCGTCATGGGGATGTTTACCGACGGGATTTTCTTTCTCTCTGCGATTGTGGTTCGAAGGGCTTTTCGCGCTGCTTTGTGCCCGGGGTCTTGTGCGAGATCGGTCCAGGCGGTTTCACCGGTGATGTCGATGTGCCCACGCTGGATCACGAGGGGGAAGGCACCGAGAGCAAAGCCGTTGCTGGTGATTTGGAGGCGGAGTCGGTCATCGTTGACCGGAATCGGTTTAGCGGGGACGAGGATGATTTCACGCTGGTGATGAATTCGGGTTTGAGCGGAGAAACCGGTCCCGTCGGCTTTGACTTCGATGAGCGGATCGTGAGGCATCGCGGGAACGTCAGCGACGGAGAGTTCGAAGAGGATGGGGCGTTCGGTCCCGTCTTTTCCGATCATGTCGGCCCGCAGTTTGTCGATCCCGAATCCCCACTCCGAATCCTTGAGTGCTTTCTCTGTGTTTTTGGGTTGGATCGTGAGGCGTATCGCTGTGATTGCTTTGGTTGCCCCGGGAATGTTCGACAGCACGGTGAGGAGGGGGCCTCTCTCGACGGTTCCCTGAGTGGTGAATTGTTCTCTTTCTCCCGATTTTTCGACGACGTAGCGGGTCTGATTATTGGTCGAGACTTCCAGGTTCTCCGTGGCCGCCCAGGTGGTGGTCTCAGCGACAGCGCGTCCTTTTTCCCAGATCCTTTTTTGCGATGCGGCGATGGCGCGGTCCAGTTCTGCGGCCTTTTGATCCTGTGACCGGTCTGAGGGAACTCTCAGGAGCGGGGCGTCGTTATTCAGATCGGAGTCGGCGGTGTTGTTGAAGAAGGCCATGAACTCATAGTATTCTTCGTTCCGAAATGCCTCGTAGGGATGGTCATGACACTGGGTGCATCCGAAGGTGAGCGAGCCCCAGGTCTGCCAGGTGGTGTTGACGCGGTCGACGATGGCCTCAACACGGAACTCTTCATCGTCGGTGCCGCCTTCGTTGTTGGTCTGGGTGTTGCGGTGAGCCGCGGTCGCAATGAGGTCGTCGATGGTCGGTTCGGGGAGAAGGTCTCCTGCGAGTTGCCGGATTGTAAACTGATCAAAGGGCATGTCCTCATTGAAGGCATTGATGACCCAGTCCCGGTAGGGCCAGATCGTTCTGCGGTCGTCGAGCCCGAGGCCGCGTGAGTCTGCGTAGCGAACGAGGTCGAGCCACATCGTCGCCCATTTTTCGCCGAAAGCGGGACGGTCCATGAGATCGTTGATGACCGCCCGGATCGCGTCGTCCGATGATTTTTCAAAAGCGGTTTCGAAGGCGGCAAGTTCATCGAGGGTGGGTGGTAAACCCGTAAGATCGAGCGAGATCCGGCGGAGGAGGCGTCCCGGTTGTGCCCGGGGGGATGGTTTCAAATTCTCCTCTTCGAGTTTTGAGACGACAAAGCGATCGATCGTGGTCTTCGCGTTTTCGCTGTCTTTAATCGAGGGGATTTCCGGCACCACCGGTGGCTCGAAGGACCAATGCCCCGACCACTCCGCTCCTTCCCTGATCCAGTTTTTGATAAGCGCTTTCTCCTGATCGGAAAGACCTTCGGGATGGTCCTCTCTCGGAGGCATCGCGTCGTCCTCATCATCTGTTTTGATGCGGTAAAACAGTTCCGATTTCTCCGGCTCACCTGCGACAACAACGGGGTTGCCACTTTCGCCTTCAAACCCGATGACCTGATCTTTGTAAACAAAGGAGATTCCGCCGGCCTGTTTGACGCCTCCGTGACAGCCGGTGCATTTCGCGTTCAAAATGGGACGAATATCGCGGGCGAAATCCACTTCGGCAGAGGCGGGGCTGAGTCCTGAACAGAGCAAACCTGCTCCCCAAACCGCCCACACTGCCCCGTTTTTCAAACTCGCCATAGGACAGCGTAGCGCATTTAGGTTGATTCAAAAATCCGTAAATACGTTGCGTAAGATAGATTCGTTTCACGCACCTGCGATACGAATGGCGGTTGAAAATCTCAGAATTTTGCAGAGAGTTTTTAAGGTATATTCAAAATGTAACTTTACTCTTTTTTCGAAATGAAACATTTAGACGTTCAATTTCCGGGGCGGTGGATCTTCCCGGGCATGCTGTTGGTTGTGCTGGGCACGGTGACTTTGTATTCACGGCTCATCGCTGAGGAGGTGGATAAAGAATCGGAGGAAAAGATCGTAAAAAACCTTCCGAAAACGGTCGAGGAGGCCCGTGGTCGCGCCCGCTGGATGAATGAATTGATACACGGATCGCTTCAGGTGATGCACCGTGATTTCTTCGGGGACGGGGACGATGAGGCGCTTGCTCTGCCTTCGCAATCGCTGGACGATGTCTTTGCTGAGATGTCGAGATCCTGGGATGTCGACATTCGCTGGCTTGGTGTCAATGCGATGCAGGGGGTTGATCACCGGCCCAAAGACCGCTTTGAAGAGGCCGCTGCAAAGGCTCTCGAAAAAGGGGCGCAGGAATACGAGGCGGTCGAGGGGACTCAATTTCGGTTTGCGGGGGCAATTAAAATTCACAATCAGTGCCTCAAGTGCCATGTGCGCAACCGGACTTCGCTGGAAGAGCGTGTCGCCGGGCTCGTGATCGGTTTTCCCATGGATATCAAGGAGTGAACCTTCGATCCGCCGGGGATCTTTCTTTTTCAGGATCACAGGCGTATAATCTTTCGTGCCCAGCGACGCAAAACCCGATCTTCAGAAAAAGCTCCGTGAAGTGCCCCATAAGCCCGGGGTCTACATTCACCGGGATCGGCTTGGCAGTGTCATTTATGTGGGAAAAGCGCGGGATCTGCGAAAACGCCTCGCTTCGTATTTTACCCCCTCGAGGCAGCGAATGGCAGAGCACAAGACGCGTGCTCTCATTCAAAGTATTTGGGATTTTGACATTCACGAAGTGCGCAATGAACCTGAGGCATTGCTCCTTGAGGGCAAGCTGATCAAGGAATACCGGCCGAAATACAACATCGCCTTCCGGGATGATAAACGGTTCCTGCTCGTCAAAATGCACCCCGAGGAACCGTGGCCGAAATTTCAGCTCACCAGGCTTAAAAAGGACGATGGAGCCCGCTACTTCGGCCCTTTTGCGCATTCCGGAGCGCTTCGGCAGACGATTTCGTGGATGAATCGCGAGTTCGGGCTTCGCAATTGCCGCCCCATGAAGCCGGGCGAGAAGGATTACCAGCACTGCCACGACGATGTCATCAAGAACTGCACCGCTCCCTGCATCGGGCGGATCACCCGCGAGGATTACATGGCGAAGGTGGATCAGGCCTGTGACTTTCTAAAGGGGCATTCCAAAGATCTCATTGTCTCGATCGAGGAGGACATGGCGGAGGCTGCGGCGTCGCTCGATTTTGAGCGGGCCGCTGAGTTGCGCGACATGGTCGACAATTTGAAAAAAACGCTCCGGCCGACCCGTCAGTTCCGGAAACGCGGCGTTCCGGGAAAGGCGATCAATCCCGAGGAGGACGTCAAAGAGCTTCAGGAATACCTCCAGCTCGACCGTGCCCCCACGGTGATGGAATGCTTCGATATTTCGAATATCTCCTCGAATCACATCGTGGCCTCGATGGTTCGCTTCAAAAACGGGGTTTCCGACAACAGCAATTACCGTCGCTATCGAATCAAGACGGTGAAAGGGCAGGATGACTTTGCGAGCATGGCCGAGGTGGTGCGCCGTCGTTATTCGCGCATCCTTCTCGAGGCTCGCGAGCATGTCGGGGATGAGGTCGCGGATGCGAACCAGGAGAGCCCGCTTGAGGCGATGCGGCGGATTGAGGCCGATGAGGAGGCGGGAAAATTTGAAGACGGGAAAAAGCGAAAGCCCTTCGTGCGTCTCCCGGACCTCGTTATTGTCGACGGAGGAAAGGGACAGCTCAGCATGGCGGTGAAAGAGCTGAACCGGCTCGGGCTGCATGATCTACCTGTGATCGGGCTCGCGAAGCAGCGGGAGGAGGTCTTCCGACCAGATAACCCCGAGCCGCTGGTCATTCCCCATTCGACGGGGGCTTTGAAGCTCCTCCAACGCATCCGCGATGAATCCCACCGCGTTGCCAACGGGTATCACCAGATTCTGATGAAGCGACGCGTCGAGGAAAGTATCCTTGATGATTGTCCCGGGATCAGCCGGGCGAGAAAAGAGCGACTGCTTGAAAAATTCGGTTCAGTGAGCCGGATGAGAAAGGTTTCCGCAGACGAAATCGCGGAAGTGACGGGGATTACCGCCAAGCTCGCCACGGAAATCGTACATTTTTTGAAAAGTCATTAAGAAACCCTGCGTATTCGCAGTGTATCGGGGGGCTTTTTCGTGCTAAACTTGCGAAGTCTCTTCTTTTCTTTTTCCCTCATGAACGTTTTCCAGAACGCTTTCAAAACACTTTTCCCGGCCGCTGCCGTCGCAGTTGTCGCTCTTTTTCTTTCAACGGCGCAGGCGCAGGAAGCTGACAGCGGTTTCGTGCTTGAGGGAGTGGTTGAAATGGAGGAGGCACCGGCGCAACCTGATTCCGTGGCGATTCCCCGGTTCGAAGACGGGGCCGCGATTGCCCAGCCGGTCGTTGCTGAAGAAGTTGAGGCAGTGGAGATCCCCGCTGAGCTCATGGAAAGTAAGCCTGAGGCCACGGAAGTGAAGATCGAGGTGGAAGCGGATCTGGAGGAGAAGGTGGCGCGGACCGAGTCGATTATCGAATTGTTTAAAAACGTTCCTGTTTCGGGAAGACCGACGACGGCACAGGATCTCAGAGCGAAGTCCAGCCCGACTCGATCGGGACAGCTGGGGTCGTCCGTGTTGACGCGGACTGAAGCGAGGACATTTACTTTTAAGATTCCTGCTCCGAGGGGACAGATTCTGGATAGAAACGGTTACCCGCTCGCGCAGAGCAAAGTGGTGCATTACGCGGCGATTTCGTTCCCTTTCCTCGGTTCCGAAGTGAAAGATGAAGAGATTGCGCGTTATGCGGGTGAGCGCGTTTTGCATGTGAACAACATTCTCGGTGCGACCTGGGATATGTCGGACAAACGGGCCGTCGAGCATTATCGAAATCGTCGCTGGGTGCCCTTGCGTTTTTCTTCCGTTCTCAGTGCAGAAGAGGTGGATGAGTTACGCCGTCAAAAAATGGAGGGGCTCATGCTCCATCCCGTTTACATGCGGCATTACCCGCAAGCCGAGGCGCTATCGCACGTGATTGGTTACGTAGGGAAACGTCCCCCGAACCCCCGCGGGGAGATCGTGAACGGGGAGCCTTTGTGGGGTGAAGGGGAAGGCGTCGACGGTTTGGAAAAAGCGTTCGATCCGGATCTCCGGGGAACACCGGGGCGAATCAATGTCCTCTTTGAGGCTGACGGAACCAAGGTGAAAGAGGATGTCCTTTCCCGTCCCAGACCGGGATACAACGTCGTTACTTCAATTGACCTGGAGATGCAGCGCCTGTGCGAAAAGCTCCTTTCGGAGAAAGTGAAGCGCGGTGCCATGGTGATCATGGATGTTCGAAACGGGGATGTCATGGCGATGGCGAGCTTCCCGCAGTTTGATCCCAATGTTTTCATTCCCGCGATCAGTCAGGAAAACTATACTGCACTGATTGAAGACCCGGCCAAACCGCTCTTTCCACGTGCTTTCCGCGCGGGATACCCTCCCGCTTCGACTTTCAAAGTGGCAACCGCCCTAGGCTTTCTCGAGAGTGGTTACATCTCACCCCACGATGTCTATCCATGCCCTTCATCGTGGACGATCAGTAACCTGACAATGCGTAACTGGAACTCCAAGGGGGAGGGCTCCATGAACGTCGTCGGCGCTTTGACCCGTTCCTGTAACACCTGGTTTTATGAAGTCGCGATCAGTGCCGGTGGTGATTCAATGAGTTATATGGCAAGTCGACTGGGGCTTGGGGAGAAAACCGGAATTCCGCTGAACGAGGCAGAGGGTTTCGTTCCGAACAACCGCTGGTGGCTCGATCAGTATGGTCACATGATGTCTGATGGCGACGAGGCCGTCATGAGTATCGGTCAGGGCAAAGTGGAGACGACTCCGCTTCAGGTGGCCCGGATGATGGCAGCGGTTGGAAATGGCGATCAGGTTTTGAAACCCCGGCTTGTCTTGCAGATTCAGGATTTGAATCACGAGATCGAGCGGACTTATCCCGTCGATGTTGCGAATAATCTGAATGTCGATTCCTACAATCTCAAGGCGGTGCAGCGCGGCATGTATGACGTCGTCAACGCCGGAAACGGAACCGGGAAAGCGGCTTATCACAAAATCACTGTCTCAGGCAAAACGGGAACAGGTCAGTGGAAACCTGCTCAGAAGCAGAATATCGCGTGGTTTGCCGGCTACTTTCCTTCGAAATTTCCGGTCTACTCTTTCGCGGTGATTTACGAAGGGGATCCCGGTGAAAGCGTTGGAGGCGGTAAAAACGCCGCCCCTGTTGTCGGAGCGTTTCTTGAAGAATATCTCACCGAGGAAAATTACAACAAGGTTCGCGAGCGCTCCAACGAGCTGAAAGGCGAAGTCGAGGAGTCAGGTGTTGAAGACTATTCCTACCGTGAGCCGATTAAATCTATCTTCCGTTCGTCCAATGCGGCGGCGGAGGGAGTGATCCAGGAAGTGGTGCCCCAGCCGACGGAAGTGCAGGGACGGCCACGATCAAACGGTGGCGGTTTCTTTGAAAAGATCTTCAAGCGGAAACGCCGCTAGTTGAAGTATAGCATTTTCGGGGCGTCTCAGCGCTTGCCAGTTGTTTCCTCTCAGGTTTAGGATATGAACCTATGAGAAAGAAATTTATATATCTGCTTTCTGTAGTGTGCCTACTGCTGACGACGTCGTGCATGCGCACCTCCACCGTTGTCAGTGTGAAGAAGGACGGGACGGGGACTATCATTTCCCGCTATTATTTTTCTCCTCAGATGCTGGCGATGATCGATCAGCTTTCGGGGATGCAGGCGCAGGGAGGAGCCGGTCCGGCCGGCAATCTCGGGATGATCGCCGACATGGCCAAGCCTGACAAAGAAACACTGGTGGCGGATGCCTTCCATTTCGGCGAAGGCGTTCGCTACGCCAAACATGAACCCGGGAAAGATGACGAAGGGTGGGAGGGCTACACCGTGATCTACGAATTCGATGACGTGACGAAAATTCAGATCGATCAAAATTCGGTTCCCGGAAAGGCGAAGGAATTCGTCGAGGCTTCAGGCGAGGATATCGATGCGGAAAAGGGAGGGAAGCTCACTTTCGATTTGAAGGACGATACCTTGACGATTTACTCCACTTTCGCCAAAGCGGGGATGGGGAGTATGATTGACCAGGAAAAGCTGGATCAGGCCAAGGCAATGAATATGGCACCGTCTCAGGCGATGAATATGAGCGCTGGAATGGCTCAGGGAATGCGAGCGGGCTTCTTTGTCCGGGCCGAAGACGGTATTGTTGAAACGGATGCGACCCACGTTTCCGGAAATCTGATTATTCTTTCCGACGCCGATATTCCCAAAGTGATGCAGGACCCGGATTTCGGAGCCTTCCTCGATGCTTCAGTCGAAGATCCCGATATGGTCACTCCGGAAAAAGTGAAAGAGCTCTTCAAAGAGATCGAAGCGATGACAGTGGAACTGTCTGAGGAGATCACGGTGAAGCTTAAGTAGTCGGGCTCCCCACCGGGAATTATGGCTGTCGCCACCTTGATTCATTCATCGGAGGAAGCCGAGGGCCTCGTCCGCTGGAGCATGCTTTTCGCGCTCGCGGATGGCGACGAGCGATTGATCATTCTTCATCCGGAAGCCGTCGAGGAGGCGGAGCTCAAATCCATTATCGATCGCTGGGAGGAAAAGCATCAGGTCGTTCCCGAAAGGGAGTTCATTGCACTTGATGTTCGTGATGAAGAGGCGATTCTCGATCAATTGAGGCGGCCGTTCATCACTCTCGCGATCTTCGGTCAGAATCGCGATGCGGGCGTTGATCCGGGCGCGCGCGAGCTGAACCGGCGCATCTACGACCGCGCGGTCTGCGATTCGATTCTCCTCCGCCTTGGAAATCAGATTCTCGATGAATGCGACCGGGTTCTCGTTCCCTCCGCGGGTGGACCTCATTCGCGGGTTGCCCTGAAAAAGGCGAGCCGGATTGCGAGTCGATTTTTCGGCAGTGTCACCCCGCTCTACATCGCTCCCGACATCGGTGAAGATGATGGTCAGGCCGTTGGACACCGGATTTTAGCCAAGGTGATTTCCAGTGCTGGGGTGAACAACCGGGATTGCGAAGTCCATCCCGAAGTGATCGTGGCCAACGGGGTCGGGAAGGGGATTGCCGAGGCGGTTCAAGGGAGCGACTACGATCTCATTCTCATCGGCGCTTCCAACAGCGTTTCCGTGAAGAGAAAACTTTTCGGAGCGCTTCCACCCGGGCTCCTCGATGGCGATAACGCTGCGACGATTGCGGTGATTCGGAAGCGTCATTCAATGGGGCATCGCATTCGAGACTTTGTGGAAAGGTTCTTTTCCCTGCGGGTCCCGCAGTTGGAACGGGATGATCGCATCACGCTTTTTGAGCGGCTTCAAACGCAGTCGCGCTGGAGTTTTGACTTCATGGCTCTCATGCTTCTGGCGACGGGGATCGCTTCGCTGGGATTGCTGCAGAACAGCCCCGCCGTTGTCATCGGAGCGATGCTAGTTGCCCCTCTCATGACCCCCTTGCTGGGGAGCGGACTCGCCCTCGTGCAGGGAAACCTCCCGATGATGCGGGAATGTCTCAAGTCCATCGTTCTCGGCTTTTTCGCGGCCCTCGTTGTTGGATTGCTCGCCGGCCTCATTTCGCCGTCAGCAGGACTCACCGCTGAGCTGCTCGCGCGCGGAAACCCCAATTTGCTCGATTGTGGAGTCGCCGCTCTCTCGGGGCTGGCAGCGAGTTACTGCGTGGCCCGTCCCGGGTTGTCGTCGGCGCTCGCAGGGGTTGCGATCGCCGCAGCACTGGTGCCTCCAATCGCCACCGTGGGGATTTCGCTCAGTCTCGGGGAATGGCTCAATGCCAAGGGCGCCGCTCTCCTCTTCGGGACCAATGTCGTCGCGATTATTCTCTCCGCTGCTGCGGCGTTTTTCGCCAGTGGTCTCCGCGGACAGATTAAAGCGGGGAAGCTCTGGGCGCGTCGATCCATCGTCCTTCTCCTCATTTTGCTGGCGATCCTGATGGTCCCTCTCGGAACCGTGTTGCTCTCTCAAGCGGGAAAAACGATTTCCAATGAACCCGGAATCGCCGCGGTCGCCAAGGCAGCGCTCGAAGAGGAGGCGGAAGCGGAAGGTTTCGAGATTGAGCGTTCACAGATGTCGCTTGGAAAAGATCAGGACGGAAATCTCCAGGTTACCTACGCGATTGAGATTACCCGGGCCGTGCCCGACCAGTTTGTCGAAAATCTCGCAAAACGGGTTCGGGAAGGAACCCCGGGACGAAAAGCCACCGTCCGTGTCACAACCGCTCTCGTTTCCCGCGCGCAACCCTAGGGGAGATTGACCTCAATCGTCCCGGCAGCCCCTCAGCAGCAAGGTCCGGCCCTGTCAGACAGGGTTAGGTCGAGCACTCAACCCTGTTGGGTCGGCTTATTTTTGTTAAATTAATGTCATTTGAAAGAGATTCGCTCGTCTCTACGTAAAGAGGGAGCGATGAAGTATTTTTCGTTAGTTTTATTTGGAGTCTGGGTTCTTGCTGAAATGCTTTCAGCGCAGGATTCGAGAGCGATTGCGTCGCCGGAGACATTTGCCGGTCGACTCGTTGAGGCTGCCAATTTCCGAACCACACAGAGCGTCCGCTATGATCCCGCCTACGTGGTGATTGACTATCCGAATGGAGACGTTCCCGCCGACACAGGTGTCTGCTCCGATGTAATCGTGCGCAGCTACCGCGCTCTCGGGATTGATCTGCAGAAGCGGCTTCACGAGGACATGAAGTATAACTTTTCCTCTTATCCCAAAAACTGGGGGCTGACGCGTCCTGATAAAAATATTGATCATCGACGGGTTCCCAATCTGCAGCGCTTTTTCAAACGCAAAGGAGCCGAAGTGGCTGAGGGCGGGCAAACCGGCTACCTCCCCGGAGATCTCGTCGCCTGGGATCTCACCGGAAACGGTCTCTGGCACATCGGAGTTGTCACTGGTAAGGACGAATTTGTCCACAATATCGGCAGTGGACCCGTCAAAGAGCGCGGAATCGGGCAGTGGGAGGTCGTCGGTCATTACCGCTATCATCCCGAGAAGTGACAATTGAGCGTGCGCGAAAGATCTGAATTCGCGGTTGAAAATAGGTGGATGCAGAGGAAAATAGCGATCCCTTCCGTGCAGTCCCACCGACTCGATTGCCGGGAACGATTCACGAATTTAAGGTGAAGCTTTTTGGAGGGATGGCTGAGTCCGGTTTAAGGCGCTCGATTCGAAATCGAGTGTAGTGCAAACTACCGTGGGTTCGAATCCCACTCCCTCTGCCATCAAAATAGACCAGGCCCGGCGTAGCGGGCTTGGTCTATTTTGATATTCAGAGAAAGGGTTCGAACCGAGTTCGACTCGAAGAGGTCGGCCAAAGGAGAAAGCGCAGCGAACGACGACGCGGACAATCCCACTCTCTCTGCCATTCACCCGGCCGCTTCGGCTGCGCTCTCAGCGGGCGTGCCGGTAGATCTCCCGAATTTCATCTTCGGAGAGAGCGCTCCGATAGACGCGAACTTCATCGATCGACCCTCCGAAGTTCTGGGTGTCGCCCTGATGCACCGCACCGATAGAGAGCCACATTCCCGCGGTCTCGTAGTCCACGGATTCCGTGGTTCGCACCTCGTTGACAGCCTCGCCATTGATGAAGATGGTAATGACGCTTTCGTTCCCCGGCCCTTTTTCGATCCGTCCGGTAACGAAGGACCACTCATTGAGCGGTAGCATATCGGGAGACACTGCCGCGATGTGTTGATTGAGATGGGAGACTCCATCATCGGCAACGACGATCTCCTGCTGCCGCACGGGGAAAGTGGGTTTACTCGTAACCGCCCGATCGGTTCGGAAGCGAACCTGGCCGTTGCCGAGGAGGGTGAGCTGCCAGGGATCCCTCCCGCCGCGCCGGTCGCCGAACCAGACAATCTGACCTGTCGCTCCTCGAGTCTCCGGCTTGACCCATGCTGAAACGGTCATGGAATCGAGAAGCTCGAACTGCGTTGAAGGTTCCGTGTACATTCCTGATTTCCGGTCGGAAAAAAAGCGAACGGCATTCCCGTCGACGCCCTGACTTTGTTCAACCGATCCGGCCCGGGTGAGAAGAGGCTGTTCCGAGGGCGCCTCGTCGAAGGTCCAGTGGGCCACGAGATCACGCTCGAAGGGAAGGGCGGAACTCTCTCCGTCTTGAGGAAGCATCGCCGGTGGGTAGATCTGACGTTTCGCTGTCTCACTAACCGTTGCAACGGTGTCTGCAGGTTCAGTCGAGGCTCCACTGTTTCCCATCCAGAAAGGAATGCCGCAAGCCAGCGCTAAAGCCAATCCTGCAGCGATGATCGCCTTTTTTTTCGCGGCACGCGAAGTTGCTCTCGGTTGCTTCAGGTCGCTGATGTGCTCGGCCGCATCGACATTGTCGGGATCGATTTCGAGGGCTTTGAGGAACAATTCTTCAGCACGTTCCTTTGATGAGCGGGAGTTCGTTTCCTTCCAGCGGCCGAAATGAGCCTTTCCACAATCGACGAGAACATCGGCCCTGTAGGGGGCGATCGCGGAGGCGTGTTCCAACTCGGTGATCGCATCGGTGAAGTTTGAGAACTTCAGGAAGTTCCGCCCCTTCGCGAGATGAGCGTTCAGTTGGTTGCAAAGATTGTCCCAGTCTTCCCCGGTCAATCCGGCGTTCTCGGCGATCTCCCGGAGCTTTTCTTCGGTTAAAGGTGAGTCCGAATCAGCACACTGTGCACCGAGCGCCCGCTTCAAAAATTCGGTTAAGTCGCTGGAATACGTATCGGCCGCCATGCCCGATATTTTTTCATAAAGGGCTTCAAATGACAAACTTTATAGGAGCCTTCCCCACAGGTTCGCTTCTGCGGAAAGGTTCCGAATCGGAGGTTAAGGGCGATTGGCTAGGGAAGCGCGGCGGCTAATTGAGCCATCAATCCCATTCCCATTTGTGAGATGACGCGGTAGTCACTCTCCTGGAGAGCCTGACCACCCCGGTTGCTTTGCGCCACTCCGGTAAGAAATCCATCCGGAGTCAAATACCCCTCAAGGCCGCGAAGTGTCTTTCTGGAAACCTGAAGATACTCATCAGGCAACAGTCCGTTTCTCACAGCGAGTGCGAGGGCCGCTGCAATCCCGGCTGAGCCCGAAGTATCCACCGGAACATCCTTATGGAGAAAACAGTTCCATAGCCCGTTCTCCTTTTGGAGCCCGCTCACCCATTGGGCGAAGCGCTCCACTTCCGCTTTCAGATCCGAGATATCCTCATCACCCTTGTATTCGCTGAGAGTTCTCACGAGGCCGAGGGAATACCAGGCAACTCCTCTCGCCCAATTTTGAAAAGAGCGATTGCCGCCCTTGTGATAGCGCAACCAGCAATCGTCGTTGTGAATGAGCCGCTCACGACGGAGCCTGAGTTGTTTCAATGACAGTGAGATCAACGCTTCATCTCCTCTTTGGGTTCCGATGACCATCATGGGATAGGCGATCGTGTAACTGCCTTCGGCCGAAGTTGTTCCGCCATCTCTAACACACCCTTCTTCATCCTGATGGGTCGCCCAGAAATTGATTACCTTGTCAAAAACGGGATGGTCAGGCCGGAGTTTCGCGATGACGGCGTGGGGCAGGGTCGATTCAATGTCCGAGACCACTCCGTCGTTGGGGCGACTTTTGGGATCTTCGTAAATGAGGCGATCGTTCTCATCAAAAAAGTGATTCACGTGACTGTGGAGTGCTTTTTCAAATCTCGCTTCACCTGTGGCGTGGAACAGATCGTTAAGCCCGTCCATGACGCAACCCTCCATCCAGCCCCATGGCTGAAGGCTGACCGGTGATGACATCAGATTATAAAACTCTGAGAGGGAACCCGAATCATCTGAGAACAACAAATGAGGTTGAAGCGCGGCGTGCTCTTTTTGCTCCGGGTCGACTTCGAAAAACCAGACGGGATTCTCTCCCTTTGTCATGACCAATGAAATTCCCTCTTCAGCGACTTTTCGGGTTTGTGCGTCGGTCAGGATTATCTCGAAGGGCTCGAGGACCGGAGCGAACCGAATATCCAGCTGACCGATTTTCTCTCCCGACTTTGCGAGGCGGACATCGATCGCGATTTCCTCCCTCAGGTCGACCGCAATCGTAAAGCGTAGCCGGCCTGCGCCGGTTGCGGGGAGGTTGGCCCATTTCAGAACGGGGTATTCGGTGGATCCGGGCAGTGGCACGGCAAAGGCGTTCCATCCAAAAGGGAGGCGCTTTCCTTCAGCCATCGGCAAACCCGCGAGATTGGAAATATGAGGATGCTGATAAACGATTTCCGATCCACTCGAATCCTGCGAAATGCCCAAAGTGGCGGAACCTGCCAATATCGCTCCGCTGTTTCGAATAAAGTGACGTCTTTTCATTCAGATAATAATCTCAGGGATTCCCCCTTCTAACCGGATTCTATTCGCTGATCACAGGCAAAACCTTTGCGGTGATTTCGCGGGTGATGATTTCGTAGGCAGGCCTGCCCCAGTGATAGCCGTCGCCGCTCGCCAGTTCGAGCTTGTCCGCGAGGATGGAATAGACATCGATGATCTCGATTCCTTCTTCCTTCATGACCTCCCCGGAAATCGTGTTGAGCCTGACAACGACATCATTTTTTTCTCCGAGGCTGTCGACCGGCTTGTCCTTTGCAGGCTTCGGGGCGGTGTGCGGGGTCGTCATGAGATAGAATATTTCAGCCTGTGGCGCACCGGTCTTGAAGCACTGTGCGAGGTCGCTCATTCTCCGGTGAACCAGTTCATCCGAAACTTTGTCCGGAGTCCAGTTCAGCGAGTGCAGTCCGTTGTTGAACACGATCGCATCGAACTGGTAGCGGCCTGCCATTTCAGTCAGGGCCGCCTTGGGGACGTCGCCGCCCACGAAATGAACGCAGTGAAAAACGTAGGCGCTTTCTTTCAACATTTCAGGAATGAAGGATCCCCGGTAGCCCATCGAAATCGAGTCTCCGTAGATCAGAATTTTGGGCCAGTCCTCGTGTTCGATTTTGGGGACATCAAGCGCCCAGCCTTTTCCGGCAACGGCACCCCGGGGATTGTCGCTTTTGGTCTCTTTCGGGGAAACATAGTCGAAGGATGGCCCGTAGACTTTGACGCTGTTTATCACCGTAGGCATCGGTTTGTCGGAGCCTTTGAGGTTCTTTCCTATCCACATCGGCTCGTCGTTCGGGACCATTTCCATGTAGCACTGTTTGATTGGTCGCTCGTCGAGATAGAAGGTGGCTAACCCTTCCCGCACCGCGAGGGTGACGGTGTAAGGCTTATTGATTTCCGGAGCTTTCTGTCCTCCGATGCCTGACGATTTCATGAAGATATTGTTGATGTAGGAAGCGATGCGGCGGGCGTAGTAGGGCGTTTCCCGGTAATTCATATCGACGGTAAAGCCGTCGTCCGAATCGGCATCGGTCTGCTTGCTCATGACGGTGAAGAGCGATTGTTCGACGAGCTCGCTAAACTCGAAAGTGATCTCGACGGTGAAGTTCTTCTGGTCGGGGAATGCTTCAGCTGGAACTGCAAAGGCCGCGCCGTCCCGGAGGGTAACCTTGCTGTCGGCTTTCTCGATATTTCCCGATTTCAGTTCCGCCGGAATCGTGTCAGTAGCGAGATCCCAAAGCGGTTTGTCCTCCGAAAATCCCGTGTTCAAAAGAAAGGCGAATCCTGTCAGGGCCAAAATTAGAGGTTTCATAGGGTGCGGTATATCGATGCGTAAAGTGATGGGGCGTATGCGGCCAGGGCGCGATTAGTCTAGGTGGAGTGGTGGGTTTGGAAAGGGGATTTCAGGGGCTTCTTCCCGTGCCTCCTCCCGCGAAGGAATCTGATTCGATACGCGAATCCAGCATTTCGATGAGAAGGGATCGCGGTTAGTCATACTGTTCAGAGTGATTTGATTCCCGGGCCACCCTGCGCGTATCTCTCCCCCGAACATGAAAGCACTTCCACCACGGCCTGGTCGCGATATCTCTCTTGAGAAGAAGGGTTACTGGATACTCGCAGGATTGACGCTTGGCCTCCTCGTGCTTTGCGGGCTGTTTGACCTTCAGATTGCCCGGGCGGCCTACGAGCCGGAAAGCCGGTTCGGCCTCTTCCTTCGGAAGTTTGGAGAGTATCCCGGGCACGCTCTTATTCTCGTTTCGTCCGGAGTCTATCTCGTCTATGGGCGGCGTCTTGCTATCCGGCTTCTCATGTTGGTGCCGTTTTGTCTGGAGATTTATATTTTCATCGAGAAACACCATCCGGTGGCCTCAAGGATTGAGGGGCTTTTTGTCTGGTTTCTTCTTCTTTTTCCTCTCGCCGCAATCCTCGGCGCGCAGCGTTTTATGACGAGAGCCGCAATGGCCCGCAGCGCGGGGTTGGTCGTTCTCGCCGGCGTTCTGCATCCGCTCTTCCTTGTGCAGATTCTCAAAAAATTATGGGGACGAGCACGATTCAATAATCTGGAGGAGGGAGTCACTCATTTCACTCCCTGGTATCTTCCGCAGGGAATCAATGATCACCATTCCTTTCCTTCCGGACACACCGCGATGGGGGTCATGGCCTGTTTTCTCGTGCTGTATTTTCCACCTCGTCTCCGAGCCGTCGCCTTTGTCCCTTTGTTTGCGTGGGCCATAGCGGTCGCCGCGAGTCGCGTTATCCTCGGCGCTCACTACGCCTCAGACGTTGTCTTCTCGCTGTCGATCGGACTCGGCCTGCTCTTCAGTTTCCATCGCATTACTGCCGATCAAAGAGAGTGCTGATCAATTTCGGGAAGGGAGATCGGCCCGGCGGGATCCAGGCACCGGAACTTTTTCTCAGCCCCGGTCCTGTAGCGGAAGATGCTGAATCTTCCTCCTTTGGTCAGGGCCTCAATTCACCAACTCGCGGCCACGGAACCAGCCGGTGAGGCTGTGGCGAAACCGGGAGGACTTGCGGACTTCGTGCCAGAACTCGGCGGAAACGAAAATGACGAGCTTGCCGGGTTCGGGGAAGATATCGATCCAGGGCCCGTTGACTCCGCTGGTGGTATCGATATAGAGGCGGAGCTGCCCACCGTCGCTTTCGATCCAGCCTTCGTCGAGGTAGAGAATCGCGGAAAGGATCCGGGATTTGGTTTGCTTGTGGCAATCCAGATGAGGCTTGTAATAGCCGCCGGGAGCAAAACGGGCAAGGTGCGCCTCCAGCTCGACTAATCCGAGAAATAAGGTCCGGTTGAGTCGTTCGCGGATGTCCTCCATTTTGTCCCGGTAAAGAGTCTGCGATTCACTGAGGTTGCCGGGTTCCAGCCAATGGATGTGGTCGGTTCGGATTTCGGGTTGGATATTCTTCCCGGACCCGCGGCCAATCGCTGCCGGTCTCAGGTCGCCTTCTTCCGACCGGGCAACGCATTCGGCGATGAGGTTCCGTGTGTCGGAAAGACCCAGAAAGTTGGGAATGATGACATACCCGGTTTCGGCAAGTCCCTGCAGCAAGTTATCAAGTAACGCGTCGGTGTCGACGGGCGGGACGATAGGAAGTATTTCTATATGTATCCCTATGAGATCGTCCCGAAAAACAGCGCGGGCAACTGAATAGATCGCGTGTTATGAAGAATTGTTTCGTCGGAAAAGAGGCGTTTTTGTCCCATTTATCAGCGGAGGCGATGGGCCGCGCGGATTCGCTACAGATGCATCTACGCGAATGGCATTCTGTCATGCGAGTGTGAGCCATTCCGGGAGCGAGTTCTGCAACGTGGACACAAAAAAGCCCCCGCAATCATGAGACTGCGAGGGCGAAATTCACATCTCCACTAAAGCACGTGGCTTGTAGAGGAAGGTTGCGAGGGTGTATCAGGCACCTTTGGCAGGAGCCGCTTTCTCAGCGCCTTCTTTTTTAGGCTTCGGCTCGACCTTGGGCGCTACCGGTTTCTTCTCAGTTGCTTTCGGTTCCGCCTTTTTGGAAGGTTTTGCTGCTGCTTTCTCAGCTTCTGCTTTAGCGTGAGGGCATTCTTTGGCCTCGTCGCACAACATCTTCTTAGCATCCTCTTTGGAGATCTTTCCAAGTTTGACGGCTGCTTCGATGCCGCGCTTCATGACTCTTTTCAGCTCCAGTTCGTGACGATCTTTTGCGAGGCCTTCCATCAACTTTCTGGCTTCCTCGGGGCTGATTTTTCCGAGTTCGACTGCTGCGCGGATACCATCCTCCATTGCCTTATAAAGCGCTTCTTCGTCCCCTCCGCATTTCGCTCCGGTTTTGCACTCCCCGTCCGTTTTGCAGGCCCCGTCGCTCTTGCACTTCCCGTCGGTTTTACAGGCTCCGTCGGTCTTGCACTTCCCGTCGGTTTTACAGGATGCGTCCGTTTTGCAGGCTCCGTCGCTCTTGCACTTCCCGTCTGACTTGCAGCAGGCTCCATCGGTCTTGCATTTTCCGTCCGTTTTGCACTTCCCGTCAGTCTTGCATTCCTGTTTCTGACAGGCTTCGCCTTTTTTGCCCGGGTCGGCATGTAGTGGGAGTGTGAGGAGGGCAAGTCCGAAAATGGCTGCCACTGGTGAGAAAATTCTAGATTCAGTCATAGGGTATTTATCAGGGATTGAGGTTTGCTTGTTGTAAGGTTGAACGGGGTTGAAACCGTGATTCAGTTCTCTTAGTCATAATGTGACGAACGTTGTTCAAAAATATGTTCCTTCAGTGTAAGGTATTAGATAATTTGGCCCCGGGACTGGTGAGTCGGGATTTTCATTCAATACCAGCGCGTGAACTCATCGACCGGCGCGCGTTCGGTTCGGTAGTTGTTCACCGGCGCCTCGCGGTCCGGGTAGCCGAGCGCGAGGCCGCAGACGAGCTTCTTCCCGCAGGGGATATTGAGGACATCGCGGACAATGTCAGGGTATTCGGCGAGTGCGGCTTGAGGGCAGGTTTCGAGATCGTAGGCGCGGGCCGCGAGCAACACGGTTTGAATGAACATACCGGTGTCGACCCATGACCCCATCTCAAGCGCTTCATCGACGAAGAAATACAACTCCACCGGAGCGCCGAAGCCGTGATAATTCTGCTCCCATTGCTGACCCCGGGCTTCCTTGTCGCTCCGCGCGATCCCGAGCGCATCGTAGAGCGCCATACCGCAAGTGAAACGGCGCGTGCGGAAGGGCTCAGGGAACCGGTGAGCGTAGTACTGATAATCCGCATTCCCCTTGTCGCCGGAACGCAGCGCTTCGACCATACGGTCACCAATCTCTTTTTTGAGGTCTCCGGTCACGACCGCAACCTCCCATGGCTGAGTGTTCCCCCCGGAAGGTGCCCAGCGCGCCGCCTCGAGGATCGCTTCGATGGTTTCGCGCTCGACGGGTCGATCGAGAAAGGCACGCGTAGAGGCCCTGCCCCGGATCGCTTCGATGATGTTCATAGGGAGAGGGTAGGCGGGGTGTGCGGGGTTTTCAAATGGGGGTGGGAGTAAACGGTGACGAGATCTATCTCGACGATTTACGGATCCTATCCGGCAATTAGCTCTTTTGACTTCGACTTTTACGTTTCTCGCAACCAGCCGGATAAAGTGACGCGACAAAACCCACTGAAACTGCTAAAATGAACCCATGACCACGGTGACCGAAATTATGAACGAGGTTCTCAGCCTGTCACGAGCAGATCGCGGTTATCTCGCTCAAAAGCTCATCGAAAGTCTCGATGACGAACGCGATTTAACGGATGATGAAAGGGCTACGCTTGACCGACGTTCGCAAGAGATGAAGGACGGATCGGTCACGCCGTTGACGCTCGACCAGCTCAAGCAGCAAGTGAGCGCAAGATAGCGGATGACCAATCTGCGAATCCATCCCGAGGTTGCTGACGATCTGGAGCAGGCCAAATCCTGGTATCTGGAGATCGATCCGGAACTTACCGAGAGCTTTCTTGCTGAAGCATACAGCACGATGGAACTCGCGCAGGTGGCTCCTGAGCAATACTCGCGGATCTACGAGCATTATCGCCGCGTGTTGTGCCAACGGTTCCCATACAAGATTGTGTTTGAAATCGACGAAATTGCTCAGGCCGTTCATATTCTGGCGGTCAGTCACACCAGCCAGCACCCTGATCGCTGGAAACGTAGAATTTAGTGTTCTCGAATTCTGACTGGAATGGTAGTGGCGATTCCACCGGAACCATTTGCTGTTGGAGCTCAACGGTAAGAGGCATACTATTTCATGATGGCAGGGCAAAAGACAATCATAGGCGAGTTAGAGTTTTCTGGAAAAGGAAAGGCGAAAGATTTCTTCAAGGCAATTCTCAATGCCGGTGAAGTTGGAAGGAGGGTGAATGATATGGAATTCGAGCACTTGATGGATCTGCTCATAAGGCATCCTCGTGCGGATGAAAAGATAGGAAGCGGAGTAGAATCCGTTTCCATTAGCTGCCATTCAAAATACGGAAACCGATTCTTCAAACTCCATCGTATTGACGGCACCGAGGACGATTTTAGTTACCCAAAATGTATTGATGGAGACCACAATCCGATTACAGAATTTTCCTACGCTTGTAGGAGAGCAGTCGAAAAACGCCTTCATCGATGGAAAACCCAACAAATGGATGGAAATTACCTGAAGTGTGCTATCACCGGAGAAAGTCTCACTTTTTCCCAGGCCCATGTTGATCACAAATCTCCATTAACTTTTTCAGTCATTGCTAAGAGCTTCATGGTCGCCAATTCGATTGATTTGGCGAAACTCGAATACAACCGAATAGGAATTATTGGGGTAGAGTTCTCCGACAAAGCGCTAGCGGAGAAATTCGATTTATTTCACACAAAAATGGCGATTCTACGAATTATCAGTGCGAAGGAAAATTTAAAAGGGTCACACTCTGCCAGAGTGACGCCAACCAAAAAAGATAGTGTCTTGTGAGTTTTCAATAGGACCTGTGGAACCCACCTGATTTCAAAGTAAGTTTGAACCGTCGTCAGTTTAAAGTAGTGTTCTCTGCTTTGTATGCTCGTTGATCATACCCTGTCGAATCCTGGCAACAGCCTCGCGCAAACCGTGTCACTTGCATTCTCCTATCGCGGCAGGACGTTCTCCTATGCCCTTCAAAAGCCTTTCGCTTCTTCTCTTTCTAGCTACCTTCGCTTCAGATCTCCACGCCGATGAGAGCCTCCAGGAAACACTCGATGCCCGCAAAAACGCCTTTGCTGAGCGGGCGGCGCCTGAGTTGATTGAAAGTCAGAACCGGGCTTTGCGGGAGCTTGAGGTTTCCGGTGTTTATGAGCGTGTTCTCAAAGTCGGCGACGAGGCACCGGATTTCAGTCTGAAAAATCACGAGGGTGAGGAGGTGAAACTTTCCGCGCTTTTGAAAAGCGGGCCGGTCGTTCTTACCTGGTATCGGGGCGGCTGGTGTCCCTATTGCAATATCGCGTTGGCAGCCTTTGCTGCGAAGAATGACGAGTTCCGCGCGCTTGACGCGACCTTTGTCGCGGTGACTCCGGAGCTGCCGGATGCCACGAATGAATCGGTGAAGGAGCATGGGCTGGAGTTTGAGGTCCTGACCGATCAGGGCCATGCCGTCGCGGATCAATTTGGCCTGACCTTTCCTCTCAACGCGGATACGCAGAAGCGGTATCAGGAAAAATTCAAGCTGGAGGAGCGCAGCGGTAAGGATGCCGCGGATCGCCTTCCCTTGCCGGCGACTTACGTGATCGCACCTGACGGGATCATTACCTATGTTTTCGCCGATGCGGACTACCGCCGCCGTGCCGAACCTGTTCGCGTTGTCGAAGCCCTCCGGTCTCTCAAGGATGGCCCGTTCGGGAAACATCTCGTTCTGCAGTTTTGGGAAAACGTCTGGAATCCGCCCTACGATCTTTCGCTGATCGATAGGCTGATGACGGAGGATTTTGTGATCACCAGTGCCGGCAATGAGGTGAAAGGACGCGATGAATTTAAGAAGTGGGTCGCGGCTTTTCAGGAGAAGGCGAAAGGCCTGCGACTGGAGAATCTGGATTGCTTTGCGAGCGCGGACGGATCGCGTGTCGTGAGCCGATGGATCGCGAGAGGACGAAACGGCGGAGTCCTCGGCACCGGGGCGGACGACAGGGAGATCGAATTCACCGGCATCGCGATCTGGGAAATCAGCGATGGAAAGCTCGCCCACAACTGGGTTGAGCGATCCGCCTGGGAATTGCACCAGCGTCTCACGAAGTGAGGACTGGGCGGGGGAGATGCCCGTGAGTAGTGCGATTTTTGAATGCTTCCGGGGACAGGTGAACTAACGCTCCCCGCTTGAAGACGGGACAACCCCCGGGGGATTTCTGGAAATTTCGGCCCCGGGAATTTTGGGGCGACCCAACGTTTACGGGCGGCCTTTCAGGACGCTCCGGGTAGGATGATGGTTTTCACGGGGTTGAAACCCCGTGCTGTTTTCGTTCGAGCCTACAGCTCGGTAGTGGCTGCTTGGATTTCGGAGCCGGACCGTGGATCCCCAAAAAGGGCTGAAGGCCCTATCGTCCCCAGCCTGGTAAATGCTTCCGGGGACAGGTGAATTATTGCTCCCCGCTTGATGACGGGGCAGCCCCCGGAGGGGAATTTCGGCCCCGGGAATTTTGGGGCGACCCGACGTTTTCGGGCGGCCTTTCAGGACGCTCCGGGTGGGATGATGGTTTCCACGGGGTTGAAACCCCGTGCTGTTTTCGTTCGAGCCTACAGCTCGGTAGTGGCCGCGTAGATTTCGGAGCCGGACCGAGGATTCCCCAACAGGGCTGAAGGCCCTATCGTCCCCAGCCCGGGACTTCAGTCCCGGGTATAAACCAGCAATCCGGAGCGACCTGAAGGGCCGCCCGAAAACACCGGGAACAGATTGAAACATTGACCGTCCCTTCCCCGGTTGACGATTTCAGGGGCGTAAAAGGGACAGGCCCGGGGTATTCGCACTTTTCCGGAACGGAACAGGGGACTCCACGCCGGGGAATCGTGAGCGCTGCCACCTCTATCCCAACGACGCCTGTTGTTCAGGGAGCGAGAGCTGACCGCATCGCGATTGTGCGATTCGGGGAAGCTGACAATCCGCGACTGTTCAAAGCCGTGACATCCCGATCCAACAGGGGGGTGGTTATTGATCTTACCCTGTTGCCCTCCCCAAATCAGACAAACGCACAGACTACTCTACCTCTTTACCATTTTTACTCCGCCCATTCTCAGCCACCGGCTCCGGAAGTTCCAGGACAAATACGGACGTGTCAGGTGCTTTACCCGAGTAATACGAAACGTAGTGCCTGTCGCCGATTACGGTGGCGTTCGTGTTGCCGGAGTCCCACGCAATCGTGCTTCCGGTCGTGACCACTTCGGATTCCGGCCAACTCCCGGGATGATCAAATACGGAATCCGGATCGACGACTCTACGGCGAAGCTTTCCCTGTCCGCGCTCGTAGTAGTAATTACTCAGTAAACCGGTTTCGGGATCGAGGATCAGGGTCGGGGTCGAGGCGTGAATATCGCCAATGTTGGTTCGTTTGCGGGTCCAGGTTTTGCCGTTGTCAGTTGAGGTGATCTGGAATTGTGTCGGCCCCGTTTCGGTTCGTGCGACGCAGAGAATCCGTCCATCGCCCAGGGAGACGGCGGCAGGTTCCGTCGGCCAGTCCGCTTTCAAGAGATCAGACTCGATCGTGGTTTGTTCCCAGGTGGCGCCGTCGTCGGCACTGGTCATGATGCCCCACGAGTGAACCGGTTTGTCGCTGTAGTTTCCGGCAAACCACAAGGACATCAATCCAACCTCGGGGACGGCAAAGACGTCGGTGACCTGCATCGGCTGAACCGCAAGTTTCGGCGTTGCCAAAAGCTCGAACGTTACTCCGTCCGTGGTCCGGTAGAGATCGTGGTTCCACTCCTTTCCGATCCGGCGCACCCAGAGCAACATCGCCCCTGTGGAATCGAGGCCTTTGCCGACAGTGACTTCACCGTAGCCCGGTGTGTCCGCGACGACGGTTTCCACTGTCCACGTTTTCCCGCCGTCGGTGGAAGTGCGGGCGTAAACGGCGCGGGCGTCTTCATGGATGGTATGCTTCGAGCCCCGGCTGTAGGTGCAGACCAGTTTGTCACCGATCGCCTGTGTCATCGGCCACGAGTTGTAGCCGCTCACGTCCTGCACGAGATGCGCCTTCGGGAGCGGTTTCAGGGGCGTTACCTTCACTACCGCGAGCCCGGTCGGTCGCGTGAAAGTGTCACCGGGTAGGCCGGGTTCACGTTGAATTCGAACCGTCAGGGGAGCGTTCGGAACCACTTCGTAGTAGGACTCGAGAAGGATCGTCCGGGAGTGAAAAGGCGCGTCGGACAGTGGTGTTTCCACCGGCTTGCCCAGCAAGTAACGATCGGTGAACGGGGCATTCTCCACCATCTGCGACAGGTGAACCCGATACATGTCTGCGTAGTCCGGACTCGTCTCCGGGTCATTCGAAGTCACGACAATCTCAACCTTTACCGCGACGCAATCGTCGGGGAGTGCCCCGATGACTCCGGAGACCGATTGCCCTTCGGTGCCGCCGGATAGCGACCACACCGGAATGTGCGTAGAGACCTTCGACATGAGGACGAGAGAGGGCTTGCCCGTGGCAATTGAGAGGTCATTCGCGGTCAGGTAGAGCGGAGAACAGGTGGAATCGCCTCCTTTTAAATTTACACTGAGAACGGCAAGCAGGGCTATCGCGGTGAGAAAAATTCGCATGATCTGAAAACGGTTTTTTGATTCTAACAGTTAGTTAAAAATATCAAGGCAGCGAAAGCTCAATGCCGTAAATCGAATTGGCGCCGACTTTTTTGCCGGCGTAGTAGACGAGAAACCACTTTCCGTCGCCGAGGGGTGTCATCCAGGGGTATCCGAAATCCTGATCCGCTGGGACCTCGATGACCTTGTCGAGATGTTCCCATTCCAGGTCATCCCGATTCGCATCCGCTTTCCAGAGATGGACCTGGTTGTTTTTGCCGCGTTGGGTCTGCAGGGCGTAGAGCTGGCCGGGATGCTCAGGATCCTCGATCAGAAACGGACTGGGATGCGTCGCCGAGGCATCTCCCTGAAGTGCGCTTTTCTCTGCTTGCCAGGATTCTCCGAGATCATCACTGATATACTCATGGTAGGCATGGGCTTTGTTCTCACGAATCAGACCGATGAGCTTATTTCCGGCGTAGAGAAAGGTGGGTTCGAAATATCCCTCATTCGTGATCGTCTGCGGGTCGCCCCAGGTTTTTCCGTGATCGGGGGAGAAGGCCATCCAAATGCCGGACCCCTTCGGTTTACGATAATGACCGGTAACGGCGAGCCCTTTTCCGGGCACCGAAAAGATGAGTCCGAAGACGGAGCCGGTTTTGCTATCTGCCAGCGAGGAGGTGTCGACTGTGGTCCAGCTCTTTCCTGAATCCTCCGAGCGCCAGCCGAAGATTGAATTGCGTTCGTCATTCGTGAACGCCATCACCATGAGGACGATGGCACCATCATCGGTCACGCCCATTGCGAGATTGGCACCGTGTTGATATTTGGTGCTCTTGTCGAATTCCCGCAGGATCTTCGGTTCGCTGAAGGTTTTGCCGCCGTCGCTGGAAATCGACACGGCGGGGCACCCGTCGCCGTTGACGTGCTCCCGTCCTGCGATGTACGCGAGCACGAGTGTTCCGTCAGGGGCGGTGACCACCTTCGGCCAGGAAAGGTGCGCAAAACGAGGGTCTTCGGGCGCGGGAACGGCGATGCGGGGTTCGCCGAATTCCGCCGCAGTCGTCGCTCGCGGAATGACGCCGGTAAAAAAGCCTATCAAGGCGAGAACGATGATCAATGGTGGGCAGTTCCTCATCCTCTATCGGTCGCGAGTGGTCAGGTAACTGTCAAGACGCGCAGATATCCTCACATGTGCCATATACGGGGCGGGCAACTTCCGGGATCTCTGGCGATCCAACAGGGTTTGTTCGTTGACGATATCCTCTTGGATCGTGGTAGTGGATTCCCCGGGGGCTTGTCTCGAGCCGGTTTGAATTCGACCCATTGGGCCTTTTTATACGACTTCACTCCTGAATGCAGTGCCATTCCGGCCTGTTCCCTGAGAGGATGAAATGAACGGACTTCAGTTGCGGGGAGGCGAGAGGTGGATTTTATTTCCATGGCTCTACTCCCGGGCCTTTCCTACTCTTCATCATGAAAATTTACTCTTCCTTCGGAATCGGTCCCGTGGCCACCATTCTCCTTTGCTTGTTCTTTTCGGGGGCTGCCCTGGCGAATCCTTTTAAGAAATCTCAAGAAGATCTTGAAGTTCGTATTGGCGAGAATCGCCTGCGGTTCGAGCAGCGTCAGCTCACGCGCGGCACGGCGATCCCTCAGCAGGTGCTCGCAGAGGCGAAGGGGATCGTTATTATGCATCAGGTGAAGGCCGGTCTCGGGATTGGAGCTGAATTCGGTAATGGGGTGGCGTCGGTGAAGCGGGCGGATGGCAGGTGGGGAACCCCCGGATTTGTTTCTCTATCAAAGGGATCTTACGGTTTTCAAATCGGAGCGAATGAGGTTGTCACCATCATGCTTCTCATGACCGATGAGAGTCTCCAGATACTGAAGGGCGGTGGTTCGGGAAATGTCGGACTTTCGGTCGAGGCCGTCGCCGGCCCGCATGACGCGGGAGGTGCTATTGACAGCACCGTAATTCAGAAACCGGTCCTCGTATACAGCGACGCCCAGGGAGCTTTTATCGGCGCCGCTTTTGAGGCGGGCGCGATAGTCGAGTCGAAAAAGAAGAATGAAACCGCTTACGGCGCTTCGTTGGAGCAGATCCTTTTTTCCGACAGGTTTCGGCCAACGGTCGCGGGTGCCGCACTGATCAAAGTGCTCAATGAAGCTTCGGGAGTGCAGTGAAGTGGCGAGCCGGATAATTTCGCCGGTTGAGAATCAGGCGAAGTGTCCGCTTCCAGTTGTCATCCATCCCTAACCGTATCAGAAACTCAATAAGGTAGATCCTCTCGGCACGAGCGCTAAGGCTTTGAATACTCCGGCTCGGGGGCCGGCATTGAGGCGAGGTAAGCGACGATGTTCAGAATGTCTTCGGAGCTGAGGTTCGCTACGACGGGTTTCATCAGAGTTGCCATTTCTCCGTGGCGGGTTCCCTGCTTCATGTCGTTTAGCTGCCGGGCCATGTAGCTGGGGGAGCGGGCGGCGATTCCGGGAATGTTTCCGATTCCGTTGAGATCGGGACCGTGGCAAATCACGCATTGGAGAGTCTTGCCTGCCCCGCCCCCGTGAACGAGCTTGGCTCCTTTCTCGAGTGATCCGACCGGCACGTAAGCGACGAAGCCGGATCTGGGATTTCTGAGGAATTCCGTTCCGTGTGGATCAACCGGCGATTCGATGATGCGTTTCCCAATCGGCTCAGTTCCGGCTCCCTCTCCTTCGACGGGAATGTGAAGTCCGCCCCGGAGATAGGTTTTCGGAACGCTGTCGGTTTCGACGACTTCGATCCATTGAGTCCACTTGAGAGATTCGA
>JARGPH010000030.1 GCA_029213065.1 Verrucomicrobiales bacterium | reverse complement strand
GGGACTTCTTTGCGGTGACGATCCGCCACCTCGTAGATGGTTTCCCCTTCGGTAAACTCCACAGGGTCGCCATCCAGAGTCATATTGCAGACTTTCGGAGGATTGAAGTCTTCGCGAAATTCGGTCATCGACTAAAATATAAACAATTGGAGTTTCGAGTTCAAGATTCGATCGGGACGTAAATAATTACTGATCAGTGAGATAGGTTTCGACCTGTTCGGGGAAATACTTCATGAGTGAGTCGGTGACATTGGGAGCGGCCATTCCGAGACCGCAGGCGCTGGTGGCCTTCATGGTTGAGCCGATGTCCTGAACTTCAGTGAGCCATTCATTCAGTTCTAGCGTTGAAGCCGAACCGTCGAGTCGCTCCGTGATTCGTTGCGTTCCGATGCGGCAGGGGAAGCATTTTCCACAGCTCTCATGAGCGAAAAACTCCATTGCCCCGTGGGCGATTTCGACCATGTCGCGGGAATCGTCGAAGACCATGATGCCACCGGCTCCGAGAAACGAGCCGCGAGGCTTGATGCAGGCATCGTCGAGAGTGACGTCGAGATCGTCTCCGGCGAGAAAGCCTCCCGAGAGACCCGCCATCGTCACCGCCTGGATCGTGCGTCCTTCCTTGGGCCCGCCGGCCCACTCGTTGAGAAGGGTTTGCAGTGAGAAGCCAAAAGGAACCTCGTAGTTGCCGGGGCGCTGGATGTCGCCCGAGAGGCTGATCAGTTTCGTGCCGGGATGGTCTCCGAGTCCGAGGCCTCGATACCATTCCGCTCCGTGTTCGATGATGTGAGGAACCGAGGCGAGCGTTTCGACGTTGTTCACCGCGGTTGGCTTGTCATTGAAACCGTGGGTAACGGGAAAGGGCGGTTTGTTGCGGGGGAAGGGGTGTTTGCCTTCGAGGCTGTTGAGAAGAGAGCCTTCCTCTCCGCAAATGTAGGCACCCGCACCACGGCGGACATAGAGATTAAACGTCAGCCCGGAACCGAGAATGTTTTCGCCAAGGAGACCGCTGGCGCGGGCGTCTTCAATTGCGTTTTCGAGAATGGCTTCGGTTTCGGGATACTCGTAACGGAGGTAAACGAAGCCGAGGGGAGCTCCGGTCGCGAAAGCGGCGAGGGTCATGCCTTCGATCATCGCGAAGGGATCGTGATCCATGATCGCTCGATCTTTGAAGCAACCCGGCTCGCCTTCATCCGCGTTGCAGACGATGCACTTGGGATTGCCCGGCGCATCGGCGACGGCTTTCCACTTCATTCCGGTGGGGAATCCTGCTCCGCCACGGCCCGCGAGTTTGCTTCTGGAAATCTCTTCAATGACCGCTTCGGGAGTCATCGTCGAAACTGCTTTCTTCAGAGCGGCGTAGCCTCCGGTTCGTTGGTAGCCCTCCAGCGTGGCCCGGCCCGGTTCCCGAATGCTTGCGAAGACACATTCCTCGAAACCTCCCGGATTCGGCACCGGCATCGGTGTGGCCCGGTGTTCGAGGGTGTCTTTGCTTGTCCCCACGAGGACCTTGTCGTCGATGATCACGGGGACCATGTCGTCGCACCGTCCCGAGCAGGGCATCGGGCTTGCGCCTTCGGATTTGAGTGAGTCGAGCAGTTCGTTTCCACCATTTAAACAGCAGATATTCCCGGTGCAGACGCGGGGAGCGGTTTTGCCCGGAGCTTCCCTCGAGAAGTGATGGTAAAAAGTGACGGTTCCCCAGAGTTCGGCGATAGGGATCTTAAGTGCTTCTGAAACGGCGGTGATGCTCTCTTCGCTCAGGTAGGCATCCCGATTGTGTAAGGCGTGAAGGATCGGGAGGAGAGGCGCGGGTTCATTCATCCACCGCTCGATAATCTCTTTGTTCGTCGCTTTCGCCATAGGCAGGGGATTGTGAAGAAAAGGGGCTCTTTGGTCAAGAGTGCATCGGTTCTGATGAATACCCCTGATCGTGGGGCTTTAACCTGCGACTCGCTGGTGCCCGCCGCCACGGTTACTTCCGAATCAGTTCGATTGAGTGGACGTCGATCGCTTCGGTTCCGACCATTGTTGCATTGCCGAGAGTGAGGGTGCCCTTGCCTGCCTTAAGCTCAAGCGTGCCGAGTGAGAGTGGCTTGAAATCCTTTACGAAATAATGGGACTCAGCAACGCGCTCTTTTGACTTGTCGTAGAGTGGTGGGTCGAATGTTTCGGTGACAGTTGCGCGGGTCGAGGCCTTTGCGGGAGATCCCTCCGCGGCAAAGGCGAGCTCAACGCTCACGCCGGTGTCCTCAGGGCGGCAGGTGTAATAAACGATCGCTTCGAAGGTGCCGGTCTCTGCGGTTTCGATGGACCAGGTGATGGCATCGGTCTCTTCGGTCCAGTTTTCAAAAAAGGAGTTGTTGGGAGCCTTTGAGCTTCGACGGATTCCGACTTTGATTCCGGGTAATGCCTCGCGTGCACGACCGTCACGCGCGGGGAGAGTCGTTGATTCGGAATAGCCGACCGTGAAGGGGCGATTCGTCGAACGGGATCCTTCGCTTTTCATTTTCTCGCGGTAGAGCGAGAGAGCCGTGGTCAGTCTCTTTTTAATCTCCGGGTGTTGATCCGAGCAATCGTGGTGTTGTCCCCGGTCCTCCTTGATATTAAAAAGCTGTCCTTTTTGGTCGAGGCGGAAATCACCTTCACGGGCGGTGTTGCGTTTCCCCCAACTGCTGAAGAGAATGCGAGTGGGTTCGTGTGATTGGAATTTTCCAAGGAGGTGAGAGGCGAACGAATCACCGTCGATGGGGTAATTTGACTCCGGTTCAATCCCTGTGAGTTTCGCGAGGGTGGGGAAAAGGTCGATCGCTCCCGAGATGCGGTCGATCGTTTGTCCGGCGATGACTTTTCCCGGCCACCGGAGAAAGAATGGTGACCGAAGCCCGCCTTCGTCGACGGATCCTTTCTTCCCTTTCATCCCGCCATTCCAACGAAAGGAATTCGGGCCGTTGTCGGAAAAGTAAACGACGATGGTGTTTTTCGCGAGGTTGAGAGCTTCGAGTTTTTCCAGGACGCGCCCGACGTTCCAGTCAATGTTTTCGCACATTGCGAGAGCGGCCCTCGTCATCATGATGTCCTCTTTTTCCGGATCGCGGTATTTCAGTTCCGGATCAACGTCTTTGAACTTCGCGTAGAAATCATCATCCACCATCATCGGCGAATGGGGCGTGTTGTAGGGGATATAGCAGAAGAAGGGATTGTCTTTGTTTTCCTGAATGAAAGAAATGGCTTTGTTAGTAAAATCGTCGACCACGTAACCTTCGCCCCGGACTTTGGTTCCGTTGTGGTCGAGAGGAGGTGAGAAGTAGTGTCCCCAGTGACCCGAAGTGAAACCGTAGAATTCGTCGAAGCCTCTGTCGTTGGGATGATAGGGTGACTGCGTTCCGTTGTGCCATTTTCCGAAGGCTCCGGTTTTGTAGCCGTTGCTATTGAACAAATCAGCTATTGTCGTTTCATCACGATTCAATCTTCCCGCCCCTTCGCTCACTCCGGTGACGCCGGTCCGCAAGTGATAGCGGCCCGTGAGAAATTCGGCTCTCGTCGGCGCGCATACGGCGCAGACATAGAAATTTTCAAGAGTTACCCCGTCGCGTGCCAGGGAATCAATGTTAGGGGTGGAAAGGTTGGTGTTTCCGTTCACGCTGAGATCTCCCCAGCCCTGATCATCGGTCAGGAAAATGACAATGTTGGGACGCTCAGCAGACTGTAGCGGGGAAACGAACAACAGCGAGAAGAGGAGCAGGGCGCGACGCATAAAGGGGGGGAGAACGGAACTATTCCTCAGTGAATTGTTTGAAGTATGCTTCGACCGCGTCGTTGTCCGCTTCGCCTTTGTGGAAAACAAAGCGCCAGCGAAAGGTGCGGCTTTCGCCGTTGGGCAGTTTCATCGCGCCGGCCTGGGGATCCTCCAACTTTTCGAAGAAATGCTTCCCGTAAATGTTGGCGGTGATGAGACCGTAGTCGCGGGAATGCCAGTAGGTCGGGTAGCGCGGATTGGAGGGGTGATCCATAATCACAATCCCGACCGGCTTGCCATCGACTTTCCCGTAGGAATGAACCCAACGGGCCTTTTTGCCCCAGGTTTCTCTATCTTTAATTCCTTCGCTGTTGACGAGATTCCCCGTGCCCTCTTTCGCTTTGCCGTTCACTTTGACGCGATGAACCACCTGCAAATCCGAGGCAACCCGGATCGCCATACCGGCATCTTTTTCGTCGTTAAAAGAAACGTCGCCATTGGAAGCGTGGAAAGTAATCGTCATGTCGAGAATGCGCGCGTCGGCATTTCCTGAGAATTCCACTTTGCGGGTATCGGTCATGACGATGCTTCCGTCAGGGGCTTCGTAATTGTTTGTCGCCACAAAATAGCCACCGTCCTCGCCTTCGACTTTTTCGAGAAATTTCTGATGAACGGTGTAGCCCGGTTTGCGGCCTTTATACTCTTTCGTCGCCCAGAAGGTGAAACCGTTCACGTCGGAGTGCGCGAACCAAAGGGACTGGTGGTGGGGGTGATCGGTATCCTCATCTTTGCTCTCCTCGAAAGGGAAGCGGCGCGTCATTTTTGTGCCACCGGGACCAACGATGGGATAGAAGGCGGGGAAAAACCGTCCCTCGTCATTGAAACGATATTCGGTGAAGAGCTCGCCATCAAACTCGACACGGAGGCGGTCTTCCAGTTCGGTGAAAGAAACAGCAGCGGATTTTGAGTCTTCTGCCGCGACCGCAGTCACCGTCAGGGCCAATAGGAAAGTCAGCAGTCTTTTCATGGGACGGAGTTTAGACCGCCGATCTTCATTCAGGGAATCGAAAGGTCCAACGTGATAACGTTAGGTGTTAACGTCTTAGCGCCAGTGAGGTGTCATAGCGTGCCAGAAGCACAGGGGCTGCATACTTCTCCGTTCGAATCGAGAAAGATTCACCGGCTTCCGCTTTGCGGTAGAAAACTTTCCATTCCCCGGTGTCGTTGTTGGTGAGCCCCTGAATCCGGCGCAAGGTTCGCCAACCCGCTCGGCGGAGATCGCGCTGATCCATTGCATCTTCCATCCAATCGCCGCTGCTGTTGCCGCCACCCTTCCAGCGGGTGCTTGTGGCGATGAAAACGAGACCGGCCGATTTGACTCTAACGGTCAGTTCTCCGGCATGTATTGCCTGCACTGAAAAGCGAACATCGGAGAGTTCTTTGGGAACCGTCTCCCATTGATAGCGTTCTGATTTCCCGTAGCAATTGACGCCGCGCTTCAGTTCCCTCCAAACCAGTGCTTCCGATTCCTCAAAGGTGGCAAGGGCAGTTGGCGGGGCTGCGCCGCTGATGACGTCGAAAGCGTCGCTGGAACTCTGCGCGTCGACATTGACCGTCGCCATCGCGGTGACGACGAGAATCGAGAGCATGGTGAGCGCTTTCATGAACCCGATCGTAGGGAATGTCCGAAATTATGTCAATTGAGTTCAACCCGCGAGAAAGGCATCGAGAGCCTTCTTGTCTGCACGAATCGCGGCAATGGATTCTTTGAGCAGGGCCGGATCTTTGTGGTCCTTGTATTCCATGTGCAGGGAGATCGGGCCATCGTAGTTCGACTTCCTGAGCAGTTTGAAAAAGGCTGGGTACTCAACCCGGCCGGTCCCGAGAGGAACATTGACGGGCCGTTTCTTGCCCTCCTCCCAAACGCAATCCTTGCAATAAACCATCCCGAAATGCGGTCGCATCAGCTGGAACTCAGTGGGCCAGGACTGGCCGCCCTCGACGGTGGCGTGTCGTATATCAAAGGCAACGCCTGAGGCATCAGTGGGAAGCGTTTCCAGCACCTCGTAAAGATCCCAGAGCCCTGAACCGAAACGGCCCGCCCCGGCGTGGTTCTGATAGAGGGGGCGAATCCCGAGAGGGGCGCAAAAAGAGACGAGATCCTCGAAAGTGCTTTTGATCTTCACGATTTGATCCGGTAGAGGAGTGTCAGGGTTGTATTTGATCGCTCCCATACGAAAGCGTTTCACGCCCAGCTCTGCCGCCGTCTGGATGACTCGCCGGTGCACCACGGATTCCACCGTGTTCACATCGGTTGTCATGATCGTCATAGCAACGTCGCTCTTTTTAAGCGCTTCGATTTGTTTGGGAAGATCCTCCTCGACCCGTTCCGGGACGACGTGGCCGCCTTTTCTGACAGTGCCTTCGATACCGGAGAATCCCATTTCAGCGGTTAACTCTGCGAGAGCTTCATAGCTGAGGTGTTGGAGGGGTTTCGTGAAAACGCAGATCCCGTTGCCTCGAGATGATCCCGCAGCGCTGGAGATTGCAGGGACAGTCAATGCGGTGGCCGCAGTGGCGTGAAGAAAATTGCGCCGGGAGAGAGTGGTCATGATAGGTCGAAGAATGTCGTATCAGGTGCCGGCCGGCAAGACTGCCTTGTTGGCGGTATCGTGTCCGTGCTGTCAGTGAGAGAGGCACGGTTGAAAGGGGGGATGCGATCCTCTTGCGGAATCAGGGACAAATGAAAAGTTGAAGATCAAGTGCCGGGAGATAGTCTCCTCAGGCCATGAGAGATCATACTGTTAATCCATTTCGCGAGGGCCGCTTTCGGCTTTTGCTGCTTCTCTGCGGGGCGTTTGCAATCAGTCAGCCGGCGCGGGCTGAGGAGGCGCTTCCCTTCGCTCCTTCGCAAATCTGTCGCTATAGCGTCGATAACATTCCCAGGTCCATAGCGATTCGTCAGGGTAGTGATCTCTGGTTCGGCTACGATCTGGAGAAGGCGCTCGTTTTCAAAGTCTGGAAGGCGCCCGCGAACGAGTCGGGTGTGATCGTAAAGTCTTTCAAGGCCCGTTCTTCAGGGACTGCGCTCTTTGAGGGGAAGACAGCGGAAGGTTGGACGATAGAGAATGACGGGAAGAGTCTCCCCCTGAGCGCTCGCTATCTTGGCTGCACTCAACATAAGGAAAACTTTGAGCTCCGCTGGGAACTCAGCCACCCTGACGGGACGATAAATCTGATCGAACGCATTGCGACCGCTCCTGCTGGAGATACGTCTCCGCCAGTTCGTGCGTTGCGTGTCGAATCATTGCCGGAAGGCGTTTCACTGGCGCTTCCCGCGGCCTACGGTGAGGCCTGGGCGTTGACCGGACCCGATGGAGAACCGGTGGAAACTTTAACCGCTGCGGCATGGCATCAACTTTCTCTGCGATGAAAAATCTTCTCTCAACTTTTGCATTCGTTGCACTCAGCTGCCTTGTTCCGGCGAGCGCGGTATCCGAAGAGCTGGACCTTCTTTCAACGGACATTTTTGCGAAAGGTCCAAACGTGTATAAGGAGGATGTCCTCGAAATCACGAAAGGGCGGGGCGCGACGATCGGTTGGTATATCAGCGCGAAGAAAGAGGAGCAAGTTCGTGTCAGTATTGAGTATTCCTGCGCAGCACCGTTGAATCAGGATTATCAGCTGTCATTCGACGGAATCGACCAATTCTGGAAGGTGGTTCCCACGGAGGGTGAGGAATTGAAGCGCGTCGAACTGGGTGTTTTTCCGATCCGGAAAGGGCTTCCTGTTCTTGTCTTGTTAGTCCCGCCTTCAGGAACGAAATATAAGCATCCAGTCCGCTTTCGGAAACTGGTCATTGAGAGCAGTATTCCCGGGAACCTCACCCGGGTGCAGGCAATCAAAGCGCCGGATGCGCCGGTTTCGTCGCCGGGCTTCGGTTCGAAACTTTCAGAAACACATCCCGCTCTCGAGGTTCGGGATCTTCGGGATGAGGATCTCACCTTGCGCATCAGCGGCATGAAAATGAGGAGTGAAACTGAACTGATTCTGACGACTTGGGATGGCAATCTCTATTCACTCGATCTCAATGCGGTTCCTGAAACGGGCCCTCCACCGTATCGACGCATCGCCCGCGGTCTCTCCGAGCCCATGGGGCTGGCGGTCTCGGGTGATCGGATTTTTGTCACGGAGAAAAATCAAGTCACCGAATTGATCGACAAGGACGGCGACGGTATCTTCGAAACTTACCGGTGTGTTTCGAACGATTGGCCCAGTTCGATGGACTATCACGAGTATCTTTTCGGGTTGGTTGCGAAGGAGAAGCATCTGTATTTCACCGCCAGTGTCGGCATGGCACGACGGGGAATCGACAATTTTCAGCCGCTCCTGCGCGGGAGCGTTTTCAAAGTTCACATGGATACGGGGGCGACAGAGGTTGTGGCCGGCGGTCTGCGCACTCCCGACGGGATAGGCGAAGGAGCTGACGGTGGGCTTCTCGTGACGGATAATCAGGGCGAGTGGTTGCCGGCCAATAAGCTGATTCATGTCGAGAAAGGGGCTTTCTATCAGTTTCGAAGCACAGCTCCATGGCATCCTCTCGATGTTCCCAAAGCGACTCCTCCCGCGGTCTGGCTGCCTCTCGGTGAGATTGGCGCTTCACCGACGGAGCCGATTCTGTTTCCCTCCAGCTGGGGGCCTTACGCAGGACAGGTCCTTTTTGGCGATGAAACTTTTGGCGGGTTGCAGCGTGCGTTTCTTGAGGAAGTAGATGGCGTCACCCAGGGCGCGGCCTTCCGTTTTTCGCAGGGCTTCAGGCATCATTTTCATCGTCTTGCGTTTACTGCGAAGGGAGATCTCTACGCTGGTGGAATCGCCCGGGGAAATGATCAGGGGTACATCGACCGGGTTAGCGGAGTGACGAGAATTCGCTATACCGGAATAGAAGTGTTTGAGCCGCTTGCAGCCCGGCTCCGGTCGAACGGACTGGAGATCGAGTTTACGCAACCGTTGGCGGAGAATACCGGGTGGAACCCGGCCGGCTATGACGTGACGCAGTGGGGCTATCAGGCCACTCAGACTTATGGTGGGCAAAAAGTCCGTCATCGCCGTGCCGGGGTGAGTTCCGCGACTGTTTCGGCGGATCGGCGGCGGGTCTTTTTGGAAATTGAAGGAATCGTACCCGAAGAGGTTTTTCACGTGCGCATTTCGAAGTTATTCTCTTCTGAAAGCGGTGAGCCGATTCGGGCAGGGGAGCTGTGGTATACCGTTAATCGCGTTCCGACTGATTTACCGGGCGAGGTAAAGAAAGTTCCTTCAGGGACCTTTACCCGGGTCGAGCCCTTCTTTCAATTTACGAAAGGCGATCCCGGTCAGGTTCTTTTCCAAACCTATTGTGCGTCCTGTCACAGCCTCAATGGAACAAAGCTGGTAGGGCCGAGCTTCAAAGGGCTCGCAGGATCGCAGATAAAAGTGAAAGACCCTGCCAGCGGGGAAACACGGAGCATCGAGGTGACTGCCGAATACCTTCGCGAGTCTATTCTCGACCCGAACGCGTTACTGGCCGAAGGCTACCCGGAGAATCTGATGCCGCCGATCGGAGCGATCCTAACTGATGCGCAATTGGATGATCTCGTCGACTTCATTATCAAGGCTTCGCCGAAGCCTTGATTCACAGGAAACTGAACAGGGTATCGTCTCTGACTCAAGAGGGTTAGGTCGGAGCGATTGACTTTTTTCCTGTAGATCTCTAGCCTGCTTCTGATAAGCCGCTTTCAGGTAGGATTAGTTTCTCCGGTGCGGTCGAGAATCATCTATGAAACTGAAATCGATACTGGCTGCAGGGGTGCGTCGTCACGGATTGACCTTTGTTTGTGAGCCTCCTATGACGAAGGAGTTTGCGAACGGCATTAATGAACTTGTGGACAGCCGAAGTGATGGCGAGCGCAGTCATCTTTCTTTCCTCTCAAAGGAGGGAAATCTGGTAGTCAGCGGGATTCCTGATCCATTGGAGAAGTCATTTTTTGATGAACTGCAAGCGAGCCTCAATGAGGTCGCTTCGAAGCATCGCGATGCCGAAGAGATCAGCGGTGATGCCGAAAACAGCCATCGTGCGTTTGTTGAGAACGTTTCTGAAATTTCAGGTCTGCCGATCGAGTGATCGCGAATAGGGTTGATATGGCAAAAGTTTCAACCACTTCCCGATTTGAAGCGAGGTTGCTTCCTCCGGCGAAACCGGGAAAGGGTGAAGATTGGAGTTTTCTTGTATTGCCTGAGGAGGTGAGCAAGGTGCTTCCGAGGCGCGGTCGGACGACTGTTTCGGGTATGATTAACGAGCAGCCTTTCGAGGTCACGCTGGAGCCCGACGGTCAGCTGAGCCATTGGATGAAGATCGACGAGGAACTCCGTGTCGCAGCCGGGGCGGAGGTCGGGAAAATGATCTCTATCGAGCTAACCCCGGTAAAGACGGAGCCGGAACCCGATCTTCCGTCTGATTTTCAAGCGGCCTTGGAAACCAGTCCGGAAGCAAAGTCGACGTGGGATGCCACAACAACGATTGCACGCGTGGATTGGATCCACTGGATCACGACTGCCAGGCAGCAAAAAACACGTCAGCGCCGGATCGTCAACGCCTGTGAGATGCTTGCTTCGGGGAAACGGCGGGTTTGTTGTTTTGATCCGTCAGGATTCTACAGCAAGGCCTTCAGCGCTCCGGCGACGGTCGATTGAAGACCGCCTGCGGTTTTCGGCCGGGTCCCGTAAGTCAGGGAGGGGGGGCGGGTCCGGTTAAAGACGGAGAATCAGGCCGGTGCACATTCGGGATAAACTTGACCAGAGGTGCTCGAGCCTATACTTCCTCAACAATTCTCCCTCGCTGGTATATTTGTTCTATTGAGAGTAAATAGGGAAATTGAGGCGATTGTAGACACTTAGCTTTCAGATATATAATGTTTATCCGCCCGCGCGCCTATGTTGATTGGACCGTTCCCACGGATGGTGATGGGAATGAGGTGGGCCTGTGTACTGAAGATATTTCCTATCGAAGTTACCTCGAGTGGCTCGCTGATTACCTTTTCGAGACTGAAATTGCGGTTCCGGAATCACAAAAAGCGCTTCTTGAAGAGTACAAAGAAAAGGGGGCGAGTCATGCCATTCTGGATTTATCCGATCTTCTTGGGTATACGATCTACGAAACGGAAGCGATCCAGGAAATGTCAGCGAGAGGTGCTCCCTACAGCGAGCGCTACGAGGCCGAGAGAGAAGGATGGGATGCACTCACTGAGGAGGAAAGGGAGGTATGGGATGAGGGCGATTTCTTCACCCCTGAAGAAGTTTATAACCGGCTCGGAGTGGAACACAAAGAGTCTAAGAAAGTGCCCTCTCACATTCGCCACGCGGACATTCCCTACCGCCCTGTTTTAGCCGCTCTCTTCAAGGATGTTCATGATGTGCGGAAACGGTACGAGCTGCTCGATTTTTTCTACTGCAATTTTAACGAGAGCGCCTCGAAATGAAGCGGAGTAAAACTATCAGAATTGGTGGCGTTCTCCTGATACCGCTTCTGGTCGTCGCGTTTGCAGAGCGGGATGCGAAGACAACTTATACGGCAGCCTACATCGACGTGCCCTTTGCTGAAGGATCTTTAACGGTTGAGTTGCTCCCGGAGGTAGTCGCGATTCAGCGTGTGCCGCATATGAAAACTAAAGGAATCACATTCCATCGTTTCCCCGCGTCTTCCCGGATAGTGCCCGCGCTGCGAAGGTCATTCAGTCCGGCTCTGGTTCCCCACCGAGAGGTGGAGTGGCCTTATTTGAGATCGTTGGTTGCAATTGTCTCGCTGATTCTTCTTATCACCTCTATTGCTCTGGTAAAAGAGAGGGGAGTCGAGGAAACGGTTTAGAGTTTTGTGAGCTAAGCCGAATCCCTCACGAGCCAGAGCTCCATTTCGCCTTTGCCTTTGATGGGGATGCTGCCGCGGGATTCGAGCTCGAACGTTTCGCGGACGAGGTCGGCGGTGGTGGAGGAAATTTGAATCTGGCCGGGGATACCGCTGGATTCGATTCGTGAGGCGGTGTTGACGACGTCACCCCAGACGTCGTAGGCGATTTTACGTTTTCCAATGACACCGGCGATGAGTTCGCCGGTGTGGACGCCGATGCGCATGTTCAGTTTGCCGCCGGAGCATTCGAGGGGAACGCTTTGAACCGCCTCGAGCATGTCCTTCCCCGCCTTGATTACGTTTTCGGCGGCTTCCTGTTTGTCTCCTGAAAGGCCGCCGCAGAGCATGTAGGCATCGCCGATCGTTTTGATTTTCTCGAGATCGTATCGGGTGCAGATATCGTCAATGAGCGAGACCACTTCGTTGAGCCAGGCGACGAGGTCGGCTGCGGAGGTTTTTGCGGCAAGGGATGTGAATCCGACGATGTCGGCAAAAAGAACCGTAATGTCCTCATGGCGGTCGGCGATGATGCCGTCGGAGCTTTTGAGGCGTTCGGCAATCGGCTCGGGCAGGATATTGAGGAGGAGGCGGTCGGAGCGTTCGCGTTCGTTTTCGAGGTGTCTTTCGTGACGCCGGTTCACGGCTCTGGCAGCGAATGAAGAGGGGATTGCGAGAAGAAGCCCGATCCCGATGGATCCGAGAATGAGGGTGGCCCGCAGCTTCGCGAGTGCGTTTTCAACGGTTTCGGTGTTCTCGTGGGTCGCGACGGTCCAGTTTGTGCCTTTGATAGGCTGCATGTGGACAATTTCGGATTTTCCGGTTCCCGTGATGAGCTTGCCGGATTCAGTTTCTGCCCGTGCGATGGCCTCGAACCAGGGTTCGGAGGTTGCCCGGGGCGTGATGCCTGCTTCGGTGGAGACAAATTGAATATCCTTCCGCGCGATGCTCTTTCCGATCGCCTCTGCGAGAGGGTGGCAAATGAGACTGGAATCGGCCCGGTCGACGATGCACGAATAGCCGCGGTTGACGTCGGCACCGGTGAGGATCGCCTGAAGGTCGGCGCTGACATCTCCCGGTTGGTGTCCGTCTTTGAGGCGCAACTCAGCGAAGCGTGCCAAAGAGCGGGCACGTTGCTCGTTGTTGTCTGATTGAACTGTCAGGTATTGGGTCTCCATCTTCCGTATAATGAACGGAACGATGGCGAGTCCGACGAGTGTGGTGATACCTCCGACGGCGAGAAAGGTAAGGGTTGCGAGTCTGAATGAATCGCGTCCGGATCGCTTCGTCGAGGTGATGGAGTTCATCAGGGGGAGGGCTTAAAATGGCAATTTGCCTCCGCCTCCACCGCCGAACTGTTTCATCATCTGGGACATCTTGCCCTTGTTGCGCATCATCTTGCGCATCTGGCCGAATTGTTTGAGGAGCCCGTTCACCTGCGTCACGGAGGTGCCGCTTCCCGATGCGATGCGCTTGCGACGGGAGGCCTTGATGATCTCCGGTCTGGTGCGCTCTTTTGGTGTCATTGACAGGACGATGGCCTCCATGTGCTTCATGCGCTTCTCATCGAGATTGACGCCTTTGAGCTTGTCTCCCATGCCGGGAACCATGCCGAGGATGCTTTGCATGCCGCCCATTTTGTTCATCATCCGCATTTGCGAGAGGAAGTCATTGAAGTCGAAGACGTTCTTCTTCATCCGCTCGGCCATGCGCATCGCCTCGTCCTGATCGATCGCCTCGGCGGCCTTTTCGACGAGTCCGACGACGTCGCCCATCCCGAGGATTCGTCCGGCCATGCGGTCGGGAACGAAGGCTTCAAAGTCGGAGACTTTTTCGCCGACCCCGACAAATTTGATCGGCTTCTGCGTCACGGTCCGCATTGAAAGGGCGGCACCACCGCGTGCGTCACCGTCGAGTTTTGTGAGGACGAGACCGGTCACTCCGATCATTTCGTCAAAGGTCTTCGCGACGTTGACGGCCTGCTGACCGGTTGCGGAGTCAGCGACGAGAAGGGTTTCCTTCGGTTCGAGGAAACGGTGAAGCTGCTTGAGCTCTTCGACGAGAGCATCGTCGACTTCCTGGCGTCCTGCGGTATCAAAAATGATCGCGGTTCCGTTTTGATCGTCGGCCCATTTCAAGGCGGCTTTGGCGACCTTGAGAACATCTTTCTCGCCGGGCTCGGGCTGAAAAACGGGGATGTCAATCTGCTTGCCGAGGGTCACGAGCTGTTCAACCGCAGCAGGGCGGTAAAGGTCACAGGCGACGAGAAGCGGGCGGCGTCCGTCTTTGCGAAGATGGAGGGCGAGCTTGGCTGAGGTCGTCGTTTTACCGGCACCGTTGAGACCGACCATGAGGATTCGGGCCGGTGGATTGAGGTCGAGCGGAGCGGCGTCGCCGCCGAGGAGTTCAGCGAGTTCGTCGTTGAAAATCTTAACGATCTGCTGTCCCGGCTGAATACTTTTGAGGACCGCTTCCCCGAGTGCCTTTTCTTTTACCTTGGCGATGAACTCTTTTGCGACGGAGAATTCCACGTCTGCTTCGAGGAGCGCGAGTCGAACTTCGCGAAGGGCATCGGTGATGTTTTTCTCGGATAGCTTTCCGTGGCCGCGAAGCTTTTTGAAGGTTTCCTGCAGGTTGTCTGAGAGATTGCTGAACATGTTTTGAGAAGAAAGTAGAGAGAAAAAGAGAAGAGAGGAGGGAGTAGAAAGTAGAGAGGAGGGATTGCTAGAGGGAGGCGGTGGGTTTCCCGGAATTCTTTTTATCGTCGTTTTCTGTGGAAAGAGGAGTGTTTTCGCCGGGCTTGGTTGTGTCGTCTGAGAGGTAGTCGGCGGTGAGATCGATTGTGAAGTTCCAGCCGATGATCTCAGCTTCGGTATTGCCGGCGTGTCGGAAGCCCAGTTGCACGCCGCAGTCTTCGCTTCGGAGTCGCTGGGGAATCTGATAGCTGACAATGCCGCTGTCGGGATCGAATGTATGAGGCACTTTTCCAAACCCGGTGACGCGCATTGAGATGCTGTCTGCGACGATGCCTTCCAGTTTGGAAAGGTCGACCTCGATGAGGGGAAGGCGGTTTCCAATCGTGGAATTGGCGGGCGGGAGCACCGTCACAAGGGGGGACTGTTTCTCGCCCGTTTCATCTTTGGATTCGGTCATGAGCTTGCGCCCTGTTGAAGTGATATTGCCACCGCCGAAACTGATTGCCGGGTCAAAGTTGGCGAGGGTGGTTCCGTGGACGACGTAGCGACCTACTTCCATGTCTTCAACTTCCCAGTCGGTTTTCTTCCCGTTCACGGTGAAGCAGGCTTCGTAGCCAAATTCTTCCGCGAGCTCGAGAACCCGGTCATTGTAGATGCCGTAGGGAAACGCGAAGGTTTTCTCAAGAGCTCCGGTGTCACCAAAATTCTCGACAAGGAATTCATAGGATTCTTCGAGCTCGACGCGGAGCCATTCGAGGTAGGCGGCTTCGGATCGCCCTCCTTTACTGGACATGTTTTCGTGACTGACTGAGTGACTGGAAATGGTGCCCCCGTTCGCGGCGAGCTCTCTGATTTCCTCATGCGTCAGGGAACGGCCTCCGACGCCGATGTAATTTTTGTAGAGAAAGACAGTGAAGGGGTAGCCGAATTCTTTCATCACCGGCATCGCGAGGGTGTGAGTCGCTTTCCAGCCATCGTCGATCGTGATCATGACGCACTCATTGGGGATCTTCCCTTTGCCCTGCTTCCAGTTCAGATACTGGCGCATGCTGATGACCGGCAGTTCCGCATCCTTGATCGCCTGCAACTGATTGCGGAAATCATCGATGTTCAACTTCATGTCATTGTCGGATTTGCCTTCGACAAAATCGTGATAGCCGAGAATCGAGACGCGGGCCTCCTTGTTGACGATCGGCTCCATTTTGACAGGCTCCGGGGGAGGGGGAATGTCCTCGGGTGGAATCGCCTCTGCGATTTCGGTCGAGGTATCACGATCGAGGGCTTCCTTGAAAGAATCGGCGAAGGACGAGACTTTTTCGCAACCGGTCAGGCCCAGGAGGGCGGTGAGGGGAAGCAGGAGCAATGAGCTGGGAAGCGCTTTCATTTGACGGGAGGACCGGTTGAATCGGAAACTAAACCCAGTATAGGCGGGATTTGGCCTCTGAAAACCGCGAAATCGTCGCTGATGCGTCGGGAGATCGTTTGCGATTCAGGGTGGGCTGGATTATCAGTTTAGTGAAATTTAACCGACACTCAAGTTATGGCAGATCAAGAAATCGAAATCACCGCTTATTTGAAGACCTTTTGCGGATGGAGCGAGGGCGTACGCGCCATTTTCCGGAAATATGAACTCCCGTTCGAGGAGAAGGATATCATTAAAAATCCCGCGTTCCGCTGGGAAATGGAGCAGAAAAGCGGTCAGCCGCTCTCTCCCTGTGTCATCGTGAATGGAACGATGCTTCCTGATGTCAGCGGCGAGGAAGTCGAGGCCTGGATGATCGAAAACGGAGTCGTCGGCAGCAGCGATAAAGAGGCTGATGCACCGATTGATTCAGCCTGCACCGATGAGCAGCACGCGGCAATGGACGCGGCAGCTCGCGCCGGGGTTGATCCTTCGGCGACTCCCAATGTTCGAATCATCGAGTAGAAATTCTGGTTGCCGGGTTTAACCATTTTCCACGCTAGGTATGCCTGCAGGTAAATCACCGAAAAAGGGGCTTGGTAAAGGGCTGAACGCTCTTATCAAAGCCCCGTCTTCCATGTCTCCTCCCCCGACGGGTGGAGAAGACATTATCGAGCCCGGAGATCGGGTCCTCAGCGTGGCTCTGGGTAAAGTGGTGCCCTCTCCGCTGCAGCCGCGGACACATTTTCAGGAAGATCAGCTCAACGAGCTGGTCGATTCGATTCGCGAGCATGGTATTATTCAGCCGCTCATCGTTCGCGAGGTGGATGGGAAATATGAGCTCATCGCCGGTGAACGACGCTTCCGGGCTTCGACGAAGCTGGGACTGACCGAGGTTCCCGTGATTCTGAGGGAAGCTTCTGATCGCGACGTCCTCGAGATGGCGTTGATCGAGAACCTTCAGCGCGAAGACCTCGATCCCCTCGAAGAAGCGGTCGCCTACGACAGGCTGGCAAAGGAATTCGGGCTCAAGCAGGAGGAAATCGCTCAGCGGGTCGGAAAGAATCGTGCAACCGTTTCCAACGCGATCCGACTTCTCGATCTCGATGAGCAGGTTCAGACGATGGTTTCGCGGGGAATGATCAGCGCCGGTCACGCCAAGGCGATTCTGGGCATCAAGACCAGGGCCGAGCAGCGCATGGTTGCCGACATGGTCGTGCGGAAGAAGATGAATGTTCGCGATACCGAGAAATTGGTTTCCGACCAGATTAACGGCAAGAGCACTCCTAAAAAGACCGCGAAGCCTAAGATTTCCCCGCAGGCTGAGGTTTATATCCGCCAGATTCAGGATCAGCTTCGGAGCCGCTATGCGACCAACGTCGCGATCACTCACGGCGACAAACGCGGGAAAATTGAGATTGAGTATTACGGGAACGAAGACCTCGGTCGCGTTCTCGAACTCATGGGTGTGAGCGTGGACTGACCCTTTTTGCGGCAACCCTTTAGCTCATGAAACTCGCTTCCCCGTTTACGGCAATCGTCATCGCGGGCATTCTCTGTGCCTGCTCAGAAGGCGCAAAATTCGAATACGACGAAGCCAAAGCCCTTCAGAAAGAGGTTTCGGGAGAGAAAGCTTTCGCCCATGTCGAGGCCCTCGTTGGATTCGGACCGCGTCCCGCTGGATCTGATGCCATCGAGGCATCCCGTCGTTACATCGAGAAATCACTCGGCGATCTCGGGTGGTCGGTGGAACGTCAATCCTTTGAAAGCTCAACCCAGCAGGGGAGGAAAACCTTCGTGAATCTTCGGGCCCGGTTCGGCGGTGCTGATCGCCGGGACGACGAGGTGAGCGGATTGCTCTGCTCGCATTACGATACGAAGTATTTTGAGACGTTTGAATTTGTCGGCGCGAATGATGCGGGATCGAGCACCGGTTTACTCATCGAACTCGCAAGGGTTCTCGGGTTGAATCCTCAGGTTGCGAACGAAATCGAACTCGTCTTTTTCGACGGGGAAGAGGCCTTTGGCTCCAATATCACGGGGAAAGACGGGCTTTTCGGGAGTAAGCACTACGCGGCGCAAATTGTCGCGGAGAATCGCAAAACGCGGCCTGAGTGGGGAATTCTTCTCGATATGGTCGGTGATAAGAATCTGAACATTCGCGCGGGAGTGCGTATTCCCCGTTCCGGCCTCCGTGAACTCGCTGAAGCGAAAGAGAGCGGCTACCTCGTGGACATTGAGAAAGTTCAGGAGCGGGTTGATCAGATTTCCCGTTCGCTTCTTTCCGCGTCGGATGATTTGGAATTGCGATCACACATCGGGATCAGCCCGGATTATATCGTCGATGATCATGTTCCCCTCAATGTCGTCGCGGGTATTCCCACGATTGATTTGATCGATTTTGATTTTCCCTACTGGCACACGCAGAAGGACACCCTCAGTGAGATCAGTGCTGAGAGCCTGGAGATCACAGGACGGGTTACTTTGCAGCTCGTTGAGAAATATTTGATGCCGTAGTGGCGCTCTTTTGCGGGCTATGGGAACGAGGGGCGTTGACCCTGCATCCCTTTCCAGTTCTGGAAGGCGAGCATCCCGAAAATAACGCCGCCGAAAATATTTCCGGTCATGAGGAAGAAGGCGGCGAGGATTCCGCCGAGCCCCAACCCGATGATGAAAACCGTCCGGGTGTGCTTTGGTCCGAGGATGTTTGCGAGAATCTGACCGCCGTCCATTGGGAAGATGGGGAGTAGATTGAGGATCCCGAGAAAGAGATTGATCGTGATCAGCGTGCTGAGCGCGAATTTTGGCCAGAAGCCCTCCATTCCGGGGGCCTGTATGAGAAGAAAGGCGGCCGCGGCGAGGACGAAATTGGCGAGTGGGCCGGCCGCGGAAATGAAGATCGATTGCGGACGTGAAAACGTTCCCGGTCCGGCGCAGTAGCCGCCGAATCCGTGCAAAACGATCTCCGAATGCGGGGCTCCATTTTTCTTTCTCGCCCAGGCATGGCCGAGTTCGTGCCAGAGAACGGTGACGAAGAGTGAAACCCCGAAAATGAGAAACATGCCGATTCCCCTGCTCCCACCGGCTTGAAGATAATTCATCCCGATGAAGAGACAGAGAAGCCAGAACATTCCCTGAATGCGAATCGGGATGTTGAAAAGTCGAAATGCTACCATCCAGACAGGTCGAACCGAATCTCAATGAAGTCCAGCAGGGAAGAGAGGAAACGAAGAATGGGCTCTTTACCTGACAAAATTGGGCGTTGCGCTTGAGCGAGGAGCAGAGATATTTTTCGATGAAATTTCTTTTCACTGCGCTGGTGAGCTTTTGTCTGACTTCCGGCCTGTATGCCGGTTCGTTGAAACTAAACTCCCTTTTCACCAATCAGGGGGTGCTCCAGCAGGAGTTGCCGGTTCCTGTGTTCGGTTCCGCCGATCCACTTGCGAATGTCACGGTGGCCTTTGAAGCTCAGTCTCATGAGGTGACAGCCGACGAGAACGGGGAGTGGATTGCGATCCTGGATCCTTTGCTCGCCAATGCGAAAGGGCAGTCTATGACGGTTACTTCGGGCGCGGAGACGATTGTGGTTGAGGGGCTTCTCATCGGTGAAGTCTGGGTCGGCTCGGGGCAGTCGAACATGGCGATGGCAGTCCGTTCGAGTCTTTCTGCAGATGAGGCGGTCGCTGCGGCGGCGAGTGGCGAATATGCGAATATACGGCTGTTCAAAGCGCCGGTTGAGGGGACGAGCGAACCTTTGTCTGAAGTCGATGCCGAGTGGAAACTGGTGACCCCTGAAACGGTGAGTCAATTCTCTGCGGCAGCTTTCTTTTTCGGAGCCCGTCTCAGCGCAGACCGCTCCGTACCTGTAGGATTGATCCAAGCCGCGAACGGGGGGACCAATGCCTATTCCTGGATCAATTCGGAAACGCTTGCTTCCGATCCCACTGCGGCTGTTACGCGGGATTACTGGAGTGTGACAGTTCGGAATCACCCCGATGCGATGGCCCGGTATAAAGAGTCACTCGCAAAATGGATCGTCAAACGCGACGCGGCAAAAGAGGCCGGTGAGTCGTTTGTGAAAAGAGCACCGCGGGAACCGCTCGGGCCCGATCATGTGAAGCGGCCCGCCGGTCACTACAATGCGATGGTCGCGCCACTTCAGCCTTACGCGATTCGCGGGGTGATCTGGTATCAGGGTGAGGCAAACTCAAGGCCACCTTTCAATGTTGGCTACCGGGATCTCATGTTTGCTCTCGTCGAGGACTGGAGGGCCGATTGGGCCGCTGCCTCCCATGGAAAAATCGAACGACGGGACTTTCCGTTTTATATGGTGCAGCTTCCCAATTTTGCCAACGGCGATCCGGAGGGGTGGCCCATTGTACGTGAGCAGATGTTGAAATTCTGGGAGGAGGGAACGAACACCGGAATGGTCGTGGCTATCGACAAGGGCGAAGCGGAGGACATTCACCCGCGCGATAAAAAGCCGATCGGGGAGCGGCTCGCCCGATTTGCGAGAGCCAATACCTACGGGGAGAACATTGTTTTCTCGGGACCGGTTTTTGAGTCCCTGCAAATTGAAGGGGCGAAAGCGATTGTTTCGTTCAAGCATCCCGGGGGAGGACTTGCGTCCCTCGATGGAGACCCGCTCAAGTATTTTGAAATCGCGGGAGCTGATGGCGAGTTTGTGCCGGCGACAGCGTTGATTGACGGAAATACACTGGTCGTATCCAGCGGGAAAGTGGCCGAGCCGAGAGCGGTTCGCTACGCCTGGTCAAACAATCCTGAGGGTGCCAATTTCGGAAATGCAGAAGGTTTGCCCGCGAGTCCGTTCCGGACGGACTCCTGGTGAGGGTAGCGCTTCGCGCTGTAAAAGGTGAAAAGTTCCTGGTTTCTGAGGCGCTTCGCGCGGTGGGAACGTGAAACGGGCTTTACGCTGAAGTTCGGCTCCTTTTTTCGCGTCCTTTGTGCCTTCTTGGGGATGCAGAACCTACTCGCTGCGCCTGAAATCGTAGCAGATCAAACGCGGTGGATTGCCTGTCATACTTGGTTCGTGCTGTGAGATGTAAAGCAACCCTTTGTGAATCACCGGGGGTGACCAGGTCGAGCGGGCGATGAACAGCTGGGTTCGATCGATCTCTTTGACACCTTCAGGGGAGAGATCAAGAATGCCGAGCGATCCCAGTTCTCCGAGCGCGTAATTCCTGCCATCGGCGTGGAGAAGGTTGCCGCGGAAATAGCGCATGTTGTAGTCGCGGCCGCTCTCCAGCGGGATTTTCCACTGGATATCCTCTCTCCAGTTTTCTTCGCCCGAGTCGACCTTGTAACTGGCGAGCCACGCATCCGGTTCGTTGCGACCGCGAAAGCCGTAAAGGTTGCCGTCGAGCAAGAGCGGGCTCACCCAGTGCATTCCGAAGTCCGGGGCGCGCCAGACTTCCTTCCATTTCAGATTCTCATCGAGTTCGAGCATGATGCCGCCGATCGCGTAGGCATCGGAAATGTAGACGCGGTCCTTCCCTGCTGCGAGCGGGGTCGAGCCATTGACGCTTTCGTATTTGTCCGCTCTCCAAGGGAAGGCATCGAGAAGCTCGCCGGTGGCGGGATTGATGCAGAGGAGGCCTCCGGTGGCGGGATCGCTTTCGCCTCCTGCGAACACAAGGAGCCTCGGCTCACCCTGAAGTTCCGCGATGACAGGTGATGCGTAGCCGGCATTCCATTCGTGCTTCGTGCCCCAGACGAGAGCGCCGGTCTTGAGATCGAAGGCGGCAACGCTCATTTGATCTGAGGTTCCGAGCGGAACGATGATTTTTCCTTCAGTGATAATCGGGCAGCATCCGTGTCCGAAAAAGTAGCTCGCGATTTCAAATTCCGAAGCGAGGTCCCGCTGCCAGATGAGCTGTCCGGAGGCGAGGTCGAGGCAGGTGAGGCGGCTCGTAACGCCAAGGGTGACGATCTTCCCGTCGGCAATGACGGCGCTGGCACGGGGACCGTTGCTGAATCCGTAGCGGTCCGTGTAGCTCACCTCGTCACGGTGCCGCCAGAAGCGTTTCCCCGTTTCAGGATCAAGGCAGTCGGTGATTTCCTCTCCACCGATGCGGTCAAAGAAAACGAGCCGTCCGTCGACGATCACCGGGGAGGTGTAGCCGGTTCCTTTCTCGATTTCCCACACTTTCGTGAGTCCTCTTTCAGGAAAGGAATCGAGCAGCATCGTCTCCGTGGTTTTCCCGTCATCAGTCGGGCCGAGAAACCGGGGCCAGTTCGCGGTGACCGCGTCCGGCGAAAGTGGCTTCGGGGCGGCAAAAAACGTAAGTTCGTCGAATCCTGCCGACTCCGTCGCCGCGGCGGCCGTCACATCGTGAACTTCCGGCGGCGCCGGATCAGTGAATTCTGCAGCTGTGGCGGGCGTGTCGAAAAGCAGAGCGGTCGCAGCGAGAATGGGAAGACTCAACAGGGTCAGGTCAGTGACCATACCCTGTTGGGTTTGGTGAGAACGGCGCAAAAGGAAAGAAATCATGCGCTCCCATTCTAGTGCCCGATCCGGTCTTCTGCCAATGCCAAGCGGTGGCGCTATGGCGGACGCGGCAACGCGACCTTGATCTCGCCAATGGGGATACGCTATTTTGCTTTTTAGCTGATTGAACCCTTTTGGGAATTAAGTCATTGTGAGGAATGAAAAAGAATCCCGCCCGGTTTTTGGTTGGCAGTATTGCCGCAATTTGTCTGCTTGCTGTGATTCTCTGGTTTGGTGTTTTGACGAGTGCCGAATCCCGCTCATTGGCGAAGCACCTCGGCCGGATTCATGAGTTGATTGAGCCTTCCTCTGCAGTTGCACCGCTGGTATCCGGGCAATTTTCATTTTCGAAGGTTTCCGGAATCCCTGAAGAACTCGCGGGGCAGGGCGCTCGCTTCAGCTATCAGGCTCCGGACAAACTCTTTCTCAGTGCCGCGGTCGATGGTGAAACGTATCACATCGCACGCGACGGGCAGGAGGTGAGGATTTTCGTGCCGCATCAGGATATGGCCATCGTCGGCGTCAACGATGTGCCTCGTTTCTCGGGGAGGCCCGACAGCATTGATCCGGTTGCGTTGCCTTCATTTTCGCTGCCGGTCAGTCGGAGCCGGATGCGTCTTCTCCCTGCGATGCTCTCTGCAGAGGCGGGAGCGGGCGAAGGCGGGGCGGAAGTGATTCGTGCCCGCCTGAAGCCGTTTGCGGCGCGAAAGTTTGACCTCCCGGAATCGCTTGAACTCACCTTTGCTTTTGATGACTCGACAGGGCATCCGCAATCGGTTCGGGTTCAGGATGGCGCGGAGCTCGATGTGCAGGTCGACTTTGAGGACTGGAAAGCCGGCATTGATTCAGGAGTGGAGATCGGCTGGGACGAGGCGCGTGAAGTGCCGGAACCGGAGCGGGTTGCCCTTTCCCATCTTGCGAAGTTCGTAGAGGTGACGCTTTCGAATTTGAACAGCAAAGCGGAAACGCTTCCTCCGGCGACTGGAAAACGAACCGTCCTCGCGCACTCCGGAGCGGGCCGTCTCGAAGATCACGATGGGACGAGAGTGCTCTTTCTCAAAGGAACGCCCGAGGAAATGGGGACTCAACATGGCGAGCTGCTGAAAGATGAGATCCGTGCCGTGACTGATCGTATTCTCTACGGGATCGGAGTGGGAAGCTCGTTCGCTAAAGGGCGTTGGTTTTTCGGCGAGATCGAGGAGGCGGTGTCCCGTTTGCACCCCCACACGGATCCACGCTACCTCCGTGAAATGGATGCGCTCGCGCTCGCCTCGGGGCTTGATAAAGAGGAGTCGCGGCTTTCGAATTTCTTTCCGGAACTGTTTCACTGCAGCGGGTTTGCGCTTCATGGCAGCGCCACGGTCGATGGCAAAATGTATCACGGTCGCGTCCTCGACTACATGCGGGGCGTTGGGCTGGAGCAAAATGCGGTCGTGATGATTTATGAGCCTGACGAGGGGAATGCCTGGGTCAATGTCGGCTACGCCGGGTTCATTGGCTCGGTCACGGCAATGAACGAAAAGCATATTGCGATCGGTGAAATGGGCGGGCGCGGCGAGGGAAACTGGGACGGGAAGGCGATGGCTCAGCTCATGCGCGAGGTGATGGAAAAGGCGGATACCCTCGAAGAAGCCGTCGCTATTTTTGAACGTGGGCCCCGCACCTGTGAGTATTATTATGTGATCTCGGATGCAAAGTCAGGGAAGTCGGTCGGAATCGCCGCGACGCCGGAGACTTTCGAAACGATTCTTCCGGGGGCGGCTCATCCTCTCCTTCCGAATCCGGTGAAGGACACCGTTCTGATGTCCGCGGGTGATCGGTACACGGAGCTCTCGCGTCGGGTTAAAGACGGCTACGGCACGTTTGATGCGGATTCGGCGCGCGATCTGATGACTCATCCCGTGTGCATGAAGTCGAACATTCAGTCGGTCCTTTTCGAACCCGGTTCTCTCGATTTCTGGGTCGCCAATGCGGATTCGGAAAATGTCGCGAGTCACACGCGTTACACGAAATACAATCTGGGCGAGTTGTTGAGCTCAGGTGGAAACCTGACTCAGGCCAATGTCGCTCCCAGATAGGTCGTAACCTTTATTTTTCCCAAACGAACCTTTGAGGACAAAACGAATGCAGGGCTCACCGAATGGGTGAACCCTGCAAGGAACCGCTTGTTTTGTAACTATAAAACCTTTTGCTATAAGGAGGATCTCCTCTTGCTCTAGGAGTTACAGTTAAGTTAGAGTCAGTGGTGTGAAATTTGTTCGATCTTTTTAGGAATATTCTTTCAAACAGGGACCGAATGACCGGTTCCGGGGTGTTTTAAAACGTTAAAAATTAGAAAGTTATGGCGAAAATTCTATTAGTCGAAGATGATGCAGATAATATCAGCCTGCTTACGCGTTTGCTGATGCACCACGGCCACGAGATCTCTGTGGCGACGGATGCGCAGACGGCTGTGGAAAAAGCCGATGCGGAGCGGCCTCAGTTGATTCTGATGGATTTGGAGCTCCCGACGGCTCCCGACGCTCAGCCTGATCCCAATGCGGGACTCGAAGCGACGCGTCAGATCAAAGCCAACGGGGAACTCGCTTCCATTCCGATCATTGCCCTGACGGCACATACAATGGCTCATCATCAGGAAAAAATTACTGCGGCGGGATGCGATGATTTGCAGGAAAAACCCATTTTTCCGTTCGATAGTCTCTTGAAGAAGATCGATTCCTATACGGGAGCCTGATGTTTGAACAGTTTTCAGAAAAAGCCGTTGTCGGAACGCTTCTGTTTCTCGGCTGGGAGATTCTTGCAATCGCCGCGATCATCAATGTGGTGATGAAGGCGCGCTCGGCGGCGGGCGCGTGGGGCTGGGCCATGGCGATCATTGCGCTTCCGTTTATCGCGGTCCCTCTCTATTGGATTCTCGGGCGGCGTGAGTTCCGGGGGTATGTGGAAAAGCGGAAAGAGGCCCACGATGCGAATGAAAGGGTCTATCTCGATTTGATTGAAACGTTGAGCCCTCACTTTGCGGAATTGAATCCGGAGCAGGCTCGCTACGCCGGAGTTCTCGAAAAGTTGAGTGAGCGGCGTTTTACGACAGGGAACGAAGTGTGTCTGCTCATTAACGGTGAGATGACGTTCGAGGCCATTTTTCGCGAGCTGGACAACGCGACGGAATATATTCTGATTCAATTCTTCATTGTGAAGGATGACAAGTTGGGAACTCGCCTCCGGCACAAGCTGCTCGAGTGCGCGGATCGCGGGGTGAAGGTGTATTTTGTTTACGACGAGATCGGGAGTCATGCTCTCGGGAAAGATTACGTGGCGTCGCTGAGATCGGGCGGGGTGGAGATCCATGAATTCCATTCGACGCAGGGACCGAGTAACCGCTTCCAGATTAATTTCAGAAATCATCGGAAGATTGTCATTGTGGACGGAGCGATCGGCTTCGTCGGAGGGCATAATGTCGGGGATGAGTATCTCGGGTATTCCGATAAGTATGGAGAGTGGCGGGACACCCATGTGCAGATTTCGGGGCCGGCGGTGCTGAGTCTCCAAATGATTTTTCTCGCTGACTACTACTGGGCGACAGGGATCATGCCGACTCTGAACTGGAATCGCGTCATTGAAGGGGATGGGAGCCACTGCGGGGCTGGAAAATCGATTGTCCTGACATTGCCGACCGGTCCCATTCAGCAGATTGAAGGGGGGACAATTTTCTTCCTCAATGCGATCACGAGAGCGATTCGGCGGGTCTGGATTGCCTCGCCTTATTTTGTGACAGATGAATCAATACGATCGGCACTGCAAATGGCCGCGTTGCGCGGGGTCGATGTGCGAATTCTCATTCCGGACAAGCCGGATAAGTACATTCCTTGGCTCGCCACTTTCTCGTTCCTCGGGGAAATGGAAGCGGCCGGGGTCCGGATCTTTCGTTATGAGCCGGGGTTTCTTCACCAGAAAGTGGTTCTCGTGGATGAAGAGATGTCAGCGGTGGGGACGGCCAATCTCGATAACCGGTCGATGCGTTTAAATTTTGAAGTGACCGCCGTAATTTTATGCCGTGATATGGCGAGTCAGGTTGAGGCTATGTTAGAGCAGGATTTTCTCGTGTCGCGCGAAGTCGGTGGCGATGAATTTACGAGCAGGAACTGGTGGTTTCGCGTTGGAGTTCGCCTGGCTCGTCTCGCTGCTCCGGTGTTGTAAGGAAGAGGGAAAATGAGCGACTTGTCCGGATATTTTGATTTCAATGCGACGACTCCGATGCTGCCTGCGGCAAAGGTTGTCCTGGCGGAGATGGCCGATAAGCATTGGCAGAATCCTTCGAGCCTGTATCGGGAAGCGGGGGAGGTGAAGCACCTGCTTGAGCACTATCGCGAGGAGCTTGCAGATGAACTCGCGGTTGACGATCCGGAGCGGATTATCTTCATGTCAGGCGCGACGGAGGCCAACAATGCGGTGGTGGAGTATCTCGCGTCGAGTCATGACGGGGCGATTGTGGTTTCAGCGATTGAGCATCCCTGCGTTGTCGCTCCTGTTGCGAAGTATTTCGGGGAGAGCCGGGTGCGTGAACTTTCTGTCGACCCGGTGTCAGGTGTTGTTTTGTTAGATCAATTGGAGGGCGGGCTCAAGAGTGGCGAGGTCAAAGTGGTCTCGGTGATGGCGGCGAATAATGAGACGGGAATCATTCAGCCTTGGGAGGAAATTTCGCGCTTGTGTCGTGAATCCGGTGTGACTCTGCATACCGATGCGGCGCAATGGTTTGGAAAGCTCCCGTGCGGGACGATTGCCGACTGCGGCTACGTCACCGGAAGTGGACACAAGTTCGGCGGCGGCAAGGGGGTGGGATTTCTCGTTCTTCCGGAGGATGAGCTGGATGGAGGTCGCTTTCACGGGCTCACCGGTGGGCCTCAGGAGGAGGGCCGGCGAGCGGGAACCGAGAATCTTCCTGCGATTGCCGCGATGGTGACGGCATTGAAGGAGCGCGAGACGACTCTCAAGTCCGACAGCATGGGCCGGGATCTTTTTGAAGCGCGGGTCGAATCGGAACTCGGCTGCCGGATTCCGGGGAAAGAATCACGGCGGCTTTGGAACACGTCAATGCTGGTTCTCCCGCATTCGAAGAATTTGAAGTGGCTCACCCGTCTCAGTCAGCGGGGCTTTTGCGTCTCGACGGGCTCCGCCTGCAGTGCGGGGCAGGGGAATCCATCGCGCGTCATGGCGGCGATGGGACTCGATTTTGAGGAGATGTCGCGAGTGCTTCGGGTTAGCTGTGGCTGGGAAACCACTGCTGAAGACTGGCTCGCGCTCTCCGATGCTCTCGCTGCTGTTGCGGTAGAGCTTGAGTAAAGAGGCCTTGCAGTCTTACGGCTTTACGAGGTCGGGCTTGGGAGGATTGATGCTCATGATCTTGTCATGAATCTTGAGGATCTCCTTCGACTTGTTGAAAAACTCGTCAACATCAGCGGCGCCCCGCTCATTGCTTTCGACGATCTTGTCGAGTTGGCTGAGGTAGGTGTTGATGTCGAGTGAGAGGCTTTGCATTTGCTGCTGGGCACTGCGGTAGGCGGAGGCAACGCGGCCTCTCGCTTCAGTGAGAGCGGAGCGTTTTCCCTGATTTTGGTAGTATTCAGCGCGCTCTTCTTTGAACTGCTTGTTCTTGAAGATCCGCTTCGCGAGCGGTGTCGAATCGATCGGGTCGACCGCAGTCGAGGGAATCGACGCGAGCTGTCCGGAGAAGTAGCTGTCCAGCTCACGGAATTCGCCCATCGGCTTTTTGTATTGCTCGTGGAGAAAGGCGAGGCCGTTGATGACACTGCTCAGCTTTGCCGCTTCGGTGGCGTCGATATTCTGACCGTCACGGAGACGTGTCTCGATATCGCCGATGTAGGCGAGGGTTTTACGGCTGTCGTAAACCACTTCATTCATCTGCGCGTAGGTGCGCTGAAGTTGGTCTTTGTGCTGCGTTTTGAGGGTTTCCACTTGAGTGGTCCACTCTTCGCGCATGCGCTCAGTCTCAGCCTGTTTGTCGGCGAGAAGGGATGAAAGTTCCGCATTTTTGTTCTCCAGTTCGCTGATACGGACGGTCACGGTCTTCATCTGCTGCTCGAGCCCGAGCACTTTCGACTGCTCGCCGCTCCAGAGATTTCCGACGTAATAAATGGCTCCTCCTGCTGCGGCGAGGAGAACGAGAAGCAGGACGATGACAATCGTTTTGCCCTTGCTCTGTGGTTTGTAGCCAAATTCTTCGAGAGTTTTGTCGGGATCGTATTCTTCACTCATGATAATTCACAGTTTAGTTCGCATTTCCGGATTTTCTAGCGCTCAAGCAAAATTGAGCGGTTCTTCAGATACGTTGTCCAACGTAGGAATCTTGCAAATGAAATCGGGTAGTGAATTGAGAAGAGAATTTTTGGAAACGGCTTCACCGGGAAGTTCGTTTCAGCTCCTTTTTGACCATTTGCCGGGGGTATTGTTTTTTGCCAAAGACCTCGAAGGCCGCCTTCTCGTGGCGAATCGCGGGTTGCTGGACCTCTACGGCTATGAGAACGAGGAGAAATTCTGGGGGGTGACGGACTTTGATCTGCTGCCCCGCAGTCTTGCTGAAAAATTCAGAAAGGATGACCTCGAAGTGGTCCGCAGGGGGGAGCCCTTGCTGGAAATACTCGAGCTTTTCATCAGTCGACAGGGGATTCCTGCCTGGTTTTTGACTAATAAGATTCCCGTGAAATCCAGATCCGGGAACGTCATCGGTGTGATGGGGACGATTCAGGACTACGACAAGCAGCGGGATCTTCTCCCCGCAGAATCGGATCTTTCACCGGCCTTGAATTACATCGGGGCGAATTTCTACCGTGATGTTCCCATTCCGAAGCTGGAGGATATGTGCGGTATTTCGATACGCCAGTTTGAACGGAAGTTTAAGGAGCATCTCAAGACTCCGCCGCAGCAATACATCATCAAAATGCGAGTGCACGCAGCTTGCGATGAACTGCGTCGGTCCCGCAAGCCGATCGCTCAGATTGCGACTGATCTGGGTTTCTACGATCAGGCCGCGTTTTCACGGCAGTTTCGCAAGCACATGGGGATGACTCCGCTCCACTACCGGAAAGAGTATCGCTGAATGCTGATCAGATAGCGTTTCTTACCCGCCTTGGCGAAGCAGGACCATGAACTGCAGCGGCTCCATCTCGAGTTGCTTCGCGGCAACGATGGTTTGCCCGGCGATGATGTCGACGAGGACCTTTTTCAGTCCGAGTTGACGAAGACGCGGGGCGGGCACGACCTGAGGTTGGTCGCTGAAATTGGCGAGGCAGAGGATGCTCTGTTCGCTCGTGGTTCTGAAGTAGCCGAGGACGTGTTCGTTGCCCGGGTCGACGATTTCAGTTTCGCCGCGAGCGAGGGCGGCATTGTTCAATCGCATTTGGACAAGCTTCAAAAATCCGGTGTGGAGCGTTTTCTCGAGGGTGTCATCTTCGGTGCGTTCCTCGGCTTTTTTCCAGTCAAACGGGGTCCGGTGAAGCCAACGTGCATCACCTTCTTTGTCGAGGTCTTCGCGGTAACTGTGATCGTTCAGCATTCCGATTTCCTCGCCCAGATAGATCAGGGGAATTCCACCAATCGTGAAAGTGACGCCATGGATCAGGAGAATGCGGCGAACCGCCAGCTCGATTTCTTCGGGATCATTTTCCGCGAGGGCTTTTTCAAGTCCGCAAAGCGAAGCGGTGGTTCCGCAGACCCGGGCATCCCCGGTCGTGGGATCCTCCTGAAACAGTTCGCCTCTCGCAAAGCTGGACTCGTGTCGCCCGACGTAAAAGTCGGTGAGAAATTTCCGGTGGCCATGGGGATCAATCCCGACGTCAAGCGCGTCGTGGTTGTCAAATCCCCAGCCGATGTCGTCGTGGGAACGAACGTAGTTGACCCAGGCACATCCTTCCGGCACGGCGAAGCGTTTCGCAAGCGAGTGGCGAAGCAGTTTCGCGCTGCGCGTTGCGAGGCTTTCCCAGAGGAGAGCCATCATGAGCGGGTTGTAGGAAATCTGACATTCGTCGGTTCCCATGTATTTTTGAATCTCGTCGGGAGCGACAATCGCCTCTGACTTGAAGACCATGCTCGGTGCGACAATCCGGGCGATGGCGTTGAAGGCGCGAATCAAAGTGTGCGCTTCCGGCAGATTCTCGCAGTTGGTGCCTTTCTGTTTCCAGACGAACGGCACCGCGTCCATGCGCAGTACCTCGACACCTACGTTGGCGAGAAACAACATTTCCTCGGCCATGGCATTGAAGACCTCCGGGTTGCGGTAATTGAGATCCCACTGGTAGGTGTGGAATGTCGTCCAAACCCACTTTTTGAGTCGGTTCATGTAGGTGAATGAACCGGGGCGTTCGTCGGGGAAAATGGATCGCAGGTTCACTTCGTATTCGAGTGCCTCATCCCGGGAGTCGAACATCAGGTAATAGCCCTGGTAGGTTTCATCCCCTTCACGGGCTTTCTTTGCCCATTCGTGTTCGTCCGAAGTGTGATTGAAAACGAAATCGAGGACAATGCTGATTCCCTGGGAGCGAAACTCGGCGGCGGTGTTGCGAAGGTCCTCAATCGTGCCCAGTTTCGGGTCGACTTCGCGGTAGCTGCTGACCGCATAGCCACCGTCGTCGTCTCCCTCGGGGCTTTTGTAAATGGGCATGAGGTGCAGATACGTGACCCCCAGTTCTTTCAGATAGGGGATCTTTGCCTGCAGATTCAGAAGGTCATCCGCGAAAAGATCGACGTAGGCCATCGCCCCGATGAGATGTCCGGATTGATACCACGAAGGATCGGCCTCGCGCATCACGTCGATACTTTTCCACTCAGGCGTCCTTTCCAACCAGGCGTCCGCCATCGTTTCAAGGAGGCGTTCGAGGTGATAGTAAAAATCAAAGTGATGTCCGTAAATCGTCAGTAACTCGTTGAGCAGCGTGGGAAAGGTCTCCTTGAGCCGTATCGCAAATCCTTCCCATTCGGGCAGATCGATGGCCTGAGGATAGCGCTTTTCCAGATGCGCCTGCATCCGTCTAAGTGTGACGTCACACTGTTTGTTGGAAATTACCATTCGGGTTAAAGGGATAGAGGCAAGAGTCGACACGGGGTGCTTTAAAGCAATCGCTGTGCCAGTGAGAGCGATCCCACGATTCCGGCGAGCTGATCAAGGGCCGGCGTCTGCAGGTAGAGATCAAGAGGGGGGAGTGCCCAGTAATTTCCGGAGAGCGCTTCGAACTCCGCTCTGACCCGGTCGAGGAGACCTGATTTCTGAGAAACGCCGCCACCGAGTATGATGATATCGGGAGACCAGGTCGCAGTCAGGTTAATGCATCCAATTGCGAGATACTTGGCCTGAAGCTCCCAGGCGGGATGGTCGTCGGGGAGTTCGCTTCCGGGAGTTCCCCATCTTGCTTCGATCGCGGGACCGGCGGCGCGGCCTTCGAGACAGGAGGCGTGGAAGGGACAAACGTTGGTATCTTTTCCGAAATCTTTATCGAGGTCAGGCACGATGAGGTGACCGATTTCGGGATGCATCCGGCCGTGAATGATTTGTCCGTCGTGGAGAAAGGCACCGCCGATTCCGGTTCCGATCGTGATGTAGGCGATGTTGCGGTGATGGCGCGCTGCTCCGAACTCCGCTTCACCGAATAAAGCCGCGTTGACGTCCGTTTCGAAGGCGATCGGGATGGGCTCGTTGATACCGTCTCGAATCGCGTTAACGACATTGAATCCCGACCATCCCTGTTTCGGGGTTGTCAGGATCGTTCCGTAACCGGGGGATCGGGGATCGATATCCGCGGGCCCGAAGGTTCCAATTCCCATCGCTCTGATCGGGCCATAAGATTCAGCCGCTTCTTTAAAAAACGTCACCGCCTGTGCAATCGTTTCCACCGGGTTGCCGGTGGGAAACCGGGTTTCAAGGAGTGGCTCAGCCGGATTGGTTCCGACGGCGCAAACGTATTTCGTTCCACCGGCTTCGATCCCGGCGAGTAGAGGTGGTGGTCCTTCGGGTTCAGTCATCTCGTTATTCTTCGTCGTTGTTGTGGACGACCATGTCAGGTGACAGGACCGCTTCTTGATTCTCTGATGTTTCAGCCTGCAGGCCGCGGGCACTTTCAGGGATTTGGATGTCCCCGTCAAAATGATATGCCTCGATTCCTTCGAGCAGTCCCATGAAATTCGGGGATTGCGCCAGATACACGCGCGGCAGGCTCGTGGTCGATTTTAATTCGAGGCAGTGATCTGATCCTAACACGCCTAAAAACTGTCCGGAGAGAGCTTCGTAATCACTTCCGCGGCGGGCGTAGAAAAGGACGCGGTCAGCGGGGATTCCCCAGCGCATTGTGATGTAGCGAATCGCCTGTCCTTTTCCGGAGCGCAGGGGGATGACATCGAGGAGATGTCCTTCGGAAAGAATCACTTTCACCGGCAGGTTGTTCTCTCTGAGGAGTTTCTGAATCTCCTTTCTCCGCGGGGCGACTCCTTTTACGTAGTCGTATGAGATCTTAAATTGGTGTTGCCGTCCTGTCTCGGGTTGGATCGCAAGACCGTCGACCGACTCGAGCGCTTTCATAATCGCTTCCGGCTCCCACCGGTGAGCGAGATGTTTCTCCCAGGGCTCGTCTACAATGAGACGCTTGCCGTAATGGATTTCCGCTCCGAGTTGAGTGACATAGACGTCGGGTTCGGGGAGACCGTGTTTTTCAACCAGTTCCCGCGCCATCTCGATGCTGCGACCGGTGACGATACCGAATCCGAGAGTGGGTTGGTTCGCGTTGGTGAGTTCACGAATGCGGGCAATGGCGGCTTCGTCGCCATCGAGCAGTTCGTTCTCAAGGCCGCAGAACATGATCCGGTCTTTCAGCGGAAGCGATGTTCTGATTTTTTCGGTGATCAGGTTCGGCTGTGAAATATCGACAAGGAGATCGGAGGCCTCTTCGAGGTAGCGATCGACGTGACCTTTCCAGGTGTAGTGTTGGTTGACTCCTTTGAGCCCGGCTTCCGACCACTGCTTCCAGAGATCTGAATCTCCGACTGCCCGTTCCAGCTTTTCAGTGAGGGCGGGAACGTCGACGGGATCGATCAGCTCCCCGTTTTCACAGTTTCCGAGAATGTCGCGGGGCCCCCCGTCATTTGTCGCGAGGACAGGAAGTCCGGAAGCGGCTGCCTCAATGATGGTGAGGCCGAATGGCTCCATCAGGGCGGGGTTGACGAAAATACCCTCTTTCGAGGCGGCATAGCGGTAGAAAGCGGGGATCTCATCGGGAGCGTGATGCTTCGGAATGGAGATGCACCCATAGAGATCGTAGTCGTCGATGAGCTGGAGGAGTTCCGTCCACACCTTCCGGGCACCGGGATTCAAATCCGAAATGCGATCCCGGTTTCCGGCGACAATGATGAGGTTGGCTCTGTTCCGGAGGGTTTCACTTTCACCAAAGGCGCGCACCAGCGACGCGAGGTTTTTCTTCTCATCCGCCCGTGCGATGGAGATGACGACAGGACGATCCGGATCGTCGAGGAAGCGTTCAATTTTCCCGACCACTTCGTCGGGTACCGGTGCCGTTCCGGGTGGTGAAAACCGTGAGACGTCGACACCGGGAGGAATTACTTTCATCCTCTCAGGCGCGTAGAACTCATACACGGAGTACTGCTTCTCGACTTCCTGGTGGGTGCTTGTGCAAACCATCACGGCGGTGTCGAGAGACAATTCTTCGGCCTCGATGCGAGCGGAAAGATTATAACGTCGTTCCACGCCGCCTTTGTCGGTGGCGTTCTCGAGAAGTCGTTCGAGCTTGGAGCGACCGAGGGAGTGCCCTGTGAAAACAAAGGGACAGCCCAGCAGTGAGGCGAGTCGACTTCCCACGTAGCCTGCGTCGGCATAGTGGGCGTGAATGATGTCGGGGAGGCGTCCGTTGGCGCGAAAGAGCGCGAGGCTCTGATCGATGAAACTATCGAGATAACGCCAGAGCGCTTCTTTTCTCAGGTAGCGGCGGGGGCCGGCCTTGATGCGTTTGATGAAGGCGCCGTTTCCAAGTGCCTCGACGGGCACGGCATAGTCGGGACTGACCTTTGAATCGATGACCCGTCGGGTAAACAGGTCGACCTGACCGACCTGCTCATGTTCCGCCATGGCTTTGACCAGTTCGAGAACATACTTACACTGACCTCCGGTGTCGGCATCGCGACCGAGTTCGAGATTGTCACCACGGATGAGGCCATGAATCGAAATGTGAACGAAGTAAAGGTCGCGGGGTTTTTTGCCCTCCTGAGTCTCGTTGGAGGAAGGGGAGGTGCTTGAGGTGAGAATCTGAATGCCTTCGACGACTCCCGCTGCGCAGGGAAGACTGGAAACAAAGGTGTTTCGTTTTGACGCGACATCGAGCAGTGCCGCTTCCGCATTGGAAACGACGATCCCATTGCATTTTCCGACGAGAAACATTGAAAGGTCATTTCCGGAGTCCCCGGCGACCACGATCTCATCGAGCGGGATCTCAAGGCGTCCCGCGAGCCATGCAATCGCGTTGCCTTTGTTGGCTTTTCTGGGGAGGATGTCGAGATCCCGATCGGAAGAGTAGACGACCTGTGTTTCAAGTCCCGCTGCTTCGAGAGCTTCCCGCAGCCCGGTAATCTCTTCCGCCGATTTGTCGTGCCAGAACCAACTGCACTTGTGAGGGTTTTGGCATTCGTCAGGTTGCGGTTCGAGGCTGGGGCAATGATTGCGAACGGTTTCTCTTACCTTGTCGAAATCCCAGTTCTCAGATAAAACGAGATCCCAGTTATCAATCGCGACGTCGTGACGGAAGTCGATAATTTTGGTGCCAACGCCACCGATGATATAGTCCGGCTCAGGGAGCGGGGTCCGTTTGATGAGCTCGATGGTGTCCTCGATTGAGCGCCCTGTATTGTAGACGAGGAGAGGTGACGATTGACCTCCCTGTAGTGACTCCCAGAAAGTGGCAAAGAGTTGTGCTGATTCATCACTGTCGTAGACAGTGCCGTCGATGTCGGTTGAAAATAGAAGCATAAAAAGTATCCCTGAGTTGTATTGTTATACGCGCCACACCACCTGAGAATACTACTTTCATCATGAAACAGAATAGTGGAAAATCCAGTATTGTTCGAAATTTTCTCGTTTCGAGTTGAGCTTCTCAGGGCCAACGGGTTAAGGATTTGACGTCAGGGAGAAGATTGACGGGAGCGGCTCAGGGTATGAAAAAGATGAAGCAAAAATACGGATGGGGACTGGTAGGGCCGGGGCGGTTTGCGAGAGAATTTGTTGAAGAATTGCGCATGATTCCCGGGGCGGAACTTGCAGCAGTTGCTTCGCGTTCAAAGAGTAAGGCTGACGCTTTTGCGAGGGACTTCGGATTCAAGTCCTCGTATGGATCGTACGAAGATTTGGTTGCAGATCCGGAGGTGGATATCGTCTATATAGCCGTGCCCCATGTCTTTCACGATGAGATCGCGCGACTCGCCATCAGGAACGGAAAAGCAGTGTTTTGTGAGAAGCCGCTCACGCCTTCACTCCGGTCGACTCGCGAAATGCTGTCGTATGCGGAGAATGAGGGCGTTTTTCTGATGGAGGGGATGAAGACCGGGTTCCTTCCGGTAATCGCGAGGGCGAAAGAGTGGATCGATGGGGGACGAATCGGTGAGGTGAAGCTGGGATATGCCGACTTTTGTTTCACGGGGTCACAGGATCCCTCGGACCGGTTGCTGAATCCGGAGCTCGGAGGTGGAGCTGTTCTCGATGTCGGTATTTATCCACTGCATCTCATGCGATTCCTCCTTGGTGAAGTCGAGACGATCGAGGCGACAGGGGAGCTGGCCCCCACCGGCGTTGAGGAATCGGTCGCGATGATCGCTGCCCATCACGGAGGTGCCCGCTCCTGCATGACCTGTTCGATTCAGAGCGAAGAATCGATGGGCGCGAGAATTCTGGGAACGGAGGGAGAAATCCGGATTCCCAAATTTCACGCCGCGACTTCGATCGAGTTGCTGAAAGATGGCAAAGTGGTCGACCGCCTCGACGATGACTCCGGCGGGATGGTGAAAGGAGAAATCGTTGCAGCGATGAAGGCGCTGGATGAAGGCATGATCCAATGCCCCGGTCACTCTCACGAAGACACTCTTGCGCTTGCCCGGGTCATGGAGTCGGTCATCGAATCGGTGCGTGGGGACTGCGGGGAGTAATTACTCCTTAGCCTGCCAAACCCGCAGGTCGTCTATTTCGATGCCGTCGCCGATTGCGCGGAAGACGAGGGTCGGCTTCTTGACTCCGAAGGTGGGATGACTGGCATCAAGTGGTTCAATTCCTTTGATGATCGCCTTCACTGTAGTTCCCCATGTGGTGACACGAAGATGATACCACTCGTCGACTTTGAAGGGTGTTTCTGCCGAGGCGAGGACCTCGTTCGGATCCTCCTTCGGCTTGTCTTTGTTGACGTGTTTCAAAATCTTCCAGTCATTCGGGGTAATCATTACCGAGAAAAGGTGACCGCGTTTGTCGAGTGCGCCGCGGACAGGATCGAAGCCGAAATGGAATGCCTTCCCTTCACCGGTGAAACGGAATTTCATCTCGTAGACCGCGTTCCCCGTGACGATGACGCGACGGGCTGCTGCGGAATGTTTGTCGGCGGGGATTTCCGCGCCGTGAAGCACCCCGTCCTCGATCGTCCATGCCCCTGTTTGGATGCTCCATCCTTTTCCGGAGACGTCTCGATCAAAGTCGTCTTCGATCACCAAATCGCTGTTTTGCGGCGGTTCAAAGGCGTAGGAATGAGAGAGTGTCAGGATCGCGACTGAAACTGAAAGGAGCTTCAGGGAAAAGAGTGTATTTTTCATGTGGGGAAATTGTGCCGGATCGTTCCGGTTTGTAGAATCCTGTTTTGTCCACGTCCGCGCCAGTAAAGAATGGACTTTTTGACAGGATCATGACGAAATTGTGGAGAATCCGGCGAAGTTGGAGCAATATCAGGTTTTAATATGGGAGAACGTTACGAAGTCCGGGGCAAATTGGGGCGCGGCGGAATGAGCACCGTTTACCGTGCCTACGATACCGTGATGGGCCGGGAGGTTGCGCTGAAACGACTTCTCGATCTCGAAGATACCAATCTCAATGAAGAGTCAAAAGGCGCTCTTCAGCGGGAGGCCGGGGCATTGGCTAAGTTCCAGCACCCCAATGTAGTCACCGTATTCGCCATTGAAGAAGACGCCGACGGCCCATTTGTGGCGATGGAGTTGGTTGACGGCGAAGATCTTAGCGAGGTCGTTAAAGATGCGGCGCTCTCGGTGGAGGATTTTATCGATGTGGCGGAACAGTGCCTCGATGCGCTTGCTTCAGCCGGGGAGATCAATTTGCTGCACCGCGATATCAAACCGGCAAACATCATGCTCACGATGACACCGTCGGAACGGTTTCTCGTGAAGATTCTCGATTTTGGTCTCGCTAAATTCAGTCAAAATCCATCGACCCAGACCCTGGATCATCAAGGCACCTTTTTGGGATCGATTGACTACATTGCCCCGGAGCAGCTTGAGTTGAAACCACTCGATCAGCGCACTGATTTATATTCACTGGGTTGTGTTCTCTATTGCGGGCTCACTCAGGAGTCTGCTTTTCAAGGGGGCAATCCTGCGGAGACGTCGATGAATCATATCAATCATCGTTGCACGCCCATTGAGGAGATTCGTCCGGATCTTCCGGAGCACATTGCCGCCTGGGTGATGCGATTGATTTCCCGTGATCCTGATGACCGCCCGTCTGACGCTAAGGATGCGATGAAGCAATTTCAGGACGCAGTGAAGGGGATCCCTTATGAGAGTGAGGATGATTCAGACATCCCGGTGGCGGTGAGAGTCAGCGATCCGGAACCGGTTGCGCCGCCTCAGGATATGCCGGAGCAAACCGTCACGACACCCGCAATTCAAACCGGTCCAACCCGCACGATTCAAACGGGCCCGACACGGACGATTCAAACGGGCCCGACACGGACGATTCAAACAGGCCCGACACGGACAATTCAAACAGGCCCGACACGGACGATTCAAACCGGTCCAACGCGCACGATTCAGACGGGTGCAATCAAGACTCCTCTGACGCCTTCCGTTGACGCAACCCGCCCGGCAACGGGAGCGTTGAGAACTGCGTCGGGTTCCGGTCCTGTGAGAGGCTCCGGCTACAGCCGTGGCTCCGGTGAAAAAGAGTTTCCCGTTATCCCTCTCGCCATTGGCACTTTGATAGTAGTTGTTGTCATCGCAGGTATCGCATTTTCGCGCAGCGGTGATAATGGGGACGATAAGGGCGTTGTTGAAGTCGTGAAGGAGGAAAAAAAAGCGGCTGTTGTCGAAGCGCCGGTCGAGACAAAGCGCAGCATTTATCCGAAGCCTTCAACTGCGGACTTGGTTTACCCGGAGTCGTTGCCTGTTCCCGATGGTGCGCTCTCCGTTCCCGCGTTGCCGGTTATGGACGGACTTGTCGGGCGCTTTGTTTCTTCGACGGGGACCTACGGACGGGATTATCAATCGAACGCCTTGCCGGATACCCGGATCGCAGCCTGGTATAATTTAGCGCGGCCTGAACCTCTGGCATCTCTACTTCGGGAGCAAAAAGACACGAAGGGGAATGCGCTCCCGATGGTGAGAATTTACACCCCGGAAAGTATTCCGGGATTGAATGAAGTCCGTCGCGGTATTCTTCTCAACAATCTGTCATCCATGGAGGTGCGGAGCAATGACTTCGATTTCTCGAACGGGATCTCTGTCGTGCTTGCAATGACCTTTATGTTAGAGCAAGAGCAGATTATCCGGTTTGGAGCGGTCCCGTGGGATGAGCGCTCCCTCGTCATCGGGACGGACTATTCAGGGTCTGTTTATGGCGGTGTTAGTATTGGGCACGGTAAGCCCTGGCAGAAAGTTGATCTCGGCTGGTGGGATCACGAGCCCGGTTTGATTGGCTATGTATGCGATGTGAAAAACCGGACGCATCGGCTTTTCAAGATTGATAAAAGCGGCCGGGAGGAATCCACTGACGCGATAGCGTTCGAAGGGGATATCGGAGGCTTTAACAAGTTTTCGATCGGCCGTCGTCAGCAGATCGCGAAGATTGAGAATGAGCAGGGGCACGTGATGTTCGAGTGCGCGATCTATGACCGGGTCTTGAACGGGGAGGAAGTGACGACTGTGCAGCGGCAACTGTTTAACCGGTATTTTAAGGACGGCCAATAGACGCGTTTTCCGGTCACTTCCGGACTTGGGAAAAACACCATTCGTAGACCCCTTCAGTCTTAGCCAGGGTCCAGTGAATCTGGTTGTGGGTGTGGTCGGGAAATCCTTCAAAGTGAGCGATCTTTCCGGCGGATCTGTAGGCGTTCGCGACTTTCTCTGCGCCTGCTAAATCACGTTCGCCGGAAAAGGTGAACCAAAGAGCGGTGTCGACTGTATCCACCCAGCTTTCTTTTGCCTCGCCGTCGGCGAACAGTGCCGCCGCATAGAAGTTGGGACGTGATTCGATGAGTGAGCCAATGCCGCGGGCACCCATGCTGTAGCCTGACAGATAGATGCGGTTGCGATCAATCGGAAGGCTGTTTGTCAGGGTGTCGATGAGTTTTTCCAGCGTCGATGTGTGATCACCCCACGAAGTGTCAGGAGGGCAGAGTGGGACGATGATGAGGCAGGGGAAGTCATCGTAAAGCTCCTCTTTTGAAAGTCGTTCCGGAGCAATTTCAATTTTACCCGTTTCCACGTCTTCGGCGCGTGCTCCGGCTCCGTGGAGGTGAACGAAAAGGGGAAAGGGTTCTTTCAATCGTTTCAGTTTTGAGCTGCCGAAAATTTGATAAACGAGTCCCTGCTCCTCTTTGGGGACTTTAACCCATTCGCCCGTAATTTTGTCAGCGAAGGGTCCCTCTGAAAGGCCTTCCGCCCGTGAGAGGTCGGTGAGGTACTGACGGACAACAGCCCGGTCGGCTTCCGACAACTTTGAAAGCGGGACATCGAAGGTTTTCCCGTCGGATCGTCTTACCGTAGCTGAATCCTCTGATGCAGAGGTGAGCGAACCTTCGAAGCTTTGTCCGGTTAGAGAGGTCCAGGTGCGCGAGGCCGGCGACTCTGCCTGTGAATCCGGAGACAGCGCGAGGCATAGAAAAAGGAGAGGGAGAAACAGCTTCATGGCTGGATCATATCGACTCCTGCAGCCGGCGGGAAGCTCAAAAGGTGTCCTCCTATCAGGGGCGGCCGGATGCTTTGTTCGAGACGGGACGGGGTGTGATCGCACAGCGGGAGGCGCAACTCGACTGAGCAGCGCGTGAAGAGCGGGAGGCGCGTTTCATGGTTTCTCCGCCCCGATGACCGGCGGGAACTCCCTGTCGGTGAGCAGCGAATGACCGGTTCAGATTCGGTGATCTGACAGTTTTTTGCACATCCTTCTCCTGCGCGGGCGAATCTGCGGATTCGGGTGTTGGAGCCGAGCTGGTAAGTGGCGTTGAGGTTCCCGAAGGAGGCGATGATTCGGGCCGTCTTTCGAGAACAGGATAGTGCTTTGAGGCGGGAAGGCGCGATTTGGTTTTCGCGGCTGCGACCTGATCGACTGAGTGCTCCGTGACCCGGTTAAGCTTCGCGGCGCGAGCGGCTCTAAGCTCGTTAAATCGAGGTGCCGAGGCAAGGCGGGTAACGAAGTTTGAAAGTCCGGGGTGACATACCGGAAGGTTCGCAGGTTCTTTTTCAGCAGTCTCAGCAGTCTCAGCAGTCTCAGCAGTCTCAGCAGTCTCAGCAGTCTCAGCGGTCTCAGCGGTCTCAGCGGTCTCAGCGGTCTCAGCGGTCTCAGCGGTGATTCTGTCCCCCTTGGAGGGATCGTCGATCGAGCCAAACTCTTCGACTCCTGAAAGGTTGGCTTCACTGGTGGCCGCCGTTTCGAGTGTTTCCTCTGCTGGCGGTGCTTCCGACGCTTCCGGTTCGGTTTCCGGTGGCGTAGTTTCGACGAACCCGGGAGTTTCGGTGGCGGGCGATGTATCGCTGCCGATAGTCATAGGCATTGTCTCGACAGGGCGGGTATAGCCGCGGCGCTTTTTGTCGTGGAGCCCGGCAATAAGCGCCAGACCGGCAACTCCGGCGGGGAGACGTTCCGTCACCGTGGGGCGATCCAGAATCCGGGTTTTTGAATTGGACTGGATACGGTAGCTGATTCCGGCCCAGGTGATTCGGGATTGTGTCCAGGTGCTGACAAGCAGCAGCCAGTGAATGCACATCCAGAACGGCGTGAGCATGTGTTCGAGCCACCCCGCGGCAAAAAGTTTTTGTCTGATTCCGTTCTCCTCAAAGAGACCCAGGTAGACCTGTTGACGGGCGAGCGCCCGAACCTGATCGATGACATAAGCCGCGGCGATCGGGATCCACGCATTAAAATATCCGTAGATGAGCGCGGCTACCAGCGAGGCGAGTCCGAGGATGTAGAACCCGAGGACAATATTGGTGCCCGTATAGAGAATCGGACTGAAGAACTTCACCTGAGTGTATTGGCGTTTTGCGAACTCGAAGAAGGATTTCCAGGTGAAATCAATAATCGTGGGCAAAATGAGGGAGCGTACAAAGGCGATCCGATTGCCGTCTTTTCTCGCTGCCTTTGAAAGGCGGAGGTCGTCGTTGAGGGAGCCTGAGAAGAGTTTGGCGACGTCGAGCTTGTCGAAAACGCTTCGGGCGATAGCCATTGAACCACCCCAGAGAACGTTTGTTCTTTCGCTGCCGCCCTGAGTCGTAATCGATCCGTTAATAACCGAGGCGATTTGATTGGGGAGGGTGGGGCGTTTCGGAACCAGCCACCGGTAGGTTGTCGAGAGCGGGTGCGTCTTCAGGTTGATTGGGGCGGTGAGACTCGCGAGCCAGTCTTTTTGAAAAATGACATCCGCATCGACAAAGGCAACGACTTCATCTTTATCAGCGAGGTGACCGAAGGCCGCGATTTGATTGTGAACCTTCTGCCCCTCCTGACTGGAGATACCGGCACACACCAGCGTTATGCTTGAGAGACTTGCATCACTGTCAGGGTGATTCCAGACCGGTGCGTCTTCGCGGAGTTCCAGTTCCTCCCTGAGCCATACCGCGACCGGATCCTGCCATGATTCAAAACAGACGATGACGCGGTAGTTCGCGTAGTCCTGTGCAAAGAGCGTATCGAAAAAGCGGGGGGTGGCACGGGGATCAAACCCTTTAACCGCGACGATAACGGCGGTAGGTCGCTGATTCCGGGTTTTATCCGCCCACTTGCGATCCTGCCTGCGTCGGGCAATGTTGAAGCCGATCACGCGAAAAGCCGCGATCAGCACGAAAAGCAGCCAGGCTCCCCAAAGTATAAGAAGAATACGTTCGATCATTTACCCCGTGCAAAATGTAACGGCCTGATTAGACTGCAAGTGATATTGCTTCTTTAATATGAAAGTTGTCGAGATACAGAAACTCAGGAAGACTTATCATTTCGGTGATACGGAAGTACATGCTTTACGGGAGGTTAGCCTCGAAATCGAGGAAAAAGCGTTCGTAGCGGTGTGGGGTCCTTCTGGATCAGGAAAGTCAACATTGTGTAATTTGATGGGATTGCTTGACGCTCCGACTTCGGGCGAGGTTCTCGTGAACGGAACGCCTGCCTCGGGCTTGACTGATGCTAGACGAAGCGAGCTGCGGAATGATGCAATCGGATTTGTTTTTCAGAATTTTAATCTCGTTCCGGTTCTGACAGCCCTTGAGAATGTGATGCTGCCGCTTCAAATTAACGGCGTCTCGAAGGCGGAGGCGGCAGAACGGGCCTCAAAGCTTCTCGATGAGGTGGATTTAGGAGATCGCAAGGGGCATCGTCCGCAGAAGATGAGCGGGGGGCAGCAGCAGCGCGTTGCGATTGCCCGCGCTCTCGTCACGGATCCCGCTTTGGTCATTGCTGATGAACCGACCGCGAATCTGGACACCCATAATGCGAACCTGATTATCGATTTAATGCGGAAAATTAATCATGAAAGGGGAGCTGCATTCGTCTTTTCCACCCATGACGACCGCCTCCTCGACAGAGTTGATCGTCGCATTCATTTACAGGATGGCGTGGTGATCGAGGATGAAATGGTGGTAATTCCGCAATCCTGAGCAAAATCGGCGTGATCGAGTGTTGATCATTTTATGACAAGGTTGTTAGATTACCGGATCTTATGACGAATCCATCTTCGGAAGTAAAACCCCTGAAACACGCAGAAGACCTTGATCTCACCGATCGGGCTGTTGCGGGAGAGGAGTCGGCTGTAAAAGCATTTCAGGAAGAGTATCAGCCCATGCTAGAGCGGGTCATGATGTCTCGCGGCCTGGACAAGGTTTCCGCCGGGGATCTCGTTGCTGACGTTATCGCGGAGTGTTTCGGCGCCGGAAAGAAAGGGGAGACCCGCCCGCTTTTGGAAAAGTTTGAAGGTCGGTCGTCGCTTTCCACCTGGCTGATACGCATTACCTGGAACCGGTGGCTGGATCTTAAGCGGAGAGACAAGTTTCGTGGTGAACTTCCCGTTTATACCGATGCGGATGATGCGGGGGCGGAAGATCAGTTTGACCGGGTCGAGGGCGCAAACCTTGATGAGAACCTTCTCGATGAGGATCTTTCCGCATTGATGGGCCGCGCGATTAAAGCGGCATTTGATTCGCTGGATCCGGGAGTTCTTCTGATGCTGAAGCTGTCCTACCTTCACGGGATCAGTCAGTCCGTCATTGCTCAAATGTGGCAATGTGATCAGACCCGTGTGAGCCGTGCTCTCACAAGCGCGAAGGAGCAAATCGCATCGGTGACCATGAGAACAATCGAGGAAGCTGACGCGGGATTGGAGTTGGAGTGGGACGATTTTCAGAAACTGTGCGCGGCAGGGCTCGATCTCTAAAGATTTTCAAATTTCGGGCAGTTTTATCAGAGATTAGAGGAATTGACTCTCAAAATAGCGAATTTTCTCAAAATTATGCTATTCAATCTTGAGTTTATTTTTAATTTGGCGTATAAATCGCCAGATGACTCGTGGAACCGCCCTTCGCCTGCCCTTTTTTGCTGCTCTTTTCGGCGTGTTTTTCAGTGCTGATTCGGCAGCGTTGGGAAAGACAAAGATTCTTTATCTCGGTGATTCTCTGAGTATTGGAGCGTTTGGCCAAACGCTGGACAGCTCAATGCGCGCCTCCGGGTTCGAGGTTCATACCGTAGTCGCCGGCGGTGCGAGTCCTTATTACTGGCTGAAGGAATACCAGCCGCTTCCCTGCACGATTGGTTTCTGGGAGAAGTCTCCGACCGGTGAAAAGCGATTGGGTTATGTTCGCGCGGTCCCGAAGATCGAGGATTTGATCGATGATATGAAACCGAACGTGGTTGTCGTGCAAACCGGAATCAACCTTTATGCGACTTTGCGTTCAAAGCGTCGCGCCAAATCGGACAATGTCGCTGAAGTGAGTTCTCTGATTGAGCAGATGTGCTATGCCATTTCGAAGGGTGGCGCGGTGTCCTATTGGGTTTTGCCTCCGTCCTCGCACGAAAAACGTTATCCTGTCGCTCTGCAGGAGGAGCTGTCGTCTATTATGCGCAGCATCGTCTACAAGTATGAGGGCCAGGTTTTCGAGAGTCGAAAAGTGACGGAGTTTGTGGACCCTTATCCTGCAACTGACGGCATTCACTACGGGCCGGAGGAAGCACGGGGCTGGGCGACGAAAGTGTCGAGTCATTTCAATGACTACATGCGGGTGAGCAAGCCGAAGATTGAAGCCCCTCCTTCCATCGTGCGGGCGGTGCCTCTGAGTCCGGTGAGACGTCCTTCGTCGAGTCAGTCGACCGCGAGAACTTCGGTGGGAGGTTCCAATTCGCCCCTTTCCGAGGTGATACTCGATCTGAAACTTGTCGAAAAGTCATCGATTGAGAACCTCAGTGATCTTGATTACGCGAACGCTCTCGGGATTTATGAATACGAGGTGCTTTCCGATCGAAAGGGAAACTACCCCTTCGATCGCATTCGCGTTGCCCATGGAATCGTCTTCAATCGCAAGCACACCGGCGCAGCAAATCGTGAGGTAGGATCGACCATTGAGCTGAACATGGTTCCTCTGAGCAAATACCGAACCCTTTCGACCTGGCAGGTCGTGGATGATCTGCGGCCTAATTTCGAAATGCCGATCTACACGCCCAAGTTGGATTGATTCGCAAAATCTGTTCGCTCATCGCCGAGATATCATTACGGTGCCGTGATGAGTGAAGCTTCGCCCTCAGCGGGATCAAACCGCATTGAACTAACTGTTCCCGCAGGAGCGTCGGGGCGCGTCGACCGTTATCTCGGGGAGGAACTTTCTCATTCGGGGCTTTCCCGCTCCGTTCTGCAGGAGCTGATTAAATCGGGTGCCGTTCTCGTCAACGGATCGCGGGTCAAAACCCGTTACTCCGTCGAGTCGGGCGATGAAATTGTCATTTCGATTCCCGAGCCGACCTCGGATATTCCGGAAGCGGAGGAAATCCTCCTCACCGTTTTGTTTGAAGATGAGGATGTCATCGTTGTGAATAAGGCGCACGGCATGGTCGTTCATCCCGGTTCGGGGAATTCATCAGGGACGCTCGTAAACGCTCTCCTTCATCATTGCTGTGGTCGGCTCTCGACGCTGGCTGATCCGGATCGTCCCGGGATTGTCCATCGCCTCGATAAGGATACATCAGGGTGTCTCGTAGCTGCAAAATCCGATGTCGCTTACGAGAGCCTTGTCGCTCAGTTTTCAGGTAGGGAAACCGGAAAGGTCTATTTTGCGGTGACTCATCGCGTGCCTGCCAATGACAGCGGCACCATTCACAATCAGGTCGGGAGACATCCGGTGAATCGTCAGAAAATGGCGGTGCTGGAGGCTCCGGCAGGGAAAGAGGCGATTACCGATTTCGAAGTCGTGCACAGCGATGAATTCGGGAGCTGGGCGCTCGTGAAGTGCATCATCCATACGGGCCGCACGCATCAGATTCGGGTCCATCTCAAAGAGGCGCTTCATTGCCCTATTCTTGGCGATCCCATCTACGGGGCGAAGGGCAAGGGTGTTATCAAGGTGGAGCGGCTCATGCTCCACGCCGCAAAACTTTCATTCACGCATCCTGTCACCGCGGAACGGATGACTTTCGAAGCAGAGCTGCCGGACGAGTTTTCCGAGTTTTTGCCGGTCGAGGAGAACCCGAAGTGAGAGAACAGTGATTTGCAACGAATGTCGTTGTAACCTGATCAATGCGGTGTAACTCTGCATTCAGATGCATTTCAGCTGAGTCGGTTAATGGTCGCTGAAGCACTGTAATACCAGCATAGCGGCACTTCCCATTTTGTCGGAACGACAGACAAGGCTTTACTCCCATGATTGGTCAGACGACATCAGTTGAGGACAGGACATTCCTGCCCCGATAGTCAGTCATCCCGATTCCGAAGGCGGCGCAAATCTACACGGGAATCGAAACGGAATCAGGCGCATCGGGTTCGTGCATATTCTCTGACTTCAGGCCCCGCAGGAAGATCCGGGGGAAGAGCCAGCCCGAGAAACACATCATACCCACGGCCATCGCGAGATAGATGAGGGCAATGTTTCCGGTCGAAGTGAGAATGAAGGAGGCAGCGCACAGGATGAAGGCGGATTCGGCGAAGATCACTTTTGCGACACAATTTACGGGGGCTGCTCCGAGGGCGAGGGTTTGGCTGAGATGACGCCAGACGTGCGTTCCGAAGTAGAGGGAAAAGGCGGCGAGAGCCAGTCGATTCATGACAAAGCCCGGGGGCGCTGCGTTGATGAAGTCCGCTCCTGCCCAGAGTGGAAGAACGACAGGGCCGAGCAAGATAAGTCCCGCCGCAACCGCGACGCTGAAAGCAAGGCCGAGGAAGGCAAGGCGCTTCGAAGAATTCAGAATCCAGGGGCGGTCCTTGCGCTCAAAGGCATCCATGAGCGCAGGCCAGTAGGGCTTCGTAAACATGGACATGACACCGTTGAGGGAGAGGTGGATCGTGATCATGACGTTGTAGACGGCCACCGCCTGAGGTCCCGCAAAACGTCCTATCAAAAACACCATGAGGTGGTATTCGATGATTGCCGAGAGGATGTAGGTGATCGAAAACAGTCCGCTGTCGACCACGAGTGGTTTGACGAGCTTCTTTTTGAAAAGAGAAAACCTCGGTATCAGATAAGGTCTCTGGATGAGGAGGTGAATTGAATTGCCCATCTTGGCGAGCACAGTGATGCCGTTGACAGAAATGAGAAGAAATTCAATCGTCGGAAAGAACCAGATCCCGGAGACGAGGGTGATTGCCGCGAGGAGGTTGCCGGCGGCTCCCCACGAATTCGTGAATCGGGTTTCCATGTAGCCGTCACGGCTCATTTCAAAGGGAGTCGTAAAAATATCGAGAGCACTGATCGCCAACCCCACCCAGAGCGCGGTAATCATGGTGTCGGCAACACCTCTGTATTCCTCCCCAAAAATGGTCGTGACAGGAAGAAAGATCAAAAGCGATGCTGCGATGGCGACACCGATTACAGTGAGTCCGGTGCTGAGCAAAACGCCGGTCGCAAAAACAGTTTGTTCCCGATGGCGTTTTCCCTGTGCAATCGCTTTGGAGAGCTCCCTTGTCAGGGTCGGACCGATTCCAACATGGAGTATGTCGATCATCGCCACGAAAAGCGTCACCGCGGTGTAGACTCCGAATTGCTCCATCCCGAGGACGCGGATCGCGATGGGAATCGAGACAAGTCGGAGAATGATAGTGCCGAATTTAGACAACAAGGACGTTAGAACCGACAATCGGATGGATCGATCGCGGTGCTCATCACTCTCATCGCTGGTCGCCGGGGTGCTCACAAGACTGTCTAATTCCCTTAAAATATCGCATTTATGGAAATTATATCAAGAGTGGATCTCCGGAGTTGGCCCGGGGAGTGGTGAGTGCAGCCGGACGTGGCGAAATGCCTTTTGGGGAAAAGGCATTTACCCGGTGGATGCGTCTCGCTGAGACGCAGTGGGCCCAGAGCCCCGTAGCTTTTACTTCGGGATCTCGTTGAGCGTGTAGTAGGCCTCTGCATGGAGCAGGGGAACGCTTCCATCCTCGCTTTTAAGGCCTCCTGCCTTGAGAGCGTGGACGTGGCCTTTCGTCATTGGCTCGACTTTGAGCCGGAGGCTTTTTCCATCTTCGCTCACCGATTTGACGGTGACTTTCGGCGTGACCTGATCGACTTCAGGGCTGCCGTAGGCTTTTTGGTAGATGTAGGTGTAGGCTTCCATTTCAAAGGAGCCGTCCACAGCGGTGGCTTTGTCGATGGGCTTGGTGAAGGTGAGTTCAAACCCGTCGGATTTGGCTCTCATTTCGTGGATTTCAAAAGGCACTTCCCCGGTCCAGTTGACGCGTTCGAAGTGATAGGGCATTCCGCCTCGTGCTCCCCAGCCGCGGTTGGAGCCGCTTGTGTAGAGATTGCCGTCTTCGCCGAGGCGCACCGCGATATTGCCGGACTGAAATCCTTCGAGGAAAGGGAACATCGCGCCCTGATAAAGACCGTTCACTTTTTCGAGGAATACCCGGTGAATCTTGGAGTGGGTTTGCTCTCCGACAAAGGTCTGTCCGGCGAAGGGGCCGAATTTGCCGTCGCTGATGTCGGCTGCGATTCCAGTGGGGGAGTTACCGACCTTGGCATGGGGAAAGACCACGGCAGGCGGGATGAAATTCTCAATCTTCTCACGCTCCACGACGATGCGGCTTCCCTCTTCGGTGTAGGGGGGATCGACGGGGCGGTTCCCGGCTTTCCCATCGGCAAAGTCGAAGTAAATGTTTCCGTTGGGATTGCCCTGGAAGGATCCCGGTTTAATCCATTTCAGTGAACTTGAGCCGTTCCATGCCCCCTGGTTATCGGTGTAAAAGGCATCGCCTTCGAAGTTGAATCCGATACCGCCGGGGGAGCGAACCCCGCTCGCGGTCGGGGTCATCTCGCCGTCTTCGGAGACGCGAAGAATCCATCCGCGGAATAATGAGTCGGCGGTGAAGGAACCGGTGAGACAGAGGGCGCACCAGATATTGCCTTCATCGTCGAACTGTGAGCCAAAGGTATACTCGTGGTAATTGCCGTTGATGCCCCAGTCGTCATTCACGGTTTCAAAAATATCGGCCCGTCCATCGCCGTCCTCGTCACGCATCCGGGTCACTTCGGGGCGCTGCACGGCGTAGAGCCATCCGTCTTTCCAGGCAAGGCCGAGTGGTTCGTGGAGGTATTCCGCGAAAAGGGTCCACTTGGCGGGTTTGTCAGGATATTCGGCCGCGTTGTCTATCGTCCAGATCTGGCCGCGCCGGGTGCAGACGGCGATTTTTCCGTGGGGCAGAAGCTCGATCGCACCGCCTTCGATGGATTCACCTTCAGGGGCGGGGAATCCGGTGATTTCGTAGTAGTCCGACTCCTTCGGCGCGTCGGCAAAGGCTGAGGAAGTCAGCAATGCAAGGGCACCTAAGAGGGGGAGATGGGAGAGTAAACAGGGTTTAGTCATGGAGTAAACAGGGTTGAGTCGCCGTGTTGGGATGAGGGCTACTTTTTCTCAGGATTGTTCCAGCGGTAGCTGATCGTGATGGCGGAATTGGCTGAAATGGGAACGAGTGTTTCATTCCCTTTTCCGACTTTTCGGATGACGGGTTCAGCGCCCTCAATTTTAATGAGCATTTCGTTGCCGATGTCGATCCAGCCGTGTCCGCCTTCCTGGGTTCCGCTGTCGGCGACGCGGAAAAAGGTGTTTTCTCTGGCATCGCCCGAAACGCTGATGGTTCGAACGAGTGAGGTTACACCATCGATTTCCCTCGGGGTGAAGTGGTCGGTCACCTTGAGATCCTGGTAGTCGTAGTTGAAGGTGGGGAAGCGTTTTTGATCGAGGCGGTAGCCGCGGAACTGGTAGTCAGGGTGCTTCACATTGATCGTGATCTCTTTCTCCGGAGCGGCGGTGTCCCGCTCGTATTTTACCCTGGTTTGAGAGAATGGTTCCCACGGTTCGTCGAGGCTTTCGAGGACCTGAAAGGGGAGCCCTTGTGCGGTGATGACCTTGTCGACTCCAACGGGTTTGCTGCCGGAGCCTCGACCGTTCCAATGGGGTGAAGCATCCATGAACTCCCCGCGGTAAACGTAGGAAAGATTGAGGGTGTCGGCATCCCAGACGACGTTGACGCGGTCGGGATATCCGACGCCGATAGCGCGGGGCCGGGAGTCGGGGAGAAAGGCGCGGTGCACGATCGCTTCCCCTTCATTCACAGGTTTGAGAAGAATGGGATCGTAGCTCTGCTCTTTCTTTTTGCCTTTGGCTCTCTCTTCGGAGAGATGGACGGTTCCGAAGTCTCCGGGGCCTTTGACATTGAAAGCGAGAGCCCGCTTGCCGCCGCCATCAAAGTAGAGGATTTTAAAGGTGTGCTCCCCGGCCTGGAGGTCCTCCTTCATTCGGGCCTCTTTCACAGGGTGGATACCGTCGTTTCCAACCACGGTTTCCCCGTCGATGACGAGAGCGGAGCCATCATCGGAAGAGAGGCTGAAAAAGTAGGGGCCGTTCAGGGGAATTTTCAGTTTTCCCTCGAAAACGATTCCGAATCCCTTTTTGATTTTCTCAGCCGGCTTCAAGGTGACGAGCCCTTTGGGGAGTTTCCCTGTTGCCACGGGTTCGAGGCTCGCAAAGTCGGGGAGCTTTTTCCAGTTTCCCTCGTAGACGGAGTAGGTGAGATCAGTGACAAGTTGAGGCGCGTTGGCGTCTTTAACCATTTCTCCGAGCTCACTGCGTTTCCACGGACTGGTGCGGGAAGTGTATTCTTTCCGCCATTTGGCGACCTGATTCGGTTTTACGGAGCGACGTTTCCCTCCGTATTCCTTTGTCACGTAGGCGATCAGGGCTGCAATCTGTTCGTCATTGAGAGCGGCTTCGAGTGCGAGCATCGCCTGAATGTATTTGTTATCCTCCTTGAGAATGCCTTTGAGAATGATTCCGGTGAGGAGTTCGGGGTGATTCTCTTTCACAAAAACGGAATCGTAGAGCGAGGGGGCCATGAGGAGGTCGCCGGCCTTGATTCCTTTGCCGTCGGGGCCGTGACAGGCGACACAGGTCTGGAAGGTTGCTTTGCCGAGTTCCATCACTTTATCGTCCTGTGAGAAGGCGGTGGAGGTTCCGGGCAGGGCCAGGCACAGAAGGTAAAAAAGGGCTCTCATCATTTTGGTGGGAATTTTGGAGATGCTATTCTACGTTTGAGGGTGGGTCAAAAGCGTCCTCGCCGCAACTGCGTGGAACTTTTTTCGTGAGATTCTTTGTCGCATCTCGCTACTTTCGCGACAAGAACTATTGTCCCTTTCGAATTAAACTGTTTCATGAGATTTCCTCTTCTTCTATCGCTCGTTCTAACATTCGCTGCGCTTTCCGCACCGGCTCAGGAGGGGGCGAAGTGGCACGATACGTATGCTTCCGGAGTGACTGCTGCGGAGAAAAGCGGGACGTTGCTGCTCCTGGTTTTTACGGGAACGGACTGGATTGATATCTGTAAGATTTTTGACGATGAAATCCTCTCGCAGCCCGAGTTTACGGGGCCTGCCGGTGAGAAGTTTGAGCTGATAAAGCTGGAATACCCGGAGGGGAACCGACTTCCTAAAGAAGGCGCCTCACAATTGGCTCTTTTGCGGGACGCTTATCGTGTCAGAGGGTTTCCGACGGTGGTAATGACAAGTGTGAAGGGAGCGCCTTTTGCGATCAACGGGTATGTTCCGATGACGCCCGCCGAGTATGCTGAACTGACCCTTTCGATGGAGGCTTTTTATCGCGAGCGACTCGCTCATCTTGAGCGTGCCAAAGGGCTCGAGGGAATCGAGAAGGCAAAGGCTCTCTCCAAGGGCATTCCTGAATTGCCGGGAACGCTCGCGGCGCGGTATTACACGAAGGAGATCGACGCCCTCATCGAGGCCGATCCGGAGGACACGCTGGGTTTCACGAAGTATTACCAGAGGCTTTTTGCAGATGTGGAATACAGCAGCCTGATGCAGGTGTTTGCGAAGGATGTGCAGTGGGGGAAGATGGTGACCTTGACCGACAATTACATTCAGGATTGGGATCTTGAGGGTGAGGTGAAGCAGAAGGCGCTTTTGAATAAGGCCGGCGTTCAGAAAAATCAGGCGAATGTCAAAGGGATGATCGAGACTTTGCTGGAAATTGTCGACATCGATCCTGAATCCGGATATGGCAGGGAAGCTCAGGAGCAGCTTGATCAGCTCAGAGTCAGTAATCTGGAACAACAGCTGGTTCCTTAAGATTACTTTATTTTTAATAATTAGAGAGTATTATTGAGGTTCTCTTTTGTTATGAATATTTCATCAAAGGTTTACGGGGTGGTACGCGTTCCTTTGGTTAAGTCTTTTTTGCCATGCAAATTTCCCGCTCTTTACGATCTCTGGCCTTCCTGCTGACGGGGATATCAGCTCCGTTTTTTCTGACTCAGTGTAAGACCGGGCCCGGCACCTATAAAGATGTCGAATACGATTCCGCGATGCTCAATACGCCCGCGGGTCACGGGTTGGAAAAGAAAGACTATCCCTTTGATGACAATGGCGCCTACCGGAAGGACTGGGTGAAAAACAATACGACGGGAAAAACCAGAAGTGCGTCCCGGCAGGCTTCGTTGGCTTCCGCGGATGCAGATGAGGACACCGGCAGTTCGACTCCTGCGCCTTATCCAACCTACGCTGAGGCTGCTGAGGCACGGGATGCGGAAGTGACCGGGACAATCCAGAGTATGGATTCCGGGTCCACCACGAGCGCTTCGATTCCGATTACTCCTCCGACGTCCGCTACCTCCGTGAGTGGATCGGGTGCGGCGAAATATCACACAGTCGTTACCGGGGATACTTTATTTGCCCTTTCGCACCGGTACAGCACCACGGTGGCTGAGTTGAAGCGGGTCAACGGGCTCACCGATGACTTTATTCAAAAAGGTCAGTCGCTGCGACTTCCCTGATTCGAACTTCCGCGCAAGAAGGGGGGCGGCCTATTTCTTAGCGACTTTGCGTTTGGCCTTTTTCTTCTTTGCCTTCTTGAGTTTCTTCTTCAGCTTCGACCAGTAATCCTCCCCGGCGATATAGCCGACACAGCGTTCTGTGCCGCAATAGCAGGGGTGGCTCTTATAATTTTCGAGATCGAAGCCGTAGTTAAAAAACAGCTCTTCGTCTTTCTCGATGGTACGAAGGGCGGCGATCCAGATTTTATCATCCTCGATGAACGCTTCGCAGTTGGGATCGCAGCTGTGATTCATGAGCCGGGCCGCATTTTCGGGAACGTTACCGTCGATGTCCCAGTCATCGTCGAGAGTGAAGATGTAGACAGCGGCTTCACCGGTTTCTTTCGCGATATCAAATTGCTGCCAGCCCCGCTCGTTTGATTCGTCCTTGTCGATTCGTTCGCCGATGTATTCGATGATATAAGTCTCGGGTTCGATTTTCGCGGTGGCGAAAAGTCCCCGTCCATGAATTCCCGATTGCCGGACTTCGCATAATTCGGAGTCACATCGCTCTCCTTCGAGTAGTGCTGATTTTTTACTCATGTTCTGTTGGGGAAAGCGTCCAGGGAATATTGACTTCAACGTATTTGGAATCGAGTCCGGGCCATCCTTTTGCATTGAAAAGGAGGCCTGAGAGTTGTTTCGGGTTCTTCGGGGCAAAGTCCGGTACGGGAAGTTTTTGAACGAGGTCGAATCCACCTGTCTGAGGCGTCGAGGTGACCTGGGGTTCGTCGGAATCAACCTGCATGTCGTCGCTGAAAAAATGAACGCCCTCGAATTCGCGGGGTTCCCCGGAGTCCGGCAGATTGAGCTGTAAACTGATCGTGGCATCCTCCCGGGTCGCTTGCCACTCCCAATCGCCGGGGGAGGGAGGAGGGATTGCCTCGAGGGTTTCTTTGAACTTCTCTTCGAGTGCCGAATTTGGTTGTGTGAGGGCGTCCGTGGTATGAACCGGAAGCGTGATAGAGAAGTCTCCCACACCGGGTTGGCAGGACGAGGCGCAAGCCATCCACGCCGATCGAACCTTGAGAGAGACTTTTTTTGCTTCGAGCGATGCCGGCGGGGTGAGTTCGGTAATGATGAGGGCTTCGCCGTGATAGCCGTTCGCTTTGATTCCCGCCATGTCGACGACCTCGGGAGCCGGCCAGTAAGTTTTTCCAACTTCGAACCCTTCAGGGAGATCCCATTCGAAGGAGGGGGCAACGCCGACGACACCGGGGCCGCGCCAGTAGGTGTGGTATTCCGGGGCGAGGGTGAAAAGCAATCCAACCCGGAAGGCTTTACCCGGCGTCACTGATTTGACCGCAGAGACCAGTTCGATGCGTTTGAATCCTTCCGGCTTCAAGACGGCACTGTCTTCGGCCGTGCCTTTGCAGAAAGCGAGGACGGTCAGAAAAAGAACCAGATTTTGAATACGTTTCACTCTTTCAATCTCCCGATAGACGGCCGCGGCTCAACTGGTTTTTGACGCCAGTTCCAGCCGAGAGGATGAGACGGAATTGAAACGTGCCTAGCCGCCGACACCGGCAGATTTAAGTCCTTTTGCCTCATCTGCTTTCGAGAAGGTGACGCCGACGGTCTTCGAGACACCGAACTCTTCCATCGAGACTCCATACATGACGTCGGCTCGCGACATCGTGCGTTTACTGTGTGTCACGATCACGAACTGGCTGTTTCCGATAAAGCGGTCGAGGACGCGAATGAAGCGGGTGATGTTCGATTCATCGAGTGGTGCATCGAGCTCATCGAGAACGCAGAACGGAGCGGGCTTGACCATGAAGATACCAAAGAGAAGCGCTACCGCCGTCATGGAACGTTCTCCACCTGAGAGAAGGCTGATCGACTGCAATTTTTTGCCGGGAGGCTTCGCGATGACATCGATACCCGATTCGAGCGGGTCCCCCTCATCCATGAGGAGGAGGTCGGCTTTCGCTTTTTCGCCGAAGAGTTCTTTGAACATGTCGCGGAAATTCTTCCTGATCTTAGCGAAGGTGTCGGAGAACATTTTGCGGGTATCGCGATTGATACGGGCGATCATGCGAAGAAGCTCTTCTTTGGAATTCTCGAGGTCTTCGAGCTGCTGCACATTGAATTTGTAGTGCTCTTCAAGCTCATCAAATTCCTCAATCGCATCGATGTTAATCGGGCCCATCGAATCGAGCTTATTGCGCAGCTGTGTGACGACCTCTTCGACGAACTCCCAATCGGGCTCGGCGGGATCTTCAATCTCCATTTCGGTCTCCTCGCTGCCTTCTGCATCGACGGACTCATCATCGTCCTCCGCCTCTTCGCGGGGAAGGGGAGAGCGTGACCGGGTCGCTCCGTTCTTTTTACGCTCTTCGATCGCGAGAAGGAGGGCGTGGCTGTCGGGTTCGAAAAATTCGAGCTCAGTGCGGTAGCGGCTTCGGCAGGTTCGCTCGATGTTTTCGAGATTGATATCGAGCTGTGCCACTTTGACTTCCTCACGACCGCGTTGCTCGGCGACCTTTTGCACGGACTTGCGTTTCCCGGTGAGTTCCTCTTCGCCGGATTCAATGCGCTCTGAATAGCCGGAGCGCTCTTCCTGAATCGTTGCGCGCTCTTCCGACAGTGTCGTGGTCTCCAGTGCCCATTGTTCGATCTTGCCCTGAAGATCAGTGGTTTCAATCGCGGCATTCTCGATGCGCTCCTGAAAATTCGTAATCTCGGCGCGGCGACGCTCGATCAGTTCCTCAAGTTCCTGCTGACGCGCAATCATGGGCGCACGTTGCTCTTCAAGGTTCTTCCTCGTCCCGTCCTCGACGGCGAGAGTGGTTCGCGCTTCGGTGACGCGTTCCATGACAGACTCCTCCCGGATGCGGGCTTCCTGAAGCTGACTGGAAGTTTCGACGGATTGCCGGTCGAGTGTTTCCACTTTCGAAAGTGATTCGTCGCGCTCGGCGATGTTTTCCTGTAGGGTCCCGGTGATTTTCTCCCTGCGCTCGTCGACTTCTTTCTTCTCCCAGTTGAGGCTTTCGATCTTATTCGTGAGCTGGTTGAGATCGCGTTCCACCAGGGCGAGCTTTCCTTCGAGAGTGGAGGCTGAAACGCGCTTTTGCTGGAGGCGTTCGCGGGATTGCTGAAGGGCGTCTTCGATCTGATCAACGCGGTCGTTGAGTTCGTCGCGGCGAAGCTGACGGGTTTCCACTTCCTCCTTGAGAGCTTCGGTGACTTTGAGAAGCTCCCGGATTTCAGTTTGCATCTTCAGCACCGAAACGGAGTCGTCCCCGGACTTTCCACCGTGGATAATTCCTTCCGGGGAAATAAACTCACCCTCGAGGGTGGCCATGGCGACACCCGGTTTCTTTTTTCGGAGACGCAGAGCGGTGTTGAGATCTTCAACGATGAGGACCTGCTCGAGAAGTTTGGTTACGAGCGGCTCCACGTCCGCTTTGCAGGAAACTTTATCCGCAGCCCATGCGATCGACCCAAGCGGAGCACGGCCCTGCTTTTCCCGTCGGGTCGCAATGAGCTGTTCTTCGGCGATGACAGAGGCCTGTCCGATTTTCTCATCGCGAAGTGAGTTGATAACCTTTTCGGCAGCTTCCATGTCGGAGACAATCACTGCCTGAAGTCGACGTCCCAGTGCCGCTTCGATAGCCTCGGCAAATTTGGCGTCCACCTCAATCGAATTGGCGAGAGGTTCGCGGATCCGTGTTTTGAAGTAGTCGGGATCGTTGAGCCCTTTGAGAACTGCCTGAGTTCCTTTCTCAAATCCTTCGCCGTCCGCGATGAGCTGCTGCAGAACGTTGAGACGGGAACCTTTCTCGGCACTCAGTTTGTGGAGTGTACTGAGGCTTTCCTGCAGGTCTGAGGCGGAACGCTTCGCCTGATGGTATTTTTGCTCCATCCCCGCGAGGGTTTCCGAAAATTCGTCGATTGACGATTGATGCTGATTGATCTGCTCTTTCAGCTCAGTGGCGCTCTTCTGGCGTTCTTTGCGATCATCTTCGAGTCGGCTCGACTCGTTCGTCAACTGGCCCGAGCGATGGCTGTCTGAATCGGACTGCCTTTCGTTGGTTTCAATCGTGGCTTCGAGGCTCGCGATTCGGCTTTTGAGGGTGCTCTTCTGTTCCTCTATTTCGCGCAACTGGAGGTTGAGTTTCTCTCTCAGTTCGCGTGCATCACGGGTTTCCTGATCGAGTGCCTCGACAGAAGCCTGTTGTTTCTCAATCTGTTCGAAGACCGTTTCGAGCTGACGGTTTGCCGTTTCAATATCGGCTTTCTGACGTTCGAGCTTTTCACCGGTTTGAGTGAGATCGTCCTCATTCTTCTTGATGAGAAGGGTGAGTTCATGAGTCCGCTCGCCGTTGAATTCAATGCGGTTGCTGGCATTGGTGACTTCGTTGTCGAGTTTTGCGAGCTGGCTTTGAAGCTGTGTCAGGCGGTTTTCAATTTCCTGATATTCGACGCGGGCCGCCGCCATTTCTGCCTGGCGTTTCTCAATCGCGTCTTCGAGTTCATCCTGTTGGAGACGAAGGTTGCGAGTTGAGGTGGTGAGTTCGGATTTCTCTCCACGAAGTTCTCTCCACTGCTTGTGGCTGAGATGAAGTTCCAGCGTTTTGACGTCGTCGAATAGTCCCTGGTAGCGTTTCGCTTTCGATGCCTGACGCGAAAGGGAACGGATCTGGCGTTCGTTCTCGGCGATGACGTCGCGGATACGAACGAGGTTGGCCTCGGTGTAGTCGAGCTTGCGAAGGGCTTCCTTCTTCTGCGTTTTATATTTTGTGATTCCCGCAGCTTCCTCGAAAACAGCGCGCCTGTCCTCCGGCTTGGAACTGAGCAACATGTCAATTTTGCCCTGCTCCATGATGGAGTAGCTGGATCGACCGATGCCGGTGTCCATGAGGAGGCCGTGGATGTCTTTGAGACGGCAGGGCTGTTTGTTGATGAGGTATTCGCTCTTTCCGTCGCGGAAAACGCGGCGGCCGAGCGAGACTTCATCGTAATCCGTGTCGAGAATACCGGTACAGCCTGAGAGTGTCAGGGTCACTTCCGCCATCCCGAGAGGGGATCGCTTGTCGGTGCCGTTGAAAATGACGTCGGCCATCTCCCCGCCACGGAGAGCCTTGGCGGAGGTCTCCCCGAGAACCCACCGCATCGAGTCGACGATATTCGACTTTCCGCAACCATTCGGCCCGACGATGCCAGTCACTCCCTCGTGAAAGTCGAGCTTGGTTTTGTCAGCAAAGGATTTGAATCCATGAATCTCGAGAGATTTCAGGCGCATGATCGTGGGGAAAGGTGTGTGTGTCGTGTCAAAGATATCAAATCTAAGAAGTTAATTCTCAAATATGATAAATCTTTCCTTACAATGAGGTTTGTTTACGATCTGTCGAGTGAATTAACCGCGATTTTCTCAATTTATTGCCGAAAATGCTCAAAATTTGAGAATTGTTTAAAAAATAAGTGTCTAAATTGTGAAATTTTAGCCTTTCTGGTTGCATACAGTCGCGGCAGTGTTAGGCTGTGCGAGATATTCGTTTCGGTTGGTCTTTAGTTCGACCGAATCAGATCGCAGATTGGAGGTGTTTTAGAATGCCTCAGCTACGGTCTTATCAAGAATTTGTGCGGAACGGGGCGGCCCGGCGCAGGAGGGTTAAACCTTGGTGTCGGGCCGTTTTTCTGTACTGACGGCAACTCCCCGAAACGAAGAAGAGCGACGCGAATCTCTCAATTCACGTCGCTCTCATAACCCCTCAACACAATATCTAAGGTCATCTCTGACCGTAGGTTTGCTTCGGAGACTCTAAGTGACCATTAAGTGAAGTCAATATAAAAACCATAAGTTTAAGCGGTTTTTATCTTTTGGGCATTGTCGTTTGGTCCCTGAAGGGCTTATCTTCAAAATATTCTCCGAAAAGTGAAATAAAGGTGCATAAACGAAATTATTGCGCCGTCAGTTCCTGTGAATAAACTCCTCACTTTAATCTTCCCAACTCATGAATAACGATTTCTCAATCCTTGCGCAGTTCCTCGAAAATCTCGGTCCCGAGGTCAGCGGTCATTCCTCCGCGACTTTGACTGCAGAGGAAATGGAACAAATTCAACTTTTCGCCGCAGGTAAACTTGATGAAGCGAAGCGCGATGAGATTCTTCCCAGTATTCTCGGAAACGAAAAAGCGCTGCATCAGTTAGTTGAGCAACTTCGCTCTCAGGGGTAGAGTTCCTTCTATTCCTGATGATTGGTGCTAAAACCCGCCTACTTCGAAATCCTGCCCTGTCCCAACTCGGGGCAGAGGTTGAGCAACATCTCGAGGCGTGGTTTCACTCAAGCGACCCGATGGGCGTCGCTGAGCTGATCGATCAAACTTCTCTTTCACTTCTCGAAGCCGCCTACTCCAAAGTGGGCGGCTGCGAAGGGACCGTCTGGCTGGCGGACCAGGAAGAGCAGTTTCTCGTTGCAGTGGCAAACTCGGGAAGTGACGCGTCGAGTCTCGTTGGTTTCAAGCAACCGGTTGGCAGTGGCATTATTTCGATGGTGTATGCGCAGCAGCAGCCGTATTGCGAAAACGATATTCAGGCGAGCGAAGGGCACGATGATACTCTCGACCGGAAAATAGCGAAACACACCACCGCGATGATTGCGGTGCCTTTCTATTTCAGCTTCAAACTTCGCGGCGTCCTTTCCTGCGTCCAGCTTCAGGAATCCGGCAATTCGCAGGATGGGTTTAATTCAACTCACGTAGAGCACCTTGTGAGGGTTTCCAACATCGTTGAGAGGCTCATCGATGGACGGCTTCTTTCCTCGACCCTCGGGCTAAGTGATGTCGGGTGAAGGACCAATACGATGGCCCGATCTGTCTGTCGCCCGCGAAGCGCTGTCGGCAGGGGACGGGAGCGGCATCAAAGTGGCGATCATCGACTCCGGTATTGAGGTGTCGCATCCGGCACTGGCGGGTGTCTCGCTTCAGGATGATGTCACGGTGTCCTGTGACGGGGTGAATTTGCGAATCGAAGACGGTGACGGCACCGATGTATACGGGCATGGAACCGCGATTGCGAGCCTTCTCCTCAGCGAAGCTCCGGGAATCGAGATAGGGAGCTTTCGCGCTCTCGACAGTAGCAATCATGCAAGAAGCTTTGTCATTGCCGAGTGCGTCAATCAGGCCATCCGACGGGGATATCAGGTCATCAACTGCAGTTTTGGTTGCCGAGGGCTGCCCCGCTATGTGATGGATTACAAAGAGTGGGTCGATCTGGCCTATCTGTCCGGTGTCCAGATTGTGGCTGCTTGCAGTAATGTGGATGCGGGGATCCGCGAATGGCCTTCCTACTTTCCCAGTGTCCTCAGTGTTCGGGGGATTGATTGCGAGAGGGACGAATTCTTTTTTAAAGAGGGCCGAATGGTCTCATTTCTCGCAAAAGGTGAGCGCGTCGAAGTTCCCTGGCTCGGGGGAGGGACGAAAATCGAAACCGGGAGCAGTTATGCGGCTCCGCTCATTTCGGGAAAAATCGCCCGACTGCTTTCTTCGCTTCCGGATATCGATCCCGCTGCGATTAAGCCGCTGCTCTCGGTCCTCGCGAAGCCGGCGGAACTCTGAGCTTTCGAGCCGGTAACGAAGCTCACGGTCCTTCCCGCAAGTTTTAATATTTGTGATATTTAAAGTAGACTATTAATTAAACAATATTATAATTACTGTAAGTCTAACAATCAACAGGTGTGAAAACGGAACTACCAGGCAATTTGAGTGAAATTTTTCCATTGCGTCTTCGGATGCGGGAGGAGCTGCAGTTCGCACCCACAGACGAGCACGTGGTGGCCTATCGGCCCTCGAACGGGAAGCGCTATTCCCTGAAGCCGTGGCAGTATGTCATGATGTGCCGCTTCGATGGCGAGAAGACTTTTGAGCGGCTCGGTCGCGAGGTTTACAATGAGTTTTCAGGGCTGATCACGGCGAAGGGGCTTCTGAACTTTTATTCTTGGCTCTATGATGAGAGCCTTGTTCTTTGCAATTTTGAATCGGTTTTTGAACTGGTTCCGGATGAGGATGAACAGGAATCACGTTCTCAATTTTCGGAGTCGATGAAGCGCCTCATTGCTCATCCCAAGGTCCCGGTCGTCGCGATGTCGGCAGTGGCTGTCATGTTTTGTCTGGCGGTTGTGAGAATTGCTTATGTCGCCGCTCCTATTTTCGAGCCGCCGGTTGATCGACTCTACAGCGAAATTGAGGCGCGCCTTCTTGACGATTCGGAGGCTCCGCCGCTGGAGCGTCATGCCATTGTCAGTGTCTCTGAGCCTGTGATCGAATCGATTGAGCCGGGTGCCCGGGTCGTTGATATTCCTGAGCCTCCTGCGCTTGAGACGAAAGAGCCTGTGATCACGCCGGTCGAAAAGGCCATCGCAGAGCCAACGCCTTCCCAAGCTGCGAATGACACGGATGCCCTTCTTGCCCGCATGGATGCCCTTCGCCAGAAAATGGCCAGCTGCCGTATTCGGCGCGACGAGTTCTATCTTCAGAACAACGAAGACGGCTATCGGCAGGAAGTCGAGAAGATGACCGAGCTCGCAAAGGAGATCGGTGAGATCGGCGCCAAATTATAGCAGCGTCGGTTTGCGCAAACTTTTGAGAACGTCGTCGATCGAAAGATCACGGCGTTTTCTGTTTCGGAAAAGGCTTACGTTTTCAAAGCCTGCTTCCTTCAACTGATTCAGGGCCGGCCCGAAATTCTCGGAAACTCTCGTTGGGATGTGTGAGTCCGAGCCAATCACAACGGGAATACCGCGTTCGGCCATCAGCTTCAGCATTTGAGGTCCCGGATTCATTTCGGGGAAGCTTTTGTTCAGCCCGGAGGTGTTCAGCTCCATGGCAACACCGGTGGCTGCAATACGATCGAGGGCTTCTTCAATTTGCGGGAGACTCGCTGAAAAGGACCACTCCGACGGGGTCGCGTTTTTGATCAGATCCGGGTGGGCGAGTGAGTCAAAAAGCCCTGTTTCAGCGGACTCTGCGAGGTGCTCGAAATACTGAGCGCGGAAAGCATCCGTATCGCCGTTCCAGAAGGCGTCCCGATACTCCGGAATGTGCCAGTGAACCGATCCCAGAATGTAGTGGAACTCTGCACGGGCATGCAATTCCTCAAGCCATGATTCCATCCCCGGGAAGAAGTCGCTCTCCATTCCGAGGAGCACTTCGAATCCATCCGGCGCAGCATCAATTGCCTCCTGCACGAGGGCGACATATTCGTTAAACTGTTCCGGAGCCATCCTGACACGGCTCGAGAACCCGTTCGGCATCGGGCTGTGACAGGTGAAAATAATTCCTGCGAGGCCGCGAGCGACCCCCTGTTCCATGTACTCAATGGGATGCCCCTCGGCGTGTTTGCACAGCGGTGTGTGCATGTGACTGTCGAAAAAGATGGGAGAGGAATCAGACATGGCAGGAAACAAAAGGAGGAGTTCCTGAGACCATAAGGGGGCTCTCCCTGAAAATCTTTTTCTTTTTTGTAATCACCACGGCGCTCTCTCCTCTGTTCGCTATTTACCCATCTCGAGGCCGAAATAGTCGACGGAATTCCGGAAGCAGATACGGCGCACCATCTCGCCAACCATCTCCATTTCACGCGGGATTTCACCCTTCTCAATGTCCTCGCCGATAACGTTGCAGAGAATTCTCCGGAAGTATTCGTGACGGGTGAATGAGAGGAAGCTCCGCGAGTCAGTGAGCATTCCGTTGAAGTGCGAGAGCAGGCTCGTGTTCGAGAAGGTGTTGATCTGCCACTCCATTCCCTCTTTGGTGTCGAGGAACCACCAGGCGGTTCCGAGCTGAAGTCGGCAGGGCGGGTCGCCCGGTTTGGCCTGCTGGAAATTCCCGAGCATCGCCGAAAGCGCGTAGTTGTCTTTCGGGTTCAAATTGTAAAGCATGATCTTGGGGAGGTGACCCCGGAGATCAAGTGTGCTGAGGTAACGGCGAACCGCTCCGGCGTGGTCGACGTCGGCCATGGAGTCGCAACCAACGTCGCGTCCCAGTGATTGGAAAAGTCGCTCATTGTTGTTTCGCTCAGCCCCGATGTGAAGCTGCATCGTCCAGTTGCGCTCCGCGTTGAGCTGGCCGAAAAACAGCATCATGTAAGCGCCGAACGCTTCCGCATCAGAGTCATCAGCGGATTGACCGGTGCGGACTTGATCAAAGATCGCCGTCGCTTTTTCGTCAGTGCACTCCGCATCGAAAATATGATGGAGGCCATGATCGGAAAGTCGTCCCCCCACTTCGTGGAAAAAGTCGTGTCGCGACCGGAGCGCGTCCCGGAATCCGGAGAGAGTCGAGCAGTCGATGCCGCTAACTTCGCTGAGCTTGTCCGCGTAGGCGTTGAAACCTTCAGCCTCGTGAACCCACAGAGCGGGATCGGGGCGGAAGGTCGGATAAACTCGCGTGTCGATGGTCGGATCGGCGGCAATCGCGACGTGATGCTCGAGAGAATGGGTGGGGTCGTCGGTGGTGCAGAGCGCTTTTACTTTGCTGGTCCGCAGCAATCCCCGGCAGGAGTAATCAGGTTCGGCAAGTTTGGCGTTTCCGGTTTCCCAAACCTCATCGGCGGTGGCGGGGGAAAAGAGTTTCTCGAATCCGAAATAGCGTGAGAGTTCGAGGTGTGTCCAGTGGTAGAGCGCGTTGCGCAGGCAGTGTGGAACGGTTTCAGCCCAGGCGTCGAACTTGTCGCGCGGCGAAGCGCTTCCGGTGATGCGATTTTCGTCGATCCCGTTCGAGCGCATCCCGCGCCATTTGTAGTGATCACCGGCGAGCCAGATGTCGAAAAGGTTCTCGAATTTCCTGTCCGCGGCGATTTCATCGGGTGGCAGGTGATTGTGAAAATCAAAGATCGGCTCGTCTTTGGCGAAGTTGTGATACAACTCGCGTGCTGCCTGGGATTGCAGCATGAAGTCATCGTGGATGAACGGCTTGGACATAGCCAAATTGTCGCGAGGAATCGCGATTGTTCAAGGGGGAGAACGCACTGAAGTGCACCTTTTACACGATCGTGACTACCAGAACATCAAGGCGCAGGCGAGAACGAGCACGCCGAATGCAGCACCGCCCGCGAAACCGGCGGTGTAGCGGGGCTTTTTAGCAAGAACCCAGTTGATCTGATCCCGAAGGAGGTAGGGCATTCCCACGTAAAACATCCCTTTGACGGCGATCACGTAGGCGAATGCGACAATGAGAAGTCGGGTGTCCGGTTCTTTGAGAAAGGCCGATTTCAGGATGGGGGCAGCGGCAAGGATCATGAGAAATCCCAGCGCTCTTACCGCGAGGAATTCCTTCACATAAACGAGCACGCCAATACAGACAGCGATGATGACAAGCTGGACCGGCTTTTCGATCGTGAAGAACTCGCCGAGATCCATGCAGGACCAGTAAATGAAGGCCCAGGCGAAGGCGATGATGACGAGAACGGCACCGAGATTTTCATTTCTCGGGAAGCGTTTCAGAAAAGGCTGAACGATCCCCGGCTTTGCCAGCGCAACAGCATGCGAAACAATCAGCCAGAGGCCGATGATGATTCCCATGGTCTTCAGGGGGATGCCGGGAACGTAAAGGAAATTGAAAATCGCCTGCATAAAAAAGATCGCTCAGATTCGGACCGATAGGGCTTAATGCAAGACCGGATCGCCGTAGAGGGTGTGGCCGGTGCATTCGTTGATTTTGACATCGAAAAGCTGACCCGCCATGCGGTCGGCATCGCCTTCAAAAATAACGATTCGGTTGGTTCGCGTGCGTCCCGAGAGCTTCTCTTTGTTGTATCGGCTGGGGCCTTCGCACAGCACTTCGTAGGTTCCCCCGACGTGGGCGTGGTTCTTGCGTTCCACGATTTCGTTCACGGTCTTGAGCAGATCCTGATTCCGCTCCTCTTTAACCCGCTCCGGCAATTGGCCGTCCATTTCCGCAGCCGGCGTGTCTTTTCGCTGCGAGTAGCGGAAAATGTAGGCCTGGTCGAACTGGACGTGCTCGACCGCTTTCTTCGAAGCGAGATAGTCCTCTTCGGATTCCCCGGGAAAACCGACGATGATATCGGTCGAAATCGCGATGCCGGGTCGGGCTTCTTTCATCTTGTCGCAGATCTCGATGAATCGCTCCGCTTTGTAGGGGCGGTGCATTCGCTTGAGAATCTGATTGGAGCCCGATTGCATCGGGAAATGGACATGGTCGACCAATTTGGGCAGATAGGTGAAGGCTTTGATGACATCCTCCTTGTAGCCGATCGGGTGAGGGGAGGTGAAGCGAATCCGTTTGATATCATCGATCTCGTGAACTGCCTCGAGCAGCTGAACGAAAGGGCTTTTGTCGTCCACTTTGGGGAACTCGTGACGACCATAGAGGTTCACGATCTGTCCGAGAAGGGTGACTTCGCGAACGCCCTGATCGGTGAGCCGACGGATTTCATCGACGATCTCAGGAATGGGGCGGGCACGCTCGGGTCCCCGTGTGTAAGGAACGATGCAGAAGGTGCACTTCATGTTGCAGCCCTGCATAATACTGACGAACTCACTGACGCCGTGTTCTTTGTCGACGTGGTCACGAATCGTGTTTTGTGATTCCTCTTCTTCGTCGATGTCGACGATGGAGCGACGAAGATCGTCCATTTTGGCTTCCTCCTTGGCTCGCATCAGTTCGACGCAATGGTCGACGACGCGGTGGTATTTCTGGGTGCCGGCAACGAGATCGACGTGGGGGGATTGTTTGATCAGTTCCTCCCCGCGGGACTGAGCCATGCAGCCCATAAATCCGTAAACGATGTTGGGATTGGTCTTGCGATGCTTCCCGAGGTAATTCATCCGTCCGATCGCCTTTTGCTCCGCCTGATCCCGCACCGAGCAGGTATTCATGAGAACGACGTCCGCCTCTTCCGCTTCGGGTGTGACCGTGAAGCCGCGTTCGACGAACATTTGCGCGACCTGTTCCGAGTCGCGTTCGTTCATCTGACATCCGTAGGTCTTTAAATACACTTTTGGCATGCTGTCTGTATCTGAGGTTACACCGGAAGGTGTTGGGTTCCTGCAGGAGGAAGGGGGGCGAATTTAGACGCCTTTTCCTCTGGAAACAAGCCCGTCATCTGCGTAATTTCGCTGCGTGAGTGAACTCGGAAAAGAACCTGAATCGCCGACCGGGGTGGATTCGCAAGAGTCGGCAGCACCTAAGAACCAGATGGTGGCGCTCTTAACGCTCCTGCCTGTCCTCGGTATCCTCTGGCTCACGATGCAGTATCTACCCAAATTCGGGGATTGGATGGGCGAAAAAGCCGATTCGGTGGTGAGCGCTGTCAGCGGTGAGGAGAGTGCCGGGGCTCCGGCAAAAGATTCGCAAGGTTCTCCCGCGGAAGGGGGAGCTGATGAAACCGGGTTGAAACCTTCACCTAAAGTGTCCCCGGTAGTTAAAGTGGCTTCGGGAACGGCTGAATTTAAATCTCAAATCATCGAGCAACTGGGCGGGATCGACAAAGTCGAGGTGAGGCATCTCGCCGTTTCTGACGATGGCGAGCGCATCGTCGCTGCCTTGAAACTGGGGGACGGCCCCGCAGGCGGAAGTCTCATCGAGGTCTTTTTTGACCGCGATGAGTTTGGACGGTTTATTTCGACAGAGGATTCTCCTGTCTCCGAAAGGCTTGTGCTCTGGGGCGAGTAGGAAACCGGTCACCCGGGAGAGTGCAGGCTGAGAGGGCGCCTTCTCACCTTCTCACCTTCTCACCTTCTCACCTTCTCACCTTCTCACCTTCTCACCTTCTCACCTTCTCACCTTCTATTGGGAAGCGCTCGACGTCTCGTCACCGAGTTCCGCTAACTTGCTGAAGATAGCGGCTGAGCCGTTCGCGAGTTCTGTTCCATCAGCCGCTCTCAGGGAGTAGTGCGGAACGGCGTTTCGAGTCATGTAGTCGGTCAGTTTACTCCGCTCGACGTCTCTTGGCAGCACTGAGAACCAGGGGAATTGATTGGTTTCGGCCCAGTCCTCGGCTGCGTCTTCGGATCGATCCAGTGAAACATGGATCAATTCTACGTTCGGATTCTCTGCGATTTCCTTGTTGTATTTCTCCACCAACTGTGGAGCAGATGCTCGACAAGGTGGTCACCACGAAGCCGAGTAATAGAGGATGTAATATTTCGGATTCTTTTCGAGTTCCGCCTTTTTGTAACGCTTGCCCTCAAGGCGTTGCAGCTTCGCTTTCGCTACTTTTGCTCCGATTTCCGTTTCGGTATCAGGTCCCACAGCCGCTTCGGGCATGGCCGATTCATTGAGAAAAGTGATATCCTCTGCCGAGAGCCTCGATTTGGGAAATTCCACGGCCCGCCCGTTGATAATAACGGTGACGATACCTGAGTTTTCATCATAGGCCCGCAGATCCCCTTCGAAGGTTTTTGAACCGTCGGCGCTCGTCCAGGTGCGCGCATCGGCTCCTGAGAGAGCCAGCGAAAGGATCGCGATAGCAATGAGGGATGCTTTCATGTTTTCTAAACTAAAGGAAGTGCCGGGATTTGTCCCGCTTAAAGTGAGCCCTCAATCATGCCACTATATCAGTCACTACATTTCCATACACATCGGTGAGACGGAATTCGCGACCGGCGTAGTTGTAGGTGAGCCTCTCGTGATCCAATCCTAAGAGGTGCAAAATAGTGGCGTGCAAATCATGGATGTGCACCGGCTTGTCGATCGCCTTGTAGCCGAAGTCATCGGTTGATCCATGGGCGTAGCCGCCTTTGACTCCTCCGCCGGCCATCCACATCGAGTAGCCTTTGTTGTTGTGGTCGCGACCGTCACCCAGCCCCTGTGCGTAGGGCGTGCGTCCAAATTCGCCGGACCAGACCACGAGGGTGTCCTTGAGCATCCCCCGGTTTTTGAGATCGGTCAGGAGTGCTGCGATGGGCTGGTCCGTGACCTCGCTGCTTTTCGCGAGGTTTTGGTTCAAAAGACTGTGATGGTCCCAGCTCGTCGGGGCGGTCACTTCCACGAAGCGGACTCCGGATTCGACGAGGCGTCTCGCGAGGAGGCATTGTTTGGCAAAGCGATCACCGTCGCCGGATCTACCGACACCGTAGAGCTTTTGAATGGACTCGGGTTCGGATTGGATATCGAGAACGTCGGGAATTTCATCCTGCATGCGATAGGCCAGTTCGAATGACTGGATCGATCCTTCGATTTCGGGATGGTAGTGATCGTGTTCCAGTTTGCGTTGGTCGAGTCCCGCGATGAGATCGATCTGTGCCCGCTGCGTTTTCCGGGAGACGTGCGGGTTGTCGATGTTTTTCATGGGAGGGCCGGGTTCCTCCGTTTTGCCCGAAAGGGCCGAAAAGAGCGCGGGGAGCTGGCCGCCTCCGATTTTGGCACCCTGGTAGATTGCGGGGAGAAAGGCGCTTCCGTAGTTGTTGGCGCCCCCCATGTCTGACGGGGGATTCAGGGTTACGAATCCGGGTAAGTTTTGATTCGATGAGCCCAGCCCGTAGAGTGACCAGGCGCCGAGAGACGGCCGCACAAACTGAAAGCTTCCGGTATGCAGCTGAGCATACGCCTGCGGATGATTCGGCAAATCGGTGTGCATGCTGTTGATGACGCAAAGGTCATCGGCATGATTTTTGGCAAGGTGAGGAAAGAGTGAGGAGATGTGTAACCCCGATTCGCCGTGCTGTTTGAATTCCTGTGCGGATGAAAGAAGTCGCGCCGGACCGCCGCGCCAGGGCTCGCCGTTTCGCTTTTGCAGCTCGGGCTTGTAGTCGAAGGTATCGACATGTGAGGGGCCGCCTTTCATGCACAGAAAGATGACCTGTTTGGCTCTCGCCGGAAAATGCGGTGAGCGAACCGAGAGGTTTTTCCGGCCGGCTTTTGAGGATTCCTCCGCAGCGAGACTCGCGTAGGCAAGGTAGCCGAAGCCGGAGGAGATCGATTTCAGGAGCGTCCGTCTCGAGGGAATAAAAGGAGCGTTCATCATATCAATCGAGGTTACGGAAGGTGGCGGTGGAGAGGAGCGCCTGACAGTAGCGTTTCAAAGAATCCGGTCCAGGCTCGTTGCTGAAAAACTCAGTGGCCAGGACGATCTCCTCTGAATCGGGGCGCCGGTTGAAGCAACGTTGAAAGGCGGCTTTGAACTGCGCCTCTCGTTCTGACCCGGCGTCGCTCTTGACGCGTTGTGCAAAGCTGGTCGAGCGTTCTTCCACAAAATCACTGTTCATGAAATAGAGAGCCTGCATCGGGACGTTTGTGGTCTCCCGGTCTCCGGTAACGAGACTGGATTCAGCAAAGTCGAAGAGCTCGAGAACGTCGGGGAGACGGTCTCTCACCACGGGAAGGTAAACGGAGCGATGCACCGATCCGTCGAGATCGGCCGGAATGTTTTTCGCGAACGGGAGCAGGGCTGCGTTGCGGTCTCCGGTGCGTCCGATGATCGATGCGACGGGACGTGTCAGGTTGATGTCGCCGGAGACGAAAAGGATCGCGTCTCGAATTTCCTCCGCGTCGAGTCGACGTTTCGACATTCTCCAGAGGAGCCGGTTTTCGGGATCTTTGAGGAAGGCCGACTCGCGGAAGTCGGATGACTGGCGGTAGCTGCGGGAAAGAACGAGCTCGCGAATGAGTCCTTTAACCGACCACTTGTGTTCGGTGACGAGTTGAAGAGCGAGGTGGTCGAGGAGGTCGGGATGACTGGGGCGCTCGCCGTTGAAGCCGAAGTTGTCGGTCGTGCGGACAATGCCGGTTCGGAAGAGGTGCTTCCAGACCCGATTGGCGAGGACGCGTGCGGTGAGCGGGTGGTCGGGGTGGGTGAGCCATTCCGCGTATTGGAGGCGTCCGCTTTCATCGTCGGGAATTTCCGGAGGGTCGGAAAGTTGAACCACTTCGGGGAACCCGCGCGGGACTTCCGATTCGAGCGGGGTGGCGAGTTCGCCGCGTTCGTAGACCGGGGAATTTTTGATTTCCTCTCCTTCAGTGACGCCCATGCACATTGTGTTGGGATTGCCCTCTTCACCGACGAGGGAGAGTTGACCGTCGATGGCACCTTTGCGCCAGAGACCTGCGATGGCCATTTGGAGGCTGAAAAATTCAGAGGGATCTTTTCCCTCTTTCACTGCCTGCTCTGCTTTTTTTCTGGCTTCGTTCTCTTTCTCGATGAGATCGATTTTCTCCTGTTTCAGTTCGGCGACTTTCTCCGGTTTGATCGCTTTGTAAAACACGGGAAGATCGAGCGAGTCGGGAAGATGGATCAAATCACCCCCGAGCTGATTGTCCGGTCCGACTGCAGTTCCATAGTAGGTTTTGCTGCTCCGGAAAATGCCGACCATGGCGTAGTAATCCTCCATTGAAACCGGATCAAATTTGTGGTCGTGACAGCGTGCGCAGGCCACCGTCGTCGCCATGAATGCCTGAGTGCTCGCGTTGATTTGTTCGTCAGCGACGTCGGCGAGAGATTGTTCTTTGCTCATCGCGTTGAGGCTGATGGGTCCGATGGCGAGATAACCGGTTGCGATGAGGAGGCGGGCCCGTTCTGCGTCGTCTTTTGCGGGGAGCAGATCTCCCGCGAGCTGTTCGGCGATGAACTGATCAAACGGAATGTCCCGGTTGAACGCATCGATGACGTAGTCCCGGTAGCGCCATGCTTCGGGGAAGGTGAAGTTCGATTCCTTGCCGCTGGACTCGGCGAAGCGGGCCACGTCGAGCCAGTGCCTTCCCCAGCGTTCGCCGAATGATTTCGAGGCGAGAAGTTGATCGGTTCGTTCGGCGAGGGCCGCGTCGATTCCTGATTCATCAACGCGTTTCAGAAACGCGCTTTGTTCCTCTTGCGATGGAGGGAGGCCTGTTAAATCAAAATGGAGCCGGCGCAGAAGGACTGCCGGCGCTGCGTCGGGGGAGGGGGTGAGGTCTTTTTTTTCTAACGATGCCAGAATAAACTGATCTGTATCCGATTTCGGCCAGGGAGCGTTTTTATCGGATTTAGGGACTGGCGGCGGCTGTGGTTTTTGGAAGGCCCAGAACTTTCTGCCTGACTCCAGATCAGTCGGCGCATGGGAAAGGGACCCGGTCGATTCGGTGCGGGGATCGGCTGCCCCGGACTCTATCCAGCGCTTAAAGTCCGCAATGACCCCGTCCGGTAATCGAGCCTTTTTCGGAGGCATTTCCAAATCCGGTTGAGCGTGAGAGATCGCCGCGACGAGAAGGCTTTCGTCGGGTTTTCCGGGAACGACCGCGGGGCCGTTGTCGCCTCCCTGAAGCGTTCCCGCCTGCGTATCGAGGAGGAGGCCGCCCTTTGATTTTCCCGATTCAACGGAATGGCATTTGTAGCAATTCTCGACCAGGACAGGACGGATCTTTGATTCGAAGAACGCGGTGTCGGTGGATTCAACAGCAAGGGAGAGGTCTGTGATCAACAGAACTGGAAACACGAAAAAAATGGTGCGCCGCAATTTCATCCATCCTCAAGATCCACCTATATAATTGGTCGTCAACCGGTGGCTTCAAGTAGGTCAATTTACCAAGATTGAGCCTCCCTGAGCCGCTCATCCCCGAGGTCGAGGCGATAGAGGATCTGATTGTAGTCATATCGAGGGGTTGGAACCGGCGCATTCGAAAAGGTGGTCGTGTAGGTGCCCTCGAAGTAAATCACTTTTCCGCCTTCTGCTGCGAAGTAGGGATGTTGTTTGGGGTTATAAAGGGAATAGCGGTCGTGGGTGATCACTTTCACACAGCGATCCCAGGGGCCGAAGGGACTTGGTGATTCGGCATACCATATTTCTCCAAGCAAAGAGGGAGTCGAGACTTTGGTTCCGATCTTTGTTTCGCAAAAGATCATGACCCACCGCTTCCGGTAGTCGTTCCAGGTAATCGTCCCGCGATGTGGAATCACTTCGATACCATCGGAATCGACAAAGCTGGATTTGGTTTCGATCGGCTCGTATTGAGCCGGATCGAGCCACGCTTCGTAGCTTGCCGGGATTTTCATGGTGGGGAGCGGGTCGGCGTAGACGATCCACTGCTTGCCGGCTTCGTCCTCATACGGAAAAGGATGGCCGAGATGTTTCCGCTCTTCCCCGGCGTCGAACGCGAAGTGCTTTTGAAAGGTTCCCGTCTCGTCGTCGAACTCACAAAGGCCGGTTTCGTAGAGTTCCAGATAGCCCTTCACTTTCTGATACATCGCCCCGAGGTGCTCCTTCCCGTCCTTGTCAGTGAGAACGGTCAACCCGGTCAGCCAGGTAGGACCCTCGCCCGGCATTTTTGCCATTGGCTGAACAAAGCTTTCCTCATTTTCGAAGTAGTGGAGATCGATTCCCTCTTCCGGATCCCACGGAATTTCGGAGGTGGCTCCGGTCGAATGAAAGTTCCCAAGCGGGTAGCTCTGCCGATTCGTGTCTCCCCAGATCCAGAACAGTTTGCCTTTGTAGATCGCATTGAGAACGCTGTCGCAGCCGAGCACTCCTGCTCTGAGTCCGCGTCGGAAAGGGGGGATCTCCAGTCCTGCTTTCTCGCTATGCACAAACCGTCCACCTCCGGTGACCCGATAGATGCGTTCAGCGATGTTGATGCGTGTGAGTTTGAGTTCCGCTTTTCCTCCGGGCGTCAGTTCGATTCGTGTGCCGACCATTCCGAAGGCGTCGGCAGGAAAGGTGTAGCCGTGACTTTCCACGAAAAAGAAAACCTCTTCGCCCAGCAATTCAGGATCGTCGATCGTGACCACGCCGAGATTGTCGGTGTGGTAGCGCACCTGATTCGTGGTTCGGAGTTCAACAAGTGGGACGGGCCGCCCGCTTGCTGAATCGGTGACAGTGATGAAAAAAGAATCTCCCGCCGTTGCCGCCTTGGTGCAGATAAAGATGGAAAGGGTGAGGAGGAACGCGGAGAACAATGAGTGCATCGAGGGTAATATAATCAGTCCTCGCAGGAAGGCGCACTCTCAATCTGCTGGATCCGCTTCTCATTGATTCGCATCAGAATTTCAGCAGTGGCCTGTGCATCGCAGAGGGCGCGGTGGTGTGATTCCAATTCGATCTCGAAGTGGGTGCAGAGCTTCGAGAGACCGTAGGATTTCAGTCCGGGAAAGTAGCGACGCGAGGCGACGACGGTGCAGAGGGTGGGGTAGTAAAAGCCCCGTTCGAGACGGGCGAATTCCTCTTTGAGAAAACTGTAATCAAATTTGGCATTGTGGGCCACGAAGACGGCTTCTCCCATGAAGGCTTCAAACTCGTCGGCGACCCGGGCGAAGATGGGAGCTTCGGCGACCATTTCGTCAGTGATCCCGGTGAGATCGACGATGCGCCAGGGAATTGATCGTTCGGGGTTGATGAGGGTCTGCCATTTGTCGATCACTTCGCCATTGCGAATTTTGACGGCACCGATCTCGGTGACACGATTCCACTTCGCATTGCCGCCTGTGGTTTCGATATCGACGACGACATAGTCCTGCTCGGGGTGGACGATCCATTCAACCCTGTTGACCTCGACACTGAACCCTGTTCGCTGCAGCTTTTCGAGCTGGAGAAGTTGATTCCGCCTCAGCTGGTCACCCTGCGCTTTGACTTCGACGAAACGCACTTCGTCCCCGTCCAGGAGCATGAGGTCGGGGTATCCGCTGCGGCAGGTGCGATAGTCTTTGAGCATCGATTCAAGGACAGTCGCGAGGCTTCCCGGCTTCGCCCGTAGAATCAATTCACGGACCAGTTCCCGGTATTCGGGCAGCCATTGGGTGACGCCGTTCGGGGTCTCGCATTGCTCTTCCCAGTTTTTATTAAAGGTAGACAGGGCCGTGTCAGGATCGTTCAGCTGTTGAAGTCGTTCCTGTAGTGCCTCCAACCGCTTCCTGTAGAAAACGCCATTTTTGAGGTCGGAAGGGCGCATCTCAAAACTGTTGTGGAGTGCCGCTTTGTCAGGATCGAAGATCAGGTCCCAGAGGAATACACCGAAGAGGTGTTGCCAGATGGCATTCTCGGTGTGAAATGCCCGGATTCCTTCTCTCGCATAGTGATGGATAGCGGCCTGTTCAGGGCGATCACGGAGGGATTCGTCGAGCTGAAGAACCGGCGCGCTGCGCAGCAGTTCGGTGAGGCGCCCGACTTTCTTCTTCTTGAACTTCCGTTCGTAGAAATCCTCGGCGAAGATGAGTTCCCCGTCACTGGAGGGATCCCGGATCAGCGCGTTGAGGAGTTGTTCGGCATCCTCTTTCCTCCCTTCGCTGTAGAGTAAGCGAGCTTGCCGTTCAGTTGCGGGAAACTGGCGCGAAGTTTCGTAGACGGAGAGCGCTTTTTCAGTCTCGTTGATTCTCTCGAGAGCGAGCCCCAGTTGATGGAGCGACCGGTGGCGAACCGATTCGAGTCTGGTCTCCCCGATATCGGGCCAGTCGCTGTGTTGTTCTGCGAGGGCGATAAGCTCGTTTCCAGAAGCTTCTTTGATCGTTGGATAAAGACGTGAGTAGAAGAACGAGGCACGGGCTTCTTCCGCTGAACTGAACCGGGCCTCGAATTTGGTTTTCAACTGTCCCGTTTTCACAACTCCCAGATCACGAAGCGCGAAACTGGTGAGATTGGCCTCGTTGTTTCCAAAAAACAGGAAGAGGATGAATTCGAGGGTTTTGATGCGGTCCTGAACGACGAATCTCTGATCACTCGTAACGGGAATACTTTCCCTGAACGGAACATGTTCGAGAGCGAAGGCAGTGATCTTCGACTTCTTCGCTGAACTGATTTTCAAGCTTCCGGCAATGGAGCCGTTGGTGTGGCTCTTTACCAGTTCGACGACCTCGGGGCGCGTCATCGATTCAAGAATCTCACGGTAGTCGGACTCGTCGATGCCCCGGGCAAAGTGGCAGGATTTCAGTTCATCAATGGAATCGGGCAGGGAGGCTATCTCCTCGTACTTGAGGCGGGCAAGCGGGAAGACTGATCCCTTTCGGTTCGCGAGACGGACATAAAGACAACGGGCATCGAGCGAGAGCTGTCTGAACCCGTTGATGAACGTTTCGTGTTCAGTATCAATGACATGGCCGTAATGAGACTCGACAAAATCGATCATCTCCTCGAAGTGTTCGAGGTAGTAGCGTGTTTTGAGGACGGTGAAGGGATTGTTGGCCACGGCGCACTATTGCCTCATTTCTTTGACGACGAAATAATCTTGTCGATTGATCGCGAAAAAAGGCTGGAAGTGGGTGCTCACATCGTTAGGGTTTGAGGATGCAGCCCTTATTGGAAGTCACTGGAATTGGAAAAAGTTTTCCTGGAGTGAGAGCTCTGAATGAAGTGAGCTTTCAGGTCGGTGCGGGCGAATGCGTCGCACTGCTCGGGGAGAATGGCGCGGGTAAAAGCACACTCATGAAAATTCTCGCCGGTGTTCAGGAGCCGGATGAGGGAACCATTCAAATCGATGGCACCGCAGTGAGAGTGCGTTCGGTTGAGGAGGGGCTTTCGCTCGGGATCGCGTTGATCCACCAGGAGCTGAACCTCGCGACCAATCTCACGGTGGGAGCGAATATCTTTCTTGGCCGCGAGCCGACCAAAGGGGGCTTGATCGATGAAGCGAGAATCGAGGAGGAGTCGCAGCAGTATTTGGAGCAAGTGGGGCTGGAGGTTCCGGCGACAACTTTGGTGGGGGATCTTACGATCGGTCGTCAGCAGCTCGTCGAGATCGCAAAGGCCCTTGCTACGAATGCCAAGCTGTTGATCATGGATGAGCCGACCTCGAGCCTTTCCCAAAAAGAGACGCTGCGGCTTTTTGAAGTGGTAAAGAAATTGAAGAGTGACGGTGTCAGTGTGGTTTACATTTCGCACCGGCTTAGCGAAGTGATCGAGTTGGCTGATCGCGTCGTGGTACTGCGCGATGGGGAAAATGCAGGGGAGATCGGGAAGGCCGATATCACCCACGATCGCATGGTAAGCATGATGGTGGGGCGCGAGCTTTCGCAGTTCTACGCGCACGAACCGCATTCAAAAGGGGAGGTGCTTCTCTCGGTCGATGACGTGCGAACCCCGGCGCATCCGGCGCATTCGATCAGCTTTTCATTGAAGGCCGGGGAAATTGTCGGTCTGGGAGGGCTGGTCGGTTCGGGGCGCACGGAGCTGCTTGAGACCATTTTTGGAATCACTCCCGCTCTTCAGGGCCGTATTGAAGTAGGGGGGACGCCGGTGTCACTGCAGAATCCGCGTGAGGCGATTGCCTCGGGGATCGCCCTCGTTCCGGAAGACCGCAAGCAGCAGGGGCTCATCATCGATATGGCAGTGGCGGATAATCTCAGTCTCGCTTCGGTGGGGCGCGATCAAAAGAAGGGATTTCTGAACTTTGAGGCAGAGCGAGGGATTTCGAAAGAGATGATGGGGCGGATGCGCATTAAAACGCCATCGGATCGGCAGATCGTGCGTTTTCTTTCCGGAGGGAATCAGCAGAAGGTGGTACTCGGGAAATGGCTCGCAATGAAACCGAAGGTGCTCCTCCTCGACGAACCCACTCGCGGGATCGATATCGGAGCGAAGCAGGAAATTTACGCTCTGATGGAAGAGCTCGCCGCGCAAGGTGTTGCGATTCTTTTCGTCTCAAGTGAGATGGAGGAAATTTTAGGGATGTCAGACCGCGCCCTCGTTATGCACGAAGGTCAATTGTCTGGCGAACTCCAGCGGGATGAGTTAAGTGAAGAAGCTGTCATGAAGCTCGCGGCCGGCGTTCGGGCGGCCGGTGCTCCGGCGGCTGCTTAGAATCTAGATATGGCGAGTGTATTGGTAGGAATGTCAGGAGGAGTCGACTCCAGTGTCGCGGCGGCGATGCTG
>JARGPH010000059.1 GCA_029213065.1 Verrucomicrobiales bacterium | reverse complement strand
CCAACGCCCAACGCCCAACGCCCAACGCCCAACGCCCAACGCCCAACGCCCAACGCCCAAGATCCAAGATCCAAGATCCAAGATCCAAAGCCCACCCGACTTTTAACCTTTTACCTTTAACTTTTTACCGCGCGCGGCATGCAATGCGCAGCGCGACCGAATCCATGAAAAACGTTTACTTCAATCTCAATGAGCCGCTTTCCCGACGCACTGCTTTGCGCAACGCGGGGATTGCGCTTGGACTCCCCTTTCTCGATGCGATGCGCCCCGCTTTCGCGGCTGCGGAACCGACCGGGGCAAAGCGTTTTGTCAGCGTGAGCCTTGCGCTCGGCCTGCACAATCCCTATCTCGTGCCTGAGGGCAAAGGGACCGATTACAAGCCCTCACCGTATCTCAAGCCCCTGCAGGATATCCGCGACCGATTCACCGTTGTGTCAGGCTCTTCCCACCCCGGCGTGGTCGGCGGGCATACTGCTGAAGGCAGCATTCTCACGGCCTGCCCGAATGAACGCGGCGCCACGTCGCGCAACACGATCTCACTGGATCAGCTCATGGCGAAATACCTCGGCCACGAGACCCGCTATCCCTCACTCGTCCTCAATACCGGCGGCGAAACGAGCCCGTCCTACACCGAGAACGGCGCGATGATTCCGGCGGAGCGCGACCCCGTGAAACTGTTCGCAAAGCTCTTCGTCGACGACTCCGAGAAAGAGCAGGACAGACAGGCCGAACTGATTCGGAGCGGTCGCAGCGTCATGGATGTGATCGGAGCCGAAGCCAAATCCCTTCAGAAAGAACTCGGAAAAGGTGATCAGGAGAAACTCGACGGGTGGTTCACGAGCGTCCGTGATCTTGAGAAGCGCCTTCAGGCCAACGAAGCCTGGGTCCGCAAGCCCAAGCCGAAAGTTGAAAAGATTAATTTCCGCGAAGTCGACAAAAACAACACGATCTCGATTGAGCGTGCCTTTCTCGAAATCATTTACCTCGCCCTTCAGACTGACTCGACCCGTTTCATCACCCTTCACGTGCCCGGAAATGCCAAGGTGAATGGGCTCGAAGGCGTCGACGAAGGCTACCACGGCCTCAGCCACCACGGACGCGACGAAGATAAACTGGAGCAGCTCGCCATCGTCGAGCAAGCCGTCCTCAACGAGTGGGCCGACTTCCTCCGCAAACTCGCCGACGCCCAGAGCGGAGAGCAGACGTTGCTCGACGAAACCATGGTCCTTTTGACTTCGAACCTCGGAAACGCCTCCAGCCACGACAACAAGAACATGCCGGTTCTTTTCGCGGGAGGTCAGTTCAAGCACGGACGACATCTCGCCTTCGATCAGAAGAACAACTACCCGCTCCCGAATCTCTTTCTCAGCAGCCTGCATCAGCTGGGCCTCCAGAATGAGACCTTCTCGACGAGCAGTGAAGAGATGGACGGCCTCGTCTGATCGCGATTCAACGCCGGTAGAATCGCCTCTTTTTCTTTTTCCTACTCTTAATCCTAATCTTCCGCAAAGCCCCGCGGGAGCGGGAAGCCGACGACGTGCAGCCGCGTTTGCCAAAAACGTGGCTCATAGCAAACGGATGCCGTCGATTTCAGGACGATAGAAAAAGAGTAAGATTAAGAAAAAGAAAAAGACCTCGAAGTTTCAGTATCAGCTCGGCCTCCAGAATGAGACCTTCTCGACAAGTAGCGAAGAAATGGACGGCCTCGTCTGATCGCGATTCAACGCCAGTCGAATCGCCTCTTTTTCTTTTTCCTACTCTTAATCCTAATCTCCCGCAAAGCCCCGCGGGAGCGGGAAGCCGACGACGAGTAGCCGCGTTTGCCAAAAACGTGGCTCATAGCAAACGGATGCCGTCGATTTCAGGACGGCAGAAAAAGATAAAGATAAAGAAAAAGAAAAAGGGCTCGAAGTTTCAGTATCAGCTCGGCCTCCAGAATGAGACCTTCTCGACGAGCAGCGAAGAGATTGACGGCCTCGTCTGATCGCGATTCAACGCCGGTAGAACTGAAAGTGGGCTGAAAGCCCAACCGCACAAAGCCCGGGGCTTCAGCCCCGGGAATAGATCGCAAAATGAAAAGCGGCCTGAAAGGTCGCCCGCAGCCTCCCGTTACGGTATGCTATCCGCATGCCTCAATCGCTTCACTGCAGTTACGGTCATTTGGTTTTCTCGACCAAAAACCGTGAACCTTTGATCACGGGAGAAATTTTCTCCGGAAATACGAGGTCGACTATGACGAACGGTATGTGTGGGATTAAGCACACCCGCGGGCGACCTTTCAGGCCGCATTAATACGCGCACCATGTCCCGGGCCTAAAGGCCCGGGCTTCGTGCGGGCGACCTTTCAGGCCGTTCTTCCCCGGGCGATCGAAGAATCGTTGCGATCCGACAGGGTTGGATCGCCCATTTAACCCTGTCTCGTCGCCCCGCAGAACCAATCGCGGCGGCCGGGAAAGACATTCTCTCTCCTCCCTACTCCTCCAGAAACACCGCTTCCTTCCAGATCGGGACGGTTTCCTTGATCCGTCTCAAATATTCACGCGAAACCTCAAATCCCTCCGCGCTGTGAGCGGTTTGGACGCGGATCAGGATCGACGCTTCGCCGGCGGGGACGAAGCCGATGCGATGATGGACTAGGGCAAGATGGCCCGGATACTCTTTTCCCATTGCCTCTCCGATGCGATTTAATTCCTGCAGCGCCATATCGCCGTAGAAACTGTAGTCGATTCCGGAAATCTTCCGCCCGTCCTCCCTATCGCGGACAACCCCGTGAAACCGGAGGTCGGCGCCATGAATGGACGAAGGGTCCAGAGTTGATTCGACTTCGTCGATCAATTTCTCTGATAGAGATGATGAAAAATGATTGCTTGCCATTGGCGTATCGTGAGTAGGCTGCTACCAAACATTATTAAGACAATACAATGAGCAAGAGCGATTTTGGATTAATTGGTCTGGCCGTCATGGGCCAGAATCTCGTGTTGAACGTCGAAAGCCGCGGTTTCCGCTGCTCCGTCTACAACCGGACCACGGAAACGATGAAGGAATTCATCGACGAAAACCCCGACAAGAACCTCTACGGAGCCGAAACGCTCGAAGATTTCGTCGACAGCCTCGAGCGTCCCCGCAAGGTCATGATGCTAGTCCAGTCCAAGGCTGGTGGTGATCCGAACGATCGCGACGCGGTGGATTACGTCATCGACGACCTCGTTCCTCTCCTCGACGAGGGCGACCTCATCATCGACGGTGGTAACACATACTTCATCCACACCGAGCGTCGCTCGAAAGCACTCGCTGAGAAAGGTCTCCTTTTCATCGGTTCCGGTGTTTCCGGTGGCGAAGAAGGTGCCCGCAAAGGCCCTGCGATCATGCCCGGCGGTCCTGAAAGCTCATGGGAGATCATCAAACCGATCTTCGAAGCGATTTCCGCTAAGGTCGACGGCGTTCCCTGCGTAAATCACATCGGTGTCGGTGGTGCCGGTCACTTCGTGAAAATGGTTCACAACGGCATCGAATACGGCGACATGCAGCTCATCTGCGAAGCGTATGAGATCTTCAAACGCGCCGGCATCTCCAACGACGAGATGGCTGAGATTTTCACCGAGTGGAACAAAGGCCCTCTCGAGTCATTCCTCATCGAGATCACGAGCAAGATTTTCGAACAGAAAGATCCTGAAACGAGCAAGCACCTCATCGACCTCATCGTCGACAAAGCAGGTCAAAAAGGAACCGGTCGCTGGACGGTGATGAACAGCGCCGCCAACGCGGTCGTGATCTCCACGATCAACGCAGCCGTTGAAGCCCGTATCCTCAGCTCGAAGAAAGACGAACGTCTCGCCGCAGCGCCTGTCCTCGACGGTCCTGAAGCAGCAATCACAATGGACAAGGAAGAGCTCGTTCAAAAAGTGCACGACGCTCTCTACGCTTCCAAAATCATTTCCTACGCACAGGGCCTCGACCTCATCAAAACGGTGAGCGAAGTGCACGACTGGGGTGTTAACCTCGGTTCGACCGCGCAGATCTGGCGTGGTGGTTGTATCATCCGTGCCCGTTTCCTCAACGACATCACCGACGCCTACCAGCGCAACCCTGATCTCACCAACCTGATGCTCGACAATTTCTTCACCGAAATTCTCAACAAGCACCAGCAGTCCTGGCGCGAGATTGTCGCCCTCGGTGTTACCAACGGCGTGCCGATGCCTGCCTTCAGCGCATCACTCAGCTACTACGACAGCTACCGCTCACCTGTGCTTCCAGCGAACCTGCTCCAGGCACAACGTGACTTCTTCGGTGCTCACACTTACGAGCGCACCGACAAGCCGGCCGGCGAGTTCTTCCACACCAAGTGGCCTGAGCTTATGGACTGAGTCGAATGAATCGATTCGTTTGCGTGACACAACGCAATCTTTGAAAAAGGGAGATCCGAAAGGGTCTCCCTTTTTTCGTGGAGGGGGCACCACGCGCCGTAAGAGGTCGGATTGCGCGCTGGGCCGTTCAGATTTCGGTAGGCTGCCTTTTGCCAGAAGGCAGTTCACTGACCGTCCGGGCGTAACCGTAATTTCGAATCCGAAGACCCTCGATATTCAGTTCGTCCGAATGTCGCTCAGCGAGGCGCATCTACCTCGATCTCAGCGAGTGCGGAATCATCTTGAATCCTTCTACGAAATTTACGGCTGAACACTGACTCAATCACCGGTCTGCACTTCGTCCAATTGATTATACAGACTCTGCATGAACGAGTGCTCCAGTTCATTGTAGCAATTATCCACAAATTCCTTAATCGGTTTTCTTGCCTCTTCCTTCCGCCCGAGATTGAAAAGAGCCAGCCCCAGCTGACGCTGAAAATCGTAGAAGGTGGGATAATCCCTCACCGCCTCGCGGCCGAGCGTTACCAGCTTTTCCCAGTCTTCCTGCGCTTCGACATAATCCATGTGGAATCCGATTTTATACCTTGGATGCCGCTGCTTTTTCATGACCGCTTCAAACCACTCGTCAGTAAGAACGGATAAATCCTCAAGAGCCATCGAGTGCTCGACGCAGACCATCGCGTTGTATGTATCCCCCGTCGCCCAGCTCTCAATCAATTCGCGGTTCCTTGTTAAAATGGCCTCTTCGCGAACCAGCTCGAGTTCGGCTTCCTGACCAATCATTGAAAGAGCCGGAAAGAGGGTGCTGATTAGCGAGGGGGCAACAAGGTCGTCGGCATCGAGGCGGCCCACTGCCTTCTCAATCTTCACCTTGTCTCCTGATTGAAGCGCTATCCGGAGGATCTCTCTGTTTACCCTGCCACTGAGATTCGGACTCGTAAGATCAAGAAACTCATTTTCTTCAAACGCTTCTCCAGCTCTCCTCGCGAGATGCAGATCCGTATACTTTGCAATACTCGCGGTGCAGGGAAACTCCTTTGTCTTTAGCTTCCATGGCCTGACCATTTTCATGAGGCGCGCCCTCAGCTTTTCGTCATCGGTATCGAACACCTGCCCGAGGCGCCCCAGAACATAGGATCGCATAGTGTCGTCCGCAGCTTCGTCGATACAAAGTTCCGCCACCGCAAATTTCGCCTCCATGGTTTCCTGATCATGGCCTAACACCTCGCAAAACTCCAACCAGTCAAGACCACTCCAGGTGTGATAACGGCCCTGATCAAAAGCGTAAATCCAAAGCGAAAGAGTCACTTGCGGGTCAGTGTCATCCGACAAGTTAGTAACTTGATAGTTACGGGCGACCTCAGCATCGGCCGCCAACGAAGGATCAACCACCTTCGAAAGAATGCTGTGAAGCTTCTCATTTCTGGCGCGATCTCTTTCGAAATCTTTCTTCATCTTCAGCAACTCAAGCTTCAAGGAAGTGGCCGTCTGATTGACCGATTGCGCCAGCGTTGCTTTACCAAGGACGAGGCGCAGTGATTCAGCACTCTTATCCGATCCAATCTCCAGAAAATCTGCATAGAGATTTTTGAGGAAGCTGATTTTAAAACTATCCAACGGCCCTTTTTTGATCAATGCCAGCCCCGTTGCGAGCTGCGTTTCCGGTGAAGAAAAATCCAGAGTGCTGGAATCTCGAAGCGCCGTCACCCGCCAGTCATCTCCGGCGAGCCCCTTCTTGCTCACGGGGTGTTTCAGATAAGTTTTCACCTTCTCCACATCACGCATATCCATGGCTTGAAGCGAAGCCCGCACCGCAAAGTATCCCCGGAAGTTTTCGGGTATGCCGTCCAAATCCATCGCTTTCTCGAATACCTGAAGAATTTCCTCCCTCTTCTCCTGCATGTAGGCGTATTCGACAACGGCAGAGCTGAAGGCATTCCAGCGTTGGGTGAGTGTAAGAGACTCATTTTCTGAAACGAGGATCCAGAATTTCAGATTCTGAAACCGATCGAACGAGGGAACCCCGCGATCGATCATGTTCTCGTAATCCCCATACAACTCCGGAGCATCGAGGTCCGCGGGACTCGAAAAGGGAAGCCAGGAAAAATCATTTTCAGCGAGCCATTTTCCAACGGCCGCGGTGAACTCCGCCGAGGCTTCCGATTCGGACATCAAATTACCAAGTCGATCCCGCATCGTCCGCGTCACCGTCGCATCCCGTCGAATCACAGGATGTTCCAACTCCGCTTCGAGCAGTGATTTCTCGCCCTGCAGATCTCCCATTTGACGCAGGACATTGGCTAGAGATGTCACGACCAGATTTCGCATTTCATCCGAATTCTCACCGGCGAGCAGTTTTTCCAACCGCAGCTTCACCTCTTCGCGCATTTTTCCTGTCGTAATGGCAGTGTGCGCCCAGACACGGGCAAGAGCACGATCCTCGTTTGAATTTGCTTCGGGGTTTTCCGTGAAGTGATTCTGAATCAGCTCGTTTGCCTCCGCCCCCTTATTATTATCAGCAAGGGCAATCGCGTAGAAGAGGCGCCCCTCCGAGAGGTGCTCCCCCATAATTTCCCAAGGGATTCCTTCATTCAATTGAATCACAAAATCACGGTTCGCATCAGCTTCCTGAAGAAGGATCGGAGTGGCTCCATATAGAGTCAAACGGCCCAGCTCAACAGCCAACCCGGGGATCCAGCGCCCGAGATGGGCGGCCCTCCAGTAGGACTGGAGGAATCGTTCCCCATCTTTGTTCTGCACCCCCTGAGCAACGTCTTCCTGATAGGCTGCCAAATCATCGATAAACCCCATCATGGGCCGGTCAAAATCCGTTTTCCCGCCGGCGACTTTTTCACAGATTTCGTTCCATCGCCCCCACCAGGATGCAGTGTGCTCCCAATAGGCTTTTGCCGTTTCAGGATCTTCAATGAGCCTCAGGACCTGTTCCAGAAACCCGAAGTATTCCGAAGATTCAATCATGTCCGTTTCCAGCCCCTGAATCTTTTGAAAAATCTCAATTCCCCTATCCAATTCCCCGATCTCCAACGAAAGCAATCCTGCTGAAGTCACCGCATCCACCGCTTGTGACACATTGGCAAGGTCACTCTCAGCACTCATCCATGCCTCAATCGCTTCCGGAAATTTACCCAGCTTTTCAAGAGCCGTGCCCAGACGCATGTAGGCGGACACGTTGAAGTCTTCGTTGAAATCCTCCCTTTCAAGCATTCCTCTGAAAATCTCCGCTTCGTCACTGTAACGTTCGCGGTGATTCATCCAAATAGCCGTGGTAAAAAGACATTCGAAATAGTTTTCGTCACTTCCGGGAATCTGTTTCCCCAAGTCCGAAAGAAAGAGAAAAAAGCTTTCCTCATCGTTCTTTTCCTCTGAAACATCGAGCCTTTCGTGCCACTCGAAGTAAACCATGAGCCGCCAGAAGAAGTAACTGAAGTCCGGGCGGGCGGGAAATTCACGAAAGTATTCAACCGCCGTCGAAGCATATTTCCCGGCATCTTTTTCTGCATCAAGCTCTCTCAAAAGATCCTCTGCCTCGTCGGGCGAGTCAGGGAGTTCGACGGCCATTTCCGGATCCAACAGTTCAGGAGGGTTCTTTTCGATTCCGGCAAGGAGCTGCCTCGTGAGATCTCCATACGCCTTTTTGGCGATCAGGTTTTGGGAAAGAGAATCAATCTTTTCCCGAAGACTGGCACTCCCTTCGGAAAGGTGGCTAAGATCAATTTTCTCCAGAATCGCATAGAGAGGCACCTGATCTTTTCCGCCACCCGAGTCAGCGGCGCTTTCATAGATGTTTTCCGCCGCTGAATCCGCGAGCATCTCAAAAATCTCAACGGCAAAAGGATGATCCTTGTCTACGACCTCCTGCAGCTCTTTCTGCAATTCATCCGACTGCCCTTTCTCAACGAGAATGCCTGCAAGAATATCATAGAGCGCCGGGGATGCGTTATCGTCGACCATTTTGAGCAATGGCCGGATCACTTTTAAAGTGCGATCCGGGTCATCTGAATTCTGCTTTGCTGCAAACCGAACCCCTGACCACAAACGTCGATATTCGGAAAGCGCTGTATCGGCAGCCAACCGCTCAAGTGTATCGAAGCCATCCTCCGGAGTCTCTGTCTCGATCAATGCGAGCGCGAGCGAGTATTCGCCCCAACTCTTTGATCCAAGTTCAACTTTATTGCCGAACGACTTCAAAGCCTCTTTAAACAACTTCGCAGCGCGCTCCCACTCATCATTGTTGTAGGAGAGATATCCGATTTTGACCTTGGCTTCGAAGACTGCCTCATGCTCTTCGGAAAAGAGTCGAATCACATTTTCCAAAGCCGCTTTCCGAATTTTGGAATCGGTGCCCGAAGGGTATCGCGACTCGATAAGTCGCAATTGCCCCCGGCCGGAAGGCATCACCGGGAGATTTGCCACTTCCATCCCATCGCTCTCTCTCGCCTCTGTGAGTTTCTCTTCAGAATCTCCCGAGGTAAATTGGACCCGCTTCTTGAGCCAGGATGAAACGGTATTGGCAATGTTGAATGCAGCCGGAAATTCCGATGGCAAAATGGTGTTTTTCTTTGTTATGACCTCAAGCGTGCCCGTGCTCTGCCCCGATGTTTTGCCGGTTTTCCATTCACCCTTCACATCAAAAACTTCGGAACTGAGTCTCAGGCTCGCCGGCTTGCCGAGGACGGACCACGGCTCGGGCAAGGTCGTATCCATCCTGAGGCTGATCGTGTCAGGCCATACAAACAATTCGGCGGCGCGGTCTCTGTCATCTCCGAGATGTGGCATCATGCGGTTGGTAGGAGGAAGAGAAAAAGTCCCCACTGCCCCGGGGTCCAGCCCGTTCGGAAAAGGGTAGGGGGCCACGAAGTAGGCTTTCATCCTATACTCCGAATGACGATCCTTGAGTTCGTCCCGCTCCAGATCAATCACCTCCGCTCTGTCGAAAAAACTCTGCAGGAGGTCCGTCGCTTTATTTAACGCAGTCTGTTCGCCCACGTTGGAATATGCCTCGGCGTAGGAAGAGGCATAGTATCCATCGGTCTTGAATTCGAGCCATCCTGAGATTCCGCCGCTTGATTCGAGTTCGACTTCGAAATGATAGTCAATCGTTCCGGCGGAGGTGTCCGGTGTCCTCGCCCAAATCGCCTTTCCATCTTTCAAAATGGCGACATCACGATTCGCAACCCAGGGACCAAGCGTGCCGGATTCAGCGCGGGAAATGGTCGGATCGAGAAAGAGCCACGCATCCTTATCTGAAGGGTCTCTCACCGCAACGATGGCGTGAGTAAACGGAAGATAGTTCGGTGACTTTTTCGACAACAAGCCGTTGTGATCTGTATCGACTAGCGTGATCCAGGCTTCAATCCCATACAACCCGAGAAGCGAACAGAGCAAATTCGACTTGTCTTTGCAATCACCGTAGCCGTTCTCCCACACCTCGTTGCATTGATAGGGCTGAAGGCCGGCCAATCCAAATTCAAGACCGACGTAGCGCACATCGTTGGCCACTTTTGCAAAAAGAGCCCCGATAATATCCTCTTCGGACTCCAAACCTTTTGTCCATTCCTTTGCTTTCGCCGCCAGTTCAGCGTCAGGCTCATTGCGGCCCTCAAGAAGCCCCCGATACCAGACCGCAAGATCGTCCCAGCTCTTCCACGTCGTGACAAAAGTGGAAGGTCCTTTCTGCGAAGCGGTCGGCTGGCTGGACTCGTATTTCTGCCTCCTGCAGAACCCCTCCTCCCATGCATACAAAGTTCGGCCCTCTGCCCCTTTTGTAATTGCTGCCTGAGGAGCCCCATGTCCAAGCTCGGTAATCGTAATTCGATCAGCCATTTCACCGGGGACTGAGAGAATAATTTTCTCAAGGCACTTGGGCCACACATTGCCTTTCCACCCGACCCTGAACATCATCTCGTTTGGAATCCGGAAACTCTCACGCTCGATCAATGCAATCACCTCAGTCACCGAACCCGGCTCGACATTCGGATAGACGAGAAGCAACTCTGCTCCGTTCTCATAGAGACTGTCACCCGTCTTCCGGATATCCTGTATCATCATCGCATTCTTCCGAATAGGATGCTCCTTACCATCCGGCTGAATCGTCCGGGCCTCGATCAGAGTGACGTTCTCTTCGCCTTTCCGAAAATAGACGGAATCCTTCTCTAGAATTTCCACGCCAGCCTCGGTATTCGCTTTGTAGACCTTGTGAATCACGCGGTAATATTTCCCATCATCCCCCACAAAGCGCACAAGCTCATCCAGCAAAGTGGCACCGGTATCATCACCCTTCGATCGCTCTGCCAACGGTAAGACATCTTCGATAGGCGTGATCAGTGGCGCAAGCTGCTTCAGGTAGATCTCGGGAATCGTTGTGTTTACCCGGTCTGTTTCCTGCCCCCTGGAGTAGGAGTTACCTAGCAATAGAATTGCATAGACAATCAAAATACCTACATGCCGACTGAACCCGAAAAGATGAAACATGAAAGAGGGTGTATCACATTCTGTTTTTCAGACCAAAACCCATTTTATTTTTTTGCAGTCCTGACACTGCTGCCATTGCAGTCGATCAGCCGGATCAGCCGCCATTCCTCAATGATTAAAAACGATACCTGCCTTTTGCGAAAAGGAAGTTCTCTGACCGTCCTGGCGTCACGGTGATTTCGAATCCGGACACCCTCAATATTCCGTTCGTATGAATGCCCTCAGCGAGGCGCATCTACCTTGATCGTCACAGCGCTCTCTAAAAACGCGTCAATCGGCCTCCACATCCGTCTATCCCGTATGAACATTTCCAATCGTCTCACCCAATTGGCCATTTTTGCTGCGGCCCTTGCTTTCATCACCGTCTCTCCACTCGCGGCACAGGAGAAAAAATCCCGCCTCACCGCTGAGCTGCCGATCTTCAAGGCCCTCAACGGCAACCGCGTCGAGACGGGCGTGCTCATTCCCGGAGCCGATGCAACTGCGATCCAGGGCTCGGCCATCTCGACGGGACGTCCTATCATCGCGGGGCTCTGGTATGAGATCGAAGGCAAAGCCACCTATGGCCCCGTCGAGTGGATCTACCGTTGGACGATTCGCTTTCAGGAAAACGAAGCCAAAAATCTCGTCTACGGCATCTACATTGACACGATGGGTCAGAAGACAGATTACGAAGGATTTTACGACGAGGAGGAAAACCGGATTCAGTTGATTGGCAAACTTCCCGGTGGCGGCACAGGACGCTTTCAAATGACCCTTCAGGACGACGGCAACGTCCGGATCGAGAGCGTGAATTTTGATCCTGAGGAAAATCCAACGGTGCGCTACTCGGCTGAGAATACGGTCAGAAACTAAGGCTGAACGCCTCAGTCGTCGTCGTCGTCGTCGTCGTCGTCGTCGTCATCGTCATCGTCATCGTCATCGTCATCGTCATCGTCATCGTCATCGTCAT
>JARGPH010000029.1 GCA_029213065.1 Verrucomicrobiales bacterium | reverse complement strand
ATGATCGAGAATCCCGTGCCGACCCGGGCCGAAGTCACTGACGTGGCCAACGCCGTCTTTGAGCAGGCCGACGCCGTCATGGTGAGCGGGGAAACCTCAGTCGGTCAGTATCCCGTCAAATGCATTGAGATGCTCGACCGGATTTCCAAACGAATGGAACGCGAGCCCGGAGCAGGATTCTGCAGTGAGATTGAGCTCCGAACGGAAAAACAACACACCGTCAAATCAGCAGTGGTACTCGCCAACTCACTGGCCGATTCCAAAATCATCATCTTCACGGCACGGGGCGTCCTCGCCAACTACGCAGCGCATCAGCGTCCCACACACGCGGACATTTTTGCCTTCACCGCCGACGACCGCGTTGCCCGGGCCCTCCTCATGAACCGGGCCGTCACCCCGTTCACGATGGAGATGGAGAAAAACCCTTCAGAGACGATTCTCAAGGCGGTTGCAGTTCTGAAGGAAAAGGGACTCGTCACAACCGGAGATCCCATCGTGATCTTGAGCGATGTTCTCGATCGTGACTTCGATACCGAAGCCATTCTCCTGCGAAAGGCATGAACCTCTCCTCCTACGAAACACTGGATCCCCATCTCCTCGTGGGGCTCATCAATACCGCGCTCAGAAATGACTGCGATAGTCTCGATGATCTCGTCAAAACCCACGATCTCGATCAGGACGCCCTCGAAGGGCGTCTTCGCTCAGCGGGTTATCAATACATGCCGGACCTGAACCAGTTTCGGCCGGCAGTTGCCTCCAGCTGAGACACAGAACACACGGTTCACCTGCGCGTCCCTGCCACGAGGGCCCTCTCAGGATTCTCCGAGTCGCGTTTTCAACTCCTCTTCGTTCTTCACCAAATCCGCGAGTGTGAGCGAATCCAGCTCGGCGAGAAATGCCTGTGTGGCGCGATGCAAAACGGACTGCAGCTCACAGACACCTTTGATGCAGCAGAGGCCCTTTCGCGGACGCAGGCACTCGACGACTGCGATCGGCTCAACTGCCTCCACGACTTCTCTGAGCGAAATCTGATCAGGCTCCTTAGCCAGCTTCATCCCTCCCCCGCGACCGCGGAAGGTTTCAAGGTAATCAAGCTTGGAAAGGTTGTGAACCACCTTCACCAGATGGTTTTCTGAAATGGAGAATGCCGTCGCAATTTCCCGAATCGACGTCATTTCACCCTTCCTCAGCGCCACAAAAATGAGGACTCTAAGTGAGTAATCGGTGAACTGATTCAATTCCATCCGTCAAAAATGGCGCGGATCTTCGCAAGGGCCAGAAATTTCTAGTCGCAATCCCCTCTTTAATCCGCCTAAACTAACCGAATGCTTCGATTCCCCCTCATAGCTCTCTCCCTTCTTCTCATTCTCACATGCCCCGTGCACGCGCAGGAGTCATTCGGCGAACAACGCAGCGAGTCAGGAATTCGACACTCATTTCTCATCGCCGGAAACCCGACCGTGATCGTCAGCGAAGAGGGAAAAGTGACGTGGAAAATCAAAGGGAAAGCCCGCGATGCATTTGTCCTCGCAAACGGCAACATCCTTTTATCAATCAACAACTCGGCCAGTGAGATCACCCCCGCCGGTGAAACGGTCTGGAAATACCAGCTCGCACCTGAGAACAAAGAACTCGGCACCGCTGTTCGCCTCGACAACGGAAATACTCTCGTCGTCGAGCGAGGGGTAAATCCAAGGCTTCTCGAAGTGAGCCCTGACGGGAAGATTGCAGTTGAGGTGCCTCTTCTACCTGAAACCGACAACGCTCACATGCAAACCCGCATGGCCCGCAAACTGCCCAACGGGAACTACCTCGTGCCGCACCTTCTCGCCTTCGCGGTGAAAGAATATCAGGCGGACGGCACCGTCGTAAAAACATTCAAAACCGATCTCGAAGAACTCGGGGGACGCGAAGCGGAATCCTGGCCCTTCACCGCGATCCGTCTGGAGAATGGCAACACTCTTGTGAACCTCACCCACGGCAATCAGACCGTTGAATTCGACGCCGATGGCAAAGTGGCATGGCACGTCACCAATGAAGACGTCGAGGGGCGCTTCGCCGATCCCTGCGGCGGCCAGCGCCTCGCGAGCGGTAACACCGTGATTTGCAGCTACGGGCAGAAAAAACCCGGAATGCCGAAACTCTTTGAGATCACTCCCGACAAGGAAGTTGTCTGGGAATTTTTCCATCCCAAAGTGAAAGCCCACGAGGTGCACATCCTCACGACCAATGGAAAACCGGAAGGCGCCCTGAAGTAGCCCGGTTCCGGTTACCCCCTGCCCCGCTGACGAGGAAGGAGAATCGTCCCCTTCGCGCATTGGATTTCCTCTTGCGTTTCGCCCCGATAGAGGCGTTAAGTCCAGCATCCTGTTGTGGAGGCATGTCGTCTCCATGTTTAGTGCCGCGCCAAGCTCTGGTCGGCCGGGCCCTATGCATACCGCTACCTGCACACCTGTCACAGTACCATGATCCAGCTTATTTACCGCAAATTCGGCAACCGTCTTCAGGCGAAAGATGATCTTCTTTCCGGCCTCACCGTTGCTCTGGCACTCGTTCCTGAAGCCGTCGCTTTCGCCATCATCGCAGGGGTTCCCCCACTCGTTGGTCTCTATGCCGCGTTCATGGTTTGTCTCATCACCGCAATCGCAGGCGGTCGTCCCGGCATGATCTCAGGTGCGACCGGTGCGCTCGCTGTCATCATGGTCGGCCTCGTCAAACTCGGAAACGAGAAAGGCGAAGCGCTCGGTCTCGGTGAAGACGCGGGACTTCAATACCTCTTTATTACCGTGATCCTCATGGGGATTATTCAGATTCTCTGCGGAGCCCTCAAGCTCGGACGCTTTGTGCGCCTCATCCCGCAACCAGTCATGTTCGGCTTTGTGAATGGACTCGCCATCGTCATCTTCATGGCCCAGTTCCCCATGTTCACCGAAGCACCGACCGTGCCCGGATCGGACTGGCTCGCAGGGGGATCCCTCTATCTCATGCTCGGCCTCGTCGCTCTCACCATGGCAATCAGCTTTTTCCTGCCAAAATTTACCACCGCGATCCCCGCATCCCTCGTCGGAATCGTTGTCGTCAGTCTCATCGTGATCGGGATGAATCTCGACACGCTCGTCGTCGGGAACATGGCATCCATCAGCGGGGGACTCCCGAAACTGGTTTCATTCACGATCCCGTTCAATCTCGACACGCTCATCTTCATTGCTCCGTTTGCCTTCATTCTCGCAGCGGTCGGTTTGATCGAATCGCTCATGACTCTCACCCTCATCGATGAACTCACCGAAACCCGCGGTCAGAGTAATCGCGAATGCGTCGGCCAGGGCCTCGCCAACATCGTCACCGGTTTCTTCGGCGGCATGGGTGGTTGCGCCATGATCGGACAAAGTATCATCAACATCCGCTCCGGAGGTCGTGGCCGCCTCTCCGGAATCGCAGCCGGTATCTTCCTGATCTGCTTCATTCTCTTCGCCGCACCCCTCATTGAGAAAATCCCACTCGCAGCCCTTACCGGGGTCATGTTCATGGTCGTGATCGGAACCTTCGAATGGTCGAGTATCCGGATTTTGAAAAAGATCCCCAAATCGGATGCCTTCGTCATTTTGCTCGTCTCCATCGTCACCGTGGTGACCCACAACCTCGCTCTCGCCGTCATCTCCGGCGTGATCGTTTCCGCGCTCGTCTTTGCCTGGAAGTCCGCGCACCACGTTCACCGTGAAACGGAGATTCGTGAGGACGGCTCGAAGGTCTACTACATCCACGGTCCGCTCTTTTTCGGATCCATCATCGACTTCAGCAACGAGTTCTCTCCAGCCGAAGATCCCGACGTCGTCATCGTAGACATGATGGATTCCCGCGTTTGGGATCACTCAGGCCTTGAGGCAATTCAGAAACTCGCAGAGCGCTATCGCACCAACGGGAAAGAGCTCAAGCTTCAGCACATCAGCGCAAACTGCCGCCAGCTTCTCGCTACCGCCGGCAGCCTCGTCGACGTCATCGTCCTCGAAGACGACCCGACTTACATCGTTGCGAATCTGAAAAAGGAAAACCGCACCCCTTCCGCCGGTGCAACCGACGGTGTCGCCAACTAAGCAAGGCCGCTTCAGACCCGCGAACGCGGTCTATCCAATCCCATTTCATTGCCTCATTCTGTGGCCATGAAATGGTTTTTCGTTCTCAGTCTCTGCCTTTTCGGGACCAGCTTCGGAGCTGAGACCAGCGCGCAATCCTCCGGACTTCTCGCCAAAGGCACCGATTCTGAAACGCCGTGGTATCGAATCGAATCCGGAGTCGAAGGCCCCACCTTTCTTCTCGTCGGCGGCATGCACGGCAACGAACCGGCAGGGGCCATTGCCGCCGGTCAAATCCGTCACTGGCCGATTGTAAAAGGGACCCTCATCGTAATTCCCCGCGCCAACCATCTCGCTCTCGACGTAAAGCAGAGGCGCTTTCCCGGCCTGAGCGATGACGCGGGAGACCTCAACCGGCACTTCCCCAGAACCGGCGCTGAGGAAAAGACACTGAGCCCTCTCGCTGCGGAGATCTGGGATTTTTCCAAAGCAATCGAACCCGACTGGGTCGTCGATTTGCACGAAGGCTTCGCGGTGAACCGTCAGAATCCCAAGTCCGTCGGATCGACGATTCTCTGCGACGCGACTGATGAAACGCTCCCGCTTTTCGAACACTCGCTTGCCGCCGTCAACGCCTCGGTGGACGCCCCGGAAAATCTCTTCCGGCTTCTCAGCAATTCACGAACCGCCAACGGAAGCCTCGTTCGGGCGAGCATGGATCGACTCGGCGCGACCGGAGCCATTTTTGAAACCACTTACACTGATCAAACGCTCGGCGTGAGAGTGAGGCAGCACCGTCTCATGATGCATCGGCTACTCACCAATCTCGGGATGATAGAGAACAAGCCCGATGACTTGATCTTCGAAAACCCTGAAACAAAAGTCACCAACATCGGTATCTATGTCGGCCCCGGAGTCGGAGGTTTCGGACCCGCGTCCCTTCAAGAGACCTTCACCAATCTGCCTGATGAGTTCACCTCCCGGATCATCGGTCCTGTTGAGGTGCAGAACAATTCCATCACCCAGTTCGACGTCCTCATTTTCCCGGGCGGGAGCGGAGGCAAACAAGCCGCCGGACTCGGAGAACGCGGTCGGAAAAATGTGAGAGATTTCGTCCACGACGGCGGAAGCTATCTCGGGATCTGCGCCGGCTGCTACCTCGCCTGTGAAAACTTCCCGTGGTCGCTCAAAATTCTCGACGCGAAAACCAAATCCTCCAAATGGCGACGCGGAAAGGAAGTGCTCGAACTCGGATTCACCGACGCCGGGAAAAGGATCATGAAAACGGACCGTGATGCCGCTCCGGTCAAATACCAGAACGGCCCGGTTATGGAGCCAGCCGAATCACCCGATATCCCCGACTTCGAGACCCTCGCAATTTTCAATACCGAAGTGGCACTGAACAAAACTCCCGAAGGGATTCAGAAAGGGTCCCCCGCGATCCTCGCAGGACACTACGGAAAAGGACGCGTCATCGGCATCAGCCCCCACCCCGAGCAGACCGAAGGCCTCACCCACCTCGCTCCCGAACTGATTCGCTGGGCAACCACTCCAGGCACCGCCGATTCAACAGGGTTGAGTCGGTGATGATACCCTGTTAAGTCCTTCACTTTGATACTCCCAATTCAAGCTTGCCCAAAATACTGAGATAACATTTTCCATGAAGACATTTCATCTCCTGACACTGATACTAACCAGCTCTCTCACCTTCGCTTCCGCGGCAGATAAGCCCGGCACCTGGCCGATCGATCGGCTCAAAAGCGAATCGCCGAAATTCCGGGTCGTTGATGACTCCGTTCCGGTTCATTCGATCATTTACGAAGGTGAGCCGATTAACGGGGAAGCCACTGAGGTGTTCGCCTTCTACGCCTCACCCAAAACCCTCGGCGTCGCGAAAAAAGACGAAACCTTTCCGGGCGTGGTTCTCATCCATGGCGGAGGTGGCACTGCATTTTCCGACTGGGTCTGGCTCTGGGCGCAGCGGGGTTACGCGGCGATCGCGATGGATCTTTCCGGAATGCGCCCACCGGCTCCGACCTTCAACACGGACGGGACAAAAGTGAGCGACCACGGCCACAAAAAGGAACTCCGGACCCGGTTGGAAAAAGGAGGCCTTCTCCACGGACATCCTCAAAAATTCGGCTGCATAGGAGGATCGGTTGATGACGACTGGCCCTACCAAACCGTCTGCAGCGTCATGAAAGCGCACACCCTGCTTCGCAGTTTTCCGGGAGTCGATCCCAAGCGCACCGCTGTTACCGGAATCAGCTGGGGAGGTTACTCGACCTGCCTCGCTGCCTCACTCGACAATCGCTTCAAGGCTGCGGTGCCCGTCTATGGTTGCGGTTTTTTGCACGAGGGCGAGTCCGTTCAGAAGCCGGCAATCGACGCCTTGAACGAGAACCGTGACGCATGGGTCGCCGCATACGATCCTTCGAGCCATCTCGGAAAATGCACCGTTCCCACCTTCTGGGTCAACGGAACCAACGATGTTCACTACGTCCTCGACAGCTACGCAAAGTCCTATTCGCTCGTGCAGGGACCGAAGACATTTCGTATCGAACCGATGATGGGACACAGCCACCCTGCAGGGTGGAAACCCGAAGAAATCGGAGCCTACATTGACTCAAAGTTAAAAGGCGGAACCCCACTCGCTGAGTTAAGCCCGCTCACGACCAAAGACGGAACAGTATCACTGACCTTTGAGTCAGAAACGCCACTCAAAAGCGCCGAACTTCATTACACCGCTGATGAAGGACTGCGGTCGAAACGAAAATGGCAGTCACTTCCCGCGACAATCGACGGAAAGACAATCAGCGCCGGGGGCCTGCCGAAAGAGGTAAACACCTGGCTCATGACTGTCACCGACGAGCGCGGGTTGATGGTGACCAGCGAAGCAGCTTTTGCTACTTCGGCCCCGTGACCATCGGGAAGTCGTCGGTCCGGAACGGTGTCAATGCGAGACCGTTCTTGGAATGAACGTTGCAAACGGGATTCTCAGCCCAGGCGTAGCGCACCGCAACAGGTGTGGCAACGGCATCGCTCCAGACCTGAACGGAATCAGCGCCGGTGATTTTCGCATCTGCCCAAACCCACTTCTTATCCTCTCCGCAAATTGCAAAGCCGTGTACTTCGTTCACATCAACGGTGCGAAGCCCGCCATCGACATGAGTGAAAGTTAAGTTGGCTTTATTCCCACTGACATTCATCTCTTTGTAAGTCGGGCTTTGAGGTTCAATCCCTTCGATACCGTAGTCTTTCGCGAGAGCCCAACGGACGAGGCGGGCAGCTACGTCATACTTGTTTTTAGGATGAATGTCATTTGCTTCACCAATATCAATGATGACGGCCTCACCTGTGTTCGGAAGTGACATCGTCATGGTCTGAGCCTCTCTCAACTCTGCCCAGCTGCTCTCACCGGGTTGATCGACCTCACTGCGGAAATCAGCGAGCTGAACCCAGTAAAACGGGAAGTCGCCCTGTTTCCATTCTTTGCGCCACTGCTCAATCATGTAGGGAAAAAGCGAGCGGTAGTCATAGGCGCGGCCGGCGTTGCTTTCACCCTGATACCAGATGACACCCTTCATTCCATAGCCGAGGGTCGGATGAACCATTCCCGCAAAAATGTTTCCGGGGCGTGAGTTTCCACCGAGTGTTGATGCGGGTGATGCCGGGCCACGCGGGACCGGTTTTCCAGCCGCCTTCGCCTCTGCTGCTTTCTCTTTCCAAATCGCGAGCGCCTTCTCGTAGGCCTCCTGTGCAGCGTCCGAACTGAGCTGCTTCTCCCGGTTTTCCCAGCCGGCCATGGTCGCGGCGAAGCGTTCGTCGGCTTCGAGTGAATCGCGACGAACCCATGCCTCAGCAGCAGAACCGCCCCAGGAGTTATTGATCAAACCAACGGGGACTCCGAGAATCTCGTGAAGATAACGACCATAGAAAAATCCAACTGCGGAAAAAGACTTACAGTTCTCGGGATTCGCAGCAGCCCACTCGCCTTTGAAGTCATCCTGCAGCTCCTGAGTTCCCACGCGGGGAACCGTGATGAGCCTGAGATTCGGGTGATTCGATGCGAGTGACTCCACCTGATATTTCCAGTCACCGGAAACGGTCATTCCCATATTTGACTGACCGGAACACATCCAGACCTCGCCGACAAGCACATCCGAAATCTTGCGTTCCGAAGTTCCTTTGATCGCGATCTCAGCAGGAGTTCCGTTGGCGGGAACAGCGTCCAGCTTAACGGTCCATTTTCCGTCTTCCCCGGCTTTGGCCTTTTTCACCTGCTTACCAAAGGTCACCGAAACTTCCGTTCCGGGAGTGTCCCATCCCCAAATCGGGTTGGCCTGCTTTTGCTGCAGGACCATGTGGTCGTTGATGATAGCGGGAAGCCTCAGCTCAGCCGTGGCAAGCGAGGGAAGAAATATTCCGGATAGAAGTGTTAGAAGAATCGTTTTCGATTTCATAGGCAGGAAATTTGATGGCTGGCCCACATTTAGAAAGGCCGAAATTAGCCGTGATAGCGGCAAATACAGCTGCCCCCTGCGTCCGAGGACTGACACCAGTCCCATAATAGCGTCCCTCTTTGTTCATTCCAATTCGCGATGCAGCACGCTAGGCTTTCCTCAAAATCCCATGAAAGCTTTTCCCTTCGCCCTTCTCTTCGTTGGACTGACATTCCTCACTGCTGTGTCAAAATCCGATGCGTCAGAGAAACCTAACATTCTCCTTATCCTTGCCGACGATCTCGGGTTTTCCGACCTCGGTTGCTATGGCAGTGAGATCCAAACCCCCAACCTCGATTCGCTGGCGGAAAGTGGTTTGCAGTTCACCCAGTTTTACAACACGGCGCGATGCTGGCCGACCCGGGGAGCACTCCTCACCGGATTTTACGCCCAGCAAATCCGCCGCGACAACGTCCCCGGTGTTCCCTCGGGCGGAGGCAACCGGGGAGTGCGTCAGGATTGGGCGGTGCTCCTGCCAAAGCTACTCGCTCCGGAAGGCTACCGTTCCTACCACACCGGCAAATGGCACATCGACGGCATGCCGGTCGCCAATGGATTTGATCATTCCTACTACCTGAAAGATCAGGGCCGCTTTTTCAATCCGACGAAGCACTACAAGGATGACGAACCACTTCCCCCCGTCGAAAAGGGAACCGACTTTTACGCGACGACTCACCTCGCCGACCACGTCATCGAAGTGCTAACGGATCATCAGAAGAATCACAAATCCGCTCCGTTCTTCCACTACCTGGCCTTCGCCGCACCGCACTTTCCACTGCACGCGCTCCCCGAAGACATTGCGGTCTATGATGATGCCTACAAAGCGGGATGGGATGCGGTTAGAGAACGTCGCTGGCGAAATCTGCAAAGCCTCGACCTCCTCGATCCGCAATCGGTTCCCGGGCTCTCCCGCGTCGAGCGTGACCTCGGACCGCCCTATCATTTTCCCAAAGCCTTCGAGATTCTCGGCGAAGGTGAAATCAACCGGCCGGTTCCGTGGATAGATCTAAGCGATGAACAAAGGGTTTTTCAGGAAAAGAAAATGGCGATTCACGCAGCCATGATTCATCGCATGGACATCGAGATCGGACGGGTTTTTGACCAGATCAAATCAATGGGTGAATGGGACAACACCATGGTCATTTTTCTTTCTGACAACGGAGCCAGTGCCGAGATCATGGTGAGAGATGACGGCCACGATCCTTCTCTTCCGATGGGTGCGGCCGACACCTATCTCTGCCTCGGGCCGGGATGGTCGACCACTTCGAATACACCGTTCCGACGCCACAAGACATGGACCCACGAAGGAGGTATCGCAACGCCACTGCTCGTATCCTGGCCTGACGGGATCGCCGATAAGGGCGGCGTCAGACGGACCCCCGGGCACGTTATCGACATTGTCCCCACCCTGCTCGAAGTCGCCGGTGCAAAACCCAATCCGGACGCTCCGGCGACACCCGGGAAAAGTCTCACCGGCACCTTCAAGGCAGATTCAGAGTCCCTTCACGAGGCAATCTGGTGGTTTCACGACGGTCACAAGGCAATCCGGATGGGAGACTGGAAAGCGGTCGCGCCCATCGCCGAACCGTGGGAACTCTACGACCTTTCGTCCGACCGGGACGAGTCAACCGATCTCGCTATTCCACAGGCAGCGGCACTCAAAAAGCTCGTCACAGAATGGGAACGTCGCATGGCCGAATACGCCGCAACCGCTGCCGAAGGACTTCCTGAGAAGGTGCTGAAAAAAGCCGGAACCAATCCCGCTCAATCCGAATACATGAATGCTGCTCAGGATGCGGCACGCCCGAAACGAACCCAGGTGCTCATCAACGGGGAGAACTTGAGACTTAAGGGCCGTCACGCGTTCGTCATGACGCCGGAGACGGCAGCTGAGTCAGAACCGGGGAAGCCATGGATCTTCTATGCCCCCGCTTTGAAAGGCACCCCTGACAAAGCCGAAAGCTGGATGCATCAACAGTTTCTCGACGCCGGCGTTGCCATTGCCGGAATCGATGTTGGTGAGGCCTATGGAAGTCCGCACGCCTTCCCTTACTTTGAAGCACTCCACAACGAAATGGTGTCGCGGGGCTATTCGGAGAAGCCAGCTTTGCTGGGCCGAAGTCGAGGCGGGCTCTGGGTCTCAAGCTGGGCGATCGAACATCCTGATCGCGTCGCCGGACTAGGGGGCATTTATCCCGTCTACGATTACACGACCTACCCGAAAGCAGGGCGCGCCGCGGCAGCTTACGCCACTACCGCAAAAAATCTCGAAGCCCGCCAGTCAGAATTCAATCCGATCAAAAAGGTAACCGCTCTCGCCGAAGCGAAGATCCCTGTTTTCATCATTCACGGAACCGATGACAAGGTGGTCCCTCTTGCGGAGAATTCCGGAGCACTCGAAGCGGCCTATGAAAAAGCAGGAGGAAGCGACCTGATTACCCTCCTCAGGATGGAGGGACAGGGACACAATTTCTGGCCGGGATTCTTCCATTGTCAGGAGCTGGTCGACTTTCTTATTGCAAGCGCCAAAGGAGAATAAGATGAAAGGTTTACTCATTATCCTGACCATTTTCCTCTGCCATTTTGCAGCAGGAGAAAATTTCCCGGAAAGCATCACGACGCCACCGCCGGAGTTCCGCGACGATTACGGCGAACTGCGCTCACCGCTTGTCTTCAAGAACGGTGAGCCAGTCAGGACCTCGGAGCAATGGGAAGCGCGAAGGTCAGAGATCCTGACAGAGTGGTCAAATCTCATGGGCCAATGGCCGGAGGTGATCACGGATCCTGAAGTCGAGATCATCGAAACGATTCATCGCGAGGACTTCACTCAACACACGATTCGCTTTCTCTGGACGCCGAATGGGAAAACAACCGGGTACCTTCTCATTCCTGACTCGGCAGCGGAGGGGAAACACCCCGCCGTCGTCACCGTTTACTACGAACCGGAAACAGCAATCGGCCTTGGAAAGGAGAATCGGGATTTTGCCTATCAACTCACAAAACGCGGATTCGTCACTCTCTCAATCGGAACGACCGAGGCCACCGCCGCGAAAACCTATTCGCTCTACTGGCCCTCGATCGAAGACGCGAAGGTGGAGCCGCTTTCGATGCTGGGCTACGCCGCAGCCAATGCTTTCGAGATCCTCGCGAGCAGGCCGGAAGTGGATGCTGATCGCATTGGAATAGCAGGTCACTCCTTCGGCGGGAAGTGGGCCATGTTCGGATCGTGCCTCTACGAAAAATTCGCCTGCGCGGCCTGGTCCGATCCGGGAATCGTTTTTGCCTCGCGCCCGAGCGTCAACTACTGGGAACCATGGTATCTCGGCTATGAGCCTAAGCCATGGAGAAAGCGCGGCGTCCCCACCGACGAAAATCCCATCTCCGGTTTATACCCCGAGCTGCTCAAGCAGGGGCGGGACCTCCACGAGCTGCACGCTCTCATGGCTCCGAGACCTTTTCTCGTTTCCGGAGGAAGCGAAGATCCTCCTTCCCAGTGGAAGGCACTCAATCACAGCGTCAAAATAAACGAATTGCTGGGTTTCAGCGATCGCGTCGCGATGCACAACCGTCCCGACCACGGTCCCACGACCGAATCCAATGAGGTGATCTATCGCTTCTTCGAGCACTGGCTCAAACCGCCCGCGTTATAGTCACTTCTTCGGAAGCTTCCGCACTGCCGCCGCCGACATGTTTTTCATGACATCATCGATTGATGGAGGCGCGGGATGCTGAGGTGGGCGCGGGTAGTGGAATTCCGAACAATTAGACCGCGAGTGAGCCTCACGATGATCACTCGAAGTGACCCAGACCTTGCTCCCATTGGAAAGATCGTAGAGGTGATACTCGGCCCTGAGGGAGCGGTAGGCACTCGATGTCGTCGTGTAAGTCGTCGTCGTAATGCAGGAAATGACCCGTCCCTCCTTGTCCCTGATCTCTTCGGTTTCGTGCTCGCAGGACTCGCTGATATCGTTCCACACCTCGTTGCTTTTCACGAGAGCGATGAGGACATACTTCGCTCCGCCCCTGCGCAACTTTTCACGGTCTGACGAGGTAAAAGAGCGCGAGAGCAAATCACTGCTTCCGCTCGAACTCAAGGGCGGCGCACCGGCGAGACGCTTCACTGTGTCCCACCCCATCACGTCCTGCTTCCTCCGTTTCTTAGCCACCGTCTTCCCCAAATCCCCGGCGATCGTATTGCGGGCGGAATCCGTCAGCCCGATGCCTGAACCGGCTTGGAGCACCCCTCCGATCGCCACCGCCCCGCTTTGGATGGCTGCTTTGTCAGTCAATGGATCATGAAGTTCGAGAGTCGCTGAAGCACAGCTGAAGAGTGAACCCGAGACCAATAGCAAAGAGACGCGGGCGAATTGAGTCATGAAATTCATTAATTTAGGAATGGTGACTCATCAGAGCCCTGCTGCGAGACGAACGAAACGGTTCTGTTATTCATATTTTCAGGCCCTCCGGGGTAGCGATCACGTCTTTGACCTGCGAATCCATCCGCCTTAAACTGAAAGCATGAGATCAAAAACCCTTTGCCTCCTTCCCCTCATTGCTCTGGCTACCTGTTTCGTCGTTGCTGAGGATAAAGAGAAATCTGACACCATTATTGAAGTCATGGAAAAAGCCCCCGAACAGCCAACCGATTTCGTCAAGAAGACGGACGAAGAGTGGAAAAAAGAGCTCACCCCTGAGCAATACCGCATTTTGCGCGAAGCCGGAACCGAGCGCGCCGACGGCCAGGTCTATGAAGAATTCAAGAATCAGGGCGGCGGCACTTATTATTGCGCCGGCTGCAACGCTGAACTTTTCACCTCAACTGAGAAATTCGATTCCCACTGCGGCTGGCCGTCATTTTACGATCCGTCCAAAGCGAAGAACGTGAAATACAACGTCGACTACCATCTCGGCTACGCGCGCACCGAAGTCGTCTGCAAACGCTGCGACGGTCATCTCGGCCACGTCTTCACCGGCGAGAAATTCGACACTCCCACCGACAAGCGGTACTGCATCAACGGAACGGTTCTGAAATTCGTTCCCGCAAAGGACGAGGGGAAAAAGGACGAGGCCAAAAAGGAAAAGAAAGAGGAGAAAGAGTGATTCGGCCCCGGTCCACCGTCACGCTTTTGACCTGTAGCCTGAGCGATGAGTGAGTTGATTGTCGTCGGAGGTCCGAACGGCGCAGGGAAGACGACCTTTATCAAGGCCTTCATCAGAGACAATCCCCATATTTATCTCGGCGCAGACCAAATTGCCTACGAACTTTGCCCGGAAGACGTCGATTCAGTCTCTGTAAAAGCAGGCCGCGAATTTGTAAAAAGAGTTCGCTCCTGCCGTGACCTCGGCACTGATGTGATCGTGGAGTCCACCCTTTCGGGCAGGAGCCTTACGAGGCAGATTGAGCAATTCCGCGAGGCCGGCTATTCGATAAAGGTGATATTCATCTCCCTGCCCAATCAGGCTGCCAGTGCTGAGCGGGTTCGAATCCGTGTGAGCAAAGGCGGCCACAACGTTCCGACTGAGGATATCGAACGACGCTTCCTAAGAACTCACGCGAACTTTTGGAATCTATATCGGGGATTAGCGGATCGATGGTATCTCTATTCCAATAAAGAGGGTGGCCATGAACTGGTTGCAGGTGGCATGAATGACAATTACGTTGTCCTCGATCAAATCGCGATGCGATCTTTCCTATGGAAACTGGAAAATTAAATCAAGTCTCTCTCAGCAAGATGCCAAGTGTCTTCACTGAGGAAATGCATCGGCTTTGGAATTACTTTGATTCGGGCGTCAAAGAAGCCATCGCCGAGAACGAACGGCTTGGAATCACTTCTGACGAGGCTTCGCTCAACTCCCCCGTCGACACAGAGCCAGCTGAAGCTCCCCTCGTCTCTGAAAAAGACGCGGAATAGGAGACATCGCGCCCACCCTTTCCCTCGCGTCATTGCTTGAGCTCATTGAGCAACGCTATCGCAGCGTCGCGAATTTTCTCCTCCGCATTGACCTCCAGATACGCGGAGCGCGCCGCCCAGGTTTCATAACCGCCCCACTCGTGCTGTTGTGCGGAGGGAAGGTAGCCGTGGTAGCCATTGGCAAGCTCCATGATAAAACTCGCCGGAAAAGCGGACGCTTCTTTGATTGCCAGCCCTGTCGCAGCAAACACTTCACAGGGAATTCCCACGATGGCGAGATCACCGACTCGAATCGCCTGAATTCGAACCTCCACCTTGTCAGGGTACCCGGCGAGCCCCAGCGTTTCTTTTGCGTATACCTGTGATTTAGTCAGTCGGATTCTGGAATCCGGCGGGGCCGCATTGGCTTTAGCCCACGCCAGTCGCTCCGCATCCGGCTTGCGAACCTTGAGCTTTAAAATCACCTCCGCCGCATCAACTTCGAGCGGTGCTTCATGACGAATTCCATCGAGTTGCCGGATCGCCGTTTTTGCAAGGGCCCTCCCCACTCGCTCCATATTTTCGTAGCGCTGATACTTCACTGCCTCAGCGGAAAAATCGACGGCATTGACATCGCCGCTCGTCCCGTTACTCATCAGGCCGAGAAACGTTTCATCCGCGCCCGGAATGGCACGCAACGCTTCCGAAAACACACCGAAGTAATCGGCGCTGACTTCGCCCGGGCCGCTCCCACCCACGTAGTGAAGTCCGTAATTCCCCATCACTGCGATTGGCGCTCCTCCTGGATTCCGTATCGAAAGCAGCGACAGCTCAGGGTCCACCGGCCCCGCCGGTTTAATAAGCCCTTTGCGCCCCGGATTCATTCGAACGATCTCCCCGTCCTCGCCAAAGGGATTCTTTATTTTCGCCGAATCCTCAACGAACCAGCGACGATTGAAGAGAAAATCAGGGACATCCACGCTGGTCCAGGCAGCCGTGGCCGGTTGAAGGTCAGCATCCGCTAGCCGGAACGCCTCCGCAATACTCACGCTGAGAGAATCCAGATAAGCTTCAGACGCAGCCTCCTTTACCAACCCGACAACCCCGCGCGGGGTGCTGTGACTGTGTGTCGCAGCGAGGATAAGATGGGAACCCGGAATACCCGTTTCTGCTTCGATGCGTCTCTTTGCCTCATCGAAGATCGCATCCGAGATCATTGTGTTGTCCACCGTAGCAAGCCCGACTTTCCTCTTCCCATCCGAGAAAAGAAGCGCCCGAACATGCAGCGGATCGTGAATCTCCTTCACCGGCGCATTCTGGCTGATCGCCCCCGCCATCGACACTCCCACTGGAGGGGAAATATCAACGAGCCCCCGCCCCACCCGGAACCCGGCATCGGCTTCGACGACACTGTTCACGACAGCCAACAACAGCAGAAAACGAAGAGCACTTTTCATGATAGAAAGCCTCTTCGCCCGCCGCTCCAAAGTCGAGAAATCTGATTTACGGGTTGGCGGGACGAACATCCAGCAGCCGCCTCAAATACCTTAAATAAAGAACCTCTACCGCCACTTCCCCTTCGGCAGCCGCAATCACTCGATCAGCATGAGAGCGGAGCAGGGAGATCGTCACCTTTTCCGCAGAATCCGTCTCGAACCGAATTTTGTCGAACTTTCTGCTGCTGTGCTTCGTAACCGTTCGGCTCTCAGGGTTCACACGAAAACCGTCGCTGCCCCGGGAAAGCACCACCTCCTCTATCGATCCGGTGAGCTCAGACGGCCCCACCATTAGCTGGTATATCCCCGGATAAAAACACACGCCAATCCCCATACCGACGCATAGAGCGATCGCCTTAACTCTTGAACTTCCCCCGGGGACCATCGGCGAGACAATCAAAGCCAGTCCGACGGTCACGAAAAACCACAGTGAAAGAACGAATGCCCCCACCCGTATCGTCCAGTTTTCAGGGTTCAATCCGGGCAAAGCCAGAATGACAGGAGTCATTGCCGCGAAAGCCAACAGAGTTGCCCCTGACAAAATAGAGACCAAAGCGGCTTTGGATGAACTCCGAACCTGACTGCTATCTGATATATCCATCACGCTCGAACAATAGAATGAAACAAGTACGGAAGAGGGCCTCGAATCAAGCCCTCACTTCAGCACGCGGGATACCACTTGAGAAGGTTAATCGCCCCGGTTTGACGGAATCATTGATTGAAAAGTCAGCCTTTCCCCCGTAACCAGAGGACCACGAATCCCCCCCCGATAACAGGCATCCCCATGTACATTCCCCACGAGACACAGAGAAACTCAGCTCCGTTGCGCCCGCTCCATCCGGCGCTCGCATTGGCGATGGCTCTATTGTTTGCCGGTTGTGTCGCCACACCCAAACCCGGCACCACGAAGATGGCGCCGACACCTGTGGGTGTGATTGAAAAAGTCGAACAACCGGTCAACTACCTGCGCCGCACAAACCTGAATTCAGAGGTCCCTGTCTTCATCGTCAGTAGCCGAAATCTCAATGATAAGCTGATCCGCGGAGTCGACCCGTTCGGGAACGCGAGAAATGACGAACCGGTTCCCCACCTTGCCATCGCAGACGTCCAGGTGGGTGAAGGGCTTTCCAGCGAGCAAATTTATCGCGAATCCACTACTGAAGTTAAGCGGAAGAAAACGCGCCTGAAACTGCGTGAAGTCACTATCACGGATCCACTCACCGATGTCGATCCATGGGCAACCGGAAACGAAGGGCAGCGCCACAGCTCCCATCAATGGATGCAGGCGATCCGGAAGCAACTCGATCAAAGCAGAGACCGGCAGATCACCATCTTCGTTCACGGCTTCAACACTCACCTCATTACCAATACCGAGCAGGCCGCCGATCTTTATCACTACATGGGCCGCAACGGGGCAATGATCAATTTCGAGTGGCCATCGGAAGGAAAACTCCTCGGCTACATTGCCGACAAAGGCAACGCCCAGCAAAGCACACGACTCTTCCGCTCCATGATTGCGAGCCTTGCCGAAGCGACTGACGCCTCGCGAATCCTCATCCTCGCTCACAGCGCCGGAAACCCTATCGTCGTCAACGCGATGCGTGAACTCAGACTCATCGAGAGCGATCTCACCGCGGAGCAATTGACTGACAAATACAAAATCGATCGCGTTGTCCTCGCCGCTCCCGATATGGATGTGATGGAGTTTTTCAACGGCGTCTTCGACCGGTTCTATGAACTGGCGAACGGGGTGGCCGTATACGCCTCACCCGATGACAAAGCGCTCAGAGTCTCAAGTTTTCTCTTCGCCGACACCCGACTCGGCCGATCCATCGGCCAACTCAAACCCTGGGAGGAAAAGGTGCTCGATGTCGCCGATGGCATTGAGATGATCAATGTCTCTCAACCCGAGAGAATTTACCGCGTCGGCACCGGTCACAGCTATTTCCATCGCGACCCCTGGGTCAGCTCCGACATCGGGTTGTTTCTCTACGAGCTCGACACCGAGCAGCGGGGCCTCGTGAAGGATGAGGGGGATGTCTTTTGGAAATTTCCGAAAGACTACCGCGAGAGGCTGCAATCACTGGGAAGGTGAAAGGCGACGACGCCAGAGCACAAACGGCACCGAGATCAGATACATCGTTATCCCGCAAACGGCCGCAGGAACCGTGATCGGCGGCAGGGTATCCGTGCTCGAAGCCGCAATCAAAGCGCCCACCGCTATCGCAAGCGTCCCGTTTTGAATGCCTGATTCAATCGCAATCGTGCTCGCATCCCGCGTATCAAGACGGGCCAGCTTCGCGGTGACGAGCCCGATCACGAGGAGAATCACATTCATAAGAATTAGAGCCGGTCCAAGACTCGGCAAATTACCAAAGAAAACCACACGGTTCTTTGCGAGAGCGGCCACAATGATGAAGACAAAGAGAGCCAGGGCGATCCGCGAGATTACTTTGGCACTCTTTTCAACCAGAGCTGGAGTCAGCCGGGTGAGCAGCATCCCTATCCCCACCGGAACAGCAGTGAGGAGGAACATCTGCAGCCAGAGCCTGGTCACATCGACTTCAGGACCGTTCACACCCATGAAGTGATTGACACTCAAGGCGACAAGGATCGGCACCGACACAATCGAGACCAAACTGACAATCGCTGTCATCGAAATGGAAAGCGGAGTGTTTCCGTTAGCGATACGTGTCAGCACATTCGAAGTCACCCCACCCGGGCAAAGTGCGAGAATCATGATGCCAACGGCCAGCTCGGGAGAAGGCTTGAATACGATCACGATTGCGAAGGCGACCAGAGGCAATAGAACCAATTGATTAAAAAGCCCCATCGCGAACGCTTTCGGAAACTTCACAACCCGTGCGAAGTCACTCCCCTTCAGTCCCAGACCGAGGGAAAACATAATGAAGGCGAGAATAAGGGGTAACAACACTTTGACGATCATAAGTAGCGAGCCTCGGGCCCATACAGGAATTGAGATGGCACCATGACACAGTTGCCACCAAAGCGGGTCGAAATTTTACGCCTTACAAGCCTCTGCCTGAAACCGCCCGATCACCAAGATGGCCGGAAGTCCCGCAGGCCTCAACCTTGCCGAAAATCCCCCTGAATTTGTCACTCAGCCTATCATAATACCGATTGACTAATCTTCGGATGAACTCGAATTTCACAGCGATCTATCGTCTATGCAGAAAACCGTTATCGTGGGAGCCGGAGGAGTTGGCAATGTCGTCGCGCACAAGTGCGCGCAGGACGCGGCTACCTTTGGCGAAGTTTGGCTCGTAAGCCGCACTTTGGAAAAGTGCGATGCGATTGCAGCTGACATTCTTGCGTCCACCGGCGTCACGGTGAAGACGGCTTGTCTCGATGCGGATAACGTGGCCGAAACGGTTGCCTTTCTCAAAGAGGTCCAGCCGAAGGTTCTTCTGAACATTGCGCTCCCCTATCAGGATCTCACCCTCATGGATGCGTGCCTCGAAGCAGGCGTGCACTATCTCGATACCGCGAACTACGAGCCACTCGATGACCCGCATTTCGAATACAAGTGGCAGTGGGACTATCAGGAGCGCTTTGAAAAAGCCGGGCTCACCGCCATCCTCGGCAGTGGATTTGACCCCGGCGTGACAAACGTCTTTTGCGCTTACGCGTTGAAACACTGGTTCGACGAAATCGAAACCGTCGACATTCTCGACGCGAACGCAGGCGATCACGGTTTGCCTTTTGCCACGAATTTCAATCCCGAGATCAATATTCGTGAAATCACGGCGGATGGGCGCTACTGGGAAAATGGCGAGTGGAAGACCGTCCCCGCCCTCTCGATTTCCCGCGAATTCGATTTCCCCGAAATTGGACCGAAGGACATCTACCTTTTGTATCATGAGGAACTCGAAAGCCTCGCGAAAAACCTTCCCGGGCTGAAGCGAATTCGATTTTGGATGACCTTCTCCCAGAACTACATCACCCATTTGAAGGTGTTGGAGAACATCGGGATGACTTCCATCGAACCCATCAATTATGAGGGGAAGGAAGTTATTCCATTGCAATTTCTAAAAGAAATATTACCTGATCCTGCGTCCCTCGGTCCACTGACCAAAGGCAAAACCTGTATTGGTTGCATGATCACAGGACGTCTCAAAGAAAACGGAGAAACGGCAACTCGTTTCATCTACAATATTTGTGACCATCAAACGTGCTTCGAAGAAGTGAAAAGTCAGGCGATTAGTTATACCGCAGGCGTTCCCGCAATGATCGGGGCACGACAACTCATGTCCGGAGCGTGGCTGCGTCCCGGGGTGTGGAATCTCGAGCAGCTCGACCCCGATCCCTTCATGGACGATCTAAATGCCTGGGGGCTTCCCTGGCATGTCCTTGAAGTGGATCATTCATTGAGACCGTAGGCGTAGAGTTGGTTTTCACCAGCCTGCGCCCCGCCGGTCCGAATTTTCGTGTTTCATCAAACACGAACGCAACGCGTTGTGCCCTTCACGCAAGCGCCTGCCCATCCCCCTGCGGGGAGAACTCTCTTTTAATTTTTTCTATTCTTATCAAATGTATATCGACGAATCATCCGAGCGCGAAATTGCCCTCACCCCATCCACTCTCTTCACAGACGCAGCAACCAACGCAGCGCCACCCGTAATTGCACCCGAATCAAAGTGTCTCCCCGACACCCCGGAGGCAACCTTTACCCGCCTCGCGGAAGCAGCGAAAGCCTGCGATCTTCCGACCCCCTGCTACCTCCTGGACCACTCTGCCTTTCAGCGGAACGGACGCATCCTCAAGGACGTTCAGGACCGGACCGGCGCGCACATCCTCCTCGCTCAAAAGGCCTTCGCCTGCTTCAACCTCTACCCGACCCTTCGTAACTATCTCGCCGGAACCACCGCAAGCGGTCTGCACGAAGCGCGTCTCGGAGCTGAGGAATTCGGCGGTGAAGTTCACGTCTTCTCTCCGGCCTACACCCCTGCGGAGATGACGGAACTCGTAAAGATTTCCGACCATATCGTTTTCAATTCCCTCTCGCAGTGGTCACGCTACCGCGAAGAGGTTCTCAGCGCCGACAAAAAGGTTTCCCCCGGTCTCCGCATCAATCCTGAATACGCAGAATCCGTCGCTGAGATCTACAACCCCTGTGGTCACGGATCCCGCTTTGGCGTTCTCGCCTCCAAACTCGAAGGCGCTGATCTCGACGGGATCGAAGGACTCCACTTCCACACGCTTTGCGAACAGGGCTCCGATGCACTGGAAAGAACCCTCGAGCACGTCACCGCTAAATTTGACAGCCACCTCAAAAAGATGAAGTGGCTCAATATGGGCGGCGGTCACCTCATCACCACACCCGGTTATGACATCGAGCGTCTCGTCCGCATCATCGGAGAAATCCAGGCTCGCTACCCACAGCTCACGATTTACCTCGAACCCGGCGAAGCGATTTCAACCGGAACCGGTGTGCTCGTTGGCAGCGTCATTGACCTCGTCGAAAACGGTATGGACGTCGCTGTCCTCGATGTATCAGCAACCGCTCACATGCCCGACGTCCTTGAAATGCCCTACCGCGCAGGACTTGAGAACTCAGGCGAAGCCGGTGAAAAGAAACACACCTACCGCCTCGGTGCACCCACCTGTCTCTCAGGTGATGTCATCGGCGACTACAGCTTCGACGAGCCGCTTCAAATCGGTGATCAGGTTGTCTTTCACGACATGGCTCACTACACCATGGTGAAAAACACGACCTTCAACGGCGTGCGCCTTCCTGACATTGCGATCCTGAAAGAAGACGGCGAAATCGAAACCGTGCGCCAGTTCACCTACGAAGATTACAAAATGCGTCTCGGCTAATCCCGCGATCCGTTTTAAATCAGACAAATCCAATCGCCGGAACTCACGGTTCCAGCGATTCTCCTTTGCCAGAGCGGCCCGCAACTCGTTGCGGGCCGTTTTTATTTTTGCTGCGCCCTACGACAAGACAACGTCTTTTCGAAAAGGCACCGCAGCCGGCCCGGGAGGAAACAGGAAGGTAAGCGTCGCCGCGATCGAAACCTGTTCGCTAACTCAGAATCTCAAGCGCAAAGATTTTAGATACACCGGCTCAGGCGATCTACAAACAGATCCTGACATCGTCACAGAACGCGCTCACTCCGCTACGACCAACCTGCTCGAAGAAGGGGCCATCTCAGTATCTTCGCCAGGCGTCGTGCCGAATCCTTGTAAAAGTATTTACGACCTCAGTAGCAGCAAATGCAGCATATTTGCTCATGTTTTTAGTTTCCTGGTAATGGATTCTGTAGAAGGTGTAGAAGACCAGAGAATCAGATTCTCTATGAACCGCACCCGCACCAAAGTTACTCCTTAACGAAATTTTACTTAATTGGAGAAAACTAAAAACTCTAAACAGTTCATAAAGGGAGGAAAGCAAGCATTTGCCAGTTCCAGCGCGACTGAATCCAATCATCTTACGGCCATGACGGAGAACCTGACGGAAAAACCCACTGAACCAGGCAGCAAAACCTGTCCAACCTGCGGAAACATAATTCCGCCTCAGGCTCCCTCCGGGATGTGCCCGACCTGCTTGCTCGATGCAGACACGATGCTCTCTCCTCCTCCGGCGGACAAAAACCTTCAGCAGCAATCGTCGGCTGAGACCGGTTCGGCGCCTCCTCGTAGAGAGGTGGAAACGTCTGAAAACATTCCGCAGTTCGCGGTCCCTATTAAGCGACTACGTGAACTGTTTCCCGAACTGGAAATTGAGAAGATGATCGGACTTGGCGGGATGGGAGCGGTTTATCGCGCGCGTCAGCCTCGACTTGATCGAACCGTGGCATTGAAAGTGCTCACCTGTCCTCCTGAAATGCATGAGGGGTTTGCCCTGCGTTTCGAGCGGGAAGCGCAGGTTCTGGCACGGCTGAATCATCCGAACATTGTTACGATTTTCGATTTCGGAGAGATAGACCAGTCAGATGATGAGGGGAGCCATGGAAATCTCTTCTATTTCATCATGGAGTTTGTCGATGGCGCAGATCTCAATCAAATGATCCGCACCGGAGAATTGAAACCGGAGCAAGCGCTTAAGATTATCCCTCAGATCTGCGATGCGCTTCAGTTCGCGCACGATGAAGGGGTTACCCATCGAGACATTAAACCTGCTAACATTCTAATCGATCTCAAAGGCCAGGTGCACATCGCGGACTTCGGTCTTGCCAAGCTGATAGGAACTGAGAGCGATGCTCTTGGAACCGGCTTAACTCTCACCGGCACTTCTATGGGGACGCCTTTCTACATGGCACCAGAGCAGTGGGAGTCGACCGCAGAGGTGGATCATCGTGCCGATATCTACTCTCTCGGAGTGGTCATTTACGAAATGCTCACGGGGACCCGGCCACAGGGAGCCTACTCGCCGCCGTCAAAGACCGTGCAAGTCGATGTTCGTATCGATGAGGTCGTAATGAAGGCGATGGAGAGCAATGTCGAGCTGCGCTATCAACAAGCGACGGAGATTAAAGACGACGTGACCCGGGCAACGAGCACGCCTGAAAAATCGCCCCCCGGAAAAAGGTTACCACTGGTGATCGCTTCGGCTCTTGCCGTGATCGGCCTATCCTCAGCTGCCTTTTTCCACTGGCGAGGACAGCCCCCTGAAAAGGTAGACCTACTCCCTCTAACAATACCGAACACCTCGCAGTTGAGCTCGAGCGACTCAGCCAAAGCGAAGCCGGGCCCACTCGTGGCTTTTGGAACAATGGGCTTCAAGGAAAGTCCTATCGATCTCAGCAAAGCAGAGGGCATTAACGACTTTATTCAAGTCGTTCTACACGAGACCGGGTGGATAGCGCTGCGGGCGACCGGAGACACCATCTCCTCGGACGGTCGCGGTGAGATGAGCGGTGTTACCAAGATCTGTCGTGGCCATTATGATGGATTTTCTCTGATCAGTAATGATCACAAACTGCATGTTTTTGCTGATATATTGCCAGGGGATTCCAGCAACAAGACTGTCGAAGACGTGCCGTCGGATGCTCAAACCATTGGAGTGACCGATTGCGTTGTCGGAACCTGGGGAGTCATTGCTCTGCTTCGGGATAAAACCGTGAGGGTATGGGGTCCGCAGTTCGACGAAACTCCGGGAACCACTTTCAAAAAAGAGCGCTGGTCCAAATCAGCGACCGAAGAGTTAACGAATGTTGTCTCCATCGGACTGACACAAGATTACGCGGCAGCAGTGACCAACGACGGAGTCTTAAAAGCATGGAACGAATCTCCTGAAATTGAAACACCTCAAATAAAAGCAGCGCAGGGACAGTTTAAGAAAGCTCTTAGTTCCAGCGGCCTTCAGGGTATGATTTGGAAAGGAGGAAACAGAATTCTTGTCATCAGCCCCAGCGGGAATACATCCGAAACGAATCTCGACTATTCTGTTCGGGATTCCATTTTTTCCGATGTCTACACGCTGTTTCAGTCCGATGAAGGAAATTGGTTCCAACCTTTAGTTTCGAATTTTCCGAACGATTTTTTGAAACGGATAAAAGGGCTCAGTCCGTCCGCCTTTTCCTTTCACAAGCGTGCCGGAGACAAAACCACTCCTGGTGCAGGAGGTTTAATCACGATCGGAACACTAGAAAACCCGAATGAATTAGACAGCAAAGATCTCCACACCCCAGCCGCCGGAAACCTCAAAGCCTACGGAACCCTCGGCGACGGATCTCCAATAGATCTTTCGAAAGCAGAAGGCACCTCCGATTTCTCCCAGGTACTGCTGCAGCATCTCGGCTGGATCGGTCTGCGAAAGAATGGAGAAACGATCTCATCCAATGGCAAAGGTGACCGTCAAAATATCCGAAAACTCTTTCCGATAGGAGGCAATTCGTTTGCCCTGCTTTCGGAGGAAGATAATCTTGAGTTTGTAGGTGCCAGCCCCAATCCGAGCCCCATTTTCTTATCCCGGGACTTACCTCCCGAGCTGTCTGAAATTGGAATTCTCGACCTTGCAGGTGATGACAGGCAATGCATCGCCCTTCTCAAGGACGGAACCGCCCGAGTCTGGGGACCGCTCTATGATAACCTCGAACTCACGCCGGAATGGATGGGAGTCAAAAAGGCCTGGCAGCGCCCGCCACAAGAAGCGCTTACGAATATACAGTCAATTGCTACCGGCGGCGGATGGGCGAGTTCGATCGATAGCGATGGAAAACTATGGTTGTGGGATGCCGACGGGCCTGTTGATTTGAAGGAACTGGCGTCCGAGCAGGGTAATTTCGAGAAGGTTTACCCCAATGTTTCAAAATCGGTTGTAGCAAGAATGAAGGACGGTCGATTCATGGTGATGTATCTACTATCAAATACTCATTATTTTTCGACATCTATAACAACTCGAGATTCCGCTGATATGACATGGGCGAGATTTATTTCGATATGGAGAAGCAAAGAGGGTCAGTGGATTAACGTCGGAGATCCCATTCCGGAATTAAACAAAATATTTTCACTCATCAATGGGCGGGCATCCGAATCTTTCTCAATGGCGATCTACAACAGGGGCCGTAAGAACGCATTACCCCTCACCCACGCTGGCTTGATCACGATCAACTCTCAAGATGCAAAAGAGAACTAAAAACGCCTTCGAGAGCGGCTTCTGACCACGAGACAGTGGGTCCTACCGAAAAAGCAGCTCAATACAACGTCCGCCCGAGCCACCGGTCAAACCAGGCAAAGCTCATTCGCCGCGCCACTCCGGGAAGCCCATGACGCCCCGGAAAGGAGAACCAGCTGAAGCAATCACCGGCCCCGAATCCACCGAATTGTCGGGTCAGCTTCTCTTCACCGATGTTGTGGTTCGAATCGTAGTAAGCCACCGTATCATCCCACCCGAGCCGCTCCTTCCTTGCCGTGAGAACGCTCGGGAGACCGTCGACATCCTGCCAGTTAATGTAAACATCGAGAACCTTCGGTGCCTTCTCGAAAAACTTGTGCCGGTAGAATTCCTGTTCGGTTGAAATCACCAACATGGGACGCGGAGCGACCAGCATCATGAGATCGTCAATGTTGACCGGCAGCGGTAAACTCTGGTCATCGACATACTTCCGGAAATTCTTCAGATAGATAAAAGGACCACTGTTGGTTTTAAATCCGAATCGTTTTTCCAGTTTTGCGCTGTTGGTAGGTTCATCAACACCCTCCTCCCATGGCTCCCAGTTGTTATCCTTTGGAACGCGGGAAAAAGCATCAGTGTGTCGATGCATATCGAGGACCCCTCCATTCGCAACCGTCGCGGAAATTCGAGGCTCAAAAGCAGCCACAAAGATCGCCATGTGCCCTCCGAGCGAAAGCCCCGTTACCCCGATTTGATCGTAGTCCACGAAATCCAGTGACTGCAGAAAATCGACGCCACGACTGCAATCCCAGATCGTCTTGCCGATGACGGACCATTCAGGATGCTTCTTGTAAAACACACGTGTATCCATGACCCGCCGTTTCGGCTCAATACGCTCACCATCCGTGATCACATCAATACTCAAAGTGATGAACCCGTGACGGGCATGAGTGAGACCGTAGTCGACACCGATCTGAGGATCCGGAGCGGGATCGACGGGACGCTTCCCCGACAACCCGATCACCTGATCTTTTCCTGAACCCCAGGTCGTGCTGTGAATACAGATAATCGCCGGCGTTGGTTTCCCGCCAGCCGCATCAGGGACCAATAACCACGCCGTCACTCTATCATCCGACTCCGACTGATAGCTGACATGATACCGGGTGATCCCCTCCTCGTCCCACGGAGCCTCCTTCATCTCGACCTTCAGATCTGGAATCTCAGTGGGAAAGTCTCCGAGGATTTCAAGCCACTTTCGCTCGATTTTCCGACGCCGAACCGGCCATGACGCGCCAACCCCGCCCTCAAGCTTCGCTTCAGCAGCGTGACTGTCACTCCCACCAATGCGAACCGCAGCGCCCCCTGCGATCGCGGGAATTCCCAATCCGAGAATCTCACGACGCGAAGGAGGAGGAGAGGAATCAATCATGCCGGGATGCTATTTGGAAACTCAAGCCAATGACAAGCTACCTAAGTGCGCCCGAACAGGCGGGCTGCCCTTGCAACCTGCTGCAGGCTCACCGTTGAAAGCCCTGAACACGGCCTGCAAACTCTTGATCGGGATTTAAAAAAATGAGAAAAACCCGGTATGAACTTTGCCCGAATTACCGGTTACAGCCTGATTTTAGCTACTCTCCTCGCGACCACAATCGGCTCCTCACAGGAATCAAAAGAGAAACCTCTCCGCATCATCGCTTTCGGCGCTCACCCGGATGATGCCGAATTTCGTCTCTCCGGCTGCGCCGCGAAATGGACAGCACTGGGGCACAAAGTAAAATTCGTTTCTGTGACAAACGGTGACATTGGTCACTGGAAAGAGTCCGGCGGCGCCCTCGCGAAACGGCGAATCGCTGAGGTCGAAGAAGCAGCGAGGCGACTCGGGATCGAAGTCGAGGTGCTCGACATTCACGATGGCGAGATTATGCCGACGCTGGAGAACCGGAAAATCATCGCGCGACTCATTCGTGAATGGGACGCTGACATCGTCATCACCCACCGCCCCTACGACTACCATCCCGACCATCGCAACGCCGGCCTCCTCGTGCGTGACGCTGCATTTATGATACGAGTTCCCTTCTACGTACCTGATACCCCCGCAATCCAACACGCCACTACATTCCTCTATTTCTACGACAGGTTCACGACACCCTATCCCTTCAAGGCCGACATCGCCGTTTCGATTGATGATGTCTTCGACAAAAAACTGGACGCCATCGACGCACTCGCCTCTCAGGTCTACGAAGGCGGAGCGCTCGGGACCGAAAAAACGCTTACTCAACGTTTCGCAGGCGATGAGATAATGCGTAAAAAGTTCCTCACGAAGAGTTGGCAAAACCGGGATGGGAACATCGCCGATAAGTTCCGCGAATCATTGGTCAAATGGTATGGCGAAGAGAAGGGCAACGAGGCGAAATATGCCGAAGTTTTTGAAATCTGCGAATACGCCCACCAACCGGGAGAGGCGGAAATCAAACGACTCTTCCCGTTCTTTGACTGAGAGCAGAAAAGATCAACCGCTTTCAAACTCAACCCTGTCAGGTCAACGACTCAACAGGGTTGGGTCGCCTCCACTGTTGAATATTCCGATCACGGTTGCGACAATGGCTGACCTTACCAAACCGATATCCTATGAGTAACCAAAGAAATCCAGTTGGCTGGTTCGAGATCTATGTCGCAGACATGGACCGTGCCAGAAAATTCTACGAGACCGTCCTCGGCATTCAGTTCGAGGCACTCCCCGCCCCTAACAATGAACTGGGTGAACTTGAAATGCTGATGTTTCCGGGGGAGCCCGCCGGTCCCGGCTGCTGCGGGGCACTCGCCAAAATGGAAGGCGTTACGCCCGGCGGAGGCGGAACCCTGGTCTACTTTTTCTGCGCCGATTGCGCTGACGAGGAAAGCCGTGTCGCCGACGCCGGAGGAAACGTCGTAAAATCAAAGTTTTCCATCGGCGAATATGGCGACATCGCACTGGTGATCGACTCTGAAGGAAACATGATCGGTCTGCACAACCCTCCCGCAGGAGGCGAAGGCTGCTGAAAACCGCTCTGCCGTAATCAGGGTTTTCAGGAAGCGATTCTGGCATTTCCAAGAGAATGCGATAATGAATCGTATGAATAAAAAAGTGTTAGTGGCAACCTTAGCTCTGATCTCTGCAATCTCTCTGGCTTGCGGAGATCAGACTCTCTATGTCGCGTCTCAAGGAGATAAAGGAGGGGACGGCAGCAAAGACGCCCCCTTCCTTTCCCTGAAAGAAGCCCGCGACGCGATTCGCGCCTTCAGGAAGGCTCAACCGGAAGCCGCTGCGGAAAAATTCATCGTCAGGATTGGCACAGGAACCTATCAGCTTGATTCCACTTTCACGCTCACCGCTGAGGACAGCGGAACGGCGGAATCCCCCGTCGTATATCGCGCGGAACAGCCCGGGGAATCTCGCTTCGAGGGGGGCATTCGTCTTAAGCCGACAGATTTCAAAAAGATCACAGACTCCGCAGTCCTCTCCCGCCTGAGCAAAGAAGCCCAAAGCAAAGTTCTTGTCGCGGATCTCTCCGCGCTGCACCCCGCGAACTTCCCTTCCTTCACCCCCTCATACCGCGGCAAGCCTGCGGCACCCTGGCTGTATGTGAACGCCGAGCCGATGCCCCTTGCGCGCTGGCCCAATCTCGATGCCGGGCCCGATGGATGGGCCCGCTTCACCAAAGCGATCGACTCCGGAATGGCAGACCCGACATCGGATGATCCGGCTCGTCGTAAATCGCGCCCCGGGTCATTCGAATTTGATGATCCCCGACCGACACGATGGAACCTGAAAGACGGCGTTTGGCTCTTTGGTTACTGGACTCACGACTGGAGCTCTGAAGTCATTCAAATCAAAAGCTACGACCCGGCCAAAAAAATCATCTCGCTGGGAGCAACTCATTCCTACGGAATATCGAACGGAACCTGGGGAGGAAAAGAGCGTCGTTTCTTCGCACTGAACACACTTGATGAGCTGGATGCCCCGGAAGAGTGGTATCTGGATCGAGCCAAAAAACTTCTCTATTTCCATCCCGGGTCGAACTGGGAGGAATCCGAAATTGTCCTCGGGACGCTCAACGCCCCTCTCGTAAAAATCAGCGGGGCGGAACACATCAAGTTCGAGGGACTGCGATTCGAATACGGTCACGAAAGAGGAATCATCCTCGAAAAGACCACCGGAATCGAGATCGCCGGGTGCACTGTCGCCAACCTTGCCAACACAGGAGTGACGATCAGCAACGGGACTGAAAACACGATTCGCTCCTCCGATCTCTTCAATCTCGGAACTTCGGGAATCATCGTCAGCGGAGGAGACAGAAAAACCCTGACACCCGGCAAAAATCTCGTGATCAACAATCACATCCATGACTACGGCCTGTTTCAGCGCACCTACGCTCCCGGGATTGGTGTCTCCGGAGTCGGGCAAATCGTGAGGAATAACAGCATCCACGACGCCCCTCACAATGCGATACTCTACAGTGGTAACGACCACCTCTTTGAGCGAAATGAGATTTATCGCGTTGTTATGGAAACGGGCGACTCCGGAGCCTTCTACACGGGACGCGACTGGACCAGTCAGGGAAACCACCTGCGCCAGAATTACGTTCACCACCTCGGAGGCGGGAATGAAAAGCACGTCAATACGATGGGCGTCTATCTCGATGACTGCGACAGCGGCGACACCATCGAGCAAAACATTTTCTACAAAGCGGGACGCGCCATCATGATAGGCGGGGGACGCGACAATGCCGTGATCAACAACCTCGTGATCGATTGCCCGATCGGACTCCACATTGATTCAAGAGGGATGACCTGGAAGCAATGGAACAATCCTGAATACGCCGGCTGGAACCTGATCAAGAAAGCCGAGAAACTGGACTACACCAATCCTCCATGGAGCACGCGCTATCCCAGCCTCGCCAAAATCATGGACGATTCCCCGCGTGAACCGCTCCACAACCGAATCGTTCGCAATGTTTTCATCGACTCCGGTAAGCAGGTCCTCAGCTTCAATGAAAGCGTCAAAAAGCTCGTCGATAAACTCGATATCGCCGACAACCTCGCGGTCAATTCGAACGGCGATGCTCCCAAATCCACCGCAGCGGATATAAAAGGATTCAAGAACCTCGCCGGAACCAAAGACGATCCAGTCGAACTTGGATTTGTTGACAGGGAGAAATCGAATTTTCTGCTCAAATCAGACGCGCGCCTCCTCGAGGAAGTTTCCGGATTCGAAACAATTCCATTCGATAAGATCGGATTGTTCACTGATGAGCATCGAACCTCCCTTCCGAAATAGGTGTCCGACACGCTCCGACATTTCAAAAGGGCGCTATGCCGTCTGCCACTTCCCGGCCATCCGAACTATCTTTCGCCCATGAAACTCAAAGAACTCTCGGTCGCGATCTCTGTGTTACTGTTCACGATGATCGCCACAGAGATCAACGCAGAGGAGCTGGAATCCGCCCCGGAGGGCTCGTTCACCATCGTCGTCATCTCCGATACGCAGCACTATCTCGGCGTCGGGACCAAGATGACACCTGAAAGCACCGACCCGCTGACGAACCCGGTTTTCGATCGCTGGACCGATTGGATCGTGGAAAACCTCGACCGCCAGCGAATCGCTTTCGTTAGTCATGTCGGTGATATCGTTGATAAAAACAATCCGGAGCAGTGGGCACTTGCCGGTGCGATGATGAACAAACTGCACGGCAAGATTCCCTACGGCATCTCGGTCGGAAATCACGACATGAAGTCCTCGGGGGATTCGACCCTGTTTCAGAAGGTCTTCCCGAAATCACGGTTTGAGGGATTCGACTGGTATGCCGGATGTTTTGAAAAACCGGAAGGAACTCCCGTCATCTCAGGAAACAACGCAAACAGCGCTCAACTCTTCGAAGCGGATGGCCTCAAGTTTGTTTGTCTCCATCTGGAATGCAACGCACCGGACGATGTTCTCGCGTGGGCTGACTCCATTTTGGAAGAATATGAGGATTGTCGCGCCATGGTCACGACCCACATGGACCTCGGCCCGCGTGAAAAACCAAAGACAAACGACGAGTTTTTCTCCCTCCCGAAAGGTCGCATGACCTGGAAGAAAATGCATGGTGCGCGCGGGAACACTTCTCAGCAAATGTGGGACAAATGTTTCCGCAAGCACAGAAACCTCTTCATGATCTGTTCCGGCGATCAGAGTCGCACCCAGGCATTCCGGCTCGAATCAACCGGCGATCACGGCAACACCGTTCACGAACTCATCTCCGATTACGGAGCAGACGGCTTGCGGGTGATGCGATTTATCCCCGAAGACAACCTCATCGAAGTTCGCACCTGGGACCCTATCAAAGGCAAATTGTGCGAATCCACAAAGATTGTTCCGGATCGGGATCAGCATCAATTCTCGCTGGATTACGAGATGACGCCTTGAAGCAACTCAAGGATCAACGACACCGCTCCGCCCCGCGAGGGCTCCGGCCACACCAACGAAAACGGCGGGAATGAGGAGGAACCCGTAGCCAATCATCCAGCTATCCGTCGTTGTGCTCAGCCAACTGATGAACCACGGAAAGGGTGCGGCAACGAGATAGCCGACGGTTTGCGCCATCGAAGACAGGTACCCAGCCGTTTCGGCACTGCTACTGCGCAACGCGATGAGGAGCAAACACACCCCGAACCCGGCATTCAGACCGAGCCCCATCAAAATCGTGGCACCTCCGACCCAGAATAGCGGCAGCCAGAGAATTCCAGCAATTCCAAGCACCGACATCGCGGCACAAGCCACAGTCCAACCAGTCTGAGACCGCGCCCGCCCCGCGAGAGTTGGAATGATGATGCTCGCCGCACAACCGCTAAGCTGCATCGCAGCAGGCCAGGCCGAAGCAGCCGCCTCGCTCATTCCCCGCACCTGCAAAATGGTGGGCAACCACGCAACGCTGGAATAGAAAAGGAGGGATTGCAGTCCCATCAGCGCCGTGACCTGCCATGCCCGGGCGCTTCGCAGCAATTTGATTATCCCTGCGAATGGATTGCCCTCGGTATGAACCCGGGGTTTCTGCAGCAGTTGCGGGAGCCAGATAAGCAGTGGAATCAACGCGGTAAAACCCCATGCATTCAGTGACCCGCGCCAACCTCCCGAAAGCGAATTAGCCAAAGGCACCGCCAAAGCAATCCCAAACATCGCTCCCAGATTCATCGCCGTGGAGTAGAGGCTCGTCATCGACCCGACATGATTCGGAAAGCGACTCTTCACGAGCCCGGGAAGAAGTACGTTTCCAAAGGCAATCCCAATCCCGATGAGGATCGACCCGACAATCCGCTCAAGGCCGGTTCCAGTGAAATCCCATGGTCGAAGAAAACACCCCGCTGACAAAATGACAAGCCCCGCACCAAGCGCGCGGGCGAAGCCGAAGCGGTTGCCCAATGCGCCGACAAACAATCCGGCCAGCCCGAAAAGGACCAACGGAATCGTGGTTTGCATCCCCACAGCCTGAGCACTGAGCCCATCTCCCTGCATTCGCTCAGCCAACGGGGCGATTCCGGTAATGGCCGGACGCAGGTTCACCGCGATCAGAAGAAGCCCGCTGATCAGGAGAACATGGCGAAATGATGGCAAACGTGAGGCGATAGTCACAAGACCGCACTCTGCGCAATGAAGCGGATAAATTCCACTCCGCATTTCAGACCCGGGGTTACCTTGAGGTGGAACCGACTCTACCATGCCCACTGAATTGAAAACCGAATACCGCAACGTCCGCTTCCAGTGTGAACGCCGGGAGGTGCCGCGACACTTTTATATCATTACTGCCTGGAATCCCGACGGCGTCACCATTGACGATTCAGCCAACCAACGGGCTGACGAATCCCTCAGATCCGAGATCGAGGACCGCAGATACGAGTTTTTTCCCGTAACCGGAGGGAGCCCCGACTTCTCACACATAGAACCCGGCTATGGAATCGTCTGCGCCCGCAGTAACGCATTGGCCCTCGCCCGCCAATTCTGTCAGGAGGCATTGTTTGAGGTTATAGACAACCGTGTCATCCTCGTGTCGGCACTGGACGACCCCGGCCCGGATGAAGATACAGGAACCTGGTCCGCACTCTGCCGGAACCACGAAACGCCCCCTTCCTGAAAAATTGAACGGCCCCACCGGAGAACGGTCTGAGACCCTTGGAAATCCTTCCGAAACTCTTGACCTGAAAACTCAAATCAAGGAGAATTCCAACCGCATGAAACCCACAATCGCCATCTTTTTGATGATCTGCCTTCAGGTGGCGATGTCTCCTTTGTGCCTTTGTTTCGGAGCCAACACGGAGAAAGAATCAGCGAAACCATCCTGCTGTCACGTCCCGGAAACTGAAGAACCGGCCCCCTGCCCTCATTGTGATCAGGAAATGCCTATGGCCGCAACTTCACCGGTAAAGGGTGATTTTTCCGTGGACCCTCCCGAATGGCATGGATTCGATCAATTCATCGAAATCAATCTCTTCGACGCGCTTCGAGTGTCACTCATACAATCGCCGGCATACAACGTGATCCACGAGTTAAAACCTCCTCCCCGGCCCTTCTCCGAGGTTTACGGAGTTTTCCTGATCTGATACCCGATCCCGAAACAACGTTTCCCCGGTTGATCGGAAACGTTGATGACCGCTCTTTGGCCTTCGTGCGGCAACCGAGCCGATTTCGAATCGCACGCGTCCGGGATCAAAGGGAGATCGACCGAAAACCATACTATTCTTTAAACACATTTACTAACAAATATACATTATGAAACTCTTTTCTATTTTTCTAGTCGCTGCCGTAGCCGCGTTTACCTTTACCGCCCCCATCCATGCCGATGAAGCCAAGCCCATCAATGACGTTTGCCCTGTAAAAGGTAAAGATGCTGATGGCTCCAAGTCTGTTGACTACACCGCGACCTTCTGCTGTGACAAATGCGTCGCAAAATTCGAGAAGGATCCTGCCAAGTATGCCGAAAAGCTCGCCTCCGCCGAAGAGGGCAAGTGCGCCTTTTCCGGTAAGGATCTCGATCCCGAAGCAACTGCTACCGTAAAAATCGCGGTCTGTTGCGGCGGTTGCAAAAAGAAGGTTACCGCAGATCCCTTAAAGTATCTCGGTGAAGTCGAGTAAAGTTTCCTTTCGGGGATATTTCAATACTCTCTTACGAAAAGCCGCTCTCCGAAAACGGGAGCGGCTTTTTTATGCCGCGGATCAGGCACAGTGAAACCCCGGAGGCCCGGAATTTTTTTGCCTGTTTCGGGATTTACTTATCCGGCAATTGCACGAATAACATTATCTATATGGAAAACGCCCTGTGCCCCACCTGCGGCTACGTGTTATCAGAAAGCGTCGCGGGAGGTTTGTGTCCAAAATGCATCCTCGGGTCCGCCACTCCAGAGGACACCGCCGCATCTCAGGAAAAGTATTTTCGACCCGACGGAAAAGCGAAGGTGGTTCGCGACAGGACAGGGATCCAGTTTCAGCTGATCGGCCCCTACAGGCTCAGAGAAGCTCTCGGAAAAGGCGGCATGGGGGAAGTGTGGGCCGCGCGTCAGGAATACCCGGTCGAACGCGATGTCGCCCTCAAAATCGTTCGCCCCGGAACCCTCGACTCCGCTCTCGTCGAAAGATTTCGCGCCGAAAGTCGCACCCTCGCGATCATGAGCCACCCCAACATCGTCCGCCTCTACGAGGTGGGCGAAACTGAATCCGGGGAACCCTTCTTCGCCATGGAGATTGTGTCCGGCGAACCCATCGTCGAATTTTGCGATGCCCGTCAGCTCAGCATCCGCGCACGACTTCTTCTCATGCTCGGGGTCGCCCGCGCGGTTGAGCACGCTCATCGGCACGGAATCATTCATCGCGATCTCAAACCGGATAACATTCTCGTTTCAGTGGACCGCGAGGGAAATTTCGTTCCGAAACTGATCGATTTCGGCATTGCGAAGACACTGGAGGAAAAATGGCCGGGCGACACCCTCCTCACTCTCGACGGGCAGGTGCTCGGCACCCCCCAATACATGAGCCCTGAGCAGGCCGAGGGAGGAGAAGTGGAAACCCGCTCGGATGTTTTCGGTCTCGGAACCGTCCTCTATGAATTGCTGACAGGGGATCCGCCGCTCGCTGCAGCGGCCATTGCCGAACTGAACATCGAAAACCTTCTCCGGCTGATTCGGGAGCACGAAGCGGAACGCCCCTCGATCCGGGTGCAAACCTCCTCAGGCAAAGACCGCGAGGGCGAAGCGGCTAATCACAGTACCACCTTCGAACGCTGGCCGAAAAAATTGCGTGACGAACTCGACTGGATCGCGCTCCGCTGCATCGAAAAAGCCCCTTCGCGACGCTATGACTCGGCCGGCCTCCTCGCCGACGATCTTCAACGCTATCTGGACGGGGAACCGGTATTGGCCCGTCCCCCCTCACGTGTCTATCGCGCCAGAAAATTCGCCCGCAAACACAAGGCTCTCGTTTTTTCCGCCCTCAGCATTTTCTGCATCCTCCTCATCGCCACCTCCGTGAGCGTCAAATGGGCGATCGAGGCAACAGAAGCGGAAGAACTCGCTCAGGCCCGTCTCGCCGATGCCGATGCGGTTCCTGATTTTCTTTTCGAGGCTTTCCGCCAGGCTTCACCCCAAAATGGAGGCGCGGAGATGCTGGCTCTCGACGTGCTCCGGGAAGCGGAATCCAAAGTCACCCTGGAATTTTCCTCCCAACCCGTTATCCGGGCCCGAATCGAGGAGGCCATCGCAACGACCTACAACGATCTCGGACGCCCCGACCTCGCCGCCGGCGTTTTCGAGAAAGCCCTGAATTCCGCGAAAGAGTTACCGGAAAACACCAAGATGGTGCAAAGACTTACCTTCCTCCTCAATGGAGCCAACCGGGCATCAGGAAGGGCCGAGAAAGCACTTCTCGCATCGCGGGACAACTGGAAAACCTTGAGTGAATCCCTTGGCGAAGACGACTCACAGGTGCACAAAGCTCGCCTCAATCATTGTCGAAATCTTCTCGAGGCAGCTTATTCAAATGACGAACAACGCACGGACTATCTCAATGAGGTTGAAGACACCCTGAAAGAAGTGCTCCACAATCCGGAGCGTTTCCCGGGGATGGAGAGACAGTCTTATCTCGCTGTTCTCGCTCAGCACGCAACGGGAAGCGGGAATCATGAATCCGCTTTTCAGTTCTGGAATGAGGATCTGAACCGCCACTTCTTCGAAGGACGATTCCGCCACAAAGGTCACTACTGGCCAATGAGCTTTCTCCTTGCATCGCTCCGTCGAACGGACCGTCTCGAAGAAGCGACCGCGGCAGCGGAGCAACTCTTCCTGCACTGTCACGACTTTTACGGCTCCTTTCACTCCAACACGACCGATTCAGCGCGCTACCTTGCGGGCGTTTATGAACAGCGGGGAATGCCCATGACCTCGGCGATGATTTGCCAGTTCACCGCCCTCAACCGCGAATCGATCGATCCCCTTTTCGAGAAAAACGTCGAGAGCCTCCTCCAGTGGGCGCAACGACTCAAACTGACCACCGCGCAGAAACAGAAAGTCGCCGCGATGATGACCCTGATTTCAACCGGAAACGGGGCCAAAGCCATTTCAATGAACGAAAATCAGGATCCCGGAAAAATCTTCTGGTTGGGAGAGCTTCTCTGGAATTCGGGGGAACACGACGACGGAATCATCCTTCTCGAAAAAGCCTACCGCAAGAGCGTTACGCAATACGGCGCGGAACACCCGATTGCCCTGACCCGCGGGAATCGCTATGCCCAGCGTTGTATCGAGAGTGAGAAACTGGAGATTGCCTCGAAGATTCTCACTCCGCCGCTTTTTGGTGAGGCGCACACCTGGCGCAACGGTCCCGTTCTCGAAATCGCACTCAACCTCGCTGAACATCTCCAAGCAGGCGAAAACTACGAAGCGGCCAACCGGATTGCAACGGAAGTGATCGCGATCCACATTAAAAACAAGGGCAAAGACGAACAGCAAATGGACCGCTGCTCCAGAATCCTGACCGCATTCGCAAGGAAACAGAAGGACCCGCGGGCACTCTCACGCATCCACGAAAAGCAGTGGCATTCCTTCGTTAAAATCTTCGGTGAAAATCACGCGGCGACCCTTTATCAGCGCATCAGATCTGTTGACTGCCTCATCGGCTGCGGAGAGCATGAGGAAGCACTTTCGAGGATTGATGAATTTCTCAAAGACAAAGGCCCCCGCAATCCCCAGAACACTCCCTGGAGAATATCAAGAGCACGATGCTTCATCGGGCTCGAACAATTCGACGAGGCGGAGAACATTCTCCTCTCGGACTGGAATCAGTTTCAGAGTGATAACACTACGGAGAAAATGCATCCGGAGTTTGCCACCCGAATGCGATACCGCATCAGCGACAGCCTCGCACAACTCTATGAAAAATGGTCCAGGCCCGCCAAAAGTGACCAGTGGAAGGAGATCAGCACATCACTCATCCCCGCGGCAAGGTGAGCGATCGCAACAACGCCCCCCCCTTGCTCCCTTTTTGCGGGAAGATACCTATCTTACGCGAATCGCGACGAGCATTCCCGAAGCATTCCGCGCATAGATCACGCCGTTCGCCAGAACCGGCGGCGTCCAGCAACGCCCTGATAAAATCGAGTGCCGAACACGCGCCTCGAAACCAGCCGGCGTGGCAGGCCCAATCAGAATCTCCCCTCTTTCCGTTAAGACAATCAAATCCTGCCCTGCCGCAATAACACTGCCATATTTCAGATCCTCGAAGTGCCATTTTTTCTCCCCCGTCTCGAGGTCAATCGCGGTGAACTCGACAGGGCGCCCCCGATGGGCGGTGCCATCGAACCCATAGAGACAGCCATCGATCAGGACCGAGTTTCCCATGTGATTGCACATGTTTTTATTTTCGTAGAGCTTGCTCAGTTTCCCTTCTGAAAAACGGAACAAGGCGCATCCCTGATCGTAACCGGTGGAAATAAAGAGTCGCCCGTCGCCGGCCGAAAGAGGGGTCGTTGAGTTGGTCTGAAAGCTGGTTCGCCACATCGAAAAGGCGAGCGTCTTCCCGTTCGCGGGATCGAGAATGACCAGTCCATCGGTTTTCAAAACAGCGAGAAGCGCCCGGCCATCCGCCTCGAAGAGCTGAGGTGTTCCATAAGCGGGCCGGTAGTCATCACTTCGCCAGAGCTCTTCTCCGGTCTTTTTGTCGAATGCAAAAGTGGCCCCGGCTTCGACGAACACCGTGTCCCCTTCAATCAAAGGCGAGGCAGTGAAGCCCCATTCCGGAATCTCACGCATCCCTGAAATCGCCGGCATCTCTTTCTTCCAGACCAGCGCTCCCGAATCGGCTTCGTAGACCCGCAGCTGACCGTCTTTACTCATCGTGTAGACGTGATCGCCATCGACCGTCGGAGTCGCACCGGGGCCTCCCTCATGGAGATTCGGCATCAATTCAGCCTCATACGAATCGCTCCAGAGGAGACTCCCATCCGCCTCCGAAAGGCAAGAGACCGTTTCCTCACCATCCCTGTGCCCCATGGAATAGACGCGTCCACCAGCCACCGAGACCGAAGAAAAACCGATCCCAATCTCTGCCGTCCAAACGCGATTCGTCAGATCCACTTGTTCCGGCAGAACCTCGCCACTGATCCCGTTCGTTTCCGGCCCGAGCCAGCGCGGCCAATCCTCCGACTGAAGCAACGGGGACGAAAGCAAAACCGAAAGGCTCAAGATGAGGGGACGCAGATTCATAGGACGGATTCAGCCTCGCCGGAATCGCCCCCGCATTCAAGCCCGTTCGCCAGGGAGAACCCGCCCGTGAGGTGCACCCCCTTCCTTTGCCAGTACGTTAAAACGCCTCAACCAAGTGGTTCCCGGCTGAGGCGTTTTAAATGGTGGGCAGGGAAGGATTAACCGCGTCGTCTCTACCCATACTCCTCAATAAAAAAGCCTGAGACCGGCTGTTCCGGTCTCAGGCTTTTTTAAAGAAAGTGGGCAGAGAAGGATTCGAACCTTCGAAGGCGTAGCCAGCAGATTTACAGTCTGCCCCGTTTGACCGCTCCGGAATCTACCCGAAACTCCGTGGAGTTCCGCTCTTTCGAGCAAGGCCGACAAGATGTCGAGTTGAAGCGCCTTTGCAAGCAGTTTCTTTCCCAATTCGTCTAAATTGGAAACTCGTTTGTCGGCAAAATCTATCTAGGACAAATCCTCAGCAACCACGGAGTTCTGCTCACGTGTCGAGAGGGCCTTTGCCTGGTTCACAACGAAATCAGAATCGATCTCGAAGCGATACGCGTGGCAGTTAGGACAAATATTTACCTTGGAAGCCACGATTGAGTCACAACCCATGCACACTTTGTAAAGTGATGGATTCTTAACAATGCGACGTGCCCTTTTGGCGCGTTCGGCTAAAGCGGTGTTTTCTTGTGCCATGCGGTAGAAAATTAGAGCTTTTTTGTATTTTTAGCAAGAATGAAATTACAAATGTGTAATTTTATCATATTTTTTATAAAAAAGGAAGGGTAATTAAGGCTTATTAACTATTTATTCTCAAAAATGAGGTACAATTTGATTGCTTAGGGCTCCGGAAGTGAAATCCAGGTGAGAAATTCGTCGTTTGCCTGTAGCGTCGGGCTCTTGAAGAATCTCACGGACAGCGAAGCTCTCGATACGCTGGCATCGCGATTGCGACGCAGCGGCACGCTCCTGTCGTCGTTTCAATCGGTCCCTCTCGCGACACCGGAGAACCCGGCTCTCTTCGAGCATGTAGCCGAGGCGGGCCAACCGCTCTACGTCGCTTCGGCGATGGCGGCCTGGCGGGAAGCGGGCAATCTCGATTCGGCGATCTGGGTGGTCTGCTCTCAGGTGAAGGCTCAGGAAGTGATGCAATCGGAGCTCGGGGTCTGGGGCCAGGAGGCGCTTTTTCTCCCCGAATACGAGTGGGCGGGCTTTGAGGAGAGCCTTCCCGATCCGGAATCGGCTGCAGAGCGGCTTGCCGTTTTAAAAGAACTCCACGAGATGCTCGACGATGGCGGCTCAGCCTCGATCGTCTTGACAGTCGATTCGCTCGAAGAGAACGCACCTCCCCCGGGCTCGCTGACGCGTCAGGCGGAAGTGATCAAAACAGGGGGCGAACTGGATTTGGATTCCTTTGCCACGATCCTCGAAGAGGCCGGCTACGAAAAGGAGCCGCAGGTGTTTCAACGGGGCCAGTTCGCATTACGCGGGGGGATCATCGATATTTTCTCGTGGCAAGCGCTCCACCCGGTGCGGATCGAGTTGTTTGATCTCGAGATCGAGTCGATCCGCGAATTCGACGTCGATGCGCAGACCTCGATTGGAAAAGTGGACAGCTGCGAAATTCTTCTGAGCGAAGCGAACCTGGAGCACACCGGTCATATCTCCGACTACATCGGGGAGAATGACCTCATCATCTCGGTCGATTGCGATACGGAGCTGGCGAGTGTTTCGGTTGGAAACGGTGTCCTCAAAAAACAGGAAGGAGCCGAAGATTTTTCCGGGGCCTGTTTTGAAAACCCTCTCGGGGAATTCGGGGCGGGTGATTTCATTTTGCAGGAGACCCGTCGCGAGGAATTTTCGCGTCAGCTCAACGAATGGAAAAAGGAGAAATGGACCGTCCTGATGGCGTTTCATTCCGACGGGGAGAAAGAACGTTTCACCGAGTTGGTTCTTGAGAACGCCTGGGATGACGGTTTTCTCCAGCCGATGAGCGGAACCCTGAGCCGTGGCTTTACGATTCCGGAGGCGAGAGTGGCGGTGCTCAGTGATGCTGAGATTTTCGGACGCTACCAGAACCAGCGGGGGCGACGTCGTTACAAGCTTGCGAAGGAGCGCCAGACCGCCCAGCAGGTCAGCAGCCTGAGGGAATACAACTATGGCGATCTCGTCGTCCACATCGACTACGGGATTGGAAAATTCCGTGGCATCAAGTCGCGCGATACGCCGGAGGGAAGCCAGGAAGTTCTCGAAATCGAATACGACGAACAGGCCCGGCTCTACGTCCCGTTGGATCAGGCGCACCTCGTTTCCCGCTACATCGGATCCGGGAAAAAGGCCCCGAAGCTCTCCCGCCTCGGGGACAAGCGCTGGTCGAAGCTCCGCAAGAACGCGGAGAATTCGATCATGGACTACGCGGCCCGCCTCCTCTCGATTCAGGCGGAACGGGAGTCGCATCGCGGTTTCGCGCATCCGGCGGACAACAAGTGGCAGTGGGAATTCGAGAATGCCTTCATCTACAAGGAAACCCCGGATCAGCTGCGGGCCATCGAAGACGCCAAGCACGATATGGAGAGCGATCGCCCCATGGACCGCCTCATTTGCGGGGACGTCGGGTTTGGCAAAACGGAGGTAGCGATCCGGGCGGCGTTCAAAGCGGTGATGTCGGGAAAACAGGTCGCAATCCTCGCTCCGACCACAGTTCTTGCAGAGCAGCACTTCCAGAATTTCCGGGAAAGGATGTCGGATTTTCCGGTCACCATCGAAACCCTGAGCCGCTACCGCTCCGCAGCGGAACAGCGGAAGACGCTCGAAAAAATGGCTCTCGGCAGCGTCGATATCGTGATCGGGACACACCGCATCATTTCGAAGGATGTCGATTTCAAGGACCTCGGTCTCGTCGTCGTCGATGAGGAGCAACGCTTCGGGGTGAAGCACAAAGAGCGCTTCAAAGAAATGTGGCGCTTCGTCGATGTCCTCACCCTTTCGGCGACGCCGATTCCGCGAACCCTCTACCTCTCGATGATGGGGGTGCGGGAAATGTCAGTGATCGACACCCCTCCCCCGAACCGGCGCCCCGTCGCGACAACGGTCTGCCCCTACGACGAAAAGATCATTCGCTCCGCCCTTGAGAAGGAACTGGCAAGGCAGGGACAGGTCTTTTTTCTCCACAACCGGGTTAAATCGATTCGCGGGATGAAGCGCCGCCTCGAGGGGCTTGTCCCGGGGATCCGCGTCGAGGTCGGGCACGGGCAAATGGGTGATGAAGAGCTTGAAGACGTCATGAAGCGTTTCATTCGTCATGATTTTGACGTGCTCGTCTGCACCACCATTATCGAGAGCGGGGTCGATATCCCCAACGCGAACACCATTATCATCGACCGCGCCGACCGCTTCGGGCTCGCCGACCTCTATCAGATCCGGGGACGGGTTGGCCGGGCGGACCGCAGGGCCTACGCCTATTTGATGCTGCCGCCGGACATGCTCACGGTGGGCGACTCACGAAAGCGTATCAATGCGATCAAGCAATACTCGTCTCTGGGAGCGGGCTTCAAAATCGCGATGCGGGATCTCGAGATACGCGGCGCCGGAAACCTCCTCGGAACCCAGCAGAGCGGGCACATCGCCGCGATTGGATTCGACCTGTACTGCCAACTCCTCAAGCAATCGGTCTCGAAACTGAAGGGTGAACCTGCCGGCGACCGGATTGATATGTCGGTCCACATCGACTTTCTCTGCACAAATGAGGCCCAGTACACGCAGGCTCCCGACGGCAGCCTCCCCGCCTACGTCCCGGCCGAATACATGCCCGAAGCGCGTCTCCGCATCACCGCTTACCGGGAATTGGCGGAAGCCAGCGAGGTCAAAGAGCTGGAATTGCTCCGTGAGAACTGGAGCGATCGCTTCGGAAAGCTGCCTCCTGCAGTCGAACATTTGCTCATGAGCACCGAGATCAAGATACGCGCCGCCTTGAAAGGATGCTCCGCCATCGAGATCCAGGACGAGAAGTTGAAGCTCACAAAAAACGGGAAATACGTGCAAATAAACGGCAAGTTCCCCCGTTTAATAGGGGACGACGAGGAGGAACTGCTGGAGTCGGCCCTGGATTGGGTGCTCGATCTGTGAGCAAGGTTGCGGGATAACGCTTCGCTTTCCTTCCAATTTCCACTATCTTTAACGACATGATCTTTTCTGAAAAATCATTCTCACGCCCTCGAATCGTCGCGCTCACCTCGATAACAGCCGTTTTCTTCGGGCTCGTCGCGGTTGCTTGCGCGAAGCCTGTCGTTCTCAATGCGATTAAGGCAGTTGTAAACGGCGAACCGATCACACAATCGATGGTCGATCAAGCGGTGCAGACGCAAGTGCGGGTCTGGCTCATGGGCAACAACGGCATGGTGGGCCGGGCCGAGGCCGAACGCGAAATTCGCAAGATGGAAGAGCAGGCTCTTGATGACCTCATCGACCGGAATCTCATTCTCAGCGAGTTCAAGAAGCTGGGCGGAGAGATTAAAGACAATTTCGTAGATGAGTCGGTGAACCAGTTTATCGCGACGCGCTTCGGCGGAGATCGCGACAAGTTCCTCGCCGAGCTGAATAAGAGCGGCATGACCATTGCCTCCTTCCGCGACGTTCAGCGCGATCAGATCGCGATTCAGGCACTTCGTTCGCGTCACGGAGGCGATCAGGTCATTCCAAACACCCCCTGGGAGAAAAAGCGGATTTACAACGAAATCAAAGGTGACTTTGCCTCTGCCGGTCAGCCGAAAGTGAGAATGCTCTCCATTCCGAAACAAACTCCGACAAGCAGCGAGGCCGACCAAAAAGCGATCATGGAAAAGGTGAAGTCCTCACTCAAGAGCGGTTCCAGCTTCAGTTCCGTCGCCAAGAAGTATTCAGATGACAGCTTTGCCTCCAAAGGCGGCTATGTCGGCGTTCTCGGGAAATCGGGAACACTCGCGCAGGGTCTCCACGATCTCGCCTACCAGTTGCCACCGGGACAAATGAGCCCCGCGCTCGACATGGGCTCTCACTGGCGGATTCTGTATGTTGAGGAAAGGGTTGGCAAATCCGTTCCTTCTTTTGAAGAGCTGGAAGACAAAGTCGACCAGAAGCTTACCGCCGAAAAGCGGGACAAGAAACTCGATGTCTGGCTCGCAAAACTTCGCCGTGACGCCAACGTCCGCATTTACGAATAGAATCCACCCCGGTCCTTCCACCCTCTTCTTTTCGTGCGTGTCCTTGCCATCGACCCCGCTCTGCGGAACACCGGTTTCGCGGTGATTGAGGAGACGCGTTCACCCACCGGGAAGCCGCTCCATCGCGCGCTTTGCTACGGGACGATCTCGAACAAGAGAAACCTGCGTCAATCCGGCTGCCTCGTTGCGATCCGCGAGCAACTCAACGACGTCATCAAAGCGCATTCCCCCGAAGTCTGCGCGGTGGAAGGTGTCATCTTCGTGCAGAGCTACAAAACCGCGATCACGATGGGTGCGGCACGCGGCGCGGCCCTCATCGCCGCGGCGGAACACGGTATGGAAATTTTCGAGTATGCCCCGAAACGGGTTAAACAAGCTGTCGTCGGCAAAGGATCAGCCGACAAGCAGCAGGTCGCTTTCATGATGCGTGCCCTTCTCGGCCTGACCGAAACACCACCCGCAGACGCCGCTGATGCGCTCGCCATAGGGATGGCCCATCTTTACGCGAGCCACTCAAACCGCCCCGTCGGAATCAAGGATCAACCGGTCGCCCTCTAATCGCATGAAGCCGGAAGCCGTCAGGAAAATCATGATGTTGCAGGCGGTCGAGGAAGCCGACGAAGCCGATCTTCTCCTTTCCCCCGCCGACAAAAGCAGCGCCGCTGAACTGGCCGGGGCACCGCTCGAGAAAAATTCAGGCTCAGTCATCGAAAACGCCTTTCTCGAAAAGCGGGCCGATTCACTTCTCGTTCGTCTCGCCGCCCGCCACCCCGAGGCGGCGCGCTGGACCCAAACCGTCGCCTCGAATCACCGGTTCGGAATTCTCACCCTCGCCCTCGGCCTCATCGCCGCGGTGATCGGCTTTCTCACCAACGAACTGGGGCCTGAAAGACGCATTAACATTCTCTCCTTTCCCCTTCTCGGAATCATTTTCTGGAGCCTGCTCGTTTACATCCGCGAGATCATCCTCTTTTTCCGTTCGCGGGACAAACTGTTCAGCGACAGCTGGGTCGACTGGCTCATCGGAATGATGCAACCGTCTCGAAGCGAACACGGAAAGATTGAGAAAGAAGATCAGAAAACGCTCGCGGGCAGTGAGACGATTTTTGAAAAGCGATGGAGGCAGATCACTGCTCCGATCATGGGGGCACGATTGAAATCGCTCCTCCACACCACGGCCCTGATTCTCGCCGCCGGGGCCATAGCGGGGATGTATGTGAAAGGACTCGCCAATGAATACACCGCGGTTTGGGAAAGCACCTTTTTTGAAACGAGCAGCCAGCTCCGCCCCATCCTCCAAACCGTTCTCGGTCCAGCCACAGCCATCAGCGGAGGCGCAATCCCTTCTGTCGAAGAGCTCGATACGATCCGCATGAGCGGTGGGGCAGAAGTCGCCGGTCAGAACGCCGCCCGCTGGATTCACTGGTATGCGATCACAATTGGATTGTTTGTCATCATTCCGAGATTCATTTTCTCACTGGTCTGGCGAATTAAAGCGAGCGCCCTAGCCAGGTCGCTTCCTTTCCGTGACGTCTCAAGCCATTACTATGAGCATTTGTTGGCGATTTCCACGGGGCACTCGATCGATGTTCACATCGTGCCCTACGGACTTGATCCAACCGATGCGAGAAAGCGTCTCGCGATTCGGGCGCTCGAAGATCAATTCGAGAAGCCGCTCAAGATTTCGTGGAATCCCCCGATCACTTTTGGAGAAGAGGAGGAATTCACCCTGACCGATGCCCCCGATGGCAGCACTCTGGTCCCCCTCTACTCGCTCGCGTCGACTCCGGAGAAAGAAACCCATCTCGCGGTCTATCAAACCCTGTCAGGTCATGCACCCAACCCTGTTGGAAACAGCCCCGTTAAGTGGGCACTCATTGATCCCGAAAGCTACGATGAGAAGCTCACCTTTCTCCCCGACGCCGGGAAACGACGCATCGAACGCGAAGCCGCCTGGAGAAAACTTTTTGAAACGGAGAATCTCGACCTGATCTTCGTGGGCCGATCGCCATCACCACTCTCCGAAATTCCCTCCTGACATGGCCTCCACTGCCGCCGACAATGAAATCGTGCTGAGCTTGATCTCACACACCAACGTAGGTAAAACGGCTCTCGCCCGCACCCTGCTGCGGGAAGACGTGGGAGAGGTCGCGGACAGCGCACACGTCACAATCATTCCCGAGGCCTACCCGCTCATCGAGAAGGACGATCTCGTCGCCCGGATCTGGGACACCCCCGGCTTCGGCTCCAATCTCGCAAAGCTCGCGAGACGTTTGCGCGCGAGCGAGAATCCAGTCGGTTGGATTCTCCATCAGGTCTGGGATCGGGCCGCCGACAAATCTCTCTGGTGCAGTCAGGAGGCGATTCGAAACGTCCAAAGCGATGCTGATGTGGTTCTCTATCTCGTCGATGCCTCCCAGCCGCCAGAGTCACTCAGCTACGTCGACCTCGAAATCGAAGTAATCGAATGGATCAAAAAGCCGGTTCTGGTTTTCCTCAACCAAACCGGGGAACCCAACGCGGAGAAAGAGCGAAAGAACGAATCCGCGTGGCGGGAACACCTCGCTAAATTTGAAATCGTAAAAAGCGTTTCGACTCTGGATGCGTTCACCCGCAGTTGGACTCAGGAGCACCACATCCTTGAAAAAGCCGCCGAGGTGCTGGAGGGCAGAAAGCACAAGGTCGCCCTCAAACTCAGAGATGCGTGGATCGAGCGGAACGTCGAGATTCTCAACAACGCTGTCGGAGCAATTTCCGATCTGGCCTGTTTTTCCCTGACCGATACAGAACCGCTTCCAGAGCGGGGCCTCGTGGACAAGCTCACCCAGCTCGTTAACCGGAGAGAGCGAAACAAGGAGCTCGAACAAATCCAGACCCGCATGTATGAGCGCCTCGCAGAGCGGACTTCGAAGACCGTGAACGAACTCATTTCCATTCACGGACTCGACGGTCAGACCGCCTCCGCGCTGTCGAAAGTTTCGCGCGAAGAGTTTGCGGTGAAACGAAACGTGGAGGAATCGATCCTCGCCACAATCGGAGGCGCGGCTTCAGGGCTGGTGGGAGGACTCTCCGCAGATCTCATTTCGGGAGGAATGACCTTTGGCGGCGGCGCGATCGTAGGGATGCTCCTCGGCGGAGCGACGACGTTTGCCCTCGCCTACGGATTCAATCTCACTCAGGCAGGCCAGAATATGGTGCGCTGGACCGAGAATCATTTCCGCAGTCAGGTTCAGGCGATCGTGATGCTTTATCTTGCTGTATCCCACTTCGGCCGCGGACGTGGCTCATGGCAGGATCCTGTCAACAATCCTGCCAAATGGGAGGCAATCCTCAAAGAGGAACTCGCCGAAAACGCCGAAGTCTGGAACAAACTCTGGAAAAAGGGCGGTCTCGACTCCGATCCGGTCAAGCTGAAGCGGGATCTGGAAAAGGAATTTCGAAAGCTGATTGGAACGGTCTTCGTCCAGCTTTACCCCGACAGCGCTTCGCTTTTCGACCGAAAGTAGTCCGGGCAAAAGATCCGGTCCGCCCGTAGCGCCTACGCCGACCGAATTTGATCCGCGTCAATTCCCCGCAGTTCGAATACTTTGAGGATGGTATCTTCGATCAGGTTACTCGGGCAGGAAGCGCCCGCGGTAATTCCAATCACAGCGTCTTTTTCAGGGTCGAAGATCGAGGCATAAGCGGTCACTTCCTCTTTCTGCTCAAGATCGTAGTGAACGATCTCATCGAGTGAAACGATGCAGTCGGCTTTCCGGATAAAAAAGGTGGGAAGCTCCTTCTCTCCAATCTCAACAAGGTGGGTCGTGTTCGAACTGTTGTAACCGCCGACGACAAGAAGAAGGTCCATCTGACTCTTCAGCATTTCGAAAAGCGCATCCTGACGCTCCTGGGTCGCTCCGCAAATAGTGTCAAAAACAGAGAAATTTTCATCGGATCCATCGCGGGCCTCTACGGCTCTGCGAACGCGATTCTGAATTTCCTCTGTTTCCGATTTCAGCATCGTGGTCTGATTCGCCACGCCAACCTGTTTGAGATGAAGGTCAGGGTCGAACCCCTCAGAAACGGCTCCTTCAAATCGATTAAGAAATTCCTCACGATCTCCTCCGCTTTCAATATAGCGACAGACGTAGTCCGCATCTTCAAGGGTAAGGATGATCAAGTAACTGCCCTTGCCGTCATCACCGGCGGCGCGCGATGCCGTCGCGCGGGTCTCTTCGTGATCGGCTTTCCCGTGAATAATGGAAGTGATCCCGTCACGGGCAAATCCACGAACCCGTTTCCAGACTTTCATAACATCGCCACAAGTGGTGTCGACGGTATGACAGCCCTGTGACTCGACCTTATCCATGAACGAAATCGGAGCCCCGAAAGCCGGAACAATCACGACATCGTCCTCAGAGAGATCCTCATAGGTCTCGTCCATCTTCCGCCAGGGAAGTGAAACAATCTTCATGTCCTCCAGCTGCCGGTTCACTTCCGGATTGTGAATGATCTCACCGATCAGAAATATACGATTGTCAGGAAAGACACGGCGCGAGGCATAAGCCAAATCGATGGCCCGCTCGACCCCGTAACAAAAACCGAACTGCTTCGCGAGTCTGATCGTCGTCTTTCCAATCGTGAGGACACCGTCGAGTGCCCTCACCTTTTCCACGATAGAACTCTCGTAGTGATTGGCGACTTCCGCCTGGACGCGCTCCATCACTTCCGGCGTGCGGACATTGACACGACGGCGCTTTTTACTGGTGGAACTGCCTGGCATAACTGAATTAGAACCACACGTTATCCATATCCGTGAACACTGCGTCCGATGCACGAACGGCAGGTGACGAATCGGGGTGAGCGTAATCGGTCGGACGGGGAACATTTTTCCCGATCGTGGCATCTTCAGGGAGACTGTTCGCAATCGTCACCGGTGTGCCGACTTTGATCATGTGGAAGAAATCGTCCGCGATTGTCTTGTGAAGGCGAAGACAACCATGTGTGCGCGGCTCAGGCCAGACCGCCCCGGCGTGGAAACCACAGTCATGCGAGAAGTATGCCCAATAAGGAAGCGGGTACCCGACATAACTGTATCCGGCAGGCATGTCGCCACGTTTCCCGGGAATGACCTGATCGCCTTTTTTGAAAAATCCGTATCCGCTGGAGCGCTTTTTCGCTTCCTTGTGCTGAATCTTGAAAGTTCCCGTGGGAGTCGGATTGGAGGGCTTTCCGATCGCGACTGCAGCAACGAAGCGAGGCTCGTCTCCTTCGAAAACGTAGACGGCCCGGTTATTGAGGCTGACGCGCACATTCAAATTGTTCGCGTTGCCCACCGTCCCATACCGCACCGCCATGCTGGCAGGGGTTTCCCCGACATCTGTCGTTTTACACCCTCCCATCATTGAAAGAGCGACAGCACCACATACCACCATGAGGAGGGATCCGATTCGAAAATTTATTCCAGTCTGATTCATTTTTTTGGAAGGGAAATCTACACCAATCCTGGAAATGAGCGAATTTGAAGTTTTATTGTTAAAAAATGAATTAATTAACTCTAAATAGTTGACATAAGTTAAATATCAGTTAACATAAAGTCGGTTACTTTCTCGGTAACTGTCTGTTTGTGTTTCGTGTTTCGGAGCCGCTTGACCCTCGGGTTGAGCGGCTTCGTATTGTACAGCGCTCCCGTTTTCTTCCGCGGAGTCACCGTCGGCGCAGTCGCAGGGGAACTGCGCCCCCCCCCATCACACACGACAACACAGCAGGAGGGTCGGAATCCTTTCCTACTTTCGCACAGCCTCCCGATGGGAATCACCGAATTGCCCTTCCCCCACAAAAAAACGGCCTCCAGGGTGAACCGGAGACCGTTTTCAAAGTTTACCCGGGCAGGATTAGTCCGACCGGGAAGATGGGTCGCTTATGCCCAGGGCAGCTTCCACTCACCTGGAATAGCGAGTTCGTAGTTCCCGTCTTCACCCGGCTTGACCGGAGGCTCAGCGCTCATATCAAACTCTTCCGGCATGATGGAGAAATCTGATTTCACGGCTTCATCCCATGTGATTTCCTGTCCGCTTGCTGTGGCAAGACGTCCGAGAACACTGGTGAAGGAGCTCTTCGCACCGTAATAGGCATTGTTGAGGGGCTTATCTTCGCGAATTGCTTCGTAAAGACGATCGTGCTCAACCTGATAAGGATTGGGATCGCCGCTGCGTGGAGCGCGATACTGCCATTTCAGCTCGCCTTTGAGATCGGTAATACGACCGGAACCGAGGTGAAGAATACCATCCGACCCGTGAATCTCTTCAGCGACCTTCTTCCAGGTATTCTTAATCTGACGACACTGGCTGTTCATTACCGCGTTGTTGTGTTCGTTTCCATAGCGGAACTCGACGTAGTGGTGATCGAAAATCTCGCCCACTGAGAGAGGTTCGGTTCCGGCACGACCACCCATTCCCTGAGCGGAGATCGGATGACCTCCTGCAACAGAATCACCACTGAGGAACCAGTTCATCACGTCAATGTTGTGAACGTGTTGCTCTGCAATGTGATCCCCGCAAAGCCAATTGAAGTGATACCAGTTACGCATCTGGTATTCCATCTCCGTCCAACCCGGCTCACGCTTCACGATCCAGGGGCGGCTTCCATTCCACCAAACCTGCGCGCTTACGATATCCCCGAGAAGACCTTCTTCGTGAACCTTTTTATAAGCCTCAAGGTAAACGTTCTGATAGTGACGCTGAAGTCCAACGACCACTTTGAGATTCTTCTGGTCCGCCATCTTCGCGGCCTCAATCACCTTGTTGTAACCCCAGGCATCAACACACACCGGCTTCTCCATGAAAACGTTTTTCCCCTGCTGCACTGCGTATTCGAAGTGAATCGGGCGGAATCCCGGAGGGGTCGCGATGACAACGAGGTCACACTCATCGATCACTGCTTTGTATGCATCGAATCCCGCATACTGTCGGCTCTGAGGAAGGTCGACCTGCTTCTCCTTACCCAGCTTTTCGAGCTGCTGCGTAATCTTGGGAAGACCTGAAGCACGTGGCCCCGTCCCATCAATCTTATCCTGAAAGGCATCCGCACAGGCATACAACTGCGAGCTGTCGTTCGCGGTAAGGTTTTGCACAATCGCACCGGACCCTCGTCCGCCCATTCCGATCATACCAACTTTAACCGCATCACTGCCGGCAACCTGAGCGCTGCTTTCGATCGGCAGGACAGCAGCCGCTGCTCCGGCGGCTGAAGCGCCGGCTACGAACTTCCTTCTGGAAACTCCGTCTTCATTTTTAGGTGTTTGTTCTTTCTTCATAGGATAATTGGTTAGTGAGGGCACAGGATCATTTCTTCACGGCTTTCTTTTTCCGGGCCCTGGGGGCGGGCTTGTCATCGAGATTTCGATCCAGCGCCGCCTTGTCAGGGGTAGGGGTTTCCATTCCCGCTTCCGGAATTTCCACTCCAGCTGTCCAGCAAATCGCATTCAGAACGGTTTTTCGAAACCCGTCATTCGCCCAGTTGTCGTGAAAATGCCCGCCTGTAAAACCGAACCCGCGATGCACCTTTGCACCGTCCGTCTCAGGACTCTCGTAAACCCAGCAGACATGCTGCGGCTCTTTCGCCTCAACCATTTTACGGACTTCAGGATTCCCGGAATGATGCCCATCCGGACGGCTCATCGTCTCTGGCGGTGGAACTGCCGAGAGAATCGGAGTGACCCCTTCGCCACTGGCAAAACGCATGTTAAAGTACCACTCATCCTCGATCGCAAAAGGTTCGACACCGTTCGCGACCGGGTGATCTGAGTCCACCTTAAAATCCGCCACCCAGTGTGGGTTCACCGAGTAATTCACTTCGAAAGCTCCTCCAATACTCGCGATGAGCGCATCATTGGTCTCGCCCGGCTCCATTTCCACAGCGTAGTGAATCGCACCCAAACCAATCCCGCGGGAACGTAAATCGTCGAGTGTCTTGAGATGAAAAAAAGCAGGATGACGTTGCCCGCCGTCGGAGAAAATAATGACAGCGTCAGCCTCTGCAAACGCCTCAGCCGCCTCGGGCCATCCGTTTTCGTAGACCATCGCCGTAACGCGATCGCCATAATGCCCGTTCAGCAAATCGGCGAGAAGGTGACACCCCGCTTTGTGCTCATGAGTTCGGGCAGGGTGACTCGGCTTGCCTGCGACGAAGACAATCTTTGCTTTCTCTTCGGCATGGCCGGGAGTAACTGAAAAACCAACAAACACAAGTGGGAGAACGACAACAAAATTGAGGATGGTTTTCAACGGCATGGGCAGCAAAGCTACCAAGATGACAACTTCTCTGCAATCATTTCCTCACCGCCTTCCTGTATAGAAAACAGGTTTCAGGCCAGCTTCAAATTGGGGTCAATGTCAGAATCCAGACCCGAAGGGGCAATGCCGACCAGCCTCCGCAAGGCCGCTGCGAAAGCAATCATCCCCGCGTTGTCAGTCGAGTAATCGGGCAACGCAAGGAACAACTCAAGACCGCGCTCTCGCGCTTCCGCCTCCGCTCTCTCGCGAAGGCGACGGTTACAACTCACACCGCCACTGACAGTTATCAATCTTCTTCCGGTCCTTTCCGCCGCAAGGAACAACTTGGCAATGAGAACATCGACGATCGCCTCTTCGAACGACGCACAAAAATCATCGATGACCGATTCCCCGATTTCTGCGCCGAGTTTGTCGAGCGCGTAGCGGGCCGATGTCTTCAATCCGCTGAAACTGAACTGAAAATCACCGCTGTCGATCATGCTGCGGGGAAAATCAAAAGCCTTGCGATCCCCTTTTTCAGCACGCCGACCGATGACGGGACCACCCGGGTATTCGAGTCCGAGCATTTTCCCCACCTTGTCGAAGGCCTCTCCCGCGGCGTCATCCCGGGTCGACCCTAAAATCTGATACTCCCCCACAGCGGCGACATCGACAATCATGGTATGCCCGCCACTGACGATCAAAGCAATGTGCTCCGAAACGGCTTCCCCCCTTCCAATAAACGGAGAGAGAAGATGCCCCTCCATGTGATTGATCGAATAAAAGGGGCACTGAAGTCCAACCGCAATTGCTTTGGCGGTGGTATCGCCAATCAGAAGCGAACTGGAGAGACCGGGACCGGACGTAGCCGCCACTGAACCGATCGATTTCCAATCGATTCCCGCCTCCACTAAAGTTTGATCAATCAGTGGACGCAAATCGACACTGTGATTTCTCGAAGCCAACTCAGGGACGACACCTCCGTATGGGGCATGAAGCGCGATCTGCGAAGCGACCTTGCTGATGAGAATCTCACCATTCCCGCCGGCAACAGCAACGGCAGTTTCATCACACGACGTCTCAATCGCGAGCACAAAGTCACTGGCCATACCGCTGGAATTTTAACGAAAAGATCAACTACTCGCCTTCTTCCGCCGACTCAATTTTCTCCTCTTCTTTCTCCGGCGCTGGTGCAGGTGCAGGAGCTGCCTTATTCTCCTCGCCGAATTTGGAATAAACGAGAGCACCTTTCATCGCATCGATCGCTCGCACGACTTGTGGGTCTCTGAATTTTTCCGCCTCTTTTCGCTGCGCCGGTGACATCGTATCGCGGCTGAACCAGCGAATAAGATCCTGCTCCTGAGCCGGGGTGAGAGTCGCGACAATATTCGGAATCACACCGTTTTCGTGGATCGTGCGATGACTGCTCGGAGTATAATATTTTGCCGTCGTCATCCGGATCGCCTTCCCGTCGCCAATCGGAAGAATCGATTGAACCGATCCCTTGCCAAAAGAGGTCTCGCCGACAACGATGCAACGCTTGAGATCCTGAAGAGCACCACCGACCACTTCGGCACCGCTCGCCGAAGAATGATTCAGCAATACCGCGAGAGGATAATCCCGCTCACGACGCTTGTTCTTCGCACTCGTCCTGAAAACCTTGATCTGTCCGGAACCCGGCTTTCCTTCAGTGGTGAGCACGACCGTTCCCGCTTTCACAAACTCACCGCAGACATCGATAGCGCTGTTAAGCAATCCCCCGGGATTATTCCTCATATCGAGAACGAAGGCATCCATTCCCTCCTGCTCGAGTTTGTCGAGAGCGTCGGCGAGTTCTGTCGCTGTTGGCTCGCTGAATTGAAGAATTCGGGCGTATCCCATCCGATAAGGTTTCGTTAACTCAGGATTCAAAATCCTGACATCCTTAACAGAAGATTGCTTAATGACCTCCCGCTTCATCTCGTACTCGTGAAGCTTTTGCGTCGCAGGACGACGAATCGTCAGCTTGATCGCCTCCCCCGGCTTGCCCTTGAGCATATTCACCGCCTCGGAAATCCCCACATCCTCTGTGAGTTTATCATTAATTTTCATGATATGATCCCCGGGTAAAACTCCCGCGCGCGCGGCGGGACCATCCTCTCTTGCAGTGACGATGGTCAGAGAATCATTCTTCGTCGAGATCGTCACTCCAATACCATCGTAAGTGCTGTCGGTATGGCGCTTGAGCTGATCAAAAACCTTTGGCTGCATGAACTGGCAGTGAGGATCGAGGTCAGCGAGCATGCCGGCGAGGGCGCTGTTAATCAATCGCTCATAGGACACCTTATCCTCATCCACATATCCCTGACGAATTGTTTCCAGAACTTCGGTGAAAAGCTCAATCTCCTTAAAGCCCAGATCCGCTTCATCAGAGTCAACCTGAGCAAGGGCCGTTGAGAGCATTAATCCGCACGCGAAGAGCAATGTCAGCGATCTTAAAATCATGATGGATACGTTCGCCCAGAGAGACGCCTTTTCAACACCGGTGTTGGTCGCGATGACACCATCTCATTTCAACAGAAAAGCCCCTGAAACGAAGCCAAATCCCCACCCGTTCATCCAAACCACCCCCTCTACGGGCCGGGATTCGGATACTGGTTCATCAAGCCCGACCAGAGAATCACCACGTAAACCGCCTTCGTGATCACATGAAGCCATTGATCGAGTGCGAAAGAAGTCTTGCCTTCACACTTGGCGACATCGATGAGCCAATGCAGGACGAATTCGATCACCGCAAAAATAAGATACCCTGAAATCAACCAGACGAAGCCCGCGTGAATAAGCGCATGGGCCGTCATGAGATATACCCAGGTTGTCGTCGGCGCTTTTCCGTCGGCCAACTTCGGCGGATCGAGCTTCCGGTTTTTCCCGTGAGAGAGAAAATCTCCCTGCAAAGGAAAATCAGCGACCGCGTGCCCGATCAAAAGGGCGAAAAAGAGAGCGAATGCGGAGCCTACACCTGACACATGGTCCAATGGGAGTGTTGAAGGCTCAAACATAAAGAGGTGCTGTTTCCCGCCTTGGCAGGAATTAATATAGGGAGTTCCTGTGCTGAGACCCCCAACTAGAAAGAACCAAGCATCGCTTCGCGTGCCATCGCCACTTTCTCGTTTGTTGATCTCAATCGCTTGCTGAGCTGCGTCGCGATGTTCACAAGAAGTCGCGCTGCAGTTCTCGGGTGGGCCTCAAGGTACTGCTCAAGACTTGCCCGGTCAATTTTCCAAATCTGGGAAAATGTATTGCTGACCACGCTGGCACTCGCATTCCCTGAATCAAAAATATTCACCTCACCCACAGTGTCACCCGCTTTAAGAATCCCCAACAAAACGGAACGCCCTGTAACTTCGGTCTGGACGTGGAACTTTCCGAAAATCACCATGAAAAGTGAATCCTGTGGATGCCCTTCCTGAATCAGGATATCACCTTCATTCAGTGAGATAAATTCACCGAATCCGCCAAGCAAAACCCGCTCCTCCTCATCGAAATTGGAAGCGAAACCCATTTCGGGAAGTTCAGTAGAATCAGCGGACATAGATCAGATAGTTCAGAAAAATTTTACGGAACAGATTCCGGGGAATGCGTTTTAGTAACCTCCGCCACCGCCAAAGCCCGGCATCCCGGCCTGACCTTCCCAGGATTGGGGAATATTATGAGGCATGCTACTGAGCTTTTCGCGCTCAGGGCGCGGATCTGAATCAACCGTCTCGCAGGAAGTCAAAGAAAGACCAGTCGCGACAAGAACCAGCAAAAAAAGGTTAAGAAGCAATTTCATCACTTAGAATAGTTCGCGGACGAATTAAATCCAATAGAAGAACAAATCTTCTACTGCACGTTTTCGAAAATAACTTTATCGCCGGGATGCACTTCGATTCCGGGAACGATTGATTCGTCAACGACGTCCGCAACCGTCACCGCTTCTTCGAGGGTAACGATCCGAAGTCGGGCAATACGTGTGTTTCCGCGCTTAACAAGCAAAGAGGCATCCGGAGCAACACCATGCTGACGGCCGGCGTTGACCATCACAAATCCCCATTCTTTGTTAGCAGCGATCACGGTGGCAGTGAGCCCATTGAGAGCAAGCTTCTGAGCCCGCTGCATTTGGTATTTCTCCTCCTGCTTCACTTTCGCGACCTCAGACTGCTTTGTCTGCTGCGCGGTCGTCACAACTGCGGCAAGTTCAGTCTTTTTATTCTGCTTCTCAGTCAGAGTATCTTTAAGCATTGTGAGAGTCATCGTGAGATCCTCAGCCGTCTTAATTTTCCCATCCGGAAACTGCTTCTGAACCGCGAGGTCGATTTCCTTTTTCTCGATCTCCACTTTTTTCAGCTCAGCGGAAACATCTTCAAGGGCACGAGCCGCAATTTTCAACTCCTGCCTGACACCTTCAACCGCCGCAGCAGCCTGGTTGCGTCCGTCTTTGGCCTGAGTCTCTTTCTCAGTGGCATCATCGCGCTTATCCTCAGCCTCACCGAGCTGGGCAGTAGCGGTCTTGACATCACCGCGAACCTTTTCGAGATTTTCGACTACTTCTTTGAGATCATCTTTGTTGATGATCCCTACGAACGCGGAGCCCATCATGATGAGGGCTGAGAGAATCATTATAAATTTTTTCATCTTATTAGGAAATTTCCGGAGTTAATATTCGCGAATTCTCTCAGAGTTACTGGAAAGGATCTGGTTCAGCCGGTGTTGCGGGAGCTGCCGGTGCATCTCCACCTTCCATGGCGCCACCACCTCCGCCGAAGGGATCCGGCTCAGCCGGTGCACTACCACCAAATGGATCGGGCTCTGCAGCAGGCGCTGACATCCCTCCACCGAATGGATCATCCGCGGCCGGCGCGGGAGCAGGTGAAGCGCCTTCGTCCGGAGCCGTCGCCGCAGGAGCTGCTGCACCACCCGCAGGAGCGGAAGGCGCTGTCGTTGTCATCGCACGAACTGTTTTCACTACCGTATCACCCATCTGAACCGACTGCCCGGGGGCAAGCGATCCGGGAATGATATCCGCCACTGAATAGGTCGGCTCGACCGAAGTAACGAGAAGTTTGCAGATGGGCTGACCGCGACGGTAAACATCCATCTGGGCGCGATTTACGACGCCCTGATCATTGCCACCCTGAACAACAACAAATCCCCACTGATTGTAGGCATTGCGAATCTCGGACTGGAACTCACCCCGGATAAGACCGGCCTCCTGATCAAGACGAAGAGCCTTCAGTTCCTCAGTCACTTTGGAAAGGCGATCCGCCTCCACTTTCGCGGCAGCAGCAGCACCCTCCATTTGAACCACTTCGATCTCAGCCTCTTCAACTTGGGCGCGAATCTGATTCATTTCTTTCTGGAGAGCTTCGACCTTGGCGATATTGCCCATCAGCGAACGGGCCTCTTCGAGGTCCTCTTTAGCCGTAACGAGCTTGGCAGCTTGCGCTTTCTCATTGGACTGAGCTTCGACCAACTTGGCATCGAGATCGATTTTCTCGGTTCCCAGCTTCTCGGCTTCGTCTTTCAACATTTGAATCGACTGCTCCAACTGGGCAACCTCTTCATTGGTCTTAGCAAGAGACGCCTGACGAGCTTCCAGCAGTTGATTTTGTTCCGCAACCTGGGCAATACGCTCTTTGACTACTTCCATGTTGGAATAGCTAAGATAAGCGGCGCCTCCGAGGATGACGGATGAAATGACAAGAAATACCTTCCACATAACTCTGTGTTTGTTAATTCGCGGTTGAGGAGAATAACAGGAAAATTCTAAATTGGTTCAAAATTCTCAATTCCTACTCTAAACAACTGTTAAAAGGTTACATTTAAAAAAAAATTCACCTAATACAAGCACGAACTACCCGATTTTTTGCTTTCTGTCACCTTCATTCTCAGCCTGAAACAAAAGTTCTTCTCGAATTTCACGGTATTTTGAGAGCGCTTTCCGATAAGGAGACCCCATCGGCGGAAGTTTTTCACTGTCCCGGAGATCAAACCACGCTTCACCGGGCTCCGCGACGCGACTCCCCGCACTGGCTGGATTGGGGGTAAGAATGCGAAGGTTCACCTTATATCGGGTGATCGCATAATCGAAACGAAAGCACTCTTCGAAATCAGCTGATTCCTCGGAGGTAAGCTCAGGAAGCCGCCACATCCCCTTTCTCCGACTGCCACTTTCCTCCGCTAATAAAATTTTCTCTCCCCGCACGAGAATGAGGGCATTTTCATTCAACCGTGTCACTTTTTCAGTCGCTTTCTTTACCGGAAGCACCGCCGACTCCCCTCTTTGATTCGCAAGACAGAATTGGCTGACAGGGCAGGCCTCACAATCCGGAGAGGATTTCCTGCAGATGGTTTGCCCCAGCTCCATCACACCCGAATTGTATGCTCGCGCGTTTTTACGCGGAGTGAGTCGCTCCGCCCATTCCCACAGCGTCGCACTGCTCGACGGTGTATTAACCGGCTCGTGAAACGCCATGATCCGCGAGAGAACCCGGATAACATTCCCGTCGACAATCGGAATCGACTTTCCAAAAGCAAAGCTGAGAACCGCCCCGGCAGTGTAGCGCCCCACCCCGGGAAGTGAAATCACCTCCTCGTAGGTTTCAGGAAACCGCCCTTCGAATGCATCGACAATGATGCCTGCGGTCTTCTGCAGATTGCGGGCGCGGTTATAGTATCCCAACCCCTCCCACATCTTGAGAACCTCCGGTTCCTCCGCCTCCGCAAGCGAAGCCCAATCCGGAAACTTTGCAATCCAGCGCGTGAAATACCCCCGCCTCAACACTGTCGCGATTTGCGTCTGCTGTAGCATCAGCTCGGATACGAGGATCGCATAGGGATCCGAGGTTTCGCGCCAGGGATAGCTTTTCCCCTCAGTATCAAACCAGTCTATGAGTCGTTTTTGAAACTTATTTACCCTTGAGAGATTACTAAAGACGCTGTTAAAATGACATACCTCGCTCATATTGATTGATTTAGAACAGATAGAGAATCCGCTGAGAGCACACACCGTTAAAATTTCCCCGGGAACGCAACCAGGCCAAACAAAGAAAGACACGGCGCATCACAAACGAAAGCCCCACCCGACGAAAACTAGCCCGCGCTGCGGAACAGTCACAGGAAAACATCTCTTTCTCTTGGCATGAAACCCGCTTACAGCAACTTACTCATCACGAAAGGCATCCACCTGAATGCGCGCCTAACTGAGCAACTACACATTGCATTTACGAAGTGCCCTTTAAGACTACGGAAACCCATTACTTAACTTTTATTCATGGCAACTATAACGAAACGAGATCTTGTCATCAAGATCAGCAACGAGACAGGCCTTACTCAACAGGAAGTTTTCAACGTGATCCAAAGCTTTATCGGTGAGGTGACGTCCAGCCTTTCAAGCAATGACGACGTTGTGCTTCGAAATTTTGGAGCATTTCAGGTGACCAAGACCAAGCCGAAAATCGGACGCAATCCCAACAAGCCCGACGCAGCGGTACCCATCCCTGCTCGCGCCATTGTGAAATTCAAGCCCGGCAAAGAACTCAAGGAGCGGGTCTCCAAGGTTCTTCCCGAACTTGAAGCGCTTGAATCTTAACAGCGCTGTTAAAAGAACTTAAGGGCGGGAACAGAGATGCGCGCGCGCATCTCGCCCGTCAATCCGCGCGACCGGCTCCTCGAAGAAGGCGCCACACTGACCCGCCACAGGATTGGCGGGTCTTTTTTGTGAACGATCCCCTAGCAGGATCGCCCGCCGTCAGTTGCATACTTGCCGGCAGGGAGCGGTTCCAACTGCTCCTCGAGAATCCCTTTCGCTTTCGGCCAGGCGATGAGCGCCTCCACGATCATCCAGATCTGAAGGACAAGTGTTGCCGCCCCAATGAATACAAGAAGCCAGTTTTCCTTCGCGAGATAGGAATTCTCTCCGACAAAAATATTCAGTGTCATTCCGATTCCGGGGAGGAAAAGCATAAATACCATCGGAATGGCGACAAACCAGACCGGCAACTGCCTCCGCCACATCCAGAAGGTGATCACCATAAAGGCGAGCCCTGCGAGCAGCTGATTGGTTACCCCGAAAAGCGGCCAGAGAATAAGGCCTCCGGTTCCGGCAGGCTTACCGCCCCCCCCGGGCATCGAAGCAATCAACGTCGCCACGAGCACCGCGAAAATGGTAGCACCATGCTTATTCGTCAGCCAGGTGCACGGATTGAGCGCATGCGGCTTGTGATCCTCCGCCTCACCGGTATGCCGATCAGCACCGGCGATGTTATCGTCGAGGTCGTAAGCCTCAGCAGCAAGAGCGGTGCGTGAGACTTTCGGGGCGAAGGTCGAAGCCAACTCCTGAATCACATAACGCTGCAAACGGCAGGCCGTATCCAGAGTCGTCGCCGCGAAACTCGCTACAAAAACGCCCATGAGCGCAATCGCAAACCCCGGAGCCACACCCAGCGCTTTGAGAAAATTGGCTGATCCCTCAACGAATGCACCAACCTTGGCAGCGAGACTGTTCGCCCCGCCCCATGTGCTGTAGCGATCCGCATAGGCGTCCGCCCCCATGAGCAGTGCGCCATCGGCTCCACCGTTAATCCCGAGTCCCAAACCGGCAACGCAGGCCAAAATCACGAGGACAGCGAGAAATCCCTCCGTCAACATCGAACCGTATCCAACAAATTGCGCATCCGTCTCGCACTTGATCTGCTTCGAAGAAGTGCCGCTCGAAACGAGACAATGGAATCCCGATATGGCACCACAGGCAATCGTGATAAAGAGGAACGGAAAAATCATCGGAGCCCCTTCAGGTGCGGCACGAAACGCAGGAGCGGCAATTTCAAGAGCAGGTCTTTCCGCTCCGGCAGTGACCGGAGCACCGCCGATAACACCGGCGACGATCAATCCGAGAACGACGAGAGCGAGCGCACTGAGCAACTGCAAACTGTTGATGTAATCGCGGGGCTGAAGAAGCGCCCAGACGGGAAGAACCGAAGCCACATAGGAATAGAGCAGCAAAACGACCACCCAGGCCATGACCGGCCAGGCCGCCAGTGAAGCATTGAAATCACCGAGAAAGCCGCTGTTACCGAAGAAGACCGTGACATACATGACCGCGAGCGAAATCAGAGACGGAATCAGAATGTTCATCCCCCTCCGGTGCATGTAGACCCCGATAAATACAGCGAGAGGAATCTGAACGAGGCAGGGAAAAATAGAAGCGGGGTACTGTTGAAAGACCGCAGCGATGACGAGCCCGAAGATCGCCAGAACGATCGTAAGCGCCATAAAGAGAACGAGGAGGAAAAGGAGACGGGTCCGCTTCGTGAGAACGCGACCGGCGATATCACCGACGGTCTGCCCCCGGTTTCGCATCGAAACAACGAGCGAGCCGAAGTCGTGCACCGCGCCAATCAGAATGGATCCGAAAAGCACCCAGAGAAGAGCCGGAACCCATCCCCAGATTACGGCAACGGCCGGCCCGACGATCGGTCCGGTTCCGGCAATAGAAGTGAAGTGATGCCCGAAAATGATCGATTTTTTCGTGGGAACATAATCCTTATCATCATTCAGAGCGACACTGGGAACGATCGCATCCGGATCCAACTTGAAAATTTTCCGGGCGAGCCACTTCCCATACGTATTGTAGGCGATCAGATAGAGAATTAAGGCACCAACGGCAATGAGAAGTGTTTCCATGAAATCAAACAGAGGTTATGTAATCGTAGTTTGGAAAATTATTAATCGAAGATAAGGAAAAGCACACACACGTGATGCTGCCTAGTATCTCACAGAATTGCAACGTTCAACCTCGTAAATGGAAGTCCATCTCTGGCAGCAGATTTTTACCGTCGCCATCGTTATCCTCGTGTTCATCACGCTCGTGAAAGAATGGGTATCGCCCGACCTCGCTGCGATGGGGGCATTTCTTTCGTTGATCCTCATCGGAGCACTCACCCCATCCGAAGCACTCGACGTCTTCGGAAGTCCCGCGCCGGTGACCGTTGCCGCCATGTTTATCATGAGTGCCGTGCTGGAACGAACCGGGCTGATCGAATTGCTCGCCGGTCGCTTTGAAACCATCGCGGGGAAAAGCCCTCTCAGGGTCATGATCACCCTCCTGATCCTCGTCGCCTTTCTCTCCGCCTTCGTCAACAACACCCCGGTGGTGGTCATCTTTCTCCCCATCGTTCTCGCCCACTGCCGCAAATACGATCTCACCGCCTCACGCTTCCTCATTCCCATGAGCTACGCCGCGATCGTCGGAGGAACCTGCACCATCATCGGAACCTCAACGAACCTCATCGCCTCCGATATCGCGATGAAATACGGCCTCGAGCCCTTCGGTATGTTTGAGGTCAGCAAGCTGGGCCTCTTATTCGTCGCTGCTGCGATCGTATACATCATTCTCGGGGGATGGCGACTCATCCCCGACCGCGAAACTCTCTCAACCCTGTTCGACGGGGAAGCTTCCCAGGAGTTCCTCACGCAGGTCTACGTGAACTCCAGCTCCCCCCTCGTCGGAAAAGCCTTCCCCGAGACCCCCCTTGCAAAGAACCGCGGCCTCCGCGTTATCGAGATTGTGAGAAGGGGTCGTCCTGTCCCCATTCCACTCGACAAGCTGATCTTTGAGGCAAAGGATCAGATTCTCATGAAAACGCGGGCCTCAGGAGTCGTCGAACTCTCTGAGACAAGCGGACTCGATCTTCAGCCGGAAAGCGAACTGGGTCTCGATCTCATGCAGACCGAATCCGCCGTTCTCATGGAGGGAATCGTCGGTCCGGAATCGCGTCTGGTAGGCAAAAGCCTAAAAGAACTCAACTTCCGCCAGCGGTTCGGAGTCGTCATCATCGCGGTCCACCGCCGCGGCGTGAATCTGCGCGATCGCTTCGAAGAGGTGAAACTGGCCTTCGGCGACACCCTCCTCGTTGAAGGTCCCGTCGACCGGATGGGCGAACTTTTCGCGGAAAAAGACTTCGTTAACCTCACCAAACCGAGAGGACGCTCGATTCGACGAAGAAAGGCACCCATCGCTATCGGAGCGCTTCTCCTCTTCATGATTGGAGGCGCGCTCTACCCCGCCTACATCCCGATCCTCGCGATGACCGCGGCAGTGCTCACTCTCGTGACCCGCTGCATCGACCCCGACGAGGCCTACAACGCGGTCGAATGGAAAGTGATTTTCATGATTTTCGGCATGCTGGGCCTCGGGGTAGCCCTTGAAAAAACAGGACTCGCCCGAATCGCAGCCCAGTTTGTCGCCTCAGCGTTCAGCGATCTGGGCCCCTACGCGGTGCTCGCGGCTCTTTACCTCCTTGCCGCTATTTTGACGGAATTGATTAGTAATAATGCTGTCGCAGCCCTTCTCACCCCTATCGCGATCGGGATTGCCATTTCCCTGGATGTCGATCCACGCCCCTTTGTCATCGCTGTCATGTTTGCCTCCTCAGCGAGTTTTGTAACCCCAATTGGCTACCAAACCAACACCTACGTCTACGGTGCCGGCGGCTACAAATTCGCCGACTTCAGCAAAATCGGCCTCCCTCTCGCCATCGCTCTCTGGGTTCTCGCGAGCTTTCTCATCCCCGTGATTTGGCCCTTCAACCCGTCCCTCTAGGTATAGATTTTCCTCTTGCGACTAACCTTGACATGTATTACAAGTCTCGCGATTTGCCTCAGAGAGGTAGGCACAACGCCGAAATCCCAATTAGATTTTCAACTTTTCCCCCGCGCCCCCAACATGGCTAAGAAAGCTGCTAAAAAGAAATCTCCTGCTAAGAAAAAGTCGGCCACTAAAGCTCCTGCAAAGGCGGCGACGAAGAAAGCACCAGCGAAAAAAGCCGCTGCCAAGAAAGCTCCGGCTAAAAAGGCGCCAGCGAAGAAGGCCTCTGCTAAAAAAGCAACTAAGAAGGCCATCAGCAAGAACGCTCCTGTCAGGAAGCTCAATCAGGCGAAGAGACGCCCTCTCCTCTCTCATCTTTCCCCGCTCCCCCCTGCTTCCACGGTAGATAGCAACGGAGGCGGAAAGCCCAAGAAGCTCACCGCGACATTCCTCAAAAAGCAGCGCCAGAAGCTTCTCGATCTCCGCGACACGCTCGTCGACCAGATGAACGGTGTCGCCCGTGACACACTTGGAAAAGGAGAAGACAACCACGACTCATCCGCCTTCGGAATGCATCAGGCAGACGCCGGAAGTGACGCGTATGACCGCGATTTTGCCCTGAATCTTCTTTCACAGGAGCAGGACGCGCTTCACCAGATCGAAGAAGCACTTCTCCGGATCGACTCCGGAGACTACGGAATTTGTGAAGGATCCGGGGTCGCGATTCCGGTGGCTCGTCTTGAAGCAATGCCATTTGCCCGCTGCACCGTCGATTTTCAGGAAAAACTGGATCAGGAAGCCGCTGCCGGAATGCGCACATCAGCTGCCACGACACTCTTCGGAATCGACGAGAAAGAGGCCTCTCCAACCGCATCGAAAGATGAATAAAAATTATCAGTTGAGATTTTAATCATCTGAATTAGTCTACCCGCCCTCGCGAAACATTGTAATCCCGAATCTCATGCCAAGAGACGTAATCATACTCGAATGCACGGAAGCCAAAGAAGAAGGCGCCCGTCCATCTATCTACGTAACCACACGTAACAAAAAGAGTCTCCGGACTCCGGGCCGACTTGAAAAAGTCAAATTCAACCCGTATTTGAAGCGTCGTACCCTCCACCGTGAGAAGCGTTAATCCCGCTTTTACCGAGGAATCACTATTTAATTAATTTAGTTATGGGCCCAAAAACAGAACAGAGAGCAATCAATCTCCGCCGCGCGAATCGCCGCATGCCTCGCCGTCGTCACGACATCACGGTCGAGAAAGTGAATTGCATGAATCCTGAGTATCTCAAGAATTTCGCAAGCGAAGGTGGCAAGATCTACCCACGCCGCCTTACAGGTGTTTCCGCAAAGCTTCACCGCCGCATCACTCGTGAGATCAAGCGCGCCCGCGCTCTCAACCTGATGTAATCAGGCTTCCTCTCAACGGGAGGAACACCAATTTCCATCCGCAAGGATGATTCAACAGGGTTAGGTCGACGACCTAACCCTGTTTGCTTTTCCGGGAAGCACGCTCCAAATTCAGGAATGTGCAATCTCTACGACATCGGTCCGGCCAGACACCGCAACCGCCTCGACTGGGAGGAAGTCGTTCTCGAATCGCTCCGGAAGCTCGAGAAGCCCTTCGGGATTCGCAAAACCGATCCCGGGCTGGTGATACGCTCCTTCGACGCCGCGCCGGCCCCCGAAGTGATGCGCTGGGGATTTGAGCGTGACTACAACCCCGCCGTGAACAACGCCCGCTCTGAAAAACTCAACGGCGTCTGGTCCGGCCCCTGGGAATCGAAACGACGCTGCCTCATCCCCGTTTCGACCTTTTACGAATGGTCGGGCAGCGCCGGCAACAAGCAGACCCACGCCTTTCAACCGCGGGACAACCGGGCCTTTCTCTGGATGGCAGGGCTGTGGGAGGACAGAGAGAACGGCCCCGCCTTCACTACCCTTACCCGGGCGGCAACCGGGATCATCGCAGAAATTCACGACCGCATGCCCGTCATCCTGAGAGAAGATCAATTCGAAGCCTTTTTAAACGAGCCTGATCCCCGCGGATTGCTGCTTGAGGGAGTGACAGAACTTGAAACTTTTCATTGTCACAACCCTCTTCTCAAATCCGCCAATCACGCGGGCGCGGAGCCCCGGGCAACTGACATGCTGCCTGGATTTGAATAGAGTCCGTAGCCGCGTTTGCCGGAACGTGGCCTGAAAATACGACATTCCACCGTCTTGAGACGGCGGCTACGACAGTTTGCGGCTTCTCGAGCGGGCTACACCAGTTTGTACCCCACACCATGGACCGTGAGAAGATACTCGGGCGTTCTCCCCTCGTCGCCGATTTTTCTCCTCACCTGAGCGACACATTGATCCAGGGTTCGCGTCGTCCCGAAATACTTCACGCCCCAGACAGCCTCAAGAATCCGATCCCGGCTCAGAACACTGCCTCGATGCCCGTGAAAAAAGACAATCAGCTCCAACTCCTTCGGCGTCAGAGAAACGCACTCGCCTCCGACTTTTGCTTCGTAGGTATCCGGAACAATTGTCGCCTTCCCCACTTGAAACTCCACCGGCGCTGCAGGCTCAGGCACACCATCATCCCCGCCCCATTCTCTCGTGCGCCTCAGCAACGCTTCGATTCGGGCGAGAAGCTCAATAATACTGAAAGGTTTCGTGACGTAATCATCCGCCCCGGATTTAAGCCCGACAACCTTGTCCATCTCCTGCCCCTTCGCTGTCAGCATAAGAATAGGAATACGGCAGCGGGCTTTACGCAGCTGCTTCGCGATTTCGTAACCGCTCCTGCCCGGCAACATCACATCGAGAAGAATCAAATCGGGAAGAAATCCGGAGATTCCCTCGATCGCCTTCGCCCCGTCAGCACAGGATTCGACGCGAAATCCCTCCGCCTTCAGAATCTCCTCGAGGCCGAATCGAATGCTGTCATCGTCTTCGACGACAAAAATGGAAATCTCAGTCTTTTTCATGATTTACGAAGCGATTGGAAGCTCAACGGAGAAAACGCTGCCGCCTCCGTCCCGTTTTGAATAGCGAATCTGACCGCCGTGGAGGTCAACGATTTGCCGACAAAGCGCCAGACCAATACCGGATCCTTCGATCCCCGAGTTAATCGACTCATCGATACGATAGAATTTCTCGAAGATACGCCGCTGATTTGCCTTGGATATCGCCTTCCCACGGTCTTTCACCTCCACGAGGAGGACACCGCCGCCGGAGTTGCGGAGCTCCATTTCGATCTCACTGGCTGCACCACCGTATTTTTCCGCATTCGAAAGCAAATTCGCAAAGACCTGAGACAACCCGTCAACATCGCCCTCGATCGCCGGAACGGGATCCGCGGGAATACTGAGACTTAAGGTCAAATCCTTCGCCTCAATCTGCATGCGGTAGGTATCGACGATTCCTTTGAGAAACTGAGCGAGATCGATCGGCTCTTTGTTGAGCTTCATCTCTCCCCGGTCGAGTCGGGAAAAATCGAGAAGGCGGTTGATCAAGCGAGTCAGTCGCGCCGACTCCTTGCTGATCACGCTCGAATACTGCCGCGTCTGAGCCGCATCGGGATTCTGGTTTTTCTCCAACAGCTCTGAAAACATCCGGATCGAAGTCAGCGGCGTTTTCAGCTCGTGACTGACATTGCTCACAAAATCCGTCTTCCGTGTCGCAAGCGTCATCTCATAGTTCACAGCACGCATGATGAGGACACCTCCGACACTGACAGCACCAACGAGCACCAGAGTCGTCAGCAGGAGAGTGAGGCGCACCGTTCTCGCCGACTGGTTCAGCGCATCGGGGTTGAGCAGATAGGCGGCCACTTCCCAGCGGGGCAAAATCTGCCCGACCTCGGACGCGACAAAGGGAGCGCTCCAATCCGTTGAGAAACCGGGAACCGACTGCACCACCGGATCACCGCCCGCATCGAGCAAGGCAAGGGTAACCTCGTTTTCCTGAACCGACTTTTGCTGAGGGACGAAAAGGTCCTCCAGGTCGTTTTTAATTGAGTCGAGATCCAGTTCCGCCCAGAAAGTATAACCCGGCTCAGCGGGATGCTTCTTCCACAAAAGGACATGAAGCTCCCCGTCAATAATTCGACTGACAGCCCCCTCCTCCCGGTCTGAGGTAATTTCATTCAGAGAAGCGGAAACTCGATTGAGGCTGGAATAATTGTAGGCACCCTCCACTTCGGGAATCGCGGCCCCGGTTTTTGTCTGCTGTATGGACGGAGCTTCCCACTGCTGCGCGGGAGCGACATTCCGCACACTTTGCGGGATCCCTCCGGACTGAGCGGCCTGTTTTTTCTCTGCCATTTGAATATTAAATGACTCCGCTGCCGCTGCAGGCGCCGCAGCCGGTGGCATCGGAGCGGACGTCGCGACAAGGTCCTCAGCCGGAGCTGCTTGAGGCGCAGGACTTCCCGCCACTTTTCCCCGGGGCGCCGCCATCGACGGCGAGGGTTTCTCCTTAATCTCAACCTTTTGAGATAAAGACTGATCAGCCTCCCCTCCAAAACGCTGCGAGAGCACCTTTCCCGGGTAGGCCTGCACTTTTCGACGTTGCTGTGGCTCATAAGCCATTCCCAAGTCCGCCTTGTCTTTGGCTACATCCGCATCGCGGGTTCGCGCTTCCTCACGAAGATCATCAGATCGCGTGGAAGACTCGGCCGCCTTTGCCAATTCAACCGGAGGAGCCGAAACCTCCTCTTCGATGACCTGGAGCTGGCTCGCGATTCTTTTCGGAGCCTGATAGACTTCAACAACGCGCTGACTGGTCAGAAATCCTCCATGATTATCAAGAAAACGGGACGCCCACTCGCTGTCATCACGCGAAGGCGAACGAATCTCGCCGGCATCACTGACAACGGCACCACCAGCGGCCTGCGACCACTCCTCCCGTAGCAATTGATCGTAATTTGTGAGGACACCCTCTGCAGAGCGCACCACGAGATCATCGAGAACTTCCCCGTAAAACCCTCTTACGTCGTCCATGAACAGATTCACCGAAGTTACCATCGCATCACAGGAGGTCTGATGAAGCTGAATCCGCTGGCTGTTCACCACCAGCTCCTGATCACGCAGCGAGCGCACCGCCAATCCTGCGAGGAGGAGAGCCGGCAGCAAAATGGCTACCAAAAAGACCAGGGCAATACGTTTCATTGAGAACTCTAATATCAGGGTAAACGACTAATTTGCAGCATGAAACCGCCCCTCACGCCGCGAAGCATGAGGGGCGGGAGTCACCACGGGGGAATCACTTAGCTCGTTTCGAGTTACGAAGTTCCCACGATCCGTTCGAAAGCTTTTTCCGCTGCTCTTTAGAAAGCCGGTTGTCATCGAGATCATTTGCGGTCTCTTCGAGCGCCTCAATCTCCGACTTGAGGAGAGATTGCTGAGCTGCAGGAGCTGCGGCATACGCCGCCTTCAAGGTTTCCGTTTGCCTCGAGATCTGAGCCTTCGACTCCGCAATATTTCCCTTATCGGCGTATGCTATAGCCTTCTCCGTCTCCAGCGCATTGGCGAAAATCGCCGCCTCAGCCGCAATCGCCCGGTCGACCGACTTCTCCGCGAGGACGACATCAGCGGTGTATCCAACCACCACCGGGGCCGAGTCGAGAGACTGCTTCTCCGTTGAACTGCCCTCAGTAAAAGTCACCGCCACTGTTGCGATCTCTGTCGTTTTCCCCATCGCATCCGGTTCAATCTCACATTCCAGATAGAGCTCGCGAACCTGCTCACTGGAAACCGTTCCGAACGCGACTGACTCGCTGCGCTTGCTCAAAGTCCCCGGACGACCGAGAAAGCGGATTGGACGCACCCCTTTCGGGCAGCGAATCTCAATCGTGATGTCACGGGCGACGATGCTTTGAAGCTCACCGAGCTCGGCTTCGAACACTTCGGGAAGACTTTCAATATCAGCGACGTAGTAGTAGTTGGCATCACTGGCCTCCGCGAGCGACGTCATCAGCGTCTCGTTGTAATCATTTCCCAACCCGATCGTCGTGACCGATCCGCCCTCACGGGCAAGGCGGGAACCGAGCTTGGCGATCTCCGCATTGCTGCTCGGCCCGATATTCGCGATACCATCAGACAAAAGCATGACCCGATTGATTCGCTCGCTGCTGAGATATTCGCGCAACTGACCACCGCCCTGTTCGACCCCGGCATAAAGGGCCGTGCTGCCACCTGTCTCAATGCGACCGATGATGCGACTGATCTCGCGGGCTCTGTCCTTCAGCTTTCCCGCAGGAACCACCACCTGCACCTCAGTATCATAGAGAACAACCGAGAGGACATCGTCGCGCTCCAGCTGATTGACAAGGAACTGAGCCGCCTGCTTGGCTTGCTCCAGTTTTGCCCCCGACATCGAACCGCTTCGGTCGAGGACAATTGCGAGATTCAACGGCGTCCGGCGCACCCGATCGACCTTCCTCCCTTCGACTTCAATCTTAATGACGACTTTGGAATCGCCCCCGCCTTCAGCAATCAAGGGACGATCAACCGAGGTTCGCACCCCGAGCGGGAGATCCCCGTGACTGTATGCACCGCAGGCAACCGCGGTGGATGAAGTGAACGTTCCGCCAAGGAGAGCCACGCTCCCGAGCACCGACATGATGAGGTGTTTGTTAATTTCCATGAGACACTGTCACCCCATTCGGGAAACAGTTGTCATGCCCCTGTAAAAGGGTTGTCAGGAAATTGTAAGAAAAAAGGGTGCCCCGCAAAAGGCACCCTCACTAATTCTCCGCCCCACCGGAAGAAGCGGGAAAAATTTATTGAAGCGATTAAGCCACGTATTCCTGAGCGACCGAAGTCTTGCTCCGCTCAAGATCTTCAAATTCACGCGCCGTGATAACACGCTCCTCGAGAAGACTCTTGGAAACCCACTTCTCGAAGCGGGCAAAATCATTGTTTTCAAGGGCGGCATTCACAATGTGCTGCCAATCGTGACTCTTGCCGGACTCAGGAGCCGCATAACGACGGATCTGAAGAAGGCTCTGAATCGAATCAAACTCTCCCGGCAGCAAATTCTCGATCGCCGCAGGCTCAGGCATGTCGTCGAGGACATCGGCATCGAGACCGAAGCTGATCACCCCGATACCGTAGCGGGCCGCAAAACGACGAATCTCTTCAACAAGGCGCTGATCATTGATTGAAGCCGCAATGAGAAGCTCACCGGCATTCGCCCACTCCGACGAAGCAAGGGTCTGGTGCAAGTCTTCAAGCACCGAACTGTGATTCAATTCGAGACGAAGCTTCACGCTGGAAACACGCATGGGAGACTCTCCGAGGCGACGGGTAATCTCAAGCTTACGCTTGTCCATCGTGACATGGTCATCGGAAGAATCTGCGGTGAGCCAGTCAACCACCGCCATATCAGGAACACGCCAGCGGTTCGCTTCGACATCAGTGGAAAAAGACTCTTCGAAAGAGAAAGGAAACTGCTGAACGGCTTCAAGATAGCGCTGCACCACGGCACGGAATTTGGAAGCTCTCGCAAGAGTCACATCCATGTCCGCTGAACCCATCACTGATGAATCACTCGATTCGCCACTATCGGAGCGAAACATATTCCGGGCACTGTTCATCGTGTGAATCGTCGACGTGCGGAGGTAATACCCCTGACCCTGCTCGACCTTCGCAATCGGCGAAGAAGGATCACATGACATGATCGAAAAGTGATAGCGAAGCGTCGCGTCGGAATAATCCTGCTTGAGACGATGCTTCACCATTTCAATCAACTCAGTTCCCTTGATGGCCTGAGCTGGATTTCTGGGAAGGATGTCAGGAAGAATTTCTTTAAGCTGGTCGCGTAGATTCATGCAGGATTTAAAAACAAGTTTGAGTGGTCTTTAAAAATTGAGAGGGCTTCGGGAAGGGTGCTTCACAATTTTTAATAATCCAGCCGCTATCTGGACCATAGGTCAAGCGTTTCGTTGAAAAAGTTGATAATTAATGCCTCCATAATTTTAATTTTTGACAATTTTATAATTTCCATTACAAAATCGCGAAAACACCATTCTCACCTCTGCGAAAATTACTCGCCTGCAGGGAGGTTCCTCCAGACGATATTCCGGTATTGAGAACGCGTTTGGAAGCTCGCAATACCGATCGGAACCGAGAGTTCAATGTCCCCGGGAAGGAGACTGATTTTTCGATCTTCGAGCTCCAGATCGACTTTTTCCTCGTCATCGATCCATGCGTTTAGTTTATCATCGGTCACTCTCACGCGGATTTTGTACCAGACATCGTCCTCAAATCCTTCGATGTTCATCGTCTCGTTTTCGGAGGCATTGAGGTCATCGACGCAGGAGATCCCAACGACGCCGCCACCCCAGCCGCCGATCACGAAAGTGGCGTGGCTGTCTTTCACAGGAAACGTGAGCGCACAGAAGAAATCCGTCCCATCGAGTTTCATCGCATCGAGCGTGATTTCATAATTTGAGGTGGCAGGGACAGCCTCACCCCAGTTCACGCCGGTAATGACCGCGCCGAATCCAAACTCCATATTGCCATCCTCATTCACAAAGACTTCGCCCTCGCCTCCGTACTGAGTGACTTCCCAGGCCCCGAGGTCTTTTCCGTTAAAGAGAGGAAACTCGCCCGCCTTTCGCTTCGGCTTCGCCTCCCCGGGTGATGCCGGCTCCGGTGCCGGCGCAGACTCAAGCGTGTCCTCGCCTCCCGCACTTTCATCCGGGGCCGCAGCGGCAGCACGTGCGCCCGCCGCCGATTCCAACGTCGTGCGAACGAATTTGGAACTGCCCGATTGAGCGTCCTTTTCCATCGACCAGACAAATACTCCCATTTTTTCGTAGAGGGCATAATGCATGCCGACACCCACACCTAGAAAAACGAGAACGAATACGAGTAGACCACCTATAGCTTTCACAACGTAGAGTTCTCAGAATTGAGGGCACCCTGCAAGACCTTTTGTCTGGCGCGAATCGCTTTCAAAGTCGCGAAAATGTCGGTTTTTGTCTTGCCTCACCCTGTCATGATCAGAATACTTTCCTCTTCATACAGGAAGCGAGAGAACCTTTCGGCAAAACCGATCCTTAGAAGTTTCGCAACACCTGCTCCTTTCACTATTTATCATGTCAGAAACCATTCCCATTCTAGATCACGTCGACGAGTATCTCAAATTGGCCCAGGAGTATGACGTCTCCGATGTCCATATTGCACCGGGCACTCAGCCGAAATGGCGCCGATTTGGCCTGCTGCAGCCCATCTGGGAGAATGCAGACCTAATCACCGATGAACAATCTGAGAAACTCGCACGGGGCTACCTTCCCGAGCCGGAACTCCAGCGCCTCATTGAAACCGGCGACGTCGACTTCGCCTACGCCCCGGATTTCGGTCGTTTCCGTGCTTCGGTCGTTAAAACCCGTCTCGGCTGGGAAATGGTTTTCCGTGTCATCAGCACTGATCTCCGAACCATGGCGCAGCTCGGCCTCCCTGAGGCAATCAAGCCGCTTTTAGAATATCACAATGGTCTCGTCCTCGTTACCGGTGCAGTTGGATCAGGGAAATCGACAACTCTGGCCTCCCTCATCGACGAGATCAATAAACAGCGAAACGACCACATCATTACCCTGGAGGATCCCATCGAGTATGTCATCACTTCCGACAATTGCCATGTGAACCAACGTGAGGTCCACACCCATACCGAGAGTTTCTCCCAGGCACTGCGAGCCGCCCTTCGTGAGGATCCGGATATCATCATGGTTGGTGAGATGCGGGATCTGGAAACGATCTCGCTCGCGATCACGGCCGCGGAAACAGGCCACCTCGTGCTCGCAACGCTCCACACCGGTAGCGCCTCCCGAACCCTTGACCGAATTCTTGACGTGTTCCCAACCGATCAGCGGGAACAGATTCGAATCATGGTCGGGGAATCGCTCCGCGGAGTGATCTCCCAGCAGCTTGTCCCCAACAAAGACGGCACCGGGCGCGAACTCGCGCTGGAGCTGCTCGTCAACACCGCAGCCGTTTCCGCGATCATTCGTGATGGTAAAACCTTCATGCTTCCCGGTGTCATGCAGACCGGTAAAAAGGTCGGCATGATCATGATGGATGACGCCCTTGCCGAACTCTATCACGAAGGAAAAATCACCAAGGAGGAAGCCCTCGGGAGGGCCATCGACCGCACCACGCTCAGCGCCGCACTCGGCTGATTCAACATTCTATTTCACTCCTACTTTTTTATATCATGGCCGTTATTGACCAATACTTTACCCACCTCGTTGAAACCGGTGGTTCCGATCTTCACCTCAGTGAAGGACAGCCGCCCAAAATGCGGGCGCACGGAGGAATTGCCCCGATCGCCGAGGGCGTGCTTGAGCATGCCACGCTCAACCACATGCTCAAGGAGATCTGCGACGAGAAAGCCTACGAGAGATTCCTCGAAACAGGCGACCTCGACTTTGCTTACGAGATGGATAAGGAATCCCGCTTTCGTTGCAACTACTTCAAACAAAACAACGGACTCGGTGCTGTTTTCCGTCTCATTCCGACGAAAATCAAAACAATTCAGGACCTCGGCGTTCCCGAAACAATTGAAAGCTTCGGCGACATGCGAAGCGGCCTTGTTCTCGTGACGGGACCGACCGGTTCCGGCAAGTCCACCACGCTCGCCGCTCTGATCGATTACATCAACCGCACCTACTCACGACACATCATCACCGTCGAGGAACCGATCGAGTTTGTTCACAACAACAAGAAATCGACGATCTCACAGCGTGAGGTGCCGATTCACACTCCTTCCTTCGCTGACGGCTTGCGTGCTTCTCTTCGTGAGGATGCCGACATCGTGCTCGTGGGTGAGATGCGTGACCTCGAAACCATTTCACTCGCCCTCACCGCTGCGGAAACGGGCCTGCTCGTCTTTGGAACGCTCCACACCAACAACGCCCGTAAGACCGTCGACCGACTCGTCGACGTCTTTCCCTCCGATCAGCAGTCACAGGTGCGAACCATGTTGGCGGGATCACTTCGCGGTGTCGTTGCCCAGCTCCTTCTGAAACGGGATGATCAACCCGGTCGTGTTGCCGTGAATGAGATTCTCGTTTCGACACCGGCGGTTGCCTCAGTGATTCGTGAAGGCTCCACCCAGAAGCTATACGACATCATCACCGGTGGTAAAGAATACGGCATGCAGTTCATGGATGACGCCATCTGGGCGAAGATGGTCGAAGGCGTTGCCTCACCCGTTGAAGCTTACATGAAAGCGATCGACAAGAACCGGTTCAAAAACGCACTTCCCCCCGAATATGCCGATCTCGGAAACTCGGCCGGCGGCACCACGGAAGACTAACCGCCACACCTCTTTCAAACGAACAAAAGGCCCGGTCAATTCGACCGGGCTTTTTTTGTGCCCGTCCAAAAGTCGCTCTAACAATCAACCTAACCGAACTATATTTTCCATAAAACAATGCGTAAACCATTTTCTGATCCGTCTCTCAGTTAAGGAAAGATTCGAGCCGTGCACTGCACCGCCGCACTTTCAAAACACCAAAATCGAAATATAGAAAATGAAAACAACACTACTAATCCTTGCCATCGCCCTCGGAACTTCATCGGTTCTCATGGCTCAGAACAAACCGAAGTTAACGATCCCGAAGGCACCTGACCTGACCAAAAAAGTGACCGACAAACGGGTCAAGCTTCCCGAAATTGCAAAGCTCCCCCGATTCACGGGCAGGATCATCGAAACCAGCTTCCCTGATCGCCTCATCCGAATCAGAATGAGCTCCGGCGAACGCCTCTTCGTCACGATCCCCGCAAACGTCACCATCGCCGGTGCCAACGTCAATGTTCACAATGATGGTGCCGCTTTCCGCCGGGTCTTCAAACTGGATGAATACGTAATTGCCTTCGAAAACAGCAGGCTTGCCGCCGACAAAATCGAAGCACGGGACATCGCCGCAGGGGATAGTTTCTGGAGCCGGGTCGGGCAGCAGTAACCCCCGACAGCATTCCACCTAAAGCCGACCTTCCCTTCACGGGAAGTCGGCTTTCTAATTCTCCGGAACCCGCTCAATCGTCAACAGCGCGCTGTCGATTAGCTCCAGAGCCGGGCTCATTGGTTCATCGTAATAGTAAATCGCCCACTCCTCCTTCTCTTCAGTGTCCTCGATCTTTTTGGGATACCCGACCAGCTCGAAGAGCTGATAGACATAAGGATCGGCATTGTCGATTTCGACCTTGTAGATCAAGGATGGTGCATCCTCCGCCCCGCCGCTTTCCGCTGCCGCCTTGATCTCAATCATGACCTGATACGTCATCGGACTCTCCGGATTCGGAAGAAGATAATCCCCCGGATCAAAAGAGCTGTTTTGCGTGGGAGCGGACACCGCATCAACGTCCCCGTCGGACTGCTCCGCTGCCTCGGCCTCTCGCTTCGCCTCTTCCCAGCCATCCCGCTTGAAACTCCAATAAGGCAACTGACCTCCTCCATCGCCCTCCGGCTCATGGAGCGTTTTGATGTGGTAAAAAGAAGCGTTCTCCAACCACACGGCAAGATGAGGAGGGTTGTCAGGATCAAAGCCGCTCCCCGTCCGAATCGACAGCTTGAGGCGATAGTCGGGAGCCGGGTGATAGAAATAAGTAATCCCCTCCTCCGTGACCTCGAACCGATCTACTGCCGGACCGAGATTCTTACTGAGTCCTAACAAAGCCTTCACAGGAGCCGGCTGCCACACGAGAATTACTGTCAGCAAAGTCGTCAGAAGCAAAATTATCCAGAGCGAGCGCCTCCGGACATAGCGATTCAAATGCCCTTTGTTCTTGCCGATGTGAAGCGCCACGAGAGCGATAAACACAAACCCCATGAGGGAGTGCAGTCCCACGATTCCGAGAGAAAACGGACGCACAAAAGCAAGGACCCCGCTGACGGCGAGGACGAGAAAAGTCGAAGCTGTCAGTAGCGATACCCAGTGCCGTTTCATCGCAGGAAGCCTAACACAGAGAGACCAAGGTTTAGGCCTTTCCCGGAAGAATCGCTCCGTGCTCCGCGAGGAGGCGGTGAATCCCCTCCAGCGGAACCTCCAGCGGCGTAGTCCCCGACTGTGCCGCGAGTGTGGCGGCAACACCGGCAGCCTGCCCCATCGCCATGCAGGAAGCCTGAACTCTCAGCCCCGAATTCGCGAGCCTGTCACTACTGACACAGCGCCCCGCCACGATGATGTTGCGGCTCCCTTTTGGAATGAGGGCGCGCAGGGGGATCGTCGGAACCGTCCCCGGTTTGAGTGGCTTGGGTTTCACACCCTGCTTGGTATGAAGATCTACGGGATAGAACGCGTTGCAGATCGCATCTTCGAAAACCCGTCCGGAAGTATAGTCATTCACACTCACGATCGTTTCCCCTTCAATCCGAAAACTCTCACGGAATCCGGTTTCGGGCTGCAGGTGCATGAGCCGTTTCTTCTCCTTCCGCAGTTTCGCGAGAATTGTTTTTCGTCCTGTCAGGTTCGCCTCCGTCGCCGTCACCGAACTGGTCGAATCAGCACCATGAACATAGACACGGTGAACCTGCTCGCGTCCCGGAGCGTGAGCTTCCCCCAGCTTGAAAAGAAACGATCCCGGTTGGCGCTCCTCTTCCCGCAATCGGGGAAAGCCGAGGAGCCCCACGACCTCGGCACCGCCCGTGCAATCGATGATCTGTTTGCAGTGAACCCGGCGGGTCGTCCCGAAGCCCACACAATCCACTTCCCAGCCCGTCTCCGTTTTTGCGACCGATCGGGGAAACTCGTAGTAGGCAATCGACACTCCGGCCTGCTCACATTTTTCCTCGGCGAGAATCGCGTAAAGAAACTGATTCGTATAAAGCTGATTGTGCCAGTGGCGCTGAGGCACTTTCGCAAAATCGGGGAAGTCCCCGCCGTCCATCTCGACACTCTCTTTCACCAGTTCCCACCCGATCCCGGCGATAACCTGTTTTCCCCACGCATCAAAAAGCCCCGGAAAAGCAACACCGCCGGTGGTCGTCGTTCCGCCAAGCTGACTGCCACGCTCCACGAGGAGAGTTTTCGCCCCGGCGCGGCCCGCCTGAATTGCCGCAATCACCCCCGCGGTTCCGCCGCCCACCACAAGGACATCCACCTCGTTGGTATGATCCGTTTTCGGCGTGGTTTTCTCTTCAGCAATTGCCACATGAGTGGTCGAGGCGACCGCAAGCCCGGCTCCTGCAGCTCCTAAAAATGAATTCTGGAGGAAATCACGACGGTCTGTTTTTGAATCTTTCTCGCTCATGGTACGGTTCGTTCAGCGACGAGACACGAAAAAGAAGACACTTCCCCGGTCCATCCACTCTCAAATCAAACTTAAACAAAATCAGTCGATTAACCGCTTTTTCAACGGGGAGGCTCGGCACGATGATGTTTCAAACGCGAAGTTGACGCACCACCTTGAATCGAACATCCTCTTTTCCACCATTTACGACTCGCGACCTCTTTCCTGTTTCCGCCCATGCCACATCATGAACCCCACCGAATCCACCGATCCGGCTGGTTGAGAGCCGCCGTGCTGGGTGCGAATGACGGGATCGTTTCCACCGCGAGCCTCATCACCGGAGTCGCCGTGGCAGGAGCGGGCAGCGAAACCATCATCCTCGCCGGCACGGCAGGACTGGCGGCCGGCGCCCTTTCCATGGCTGCTGGAGAATACGTCTCTGTTCAATCGCAAAAAGACATCGAACACGCCGATCTCAAAATCGAGATGAACTCCCTCGAAAACAATCGCGAGGGGGAACTCGCAGAGCTCGCCGGGATCTATCGTGAGCGGGGCCTCAGCCCCGAACTCGCCGACGAAGTGGCGCATCAGCTCATGGAACATGATGCCCTCGGCGCCCATGCCCGCGATGATATCGGAATCGTGCACGAATTGAGCGCCCGCCCCTACGAAGCCGCATTTACCTCCGCCGGAATGTTCGCCGCCGGAGCCACGATCCCTCTTGTCATCACAATGGTATCACCCCTCACCATCATCCCCTGGCTTATCCCCCTGTGCGCCACTGTCGCCCTCGCTGCTCTGGGTGCATTTGCCGCAAGAATGGGAGGTGCCTCGCCAATCGTCGGCGCATGGAGAGTCTGCGCCTGGGGATCCGCCGCGATGGGAGTGACCGCACTAGTAGGAAAGGCCTTTGGTCTGTCGATGTAGAAAGCACATACGGCAGGCTGGCATTTCGCTCCCTTCAGCGTGACCCTGCAGCCTAAGCGAAATGGGGTCTCGAAATCTCCAGATCGAAAAGTTAGAGATCAATCCGGAAATCGTTGCCGCCTTAAATTTCTACCACCCGAGAAGATTAAAAGTGCGCGAGGCCGAAGCGTTCCTCGATCTCTTTCCCCCGGAATAAACATTCAGGCCCCCTTCCGCCGCCAGTAAGCGGCGACGATGCTTCCGATAATGCAGTGATAAACCGCGCTGATCGCACAGGGAACCGCGGCAATCGTTCCGGGGAAATACCTGTTCGCGAGATGGGTTCCGAGTCCGGAATTCTGCATCCCCACTTCGATGGAAATGGTGCGGGCGCTGGCTTCGGGAAGCTTAAAAAATCTCGAAAGAAAATACCCCAACCCGAAACCGCCGAGGTGGAGGAGAGCGGGAGCCGCGAGAAGCCGCCACCCCGAATTCAAGATCACATCGTTCTTCTGCCCGATCACGCTCGCGACAATGAGCACAATCGCGATCACCGAAACAAGCGGCGAGACATGTGAAATCCTCCCACTCGCTTTGGGAAAAAATCGATTCACGAAGAGACCGATGAGCACGGGAATGAGAACCACCTTCACCATCCCCCAACACATCGCGAGGGCATCGACTCCGACGAGGGTTCC
>JARGPH010000058.1 GCA_029213065.1 Verrucomicrobiales bacterium | reverse complement strand
AAAGGTTTTCCCGCGCTTGTTTTTGTTTCAGGGGCGGGTCGACAACGGGCATTTTTTGGGGTTTTTTGCCCCGCGCTCGCCCGCGCATGTGGAGGACCGGCTTTCCAGTGCAATCGATGCAAAGGGGGCCCGCGATGAGAGCGACGAGGAGGGCGGAAGTGGAGTCTGCCGGCTCGGGGTCGTCGGGGCTATTTTGAAAAAATCAGTGCGGGAAGCGGCCGATTCGACGCCTGCGCTTCAGATTGTGGGGGAATTTTCCGATGTCGACGATCTTGTCGAAAGCCTCCGTCCCGGGGCGATTGACCTCGTTGTGATCGAGGCGGACACGCTTTTTCCGGAGGATATTGTAGCGATCCAGGAGATGACCGCAGCGATGGAACTGCGCAGAGCGATCGTGGTCTACTGGTTCGCGAAGGAGGAGTTGATTAATCTCCTCGATATAAAGAAAATCACCGCGATCCGTGGCCCGGTTGATGCCGCTGAGATTCAGCTCGCCTGCATTGCCGATATCCAGCTGGCGCTTCGTGCCGGCGGGAAAGCGCCTGCACCTGAAGAGCCACCTGCCGCGAAAGTGACCCGCCTCCCTGTCGATGTCCCTGAGCGGCGCTTCAGTAATGAAGAATTGGTAAAGATCGCCGGTATCTCGTCGACGATTAAGTGTGAGTGTCCGCAGCACCTCGCAAATCTTCTCAGCAGTGTCTCGGCCTTCGAGAAATACAGTGAGCAATGCGAAGACCGGGATGAGGCGGATGCCAAAATCCACCGCTATCTTCACGAAACCACCGCAACAGCGCGGGCCTCGCTGGAGGCTGCCCTCGCCGAGGTGATGCAGCAGGAGGGAATTGAGATATAGTCTTGAATTGGGAGGGGCCGCTGCTTCTCTTCCCCTGGCCATATACCCGTTATTGAGAGGGGAGGAAAGGCATTTACTTTCCGCGAGACCATTCTAGGTTCCCCTCCCCATCAAATGTCCATTGAACTGACACGGAATTTTTCGATTATCGCCCACATTGATCACGGGAAGACGACTCTTTCAGACCGCCTTCTCGAGACAACGCAAACGATCACGCAGCGCCAGAAACAGGATCAGCTCCTCGATTCGATGGATCTGGAACGCGAACGTGGCATCACCATCAAGTCGCACCCCGTGACGATGAAGTATCCTGCTGAGGATGGTAAAATTTACCAGCTCAACCTGCTCGATACTCCCGGACACGTGGATTTCTCCTACGAGGTGAGTCGCTCACTCGCTGCTTGCGAAGGAGCACTTCTGCTTGTGGATGCTGCTCAGGGAGTTGAAGCTCAGACGGTTGCGAATATGCACCTCGCGCATGAGGCGAATTTGTATGTCATCCCGGTGATTAACAAAATCGACCTTCCCAATGCCGATGTGGACGCCGTTAAGAAGCAGCTCGAAGACATTCTCGCGATTCCCGCCGAGGAGGCGATCGAAGCAAGTGCGAAGATGGGAATCGGAGTAAGAGATATTCTCGAAGCGGTTGTTGCCCGCGTTCCCGCTCCGGCTCCTCCTGAAGATGATATTCTCAGAGCCTCGGTTTTTGATTCTCTTTTCGATGCCTACCGGGGCGTTGTCAGCTATGTCCGCGTCATGTCCGGAGAGGTCAAACGCGGCACCGGAATCCGCATGATGGCGACCGGGAAGACTTACGAAGTGAAAGAGGTAGGTGTTTTCACTCCGAAACAGGAAGCGCGTGAAACACTGCAGGCCGGTGATGTGGGCTACCTCATCGCAAACATGAAGTCGTCTACCGAGGTGAAAATCGGGGACACGATCACCGAGTCGCGCAACTCGGCGTCAACACCGTTGCCGGGATTTAAAGAAATTCAGCCGATGGTTTTCAGCGGAATCTATCCGGTCTCGACGGATGATTTTGAGCAGCTCAAGCTCGCGATGGGCAAGCTGCAGATCAACGATGCCGCCTTCAGTTATCAGGCGGAAAGTTCGATGGCCCTCGGGTTCGGATTTCGTTGCGGGTTTCTCGGGCTGCTCCACATGGAGATCGTTCAGGAGCGCCTTCGCAGGGAGTTCAACATGGACGTGATTTCGACCTATCCAGGTGTGATTTACAAAGTTAAGAAGACCGACGGCGAGGAAATTGAAGTCGATAACCCGACTTTCCTGCCTGAGCCTCAGCTCATTGAGGAAATTCTCGAGCCAACCGTTAAGGCCTACATCATGACGCCGAATGAATACATCGGTGACATGATGAAGCTCGTCGCTGAGAAGCGCGGCGAACTCCTCAATACCGAGACCCTCGACGCCACCCGGGTTCTGCTCACGGCAATCCTTCCGCTCAACGAAATTCTCGTCGATTTCAACGACAGGCTCAAGAGCATGACCCGCGGCTACGGCAGCATGGATTACGAACACGGCGATTACAAAGCCGGCAAGCTCGTGAAGATGGATATTCTCATCGCGGGGGAGCCGGTTGACGCTTTCTCAGTGATTGTGCACCGTGACAAAGCCGAATACCGCGGGCGCAGTCTCGCCGCGAAGCTCAAAGACGTCATTCCTCAGCAGCTCTTTACGGTTGCGATTCAGGCGACTATCGGCGGAAAGATCATTGCCCGTGAGAGCATCACTGCGATGCGGAAGAACGTGACCGCGAAGTGTTACGGTGGTGACATTTCGCGTAAGCGAAAGCTTCTCGAAAAGCAGAAGGAAGGTAAGAAGAAGATGAAGGCGATCGGCCGCGTCAATATTCCTCAAGATGCTTTCATTAAAGTTCTCAAATCAGGCGACTGATATTCTCAATCCACATCAGAGATTATGTTTTGGAGCAAGAAACCTAACAAAGAAGAGCTGGGCGAGTTGCCTCTCGATAAGAGGGGGCGCAAAGAGGGGCTCGCGCTTCTCAAGGGAGTGAAGAAATTCCTGCGTTACAACGACGATCTCATTGGCGATGAGAAAAAGGAGCAGATTGCAGAGAAAAGAGAGGCCTTTGCAACGACTTTGGAGAATCCCGGGGCCAAGCGCAAAGAGCTTGAGGTTCTCGCCGAGGAGCTCACTGACACATGTAAAAAGTCGGTAAAGGACTACAAGCCTTCCGCCCTGAAGGAGAATATCGAAGTGATCTTTGTCGCCGTGGTAATTGCGATGGGGATTCGCGCCTACTTCATTCAGCAATTCAAGATTCCGACGGGCTCGATGCAGCCCACCCTCAACGGGATCGTTGCCTATCCGACCAGGGAGATGAACCCCAAGGCGGAACGCAACGCGCCGGATGATTACAGCAAGCCTGGATTTCCCCGGTTGCTCTGGGACAAATTCTGGTATGGGCGCAGTCATGTCGACTGGGTCGTGGAAGAGGATGATGTTGTCCTCCTCGACAGTGAACACTTTTACGGGAAGACTCATTTTATCTTCTTCCCGAGAACCTATCTGAAAACGAAAAAAGGCCAGGTTTTCAGCGCTCCGGGAACTCAGTCGCGGGTGTTCAGTCTTCTCAATACGGAGCTGCTTCCAAATCCTCAGTATGTGAAGGTAGCTGAGGTTAAGAAAGGCCAGACGATTGCAAAAGGCTTCGTTGATACCGGTGATCAGCTCGTGGTTAACAAGTTCGCCTATCACTGGGTAAAACCGAAGCGCAGCGATGTTTTTGTATTCAACACGCAGAATATCGGGATGATTCAGCGTCGGCTCGACGATCCCAGACAGGGCTCACAGCATTACATCAAGCGCCTTATCGGAATTCCCGGTGACGTGATCGAAGTGGATCAGCCCAACATTCGAATCAACGGGGAAACCCCAACGGAGATCGGATTTCAGCGGGTTATGTCTCAGGAGGGCTATTACACCGGTTACACCAATCAGGGAACGCGGAAGATTGAACTTCCCCCTCATAAATACTGGGCGATGGGGGACAACAGCGCGAACAGTCTCGATTCACGTGCCTGGGGGACAGTGCCTGAAGAAAACATCGTGGGGCGCGCAGCCTTCGTTTATTACCCGTTCGGGCATCACTTCGGAAAAATCGAGTAATCGGTGTGAAGGCGGTTACCGAAACTTCTCTGGAGATTGTTCAGCGAAGCGGGTCAAATCTCGCTTTTGCTCTCGCGGTTCTGCCGCCTGCGAAGCGGGACGACATGCGGGTGTTTTACGCCTTTTGCCGTGTCGCAGATGACATCGCGGATGATCCCGGTTTCCCGATTGAGGAGCGTCAGCTTGCGCTGGGGCATTGGCGGAAACTGATTCGCGGTGAGGCGGCATCCGTCCGGCCCGGCGTTGAAACTGAGTTCGTTGAGTTGGTCGCGCATAAGCAGCTCGATCCCGTTGAGCTGGAAGCGATCATCGACGGGGTTGAAATGGACCTGACTCCGCTGCGCTTTCAAACCGCGGAAGAGTTGGAGCGATATTGTTATCACGTCGCCAGTGCGGTGGGGCTGGTCAGTATCCGGCTTTTCGGATATACCCGGCCGGAGACGCGGGTATACGCAGAGCAGCTCGGCTACGCGCTGCAGTGGACCAACATCATGCGCGATGTCGGTGAAGACGCCGAAGAGGGCCGTGTCTTTCTGCCCCTCGATGATTTAGCGCGGTTCGGATTGAGCGAGGATGACCTCCTTTCCCGATCACCGGATCCGGAGAAATTTCGCGCTATGATGACGTATCAGGCCACCGTCGCGCGTGCCTACTATAAGAAGGCGGTCGACGCGCTGGTGGAGGCTGACCGCAGTTCGATGCGTTCGGCGGAGTTGATGCGGCGGATTTATTCCGGCATTCTCGAAAAGATGGAAGCGGGCGGATTTGAGGTTTTTGAGAAGCGATACCGTCTTTCGAAACCACGCATGATTGCTGAATTTTTAAGAGCCAAGTTGATTGGATAGTTGATTGTTAGACGATGGAATACGCACGATACAAGCACGCCCGTTTTTCGGCACGACTCCCGGTGAACTTCCGTTACTCGCTCAGTCATTACTGGATGGTTCAGGATGAGGAGGATTCCGGGATCTGGCGTGTCGGGTTCACCAAGTTCGCGACGCGTATGCTCGGGGAGCTGGTCGAAGCTCGCTACGAGGTGGAAAAAGGGGACACCGTTTCCTCCGGTCAGTCGATCGGTTACGTCGAGGGGTTCAAGGCCGCGAGCGATCTCCTTTGTGTCATGGAAGGGGACTTCGTCGAAGGCAATCCCATTCTCGAGGTCGATGCCTGCATCGTGAAGAGCTCACCCTACGTCGACGGGTGGCTTTACTCAGTGAAGGGAGAGCCCGAAGACATGAGTGTCGATGTCCATGGTTACATCGAGCACCTAGGGGCCCTCATCGAAAAGATGCAGGAAGAGGGATACTGATCGCTGAGGCGCTCCTCAATCCGGAGTGATTCCGTGCTCGTTGAAAAACGCCTCCATCTCGCCGGTGTCAAAGTCGGCGAGCATGAGTTCGCCGAATGTCAGGGTCGGCGCGCAGCTCTGGCCGGAGAGTTTGCGCATCTTATCAAATTCATCACGATTCGCGATGACGTCGACGGCTTCGTAGGAGAAGCCTTCCCGCTTGAGCCAGGCCTCTGCATCGACGCACCAGGGGCAACCGGGTTTAATGTAAACGATCAGGGTTTCTGGATTGGTTGAGTCAGTCATTTTCTAAATTGGTAACCGTAAGGCCTTTTTTTCGCAAGAGATCGATGACGCTTCCCTCTCCGACGAGATGAGCCGCGCCCACGAGAAACATGACGTCGTGTTTTTCAGCGAGGCTCTTTTCAATTTCAGGGATCCAGTTCAGGTTGCGCTGATCGAGAAGAATCTCCTTGATGCGCGGGGTCGGGGCCATCTGCTCCATGATGAGTTCCTCGAGCTCTTTCATGTCGCCGGACTTCCAGGTCGCAATCAGTTCGTCGAGCGACTCTGCCATTGCCTCAATTTCATCGAGTGTTTTGCTCAAGGCTTCGTCCATCTCTTCGTCGGTGAATTCATTGAATCGCGACATCTGGAATTCAACGGTTTCGAGGCCCCTGCTGGGCTTCTTATCTTCGGACGCGAAATTGAAATACTGGGTCTCGAGTCCCAGATCCGGTCTCGCTCCCATTCGCAATGACTCCAGTGAAGCCATCGAGAGATAGGCCATGCCCGGGGTGAATTTCTGAAACGCCTCGTAGGGAATCGATCGTTTCTCGAGATAGCTTTTAAATTTCTTAACAGTCTCCGGTTTCAGCTTGTCCGCGAGAGTGACGCCTTTGGGGAGGGTGCCGATCTTCTGCACTTTCATCGCCGTGCCGGGATGGTTCATCGTCGCCATGTCGATTTCGAAAACAATCTCCTCGGACTCATCGTAGACTTCTTTGAAGATCTTCGGAATCGGCAGGTCCGCCTCGCGCAGGATGTGAATCGAACCGGCGAGGTAGACGGTCGAGTCTTCATCGGAAATGCTCCAGACCGCGGATTGCTCAGCGTTGGTTTCCGCGGGGGCGATTGCAGCAATGAGCGCGAGAGCGGTGATGACAGGTTTTTTCATGAGGGAACGGGAATTTGGAAAGGTTACGACTCTTCCTCCGAAATCGCAGGGAAAAAGATTGCCTGATGACGACGAAGGCTTCGCTTCACAGAGCACGGGAATTGTGCAAATCTTCCCAACGCATGAATTTTCTGACACCCGCCGCTCTCTCGTTAACGCTCATTTCCACGCTGCATGGCGCCGATTGGGTCAAGCACACCGTGACGGAGGCCGGTCGATGCAATACCGCGACGGCTGCCGATTATACCGGTGATGGGAAAGTCGACGTGATTGCGAGTTATTCCGGGAAAGTGTCTCTCTTTGTCGCTCCGGAGTGGGAGGAAATTGTCCTGAAGCGTTTTCCGAAAATGAACGCAACGTGCATTCACAGCGAGACTTTCGATGTCGACGGGGACGGTGATCCCGACTGGATCGGGGCGCTGGCTTCGGAACATCCCTTCTGGCTCGAGAATCCGGGTGACGGGAGTGGCGCCTGGGCGGAGCGGCAGGTCGATCCTGATATCACGGGGATTCACTGCATTTTAAAAGCGGACGTCGACAACGACGGGAAGCTCGATGTCATTATCAATAATTTCGGGCCCGACGGCGTCCTCGGTGATTCCATTGCCTGGTTCAGTGTTCCCAAGAATCCGCGAAACGCGAAGCAATGGGAGCGAAACGTTTTCGCGGATAAGACGGCCCGCGGTGGCAGTCACTATTTCGGTTTCGGCGATATTGATGGCGACGGTTTCGGTGAAATTGCAGCCGGGGCGAAAGGCGCGCCCTTCGAAGACGGGAACTGGTTTGCCTATTGGAAGAATCCCGGTAAAAAGGCGGTCAAAGGTCCGTGGGAGAAAACCATCATCGCGACCGACCAGCTTGCCGCGACGAACATCCTCCCCGGGGATTTGAACGGGGACGGAAAGCCTGACTTTCTCGCCTCACGGGGGCACAGCGCCGGCGTGATCTGGTTTGAAGGGCCCGACTGGAAGATCCACGAAATCGATCCCGATTTGAAAAGTCCGCACAGTCTCACGCTGTGGGATCACGACGGTGATGGCGATCTCGACGGCGCTTCCTGCGGCTACGAGAGCAAGAAAATGATGTGGTATGAGAATGACGGGAAGGGCAATTTCACCCCTCACACTCTCGACGAAGATCAGGAATCCTATGATCTTCGCACCGTTGACATGGATGGCGACGGGGACGGGGATCTGCTCAACGCGGGACGCGGCAGCTCCAACGTCGTCTGGTATGAGAACCGGCTCGGCGAGTAAGCCGGGCAGATTACATATCGAGGAAATTTTTCAGAAGCTTCTTCCCTGAGGCCGTCAAAATCGACTCGGGGTGGAACTGAACGCCGTAAATGGGGAACTTCTTGTGACGAAGTCCCATGATTTCGTGTTCCGCCGTTTCAGCGGTGATCTCAAGGCAGTCGGGGAAGGTGTCCCGTTTCACGATCAGCGAGTGATAGCGGGTCGCCTCGAAAGGGGAATCGATATCCTTGAAGAGTCCGTCCTTGTGATGTTCAACCGGTGAAGTCTTACCGTGCATGAGCCGGTCAGCGCGAACGACGTCGCCGCCGAAGACTTCGCCAATGCACTGATGCCCGAGGCAGACGCCGAAAATGGGGATCGTCTCACCGAATTCGCGAATGACATCACAGCTGATTCCCGCTTCTTTCGGGGTCGCCGGGCCGGGGGAAATACAGATCTTATCAGGATTTTTCTCCCTGATTTCCTCGATCGTGATCTGATCGTTCCGATAAATCTCCATTTCGGCACCGAGCTCGCCGAAGTATTGGACGAGATTGTAAGTGAAGGAGTCGTAGTTATCGATGACCAGAAGCATGGTCGCCGAATGTATTTCCGCAAAGGAGAGCGGTCAACTGAAAGGGGGGATGTGAATAGCTGTGTTACGTGGATTGATTCCCTTGCTAAAATGCGCGAGACTCAACAGGGTCAGGTTACTGGCTTGACCCTGTTAGGTCCTCGATAAAACCCTGTTTGATTATCTTTTGAAGAGCACACTGAAATATTGCCTCCTCGCGGTGGTTTTTTTGTTTTCACCCTTCAATGGCGGCGCATTGGCTGAAATGAAAAAGGATGCACTCGATGCTATTGATCAGGAAATTCTCGCCGCTATCGGAGAAGGTAAGATCCCCGGCGCGGTCCTCTGGATCGAATCGCAGGGTGAAGTGTATCACCGTGCCTATGGGATGCGGGTGACCTCGCCGGGCAGTGAGGTGATGACGAAGGATACGATTTTCGATGTCGCGAGTCTCACAAAAGTGCTCGCGACGACTCCCTCAATTCTCTATCTGGCGGAGCGTGGAAAGCTGAATCTTGATGCGCCTGTTTCCACCTACATCCCTGAGTTTCTTGAGGGGGGAATCCGCGACGAGCCCAAAGATGAACTGGTGACGAAAGAGGACCGGGGAAAAATCACGGTGCGCCACCTTTTGACGCATCAAAGCGGTCTTCCGCCGGGGATTTATCTCAGTGAGCGGGATTTCTGGGGGCATGACGAGGGGGCAAAGCGCGCTGCGATGATTGGATTGATTGAGCGCCCCGGCACACGCTTTCGCTACAGCGATGTGAATTTTATACTCCTCGGGGAGATCGTTCGGCGCGTCTCGGGGCAGCGTATCGACAGTTTTGTGGAGGATCATTTCTATGGTCCCCTTGGTATGACGGAGACGACTTATCTGCCGGCTGCGTTTCGCCATCACCGCATTGCCCCGACGACGGATATTCCGAATTACGGATTGATTCGGGGGCAGGTGCACGACCCAACGGCACGGCGCATGGAGGGCATCGCAGGTCATGCCGGTGTTTTCTCGACCGCCAAAGATGTTGCGACCTTCACGCGCTTTCTCATTAACAAAGGAAACTACGACGGGGTTCCCATTTTGACGGAGCACACCGTGCGGGAGGCAACTTCGAATCAACTTTCCCCCGCACTCAAGCACCAGCGCGGGCTCGGCTGGGATCTTGTTTCGCCGTTTTCCTACCAGCGGGGGGAGAAGTTTCCTCTCAGTGGATTCGGGCACACCGGCTGGACGGGGACTTCGATCTGGGTCGACCCGGTTTCGGATACTTTTGTGATTCTGCTGGCGAATCGAAATCATCCCACCGAGGACGGGGCGATCAAGCCTTTGCGCATTCGTGTGGGAACGCTTGCGGCAGAGGCCGTCGGTTACACGGATGAGGTTCCTGCTCCTCAGTCATCGACTCAGAATGCGAATGGCTCGTCCGGGTATGCGGCAGCGGGAGATCCGGGCGTGGTTCTCAATGGTATTGATGTTCTCGAGCAATCGGGGTTTGCCGCGCTGAAGGGGATGAAAGTCGGGCTGATCACGAATCAGACCGGAATCAGCCGAACCCGCCGATCCACGATCGATCTCCTGGCACACGCTCCGGACGTGGAGTTGAAAACGCTTTTCTCCCCTGAGCACGGGATTCGCGGGGTTCTCGAAATGGACTCGGTTGAAGACGACGTCGATGCGGCGACCGGTCTTCCAATCTACAGTCTCTACAAGAGTAAAAACAAGAAACCCAGTGCCAGTCAGCTCGCCGGGCTCGATGCGCTCGTTTTCGATATTCAGGACATCGGTTGTCGCTTTTACACTTACATTTCGACAATGGGATTGGCGATGGAGGCGGCTGCTGATGCGGGGATTAAGTTCATCGTTCTCGATCGCGTCAATCCAATCGGGGGTGTCATCGTCGATGGCCCGATTCGCGCGGGCGAGGGAAATGACTTTGTCGCTTTTCACACCACGCCGGTGCAGCACGGAATGACAAGTGGCGAACTCGCCCAGATGTTCAATGCGGAGCGGAACGTGAATGTCGACCTGACCGTGATCAAAGTGAGTGGTTGGAATCCTGCACAGCGCTTTGACGAGACCGGCTTGCCCTGGGTGAATCCTTCTCCGAATATTCGCAGTTTGACGGCGGCGATGCTCTATCCCGGTGTGGGGCTGATCGAGTTTACCAACGTTTCGGTGGGGCGGGGGACACGCAGCCCGTTTGAGCATATCGGCGCTCCGTGGATTCATGATGGGCGGCTTGCCGGTGAATTGCAGGGGGCAGGTCTTGCGGGGCTGGGATTTCTCCCGACCCGTTTCACACCGGACACCAGTGTCTACGACGGAGAGGACTGCGCCGGAGTGCGCTTCGTGGTAACTGACCGCGATGCAATGCGGCCCGTTGAACTGGGTATTGCGCTGATGAGAGAGCTTTACAGCCATCACGAGGGGACAATCACTCTCGAGGACAAAGGCAATGTTCTCCTGCGTCATGAGAAGACCCTGAACGCGGTCATGAAAGGGAAAAGCCTCAAAGCGATTCGTAAATCATGGGAACCGGAGTTCAGTGAGTTCTTGAAACGACGTCAGTCCTTTTTACTGTATCCACGAGATTGAACCGAACGAAATCATGGGAAGACGATCAAACAACGGGGATGGAAAGCAGGATAATGATATGTCGCGTTTTTCCGCGGACAATTACGAACGCCCTGTTCTTGAGATGCCGAACGGAGCTGACAAAGTGCTCATGCATTCGTGCTGCGCGCCCTGTGCGGCTGAAGTGATGGACGCGCTCGCTGCCTCGGATATCGAGACGACGATTTTCTTCTACAATCCTAATATTCATCCGCGCGATGAATACAATATCCGAAAAGAGGAGAATATTCGCTACGCTGAAAAGCTCGGGATGGAGTTTATCGACTGGGATTACAACGCCCGTGACTGGTTTGATCGGACCAAGGGTATGGAAGACGAGCCGGAGCGGGGAATTCGTTGCACGGCCTGTTTCGATATGCGTTTTGAAGTGACCGCTGATTACGCGGCGGAGAATGGTTTCAGTTTGATTTCCAGCACCCTCGGAATTTCCCGCTGGAAAAATATGCAGCAGATCAACGGCTGCGGAGAGCGGGCGGCGGCGCGTCACCCGGGGATGGAATACTGGACCTTTAACTGGCGAAAAGAGGGCGGCAGCCAGCGCATGATCGAGATCTCCAAGCGCGAGGAATTTTACCAGCAGGAATACTGCGGCTGCGTCTACAGCCTCCGCGACACCAATCAGTGGCGTGAATCAAAGAACCGACCCAAGATCAAGCGACTCGTGAAGTTCTATGGACGCGAGGTTCTGGATGAAGAGGGGTGATGCCTTAGTGCCGCGGTGCGGCGTAAAAAGTGAAACGTAAAAAGTAAAAGGTCTCTTGCTGTGATCAGCTGCGCTGGTGAACGTAGAGCGCTTCTACTGTGGTCGCGAGGTGACCTTTCATTTTAGGCGGGGATTTTAATCCCCGTTTTGGTAGTGTTTTGATCGTCGTCCGGAACGGACGGTTTATTACCTGATCTATCTTCAATTAGCCCATGGCCGCGACCCTGACCGAATTACTCTATCATTGCATTTGGAGCACTAAGAATCGGGAGGCCATCATCGATTCGTCGATCGAGGAATCCGTCTGGAAAATCATCGCCGGAACTGCAAGTAGGAACGAAATGCACGCCTTAAAGGTTGGTGGTATTGAAAATCATGTTCACGCGCTCGTTCGAGTGCCGAAGACGATGTCGATTTCCGAAGCGATGGAACGACTCAAGGGGGGATCGTCAGAGGAGATTAATCATTCTGATATTTTGCCGACTGGTAAGTTTGAATGGCAGGAAGGCTATGCCGCTTTTTCCGTTTCCAAGTCGTCGGTTCCGGCCTTGAGCGACTACATCTCGATGCAACGGGAGCATCATCAGAAATTCTCGTTCGAGGATGAATACGTGCAGTTTCTCCAGCGTCATGAGGTCGAGTATGACCCGCAGTACCTCTGGGAGTAGTGAACCGTCCGTTCCGGACGATGGCTTTGTTGATTAGGGAACCCTGGGTAGGATTCCGGCTAAAGCGAGCGGTCACCCGCGCCCGGATTTTGCCTCGAGCCCCGAGCCCCGAGCCCCGAGCCCCGAGCCCCGAGCCCCGAGCCCCGAGCCCCGAGCC
>JARGPH010000057.1:1186-12661 GCA_029213065.1 Verrucomicrobiales bacterium | reverse complement strand
ACCCGGCGGGACCGACGCACCGATCAGATCTCCTTGAAAAAGCGAATTCCTGTCAGTTTGATTCAGTTCGTCTTTTCCTTGGTGATCTGGAAATCCGGATTCTCCGAGCTGAGGAACGAGCGGTTCTTCAGCTTCAAAACGCTGGAACGAGTCTCCTTCCACTCCGGGTGCTCACCGTCCGCTAAAGACCATACTTGCATGTTGTCGAGGAAGGCGACTTCTGAAATGTGAGTGAAAAATTCCCAGCCTTGAGGCTTCTCGCGGAAGTGATCGTGCTGAAGGTAATAGGTCGGTCCATCTTTGAAGGAGGCGACGATTTCGTCACCGCGAATCTCCATGGTGATGTGATACCACTTTCCTTTCTCGACATAAAAACTGTCGTCTTCAAGGGCGTCACCATGACCAATGTTGAGGTCCATCCCAATGTCCGGGCGCCACTGGATTTTGGCGGCGTAGTGGCCAACGCTGAAACGTTGTCCGGAACTGCGGGTTTCGTGATGCTTGTTGGACTTTTTCTCATCTGGATTTTCCTCGATCTTAAAGGAAAAGGTCATGATGTAGTCTTCAGGCAAAGGGCCGTCGTTTTCTTTGGATTGCAGCCGAATGAATGGGCCGTTCCCGCCTTCGTTGACGCCTCGCAGCACACCATCCTTCACCTCCCAGCTGGACCTTCGGAGATACCAGGTCGGTTTCTCGAAGGTGGAGGTTTCGGTAAATTCTTCGGCGAAGATAAGCTCTCCGGGAATGAGGAACTGAGTATCGGGCTTCTCGTTACCCGAAACAGAAATTGTGATGAAAATTGTGAGTAGAAAGGTGAGGGTGCGGATCATTTGGTGAGAACGGTTTGGTTGGTGATAGTGGCTCTGAAAAGGTTGACGATCATTTGTTTGGGTCAGTGTTCCCCCCTCGTTTCTCTTCCAACCGCTTCCGATGGATGTGCTTCAGGTAATGGGTTTGCGCTGCGAGGTCACTTTCGAGAAGCTGAGAAGTAAAGGTGGACATGGGGAACCCGTCTCGATTGTAAACTCGCGGACCGCTCAGCGATTCTCTGAAGGCATAGCGCACGTGCTTTGGATTGGGGACGGCGGCAGACGACAGCTCAACGGTGCCGCCGACCAGTTTGGCTTCTGCCGGGTGCCAGGTCTCATCTTCGCCCGCGAGTTCAAACATCTTCGATGTCTCATTGGGGCGCTCGACAGGCAGGCTCAGCCCTTCTTTGTCGCAAAGCATCAGACCGCTGTCGCTGTGATTGAATGTGACGGTGACTTGGTTGCCGTTCACGGTGTGACCGGCATAAAGCGGACCGCAGTGCGGTATGTCCTGCTTGTAGGTGTTGGCCAAGGCCCATGCCGCGAGGCGTTCGCCTCCATCGAGTTTGTTGGTCGGGTGATGGCCGTTGATGTCATTGGTGATGGCCATCCCGGCGTTGGGGATTTTTTCCAGCGCAAGACGCATTTGATCCTGCACGATGGGCCAGCCAAGGTCGTTGTATTTCTCGTCGGCTCCGTGAGCGCATAGTTGCACGTAGTAGAAGGGAAAGTCGCCCTGCCCCCAGAGCTCTCTGAGATCCCCGACCATGAGCGATAGCTTTTCCGCATAGTCGTTCGCGTCGGAGCGGGTGTTACTCTCGCCCTGATACCAGATCATACCGGCGATTCCATAGCCAACGATGGGATGAAAACGACTGTTGTAGATGGAGGTGACTTCGAAGTTGTCGAGTTTGTTCTGCCCTTCAATGCGCCCCAAGCGACCGTCATGGAAACTCGGGAGTTTTTTGTAGGTCTCCACAGGGACAAACATTTCAATCATGGCGCCCCCTTTGGGAGTGGCGATGATACCGACCGGGACGTTCAGCCTGCTCTGGAGTTCTTTCGCAAAGAACAGGGCAATGGCCGAGCACTGACTGTAGGTTTCCGCTGAGGCCGGAGTCCAGGCCTGGAACTCACCTCTTCGGTCATTCTGGCGCAACTCGGCCGGGAGATCCTCCTGAGGCACGCCGCTGGGATGCATGATGAGATTGCAGAAGCGGATCGAGGGATTCTGAACCGCCTCAAGGGCTGCTTGTCCGCGCGGGTGATCCCGGTTGGCTCTCGATGAGGCTTGTCCGGCCATATTGGACTGCCCGCTGGCATGCCAGACTTCTCCGACAAGGACATCCGAGATGGCTACCGAACTGCCATCCGAACTCACCGTGAGCTCGCTCCCTGTCGCCGAGGCATCCATGGGATCGAGTTTTACCTGCCACTTTCCCGAGGCATCGGACGTAGCGGTGTGTTGTTGCCCGGCAAAGTTGACGGCAACTTTACTACCGGGCTCAGTCCAGCCCCAAATGGGAACCGCAATGCCACGTTGAAGCACGGCATGGTCGGTGAAAATGTCTGCCAGCTTCAGGTCCTCAGCATGGACAGCTTGCCCGAGGAACACGGCGAGCAGTGCGCTCAATGGATAGAATTTCTTCATTGCAATTGGGACTATTTCGTAAGGAAAATTTCGCTTTGAATGACGGCCTTGAGGAGATCTCGCATTCCCCCGTTGGTGGAATCCAACTGTTCAACGATAGTGTCAATGGCAGGGCGATCTGCCACGCCCATCTCTCTTCCTGTGCCGCTGAGGAGGAGCTTGTCGATCAGGTTTCGAGTGATCAATTTCTCCTTCTGAAGAAGGATTTCCTTCAAGCCACTGATGTTCGAGAACTCTTCACCGGCATAGGTTCCAGCCGCATCGATCTCTCTGCCCTGAATGACTTTGTCGGTTTCTGGATCGAGGGCCGGATAATGTTCTCGCCACAAGCCGACTGGATCAAAATTTTCCAGGGCGAAGCCGATGGGATCGATCGATCGGTGACAGTCGTTGCAGCTCTCGATGTCACGGTGTTTGGCGAGAAGCTCGCGAACGGTCCTGGCTCCCCGGACGTCGGGCTCGGGCACTCCGATGTCATCCGGGGGAGCCGCCGGCGGCGTGCCAAGCAGATTCTCCAATACCCAGATGCCGCGCACCACGGGAGAGGTCTCCACTCCATTGGCCGATGCGGTCAGAACCGAGGCCTGCCCCAGGAGGCCACTGCGATATTGCCGGGAGCCGGGCAGGGAAACGGGTTGATAGTCGAAGTGGTGAACACCGTCGATGCCGTAGAATTTGGCCATCGTGGTGTTGGTGACCAGGTAGTCGGAGCTGATCAGGTGGGAGAGAGGCAGGTTCTGATCAAGCAGGTGACTGAAAAAGGCAACGGTTTCCTCGATCATGCCATCCTGAACTTCCCATGTATAGTAGGAAGGAAATGAGCTTCTCGCAGGCGGCATCTCGAAGGCGTTCTTCAAGTGGAGCCATTGATAGACAAAGGTGTTTCGGAACGATTCAGAGCGAGGATCTTCGAGGAGTCGCTCGACCTGCAATTCCAGAACAGACGGTGTTCTCAATTGTTGTTGCCGGGCAAGGGTGAGAAGCTCTTCATCCGGCATGCTGTTCCAAAGAAAGTAAGCAAGTCGGGAAGCGATGGCGTAGTCGTCGAGCCGCCCTTCGTTCTCATAAAAGTAGGTGAACTGTGGCGCGCAGAGTACGGCGCGTATTCCGCTCTGGAGGCTTTCAGGACCGGCCCCTGCCAAGGCGATAAACGGAGCGAGCTCTTCTTCACCGACAGGGCGGCGAAAGGCTCGCTCGGCAAAGTCGCGAATAATTTTCTCGTTGCTCTGTTCACTTCCGTAGAGACGCTGATGGGATTCAGGAGGCCACTCTGAATTAAGGGGGCCTTCCAGGGTAGCGGAGTGAACACGAATTCGGGGAATGACTTTGTCTTTGATGCCACGAAGACCTGCTGCGGCCCGGTCGCGGCCTCTGATCACATCTGGTTTGGCAATTTCAATGTCGACTTCGGGAAAGGTATCTCCTGATCTCCACGGCCGGAAACCTACGGGACCCGTTTCGTAGCGCACCAGCAGTTGCCATCCATGCGGGATATGGATTTCCTCCTCGATGATGTGCCGCTTGCCGGCCGGCAGGACCGTGAGAGAATAAGACTCGATGATCGCGCGTTCAACGAGTCCGCTGTCTGCCTGGTGCAAATAGATCCCAAGGACGATCTCATCGTTTCGGTTGTATCCGAGTTTTTGGAACAGCTCTCTGCCATCCTCGTCATCGGGTAATCCTTCGACCTCAATCGCAAACCTGAATCGCTCTCCTTGAGGAGCGATCTCGAACTTCTTTGGGAAATCCACAATGGAGTAATCGGTAGTGGCGAGGTCGAAGTAGTTTTGATCAGGGTGAAGAATAACTCCTCGAAAGGGTTCCAGCTGGTAGGTCCGAGCGAGCGGTGGTGATTCTTCAAAGTAGCTGGCACGACTGACGGCCAAGTCCGCTGCCTTTAGGTAGCTCTGCATCACGAAATTCGAAGTGACGAGTGACTTACTGACCGTGTCAAAACCATGGGTCAGCCCGTCACTGGGGAATCCTGAAGTGGGATCGTCGGTAACGTCGATATTCAGCAGGTCACGAAGCGTGTTGCGATATTGAAGACGGTTAAGGCGTCGGAGAGAGACGGATTCCCGGGTGGCATCGTCCTCGCCTGCTTCCAGTGAGTGATGAAGGGCGGTGAGAATCCCGGCCTTTTCCGCATCGGTGGGCTGAGGCTCATCTTCAGGTGGCATCTCATCAAATTCGAGGAGATCAGCAATCTCATACCAGATTTCGATGTTCTCCGGATTGGACGGCTCCCAGGCAAGGGTGTCGAGACGAAGTTTTCCTTTTTGCTTCTCAGGGCCATGGCAGCTCACGCAATGTTTCTCGCTGAAGGCGCGGAATCCTTCCGGCGCGGCAGCGTGTGACGTGCCCATGAATGCGAGCAGCAAACCGACAGTGGTATAAACGTTGAACCTCATTACGCTTGGCCAAAGGCGGTGAGTGTTTGGGTGCTGCCGTTGAAGTAGTCTTCCTCGACGCCGTAGGATTGTAGGAGTTGCAGGTAGAGATTGTTCAAAGGCTCTTTCTGATCCACATCGATGTGTGTGCCATGCTTTAAGCCACCGCCGGCGAGGATCAGGGGAAGGTTGTCATTGGTATGGCGACTGCCGCATCCCATCCCGGAGCCGAACAAGGTAATCGTGGAATCGAGAAGCGAGGTGCCATCAACCTGTTTGGTATCCCTGAGTCGATCCATGAAGTATCCGAACTGGGACAAAGTGAAGCGTTCGAGCACACGGAGCTCGGCGAGGGTGGCCTCGTCCAGCCCGTGGTGGGAAAGACTGTGGTGGCCGCGGTTGACTCCTTCCACAGTGCTGACCTCAAAGGTCGGTGCAAGAGTGACGACACGAGTGGAATCCGTCGTCAGAGCGAGCAAGGCAACATCATACCAGAGCTTTACCGCCGCGGCCGCTTTTTCCGGCTGAGACTTGGGAATACTGACAGGAGCCTCGGGCTTGGGCTCCTGCGCCCACTTATCGAGCCGCTGCAATTCAACTTCGGTTTCCCGAACGGAGGTGAAATACTCGTCAAGCCGCTCGCGATCGTCCTGATTCAGTTTGCGTTGCATCGCCTGTCCGGCGTCTGCAACTGCGTCGAGAATGCTCTTTCCTCGAGCGCGAAGCTCTCTTGATTTGGCCACAGAGGCGGGATCGTCTTCGACGAACAGTTTTTGAAAGGCTTCCTGTGGACTTTTGATATGGGGGACGGCCACTCCTGCTCGCGTCCAGCCGGTTCCGGTTCGCCCGGAATCTCCCAAGGTCAGAGAAGCAAACCGCGTTTGCCCTGTGCAGTGTTCGGCAAAACGCTGATCCAGCGAGATATTTCCGTCCCGGTAGCCCGCGGCGTGTTCGAGTTTTACGCCGCTCAGGTAGGTGTGCTGAGCTTTGTGCCCTCCTTTGTGCCCATGATCCAGATTCGAAAAGACCGTGATGTCCTCGCGATGCTTCTCGATCACGCGGAGCACCTCCGGCATTTCGTAGTCTGCTCCCGTGGTCGTCGGGTGGAAAGCGGTCGGGTTCATCCCGAAGTTCACCGCCGTGGCGAAAAAGCGTTTCGGGGGTGTCCCCGAGGCAGACGCAAGAACTCGACTTGGAACCATGGATTCGAGAAACGGCAACGCCATCGTGACTCCAGCTCCTCGAAGAAAGTGACGTCGATTCAGGTGAGTATTGGAACTTGTATTCATGTTAGGGGGGTAAAAAAGAGTTAGTTGGATGGACGAATTTCTACAATCTGAAGACCAAGCAAGACAGATCGACCATGACCCGATGTCGACTGAAGCGAACGCTCACGTGAATACCGCGTGATGAACGTGGCCCAGTCTTCGGGACCACTAACCACGACATCGCCGACTGCGTAAGTCAGGCCGGGGTCCCAACTCGGCTCGATGGAATCATCCAGCGGAGGAATGACAGTAGGCTCCGGAAGTTGCTGATCGAGGTTTGCACCGAAACTCACATCGTAGGAAGCTCCCACTCGCCTAACCGACCGACAAAGCGCGTAAACACGATAGGTCCCGGCCGGCAAACCCGAGACCCGCAAACCGAGATCAAAATCCCATGGCAGATGATCCTGACAAAGCGCCGAATCGAAAACGCCACGTGCTTTTGAATAAACTCTGCCCCATGGATCGACCGGTTTCGCATCCCAGTCGATCTCGCCATCCCCATGACCGTAGTCAACCTTGAGCGGAAACGGGCAGATGTTGCCGTCAGCCATCACAAACGTCCCCGCCTGATCCCCGACAATCTGAGTCCACACATTTTCATGAGCGTAGAAGTCACTTGCAGCATGACCTGGTGAGTTTGTTCCTGTGTAGACACCAGCCCGGTGCCCAATGTCGAACTGCAGCTTGATCGGAGCGGACTGAATCAAGCTGGCTCGCTGCATCGAGGCGAAAGGTTCCGCATCGAAGTCGATCGTCTCAATTCGACTGTTAGCAGGGTCGATTTCGACGGCGGAGTTCTCGAGCAGATTTTGTTCACTGATGACAGTCTCGGACTCGTCGGTCAGGGCAACAATGACTTCACCTGTCATGACATGAACATTGGTCTTACCATCGGGAGCTGAGTCCATCGCAAACTCTGTGCCCAGATCGATCACCTTCCCGCCGGGAAAACGAATCGTAAAACCGTGAGCCGATTCCGGGCAATTAGCCGTGAGTTTCCCGGACCTGTAGAAACAATAAAGAGGATTGTCGATGCGCAGCCGGGCGGGCCCTTCGATAGAGACTACCGCACCGCTGGAAAATTCGATTTCCGCAAGACCGGAAGCAATTCTCAACCACTGCTCTGTGATCGGCTCGCCCACCTTGGCCTGGAAACGGGAATGATGTTCCCACTCAACATCGATGGCGCGAGTCAGCACAGCCGTCGGTGGATTGGGTGTCGGAGTCCCGCCGGGACCGGAGAAAACGGCGAGCAAAGCAATCATGGCCGCTGCAGAGGCCACCAGCCAGCCAAGCAGGGGTTTCTGACGAAACGGAATCGTAGTGAAAGGGGCTCCCGCCTCCGGTTGAAGCGCTCCATCCTCAAGCTGTCGATGCATTCCAGTGAAGGAACGATAAAGAGCGCGTGCCTGCAGGTCGCTGTTGAGCATTGCCTCCAGTTCAGCGAAGCCATCCCCGGATAGCGTTTCGTCACAGAGCTGCCCCGCCAATTCGAGCAGGCGTTTTTCCTTGTCGGGACTCATAGGCTGTATCCTTCCCTGATCATGCGTTTGCTGATGCACTTGTGTAACGCTTCGCGAACGCGCTGAAGCATTTTGTAGAGGGCGTCAGGCTCCTTACCGAGTTGGTGGGCGAGTTCCTGAAGCGTGCCTTTTGAAGTGTAGCGCTGTTCGATCAGCTCCCTCTGTCGAGGACTGATGGTTTCGAGGCAACGCTGCAAAGCCTTCTCCATCGCCTGGCTTTGTTCGAAAGAATCATCGGAATCACTGGCAAGCTGTTCGATGGTTTCGTCATTGAAGAAATACTTACCCCGAGTGGTCTGGGAGCGGCGATGCATCTGAACCTGCCGATAAACAAAGCGGTTGGCCCAGGGGAGAAACGGACGCTGAGGATCATAGTCACCAAAGTGTTCCCACAGTGATTTCAAGGTCTCCTGGATGATGTCATCGGCATCCGCCCGATTCGGGACGAGCGAGAACGCGAATGCCTTCATCGCGTTTTCCGCCTCTGAGAAATGGCGCGTGAACTGAATCTGACGGGAAGTATCGGGATCGCTGGATGGCATGCTTTCACTGAGCATATGCAGCATCCCGATGAATCTGACGTCTTTTTTGGAATTTTTTTTCACCAGGTCACCGCAGACCGAAACACGTTATCCCGGGTAGGTTCACAACTCCGCTCAGATGGTCAATCAAATGCCCCCTACACCAAGCTTCAGGGAACTGAAGATTTGGACAGAGTGAGCGTATCTTGCTGCTGTCGAGCCCGAAGGGGCGAGCGGAGCGAGAGCAACGTAGCAAGGCTACCTGACTTGAGGCCCTACAGCCTGTCCTCCGTAGCCTTGGCGAAGGAGGAAGCCAGCAAAAGGGCTGCCGCCCGAAGGGAACGATCAAAATTCGATGGGCGAAGCCGTGATTCCCATGCGGGAAAACCATCAGTTCTCGGCGTGATGGAGTTTTTCAGCAATCTCTTCAGGGATGGAACCCGGCCTGCGAAAGACTCAAGCCCATGGGAAACCGCAAGGTGGACTTTCAGATGGCCGAAGGCGAGGGCCACGCCTTTTTTAGACCACTTTGGGGATCAAATCGGCAGTATGGCGGAGTCGGATTTCTCCAAAGGCGAGGCGTCGCTGAGGCGCGATGCGGGCATCGTAATGAAGCGAGAACGAAGCGGTTGGGAAAATCCGGCCCGCATTTCCCCTCCACCGCGAAGCACTTTCCTCCCGACGTTAAAAAATTCCATGCTACCGATTTGATCCCTGAATTGGTCTTTACTTCCAACCCTTGGCGGAGATCACCCTCACCGCCGCCGACCGGTTTCTGAAGGAGCTTGGGTATCTTGAAGGGGTGCCGACTCTTCCTGCTGCTCCCGATGGGGAGAAATTGATTGTGCAGCCGTGAATCGATCTTGCTCGTCGCCCAGTTTCTCCTCCGCCTCCTAAGGATTTCCTTGGCAATACCTGGCTCCGCTTGGACGAGTTCAGGAAACTTAAGTAATTGTGCCAGTTTGACCCGACAAAATGTCTACATTTGCGTCACTTTGTCTCATTTTTGAGCGATCTCTCAAAAATGATGGCACTTCGTGAGTCTTATAAGCCCCTTGAAATCAGCGACTTATGATATATGTAAGCAGATTGGCACAAATTATGCGCAAATTTAAGGTCCGTTCAATATTAACCGCTGCCCGGCGGACTGTCGGGAATTTCTGCGGTATGTCAAACCGAAATCCGCACAAATGTATACACAACCAGACCAGTCAGAAATCGATGACTTCTTCAATGAGTCACGGATCACAAAATTCGCAAACGCGTCCGACAAATTACCGCCATTTATCCCAATTCAGGCACAGCACATTTATGGGCTTCTCAGGCTCAACAATGAGCTTGAACAACCGCAAGATAGCAGGAGAGCCATTCAGCTTCTTGAGGTTTATGATCTCTATTGCAAGTCCGCAGAAAAAGCAGCGCTCAACACTGGAGCCCAGCTAATCGAGATGCAGGGAAATCTTATCCACGTAGTTCTCCCGTCCGCGCAAGCAAACCACAGGGATGTAATAGCCTTCTGCAAAGCCTTCGACGAGGGAGTTAACAGACGCGTAAGGCCAAAAGCAGGCAATAACTTCCGAGCCTTCTCAATGGCTTCATACCACGGTCCCGCTGTAATCGTCCGCGATGAAGCATTCGGTGTCATCTCTGAAGTGTCCTTGGGCATCGCGGCTAATCGCCCTGCCAAAAAGCTACTCGGAACACCATCTGTTCCAAACGGTCATGTTGCGATTCCAACGCACCAAGTAAGTGGAGCCGCCGGAAGGTCAAGCTGGACAGAATTTGACCTGACGAATGAGTCCTCCAATACATTGGGCGAAAATATTCATTATTTTGAGAAAGTAGCGAGCGCGTTCGATTCTGAGCTCCCCCCTGCACCATCGTTTGATTTCGAGGCTCGGAGCTTTGATCGAGGCACAAATTTCGCTTCCAGCGCGCCATTACAGACCTACGGCTTTTGCCTAAAATCAGACATGGACGGCTTCAGCAAGAAGGTTGAAGTCGCTTGGTCCGAGGGAAGCGTTGAAAAGCTTGTATTCGAGTTCCATTCGATCATGAAAGCTGCTGACGCCTTCACCGCTGGCTTTAACAAACCGATAATCCGTATCCCTTGGGCCGGCGATTGCTCGACGCTAATTTTTCCTAGCGAAACCATATCCGAGTATAATCAAGCGCGATCAGTTACGCCTGTGAGGGCTGCTTCTGAATGGAATGATTCGGTTTCTCTTAGCGAAGACTACCGGAGTAGTGTCAAGTGGGCCCATGCTGCAGCAGGTTGCGATGTTGGGAACTCCAGTAACGGCAACGTGATCGTTGCGAGACTTGACGGTCAACGCAGAGAGTTCCCCATCGCCGTGGGACCGGGCGTAAAGCTAGCTCGCGATGGTGAACAAGCTGACGGCTTGAATGGAGGCGAAATGGCCATTCATCGCCACGACGATCTGAAGCGACTCGACGACGTACACAGGTCAAAGTTCCACGATTTTACAAACAAATCAGGTCAGACGAACAGTAACTTCAAAAAGGCCTCCAGCGCTGATCTGAAGGTGTCTGTAGCCGAAGAAGCCAAACGGGCGGTTGGAGCAATCGCCGCAGTTGGAATCGGCACCACTACATCCGCGAGCATCCAAATACCCAAGCCAAAGGTGTATGGCCAATCGAGTAGGAGTTGATGAGATGCGCCCTGCAAAGGAATTTGCCATCGCCCTCCTTCCGGCGTTCAAAAAACCTCGATTTGAAGAATCTGGTAGTGAGGATGTTGTTCTCTCAGGAATTTTGAGCCTCGACTACGACGGGTATCAAAACTCCTGGGAAGCAATGATTACAATTGTTCTCGAGAAAGATTGGGACGTTTCTCCTCCCACTGTTCGATGCCACGAACGTTGGCTGAGGCGGGAGTTAGATTGGCATGTGCCAAATGAGAACATCCTTTGTTGGATCTATCCCGAGCAATGGCGCATTAGGCTTAGAGAGCTCGGAGAACGTCAGGGTAAAAAGGCAAAGCGATTGTTGGCCACTGAATGGCTGCTTCGAAATGTTCGTCATCTTTTGACCTGCCACGCAATCAGTGAAGAATTTGGCATTCCCAAATGGAAAGATGAATGGCCCCAATACGCACACAACGAACAAGCAGAGAAGCAATTCTTACGAGATGAGCGAAAGCGAAAACTCAGAGTCAAAAAGTCCGATGGATCCGTTTTCCTTGGTTAATTTTCGCTCGGCCCGAATCACGCGTACTCTTAAAACCAATTCTCAAAAATTTAATCCAAAAAGATTATGATTGAACGCTTCCAAGGTGACGAAGGGATCC
>JARGPH010000057.1:0-1176 GCA_029213065.1 Verrucomicrobiales bacterium | reverse complement strand
TGCCCTAGAAAATCAGTCCCTAGTCCATGGTGACACTGAACTCGCTGCAGAGATTGCAAAGACTGGTGTAGTTTCCGAATATGGACCTGGATCGACAATTGTAGAAAGTGGGGCGTCAGACAATGAAATTTATCTGCTCCTTACAGGAGGAGTCGATGTAATGGTGAATGGGCGGGTTGTTGCAAAGCGAAAAGCTGGAGACCATGTCGGAGAGATGGCGTTAATTGATCCCTCTGCTCCAAGATGCGCCACGCTGGTTGCCACTGACACAGTCGTCACTTGTACTATCGCGGCAGCACCTTTTTCAGCCATCGCTGTGAACTATCCCGAATTATGGCGTCGCCTCGCGTTAGAGCTGGCAGGACGACTGCGACAACGAAACGCACTAGTTCTCCCACCGAATCCGCGACCACACCTCTTCATCGGCTCTTCTGTCGAGTCTCTCAATGTTGCTCGCGCAGTTCAACTCGGATTGGATCATGATGATGTGACAGTGAAGATATGGGAAAACGGAGTTTTTGGAGCTTCAACCTACACTATAGAGGCTCTCGAGACAGAAGTACGAACGTCAGATTTTGCTCTTATGGTATTTGGACCTGACGATGAGTACATTTCCCGAGATCTCACAGAGAAAGCACCACGAGATAATGTAGTACTAGAGTTAGGAATGGCGATCGGTGCACTCACTCACAAAAGAACATTCCTTATGTATCCGCGAGGCGTGGACTTGAAAATTCCGACCGACCTTCTAGGGATTACGCCCTTAACTTATACCCTTGGGGAGGACGGAAACTACGATGCTGCAATCGGTCCTGTATGCGAGCAGATCCGGCGTGCTATCGCGAATCTCAACGTAAAATAGATGGCTCTGACTGATGACCTAAAGGGCTAGCGGCAGAGACGGCAGCGTCAGTAAACAATTTCTAGTTTTAACCCAAAGCAAACTCTAACAGACCGACACTTGTTGCCTGGTGAATATCCACCGCTTCCAAACGAAATCTAACAGGGTCACCCTTCCGACTCAACAGGGTTCAACCGGATCCGGCCGTGAAATCTTCCGCCGCTTCCACACGGCATCAACGGAACACAAGCTCCACCATATCCAAAAAAGGCTTCGACACGTTCTCGGTGGAATCGCTGATTCTCACCTCAAACAGAAAACCATAACCTTACCGC
>JARGPH010000028.1 GCA_029213065.1 Verrucomicrobiales bacterium | reverse complement strand
CATCGTCATCGTCATCGTCATCGTCATCGTCATCGTCATCGTCATCGTCATCGTCGTCATCGTCGTCATCGTCGACCTCACGAAACGATCCTCCTGACACATCGGCAATATTCTGAAGGACATCCCTTCCCCCGCTATCAACATCCATTCCGATGGTGTCGACGCGAATTCCGAGCTCCACCAGTGTGGCGAGATTATCCAAATAGTCGTTGCTGCTGGGCTCCCCATCCGTGAGCAACACCACCTGATCGGGAAGCGGGTCAAACATTACAGGCAGCGAGAGAGCCACTTCATAATTCGTGCCCGAATCATAATCGATCTGATCGACCTCAAGGATCATCGCCGCCTTGAACAGAGAATTCGAGGGGCGAAGCTTGAATGAGCCATCGGTCCAATGAATTCCTTCGTCAAAGAAGGCGGCGCTGAATTTGATACCCGAGGGTAAGTTGGCGATCGCCGCCTTCAATTCCTCGATCGTGGCATCGAACTTCGAAACCGAGCCGAATGACGAACCCATTGAAGAGGAAGCATCGATAACAAAAAGAACGTCCCCGACGACGGCGGTATCATAGAATGTCGCGCCTGTTCTCGCTGCGGCGGTTTCGCTATCCGTGTAGTATCGGGTGTCTTTAGACTTCGCGTAGGACGCGACTTCAAAACCGTCCGGATAATCATCGACAGTCGCTTGAAAAGCACCTCCATAGGGCAGCCAGGTGTCCTTAGCGCCATGATCACCATCCTCGCCATCGATTGCGATAATGGAGTAGTATAAAGAGGACTCACCTGCCGTATTCCGGTCTGATATCGATACCGAGATCTCTGAGGTGGTATCGTCAAATCGCGCCGAAGAAAGGTTGATCAATGGCGGAGCGAGGAGACGGGGCGGCGGCGGGTCATACGCCGAAAAGATCAGGACTGTCTTTTCGCTATCGATCCATTTCGAGGAATCACCGGTCACAAATGCCTCCACCCTCGTAGCGCCATTTAACGTCAGCGTCCCGGTGTACTGAATGAAACTCCCGCCATCGACGGCGTACATGATCGTCGTCAGCGGGTCGTTCGGATTCGTGAAACTCAAATCCATCGGATAATCATCAGCAGGATATCCGCCGCCGTAGATACTCGGATTCGGCCTGAGTAGCTTTTGAGGAAGCGCCGGCGGAGCCGTGTCGGGCGTTCCCGACGTGCCGACATCAGTTACCGGCGCTTTCGGATCCGCAACGCCATCGGCAAATTTCCAAATCCATCCCGGCTTGTCATTGTAACCCACGATGGAAAGGGTTCGACCCTCGCTGCCGTAGTCTTTTTCGGCGAGGGAATCGTCCAGAAAGAACTCAGTCGTGCCGAGATCGCTGCTGCTTGAAAGCACGAAACGGCTTCCAGCCTCGTCCCAAACAGCAACCTCCTTACCGCGGGCTTCATCCGAAACTCTCGCGGAAAGACGATTATCAATCGTGGATCCCGTAAAACCGACAAACTGACTTTGCTCATCAATCGCGAGCTGAGTCTTCATCCGATCGACGATTTCCTGCGGACTTTTCGCGCCCGTGAAGTTACCGCCATTGGCGATGAACTGCTGAATCCCCGAATTGATCGTCTTTACATCAGTCTGGAGCTTGGCAATCCGGGCCTTTTCATTCACGTTCGCATTAATAACACTAACGCCGGCTGCGAGGATCCCGATGATGGAGATCGTCACCAGCAGCTCAAGCAGCGAGAGTCCGCCCGCCCGCGATGTATTGTTGTTTTGCATACCCTTCCGTGGATGACCCCCACATAAAATTGCAATTATTATAAATATCATAAAAAACATGTAAATGTCAAGTAGGTTTACCCGTTTGTGAAAAGAGGCTGAATCCGCGAAAAAGACGCCGCCATCGGCACTTCATTGTGTGGCAGAGCCGTTTTGACCTTGGTGAATGCCGCGGATAGCTTCTCCGCATGAAAACCATCAAATGGGCTGTGATCGGCGCGGGACGTTTCGGGAAAATCCATGCCCGTGTCCTTTCCACCTTGCCGGGCAGTGAGCTCGTTGCCCTTTCCAACCGGAACGGGGAACGATTAGAGGAGGCCCTGCGTGAGTTCCCCGTTTCACTTGCGACGACCGACTATCGGGAGATTCTCAACGACCCTTCGATCGACGCGGTCAGCATCACGACCCACTGGCAGGAGCATCACGAAGTCGCTCTCGCCGCGCTCAAGAGCGGTAAACACGTCCTTTTGGAAAAGCCTATGGCTGCCACCGGCGAACAGTGTCGCGAGATTCTGGAGGCGGCTGAAAGAGCTGCGGGATATCTCATGGTCGGCCATGTCTGCCGGTTCGATACCCGGGTCACTCTCGCAAAAGAGGCCATCGATGCGGGCCGGATCGGGCGGATTGTTTCGATGCACGCGCGCCGGAATTTGCCAAAGGCACCGGGGAACATTCGGCTCGATAAAATCTCCCCTTTGATCGGCGATGGAATTCATGATGCCGATCTCATGATGTGGTTTCTCGGTGGGCAATGCCCTGCAGAAGTGACGGGGCGGAACATCAAAATCGATCAGTTCCAATACCCTGATCTCGGCTGGGCGATGCTCCACTTTGGAAAGGACGAGGCCATCGGTGTTATCGAAACGGTCTGGTGCCTTCCCGAAAGTGTCTCCACCGGAATCGATGCGAAAATGGAGATCATCGGCACGGAGGGAAAACTCAGTATCGACTGTGCCAACACCGGGCTGACGATCACCGACGGGGCTGGCTCGAAACAGCCCGATACGATGTACTGGCCAATGCAGCACGGACGTCAGGTAGGCGCGCTCGAGCGGGAGCTTGCCTACTTCGCCTCTTGCATTCGCGAGGAAACCGCACCCACTGTGATTCGGCCGATCGAAGCCGCTCACGCCCTCGCCGTGATGGAGACCGCAGAGAAATCCGCCAGCGAAGGCGGCGCTCCACTTCCATTTTCATTCGACCCGCTTTGACCTGTGTCTGAAGATTCGATCCCCGGGACGCAGAAACCCTTCCAATAAGAGACAATTCTAGGCTCTGTTTTCGGCGAAACGACCGAAGCGATTTGAGAGAATGAAAAAAGTTGGGGCCCACAAACCGACGAAGATTCCAAATCGCTCTGCGTGCGCTTTCGTTTCCGGTTCCGTCCCTCCGGTAAGAAACCAGATCGCGATGGAACCGAGAATTGAAACGAACCCGAAGATGAAACAGGTTTTGCTGAGAAGAGAGAGATTTTTATTTTCCATAGCAGGAGGATTACGGCTCCCGGGAAAATCCGGTTCTATTGAAAACTTGCTCAATAACCCACCGTAGAGTGATCCCATACCCCCTAACGATTCCATCGACTGGCTGCAGCAAGCCGGGAACGCAAGTTCCTCAGAGCTCCAGAGTAGAAGAACTCAACTATCCCACTTCCATTTCAAACATGAACACCTATTCTAAATTTCATCGAACCTATCTCCGGGTTTCAATAGTTTCCGCACTGATTGGCTGGTTCAGCTGCGCACCGAATCTCGTCAGCGGAAACGAAAAAGTGATCACGCTTTCTGACGAAGTGACGGTTCAGAAAATCGATGACGATGTATGGATACACATCAGTTTCCGTGAAGTCGAGGGCTTCGGCCTCGTACCTGCAAACGGTCTTGTCATCGTCTCCGACGGCAAAGGCATCGCGATTGACCTGCCGTGGACGGACGGTCAAACGAAGACACTTTTTGGATGGTTCAGATCAGAGCAGGGCGTCGAGATTGAGTTGGTGATTCCAACGCATTCTCACGACGACTGCGCCGGCGGCCTTGCCGAAGCGCATCGACAGGGCGCGGATTCCTGGGCTCTGAAGCAAACCGCGGAAAAACTGAAAGAGGAGGAAAAGGAAGTTCCCCGAAACACGTTCGAGAAAACCAAATCCCTCCAACGCGGGGAAACCGAAGTGCTTCTCTCCTATGAAGGCGGCGGCCACACCACTGACAACATCATCGCCTGGCTCCCCGCGCAGAAGATCCTTTTCGGAGGATGCGCCGTAAAATCCCTCGAAGCCGCGAACATCGGCTACGTCAAAGAAGCCGACGCGAAGAGTTGGCCAATCATGTTAAATGGGCTTTTAAAAAACTACCCCGACGCCGAAAAAGTCGTCCCCGGTCATGGCGATGCGGGCGGTCTTGATCTCGTGAGACACAGTATCAAAATGGTCAACAGCGGGAAAAAGCTCGGGCTTTTCAATCGGACTACCGAATGATGCAACGCACTTCGACCTGAGGTAAGGCACTATATACAAGTCAATTCGGACCACTATGCCGCCACTCGCCATTTCGTAGTATACCGATACGATCCATGGTCGAGTTCCATGAACATCTCTTTTCCAATCGGTTTTGCCGCCCTACTCATTACTGCCTGCTGCGGCGCAGAGGATAGAATTGCCTCAGAGGAATTCACCTACCTGGAATCAGGATGGCAGTCCGGCGACGAAGGGTTTGGCTGGAACGGCAAATGGATTCTTTCAGGCCAACGCCCCGCTTTGCTCGTCGACGGAAAAGAAGAGCACCCCCGCGAAGTTCTCATTCAGGGAACCGGCGAACGGAACAACCCGCTCCGCCGTGAACTGAAAACGTCATTCCGGGGTGAGGAACTCTTCGCCCGTTTCAACTTTCGCTACGATCCCGAGAAAGACGCAAAGAGCGACGACAGCGAATTCTTCGTGATGTGGTTCGATCGCGTCGACGGAGGAGACCGCGCCGTTCACAGTGCAGGGATTCCCAACATCGGGATCCACGTCGCCGACCAGGGACCGAAGAAAGGAAAGGTGGTCTTCATTGCCCGGATCGGCAGCGACCGGACCACGTGGAGCACCGTTGATCTGAAACGCGGAGAGAATTATCAGGTCGTGACCCGCCTCAGCAAAACCGATCCTGACGAACGAGCCGCCTTCGACCGGCTCGAATTGTGGATCGATCCGGAACCGGAAGACCTCAAAAAACCGGCCGCCAAAGTCGTTCAAAAAAACGGAGTCAACTTTGTGCGCTGGATTGGGTTTGCGACAGGACGAAAGACCGAAGCCTCCGACCGCATTCTCATCGATGACCTCGCCCTGAGCCGCTCCTGGATCGACGTTCTCGATCTCTCCGCTGACAAAAAGCAGCCGCCCCGGGAAATCACGCACAACCTGCCGCCTTCCCTCTGGACGAAGACGGTCAGTTTCAACGACGATGTTTACCCTCTCCTCAAAAAGAAATGCTTCTCCTGCCACAAGGGAGCGAATTCAGATTCCGGCTATCGCCTCGACGTCCGCAGCGAAGTCCTCGGCTACAGCACCGGAGACCCGCTCGCGATTCCCGGCGACGGGGCCAACAGCAAACTCTTCGCCCTCACCGTTTCAAAAGACCCGAAAAAGCAGATGCCACCCCCGGAGGAAGGTGAGCGCGCCCTCACTCCACTGGAATCGGATCTCTTGCGATCGTGGATTGATCAGGGTCTCCAATGGGATGAGAAGCTTCTCCCCGAACCCAACGCGAGCTCGGACCACTGGTCCTTCCAACCGGTGAAGCGCCCTCAAATCCCCACGCCGAAGGATACCGACCGGGTGCGAACACCGGTCGATGCTTTCGTCGCCGTCGCGCAGGAGAAACACCAACTGGAACCCGCGGAAGAAGCCTCCCGCCGCACCTTGATTCGCCGCCTTTCACTCGATCTTATCGGACTGCCGCCCACACCGGAGGAAATCGAAAACTTCCTGAACCATTCATCCGGCACCGCTTACGCCGACTTGGTTGATCGTTTGTTAGAGTCACCGCACTACGGGGAACGCTGGGGGCGCTACTGGCTCGACCTTGCCCGCTGGGGCGAAAGCCACGGCTACCAGCACGATATCCCCCGCCCCTACGCGTGGCGGTATCGCGACTACGTCATCGACGCCTTCAATGACGACAAGCCCTACGACCGCTTTTTAAAAGAGCAGCTCGCAGGCGATGAATTAGAACCCCGCCGCGACGAAAACCTCATCGCGACCGGCTTTCTCGCTGCCGCCCGAATCTCCGGCAACCAGATGGACAAAGCGCTTCAGCGAAATGACGTCCTCGTCGACATCGTCAACGCGACCGGAAGCGCCATGCTCGGCCTCACTCTTGAATGCGCGCAGTGTCATAATCACAAGTTCGATCAGATCAGCCAGCGGGACTACTACCGGATGCAGGCTTTCTTCGTCGACGGACAGCTCGGCAATGTTTCCCTGAACGATCCCGACACTCCCAACCCAACCAACCTCGAAGACTGGATGTCGGCCGGCTCCTACAAATTCTACATGAGCGAGGCAGCGAAGCTCGTGAAGCAGAAAAAATTTGCCCACACCACTCAAGCTCACACCTGGGGCTTCCATTCCCCCAAAACCACTGTCGCCGGCGTCGAGAGACTTCCCGTCGTAAACCGTGATCCCCTCCCGTGGAATCCTGAGATCCTCAAAACCGCGAAGGCTCGACTCCTCATTCGGGGCGAAGTCACTCAACCGGGTCCTGTTATCGAGAGCGGCTGGCCCGAGGTCCTCGGCAAGGCCGAAGGCAGCGACGACAAAGCCCTGACACGCACCGAATTGGCCGACTGGATGAGCGATCCCGATAACCCGCTCGTCTCCCGCGTCTGGGTGAACCGGCTCTGGCAGTTTCATTTTGGAAAAGGCATTGTCGCCACTCCGGGCGACTTCGGCATTCAGGGCGAAGCTCCGAGTCACCCCGAACTGCTCGACTGGCTCGCCGCTGAGTTGATCGAAAATAACTGGAGCACGAAGCACATTCACCGGCTCATCGTGATGTCATCGACTTACCGACAGAAACGGGCATACAATGAAGCCAACGCCGAGCGCGATCCCGACAACACTTACCTCTGGAACTGGCCGCAGCGCAGGCTCGAGGCGGAGGCGATCCGGGATGCCGTCCTTACTGCGACCGGTGAACTGAAACCCGACGTCGGCGGCCCCGGCGTCGATCCTGAGCGCGAGGAAGCGAACCTGCGACGAACCGTTTACCTGACCCAGCGCCGCAGCGAGATGCCGCGGGTCATGACGATGTTCGATGGCCCTGAAGTGATCTCGAGTTGCTCTCACCGCGAGGTCTCCACCGTCGCTCTGCAGCCGCTCTACCTTCTCAACAGCGAGTTCATGATGAATCGCGCCGAAGCTCTCGCGAAGAAAGCGAAGTCCATCGCCGGTGACAATCTCACCTCGCGGATCGATACCGCGTTTGAAAGAACCCTCGGACGCGCTCCCGACGCAGAGGAAAGAGCACACACCCTGACAATGCTCAAATCCGCACCCGATCCGGAAGCGGCCTTTGTTCATTTTTGCCACGCGCTTCTCAACCTCAACGAGTTCGTTTATCTGAACTAATCCTCGAACTGCTCATGAAATCACCTCTCAATTTTTGCCCCAACTACCGGCAGGCCGCAGCTATGCCGATGTCGCGACGGGATATGTTGCAGCGGAGCACCCTCGGAATGGGATCGATCGCCCTCACCGCGATGTTAGCTGATCAGGCCGGAGCCGCTCCCCTCGCCCACCGTCCTGCAAAAGCGAAGAACATCATTTTCCTGTTCATGAGCGGTGGCCCCGGGCAAACCGACACTTTCGATCCGAAGCCGCTTTTGCAAAAACTCGACGGTCAACCTGTCCCCGAAAGCATCGCGGTGAACGTGCCCAAGATCCCGCGCTCGGGAGTGAACTCCAAGCTGATGGCTTCGCCGTTCGGCTTTCAAAAGTATGGTCAAAGCGGAATCGAAGTCTCGGATCTCTTCCCCGAAACCGGAAAGATGGTCGACGAGCTCTGCGTGATTCGCTCGATGAACCATCGCATTCCCGTGCACGGCCCCGGCGAATGCATCGCCCTGACAGGAACCGCAGTGGGTGACCGACCCAGCATGGGCGCGTGGATGAATTACGGCCTCGGCAATGAGAGCCAGAACCTTCCCGGCTTCGTCGTCTTTCTCTCAAACACAACCGGCCCCGCTCCCCAACGAGCCGGCTGGGGGCCCGGCTTTCTCCCCGCTCAGTATCAGGGAACCGTCGTCGACAGCAAGAAGGGCGTCCCCTTCACCGGGATGCCGTCCGCTTACACAGGAAAAAGCCGACGCGACCAGCTCGACTATATCAAGTGGATGAATCAGCGTCATCTCGCGCAGCAGGGGCACGACTTCGAACTCGAGGCGCGTATCGCCTCCTACGAACTCGGCTACCGGATGCAGACCTCCGCCCCCGAAACCTTCGATGTATCCGGCGAATCTGAAGCGACGCAAAAGCTCTACGGAATGGACGAAAAGCACACCGCCGAGTTCGGGAAGCAATGCCTCATGGCGCGCCGTCTCGTCGAAAATGGAGTGCGCTGCATTCAACTCAGGAACGGGGGCTGGGACGCCCACGGCAGCATCGAAGCGAATCACAGAGCCCGCTCCCGCGCCACCGACAAACCCATCGCCGGCCTCCTCCAGGATTTAAAACAGCGAGGGCTCCTTGAAGAAACCCTTGTCGTCTGGGGCGGAGAGTTCGGACGCACTCCAACAACGGAAGGCACCGCGACCGGCGCGAAACGCGGACGGGATCATTCTCCGGCAGGCTACTCCGTCTGGATGGCAGGAGGCGGCGTCAAAGGCGGGCAAATTATCGGAGCGACCGACGAGCTCGGCTACGTCCCGATCGACCGACCTTTCTCCCCCGCTGACCTCCACGCCACGATGCTGCACTCACTGGGACTCGATCAGCACCACCTCACCTACGAGCACAAAAACCGCGACGAGATCCCCACCGTATTCGGCGGCGAGGTGATTCGTGAGGTCTTCGGGTAAGAGCAGCAGCTATTCGCCGCCCTTCTCCGAAAACATCGACACGAACTGCCCGAGACCTTTTTCCTCCAGCTCAGCGACGGGAACAAAATCGAGCGAGGCTGAGTTGATGCAGTAGCGCAGACCAGTGGGATCGGGACCGTCGCTGAAAACATGCCCGAGGTGCGCGTCACCGGTTTTGGAGCGCACTTCAGTCCGCGTCATTCCAAAAGCGCTGTCGACGAGTTCGACAATTTCCGCTTCATCGATCGGCCTCGTAAAACTGGGCCATCCTGTCCCCGACTTGAATTTATCCTTCGATGAAAAAAGCGGCTTTCCCGAAATGATATCCACATAGACACCGGGCTCCTTGTTGTCCCAGTAGGCATTTCGAAAAGAGGGTTCGGTCCCGCTCTCCACCGCGACCTTGTACTGCATCTTCGTGAGTTTCGTCTTGAGCGCTTCTTTCTCCTCCACCGTATGATTGCTCCCATCACCCGAGTTGCAGGAGATCCCCGCGAGGGTGGCAAATGCAAGAGCAAGGAAGAGAAGAACCGCTTTCATGAATACTTAGACGCCGGAGAGCAGGAAATGTTGCAAAAGAGTTTGAAGAGGAAACGCAGCTCCGATGTCACCCCACCTTCAGAGCTTGCCCAACGGTTCCAAACTCAATAGAATTTTCTCCGTCATGAAACCCCGCAAGCAAAGTCTGGCAGGCAATTCTCCCTCGGGATTATGGATCATCATTATACTGATCGGATTTCTGTTGGGTGGATCGGCTCTCTATTCTTTGACCCATCGACACCCTGCAGACAAAGCCGATTACTGGTGGGACATGCGGTTTTCAGAATCCGGGGATCCATGTTACTTAAACGATGAGTGGTCGACGCTCCTGACTTCGGCAAGGATCTACTCTGTCGATTTCAGGGAAACGCCAAGCGAAGCGGGAGTCGCTTTCATTCTCGAGAAAGCCCTTGAGAACCCCTCCCCCGAGATGGGAGATCCGAACACTGAACTCGAAGTCGAATTTCTTCACCAAACGAATCGAGGCGATACTCCCATCACACTGAATCTCCGCGATACCTACTGTTGGGAAGCCCTTCGACAAGTCGCCATTGAGCTGGATTGCCGCGTAGAGGTTGAAGAGGGCAAACGCCTCACCTTCAGATCGATTGACGATCCTGAGGTTGAGAGAGTGGTGGCTAAATTCGATGGACTGCCTCAATTGGCGAAAGATGGAAAACTGGTTTTTGCTCACGATCGTGAATCAAATACTCCCACTAATCTCGCTGATAGATTCCGCGATGCTGGGATCGCTCTCGCCGCGGATGACTCAGCCACCTATTACCCGGATCGAGACGTTTTTGTAGCCTCGACCTCACTGGACCAGATGCCGGCAATACAAGTATTGAATCAGAAGTTCGTTTGCGGGACCTGCATCGAAGGTCCGGCCACCTGGTGGGAAGCCTGTCTGTGGACTGTGGAGAATTGGACTTACCGCTTCAAAGAGCGATTCATCAGCACTCCGCCCCCCCCTGCCCGTGCACCGGCCATTCCCACGGGAGCAACCTCAGCAATGGATCCATTTCTGTGAGCCCCGAAGACGGAAAGAAATGAAAACTTTTCACCTATTTGAATGAACAAAGGATGCTTAGTCGGGCTCAGCGCAGTGCTGCTGGTTTTCTCAGGCCTTTGCCTATGCCTCTGGAACTTCGCGCGGATCAAAAGCTACGGAGTCGGGGTGGATACCGTCCGGATTGGATGGCTTCCAGATGAAATTTCAGACGTGACTTATATCTCGGGGAACATCAATCGAATTGCCGAGTTCAGCATCGATCAAAAAGCCTTCGAGAACTGGTGCGAATCCGCTGGAAAACCGCTTTCTCCCGTCGCCGATAATTCAAAGCCCTGGGTGTTTCGAGCGAATGAACAACTTGAAAGAATAGGAAAGATAGAACGGCCTTCAGATCCCGATAGGCTCGCAAGCTGGCGTTCCAAAACCCTCGAACCCGAAGATCTATTCTATAAAGACAGATGGGACAACGGCGGAGGATTCTCGATCGGCTACGACGTCTCAACTCGTCGGGGGTATTTCGAGTATGCAAGTCACTAGTCCCTCACCGGCAACGACTTCACTTTGACGAGCTCAAGGAGAGGCGCGCTTCCAGCCGCCTGATAAAACTCCCGCAAAAATCAGCTTGTTCCTTCCTCATCAACCACGGACAATCGGTCATGCGATTTTTCAGCTTATCTTTTCTCTGCCTTTTCTTCAGCCTCGCCTCCGCCGGCGAAAAGCCGAACATCGTTTTCATTCTCGCCGACGACCTCGGGTGGAAAGATCTCAGTAACGAAGGGTCGACTTTTTACGAAAGCCCCAACATCGACCGACTCGTTGACGAGGGCATGAAGTTCACGCGCGGCTACGCGGCTTGTCAGGTTTGCAGCCCTTCCCGTGCCAGCATTCTCACCGGGAAATACCCCACGAACCACGGGATCACGACCTGGATTGGTGATGCCGCCGGCGAAAAATGGGGCAAGCGAAAGCGCTTCGACAGTCACTACCCCGCCGAATACGATCGTGCCCTGAGGGCGAGTGAGGTAACCCTGCCCGAAGCGCTCAAGGAGGCCGGCTACAAAACCTTCTTCGCCGGAAAATGGCACCTCGGCGACAAAGGCTCATGGCCGACGGATCACGGATTTGACATCAACATCGGCGGGATCGACGCAGGGAGCCCGCGCGGAGGTTTCTTCGCGCCCTACCAAAACGAAAATCTTCCTCAGGGACCGGACGGCGAATCGCTCACGCTTCGACTCGGTCAGGAGACCGCCGACTTCATCAAAGACCAACACGAGGCCGCGCCGGAGACACCCTTCCTCGCCTACCTTTCTTTCTACACCGTTCACGGACCGATCCAGACAACTCCGGAGTTGTGGAGAAAGTATCGCGACAAGGCCGCGGAAATGGGTTTAACCGAAGCGGAGGCCCGCTTCAAATGGGACCGGCGTCTCGCGGTGCGTCAGGTCCAGGATTGCCCCATCATGGGCGGAATGATCGAGGCGATGGATGACGCCGTCGGAATGGTCATGAAGCAACTCGAAGACCTCGGTATCGCCGACAACACCATCATCTGTTTCACCTCTGACAACGGCGGCGTTTCCTCCGGCGACGCCTTTGCGACGAGCAACCTGCCCCTGCGTGGCGGGAAAGGACGTCAGTGGGAAGGCGGCATCCGCGAGCCCTTCTACATTAAGGCACCCGGTGTCACCACAGGAGGAGCAACCAGCGCCGTTCCCGTCAACGGAATCGACTGGTATCCGACCTTGCTCGAACTCGCCGGTGTCGAGGTGCCGGAGGCGCAAGCTGTCGACGGCGTCAGCCTTGTGCCACTCCTCGAAGGTGACGCCATCGAAGATCGCCCCCTTTTCTGGCATTACCCACACTACGGGAATCAGGGAGGCGAGCCCTCCTCGATTATTACTGAAGGGAAGTGGAAGTTGATCCACTATCACGAAGACGGTCGCAACGAACTCTACGACCTCGAGAATGACGAAGCGGAAACCACGGACGTTGCCTCTACAAATAATGAGATCGTGGCTGATTTAAAAGCAAAACTCGATACCTGGCTCGAAGAAACCAAGGCAGCCTTCCCCGAACCGGATCCAAATTTCGATCCGATGAAGCGTGAGAAGAAATGGTCCGACATGAAAACAAAAGGAATCGAGAGACTGGAAAAACAGCACGCCGGTTTTCTCGATCCCGATTTCAAACCGAACAAGGATTGGTGGGGAAGCGCACCGTTGGATTGATCAAACCAACGGGAGCACAAGAAGACTATTGCGAAGCAAACGTAGAACGGGTTTTCAACCCGTTTTCACACCCCCTGAGCAGAAGGATCAAGTTCAGTAGTCTCCGTAACGCGTTAAAAACCCACTCTACCATCAAAGCACTGCCTAAGCTTCCGCCGCGATGATCTGTTCAGCAATCCGAATCGCCTCCTGAACCAACGGGGTATCGCCGATGAATTCGGGGAATTTCAGATCAGGCAACCCGCTCTGCTGCGTCCCTAAGACTTCGCCGGGGCCGCGTTGTCTCAAATCCTCATCCGCGATCAGAAATCCGTCACGGGTTTCCTCCAAAATCTTGAGCCGGTCTTTCGCCTCGGCGGACTCGGGATTGATCATGAGAACACAAAAGCTCTTGTGCTCACCACGGCCGATCCGTCCCCGCAGCTGGTGCAACTGAGCGAGCCCGAAACGCTCCGCATTGTAAATCAGCATGATGTTCGCATTGGGAACATTCACGCCGACTTCGATCACGGTTGTCGAGACTAACACGTCCACTTCAGCCTTCCGGAACTGATCCATGACCCCATCCTTTTCCTCAGCGGTCATGCGACCGTGGAGAAGACCGATCCGACAATCGGGAAGACGCTTCTGCCACGCCTCGAACTCGGCCGCGGCAGCACCCGCAGTGATCTTTTCCGACTCATCAATGAGCGGATAAACGATGTAAGCCTGGCGCCCGCCTTTGAGTTGCTCCTTCACAAAATCAGCGGCCTGTTGGGTTTGGGAGGTAAGACGCAGACCGGTAATGATCTTACCACGTCCTGCCGGAAGTTCGTCGATCACGGAGACATCGAGATCACCATAAAAGGACAGTGCCAGGGTCCGTGGAATCGGCGTTGCCGTCATCGCGAGGACATCCGGAGAGTCCCCCTGATCAATAAGCAACTGACGCTGGGCGACTCCAAATTTATGTTGCTCGTCGATCACGGCAAGGCCAAGCGGATTCTCAAAGACTGAGTCCCCGTGAATGAGCGCATGCGTCCCGATGACCAGGGCCCCGTATTTTTCCTCCTTTGCGGCAGAGAAAAGCGGCAGCTCACCGCCCTCGTCCCGCGTCCCTGTTTTCAGTCTCACCTCGATGCCGAACGGCTCAAACCAATCTTTAAACGTGAGAAAATGCTGCTCCGCCAGAATCTGAGTCGGTGCCATCAGCGCGGTATCAAACCCCGCCTCCAACACCAACAGAATCGCTGCCGCTGCCACGAGCGTTTTCCCTGATCCCACGTCTCCCTGGAGGAGCCGCGCCATCGGCTGATCACTCGCAAGATCGGCGCGGATCTCGGCGATGGTCCGGGTCTGAGCGCCGGTCGGCGAGAAGGGAAGCTTGTCGAGAAAGGCATTCAGAAGCTCGCCCGGCCCACAATGCGGGTAACCGCCACGGTCCCTGACCTCTTTTTTGCGCTGCTGAAGAATGAGCTGCAATTGCGTGAATTCTTCGAGCGCGAGGTAGCGCTTCGCCGGCTCGAGATCTTCGAGGTTTTCCGGGTAGTGGAGCGTTCGAATCGCGCTGGCACGTGTCAGTCCCGACGCGCTTGCACCGAGGGGCAGCCACTCGGGAATATCACTGTCATCAACTTCTTTGAGGAGCTGATGAACGAGCCCACGCAACGCTTTCTGGTTCACCCCGCTCGCGAGCGGGTAGATCGGAATGAGCCCGCCCATGTGCGCCTCGGCGGTGGCGCTGTCCCCCTCCACGATCTCATAATCAGGGTGATCAATCACGAGACGGCTCCCGCTCATTTTCGGCTGACCGAAGAGAATCAGCTCGTGCCCTACCGTGAGAATTTTGCCAATGTAAGGCATGTTGAACCAACGGAGGATGATCTGATTTTGCATCAAATCTTCGCCGACGGATTCGACCACTGCCTCGAAAAAGCTGCGCGCCTTTCCCCGACCGAAACGGGTTTTGCAATCGACCACCTCAACATGCAGGCAGACAGAATGCTCCGTCGGATTCTCGGGGAACTGATCGAAGTGAGTCCGATCCTCGTGTCGACGAGGGTAATGTGTGAGGACATCGCCGAGGGTGGCGAGTCCCAGTTTTGAAAAACCTTCGCGGCTTTTCTTATCAAGACGAATGAGTTCAGAAGACTCGAGAGAGGCGTCGAGCATGGGATCAGTATTTCCGCCAGAGCGACGGGACAAAGAGAACGAGAAGGGCGAAGAATTCGAGACGTCCGAGGATCATGAGAAAACTCAAGAGGACCTGGGTATCTTCCCCGAGGATGGAAAAGTTATCGGTGGGACCGACCGCTTCAAAACCGGGGCCAATGTTGAAGAGCGTTCCGAAAACACAACCGACAGAGGAAAGGAGGTCGAGATCCGGCTCTAACAAAGTGACAAACAACGTCGCCGCTCCTGCGACCATAAACCCGAGCGCGATAAAAAAGGACACTGTAATGAAAACGCGTTCGTCAGGGGCGGAGCCATTCAGCTTGATCCGGAAAACCTGATTGGGACGAAAAGAGGCGACGAGCTCACGCACCGCGATTTTCTTGAAGAGGATGATACGGTTCATCTTGATTCCTCCTGCGGTCGAGCCGGCACAGCCACCGATGAGCATCAAGATGATGAGCAGCATCCGGGAAAAGAGCGGCCACTGATCGTAGTCAGAAACGCCATACCCGGTCGTGGTACTGATCGAGACAACGTTGAAGAACCCTTCGTGGAACGCTTCAAAGAAGGTGTGATCCTCCGTCGCGAGAAGCAGATCCAGGGTGATCGCGAAAAGTGCCACCACCGTGAGAACAAAGTAGTATTTCGCTTCCTCCTCCTTTTTCAAACGCTCCCACTTTTTGTTCACGATGAAGACGTAAAGCATGAAACTGATCGAGGAGAGAAACATGAAGATCGCGAGCCACCCCTCGATGAGGAGATTATCGTAGTGCCCGATGCTGGCGTTTTTGGTGCTGAATCCGCCCGTCGCGATCGTCGTCATCCCGTGACAAACCGCGTCGAATACGGTCATTCCGAGCGCATAGAGACCGAGTGTGCAAACAATCGAGAGGAGGAGGTAAACCTTCAAAAGGGTGAAGGCCAAATCACGGATCCGCGACGCTCCTGTGTCGGAAATATTGATACTCGATTCGTTCTGGACCAGTGAGCGGCACCCCACACCGAGGAAGGAAAGCACCGCGACGAACACGACGAGAATTCCGATCCCGCCGAGCCACTGGGTGAGCGATCGCCACAGAAGAATGGGAGCGGAAAACGCCTCAATATCAGTCATCACCGTGGAGCCCGTCGTGGTGAATCCTGAGACCGACTCAAAAAAGGACGAGAGCGCACTCAGCCCCGGCTCCGAAAAGTAAAAGGGAAGCGCCCCGAGGATTCCCACCTCAATCCAGCTGACGCCGACGATGACAATCGCCTCACGTCGCAACACTTCGTTCTTGGCACGGATCCCCGCGAGAATCATGAGGAGGCCGAAGCCGAAGGAGATAGCAGTCGAAAGACCGAAGGCACGAAGGGTCGATTCGCCGTTTTCGATCTCGGGATCGAGAACCAGCTCAATCCAGGCATAGAGGAGACAACTCCCCAGCGTCATGCCGATAAGGCACGCGAGAATGCCGAGAGTTTTAAGAACGATGCGGAAATTCATTCGGGAAAGGTTGAAACGCTAGGGCGCGACCAGCTTGAGAAAGGCGCGTTTCGCTTTCGGTGTCACCAGCGCATAGAGACTGTCCTCAGCGCGAAGCTCATCCTCGGCCATCGGAACCTGTCCCCGGGCTCCGTGCAGAAGCGCTACGAGAACACAGTCACGGGGCCATTCCACGTCGCGGACCCGCTTGCCTACCACGGGGGAATCTTCGGTCACGTTGGATTCGATCAATTCGACTCCTTCCAACTTCTGCAAAAGGTGGAACCGGTCCGAGGTAATAAACCGGGCGAGATCTTTCCACGTCGCCTCGCGGGGGCTCACCGCTGCGAGAATCCCCATCTTGACCCCGAACCCGGTCATTGCATCGGCGTAGTCAGCCCGGTGAATCAGCGGCAGGCAATACTTCGTTCCAAGACTGTGGGCTTGGAGACAGGTCATGACGTTATCCTCATCCACTTCCGTCGCCGCGATGAAAAAGTCGGCCTCTCCGATCTGTTCCTCCTTCATCTCCGCAATGGAGGTGGCATCCGCGTTGAGAATCGTCACGTTCTTGAGCTGATCACTGAGTTCGCCACAGCGTTCCCTGTCGGCTTCAATGATGCGAATGCGGCAGTTCCAGCTTTCGAGCGACTGCGCGAGCGAAAAGCCATACTCGCCGCCCCCGAAGATCACGATGTTCGTTTTGTAGTCTTTTCCCGATCGATTCTGCAACTGCAGGACGGTATCGTGAAGCTTGGTGGGCTCTCCGAAAAGGGTCACGAGATCATCGGGCATGAGGACTTCATCGGCCGAGGGAACGATCGATTGGTTTTCCCTCGTGATCGCCCCGACCCGAACCCGGGCGGGGAAGTCGAGTTCCATGAGTGACTTGCCGCAAAATTTACTTTTCTCCGAAACGTAGACGCGCTGAATCTCGACGTAACCACGCGCGATTTCCTCGACCATGGACGACTTGGGATTCCGGACGTGCTTGGCCAGCTCGATCGCGGCGAGGCGTTCGGAACTGAAGAGGTAATCCATTCCGAAATGCTCCCCGTAATCCATGAAAAGGCTTTCCCGCTGAATCCCCGGGTGAACCCGGCAAATCGTCTTCGCAGCGCCGAGCTTCTTCGCGATCGAAGCGGAAACAATGTTGATATTGTTGTCGCTCGTCAGGGACATGAAAAGATCACACTCCGCCACCCCCGCATCGATCAGGACGGTAATGGAAGTCCCGTCCGCGACAACAACCCGCGCATCGATGCGGTTGTTGAGATCATTCGCCACTTTTTCGTCAGCTTCGACGACGACAATGGAATGATTCTCAGAAGCAAGACCGAGGGCAATGTGTGTGCCGATCTCGCCGGCGCCTACAATGATAATGTTCATATGGAACGGAGCTGCCCCGCAATGGAGAGGGGCGGGAATGCGGCTATCCTACCCCCGCAAGGGGCTGGTTTCAATTCCCATCAGAGACCGGAATTGTAACGACCCTTTTGAAGGGAAAAATGAGAGAATTCAACAGGGTCAGGTCGGTGACTGAACCCTGTCAGATCCCGAATCGCTCTCAAAACCAGCTTCGCCTCTCCTTTCCCGCTCGCATTCACTCCGCGAAAGCCCTTTTTCTTTTTCTTAATCTTACTCTTTTTCTACGATCCTGGAGATCAACGGCATCCCCTTTCCCGGCCCAGGGCTTTCGCGCAGGCTCCGCACTGGATTAGGATTAAGAGCAGGAAAAAGAAAAAGACGAGCGGTTCTTCACCTCAACTTTGCCGCTCGGCAACACGTGCCTGGATAGCGTCAAATCCATCGTGCTGTCTCGCATAATCCGGATAATTTTCCGCCTCACCTGCCGGCAAATAGCGCCAGTGCTTGTACATCCAGAGCCAGGGCGCGGGATTCTCACGAATATGGGGTTCGAAAATGTTCCAACACGCCTGGGCGATGGTCTGCTCGTTGTCATCAGGACCGAACTTGAGCGCCTCAAACCCCCGCAGGAGATAGGTTCCATCGGGCCGGGGGATACAAATCCCCGGAATCACGGTGAGCCCCGTCCGCTTCATCAACTCCGCATGAATCGCAGTGACGCAGGTCTTTTTCCCGAAACAATCGATCAAAGTCGCCGCTTTCGAGGGCTTGATCGTGAGATCGGTTAAAAAAGCTGCGTGCCCTCCCCGCTTCAGATTTTTCAGCAAGCGCATGATCGCCCCGCGCTGGGGAATCACCTCGTGGCCTGTCACCTCACGGTTCTTTTTGTAAATCCCGGTGAGGCTTGGATTCTTGAAATTCTGCGCCACGATCGTGAATTTATAATCGCGGAAGCCCATCACGAGGGCAATCCACTCGAAATTGCTGTAGTGCGGGGTCACCCAGATTGCCCCCGTTTCACGGGCCTTTTCGACCGCCTCGGGGTCATCGAGGACGATTTCACAGTAGGTTTCGTAAGTGTCGTGCGTGAGTCGGCGGCTCCAGAACTGATCGACCACCGTCTGAGCAAAACTCCGGTAGGAATCCCGTGCGATTGTCCGGATCTCCGACTCGCTTTTTTCCTCCCCGAAAATCAGGGTGAGATTCTTGATCGCGGTGGAGCGTCCGCGTCTATCCGCATGAAAAGCGACGCTTCCGAGGGCACGACTAAGAAAGTGCGCCCCCTTTCTGGGAAGGAGCGGAATCACGAAGTAGAGGTAATTCAGCCCGAACCATTCGAGTCGATACCGGATTTTTTTCCAAACGGACATATCACGGGAAATAAGCGCGTTTTTCGCGGATTTGCCAGCGATCCCTTCCCGTGGCAATTTCCCCGCGTTCCCTTTTTACTCATGCACCATCAGACCTTCGTCTCGCTCTTCCGGAAAATTCTCTCGACCCCGACCGCGCCCTTTCACGAATACCACGTTGAGGCAGTCATCCTCGAATATCTCGCGGAGATGAAGCACGTCACCGTCGAAAAAGACGACTTCGGCAACCTCATCGCGAAATACCAGAACGGACGCAAAAAGCCCAAGCTCGCCTTCGCTGCCCACATGGATCACCCCGGCTGGGTCAAACACGCCGGCGAAGACGTCTTTCTCGGAGGCGTCCCCGAAGAGCGGCTCAAAACCCATCCCGTCGAGTGGTTCGGTGATTTCGGAATGTGGGATCTGAAACCTTTCGAGCTGAAAAAGGGCATCATTCATTCCCGCGTCTGCGACGACCTCGTTGGATGCGCCGCGATGCTTGCGCTCTTCATGGAACTGGAAGCCCAAAACGCGAAAACGACCGTCTACGCCCTCTTCACCCGGGCCGAGGAAGTCGGCTTCATCGGCTCCATCGAGATGGCGAAAAAGTGGCCCCTGCCGGATGGCGTTGTCTTCGTATCCCTCGAAACGAGCGCCCCGCGCGGAGGCGCCGAAATGGGCAACGGCCCCGCGATCCGCGTCGGAGATCGCATCAGCGTTTTCAACGACGCCGTCACCGCCGAGCTCGTCGACGCCGGAACCGAAGAAAAGATCCCTTTCCAGCGGGCTTTACTCGACGGCGGGGCCTGCGAAGCCACCGCGATGAACCTCTATGGCATCCCCGCCGCCGGCATCTCGGTCATTCTCGGCAACTACCACAACTGCCCTCCTGAAAAAGGCATCGCCGAAGAATTCATCGCCCTCGACGACGCCAAAAACCTCGTCAAACTTATCACTGCAACGACCCTCCGCATGACCCAACGCAAGGCAAGTGACACCTCAAAAGCGAGGCTGCGCAAACGGCTGGAAAAGCGGGGCAGAGATCACCGGAAGTATGAGAAAGCCGCGCGGAAGGGCCGGGGTCTGTAATCGAGCGTAGAAGCCACCTCCGACGGGTAGGGCGAGACGTCCCCGTCGAGCCGCGACGGGAAAGTGCCGCTAAGAATTACCCCCTTAAGCTTCGTAGCGGGATACCAGGCAAGAGCGGGCATTTCGCCGGACCACTGCGGCTCATCGGGACGATTCGCCCCACCTTGAGAGCAGTCTTCACGGGTCCGCGTGTCTAAACACCAGCCACACGACTTATGGGCTGAAGGCCCAACAGAAGAAGGGTCGGGGTCTGTAATCGAGCGTAGAAGCCACCTCCGACGGGTAGGGCGAGACGTCCCCGTCGAGCCGCGACGGGAAAGTGCCGCTAAGAATTACCCCCTTAAGCTTCGTAGCGGGATACCAGGCAAGAGCGGGCATTTCGCCGGACCACCGCCGCTCATCGGGACGATTCGCCCCACCTTGAGAGCAGTCTTCACGGGTCCGCGTGTATAGACACCAACCACACGACTCATGGGCTGAAGGCCCAACAGAACATAGCCAGGGGTTTTAACCCCTGGAATCCTGACACCACGATTTCCGCGTCCTGAAGGAACGCCAGAAAACGCTACCAACATCACCACATATCGAAAAACTGTAGCCGAATTCCGTGGGCTCGCTCCAAAGACTCCCGTCAGTCCCGGCTCGAATAATCATCCCGATCAAAGTCATCAGGCAAATCGAGACGCCAGACGTAGTCACCGTAATCCCGATGATGCTTGAGGAGTCCCCCTTCATCGATCCCGTTGGAACCGATCGAGTAGAGCACGTATGACTTTCCCTCTTTCCGATAAGCCATCGGCTTCTCCGCGAAAGGATCCAGCGGTATCGTCGTGTTGAGCGCCTCGAGATTCTCCGGGTAGCTTCCCGTCGCGATGCGGAACCGCTCCAGCGCCACGGCAAGCTTCGCCTGCTCCATCAGTATTTCACATCGTAGGAAACGCTGACCAATCGTGTTGTAGGCCGGCAAAATCATCGTAGCCAATGCATAACGAGCTCGTATGAAAGGATTCCGGCGAAGGTGAAATAGTTGCGCTTCCAAACTCGTTTCCTTGTCGAGAGGGTCGGAGAGATTCAGAAGACTTCTTTCCAGTTTATATTTCTGAATTAATTCAGAAGCCATTCGAGCATTATCATACTGATAGCCGACAGGCGTCATCCCGAGCCATTTTACCTGTTCATAATAATCACTATCTTTCCGCTCAGACATTCGTCTCAAGTTCAACAATCGATTTACCACAATCGCTCTCTCCATTCGCATTGATCGAAAGAACCGGGCCCCGTTCTCTGAATTTGGGATAAACTGCTCAATCCTTGCTAGATGTGATTCCGTCCAGAGCCTTTTTTGAAGTCCTTCCGAGGCTAAATCGGCTGACCTTTCACGCCAATCGATTCCCACTAACAAAAATATCAACGCGGGCTCAGCAAGAAACTTTTCGGACACCTGCATAAGAGTTTCCATATCATCCAACGCCTGATCCATTTCTCCCACTAACATGGCCGAACGGCCGCGCAGAATGAGTAATTTTACGAGATCTCGAAGCACGGTGACGTCGTCCAATCTCATGAAAAATAGAGCTTCATAATCCAAATCAAAATTAGCCGCCGGCCGACGCGCTGCCCTGACCAAAGCATCCAGCTCCTCTATCTCCGAGCAATGCTCCAAAATCATCTCCGCCGCCTCCCTTTCAGTAAGCTCCGGAAAATTTTCATTCAACGGAGCCTGCTCAACCAGCCGCACCCGCCGCTCACGACCGCCCCATTCATACCCCGGAAGATTTTTGATATCGTACCGCTCCAAAAAAGCCGCCGTCTCAAGATCATCTACTGGAGCCTCACGCGCTGTCCGGATGATCTCCCGAATGATTGGTTCCTCCGCAAAATTATCGTCCGGATTCTCAACCGCCGCGGGAACATGATCCGCAATTTCCAGTGATTCGCCCTTCCCCTCCAACTCCACCACATGAGCTTCATAAGCCCGCTTCGCGACGATCCCATAAACGGGCCACGCGATAAGCAACACCAACGGAATCAACCCAATCAAAACCAATAGAACAAGAACCCCGACCAACCATTTCTTTACCGGTTTCTTTGGTTGAGGAGGCGGAGTAGCAACTTCAGTCATCAGTGGTCACGATAGCGTGGACCGCAAAAGCATGTCGATCCGAAAGCTCCCCGCTCGATGGGAAAAGAAAATACCGCTGATGGACGCTAATCAACGCTGATAAGAGTCCAATAGAGTAAGCAATCCGCCCGGCCCTTTTGCGCTTCTTGCGCCTTTTTCCGGCAAAACCTCCACAAGCCCCGATCAGCGAAAATCAGCGCTCATGAGCGGTTCGCCTCTCCGCAAAGCCTCAAGACGTTTTACCTTTTACAGCCCAAAGGACTACATCACCTGACCGCCCTCAGGAATGAACTCATCGTCAAAGTAGAGACGATACCGTCCCAGGCGCGACCGCAGTTTCAGCTCACTCCCGAACGCGTTCGACAAACTCAACGAATTCAAAGCACGTCGTTTCTCGCCCTGAGCGATCGCCTGCCCGTCCTTCAGGACCATGGCATGACTGATCGCCGGGATGATCTCCTCGACGTGGTGGGTCACCATCACGAGCGAGCGGAAGGAACCTTTTTGGGTCAGCTCTTCAACGAAATTGAGAAAATGCTCACGTGCCACCGGATCGAGGCCCGCGCAGGGCTCGTCGAGGATCAGAAAATCCATCCGCTTCGCCATGAGCGCCCGCCCGATGAGAAGCCGCTGTCTTTCGCCCTGTGAAAACCAATACCAGGGATTGTCCCGCAAATGGGAGCAGTTCACCTTTTCGAGAATCTTTTCAGCGGCCTTGATCTCGTTGGGATCCTCGGACTTCTGCCAGAGATTGACCTGAGCATGGCGTCCCGCAATGATGACATCGAGCGCAGACTCGCCCGGATCGATTTCCTGAGCGATGCTGCTGCTGACAAAGCCGATGCGCTTTTTCCAGTCGTCCCAGCTCTGAGTCTTCGAATTCACCGCATCCTCGCGGCCCCGAATACTCACCTCACCGTCTGTCGGGGTGAGGTATCCCATGAGCACATTGAGCAGCGAAGTCTTGCCCGAACCGTTTCCGCCAACGACGACCCAGTTTTCGCCTCGCTCGACTCTCCAGGAGATGTCATCCAGGATTTTGCGTCCGCTACGTTGCACGCTGATGTTTTCCATCTCAAATACAGGAGCTGCCATAGCCACAACGCTAAGGGGACAGATCCGGTTTTTCAATGGAAATGCGTACCGCATATATTCCCCCCGCGGATCAGGCCGCCATCCCCACAGCCGGCGCGGGAAGCACGAAACGCCAACAAGGAAACGCAACATCTCCGCGCGTCCCTTCAGGACGCATCACCTCTCCCACCGGATCCCCGGATTGAAATCCGGGGCTGAACCAACGATGCCTTCAGCATCGGCCAAAAAGCCGGAGGGTCTACCGTGACGAAATACCAAACCGTAACCCCCAACAAACGAAGTGTTACCCATGTCTTGAACCTGATGTGTTACCCATGTCCTGAAACTGCACCAAAGCCCATCCAACATCCAACATCCAACATCCAACATCCAACATCCAACAACCAGGAACGAGCCCCGCCTACTCCTTCCGATACACCCGCACAAAATCCACCAGCGCCCGTGACATCTCCCGCATCTCAGGAGAATCGGAAACATACGGCCCTTCAACCCGGCCATCCCCCTGATTCGGATCCCAGGCATTGGGCTTAAACTCGAGGGTCAGAAACATCATCATGTCGACCGGATCCGTCGGGATATTCTCCGCAAACGTATAGTAAACCTTCCCGTCGACAGAACACTTCATCGACTCCTTTGACCACTCGATCCCATAAGTGTGATAATCAGAATCCGTGACGTCGACAAACGAAGTCGAGGGCGGGGTCCCTTTTTCCCGGAACTGCAACGACTCCGAACCGCCGGTCGATTTCCAGTGATTCGCAACGTTGAAGACCTTGTCCATATATTCGTGTTTGCCGCGTGGAATCTCAATCATATCCACTTCGGTTCCGTCCACAGGATTCCCGTTGTAGGCCCGGGTCTCAGAAAAAAGCCAGAACGCAAACCAGGTCGACCATCCCACGACCTGATCCGTGCGAACCCGCGCCGAGATATAAAGCGGTCCGTCCTTCGGGCTCACGAATTTCCCCGCCCATTTCGCATTGTTCGGCTCCGTTTTGTCCCACACTTCGGGATAACCGGTCAGCAAATAAGCCGCCTCGACACGAGGACCATGCTCATTCTTTTTCGTCTTATCAGTAACGATCCGCATCACGAGTTGCCCATCACCATTGAGCCAGTGATGACCCGATTTGACACTGTACATGTGGGATGACTCCTCAGTCTTGCCCGACCAGCGAATCCCCTTAGCCTCATTCTTTTTAAAGGCGGGAGGATTGTAGCCCAGGAGCGGATACCACTTCTCCAACTCGCCTTCCCCCGAAAATTCATCCGACCAATCGAGCGCCCACTTTCCCTCGGGGAGCCACTCCGGAGTCGTCTCGTCTTTCGCTACCGGAGTCGTCTCGTCCGCCGCTTCAGATTTCACTTGGGACTTTTTCCCGTCAGCCGTTTCCTCGGCGAGACAGGCAGAGGCCGTAAAGAGCACCGCTAAAACCGGAGAAAACAATCCGGCGCGCTGACTCATGCGAAAGGGGGTATTTCGTAACATCATGATGAGGGAATGAACAGTCTCACGACTTCATCAAATCGCAACCCGATCAGACTTCCAGCTTCAAGCCGTCCCAGGCAAGATGCACATTCTCAGGAAGTCCGGGCTCGAGCTCCCGGTAGTCGACCCGACAGGAAAAGTGCGTCAGCCAGGTTTTCTTCACAGCGAGCCGCTCCACCAGCTCGACCGACTCCGGAATCGATAAATGCGTGTTGTGAGGGAGGGGCTGAAGCCCGTCGAGAATGAGCAGATCAATTCCCTCAATCAACGCCTCCGCCTCAGCGCTCAGCACCTTAGCATCGGGGATGTAGGCAAAAAGCCGCTCGCCCTCCCGCGAGAAGAGAAAGCCCACCGTTTCTACCTTTCCGTGCGTCACCGGGAGCGGTGTCAGTTCGAGATCACCGACCCGAAACGGACCGTCAATCACCTCTGGCTTCACTTTCAAATAGCCGCGGTAGCCGTTCTTCCCGTCAAACACGTAGGAAAACGCCGCCTTGAGCCGCCCGAGACAGGACTCCGTCGCGTGAATCTGAAGCGCCTCCTCTTCATAAACCGTGAAGCGCCGCAAATCGTCGAAGCCCATGATGTGATCAGTGTGCTCATGAGTGAACACCACCGCATCGAGGTGATCAATCCCCTCGCGGAGACACTGCTGACGAAAGTCCGGCCCCGTGTCGACGAGCAGTTTGGTCTCCTCCGACTCCACATAGATCGACGAGCGGAGACGCTTGTTTTTCGGGTCATCCGAGCTGCAGACCGCACAATGACACCCAATCACCGGAACCCCGATCGACGTGGCGGTTCCTAAAAATGTGATTTCAGTGTTTTTGAACATTGCTAATTTGAACAGTTATGAGAAAGTAATGAAAATATCTCTCACCTAATGCTCTCGGTACTGAAAATCAAGAATCTCGCGCTGGTGGATGATTTGACCTGGGAACTGGGTTCCGGCCTCATTGGAGTCACCGGAACGACAGGAGCCGGCAAATCCATGATCGTCGGCGCGCTCAAACTCATCCTCGGGGAACGCGCCAACCACGACCTTCTCCGAACCGACGAAACCAGCTGCAGCGTCGAAGCCATCTTCGAGCTCTCCGGCAACCTCGATCAGGTCAACGCCCTCCTCGCCGAATCCGGTCTCGAATCCTGCGAAGGGAATTCACTGGTCGTGAAGCGAGTCTTCGGGAGCGGCAACAAGCAGTTCGTCAATTGCTCCCCCTGCACCCTCTCGGTCCTCAAATCACTCGGTGGACTCCTCGTCGATCTCCACGGACCGCACGAGCACCAGTCCCTCCTCTCGCAGGAAAGACAGCTCGCGATGCTCGACGCCTACGCCCGCGCCGCTACCGAATACGAGGCCTACCGGAAAAACTACCGGGCCTGGCACAACGCCACCAGCGCCCTCGCCGAGTTTGAAAACACCCGCCAGGTCAGCGATCAGGAAATCGATTTGCTTCGCTTTCAGGTCGAGGAAATCTCCAGCGCCTCGCTCGACCGCGAGGAAATCGCCGATCTCGAACAGCGCTACCGGCAAAGCCTCAACAGCAACCGCCTCGTCGAGAACGCCAATCAAAGCGTCGACCTCATCAGCGCCGCCGTCGCCAACCTCACCAACGCCCAACGATGCATTCGCGAGCTCGAGCGCTTTGATCCCGCGATCAGCGAACGCGTCTCCGGATTCGAATCCGCACGCGTCGAGATTGAAGAACTCGAAAGCACCCTCCGCGACTACCGCGACGAGCTCGACATTGATCCCGCCGAAATGGCTCAGATCGAACGGCGCATCGACGAAGTCGAAACCCTGAAACGAAAATACGGACAAACCGTCGAAGACGTCCTCGCGTACGAAGTCACCGCCCGCAAACGCCTCAACACCGTCGATGGACGCGACGAGGAAATGGAACGCCTCCTCGCCGAGATCCAGTCCACCGAAAAATCGCTCCGGACAGCCGCGAAGCGCCTCACCAAAAAGCGCGAAAAAGCCGCCCCCGCTCTCGCGAGAGAAATCGCCGCTCATCTCAGCGATCTCGGCTTCAATCAGTCCGTCTTCGAAATTCAGTTCGAAGAACTCGACGAGTTCGGCCCGCGCGGGAGCGAATCGGTCGACTTCCTCTTCGGACCCAACCCCGGCGAACCGCTCAAGCCGCTCCGCGTCATTGCCTCGAGCGGTGAAATGTCCCGCGTCATGCTCGCGGTGAAGAGCGCCCTCGCCGACCAGGATCAAATCCCCCTCATGGTCTTCGACGAAATCGACGCCAACGTCGGAGGCGAGATCGCCGGAGCTGTCGGCAAGAAAATGGCCTACCTCGGAGAGCGCCATCAGGTCGTCGCGATCACCCACATGCCCCAGGTTGCCTCCCTCGCCCACAAGCACTTCCTCGTCACCAAAGTCGTCAAAAACCAAATGACGAATTCCTCTCTCGAACCCATCACCGGCGAGAAACGGAGGAAAGAGTTAGCACGCATGTTAGGCGGCATCGGGCCGGAAACTCTCGCTCTCGCGACGAAGATGATCGCGATGGCGTGAAGAGAATTATTGGCCGCAAAAAGGCGCAAGAGACGCAAAAACTTGTCTTCCATGTATCCATCTCGCTCCACGGGAGGTTCAAAGCCCATCCCCTTTCAAGAAGACTCATAACTTTGATTTTATAAACTGCCTATAATATATCCGAGGCAAATTTGAGCTTATCAGCTCTCAAAATAACCATTTCGATAAACTAACAAAAACTTCTTTTACGGGTTTTCCCTTTGCGTTAGCATCGCGAACAAACACCCGCCGCGGAGCTCTACACTTCGATGTCGCTTTTGCCCCTAAACTGGCGACAGTCGCCAGTTTAGGGGCAAAAGCGACGGCGGTAGATTATACTGTTCTCTCAAAGATGAATCTTCTAACCTACTGTCTTCTGACGATCGCATTGACGGTCACCTGCCAAAGTGCGGAACCCCTCTTAGTGAAACTCGAGGGCGGGCTTTCACCAAATGGGAAGTTCGAGGCATTTCTCTCAGGCACTCGTTCTGGGATTGTCGTGAAAGACCACGAGACCTCTTATTTAATCGGAGGAAAATCTTACTACGTTGAGGATGAAGGGAAAGAGTTCTACCTTGTTGACATTGGTTTCACTGAATGCCTTTACAGTGATCCTCCGACCAAAGATCTTCAGAATGATTCCGTCACAGTAAGCTGGTCGCCGAATAGCGAGGCGGTCGCAATCATGTGGAATGTTCATTCTCCGTCGTCATGCTCTGTAATGGTACTTAACGATAGGGGAGTTTTCGTAGAACAGGATTTTCCAAGCTATCAGGAGATGACTGGCTATCCTAGCCCGAAGCATGAAACATTGATCCATCAAAAATCAGTCAATCTGAGTTCTTCAAGTTTTGTCGAATGGACAAATCGGGGAACCTTTGTTTACAATATAAAGATGCTACCTGAACCGGGTTTCCAAGGTGAGGATCCGTTAAACCACATTGTGGAACTTACAATCGACCCACTCGAGTCGAAGGCAGCGCCCGCAGAAAAGAGAGAGAACTAGGCGAGGGTGGCAAGGCTTCGCCTGCCACCTCTTGATCGTTAGCCTAAAAAACCAGAGCGTCTTGCGTAGAAGATTATGAATTTTGTTCCTGAAAACGCATCTGATATCGAATCCTCGAAACACTTCGAGCTGAAGCACACAACCTCACGAGGAATTAAGATCTACATTCGTGAGCTTTCTGAGGAGGAAGCAGAGACGATTATTATAGGGTCTCGAGATGATGAATTCCTCTCGGAGCAGGAGGATTCGCAAAGGCTCATGGTGACGATCAAAGAAAACGAGATTGTGAACGGCGAGTTCGACGATCCTGAAGACACGCTCGAAGTCCTAGACTTTATGGTCGAGAGCGAACTATAAGGCTAACAAGGCGTCGATCGTAAGCCTGATCACGTTGCGAGTTGATTGACTTACCTGATTCAAATCCATATCCTGTCATCGAGACATCGCCCTCAGATCAGGCTACGATGACTCGGACGTTGTGCCTGGAAAACGAATCGCGATGAATTGCAATCCTGACGACATTCTTGACCTGCATTCGAAGATTTTCTCGGCAGGGATCACTGATGGCTTCTATTTCGGTGACTGGGATCAGTATCTCAAGTTCTCTGATGGACTTAATGAGATTGGTGCGACGAAATCGCGAGAGGTGATCGAGCGTCTGCTCGCATGGCTCAAGCCCCATTACGATGAAGGCGGGATTGAGGCAGTCAGGAGGGCAATTGATTCAGATCGCTCACGATCAGGAGAACTCACCGACGAATACTACGCCACTGACGAGGATGTCAGGCAGTTGCTCGATGATTACGTTGAGAGGGAACTGAGCGAATGAGCCCGCAAACCCAGACGGGCAGAACAAGCCGGCGATGGCCAAGCCCGATCCCGCAGCGAGTTGATTGACTTCCCTGATTCGAATCCCTATCCTCCGATCGAGGCCGGGCCCCCGGATCGGGCTGTCATGCCTCAAACGAAATGCCAGCTCCAGAAAAGTCTCTAGGCCGAGTTCAGGAGATCGAAGATCCCAAGAAATTCTGTTACGAGTTGGGAGACGCAATCTATGAACTATCCAAGGAAGAAGGGATCTCCCGAGATCTGCAGACGTTTTGGGATTTGGAGTGGATGCCTACCCGCCTTGACAGTGGTGGTTGGTTTGATCTTTTTCATCAGATTTACAACAGGGACTCATGGATTGGAATGATTTCGCTACTGCGGGAAGTCGGTGCGAATTCGACAGCCGAGTTGATTGAAGAATCAGTCGAGTTGTTTTTTGGTGCTCATCCTGGATACGATTACAATCTACCGAACTACGGATGTGATGCCGATCCGTTCAGTTGGCAGGGTAAAGAAGCCGATAGATTTCACGAAATCGGTGAAGCGCTCGAAGAGCTTGGTGGTGGCCTTGAATCCGGGCTCTTGCGCGAATTTGTCTTGAAGAATCCGGAGCGCTTTCTTGAAAACCGGACCGAATCGGGTAGGAACGGGGATTGAACCCGCTCCCCCCACACCACCCGGCTTCGGGTTTGACGGCGTTCGTTCCTCACGTGCCGCCGCGCGGTGCCTTGCGGCAACTATCTCCTGCGTCGATTGCACCGGGCGGTTCCCATCAGTCATGAATTCTCCGGACGATACTTCGGACCGTTCGGATACCGAACCGAGCGGAGCGAGATAGCCGGAATGAAATGAAGCGAAGAGAGCACTGGAACTGGAGAAAGTGTCTCGCCTACAGGATGAGCGCGAACTTGTACCCGACAAGGTCCGTTCTGAGTCCCGTGGGGCTCGGTCGGGTGGTCTACCTTTATAAGGAGGAGAAGGTCAGTCGATTGGAGCTATTGACGCATAAAATCACGGGAGGAGATTTCTCCCGGCTTTCATCGATCTTTCTGTTTCTTGTAGCGCCACTTAGATCTGCTCCTCTTATCTGTTCCATCTGTTGCGCACTGCAACAGATGGAACAGATACCGAGAGTGGGCTACCCGTACTGGGATATCCAGTGACCCGCTCATACTGGGAGACTTAGGGAAATTTGATTGGTTTGGCATCGAATCAGCGAATGGGATGGCAACCACACGCCACCGCCTATGATTCGATTTTCCCCCGTCATTTCATCCATCGTCACATCGTTTGCCTCCGCCTTCACAGGAGTTCGGTAACTTGCGTTCGATCGGGGTTCTCGTTTCATGTGCATTTCCCGTTCGATATTTCCAACCATCACCTGACGCCACATCTTCCGAACGGCGGAGAACGGGTGACGCCTCTACCCCTTATTGTGAACCTCTCGCTAGACATTCAAAATCTTAGGAAGCTCTATCAGAACAACGAGCTTACGCCCCGGCAACTTTGTGAGGCCTTGTGGAAACGTGCCGAATCGATCCACAATCCGGACATCTGGATTTATCGGCTCAGTCTGGAAGAGCTGGAGCCCTACTTGCTCAAACTCGAATCCGCTGCGCCTGCGACTCTTCCTCTCTACGGCATCCCTTTCGCGATCAAAGATAATATCGATCTGGCAGGGGTCCCGACAACGGCGGCTTGTCCTGCGTATGCCTACACGCCCGAAGTTTCGTCACCTGTCGTAGAAAAACTGATCGAGGCGGGCGCGATTCCTCTAGGCAAAACGAACCTGGATCAATTCGCGACGGGTCTGGTTGGTGTGCGGTCGCCCTACGGTGTGCCGCGCAATCCGCTGGCGCCGGATCGCGTGCCCGGCGGTTCGAGTTCCGGCTCCGCCGTAGCGCTCTCCGAAGGTCTCGCCAGTTTCTCCCTCGGCACCGATACGGCCGGCTCCGGTCGGGTACCGGCAATGTTTAACAAACTCTGGGGCATCAAGCCCAGTTGCGGACGCCTCAGTACCAGCGGCGTTGTGCCTGCCTGTCGCACGTTGGACTGTGTTTCGATTTTTACACTGAATGGCGCTGACGGGCGGACGACACTTCAGATCGCCGAAGGGTATGATGCGTCGGATAGCTACTCCCGCCCTACGGTTGACCGTGCACGACCCGCTTCGCGCAAACTGGGTATTCCCAAACCCGGGCAACTGATGTTCTTCGGTGATGCGGGTTACGAGACAACCTGGGAGAAGGCATTGTCGGACTTGCAAAGCAAAGGCTGGGACTGTGTCGAAGTTGATTTTGAGCCTTTTCTCAAAGCGGCGCGTCTCCTTTACGAAGGTCCGTGGGTCTCCGAACGGACCACAGTCCTCAAAGATTTCCTGGCGACGAACGCCGCTGATTTCTTTCCGGCGACACGGAGTATCATCGAGGGGGGCATTCAGAATACCGCCTGCGAAGCCTTTGCCGCGATGTATCAGCTGGCAGACCTGCGCCGTGAAAGTGAAGCCGTCTGGGAGGGGATTGCGGCCATCGTAACGCCGACGGCGGGCGGATTTCCCACTCTCGCCGAGATGGAGGCCGACCCGATTGGTCCGAACTCGCAACTCGGCTACTACACGAACTTCATGAACTTATTGGATCTCTGTGCGGTGGCCGCGCCTGCGGGTGAGACTGAAGCAGGATTGCCTTTCGGGCTGACATGGATCGCGCCGCGGGATAGCGATAAGGCGCTGATTGATCTGGCAATGGGTGAGCGGAACTCCCTTCAACCCCTGCCCGGAGGGGCGGGCTGACTGCGGAAGTTTTGAAAAAGCGAAATTGCGAGACAGAGATCACATGCCCTCGCTCGCCTCTCCTTTCAAACTGGGTGTCCTCCCCATGTGGTCGAAGAAAATGAAAATCATGTTCCGTCAGTCAGAGAAAGCACAGCTGAATACAGACGGGATCGTCAGGAAAGTTCAGGCAGCGATTCGAGCGCCTTCGCCGGGTCAGCAGGAGAGTCTTGGCACATTGAATGCTGATCTTCCGCGAATCGACGTTTCCCCCACACCCTCAACCCGTTCCCCGACCTCGCTGCCGATATATGCGGCCCTCGCCGGAGGCCTCTGCCTGACGACGATCATCGCCTGGCATTTTTGGAACGTGGGGGAGCGGGATTTGCGCGACGAGGTTCGTGTCCGCGCTGAAGATCGAGTTGCGGTGATGCGAGCGCAGATTCTTCGTTCGATGGAGTCGCTTCACTCGTTGGCCGCATTGTTTCAATCACAGGACACGTTGACCCGCGGTGAGTTCGGAACCTTCGTCAAGCAAGCGCTCGATCGTCAGCCGGAACTCCAGGCGCTCGCCTGGGATCCGCGGGTGCCGGGCTCCGAGAGGTCGGCGTGGGAGCAACGCGCCGTCGACGAAGGGTTCGAAAAATTCACGTTCACCGAGGAGGCAGAGGACGGATCTCTGGTCCCGGCGGGAGAGCGCCTCGAATATTTTCCGGTCTATTTTCTGGAAAGCCTCTCGCGAAATGCGGCTGCGCTCGGATTCGACGTGAACTCGGAGCCCCGCCGTCGCAGCGCCCTTGAAAGTGCCCGGGATACAGGGGAACCCCGGGCGACCGCGCCGATCCGGCTGGCCCAGGAACCGGGCGCCCAACAAGGCTTTGTCGTTTATCATCCGCTCTACGAAAACCCCGGTTCGACGGTCGAGGAACGGAGGCTTGCGCTGGTTGGATTTACCACCGCTGTGTTCCGCATTGGTGATCTCATTGGACTCTCGCTGCCCGAGTCGGGCAGCCGCGGCGTGATTCTCACGGTCCGGGATTCAGACGGCTCGACCCTTTACGAGCAACCTGGTGAGCGGCGTTCCGGCGGCCCGGTCTGGCACGAAGTGATCGGTGTGGCTGGACGCGAGTGGAACCTTGAGTTCACCGCGTCTGGCGACCTGCCAGTTGCATCAGCCTACGGGCCAGTGTGGGCTACGGCCGGGTGTGGAATCCTCCTGACGATGATCCTGGTCGGCCACTTGTCGAGCAGCACGCGGCGCGCGCTCGAACTCCAGCGTGAGGTCGGAGTGCGCCAACAAGCGGAAGCCGAGGCAAGGACCGCAAACCAGGCGAAATCCGAGTTCCTCGCCAACATGAGTCACGAAATCCGGACGCCTCTGCATGGTATTCTCGGTTACTCGGAGATCCTCGCCCGCGACCACGGACTTCACGCCTTTCATCGCGACGCTGTCACCACGATTTCGAAAAATGGTGAACACCTTCTCCATCTCATCGATGAGATTCTGGACCTCGCGAAAATCGATGCCCGACGGATGGAGATCGAGCCGGTCGAGTTTGATCTTCAGGGGCTTGTCACGGATCTCGGTCGCCTGTTCCAGCACCCATGCGAAGAAAAATGTCTTGGACTGATCATTGATGTCCCTTCGTCGAAGTCATCTCTCCTGGTTCGAGGTGACGAGGTCAAACTCCGTCAGGTGCTGATCAACCTTCTCTCGAATGCCGTCAAGTTCACGGATGCGGGGACAATCACGCTGCGTGTTTCGCAGGATGGAGAGGGGAAGTGGCGGTTCGTCGTGGCCGACACCGGGATTGGGATCAGCGAGTCCGACCTCGAGCGTATTTTTGATCCTTTCCAACAGGTAAAAGGCCAGACCAGTACTGGAGGAACCGGGCTCGGGCTTGCCATTGCCCGGCGACAAGTTGAAATTATGAGCGGGCGGCTCGAAGTGGAATCAGCTCCCGGTCACGGCTCGACTTTCGCCTTTACCATTTCGCTCAGAGATTCCGTCGAGGGTGAGGCTCCTGCCAACGCAAAGCCGGCCATCCGCTCCCTCACTCCGGGGACGACTCTCCGAGCGCTCGTCGTCGATCCCATCGCAACGAATCGGGAGATCCTCTCCACCATGCTCTCGGAGATCGGTGTGGATGTCGTGTTGGCCGATAGCGCCCGCCAGGCACTCGAGGTCGTCCGTGTCTCTCGCCCACAGATTGTGTTTATGGACCTCCTGCTGTCGGATGCGGAAACTTTGGAGTCTATCCGCGACGTGTTCAAGTATGCGGAGCGTGCCAGTATTCCCGTAGTCGCGACCTCCGCCTCCGCGCTCTCTCACGAGCGCGATCGCTTTCTCAATGCCGGGTGTGATGCTCTCGTAACGAAACCATTCTGTGCCGAGAGGATCTATGCGTGTTTGCAGGATTTACTCGACGTCAGTTTCGACTATGACGAGCCGAGTCCCGACACTCCTCGACCGGCGTCACTCGATCTCGCTCAGGTTGCTTTGCCCGCCGAACTCGCCGATCGGCTCGCTATGGCCGCCGAGCTCCACAGCGCCACCGTTCTCAGATCCTGCTTCAAAGAGATGAGCGCCCTCGGGCAGAATGAAGAACGTCTCGCCCAGCACCTCGGTGGCTATCTCGCCTCGTACGATATGAAAACCATCCAGCGAATCGTCGCGCAGATCCAAGTCGTATGAGCCAACCTCGCAGCCGAATTCTTATCGTAGACGACTCCCCGACAGGACTCACCCTCCTCGCGGAAGCACTGGAGCCCGCCGGGTATGAAGTCCTCACCGCCTCCACTGGTCACGACGCCCTCCGCATCGCCGAGCAGGCACTTCCGGATCTCATCATGCTCGACGTTGTCATGCCCGGCCACGATGGCTACTCTGTTTGCCGGATGCTCAAGCGGGAAGACGTCACCCGCGATATCCCTGTCATCTTCATTACAAGCAAAGACGACACCGCTGGAATCGTCGAGGGCTTTCGCGTCGGAGCCGTTGACTATCTTCACAAACCCTTTCGCGCCCCCGAAGTCGTGACTCGCGTGGCGACCCACCTCCGGATCAGCCAACTCACGCGAGAGCTCCAAACGCGCAATGCTGAACTCGAAGCCGAGATGCGGCAGCGCCAGAAAGCCGAACGTCTCCGGGAGCGCGCCGACCATCGGCTCAGCTCGCTGGCCGACCGTGAGGCCGAGCGATGGGGGCTCGACAGCCTCGTCGGCGAGAGCAAGCATCTGCGCCGTGTCGTTTCGGATATCACCCGCCTCCACCGTTTTGAAAGAACGAGTGTGCTTATCACGGGGGAGAGTGGCACCGGCAAGGAGCTCGTCGCCCGTGCCATCCATCATCAAAGCCCGCGAGCCGGCGGGCCGTTTGTGGCGATCAACTGTGTCGCCATTCCGGAAGCGCTCGCGGAATCGACTTTCTTTGGTCATGTGAAAGGGGCTTTTACGGGTGCCGCCACCGAGCGGAAAGGCGCGTTTGAGTTAGCTGATGGGGGAACTCTTTTCCTCGATGAGATCGGGGACATGCCTGCGACCTTGCAGGCGAAGCTCCTTCGCGTGTTGGAGGATTCCGAGGTCACTCCCGTCGGTGCCGGGTCGCCGATAAAGGTCGATGTCAGGGTCGTCAGCGCCACCAATGCCACTCTCGAAGAAAAGGTATCAGCCGGCGAGTTTCGGGCGGACTTATACTACCGTCTCGCTCGCTATGTGGTAGAGACCCCGCCGCTCCGTGAGCGCCCGGAGGACCTGCCACTTCTCGCCGAGCACTTTCTGCGCCTCTTTGCCAATGAGATGGGCGCCGCGCCACCCGCGCTCGATTGCGACGCGCTTGCCCTTCTCCAATCGCATTCGTTCCCGGGGAACATTCGCGAGCTGAAGAACACACTCGAACGTGCCCTCATTTTGAGCGGCGGGAAAACGATCAGGCGCGATCACCTCGTGCTCACTGGCGGGTCCACCGCGCCTGAGTCGGGTGGCGAAGCGATTGCCTCCAAGGCGGTAGCCGAAGATGAGATCCCCATGCCACTCGAGGAAGCCGAACGCTTTCTGATCCGCCGTGCGCTCCGTGTGACCGGCGGCAACGTCGCCGAGGCCGCACGTCTTCTCCAGGTCAACCGCAGCCGCATCTACCGTCGCATGCCCGGCGAGGCCTGACCCGCCTGTTTGTTGCGGGTGTTGTCCCTTGCAACAGTTGGAACAGCAACCAAGAAATGCTGCAAAAAACGAGGTTGTTCAGTGTCCTCTGGCAGTCAGGCACTTATCGAAACGAAATGGAATTGGCATCGAACCCGCGAACGAGAAAGTCACTACACATACATATCCATGAAACGATTCCTCTTAGTTATTCCACTCGTTATTGCAGCAATCGCTACGCCCGGCGCCTCCGCAGGAGACGACAAGGCGATCATCGTTGAGCCTGATTCGGGGCCCCCGTTCCATTCGCTTTTCCAGCTCGATATCTCCGACCACTATATCACGCCGCGCGGCCTCAATGTCGAAAACGAGGGAGTTGTCTTCCAGCCGCTCGCCTTATTCTTTTTCGATCTCTACTCGGACCCGAACGCATTTCTTAGCAATGTCTCCCTCACTGCCGGTGTCTGGAACTCGATCCACACAAACGAATCCGGAGCTGATCCGGGTTACTGGAACGAAGTCGATCCGATTCTCGGGCTCACTTTTAAATTCGGTGAGCACTGGACATTTGATTCCACGTTCACGCAGTTCGTCAGTCAGACCGATTCTTATCCAGACTCCACTCACATGGAGCTCAAACTCTCCTTTGATGACTCCGAATACCTCGGGGCTTTCGCCCTTCGTCCATGGCTCGGCTACTGGCTTGAACTCGATCAGAAATCTACCGTGGTCTTTGATCCTGCCACATCGGAGGAATCCTACTATTTCACCGTCGGCGTGAAACCGGAGTTCTCGATTGGCAGCGTCAAATTCGAGTTTCCCACCTCAATCAATCTCGTCGGTGAAGAGTTTTATCAGCAGTTCGATGGTACGGGAGGCGGAAGTGGCCTCGCCGTTTTTTCAAGCGGCGTCAAAGCCAGCGTACCAATGACCTTCATGCCGGAGGATTTCGGGAATTGGACGTTCTACACGGGTGTCCGCTATTACAACCTCTCCAACGATGGCCTGCGGAACGGGAACCGTGTCCTGACTCCGAACGAGCATCGCGATGACCTCGTCCAGTTCCACAGCGGGATTTCCGTTTTCTTCTGATCGAAGCCCAACCCGCAACCAACCAGACATGCACCATTCCATCGAAGCGAAGCCCTATCCTTTCGAGTTCGATCCCGGTTGCTGCGCCTTGCTGATCATCGACATGCAGCGGGACTTTCTCGAACCCGGCGGTTTTGGGGAGATGTTGGGGAACGATGTCTCCCAGCTTCGCCGAACCATCGAACCCAATCGAGAACTGCTCGCTGCCTGGCGGGCTAACCAGCTCCCTGTCATTCATACAAGAGAAGGACATCGTGCCGACCTGAGTGATCTACCTCCCTCGAAAAAAATGAGAGGGAAAGGCAACAAAACGATTGGTGACGACGGACCGATGGGCCGAATTCTGGTACGGGGCGAACCCGGTCAGGATATCATCCCGGAACTTTATCCCGTGCCCGGCGAGCCTGTCATCGACAAGCCGGGGAAGGGGGCGTTCTTCGCAACCGACCTGGGGGCGATCCTTTCCCACATGGGAATCACCCAACTCGTCGTCACTGGTGTGACCACCGAAGTCTGTGTCAATACCACTGTCCGGGAAGCCAACGATCGCGGGTTCAACTGTCTCGTACCCGAAGACTGCGTTGGATCCTATTTCCCCGAGTTCCAGAGGATGGGACTCGAAATGATCAAGGCCCAGGGGGGCATCTTCGGGTGGGTGACTCACTCATCCGCAATCCTGTCGAAACTACCACTACTCTAACTGATTCTTACTAACACTGCACTAACCATGAACGACACACCGAATTCCACTCTCAAACCGAAGCTCTGGGTTCCCGGAGATTGGAACGCCTTCTTCGGATTTGGCACCAACATCCTCGTCAACATGCTCGTCCTCACCGGGCTGCTCCGTTTCGTCCTCGGACTCTCGGACGAGATCGTTTTTAAACGCATCCTTCCGGCCACGGGATTGATGCTACTTCTCAGCACCACCTACTACGCCTGGCTGGCCTATCGCATGGCCAGGAAAACGGGGCGGAACGATGTCTGTGCGCTGCCTTCCGGCGTCAGTGTTCCGCACATGTTTGTCGTCGTTTTCGTCATCATGCTGCCGATCTCACTGCAGACCGGTGATCCCGTCAAAGGGTGGGAGGCAGGCCTCGCCTGGGTTTTCATTCAGGGATTTCTCCTCATGATCGGCGGCTTCATCGCCCCGATTATCCGGAAGATCACGCCACGCGCCGCCCTCCTTGGGACCCTGGCCGGTGTTTCGGTTACCTTTATCTCGATGCGTCCGGCATTGGAGATGTTCATGACGCCTCTCATCGGGATCGTCTGCTTCGCGATTATTTTGCTCAGCTGGTTCGGCGGCGTCCGCTACTACAAAGGGATTCCTGCCGGTCTCGTCGCTATTGCCGCCGGGTGTCTCATTGCCTGGGGATCCAAATTGTTCGGTGGTGATATCGGCGGAATGTCCCTCGGGAGTCTCAAGGAGTCCCTGACCAACTTCGGTTTCTCCGTCCCGGTGCCTGCATTTGGCCATGTCTTCTCCGGGTTTGAATTCCTCGGGATTATTCTCGTGACCGCGATTCCTTTCGGGATCTACGACCTGGTCGAGGCGATGGACAATGTTGAAAGTGCCGAGGTAGCGGGAGACAGTTTCCCGACCACCCAGGTGCTGACTGCGGACGGCATCATCAGCACGATCGGCTGTCTCATGGGGAATCCCTTCAACCTCGCTGTCTACATCGGTCATCCCGGGTGGAAGTCGATGGGCGGGCGGATCGGCTACTCGGCCGCGACCGGCATCATGATCATCGTCTTCGCCACCTTTGGTATTCTCTCGGTGATGAGCGCGCTCATTCCCCTGGTCGCAATCTCGCCCATTCTCCTCTACATCGGGATGCTCATCGGAGCACAGGCTTTTCAAGAGAGTCCGAAACGTCATGCGCCGGCTATTGTTCTCGCCCTCGCACCACACGTGGCCGCCTGGGGAAAGACCCAGATCGACAACGCACTCGGTGCCGCGGGAACGAATGCCGGAGAAGTCGGGTTCGCTGCGCTCGAGCAAGTGGGTGTCCTTTACGAAGGACTCAGTATTCTCGGCGGGGGAGCCATTATCGGCGGGTTGATGCTCGGAGCCTCGGAGTCTTCATGATCGATCGCATGTTTATCACAGCCTCCCTGTTTTCGATGGCCGCCGCGGTCTTAACCTTCTTTGGGTTCATGCACGGTGAGGAGATCGGCATCGCTCACTCGCCAATGGTCGCCGGGGGCTACGTGGTGGTTACTCTGATCCTGCTCGGTTGTGCCAAATTCTCGACTACTTCAGCAGAGGCACCGGTCCCCGAAGAGGAAGAGAGCGAAGCCATCACCACACCGACCACCTAGTGAAGAAAAGTTTGTTGCATGTGGGTCGATCCCCCCTCCGAATCTAAATGATGAGGTGGAGGGGGACTTCGCCCGACTATCACTGTTCTATGAATTCCACCTATCTCGATTCCCGCCCCTATCGCTGGCCGTTCGACGGCACACTTCACCCTGATAATACCGTGCTCCTCATCATCGACATGCAGATCGATTTTTGCGGGGAGGGCGGTTACGTCGATCAGATGGGCTACGACCTTTCGCTGACGCGGGCTCCCATCGAGCCGCTTCGTGCCACGCTCGCGGCGGCGCGCGAATGGGGGTGCCACGTGATGCATACTCGCGAAGGTCATCGTCCCGACCTAGCCGACCTTCCGGAGAACAAGCGCTGGCGCAGCCGACAGATCGGTGCCGGCATCGGCGATCCGGGACCGTGCGGGCGGATTCTGGTCCGCGGTGAAGACGGCTGGGACATCATTCCCGATCTCGCACCACTCCCCGGCGAACCGGTCATCGATAAACCCGGGAAAGGCTCTTTCTACGCCACCGATCTCGACATGCTTCTGCGCCAGCGCGGGATCCGCAACATCGTGCTCGGCGGAATCACGACGGATGTCTGTGTTCACACGACGATGCGCGAGGCAAACGACCGCGGCTTTGAGTGTCTCCTCCTCACCGATGGAACCGGAGCCACCGACCCGGGAAATCACGAGGCCGCCATCAACATGGTGCAAATGCAGGGAGGTGTTTTCGGGGCCGTCGCCGAAACGGCAGCATTCATTTCAGCGATTTCCTCCTAACCCTCGTCTAATGCCCACATTTCCCTGCATCGAATTGCCCGGTCTGTTTGAGATCGCGGATCATCCCGATTCCATCGAATGGCAACCCTTTGCCGAAGGGGTCGTCATTCACCGTCTCTACGGCGATGGCATCACCGGCCCAACTGCTGCCCTGATCCGGTTCGAGCGGGAGGCGCGGGTTCCCATGCATCTACACACCGGATGGGAGCATATTCTTATTCTCTCCGGAAGCCAAACCGACCAGAATGGAACGGTCAAAAAAGGTACCCTTCGCATCCATCCGCCTGGCACGTCTCACAGCATCATCAGCGAAGCCGGATGCATTGTCCTGGCGATCTATGAAAGGCCGGTGAGTTTCCTTGAGGTGCGGCGCTGAACCTGAAAGCGCCTTAAAAGGTTTCTTGAGATCGTAACCAACGCTTTTGCTTTGGGTGCTTTGTCGCTGCATATTGAATCTGCATTGGCAAATCATGCAGAGGAAGGTGTGGCAAAATGTAACACCTCGGTGGGGGTTAAAGGACAATTCACCAGAAAAGGGAGGTCACGACCCTCGCCTACAGAACAAACGCGAGTCTGTAGCCGAGTTGCACCAGTCAACTCCGCTGCGCTCCGGTGCCCATAGCCTGCCTCCCCACAAACCATCCCATATTCAGCAATTCCACGTAACTGGACCCGTAGTGTTTTCAGTATGGAGCGGAGGATTCGTCGAGTGTGCGATGAATCCGGAGGCAAAATTGCCTTACACCTCAGAGTATTCACCAAGTCACAACGACGTCACACTCGACATCCCGCGGGGAGACTATCTCGCGAAACTCGATCAACTGTTTGAATGCGATGGGAGTGACCAGTTCGCACCAACTGGTTGTGGTCGGAAGCTTTATCGACTCACACTTACCCCTTTCGTTGATCAAGAGTTGACCATATCTGACATCCCGTTCGCAAACCGGGGATGCAAAGCCTAATCACGTTTCGAGTTCATCAACTTTACAGACCGGAATCCTTACTCTCGTGTCGAGGCCGCACTCGGGGCCTCGTCTGAAATGCATAGCGTTCCTCATCCGGGTGATTCTCTCCGGAATTGCGGTACTATTTTGTTCCCGACTATCTTCATCAACAAGCAAAAGACGGTCCTGTGCGATTTGATTCGCACTCTCCTTCAAAGGACTGAATGACCGGACTTGCCTAAAACCCTTCATGCTGAAGGTTGTTCCGGGAAACTGAACCATGGAAGAAACCCTTTCACTACCACAAGTACGGAAGCTGGTCTTGCTCTCGCAGAGGGTTCCCCCGGCAAAACCAACCGGGTCCGCGACCGCGGCAACGCTCTCTGCGATTGAGCATCTCGGCTACATTCAGATTGATACGATATCGGTCGTGGAGCGGGCTCATGATCACACCCTCTGGAACCGCAACCCGCGCTACGAAGCGTCGCAGCTCGCTCAGCTTCTCGATAGCAAAGAGGTTTTTGAATACTGGTCTCATGCAGCGGCCTACCTCCCGATGCGGGACTATCGCTTCAGCCTCCCGCGCAAGATGGCGCTCGCGCGAGGCGATCAGGAGCACTGGTATGACCGCGATGATCGAGTCATAGAGATGGTCCTTGAGCGCATCCGCAAAGAAGGCCCTCTCATGGCGAAGGACTTCGACAACGCCGGAAAACAACCCGGTGACTGGAAAGCGAAACCCGCAAAGCAGGCCCTCGAGTATCTCTTCATGCAGGGGGATCTCATGGTCCCTCGCCGGGTCAACTTCCACAAAGTCTACGACCTCACCGAACGGGTCCTCCCCGGGGGAATAGACACCAGCGAACCGGAACCGGAGGAGTATGCGCGCTTCCTCATCACCCGCTTCCTCGAGGCCAACGGACTGGGACGGCCGGCGGAGTTTGCCTATCTGCGGAAGAACACGAAGCGCCTCATTTCCGCGACGATGGATGAAATGATTTCCAACGGGGAGTTGCTGCCAATCCGCGTCGAAGGACTGACCTTTTATACCTTGCCCAATTCGCTGGAAGCTCTCAGCCAACCACTGGGGCGGAGTAAATTGAAAATCCTTTCGCCGTTCGACAATTTACTCATTCAGCGAAAGCGCATCACGGACCTGTTCGGATTCGACTATCAAATCGAATGCTATGTCCCCGCTGCAAAACGCCAATACGGCTATTTCTCGCTGCCCATCCTGTGGGATGGAAAACTGGTCGCCCGAATGGACTGCAAAAACGAACGAAAGCATTCACTTCTGCACATTCATCACCTCGCCCTGGAACCCCATCTCTCAAAGCTCGATGCCTTCCTCGACGCTCTCCATCGGGAGCTGAAAGCGTTTCTGCGCTTTAACCAATGCTCCGGAATTCAGCTCCACAAGGTCTCACCGGCAGGTTTCAAACCCGCATTGCAGGCGGCACTCGATGATTTGACCTGACAAAGCGGCGGAAGCGAAGCCCCCGGTTCAATCCTCTTTTGATGAATTCCATGAGAACTTTATTGAGTGCGCGTGGTTTCATTCGCACCTTCCGTCGCCGAGGAGGAAAACCGGCATTTCTCGTAACTAACAAAGCCCCCGCTGATATACTTCTTAGATCCTGATTCCCCATGATTCGTTCGTTTCTCACTTTTACCTGTCTCTTTGTTTTCACCGGAGGGCTCATGACAGCCCCGGCCCGTTCCGAGCCACTCTCAGGTGGCGAAGTGGAAAGCATCCTCAAAGAACTGACGACGATTGAAGAGGTTCTGAAGGGGGACCGGGTTTCTATCCGGACCAGCGCGGTGCGCGCCTTCGAGGCGGCTGCGGCGAGCGACAAAGCAGTCTACGAATTCTACCTCCAGTGCCACAAGACACTCAAGTTTGACGCGAAAGACGCCTCCTTCACCGATTTCCGAGCCTGGCGCGAGAAGAACGAAGAACGGATCAAAGACAAATCCAATCTCGCTGCGCTGCGCCTGCAGTTGCAATACCTCGTCCTGACCCTGAAGGCGGCCGAGGGAGTGAAACGGGAAGTGCTCATTCCCGAACTGGAAGGCTTCGTCGCCAATATCGTTGCTCACTCCGAAGAATTGGAGGATTCGGGAATGAAGACCTTGAGAGAGTCAGTAAAGACGAGCATTTTCGCGGAGGCCTACAAGCTCGACAAGTCGCTTGAGGTTCAGGACTGGTCCTTCGAGCCGGGTAGATTTGGAAACGTCTACGAAAGTACGATCTTCCCCTTCCTGCGGGAGGAGCAACCGGGCAATCTCGGGGCGGCATGGGATCGACGAATCGAGCTCGAGAAACGATACGTCCTCATCACCGAAGAGGAGAATCAGTTCGAGCTCGATAAGTTTCAAACGGAGCGACTCCCTGAACTCCACTGGCAGAAAGCCAAAGACCTCTTTTCCAGCTACTCACCGAAACAGGGTGCCCAGTCCATGCTCGCAATCCTGAAAGGAAATCCGGGACACACGAGCCTTAAGAAGTGGGTCGAAGAATTCAGGACCTTACTGCAAAGCAACATTGAAGCGGAGGCCCCGTCAGAGGAGACCCCACCACCGGTCGATCCGGCCAATCCTCTCGGTTTCGAGTAATACCGATCCACTATCCCCGACTACCTTATGAAAAGTCCCCAACGCCTTCTCAGGTTCACCCTCCTCGTGACAGGTTCGCTCCTCCTATTTCAATCCGGGATGAGCGGGGAAGCCAATCGACTCACCCCCATTCTCGCCGAACCCGGCGACGTGTTTCTCGCCGACGATTTCGAAGAAGACTACGTCGTCAAAAAAGGTCACCCCATTTTCAAGCTCGGACAGGGAACGACCTGGGAAAGCAAAGACGGGTTACTCATCGGAACGCAATCGACACCGGAGTATCAGGCGAAGAAAAAGGCAGCGGGAAACGGCCACCTCGGCACCGCACCACGGCTTCAATTCTCGGGTTCACCGAAAGATGTCATTATCAAATACTCGTTCAAAATCTCGGGTGGCAAGTTCACCAAACTGCTTCCGATCATCGAAGCCGGCCACCACTTGCGGAGGATCTACTTCGGCCCTGACGGAAGTAAAATTCTCGTCGACCACGAGAAGACAACCATCGCGGAAAGTGACTTCGTTCTCGAACTCGACAAATGGTATCACATCATGGTCGAGATCAAGGACAACGAGTTCCTCGTGCGCTTCGAGGACGGACCAACGATATACGGAGAAGACAAAGGCGTCGGTGCTGAGTTCGCGAATTACAATATAGGTATCACCGCAACGAATCTCGGAACCATCTATATAGACAATATGACGATCTGGAAAGCCGGCGTCGAGAAAAGCGATTGGGCGGAAAAAAGGGCGGCCCTTTCATCGAAATAGCGATGACCTGACAGGGTTGAATCCATGACCCGACCCTGTTGTGTTTCCCGGTCAGGCTGATTTAAGACCGACCGAGGCGGCATTTCTCCAGTAGAGAAAAATCAGAAGCGGAACGATCCAGTGGGAGCTTCGCACTGCAGTCTCCATCAGCCAGGGATCAAAACTTGGCGCGCTCGCGATCCGGGCGAGAGCGGTCAATGCGCCCCAGGCGATCAGGTAGTAGAGCGCGTATCTCCGGAGTGGCGCAATGAGCAGTGCGGCGGCGGCAACGAAATCGAGAACTCCGAAGGTCGTCAGGAAGGTGAAGACTCCGGAACCGCTCAAGCCGGTCAAAGAGGTTGTCATGGTTTGATACTTCAGCGGGACGGCGTGAAATCCGACCGCATACAATCCGTGACCGAGAAAGGTCAGCACCGTCGCTCCGGCCGCGACCGCAATCCAGGCACGTGAGATCGCCCCTTTTCTCAGCGCCATCAGAAGCAGAAGCGGGCACCCCCACTGAAGAGTGTGTTCGATCGCCATTCCGAGCTGATTGCCGCTGTCGATGAATCTCGCGAAGGCATCTAGCAGGAGGGCGCCGGCCATGGGGACAAGAAGCCAGACGGTCCACTTAAGGCGGGCAACGGTTGTGAACCATGGCACAACGGCACTGAGCATCAAACAAACCCCGAGGATCTCCAGCCCCCTCGTGATCGCGGCGTCCGAGGTGAGCGCAAACGACTGCCAGTCGATCCTGTCACTCCACCAACCCTCGTTCCAGATCAGCCCCCGAATCGGGCTGTCCCATTTCCACGTCAACCACCCGCGAGCGAACACGGTCAGCGAGACGCACACCTTCAGAATCGTGAGCCAGTGCCTGGATCGCATCACGTCAAAGGGAACACCTTACCGGTCTCCGGGAATGACGAGGACTTTCCCGCCTTTCGGACTCCAAAGCTCCAATCCAGCGGGAGCGGTGAAAGGATGTTCCGGATCGAGAGGCTGCATCTTCACGGGATTGTTCACTTTGACCGTCTTCACCTCGATCTGCTTCGGGCTCACTTGAATCCAGTCGAAGCCGTTGAAGGAATCTGTCGCGATCGTCCAGGGCTTGCCATCATCGGCGGCACGAAGCGGAGCTCCCCAGCAACCTTCGCCAATGTAAACAGTGGCGTTTTTATCATTGTCAGAGTGAGAAAACCCCTCGACACCACCCGCATCCGGTTTCAACGGCAGGGTGCGTTTCATGACGTGTGAGTCCGATTCGATTGCAAGGTCGAGCCCGCATTCGTAGAAAATGTCAGCCCAGAGCAGCGGATTATCGCCTTCAGTTTTCGCTGAAACGTGAGGCTTCATCGGTTTGTGATAGCCGGCGACTAGATGAATCACCTCGGCTCGAAACTTCTTCAGCCGCTTCTCGAGCCATTTCCCCTGCTCCCCGTTGGCTGGAATTTCCGAATTGAGGGTGAAGTAGTGAAAGAGATCGCCACCTATCCGCCAGTCAAAGTAGGCATCCTCCGGGGTGTCGAAATAATTATAGATCGAATCGACGCGCCCTTCATGATTTCCGCGATGAGGAACGATGGGGATCACGTTCCCCTCCGCATCGATAGTCTCCTGCCAATCATCGAACCATTCCGCCCACTCCAATTCCGTGTCCTTATTGATCATATCACCGGTGAACGCGATAAAGAGCGGTTGAAGCTTGGCGCAGATCTGATTGGCGTAGACCCTCACATCCCGGAAATTACGGGAGTCCCCGCCGGCGATGAAAGTGAATGGCTCCGGTTTATCCGAAGCGGTCTTGAAACTGAGGCGGCGACTCACTCCGGCGTCATCCTTGATGCAGAAAAAGTAGCGGGTGTCCGGCTTCAGGTCGTCGAGATGAACGAAGCAGTTATTGATCGTTTCGGTGTAACGGAAGGTTCGGTCGACTTCCTCAGTTTCAGGATAGAAGTGATGTTTGCGTCCGAAATCCTCCGGCCCGAAATGAACGACACCGGGTTCTCCCGCCTTCTGGTTCCAGCTGATCGTCGCTTCAGTAGTGGGGTCAGCCGACCAGACGACGCGAAACTTTTCCGTGTTGGAGTCGTTTTCAGTAATGATGGCGACTCCGCTTTCTCCAAAGAGGGCAGTGGTCAGCAACAGCGTGGTGAGACAAAAAATCAGTTTCATTGGAGTCGGCGAACAAAGCTGAACTTCGTGGAGATTCAGACCGTGAACAAACACCGTTCCCGCCCCGAACGCGCTATCAAAACAGCACTACCTGAAATCGCCTCCGAGGATTTCGATGTGGCGCAATACGCAGGCAGCCAAGGTTGGAGGGTGGTATCCCCCTTCCATCACAGAAATCAGTTTCCCTCCACAGACCCGATCGGCCGTTTCTCTCACCATCCGGGTGAGGGTGCCGAATCCGTCGATTGAGATCAGAAAATCAGCCATAGGGTCTTCGGTCGCGGCATCGAAACCGGCCGAGACAAGAATCACGTCAGGAGCGAAGGCTTCGACACTTTCGAGCGCTGTCGCCCACGTCGCAATCATAGCTGCATCCTGTGTTCCCAGAGGAAGTGGAAAATTCAAAGTCGTTCCGATTCCGTCTCCAGCCCCGGTCTCATTCTTCAAACCGGTATTGGGATAGACACCCTCCTGATGTGTCGAGACATAGAAAACATCTCCTGACTCGTAGAAGATATCCTGCGTGCCGTTCCCGTGATGAACATCCCAATCGAGAATCGCGACCCTGCCAATCCCATGATTTTTCTGCAGGTAGCGGGCGAGGATGGCGACGTGATTAAAAATACAAAATCCCATTCCTCGATCCACCGTGGCATGGTGCCCCGGAGGACGCACCGCGCAGAAGGCGCGGGTAATAGCACCTGAGATGACATCGTCTCCGGCCTGAAGAACGCAGCCGAGGGCCTTCATTGTCACCTCGTAGGAATCCTCACAAATCGCGGTGTCCCCCGTTCTCAGGGTTTCCCGGAATTCGTGAATATCGATTTGAACGAGATCATGGTAACTCGCGGAGTGGACGAGCAAAACCTCCTCCGCTGTCGCGACACGGTCACAGCGGGACTTGGCACCGGGAACGGTTGCGAGAGCCTCGAGGACCGCCTCATATCGTTTTGCCGACTCGGGATGACCGGGCCCGGTGTCATGTTTTAACAGTTCCGGCGAAGCGTAAATTCCGATGCCGGCTCCGGCCAGTTTTGATTTATTTTCTAACAAAGCCGCAATATCGAGCCAGAATTCATCGCTGTCCTCGCCGGGGATGCTTTTCCGCTCTGCGCCGAAATTCACAAAGAGACGGGCCATGGCCACATTCCGCTTGAGAACGCTGGCCCAGAATTTGACGATGCCACGCTCATTGGCAATCAGCGCCATTTCATTGAGGAGATACTGAGCGATCCCTTTACGTCGTGCGTTCTCGTGAACGAGAAATGAAATCTCAGCCGTGTCTCCACGCGGGTCGACATAGAATCGGCCGACAGCGCGGAGATCTTCTCTCAAGTGGTTGCGGTAAAAGACACCGAGGGCGAGGTCGCGCGTTTGATCAACCGAGGACATCCGGTAGGCGGTCGTCTCATCGAGGGATGGCATCGCATATCCGTAACGAAGGCGAATCGTCTCCTCATCCTGCGCATAGAAAAACTCCTGGACCGATCGCATGTCGCTGGGGTGAAGAGGGCGGACGACGTATTTGATCCCGGAGAAATCGACCTTCTTGATCTCGATTTCGTCGTCGTTGTCGCGGATATGGCCTGAGGTCGCACCGAAGATTTTGGGAATCCAACCCTGATCCCGCGCCCCTTCGAGCAACGATTCCTGAAAGCGGGGATGGGCGATCTCGGTGAGGCGCAGGACCCGTTGGCGAATGCTCTGACCAACAAGGTTTGCGACGCCGAATTCGGTGACGACGTAGTGCACATCCCCCCGCGAAGTGCAGACGCCGCTACCGGAGGAGAGGCCCGTTACGATCCGCGAAGCACTGCCCCCGTTTCGCGTCGAGGTGAGGACAATGATAGGGCGACCGCCTTCACTTCCGACGGCGCCACGAATGAAATCCTGAGTCGCTCCGATCCCCCCGTAGAAGCGATGACCACGCGAATCCCGCACAACCTGACCGGTGAGATCAACCTCCCGGGCCCCGTTGATGGCGACCATGTTAGGGTGTTTGCTGATCCGGTGCGGCGCATTGGTCCACTCCGAGCTATGCATCTCGATGTCGGGATTGTTATCGAGGAAATCATAGAGACTCTGTGTCCCGAGGCAGTGAGTCGCCACGGTGACGCCCTGCTGAAATTTCTTTTTACGATTCGTGACCACTCCCGACTTCACCAGCGCCATCATCGCATCGGTAAAACACCCCGTATGAATCCCCAGTTCCCTGTGATTGTGGTTCAGCGCTTCAAGAACCGTCTGCGGGCAATCGCCGAGGCTCGCCTGAATCGTTGATCCATCGTCGATGAGCTGCGCAGCATACCCTGCAATTTTTCGATGACGCTCACTGTGCTGCTTCGGCAACATCGTCATCAGCGGGGTGTCATGCTCGACCTGATAATCGATCGCGCTGAGAGGGATCAGGGAATCGCCGTGAGTTCTCGGAATGTTGCGGTTTACCTGCGCCACAACCGTTCGTGCGTTCCGAATCGCAGCGGCGAGAACATCGGTGCTCACGCCGAGTGAAACCATGCCATCCTCGTTGGGAGGACTCACCTGAATGAGAGCGACATCCAACTTGATCACTCCCTTATCAAAGAGCCGTGGAATATCCGACATCGGGCTGGGGGTGTAATCGGCATAGCCCTCATTCACCGCATCCCACATGCTCCGGGTGAGAAAAAAGGTATTCGTCCGGAAATGCCCCCGGTAGCGGGGATCCAGCCAGGGCAACGCCCCCAGCGTGTGGATATGCATCCACTCGACATCCTTGAACGAATTCGCCTCTGCGAGGAGTTGATCGACAAGAAGATAAGGGACGCTCGCACCGCCACCGAGAAAGAGCCGGCCTCCGTTGGGTAAAATTTTCTGCCAGGGGATCTTCATGTCGTCGTCGCGGAACTATCGCCCTCGACAGATCTCTGGCAAGGTCCAGGAATCGTTCAGACAGGGCATGGATCGGAGAATTGACTTGTAATTTCAATAATTACTGTTAATTTTCGAAATCATGTACGCAAAATACAGTTTGGTAACTGCCGTGGCCATCGCGGTTACCGGCTTTGCGTGTACCAGAGCATCTGCTCAGTTTTCGGGCGACGTTATCTCTTCTTACATCTCCCTCGACAGCGGGAATCCTCAGGTGGATTACGCCGATTACAGCCGGAAACTGGCAGAGTTGCTGAATGGATATTCCCCCCAGGCCCTTGCACGAATATTCGGGGACTTTGTCCCGGCCTATGCATCACCGGTATCGCTCAACGAAGAGCTCGGGATGGGGCCTGTAAACTTCCCCTCACTTTCATCAGATCTTTCTTCAGGGGCAAAACAGGAGCTGGATAAAGCGTTCACCTATCTCACTGACAACCCCGGTGCGAAGGTTGTAATCGAGGGGCATACCGATGCGAACAAGAGCTACGATCAGGCCCTCTCGGAGTCGCGCGCCAGAGCAGCGATGTTATACCTGGCGGAATTGGGAATCTCCGTTGATCGGATGGAAACCGTCGGCTACGCGGGTACGCAGCCCGTCGAGGAGGGAAATTCAGATGCGGCAAAAGCGGCCAACCGCCGAATCGAAATCAAACTCCTCAATTAGGCGCGGCAGACTACCAGTGCTTCGTCACACTGACACGAACCTGACGCGGCTCGTAGGGGTGCAAGTGCGTATCCTCAATTCCTGCAGCCGCTTCACCGGGAAGTCTCGAGGTGTAAAAGTACTCGACGTCGTTGTCGTTTGAGTCGAGCAGGTTGATGAACTCGAGAGCCACTTCCCAGTCACCTTCGACACGATACCCGAGGCGGGAATTGATCTGGAGAGCATCTTTGGATTCGACACTACCGTCTCCATTGAGAGGGCGCGGGGAAAAGTAGCGGGCCCGGATCGAAGCGAACGGTCCCGAAGCATTTCCGTAAGTGATTCCGCCGGAAAACGACATCGGAACGGAGTTTTCAATCTCTTCACCGGTTTCAACAAACTGACCTTCCGTCACCGTGAACTCGGTATCGATCGTGAGCCAATCCTCCGGCTTCCAGTAGTTCGACCATTCGATCCCGTATCGCTCGCTGGCACCACCGGCTTCAATATTTCCGGCGTCACCGACGTAGACGAGCTCGGATTCACTTTCGAGATACCAGAGCGCGAGGCTGGAAGTCAGGTTCGGGATGATTTGAGTGCGAACGCCGACCTCAGCGCCTTTGGTTCGGACCAGCCCGGGGATCCCGGAAAGCGGATCACCGGTGAGCGGATCCTGTGCGATCGTAACCCCACGGGCGTCGTTGCTGTGAAATCCGAATCCGCCGTTCAGGTAGAATTCCGTTTCATTCCAGGGACCGAGAACGATCCCGGCCTTCGGACTGACAATCCCGTCCCACGCCGAACCGGAGTTCGCGGCGAGGGATTTGGCGTCGACATCGAAGTGGTAAAGATCCCCCCGGATCCCCGCCTGAGTACGCAGCCAATCGGTCCACGGCACCTCGAGATTGGAATACGCGGAGAAGCTCGCTTCGTAAATTTCGTCCTCTCTCACTGTGGAGAGACGCTGCCGCTGACTCGTTTTGTAGAGACCGATATCATTGATAAAATCGTGATGGGTCTGCAGGCCAACCGAGAGCGTTGAATCGCGATCCAGAATCGTCAACTCATCAAAGGTATGATCAATCGCCGCGCCGGCAAACCACCGGTCATCGTACTGATTGAATTGATCCCCGTTCACAGGATCATCGAGAAAAAGGGTGAAGTTTGAGAAGAGATCGAGCTGATATTTACCGGCATAGACAGAACCGACCGTGATGCCGGAATCTCCCGTTTTTCTGAAATCGGCGGAAAGGCTGAAGCGATAGGAATCACCTCCGACGCTGGGATCAACAAATCCAAGTCGATCAATCCCGCCACTGTCGATGAGCCGGCTTGGCACCTGATCGGTTGCATTCCAGGTCGAGTCGAATCCCATCAAGGTGATCGACGCAAAATCGTCCTCATCACCGATCACGTAGCGGAAGAAACCATTCCAGCGATTGAGCTCATCCGGCATCGCCCAGGGGCCGTCGTAGTAGTTGTATTCGAGGGCAAACGTCGCGATGCCGTCGCCGGCCTCGACCGAATCGGCGAGCAACCCGCGATAGAAATTATCCGATCCGATTGTGAACGAAGCGATCCCCTGCGGAAGCTCACGGTAGAGACGAAACCGCGCCGCACCGGCGGTGCTGAAATCTCCGAATCTCGAAAAGTAGGGGCCTTTGACATACTCAAGCTCCTCAACCAGTTCGGGGATCAGGAAATTGATGTCCGCATAACCCTGACCGTGGCCGTGACTGCGATTGTTCACCGGCATATTGTCGACGAAAATGGCAAAGTCTGTCCCGTGATCGAGATTGAACCCGCGCAGGAAATACTGGTTCGCCTTACCGCCTCCGCTGTGCTGCGTCACGATCATGCCGGGCACGACTTCGAGAAGCTCGCCGCGCCGCAAAAACGGACGATCCATCAGCTCCGCATTGCTCGCGCGACCACTCGAGGCACTGGGGGCGATCGCGGTGAGATCCTCGGCTTTTCCCGGCGACACGACTGCTTCAAAATTCGTTACGGTCGGAGCAGAGACACCTGTGACCGATCGGGTCGGAGCAGGGCGCGGGCGCGTTGGCGTCGAAGAAACCACGGTGGCCTCGAGCGTGCTCACATCGGTTGTTGAAACCTGAGCCTGAGGCACAGCGTCATCGAGAATGGCAGGAGAGGGATCCGCCGTTTCAAGCTCTTGAGCCTGAAGGAGGCCACTGAATAGAAGGGCGCACGAGGACGCGTAATAAAAACGATTCATAAGATTAAAAAGTGAAATGGGAAGACAGGAGCTGAACTCACTCAGAGGCTGATTTTTCGCAGGTTCGCGAGGTTCTGCTTCATGACTGAAAGAAAATCACCTGCCGCGGGACGATTGCCGCAGGGGTCGATGACAATGCTTTCCAAACCCATATCTTTGAGAAGCGCCACCGACTCTGCAACCGGCTCACCTTCCCAGATCATCCATTTCGCAGGATGGGCTGTGAGAATCGTTTTCAATTCATCGAGTGCCGCCGCATCGGGGACGGTCTCCGGCTCCCAGTGGACCGACTCGATGTTCAATTTGTAGCGTCTCGAAAAATAGGAATAAACAGGGTGCGACGCCACGAGGGGGTGCAGATCGATCCCCGGCCCGACAAAGCTGAAGTCGAGATGAAGCTTCTCAAGATCGATTGCGAGACGATCAAAATTCTCCTCGAGCGTCGCGGCTTTCTCCGGCATGAGACGAATCAGAGCATCGCGAATTTCCTCCGCTTGCCAGATCGCCTGCTGAAAATCCATCCAGGTGGAGAATTCGGTCCCCGCATGAGAGTGCGCATCACCACCTCCATGGGTATGCACCAGCGTGTATTTGCTCGCAATGTACTCTCCCTTAAAAGACTTCGAGGTATCGAGAATCCGGCTCTGCGGAAGACTCACAGTGGTGAGCCACTTCTCATAGGTCGCTCCATTCGTGACGAGCAGAGCAGCGGATTGCATCGCGAGAAGATCCTTTTCCGAAGGCTTCCAGAAGGCTGGATCGGTATCCGCCGGGACAGGAAATTTCGCCTCTAGCAGATCACCGCCGATTCGCTCCGTGAAATAGAACAGAGGATAGTTCGAGCAATACACTTGAGGAGCCCCGCCTGAAGGCTTTTCCACCGCATTTGCCTGCGGGACATCGCCGCATCCGGCGAGGAAAACAGAACAGGCAATAACGGCAAAAGGAGCCAAAAACGAGATTTTCATGAGTCGAGAAAGGGAGGAATAACCACTCCCCGTCGACTTGAAACGACAACTCCCCTACCCACCCCACAAAAAAAGGAAAAAAGTCAGGATTCGCTTTCGGCCGCCACTCTCAGAATCTCCCGCGCCCGATAGAGTCGGCCTTCGACAGCACGGACCGAGCACTTCAGAATCGCGGCGCAATCGCTCTGGCTCAGGCCCTCGAGAGCGAAAAGCACCACCGCCGCACGAAGTTTGTCCGGCAACGCCATGATTTCCTCCTGCATGCGTGCATGCTCATCCGTCTTTGCCGCCGTTTCATCAGGGCGGGCGAGCGGACAGATTGACGGCTCCTGAACATCGCCGAAGGACTGAGTGGCCCGTCGCTGGCGGGCCGCTTTGGATTTGAAATGATCACGGCAAAGATTCAAGGCAATGCGATACAGCCAGGTCGTGAACTTGCCGCGCTTTTCATAACGGGGGATCGCTTCGTAGACGCGAATGAAGGTATCCTGAGCCGCTTCCCGGGCGTCTTCGCTGTTCCGGAGCCAACGAAAGCAGAAGTGGAAAACGCGCTCCTGATGCAACTCGACCAGCTTGCAAAACGCCTCGTCATCACCGGCCGCAGCAGCGCTGGCGAGCCGGTCGTCGTGCGCTTCCGAAAACGATCGCGAAAGCAGGTCGGTGCGATCGGTCCTCCCGAACTCAAAATCTTCAATCGTGATGTCCATGAACGATACTGTCGTGTGTCCACCCGAGGAGCTTCGCGCCCTGCTCCTCAGTGAGATGCTCTTTCATTGCGAAAAAATGGTTCAAAGTCGCCTCCTGCAATTCCCCCTGCCATTTCGTGAGTTCTTCGCGGGCTGCAGTCACTTCAGCGGAATCGGCATCAAAGGCACGGATCGCGGCAGCCAGTTTGCGACCCGACGATTCGATCTCCGCGCGGATTTGATTGCGATCCTTTTCAAAGGCAACTTCATGAGGATGCAGGATCGCCTCCTGCTCCGCCGTGATCGCGAGATTCTCGTGCAACCAGGCGTGAAACCCCTGTTCCGAATGCTCGTGCGCCGATGGTGCTTCGGATCGCTTCACAGTCCCGCGGGCCACCAGATAGGACACGGCTGCGGCGAGGCAGACCGTTCCGAGAGACCAGAGAATGGATCGGAGACGCGTCATTTTGAAGAAAAAGGAGAACCGTCGGAGTTGCCTTGAAAAAGAAGCAGCGGAGGCGCTGAATCATGAGAAGACGAGGGCGCCGCCCCGAGTCCGAAAGCAATCGCGATCAGCAGTGAAACAAAACTGGCGACAGCAAGCGACTTCCAATGCTGGCGCAGAAGCCGACGCAAACGCTTACCCTTCGCGAGAATCTCCCCGGCAAAATTCTCAGGGAGACCATCTGCCGGCGCAGCTGCCTCCTGATTCAAAAGCCGTTGAAGTTCCGAACGATTCATAACACCGCTAAATCATTCACCACAAGTCCCTCCGGTCAAGGCGCGGTCTTCATGAGAGGCGCATCTCCGCCATGGCCCGTCGTGCTTACGTCAGTTGACCAAAGGGCTGAAAAGTCCAAAACTGGCTCCTGATGAAAGGATTAGGAATCACGCTGCTCTTGCTTACCGCCCTCGTGCCAACGGGCAGAGCTGTCGAGCCTGATCCCCTCGCGATTTTGAACCGGGAATGCGTCAGCTGTCATTCCGAGTCCAAACAGAAGGGCGGCCTTCTCATTGAATCACAGGAATCCCTCATCAAAGGCGGAGACACCGATGCGGCGATCGTCCCGGGGAAGGCGGCTGAGAGTTATCTTGTCGAATTGCTCTACCCCGATGCCGATTCTCACATGCCGCCCAAATCCCAACTCGATCCCCGCGAGATTCTCGCGATCGAAAAGTGGATCGATGACGGTGCGAAGTGGGATTCCGCCAAATGGGCCTCACTCCAGCTCCCCGAAAAGCAAGAGGTCAAGCTCGCCGCTCTTCCTGACACTTACGCACCGGTCCTCGCCATGGCCATTTCACCCGATGGCAAAACGCTCGCGGTCGGACAGGGCAGCCGAATCGACTGGTATGCGATCACAAAACCGGATCAGAAAAAAGACGCGTGGGAATTGAAATTCAAGGTCACTTCCTCCGGACACGCCGACGCGGTTCAGTCACTCACCTTTTCAGACGATGGCAAGACCCTCGCCTCGGGCGGTTTTCGCTCGCTCCTTTTGTGGGATGTCGCAGAGCCGACCAAAGCTCCCGCCAAACTGGAAGCACCTTTTCTCGGCCGGCAGACCGCGCTCGTCTTCCTCGATTCCCCGCCGCGCATTCTCGCCGCGGATTCATTGCCCTCGCAGCTCGGCCGCCTTCACGAGATCGACCTGAAGACAAAAAAGGTGAAGTCCTTCGATACCGCGCACCTCGATTCGATCTACGCCCTCTCGCGCAGTCATTCAGGGAAGTTTTACGCGACCGCCTCCTCCGACAAACTCGTCACGATTCGCGACAGCAGGACGCACAAAATCACGACGCGGCTCGAAGGCCACACCGGTTACGTTCTTGCGGCCTCCTTTTCACCCGAAGATGACCGGATCGCGACCGGCGGTGACGATGAGGAGATCAAGGTCTGGGATTTGGAATCCGGGAAGAAGACAGGTTCCTTTTCGAGTTCCCGCTCCGGCCCCGTCTATGCGCTTTCCTGGAAAAGCGATCCGGCGAATCTGAAGAAGAAGACCGAAGAGAAAGATCCCGAAAAAGCCAGGGCGGTGAACACCGATCGTATCTTTTCAGTTTTTGAATCCGGAAAGCCGGCAGCGTTTACCGAGCTGAAGGAACATGAAGGGGAACAGCGATCAACCGGCGCGAAAGAGCGGAGCTTCGACACCGTTTCCACGAATCTTTTTGCAATGGCCGTCCATCCCGCGAAGCAGTGGCTCGTCGCCGGCGGGGAAAACGGAAAGGTCTTCCTCTGGGATGAAAACGGAAAACTCAAGCAGACCGTCGAAGTCCCGAAGCGTAACCCCCAACTCGCTAAAACCGGTGAATAGATTTCTCACAGTCGCCGCAGTGGCTCTCGCCGTCCCCCCCGTATCCGCCGAAGGAGATCCCACGATCTCGTTCACCAATGACGTCCTCCCCGTGATCACGAAGGCAGGCTGCGTCGCGGGGGCCTGCCATGCAAAATCGGACGGTCAAAACGGGTTCCAGCTTTCCATCTTCTCTTTCGATCCCGATTCCGATTATCGCGAAATTGTTTTCGATGCGAAAGGCCGCCGCATCTTCCCCGCCTCCCCCGATCATTCTCTGATTTTACTCAAAGCCACCAACCAGATCCCCCACGAAGGCGAAAAGCGCTTCGAGGTCGATTCGGAATCCTACCGCGTCATCCGTCAGTGGATTGCCGAGGGGGCTCCCCGCACGATCCCGAACGAAACGGAACCGACCGGAATTACGATAGATCCCCCGGCCCTGAGTTTCAAAAAGGGCGAAACCCGCCCCATTAAAGTGACCGTCGCCTATTCCGATGGCACGAAGCGCGATGTCACTGATCTCTGCGAGTTCACCTCCAATGACGCGGCTTTCGCAACGGTCGACCACCACGGGAAAATCACCGCCGGCGAAGTCCCCGGTGAGAACAGTGTCATCGTGCGTTACGTCGATCAGGTCGCGGCCGTTCGTGTCGTCATCCCGCCTGATCAACTCCTCCCGGAAAGTGAATACACCGCGCTGAAAGCGAACAACAAAATCGACGAATTCGCCTACGCGCGATTCCGCGAGCTCGGGCTTTTCCCCTCTGCTCCCTGCACCGACTCCGAGTTCATTCGCCGCGCGACCCTCGATGCGATCGGTCGCATCCCCACCGTTGAGGAAACGAAACGCTTTCTCGAAAGCAAAGCCCCTGACAAACGCGCAAAACTGGTCGACACCCTGCTCAGTGAGGAGAATCGATTCGACTACGCCAACTACTGGGCAACGAAGTGGGGCGATCTCCTCCGGCCCAACACACAACGCGTCGGGGTAAAACCTGTCTATCTCCTCGATGACTGGATCCGGCGGAAATTTCAGGTCAACACGCCGTGGAATGAATTCGTCACCGAATTGCTCAGCGCCTCGGGCAGCACGCACCGGTATGGGCCCGTCGCGGTGATTCGGGACAAGCGCGAACCTGCTGACATGGCCGAGTTTATCAGTCAGATTTTCCTCGGGGTCCGGCTCAATTGTGCCAAGTGCCACCACCATCCCTCCGAAAAATGGAGCCAGGATGACTACTACTCGATGGCGGCCTTTTTCGGATCGATGAAACGGAAAGGACAGGGCATCTCCGCTCCGATTTCCGGCGAGCCGGAGTTCTGGTGGTTTGAACCCGGTGGCACCGTGAAACACCCCGTCTCCGAAGCGGTCATGAAACCCCGCGCCCCCGATGGCACTGAGTATGGAGATACCGGCGACAGGGACCCGCGCTCGCTCCTCGCGGAGTGGATCACGAAACCGGAGAATCCCTATTTTGCCCGTGCCATGGTCAATCGGATCTGGGCCGAGCTGCTTGGAAAAGGACTCGTCGATCCGGTAGATGATTTTCGGGAATCGAATCCTGCCGTGAACCAGCCGCTCCTCGACTGGCTTGCAAAGGATTTCGTTGAGCACGGCTACGACCAGAAGCACACCATCGCGACGATCCTGAAGAGCCGGCTCTACCAGCAGAGTTCGACACCGAATGAACACAATGCGACAGACACCCGGAACTTCTCACGCAGCTATCGGCGCCGGTTGCCGGCAGAAGTCCTTCTCGATACCCTCTCAACCATCACCGGCGATCCGGAGAAACTTCAGGGGCTTCCCAATGACAGCCCCGCGATGCAGCAATGGAACCACCTTCTTCCGAACGACTTCCTCGACGCCTTCGGTCGTCCCAACTCCAGCGCGGCGCCCCCCCTCGAGCGTGATCCCGGCGGCAGTGTCGTCCAGGCGCTTCACCTCATGAATTCGAAGGTGCTCCAGAAAAAGTTCGCCGGGGAAAATCCCTGGGTGAGCGAACTGGAGAAGCTGTCCCCCGAAGAGTCCGTCGGACAGATCTACCTTCGCCTCTTTTCCCGCTCCCCCGCCGATGATGAGAAGCGGATCGCCTTGAATCATCTCGGCACAGAAGCAACCGCGCCGAGAGAGAAAATAGAAAACCTGATCTGGTCGCTCGTGAATTCCGCGGAATTTGTTTTAAACCACTGACCTCCAACCGAATGAGCCAGCCCATCCCCCGCAAACACGCCCTTGGATTCACAGGCAGTTGAAGCGAAACTGGTTACCACAACAATGAGCAAGCTGCGTTCACTACTAAACTGCGAAGGACTTGGTCGACGGGATTTCATTCAGACCGGTCTCGGCGCGCTCGGTGGCCTCGGACTCTCCGACATGCTGAAGCTGAAAGCGCAGGCAGGCGCCAAAGGCAGCGACACCCGCTGTATCTTTGTCTGGCTCGATGGAGGTCCCTCCCACTACGAAACTTTCGATCCCAAGCCCGATGCTCCCTCCGAAATCCGGGGCGAGTTCGGAACCGTTCCGACGACGGTTCCGGGAGTTCACTTCTGCGATAAATTTCCGAAGCTCGCAAAGACCTTCGACAAATTCACCGTGATCCGCTCGATCGCTCACAACCAGAACAACCACGGAGCGGGAAATCATTATCTCATGACGGGGCGCCCCACCCCCGTCCCGGTGGGTTGCGGCGCCTACGTCACTTTTCACCCCAGCATCGGTTCAGTCGTCAGCAAAAACCGCGAGGTGAAACACGGGCTTCCCGCCTACGTTTCCGCACCGAGAATGTCGCGCTCCGGAGGTCCCAATTTCCTCGGCGCGCAGCACGCTCCCTTTGTGATCGGAGACGATCCGAACAAAAAGAGTTTTCGCGTCAGGGACGTCTCGCTTCCGACAGAGATCGAGGACGGTCGTGCCAAATCGCGCGTTGAGCTTCGCCAGTCACTCGACCAGCTTCGTCGCATCACGGACACAGCGGCAGAGGATCCCGCGGTCGACTTTGATGACTACTACGCATCCGCTTTTGATCTCATTACCTCTACCGAGGCTCAGGAGGCCTTCGATATTTCGAAGGAACCTGAGAAAGTGCGAGAGACCTATGGCCGCAACGATTTCGGTCAGCGACTCCTCATGGCGCGCCGACTCACCGAGGTGGGTGTTCCCTTTGTGACCGTCTACAACGGCGGCTGGGACGATCACCGCGGGCTCTTTGATAATTACAAAAAGACCAAGGCTGAACGCGTCGACACCGGGGTGAGCGCCCTCATCAGCGATCTCGCCGAACGCGGTTCACTCGACAACACGATGGTAATTTTGTTAGGCGAGTTTGGACGCACTCCGAAGATCAACAAGGACGCCGGTCGCGACCACTGGTCTTTCGCGATGAGTGTGCTCATGGCCGGAGCGGGAATCCCCGGCGGACAGATTGTCGGCGCCACCGACGTGAAAGGTTACTACGCGAACGAGAACATCTACGCACCCGAAGATTTTGCAGCGAGCATCTACACGAAAATGGGGATCGATCATCAACAGACTCTCCACGATGCCTCGGGCCGTCCGATTCAATTAGTGAACAACGGCAAGCTCATCAAAGAACTGTTCGCGTGAAACGGGTCGTCCTTTTCTCCCTCATCGCCCTGCCGCTCACCGGCAGTGCTGCGCCCGCAACGCTCGATGCGATCTGGCCTCCGGGAGCAAAGCGCGGAAGCGAGATAGACGTCACTCTCACGGGGAAACTCGATCCCTGGCCCTGCCAACTGAACTTTTCCGAAAAGGGTTTCACCTTCACGCCTGACAAAGACAAAAAGGGAACCGGAAAATTGAAGATCGCCGCCGATGCCCCGACAAAACCGATCGTGGTTCGCGCAGCAAATGCCGAAGGCGTTAGTGCTCCCCAGCTGTTCATCGTCGGAGACCTGCCCGAGATTCTCGAAGAGGACAAAGACGATAACACCATCGCCGGGGCGCAGGCTATCGACGCTGCAAAACTCCCTCTCGTCGTCAACGGGAAGCTCCCGGGGAACAACGAACTGGATGCTTTCAAACTCACTTTAAAGAAGGGGGAAACGATTCATGCCGCGGTGGAGGGTTACACCATTCGATCGCTCATCGACCCGGTTCTTCAGGTCTATGATCCCGATGGAAACCGCCTCGCGATGGAACACGACGGTGCTGTCCACCTCGATCCCCGTATGGAATTTACCGCACCGGATGGTGGCGACTACACCTTTGCTGTCACTGCCTTTGCCCATCCCCCTGCCGCGAGTGTCTACTTTCGCGGCGGTAAGAATGCTCAGTATCGGCTCCACCTCGCCCGCAAGTCGGAAGCGCTCCCGAAGCGCCTCCTTGCCGATGATCCCGGACCGGATGCCCAAGACAACAAACTCTCCGCCGGGAAAACCGCGACAGGCACCCTTTCCAAACCCGGGGAAGTGGATCGCTATACTTTCACCGGGAAGAAGGACGAACAGTATCTCATCACCGTGGAATCAGCGAGCCTTGGCTTTGCGACCGATCCGGTCCTGCAGATTTTCAAACCGGACGGGGCGCTCTTGAAACTCGTCGACGACGCCAACAAGGAAAACGATCCGGAGTATCTCTGGAAAGTCGCCGCCGACGGGGAATACGAAATCGCGGTTTCCGATCGATTCCGACGGGGCGACCCTCAACTTCGCTACCGGGTCGGCGCAGCGAAGCCGATTCCATCATTCACCGCGACAATCGAGAAATCAGAGTACCTGCTCGAGCGGGGTAAATCCGTCGACATCAAAGTGAAGGTGACGCGCCTCCACGGAGACAAAGAGAATCTTGTTTTTGAAATCCCGGGCCTGCCTGACAAAGTCACCTTCACCGGCCCTGACAAGGTTCCTGAAAAAGGCGGCGACGTGACCCTCAAACTCGAAGCCAAAGAAGACGTCCCCGCCTTTCAAAAACCGCTCAAGATCCATGCCTTCGTGACCGACAAAGACGGAAAAAAGACCGGCAAACCCGTCGCGGCCTATCACTCTTTCAAAACGGATCCCAACTACCGCGGTCCCTATGCTCTCATGGACTTGCCCGCCGTCTGGCTCACGATTCCCCCGAAGAAAGAGGAACCAAAGAAGGCGGATCCCAAAAAAGAGGAACCGAAGAAGGCGAAGTGAAACGTGGCGGCGAGCACCAGCGAGTGGTTCCCTGCAACCTGCCGCCATAAACAACACACACGAAATCCGTCGTCTCGAGGGCTTCGTATTCCACTCGTTGGCACTCGCCGCCACTAATCAATCAGATTACTTTCAACGAGACTCTTCTCCGCGTCACCGAGATCAATCGCCTCGACCGGAGGATCCGAGCGCCGGTTAATATCCGTCACCGTGTTCCCCGTGACCATGACGGCGCGACATTTTCCGCTACCTTTAACGGCCCCCGCGTCGAGCCCTGAGAAACTGTTCCCGGAAATGATAACGTGCTTACTTCCCTCGAGAACCACACCGGTGCCGATGTCGATGTGCATCGGGGTTTTTCCTTCCGGAGGGCGTTTGTCTTTTCCCCCGCCGATGTAGGTGTTGGAGAAATTGTTCCCCGTGATCGTAATGCGCCCGCTTTCCCCGCTCAGTTTCACGCCGAACTGATGGGTGAGCACAAAGGTATTGGCGGAGACGGTGCAACCATTGGCATCCTTCAGATCAATACCGCCTTCGAGGTGATGCGCGATAACATTGGCTGAAAGGGTTATCCCGTAGCAGTCGCGGTCGAGAACAATTGCGGTGCCGTTGCATTCTTCGATCATGTTCCCGGAAACGACGGAGCCATAGGTGTTTTCAATGACCACTCCGTCCCCGAGATGATCATCGATATTGTTTCCGTTCATGCAGAGATTGAAGGCGTCGACACAAACGACCGCATCCTGATTCTCTTCAAAGTGGTTCGCATTCACGACGATGTCATGACAGCCGTCGATGAAGAGTCCCGCCTTGGAATTGTAGGTCAAAATCGAATCCGAAACGCGCGGGTCCTCGTAGCAGTCGACCAGAGCGATGCCATGACCGGCGTTGTGATCGATCGACATGCCCTCGAGAAAAATCTCCTGTATCGACTCGGCATAAATGCCATCGCCGCTTTTCTCATTTCCGCTGATTCGGAAGTTCCCCAGCTGAATCCGCCAGAGTTTGGCTTTGGGATCTTTCGACAGATTGGGTGGCTGAATGCGGATCGCAGGTTCACCGGAAGTATTGGTGTTTTTGATATGGGTCGACGCTCCGCTTCCCTCAATTCGCGTTTCCGGAGTCGAGATGACAAGCGGCTTTGAGATTTCGACAGTGCCGGGCGGAAGCACCACCATCCCTCCGGAAGGCGGCAGGGCATCGAGCGCTGCCTGAATGTAGGGAAAATCAGCGGCGTGGATGAGAACGGGATCTTTCGTATCCTGAGCGCGGCCCCACGAACCGGTCACAGCCACAGCAACGAGAAGAAGGGAGAAGATTGCTTTCATATTCATGTGTCACAACCTATCTAAATAATTGAATTTTAATAAGCAACCCTTAAACCTGTGAGGATGTGCATAGAAAGTTCTCAGTCCCTCTTCAACGAGATTCGGGAGACTCCTGTTCACTTCCGGTTTAACTCCTTCCACGAGGCATGAACGAAGACAAATCAGTTGAGGCGACCAGTTGTCCTCATTGCGGAAATTCAAAGCCTGAGAAAGCTGAACAATGCTCGCAATGCGCCCGCGACCGGTATCGGAGCCTGTTTCGATTTGTTCTCGAAGACCTCGCGAATGACCAGTCGAAAGAGGAAAGGTCTCCTGCGCCTTCGGCTTTGCACGATTGGGACCCACCGTCGGTAGAGGAACTGCAGGAGCTACTTCCACAATTCGAAATCGAGGAGCTCATTGGCCGTGGCGGAATGGGGGCCGTCTATCGCGCTCGACAACCGGCTCTCAACCGCTCGGTTGCCATTAAGCTCCTTCCCGAAGTGCTCGCAGAGCCGGAGAGTGATTTACGCTTTGTGGAGCGATTCGAACAGGAGGCACGGGCGCTCGCATCGCTGAATCATCCGGGAATCGTCACGGTGCACGAGTTCGGGGAGACCGATCAGGGCCACCGCTATTTCGTGATGGAGCTGGTTGAGGGGATGGACCTTGGCGATTATCTCGATCTGCATCCCGGAAACGCCCCTGTGGAACAGATTGTTTCCATCCTCGCCCAGATCCTCGAAGCCCTCAGCTACGCTCACGGGAACGGGATCGTTCATCGGGACCTGAAACCGCGAAACATCCTCATCGACCGCGAAGGACGCTTAAAGATAGCCGATTTCGGGATAGCGAAGCAAAATCGCGGCGATGCCGCAGACACGGGTCTCACTCAATCCGGTCTCGCCCTCGGAACTCCCGACTACATCGCCCCCGAAGCTCAGGATCTGTCTTCACAGTGCGATCATCGGGCCGATATCTACGCCTGTGGTGTTGTCCTCTACCAGATGCTTACCGGAAAGCTTCCGAGGGGAAGATTCGGCCACCCCTCCGTTCTGCGTCCCGGGCTGGACAAGCGCTTCGACCGACTCGTGGAGAAAGCACTGGAGAGCAATCCCGAGCTGAGATTTCAAACCGCCTCCGAGTTCAGGGCGCAACTGGAGACAATCGTGGAAGGGCTCCTCCGGGGGAAAGACGACCCGGGAAATTCGAGATCAACAGAGCAATCCGATCGCAGCCCCGCAGAATCGAAGCGAGGGTTCACTTCTTCAGCGGGGCAGAAGCGGGCACGCTCACGGTTGAAACAGCCGATACGTCTCGTCGCTGTATTCTCTCTGATTTCAGCCGTTGCCGCCGCAGGGATCTGGTATCTCATCGAGCAGAATGGGGCAGAACACGAAACGGGTCGCAACCCGATTCAGTCTCTAAAACGTGGTTTCGACAATGTGCAGTTCAATGCCTGGGAGGGCCGGAGAACCGCAATCCTCAGCATCCACGATGACCTCTCTCCATCGACAGCGGGAGTTTTGCTATACCACCTCGACACCGCGGTCGACCGGTTTGAGGCTTTGTCAGGACAAAAGCAAAAACCAATCTATCCCCTTCGCGGCCATCCGAAGATTGGAAGCAGTGGCTTTCTCTGGAACCGCGCCGGAGTCAACATAGGGCCGGCAAGGCTTCGCGAACTGATCAGCGCTTTCGAACAACACAACGCATTCCCCGACCTGAAGCTTCCCGAACTTGCCTGCTTCAGCATCGCCGACAGCCTCACGGAAAGCTTCGTTGACGCGCCGATCCGAAGCAAAATATCCCGAAACGTGTTTTCCGGCATGGTCCTTGCCGGTCTCCTTGAGATTGCTGAGCAGGAAGGCTTCCCCGTTTACCCGGATGTGGAGACACGTAAACACCTCTACGCAAAGGAGCTGTTACATTACAAAAGAGAGCTCAAGGATTCCCCCGCGAACTGGTTTGGAGAAGGGCATCGCGATATTGACCAAAAGCGACTCACCGCGGGTGCCCTCATTGAGATCAGAAACAGGTTCGGCGGCGAGCAATTTCTCCGAAAGTGGTATCAGGTTGAAATTCCCGGGCTGGATCCGGGCAGGACGGTTCAGGAAGTGATCGACAATTTCTACCTCTCCACGAGTCGGGCCGCTCAAAAGGATCTCCACACCTATCTCAACGAAACCCTCAGGCTGCCCATCTCCGAAAAGGCGAGAGGCAACCTTTCAACGTCGCTTCCGGAGTAACCATGATCGATTTCACAAACCGGTGCGCCTTCGCTCATGGACTTCCCCATGCGGTGACGTCGCCCCCGGAATCAGTGCTTTTCCCGCGGTGTTCTCACGGGCTGGATCAATCGAAGAACCGTTTATGAAACACCTTTCTCTTTTCGCACTGGTTTGCTTTCTGCTCCCCGCCGCAGCGCAGGCCGCGCAGCCCCATTTCGTGTTCTTCATCACCGACGACATTTCGCTCGAAGACACGGGAACCTATGGTGGACCGATTCCGACACCGAACATGGATCGACTCGCCGCCAGCGGGATGCGATTCAACAACGCCTACGTCACGGCAAGCAGCTGCAGCCCGAGCCGGAACAGCATCATCACAAGCCGCTACCCGCACAACACCGGCGCGCCCGAACTCCACACGCCGCTTCCCCGCAATCAGTGGAAATTCCCCGGTCGACTCCGCAGAGCCGGATACCACTCGGTCTTGAGCGGAAAGAATCACATGTCATACGACGGGGTGAAGGACGATCCGATCCGTCTCGCTGAAGCCTTCGATCTCATCGATCCGGGAGGCCGGCCAAGCGGCTCGGAAAACTGGGTCAAACTCCTCCGCGACCGACCTGAGAAAACGCCCTGCTTTTTCTGGTTCGGTTCTCACGATGCTCATCGCGATTGGCAGCTCACCGACGACGCCCCGCAATTCAAACCGGACGAGGTCATGGTCCCTCCCTACCTCTTCGATGGCCCGGAAACCCGCCACGATTTCACCGGCTACTATCACGAGGTAGCACGAACCGACCACTACCTCGGTTTGCTTCTCGATGAACTGGAACGGCAGGGCATCGCTGATTCCACCTACCTGATTTTCACAAGCGACAATGGAAGACCTTTTCCGCGAAGCAAAACCCGCCTCTACGATTCCGGTGCGAAAGTCCCCTTCCTCATCGCCGGTCCTGAGATTGAACCGGGCACGCAGGTGGATTCACTCGTCAGTCTCATCGATATCGGACCCACCGTGTTGGAACTGGCAGGAATTGATATCCCCGGGCGGTTTCAGGGAGTGAGCCTTGTTCCTCTTTTCCAAGCTCCGGAAGGGAAAGTTCGCGACTATGTATTTGCGGAGCACAACTGGCACACCTATCCCGCCAACGAGCGAATGGTCCGTTTTCAGAACTGGGTCTACATCCGCAATTACAACTTCAGGGATCAGAATCTTTGCGCGGAATCGAGTGATATCTTTCCGGCCGGAAAAGAATTGTGGGAGGCGGAAGGAGAGCGAGCCCTGCTCCCGGAACAGCGTGATATTTTCCTGCAACCGAGGCCCTTCGAAGAGCTCTTCAACCTCAGCGACGATCCCCATCAATTCACCAACCTGATTGAAGAACCGGAACACGCCGCGATATCGAAACAGCTCCGTGAGGCGATGGATCAATGGCGTAGCGAGACCGGTGACACCACCCCGGTCCATCCCACCTCGGTGATCGGAAAGATCAGCCCGGAGAAACGCGGCGACTTTCCCGGAGCCGCGGCAAATGCCGAGAGTATCCTCAAACCGGGGCCGGTTCTGCTTGAGTCCGAAGCCCCCTGAGACGTGCACCTGACAGGGTTACGTCAGCGACCTGACCCTGTTGAGTCATCCGGGGTCCTCTCAACTTTCTCAAGTATCACCAGTAGTAGCGACGCCCGTAGTAATCGTAGAGCCTGCCTTCGTAGTCCCGGTTCACTCCATCACTCGGGTCAAAGGCGGGAGCACTTTCGATCTGCTCGCGGTCGGGACCGGTCATCGTTATCTCGTTCTCCTCCCAGGAGATATCAGCGACCCATTCCGGGGAGAGGATGACCCGTTTGCCGAACATCCAGTTTCCGGTTCTGACAACGAGGTATCGAATTCGCCACGGGTGGGTTTCGACAATAAAGTCGTCCACCTTGCCGATACTCTCGCCGTTGGAGATAACTTCATATCCGACGACTTCGTCGCAGGAGCGCAATCGGGATTCTCCGATCTCAGCCATTTTCTCTTCGTGGCGGGCGGGTTCGTTGGGGTCCAGCATCCCCGGCATCGGATGAGGGTTACCTCCCCAGAGGTAGGTCCCCGTCCAGTAGAGCGGGTAACCGAAATGCCGGGCCAGCTCGAGTTCGTATTTCCGCGAAACCGGGGAATGGGCCTCGAGAGGCGGGCTCGATTCGATCCAGTCTTCCGAAAGAACCGTCTGCATGCTTTGGTGGTAATTGCCGAACTCGGGATTCTTAAAGACAAAGGGACTCATTAGGACCTCGTTTCGTGAGAAGAATCCGCCGGTGTTCGCCACGATGTAGCGAATCGTCCAGTTCTCGTCGTCGAAGAGGAAGTCCCCGCATTTTCCGACCGTTTTTCCGTCTTTCGTTTCGATGGTGGCCCCCTTCAAAGGAACCACGGCCCTGAACTGCGACTTTTCATCTATGATTTGGTTCGTTTTCATAAGCCATTTAAAGGCGCAAGCTCAGTGCCATCGACCCTTATAAACCACTCAACACACTTACGATAAACTGGTTAGGAATACTGCCTCAGTCCTTCGGGGAGCGAATCGCCCTCGGCCCTTATGCAATCTGCAAACCGGGGGAATGGGACGGTGAGGCGTTTGGCAATGATTCGTCGAGATGATTCGCTTCATTGCCCTCTGCAATGCAATGAGAGAGGCAGACAATGCATAATTCAAAGTTTCCCCCCTCACCGGGACCATCCATAGAGAACCCATACCTCTAATAATAAGCAAGTTACAACATACCCGAGCACCTTGGCCCACATGTAGCGACAGTGTAGAAGCATGATGCAAACGACTGCCCCGCCACCAGAAACCCACAGGATCCGCCGCGTTGAGAGGCTTCTCGACACCCTCGATGATTTGCTCGCCGAGAACGCGGAAGAAACGAAACGTGCCACCATTTACGTACCAGCGAGCCGAACTCCCGACGATGTCCCGCAGTCACGCCTGCAACTCAAAGGAGCTTTCAGAGATCTGAGCAAGATGCTCGAGGAAGACGGCGATGGCGGCGGGGAGATCCTCGACACTCTCGAAGATGAGATCGGCCCTTACCTCGACAAGGAGAGCGAAGAGAGTGAGTTCTGGCAGCACCAGTCAGGAGGACTCGCGATCTTTGCAGAGGCTGAAACGGTTCGAGTCATCCAGGTGCCGAAACGTTTTTCTCCACAGTGCTCCTACTCCACGAAATGGTTTCTCACTCCGCTGCTTGAGCTGGCGGCGAACAATGATTCCTACTGGTTGCTCTCGCTCAGTCAAAATGAGGTGGCTCTCTACCGGGGGTCCCGTCTCGGCATTCGCCCCGTTGAGATCCCGGGAGGCAATCCTTCCTTCGAAGAGAGCGAGATAGCCGCTGCGAAGTCGAGCGGTGATGATCCGGACTTGATCGATGCGGAAGCAAACAAGGAAAACCTCCTCAAATTTTTCAGGGAAGTGAATGAGCCGATCCGTAAGATTCTCGGCGAAAGCAACGACCCGCTTCTCATTGCGGGGGTGGATTTCTATCTCCCCCTCTTCGCAAAAGCCAATACCTACCCCCACCTCGTCGAGAAGATTGTCGGCGGAAATGCCGAGCACGAATCGCTCGCTGAACTTCACGAAAGCGCATCGGACGTGCTTTACCGTGATTTTGCCGAAAGCCGCAAAAGGGAGCTGCTACGATTGAAGGAGCTCGCTGCGAGTGATGCCTTCGTCACCGATCTCCAGGAAGTTCTCGCTGCGGCTTCGATGGGTCGAATCGCCTCGCTCGTCGCTCCATCCGACCTGCGTTTCCGCGGGAAAATCACGGATCCCGGAAAAGGAAGCTACGAGGAAATGACACCTCATGATCCCGAGGGATTCGACCTCTACCAGAGAGCCGCCGAGCTGACTCTCAGTCGCGGGGGGCGCCTCTTCTATCTCGAGGCCGCGAAGATGCCCGGCGGCAATGAAATTTGCGCAGAGCTGCGGTACTGATTTTGCCGCCCGTGGAGACAGATGCCGCAGGCCTGATTGTGATTCGGTCAGGTCATCGACTCGGGGTCGAGAGCGCGGTCGAGTTCCTCCTCTGAGAGAACTCCTTTCTCAGAGCAGACCTCGCGGATCGTCTTCCCTTCCGCGTAGGCCTGCTTCGCCAATGCGGAAGCCGTGTCGTATCCCACTATCGGGGCGAGAGCGGTTACCAAGCTGAGCGACTTCGAAAGAGTTGCCTCGCACTGCTCTTCATCAGCTTCAATCCCCTCAACACATTTCGTCCGGAGTCCATCGGAGGCTCTTGCAAGAAGCTGAACGGACTCCATCACATTGCGCCCGATCAAGGGCATCATCGTGTTGAGCTCAAAATTCCCGTTCGCTCCGCCCCAGGTCACCGCAGAGTCATTTCCGATGACTTGAGCACAAACCTGCATCATCGACTCGGCCATCACGGGGTTCACCTTGCCGGGCATGATCGATGACCCCGGCTGCGTTGCGGGGAGACGGATTTCGGAGAAACCGCATCTCGGGCCGGAGGAAAGCCATCTCAGATCATTCGAAATTTTAAAGAGACTTGTCGCAATCGTTTTGAGCTGACCGCTGGCTTCGACCAATCCATCACGGGCCGCTTGCGCCTCGAAATGATCTGAGGCCTCCCGAAACGGAATTCCAATTCTACCGGCGAGAAGAGAAATCACCTTTTCCGCAAACGCCGGCGGACAATTCAGTCCGGTTCCAACCGCGGTCCCTCCCAATGGAAGCTCTTCAATCGCTTTCCGCGCGGAAAAGGCCCTCTCCACTCCAAGCTCAATCTGGCGAGCGTAGCCTGCGAACTCCTGCCCCAGCCGAACCGGCGTCGCGTCCATAAGATGCGTTCTTCCGATTTTGAAGACAGATTCAAAAGCCTTCGCTTTTCCGTTGAGCGCTCTACCCAGGTTCACAAGTGCAGGAATCAACGCGTCGGAGAACGCCACTGCGACCGCAAGGTGAACCGCACTCGGGAAAGTGTCGTTCGACGACTGGGACTGATTGACATGATCATTGGGATGAACCGGCTCCTTCGAACCCAGTGGCTCCCCCGCGAGTTGGGAGCAACGGTTCGCGATCACCTCATTCACATTCATGTTCGTGCTCGTCCCTGACCCCGTCTGAAAGACATCGACCACAAAGTGCTCATCGAGCTCACCTTCAAAAGCCTCCTCCGAGGCGCGAACGATGAGATCGCGCCGTTCTTCGGAGAGGTCGCCGACTTCAGCATTGACCCGGGCGGCACAGCCCTTGATCAAGGCGAGATGGCGGCAAATACTGAAATCGACAGGACGACCCGACACCTGAAAATTCTCCACGGCACGCTGCGTGCTCGCGCCCCACAGAGCTGACACGGGGATTTCAATCTCGCCCATGCTATCCCGTTCCTTACGAGTTTTACTCATCTCCATACCGGAAGAAGATAGAGCAAAAACCGGAGAGACGGAAGCGAATCAAGCAGGGACCACATCCCGCAAATCGTGCCTCACTTCTACACGGAGGATTCCCTCTTGCTCACTGCGGTTTTTCTTTCCTACTCTAACCATCATTCATTTCCTGCCACCGTGAAGACCGATCCCAATTCCCCGACTGCCCCTGAAACGATCACACTCGATATGGTCCGTGAGCACTTGTTCACCGCCGTCATTTCGGATGCGCTCGACTCTTCAGGGTACCCTGAACAGAGCCTGCCCAATCTGCTCCTCCCCATGACAGGGACGACCCGGCTCGCAGGAAGATGCCGCACCACTCTATGGGAAGACATTGATTTTGAAGATCCGAATCCCTACGAGCTCGAGCTCAAGGCCGTCGACGGCTGCCATCCTGAGGATGTCATCATCGCAGCGGCGGAAGGGTCAACCCGCTCCGGAATCTGGGGCGAGCTACTCTCCACTGCAGCCCGGAACCGGGGATGTGTCGGCGCGATTGTTCATGGCGCAGTGCGGGACATCGAGCAAATGCGGGAGATGAAGTTCCCTGTCTTCGCGAGTAGCGCCTGCCCTTATGACAGCCTCAACCGGCAACGCGTCACTGCAATTGACGTTCCTGTCACTATAGCCGGTCTGACCTTCAACCCGGGTGATCTCGTCATCGCCGATGAGGACGGACTCGTCGTCGTCCCAAGCGAGGTCGAGCGGGAGATCATCGGCAAGGCCTGGGAAAAAGTTCACGCGGAAAGCGTCACTCGAGATGCAATTCGAGAAGGCATGACCGCCACCGAAGTTTATCAAAAGTACGGTGTCCTGTGATCGCCGACGAACCATTTCAGGTCATCGAGATTTCCGGATCTTCCGATGGCCCCAACCTGCTCATCGTCGCCGGCGTCCACGGTGACGAATACGAAGGGATCGCCGCGATTCGCGAACTGGCGGCTCAGCTCGTCTCGCAGCGTGAGCACCTTCACGGATCGGTCACCCTGATCCCCATCGTCAACGAGCCCGCTTTCGCGATCCCCGCCCGCTGCGGCGATGATGGCAAGGACCTCGCCCGGACCTGCCCGGGAAGCACCAATGGCAGCCCCACCGAACAAATCGCCCACGCCATCTCCAAGCGCATCCGGTCGGCTGATTTTTTCATCGATCTCCACACCGGCGGAATGACCATGCAAGTCTGGCCGCTGATCGGCTACGGCCTCGTTGCCAACGAGACCGTTCTCGAAACGCAGCGGCGCATGGCGAGAGCCTTTGGGCTTCCCCTCGTCTGGGGAACCAGCGCGAACTTGAAAGGCCGGACCCTATCCATCGCATGGGAGGCCGGGGTTCCCGCCATTTACGGAGAGTATCTCGGAGGCGGAATGTGTTCGGGAGAAGGGGTGAAAAACTACGTCGAAGGCTGTCTCAGAGTGATGACAGAATTCGGAATCCTGACAGGTCACCCAAAACCGGATCTGCTGAGCGAAGACCATTGCATCGAAGATCCACGGGATCAGTCGGGACACATGCAAATCTGTCATCCCTCTCCGATTGCAGGTTACTTCGAATCAACGGTCACCCTTGGCGAAGCGATTGAGTCCGGATCATTACTCGGACGGGTAATACCCTCCGACGGAGGCAGAACTCTGGACATCCTCGCGAATGAAAGCGGACGCGTCATTGTCATGCGGACCTGTTGTTCGGTTCAAACCGACGAACCTCTTGCCGTGATTCTCGAAAATGCTCCTGCGGCGGCGTTCAAGAACAACCCGCTTTTTTCATGAGTATCTGGCGCTTTGCAAATCGACTGAGCCACTTGCCGAAGGAGCATCAGCTCTCTCTCGGCGAAGGCGACACCCCTCTTATTCGCTCCCGGGTGATCGGGCCGGAACTCGGCCTTGAAAATTTGTATTTCAAACTCGAATCGGTGAACCCCACCGGTTCCTACAAGGATCGATTCGCGGCCGGTGCCGTCTCGCATTTACTCGCAAAAAATCGCGTTCTCTGCCTCGGGACCTCGAGCGGAAACACCGGGGCCGCTCTCGCCGGTTACGCAGCCGCCGCCGGGATGCGTTGTGTTCTTGCGATTGTCGAAGGGGCACCGGAGGCGAAGCTTCAGCAGATGCAGGCCTACGGAGCGGAGCTGATTCGGATCCGGGGATTTGGCGCTGATGCCGAAGTGACCCGGGAGGTTGCGAACCAACTTCGTCGACTCGCCGAAAGCCTCGATACCGAATTGCAAATCAGTGCCTTCGCCTTTTCTGCAAAGGGCATGGCTGGCGTTCAAAGCATCGCCTGGGAACTCACCGAGCAACTCCCCTCCGGAATCGATCACGTGTTCGCTCCTGCGGGCGGAGGCGGCCTCGTTCTCGCCACCGCGCGGGGATTTTCCGGCAAGCGGACTGCGGTTCATTGCGTGCAACCCGAAGGCAATGACACCATCGCCGGCCCCTTACGTGAAGGGCTCGAACGGGCGCGCACCTGCGAATGCACCACCACCGTGAGCGGCCTGCAAGTCGCGAGCGTGATCGATGGAAACAAAGCCGTCGCCGCCTGTCGCGCCTCAGGCGGAACGGGATTTCTCGTCAGCGACGAAGCAGTCTTTGAAACACAGGCACACTTAGCCCGCAGCGAAGGCGTTTTCAGCGAACCCGCCGGAGCCGTTTCCGTCACCGCCCTCGCACAAGCCCTTGCCGAAGGGAAGGTCCGTCGGGACGAAGCCGTCGTTTGCCTCATCACCGGGAGCGGATTCAAGGACGCTGCCTCAGTCGCCCGCATGACCTCAGACAGCACCTGCCCACTGGTGGATGACTTCGCCGATTTTGAATCAATGGTTCGATCCTCCTGAACGAAAACGTTTCCTCTCAAACACCCATTTCCCATGCGCATCGGAATCGTCGCCCTTCTTCAGGAATCCAATACCTTTGTTTCCGGCAAAACACGACTCGAACATTTCGAACGTGAACTTCTCCTTACCGGCGAAGCAATCCGCAACGCCTTCGTCGGTGCCGAACACGAAGTGGGTGGCTTCTTTGCTGCACTCGAAGGTGAAAGTGATTTTGAAGCGGTTCCGATTTTCGCAGCTCGCGCACTCCCTTACGGCACGATCGAAGCTTCGACTTTCGATGAACTCGTGCGACGCCTCCTCGACGGCGTGCGCGAAGCGGGATCTCTCGACGGAATCCTCGCAGCACCTCACGGAGCCACCGCCGCCGAAAATCATCCCGACGCCGACGGCTCGTGGCTCGGGAAACTCCGTGAACAAGTCGGCCCTGACCTGCCCATCATTGCGACGCTCGATCCACACGGCAACCTTTCGCCGGCGATGGTCGCCGCTACCGACGCACTCGTCGCCTATAGCACGAACCCTCACCTCGACCAGCGTGACACCGGACTCCGCGCCGCTGATCTCATGAAGCGAACCCTCCGCGGCGAGATCCGCCCGACCCAGGCAGCGGCATTTCCCCCTCTCCAAATCAACATCCAATCACAGAATACCGGTGAAGCTCCCATGAGCGAGTTTTACACCGAGGCAGGTGAGCTCGCCGCGGAGGCCGATGTCCTCTCGCATAGTATCATGTTAGGGTTCCCCTATGCCGATGTTAACGAAATGGGTTCATCGGTCATTGTTGTGACAAACAATAATTCTGCACTGGCCAGCGAAGTCGCAGATAAGATCGCCGGTAGAATGTGGGAACGCCGTGAACAGTTCGATCCCGAGTTTACCGATGTCACCGCCGCCGTCGCGCGTGCCCGCTCCAACGAAGGCACCAATGTGCTCCTCGACATGGGAGACAATATCGGAGGAGGTTCTCCCGGCGACAGCACTTTCATCCTTCACGAGCTGGAAAGGACGGGAACTCGCTCACTGGTCATCATCGACGATCCCGCATCCGTTACCCTGGCGGAGAAATGCGGCATCGGGGAGCCGGCTGAATTTTCCATCGGCGGAGAGAATGACACGCTTCATGGCGCGCCCTTGAATGTCGTCGCGACAGTAAAGAGTCTCCACGACGGTCGCTTCAGCGAAAGCCGGGCCCGCCACGGAGGGATCACGAATTTTGATCAGGGTCGGACCGCCATTATCGAAACAGAGAACGGCGTCACGATCATGCTCACCTCGCAACGCACCCCGCCCTTCAGCCTCGCTCAGATCACGACTTTCGGCATCGCGCCGACTGACTACCGCGCCATCGTCGCCAAAGGCGTCATCGCCCCCATCGCCGCCTACGCGGAGATCGCCGACCATTTCATCCACGTCAACACCCCCGGCGTGACCTGCGCCGACATGCGCCAACTCGATTTCAAGAATCGCCGGCGACCAATGTTCCCGTTTGAGAAGTAGCAGCGCGCTCAAGGATTCCGACTCAAGTGCTCGTGCACAATTTGCCAGGAACCGTCCGTCTTGCGTAAAACCGAAGTGCCGCGCCCTCCTCCGGCACTGGCTCGCCCATCAATGACTCCCTCCCAGTTGAACTGGTAATGGCAACAGGCTGTGTCGTCTGACTTCGAAATCCAATCAATATTCGTGAGCCAGTATTTCTCCTCTTTGATCAACTCAAAAGTCGCCGTAAAAGCCCCCTCGATCGCATCAAGCCCGAGGTAGGAACCATCGTTGAACCAGAAAACCGCGTCCTCGTGAATCAAGGGCCTGACGTCCTCAAATACTTGAGCGGAGAGCCGCAGCTCGTATTCTTTGAGAAGGGCTTCAGGTGTGTCTGGCATTGCGAACTGGAGTGGAGATTCAGTTTCGAGTCTGAATTCTGAATCAAAAAAGATCAATCTTTTCAGAAGGGGATGGCAGCAGTCCACCGTTCGTCACGAGATGAGACGGTCGTATGTCGTGTGGTCTCCAATCCAGAACCAAATCATGGCATCACCATATTGAGTTCCGAGTGCCCGATATTGAATACCTGCCCTAACCGACCAATACCGCCCCACCTTCTTAAAGTGCAGCGATGGATGAAAAGGGTCTGCTTTCAAAAGATCAAAATTCTTGTCAGCAATGCGCCGGACATCCGCAGGCAATTTGTTGTATGCCTTCCAGAAACTCTGAGCCGTATGATGAACCATACGGGTTAGAGCACCTTGGTCTTACCCGCCTTGAACTCTTCAATCGCAGCGTCGGCCAGGTCATCTAACTTCCCAGCCACGATATCCTGCTCAATCTGGGCATCCCATTGGGCAGCCTCGTAAGCCGAAAACCATTCGCGGAAGGAAGCGAGTTCATCTCGCCCCAATTGCTCGACCGCGTTTTCGATGGCTTTTACCGTCTCCATGCAGGAAAGCTACACGCTTCTCAAATCCGCTTCAAGATCGGAGTTTTCCGGCACAACGTTCAAGAACACTCAGCCCCGACGGAGAGCGCAGGTTAGTTGTGAGATAATCTGACAAACTAAAAAAGTAATTTTGACTCGAACCGGTCAGGACTTGAGTAACTCGCCTTGCTCTGCTCTGCGGTTTTAGTGAGCATACGGATCCACTCATCGTCAGAAATTGATACAATTTGCTTAAAATCGCTTCCCGGTTTTTCGGTGGCTCTGATTACAAATTCGATCTGTTTTGAGATCAAGGTTTCGACGATACGTCGTAATCCCTTATCTTTGTTTGCGTCAGCCAAGATCTTAAAGTGGTAATTCCCCGAATCCGATCTGCGGTAAGAAACGCAAAGCTCAACACTGCCGGGAAATACAGTGAGCTTGCACGTATTTTTCTCACGGGGACTAAATATCAGTGTGAGATATCCATCGGGCGTGAATCGATGGAATGCTGCAGGCCAGTTTGCCGAATCGTCAGCATGAGCCGTAATAGGATCGAGTTGTTGCCCCCTACAATCCAATGATTCGAAGCAGAACAATTGTAGGAAAGCGAACCGAAGCAAAGTGCGTCTTGGTGATCGTTTCATGACCGGAATTACTTTTGCAAAACAAAGTTTATTAGTATCACCTCACAAAACAATACCACAAGAGGCATTCATGTTTGAAAAAGTCCGCCATGCCCGATTTCAAGAAGGTTATTCTGTGATGCCGAGCTCTAACCAGACTTATCAGAGGGAACCGGTTCACGACGTCTTCTCAAGTTGAAATCAATCAGATCCCTCCTGCTTCGTCCCTCGAAAAGATATCGTGTCTTTCCGAGTTTCCCGGCTCAAGAGAAGTCCTCAGTGATCACTCGTCCCCTTTGAGCGTCTCAATCAGATACGACTGAACCGTGGTGTGCTTTGCATCCTCCACTCCGGGATAATACAACTCACAGGAAACGCCGTTCGCCTCGCAGTGCTCCTTCAATTTCACCCCGAAGTTTGAGGTGTGAGTGGGATCTTTCTGATCTTCGCCCAGTGCCGGAGGCGTGGAGTATGACATATAAATGGGAGGATCATCTTTGCTCACGAGCGCGTAGGGCGAGTATTCTGCGGTCCACGGGAGAATCGTTTCGCGCTTCGCATGGAAATCGTCAAAGCTGCCAAACCCAAAGGCATGCCCGCCGTAGCGGCTGTTCGGGGTCCAGTCGCGCATTTGTTTCGGATCAAGCGTTGTTTGCGCGCCGGAGACAGCAGCACAGATTAGACGCGTCGACTCACGGGCGACGGGATCATCGCTTTTCGGGTCCGCCATATCGGGGTGAAAGGCAATCCAGAGCGAAGAACAGGCACCCGCTGAACCACCCGAGGCACCGATGCGATCTTTATCGATGTTCCATTCACCTGCTTTGCTGCGGACAAACTGAAGCGCGCGCGCTGCATCGCTGAGAGGCCCTTTTACAGGAGGCTCCTCACCATCGGCGGTCGCTTCGGGAATAAAACGATACTCAACCGACGCGACCGAGATTCCCGCTTTGAGAAACTGAGAGAGCATTCCGCTGAGCCCGCTCATTCTTCCGCCCCCCATCCACCCACCACCGTGAATGAAAAAGAGTAGCGGGGTCGGCTTATCGGATTCGGCTTTCCAGAAATGGAGCTTTTGTTTGAGGTGCGGGCCGTAGGCAACGTCGAACTCTGTAGGATTTGGGATCATTGGATTTCCCGCGAGCGTCTTAGCCGCCTCTTCCTTTCCAATCTCGCGGACGAAGATATTTCTCCACCGAATTTCGCCCCCGTGCGTCTGCAACATGACCGGCCCGGTCGCAGGCAAAGGGAGCTCCCGGTTCCAGTAATTCTCCATCACCGCGCCTTCAACGACAACGCGTCCGTTTAAAGTCACCCAGGTGCGAGCACCAATCTGGCGAATCTGAACTTTGTTCCACTGACCGAATGGCTTGTCCATGACACGGATCGGATCGCGACCGAGAGTGTCGGGAGTGTTATTGAAAAGGCCGCCGGATCCCATGTGAGGGCGGCGGGTCGGCTTCGCCGGATCAAAAACCTGATTCTTATCCCAAATCTGCACCTGTGGGGTGCCGCGCAAATAGATCCCGCTGTCGGCCTTCGCGACGGTCTTGTATTCGAGAGTGAACTCCATGTCGCCGAGGTCCTCGTCGGTGGTGGCGTAGGGACCATGACCATCGTTGACCAATTCGCCATTCTCGACCCTCCAGTGATCGGAAAATTCAGCCCTCATCTTTTCCAGTGCCGCCTCCTTCTTTTCCCCTTCCAACTTGGCGACCGAATGGGGATTCAGTCCATGCCAGCCAGTGAGGTCCTTCCCGTTAAAGAGCGCGCGAAATCCCTCCGGTGGCGCGACGTCCTCCGCGTGGAGCGGAATGACAAAGGCGAGGAGGAACAGAGCAGTGGTGCGAATCAAAGTATTCATATGAGCGTGGGAATTCTCGCAGGTGTTAGACGGGAGAAAAGCCTCAACCCTCCCGCAATAGCGCGACCGGAGAAGGCCTCATGAGCTTCCTCACCGCACATCCGATTTGCTCCGGCCTTGCCAAGGTCACGCCATTACTGCGATAAACAGCGCCCAGACACCCTTTCCCCACATGGCACTATCCTCCACCGCGCGCTCTCCCATCCCGCTCTTCGCGACACTCAGTGTCATGATGTTCGTCCTCTTCTACACTTGGGGCTCATGGTTCGCGGGCTTGGGTCGATTCATGTTCGACGCAGGATTCAGTGCCAAGGCGATCGGAAACGCCTATTCGTGCACGCCAGTCGCGGCGATCGTGACCCCGTTCTTCATCGGCGTATTCGCCGACCGTTTCATGAATGCGGAAAAGGTTCAGGGAATTCTCATGCTCCTCGCCGCCGGCTTCATCGCCGCTGCCCCGAGCTTCGCCGATCCTGACAAACCGGGAATTTTTATCGGCCTCCTCCTCGCTCATTCCCTCTGCTTCATGCCGACACTGGGACTATCCAATACGATCTGTCTGAAGCACCTCGCTGACGCTGAACGCGATTATCCCCGGGTGCGAATCTTCGCGACCCTCGGATGGATCGCGGCCGGACTCGTTATCAGTTTCGTCTTCCGCTTCGATACCTCGGTCAATCAATGCTATGTCGCCGCGGTCGCCTCACTCGTCGTCGGGGTTTACTCCTTCTTTCTTCCGGCGACCCCGCCGCCGGCACGGGGCGAGAAAGTTTCCTTTGGTGATCTTCTCGGGCTCGGGACGTTGCCCTATTTCAAGAAATTCTCTTTCGCGGTTTTCATGTTCGCCTCACTCCTTGTATGCTGTGCCTTCATGCCCTACTGGGTAAACCTCGGCGCTTTTCTCGGGCAGGGCGGGATGGATAAGACGACCGCTTTTCTCACCTGGGGGCAGGTCGCGGAACTTCCGGTTCTTTTCTTTATCCTTCCGGTCTTTCTGAAAAAGTTCGGGATCAAGTGGACCATGATCGTCGGAATCGCCTGCTGGATCCTCCGCTACTTTGTCTTCGCCGCTGCCGCAGGAAGTCTCGCCGACGGTGCCGTCCTTCAGGGAAGCATCACCTGGCTGGTTCTCTTCGGGGTGTTGCTCCACGGGTTCTCCTACGACTTTGTATTCGTGTCAGGCTATCTCTATGTCGATCGCCACGTCGATGAAAAGGTCCGCGCCCAGGCTCAGGGATTGCTCACTGTATTTACCCAGGGGATTGCATTTCTCATCAGTTCACAAGTTCTCTGCGGCTACTACGCGACGAAGATCATGGGCGATGAAGCGTCGTTTGCCGAATGGAAGCAGTTCTGGATGCTCCCGGTCGCCTACCTCATCGTTATCCTGATTCTTTTTGCACTGATGTTTCGTGAAAAGAAGGCCGAAGTGGTATCATCGGATCGATGAAGCGAATATCTGATGTCCCGTATCTGGAGTCCGGACACGAACGACAGGTTCTCGATATCTACACTCCCGATGGTGCGGGCGCCGGCAATCTCCCGGTGATGGTTTGGATCCACGGAGGAGGCTGGGTCAGTGGCGACAAAACGAAGGTTGCCATGAAGCCGCAAGTCTTTACGGAGCGGGGCTGCCTGTTTGTTTCGATCAACCACCGCTTCCTTCCCGAAGTCGTGATGAGCGAGCTCGTCCGCGATGTAGCCTCTGCGCTCGCCTGGGTTCACTGGAACATCGCAGAGCACGGCGGTGACCCGCAGCGAATCATTGTCGGCGGTCATTCCTCAGGCGCACAACTCGCCGCCCTCATCTGCACGGATTACACATGGTTGCGCGAAGCGGGAGTGCCCTCAGGCATCATCAAAGGATGTATCCCCGTCGACGGTGATACCTACGACATTCCAAAAATCATCCTGACCGCCGAAATGCGGCAGGAGCTCTATGAGGGCAAACTTTGCACCTTCGGACACAGGCAGAAATTTGAAAACTTTCCTGACAGACACACGGCATTCTCCGCCGTGACTCATGTCGCGAGAGGAAAGGAGATCCCTCCTTTTCTGATCCTATACTTTTCCGGTAATCCGGACACCACCGCTCAGGCACACCGGCTTGAACAAGTCCTCGAGGGAGCCGGCATTCCCGTGACCGTCTACGGCGAGTCCGACAGCAATCACGAACGCTTAAATGATGAGCTCGGGAAGCCCGGCGACGCCGCGACAGGCAAACTCTATCGCTTTCTCGATTCACTCAGCGAGGGGTAAGGCCGTCAGGCACCGTAGAAATCCTCACGGATTCCTCTACTTCTCTGAAACATGTAGAGAAATTGCGTGAGCATTTCTCCGCCCTACCCATCCGCAATCAGCCCCGGCGCTCCTAACGTTCCGAAAACTTCTTATACGCAGCCGGGATATCCGCCTCTTCCGGGCTGCCTTTGTAGAAAATGGTGAGGTAGCGAAAATCGATGCTTTCACCCGCCTTGAGGGTGTAATCCCCTGCTCCGATCTCAGTCTCTTTCTCGAAGTTGCCCTGACCGAATGGATTCGCAGTGAAGAGCCCGTAGTGACGCGCGTGCCACCAGGTGGGGTGACGGAAGCTCGTGGGATGATCGAACATCGCGATTCCAATCGCATTTCCGGCACGATCTTCTCCGTAGTAGTTTACCCATGAGGCCCGCTTGCCCCAGGCGCCCTTACCTTCGTCACCCTCGCTGTTGAGAATGTGTCCTTTGGCGTGCTCGCCTTCGAGGCGCAGCGTCGGGATTGTCCGAATCGACCAGGCGCCTTCCTTGTCGTCTTTGATTTCAACATCACCGGCATCGGCATTCAGGGTCAACTTCGTCTCAACGACAAGGGCCCCGTCCTTCCGGTAGTAGAAAGTGAACTCACGGTTGTCCGAGCAGATCCGCTTTTCCTGATCAGCCTGAGCCACCCACTGGGACTTCACGTTAAAAGTGAGCGAATCACTCCCCATTTTGACGCCGTTCATCCCCTTGTGAATGATTTTACCGAAAGTTTTATCCTGTTTCCTTTCGTCGCCGTGGAAATGCCAGTAATCGAGTCCGTTCACCTTACCGAGACCGAACCACAACCCGCGCTGGTGAATGTGATCCTGCTCCTCGTCTTCAAAACCCTCCTTCATCGGCCAGTGACGCGTCATGTTCTCGCCGGTCGGTCCGATCACGGGGTAGAAAAACGGTTTCCCCTCTTCGTCGCCCGCGTTGTAATCGGAGACATGCTTGCCGTCGAAATAAATGCCGATGGGATTGGTTCCGCGAATCGACCAGCCGCTGCCGTCATTACCAACGGTCTGTGCCTCAACGGAAACGAGACAAGTGAACAGGAAGGCAGAAATGGGTAAAAGAAATCTCATGTCAGATAAATTGGTTTACTGGATGAGGACTATCTCAACTCTTGCCGATTTGAGCAAGCGCCGATACCCTACCTGTATGAGTCACTATGCTTCGCCAAATCGTCGTCATTTTTTGAAGAGCGCCGCAGCCGGCCTCGCCGTTTCCCCTTTCGCTGCGGCGGTTCCAGCCCTCGCCGAAGAAGAGTCGCGCTTTGAGTTCTGTACTTTCACGAAGCCTTTGCAATCACTGAGCTACGACGACACTGCCAAGGCGATTGCGGAGCTCGGTTTTGACGGAATTGAAGGCCCCGTAAGGCCGAAAGGCCACGTTCTCCCCGAACGCGTTGAAGAAGATCTGCCGAAGATGGTCGAAGCCCTCAAAAAGCAGAATCTGAACCTCACGATTCTCACCTCCGGAATCAACGAAGTGAGTGACGAACAACACACCGAGAAGGTTCTCCGCACCGCGGCTGAACTCGGCGTGAAGCGCTTCCGCATGAACTACTACCGCTACGATTTGAAAAAGCCGCTCGACCCGCAGCTCAAGGAGTTCGATGCGAAATTGAAAGACCTCATTGCACTCACCGATGAGCTCGGAATCAAACCGGTCTATCAAAACCACTCTGGCGATAAATATTTTGGTGCCCCGATTTGGGACATGGCAGGCTTGTTTTCCAGCTACACGCCCGACCAAATCGGGGTCGCCTACGACATTGGACACGCTACCGTCGAGGGAGCCAAAGCCTGGCCCCTGAATTTTGCACGCATCCGTCCTTACATTGACACCGTCTACGTCAAAGAACCCGCCTGGAAAGACAATGAACTGAGCTGGGGGCCTCTCGGCGAGGGTGCGGTCGATCAAAAGTTCTTCAAAATGCTCAAAGAAAGTGATTTCAACGGCCCGATTAGCTTGCACATTGAATACCTCGGTCACAATGACCCGAAAATAATCCCGGCCGTTCTCGAGGCCACGCGTGAAAACTTTGCCACGCTCAAGGAACTCCTTTCTTAACCTATGTTTGATACCCGTGAAAAACCCCGCATGGTCGAGCGGGCCTTCCTTATTGGAGCCTATTTTGATCGCGCTGACGAAGACAACGCAAACAGCCTCCTCGACGAACTGGTCGAGCTCGTCGGAACATTGGAAATCGAAGTGGTAGGGCGCGCCTGTGTCTTCGTACGGTCACGCCACCGCGGTTACCTCACCGGAACGGGCAAAGCTCAGGAGCTGATCGATGAGGCAATGGACCTCGAGGCCGACTGCATCGTTTTCGACAACGAGCTCGCCCCGATGCAGCAGCGGAACTGGGAGGAAGGCGGTGACATCACCGTGATCGACCGGGAAGAAGTCATTCTCGATATTTTTAAAATGCGGGCCCGGACCAAAGAGGCGTCGCTTCAGGTCGAACTCGCACGGATGCAATACTCGCTTCCCCGACTCGCCCGGATGTGGTCACACCTTGACCGCCAGCGCGGAGCCGGCGGTGGTGGCAGTGGCGGAGGCGGCGCTGCCCGTGGGGAAGGTGAGCAACAGATCGAGGTCGATCGTCGTCTTGCCCGCAAGCGCATCGACCGCATCAAAGCAGAGCTCGAGAGCGTCCGTCGCAATCGCGAAACACAGCGCAAGCAGCGCGCCGACGAAGGCATCTGCCAGTCATCGATCGTCGGCTACACCAACGCGGGCAAGAGCTCGCTCCTCAACTATCTCGCCGACTCCGACATTCTTGCAGAGGACAAACTCTTCGCGACTCTCGATCCGACAACCCGGCGAATCGAATTGCCCGACGGCCAGTCTTTGCTCCTCACCGATACCGTTGGATTCGTGAGAAACCTCCCCCACCGTCTCGTCGAAGCATTCAAAGCAACCCTCGAGGAAGCGATCATTTCCGACTTTTTGATCCACGTCCTCGACGCGAGTTCACCGGAAATCTACTCTCTCTACGAGACGACCCTGAATGTCCTCGAAGAGCTCAAGGCCTCCGGAAAGCCGACTATCATCGTTCTTAACAAAATCGATTTGATCAAAGACGACCCCGATCGTCTCCACGAGCTGAAGAGCCATTTCGATGAAAATTCCGTCTTCGTCTCCGTTCACACCGGAGAGGGAATGGATCGCCTCATGTCGAAACTCACCGACATGATGGTGGACCGGGTTTCGCGGCTCAAGCTCAGAATTCCTCAGGCAAGACACGACCTCGTTGCGCTTCTGCACCGCGAGGGGAAAATTGTCAGCGAAGAATACGAAGGCAACGACGTCCTTCTCACCGCGATCATACCGCACGCGATGCGGCACCTTTTTGAGGAGCTGGAAATTAAGCCTTCCGAAAACGACGCAACCGCTGCCCCATAGCCGGGGTGCCGGGACGGGGCACATTGATCGGCTCGACCGCAGCACGCATACCGTCCTGCTTTCGAAGATTGAAAGGACGTGAGAAAATGACGCCGGATAATTTCTTTTTCGCCAACTCCACCGCCAGCTTGGTGCGTTTCAACTTCCGTCGTGAGAAATCCCAGTAGGAGGACACGCCAACGACATAATCGGATTTTTCGGCGAGCACGCCGACCTCGGAATAACCTTCAATCGATGGTGTCGCCATGAGGATGAAATCGAAACGGCTCCGCATCTCCCAGAGGAGGTCGTCCATGCGACGGTTCGTGATCAACCCGCATGGGTCCTGATGCATCGGCCCGCTCGGCATCAGCCAGACGTTCGAGTGACGCGACTTGATCACCGTCTCCTCAAGCCTCATCTCGCCGCTCAAGTAATCCGAAAGACCCGGATGATTCGCAGCATCGAAATGGGTGTGAAGTTGTGAATCATGGAGATTGGCATCGACGAGAAGAACAGTCCGACCTCCGTCGGCCATGACCTTCGCAAGATTACTCACCGCACTGTCGAGATCACTTTCGTTACCCACCGGAAGGAAAGAAATCACGACGCACTCTTTACCGGGGAGGCGCCCCATCTCGGTCCTGAGATGGCGATAGGGCTCCATCGCGAGGAACGGAAGCGGCGTTCCGGGAGGCGATTTCCTGTCAGGAACGGGAGCAAATCCAACCAGTTCCAATTCCATTTCCTTCGCCATTTTCGCCGCGACCACGAATCCCGGTCTGCCCCGCGACGTCGCCAATGCAAAAGCAGCGCCGAAGAGAACCCCGGCCAACACCGTGAGAACAATCGACGAAGTGCTCACTCCAACCGGGCTGACCCCATCCAGGGTCGCCTTGTCAACGAGGCTGACTCCGGGAGCGACGACAGCTTTGTGAGCGATAACCTGCTGGCGTTTTGCTTCGAGAGACTGAGTTAAGTTGATCTCGCGAACCATTTCCCTGCGAAGCCGGACCACTTCATCTGATCGTGATTCCTCTCCCGTCGCGAGCATCTTTAATCGCGTCTCCAAATCCGCGATCTGCGCGTTCCGCGTTTTGATTTCCGATTCGAGGCGAAGCCGTTTGTCCTCAAGGTTCATCACCGCCTGAGAACGCTTCAACTCGACAAACTTCTCTCCCCAGGCATTCGCAATCTTCATCGCCATTTCAGGTGAAAGATCGCGCACAAGAAGTTCAAGCTGCGAATCGTCGTCCAAATCAGGACGGGTCTTGAGTCGCTTTTTTAAATTGAGAATCGCGTGAGCATCAGAGGAAAGCCCCCATTCCTCCGTTAAATTGCAGGCACTGACAACGCGGGCGAGGAGCCCGGCACTCATGAGCTGGTGAACGCTTCGATCCATCGAAGGGCGCCCCGAGTGGTAGAAAGAGGTCGAGAGGCCCGTATCAAGATAGGTTTTCGAATTCACCTCACTCGCGGCAATCAGCGCAGTCACCTCGTAAACCCTCGGCTTCTGTGACCAGATACCTGCCGCGACCACGAAAATTGCCGCAGCAACTAAAAAAACGAGCGGCCACCGGGATTTGACCAAATAAAGATAATCCATCCAGCCATATCGAACGGATTTTTGATCTAGATTCATAAATATTAGAATATCCTGATAATTATGAAACTCAAACTTATTTCTTGTCTCTTTAGTCGAAAAATCATCCCTCAGAATAGGATCTCGGAATTCCCGTCGTGGCGCGGCCTGTGATCATCTCAAAGAAGGGAGATGCAACTGCCTCATCCCGAGTCAGCGCCTCGTTTTTCTGTTTCAGCGCCGGTGCAATCACGACGCGGTTGTTTCCTCTCATTAAGCCGAACGAACCGCACAAAATGTGCCACTGCCGGTGTGAAATCGGGAAGTGACGGGAAGGGGATGATCGAACTACAGGAGTTTTCCCGCCTTTCCAGGCCGCAGCGGCAACAGGGTCAGAGGAGATCGGTGCGGTTCCGTCACTTCGCATTTGCAGGTCCCGGAGCATGGATTGAGTGGGCCACTCGAACCTTCCTCTGAATCCCCAGAATCCCGACAGCAGCAGCATTTCGCGAGTGATCAATTCTCCGGAATTTGCTAGCATCGTCGTCATATGGAAATTCAAGACACTATCTCAACTATTCTCGGCCAGAAAAAGAGCCCGGAAATCTTCACCACTTCACCCGACGATATGGTGTTCGATGCGATCCAGCTGATGTCGGAAAAGAACATCGGAGCACTTCCGGTAATGGATGGGGAAATTCTCGCAGGGATTGTTTCGGAACGGGACTACATGAAAAAAGTCGTCCTTTGCGGGAAGTCATCTAAAGAAACCGCAGTCCGCAAAATCATGACGACGCCGGTCTATTGCATACCACCCACGACAAAGGTCACGGAAGCGCTTCAGCTGATGAGCGAGAAGCATATCCGGCACCTCCCCGTCACCGAGAACGGAAAGCTCATCGGAGTCATTTCAATCGGTGACCTCGTGCGTCGAATGATCTTTTCCCAGGGCGCCCTCATCGATCAACTCGAGAACTACCTGTCAGCGGTCTACCCCGCGTGATTTCAGCCCCTCAAGCTCCCAGCCGAAGGGAAGCACCCCGACCCCAGAAAGAGGGACAAGACCCCAGAAAGAGGGACAGGTTGACCATTGGAATGGCAGCTTTCATTACCCGTATTTTTGATCCAGCTAAAAATGGGAGCCGTATTTCGTCAGAAAGGACTCTCTGCGTGGGCTGTTCGCACCGCGCGCACGCAGCGGAAAGCGCTATAGGGCTCCTGAACAGTAGTTTGCTCGACAATTGGTCACAGCTCTCCTCAGCGCCGATCCTTCAGCGTTCGAGCGTTCACACGTTTTGATTTCCAGCGCGTCGGTGACGATCCCGGGAGCGCCTGAAGCCCCGATGAGTTCACTCACCCATCCCGCGTTGCCCGCGCAGGAGTTAAGACATCATCCCGCAAATC
>JARGPH010000027.1:69142-88385 GCA_029213065.1 Verrucomicrobiales bacterium | reverse complement strand
AACGTGCCGCGATGGATGCGGCGCAACGCGAGGCGGCTGAACGAGCCAAAGCCGAGGCGGAAGCCGCTCGACGTGCCGCGGCTGAGGCGGCGCAACGTGAGGCGGAATCAGCTCAGTGAAACACCGTATCGGTTGCATTGATGCCAGTGAAGGAGGCAGGTGGTTGTATCGGTCATTTCGCCGCAGCATCAATTAAATGCTCTTCGATTCCTCTTCCGCCGAAGTGCCCCTCATCGGCTGACCCCGCTTTTCCATATCGAAATGTCAGGGACGATTGTCCGTGATCGTCGGGGCACCCCGTCCGCGATCAAGCCGGGCGCTCAACTCCGAAACAATCGGTCCGTAAGCAACACGAACGCGCCGCATCGGATTGACCGGCTTTGATTGACGAAACACAAGGACTTCGATTTAAATCGACGAACCATCATGAAAACCAACTCACCCCTTATTCTCGCGATCGCTGCATTGGCGCTCATCTTTTCACCCGCCCGGATTCAGGCTCAGGAATCCTCCACGATCGATCTTCTCGGAGATAATCTCGAGCAGTGGACGATGGACAAAGCCGGCGCGTGGGAATTGAAAGACGGCGTTCTCACTACCTCCGATAAGCCGGGCGGCTACATCTGGTCGAAGGAGGAATACGAAAACTTTGAAATCACGATCGAATACAAAACTTCTGAAGAGTGCAACAGTGGACTCTTCTTCCGAACCGACCCGAAGAATCCCGTCCAGGGCGGTTTCGAAATTCAGGTCGCTTCCGCAGGGATCTATGACGGCAAACATGTCGCCGGTTCACTCTACGGTGCTCAGGCTCCCACCGAATCCGCAGGCAAACCCGATGGCGAGTGGAACACGATGACTCTGACCGCGAACGGCCCCATGATCAAAGTCGTCCTCAACGGAGAAACCATCGTCGAAGCCAATATCGACGAATGGACCACCGCGAACATGAATCCCGATGGGACGAAAAATAAGTTCAAGACGCCCCTGAAAGACCTCCCGCGAAGCGGTCACATCGGGTTTCAGTATCACGGCCATCCTGTCTGGTTCCGGAATGTGAAACTGAAGCAGTTGTAGGGCTGGTCCGATTGAAAGGCTCTCACGCAGTGCGGAGTCGCTGAAAAAGGAAAGGGAACGGCCCTCGATAGCCTTCTCGATTGTTCATCGGCTCATCGCGAAAGAAAGCCCGATCAGCGCGGCCGTAACCGCCAGCCCGATGATGATAACAATCGCAAAAAGGCTTCCCACGACGGCGCAGCCCGCGAGGATCGGTTGATCCAGTGACCAGCGCTCCCAGCGGTTTAAGGGCACTTCCACGGTTGGCGGGGATGCCTCCGCGAGGGCTGCGAGCTCGACAAGACTTCGAACCCAGCGGGTCATTTTTGCGGCATTGACCCGCGTGATATCGATCCGTTGGGAATAGGTCAGGAATCCCGGCCACCACTTCAGCCCGACATTGGGAGGCAGGTCTGATTCAGGGAAAAGGATCTGAATTTTCTCCTGCACGTCGGATCGATTCAAAAACGGTTCCACCCATCTCTTCTCCGTCGCCCAGATCGTCAGGAAATCACAGGCCTCGCCTTTTCTTTCCACTTCCGCGGCACCGAACCACCGGTTCGTCCTCGCGGCCCATCGTTCGAAGGCATTGGCCGGACGTGAAATCGCACAGCGGGTCATCACCGAAGTGGTCACTGAAATTTCGATGCGATGCCCATGATAGCTGCGGTAGCGAATCTCTCCGGCATACCGGGTTCGGGAGCGTCGGGAGGCATGCACTTTCACAATATGCCCGTCCACGGTTCCGCGTAGATTGAGACCGGCCTGAATCGGAGCCTCCGTATCGTGCTCCAGCCCCATCGCCATCAGCGGGGTCAGCCAGTCACCCGGATCAACTCCTGAAGGAAGTGGAGGCGGCCCTGCACCTGATCGGCCCGGAAGTGGTGGTGGTTTCGCCATACGTTCGAAATCCTACCGATGATCGCGGGATTTTTCCAGATCATAACTGGAGTGGCGGGATCGGGATTCGAGAAAGATTTCCCCGGCTCTTCCCGCCTTCGAGTTTCAGCGTTTCACGAGTAAAGATGGCTGACTTTCTCGTCGAGAACCTTTCGGACGATTTTAAGCATGTTTCGAGGAGAGCAGGGCTTCTGGATGAAATTCTGCCCTTCCTGGAGCTTGAGTTCACGCCCTGCGATATCAGCGCTGTAGCCGCTGATGAAAATAACAGAAAGATCCGGGTCCAGTTCCTGCAGGTTGGCAGCAAGGTCGAGTCCGCTCAATCCGCCCGGCATGACGATGTCGCTGAAGAGGAGGTCGATATTTTCGCGGTTCTCCTCCCAGGCTTTCATGGCAGAGACGCCATCGGAAGCTTCGACAACCGTGTAGCCCGCCCGTTCGAGGACATGACGCCCCAGATTTCTTACGGGCTCTTCATCCTCGACGAGGAGAATTGTTTCCGATCCCGTTTTGATAGCGGGTTCCACTGCAGAAATGTCGCGGAGATTCAGGTGCGGTTCACAGGCGGGTAAGAGAATGAGGAAACTGGTGCCTTTTCCCGGCTCGCTTTCTACGGACAGGAATCCCGCATGCTGCTTTACGATCCCGAAAACGGTTGCGAGCCCGAGTCCGGTTCCTTTTCCCTGTTCTTTCGTCGTGAAAAACGGGTCGAAGATCCGGTCGATGTATTCGGGGGGGATGCCTTCGCCGCTGTCGCTCACACGGATTTGAACGTAATTGCCGGGCATGGCATCGGGAAAATACTTTCCCCTCTCGTCTCCGAGGCAACACGCCTGCGTTTCAATCGTGAGGGTGCCTCCGTCGGGCATCGCATCACGTGAATTGACGACAAGATTCATCAAAAGTTGATCGATCATTCCGGCATCAGCCCGGGTCGTCAGAGCCTTCTCGTGGAGATCGATGACGAGCCTGATGTCTTCGCCGAGGATGCGTTGCAGCATATTGGTCATGCTGGTGACATTCTCGTTTAGATCGAGCTGTTGAGTCTGGAGGACCTGGCGACGGCTGAATGCGAGTAGCTGTTTGGTGAGGCCGGCTCCGCGTTCAGATGCCTGCACGATTTCCCTCGAGGCGTTCTCAATCTCGGGAGATAAGCCTTCAGCTGCCATCATAACGGAACCGTAGCCGCCGATGATGGTGAGGATGTTGTTAAAGTCATGAGCAACACCCCCCGCCAATTGACCAATCGCTTCCAGCTTTTGGGATTGGCGGAAATTCTCTTCAAGTTGTTTCCGCGCGGTGACATCGCGGTAGTTGATCACGATTGCCTCGATACAGGGATCCTCGAGTAGATTCGTGGCAACCCCTTCCAACCACAACCATCCTCCATCGGGATCACAACGTCTCCAGAAAAGCTCGACAGTCGATGCGGGATTATCTGTCAGCGTTGAAAGACTGCCTGCGAGTGATTCAGTATCGTCGGGGTGGACGTTTTCTAAAATGCTTTGTCCCATGAGAGCTTCGGGCTCTGCGTTCTCAATCTGAAAGACCGAGGGACTGGCATACTGAATCCGGTGCTCATTGTCAGTGAGAACGATGCAATCCGCACTATGCTCGATGAGGCGGCGGAAGCGATGCTCTACTTCCTGAACTGCGTTTTCCGCCTTTCGACGCTGAGTGATTTCCTGGGTGATACCATGAACCCGGAGGGGCCAGCCTTCCGCATCTCTCTCGGAGAAGACTTCGGTGGAGAACCATCCCACCCCGCCATTGCCCAGTTTCACCCGGTTTTCGAAAATCGTCGAAGAGGCATCGTTCCTCGTAATCATCTGTTCGATGCTCTTAGTGAGATGAGGAATCTCCTCCGGAAAACAGAATTTCTCGAAAAGTGGTCCCGGGGATATCTCGTATCCTCCGATGTCTTCCGCGCTGACGTGGAGGAGTCGATAGAGATTGTCGTCGAATTGGAAACATTGGTTCTCAAGGTCGAATTCCCAATGGGTGAGACGCGCGAAACGCATCGATTCACTCAGCTTCGTTTCGCTGGTTCGCAGTTCCTGTTCCACCGCGAGCCTCCTCTCTTCCTGCTTATGCACCGTGAGAGCGAAGGAAATGTCTTCGGCCAGTTTATCGAGAAGCTCCATTTCGGATTCGTCGAAAAAGCCGGCCTCGCCGGAATAGAGATTGAAGTTTCCAACAATCCGGTCGCCCTCGAGGAGCGGCAATGATGCGATTGAGTGATACCCGGATTCAAGAGCGATTTCCCTCCAGGGCCGGGCTTCCGGATCGGTTGCGACGTCGTTGCAAATTTCATGATTCCCGAGAGAAAGAGAGCGCTCGGTAAAACAGCAGGCCGGTGGACTTGCATCGTCACCCAACATTGACTTGAGAAGTTTAAGCTCAGCATCGCCCGCTCCGGCATGCCCCGTTAATTCAAGCGACCCTGTTTCCTGATTTACCAACCCGATCCAGGCCATCTCGAAGAGTCCATTTTCGACGGCGAGTTGGCACGCTTTTGACAAAAGGGCTTCGGGATCTTTTTCGCGAACGATGAGTTGGTTGATCCCACTGAGAATGGAGTGGGTGCGGTTCAGCTGTCGGATACGAAGCTCCGCATAGTGCTGCTCCGTGACATCGACCATGATTCCGCGGAGCGAAGTAACGTCGTCATTTTCTACCCCTACCTTGACGAGGTCACGGAGCCAGACGGTACGACCGTCGGCTGCGATCATCCGATAGGTGAGTTCGAAGTCTTTTTTTCCACCAATGAGCTCCCTGCCATAGTGGACTGCGTATTCACGGTCGTCTGGATGCATGTGGTCCACCCGGAAGGTGGGTTCTTCAATCCACTGTGCTGCAGGGTATCCGAGAATGGTTTCGGCCCTCGAATTAACAAAAGTGAATCTAAAGGTCGTGGGGTCCGCCTCCCATACGATCCCATCAACCGAGTTGACCAGGTCGGCGAGATGCTCACGGCTCAGGCGAATCTCCTCCTCCATCTTCTTCCGCTCGGTGATATCAACGGTCGAACCGGCATAAATTTCACTTCCATTGGCACCGGGGATGAGGCGGGCTGACATGAGTGCCTCAAAGGTGGACCCGTCCTTGCGCAGGGCGGTGAACTCGATTCGACATGTCCCTTCTTTTTTCAACGTTCCAATGATCCTTTCGGGGACCCCGGGGTCCTGGCAATGACTGACGGGCGAATGGCCGACTACTTCGTCAGCCGATTCATATCCCCAGAGATCCAAATAAGCCCGGTTCGCATAAACCATTTTGCCCGCTTCGTTCACGATATCGAAACCGCTTAAGGAATGCTCCAAACCGGAAGTGAGCAGGATCAGCTCTTCCTCACGCTTTTTGCTTTCAGTGATATCGCGGTGGATCGCCGAGACTCCTTCGACCTCGTCATTGTTATTGCGCAGCGGAGCAAATAAGGTCTCCAACCAAATCCGCCCGCCCCTCGATCCTTCGAAGAGATACTCGGCGATCCCTTCATCTCCACTGAGCGCCAGATTCAGCATCCCGGAAACACTCTCGCGGTAATTCACCGTCACCATCTCGATGAAATCGATCGTCGCATCCTCAGGCATCGAATCAATCTCAAGAAATTTCAGGCCCGTCTCATTGGATCGAGAGACTTTCCCCATTTCGTCCAGAGTCATGATCCCCTCGATTGACGAATTAAATCTCGAGCCGGAAACCTTTGGGGGCTCCCCGGAGAAACTCTGAGGGTTGCATCTCTCGATCAGCGCTTCGACTTGCCTAGCCACCTTTTCGAGGGATTCGCATCGAATCGGCGGTTCACCGGCGGTATTTGAACCGAGAATAAAAACAACCCCGCCCGGTTTCTTCGAGCCGCCGAACGGCATACCCCAAAATTGTTCGAGTCCTCTCGCGAGCTCAGCGCTTTTTGTCCGGGGAAGTGCACAGGAATGCATTTCTCCGGTTTCAATGACCTTTTCCAGAATTGATTCCTCAATACCGGGGGCACCGCGCCACAAGAGCGGCTCCGCTCCGCAGCCCGTCATGAGCACAAAGTCGTCGTCCTCGCGCAAAACAATCCCAGCGCTCGAGGCCCCGCACGCCAAGGCTGCGAGCTCAGCAAGACCTTCGAATTCGGAAACGGAATTCAGCAACTGAGTGAGGCGGGGAGATGATTTTTTGACTGTTGTGGGACGGAGAAACATTCAGCACTGACTTTGTGATCTGTAAATTACCATAATATTCATAGTTGTAAAACAATTCGGGTTCAAGCGGTGATTCTGCCTCTCGTTAAATACTTCGAAGATTGGGTCGTCTCGGAACCCAACCCGCAATCTTTGCTATCAGTCGATAGCTCGCGGGAAATCGTGAAGGAACAATGCCGGAATCTCACGGATTCAGGGCTAACCCTCATGAAATGAACGCACTACAGAACATTTTGCATGTTTTGCGGCAAGGCGCTTTCACAGCGGCACCCGTGGGAAGTTCCGCCGATTGAAATGTGAAAGAAGGAGCGGTCCGGGACCGGTTTCGGCTTTTCACGGTTTGATCGCAATGCAGGCAGGCATCGGGATCTCGATCGAGTCGCCGACCGCACTCAACGCGCCGGTTTCAGGATTGATCTCGAAAACGACGACGCTGTTACCCGGCATGTTCGCGCAGAGGAGGTGTCTGCCGTCGGGCATGATTGCGAGGTTTTGCGGACCCTTTCCGAGGCTGGGGTAAAAACCGATCGAGGTCAGATTCCCGTCGTCGCCAATCCGGTAGCCCGCGATGGTGTCGTGACCGCGATTCGATCCGTAGAGAAACTTCCCGTCCGGTGTGATTTTGAGATCAGCGGTGTGGGTTCGTTCTTCATAGCCTTCGGGGAGAGTGGAGATGATTTGTTGATCGGTGAGGGCTCCGGTCTCCGAATTGTATCCAAAAACAGAGACGGTGTTTCCCATCTCATTGATCACGTAGAGATGTTTCCCGTTGGGGTGGAAAGTGATATGCCGCGGACCGGACCCGGGAGGGAGTTTCACAAATGGGGGATCGTTCGGAGTCAATGTCGCCGTCTCCGCGTCGAGTCGGTAGATCATCACCTTGTCGATTCCGAGGTCGGCAGCAAAAGCGTAGCGGTTGTCCGGACTGATCACGATGCTGTGAGCGTTGGGGCCCGTCTGGCGTTTCGGATCGACGCTGGAACCCGTATGTTTGAAATAGGATACCGGCTCACTCAGTTTACCGTCATCGGCGATGGCATAGGAAGCGACATTGCCGCTCGAGTAGTTGGCGACTACGACAGCTTTGCCGGTCGCATCGATATCGAGGTAACACGAGGCGGTTCCTTTCGACGACTGTCGATTGAGAAGGCTCAATTTTCCGCTGCGCCCTTCGACCCGGTAGGCCGCGACTTCCTCGTCTTCCTCGCCGCCGAATTTGAGTGCGTGAATCGCGTAGAGAAAATTTCCGTCACGGGACAGCGTCATGAAAAACGGGTTCTCCACATCGGTGCTCCGATCCACCGGGGTGAGTGCCCCAAGTTCCGAATCAAAAGTGCAGGCATGAATCGCCCCTTTCTCTCCCGAGGTGAAGGCGGATATGAAAACGAGAGGATCGTCTCCTTTGGCAATCGGAGAGGCAGTCATTACTGAAAAGAGAGTAGCGAAAATCCGGGTGAAAGGTTTCATTGGCTGGAGGGCATTCCATCACGGGCCTGCAACGAAGTCGAGCTCTCGAAAATCGTCTTTGTGCCAGTCTGTGAGATGGCTGTTCTGCGAGTGAATTTACTCCTCCCGTTCCAGGACCATGAGGAAATGATTTTGCTGAAGGTCAGTCTGGAAATCCCGGGGACGCTTTGCTGAAGGCTGGTCATTGGTCGAACACCATTTCAGCGTCTTCCCCTCCACGCCGATGATTCCCTCGTAGTCTTTTCCGTCGTATTCACCCGACTTTCCTTCCACGTCGATGCGCATGGATTCCCCGCTTCCGCGGATCCGGTAGGTGCCGGTGCCCATGACCTCACCGCTGAACCGTTTCGCTGTGATGAGGTCTTCGGTGAACTCCAATTCGATGGGATTGTCCGGTTCCCCGGAGCTGTTGGCCATGTAACCTTTCCACTTACCCAAAACCTGCGCGGCATCCCCGTCACCGCCGGAGGCCTCCATTAACCCGACTTTCGTGATCTGTTCTTTGACCCATTCCTGGTCTGCTTTGCTCAAGTCGGACACCAAATAGGGAATCGTTCCGCGACCGGAAATCCTCAGGTTCACTTTCAAGTTCGCACCTTCCCCGGTCGTTCCGCCATAGTCCGCTTCAATCGTTCTCCCGGTCTCCTCATGCGTCCAGGTCCGCGCCTTGATCTGGGTAGTGGTGATTAAAAATGCTAAAAGCAGCAGGGGAGTCAGTTTCATCGTTTCGTTTTTGTTTCGACACTTCTTCGGGGTGGCTGAAAGGCGGTCGGATTCTTTCCGGATCGTTAAGCTCACAGGGGGTAAGGTCTTTTATATCACAAGCTCGAACCGAGGGGAAGCCGGCAGCGATTGTGACAGTCCAATGCCGCCCGGGAAGGGCGGAAAGGAGGTGCCTGCCTCGCTTCAAAATGATGCCTTCTGAAAATGGTTTGGATTGTAAAATCGAGCGGAAAATTCTATCGTACGGCATGAAACCAGTTCAACTCCTTGCTGTTTGTTGTCTCTTCCTCGCCTCGGAAACTACGCTTCGTGCTCAAGCGACGACGCCGAGACCGGGGACGGCGGAGCGGACCGCTATTCTGGATCCAGTTCGCGCTCCGCTGCAAAGAGCGATTGGTCAAAAGGTGATCTTTGTGGTCGATCACATGAAAGTGGACCGTGATTGGGCTTTCGTGAGAGCTACTCCCAGGACCAAGGACGGTGGGCCGATCAACTATGACGGAACAGAATTCGAAGATGACGCCAATGAAGCCGATGAAATAACCGTCGCGCTCTTGAAAAAGAAAAGCGGAAAGTGGACTCTCGTGGAGCACGCCTATTTCACGACCGATGTCTGGTGGGAGAGCCTCTGGGAGTATCACGAAAATTGCCCGAAATCGATTTTTATGGAGTGATTCGGGCTCATTGTCAGGCTGCATCCTGCCACACTTTGAACGTGGAGACTCCGGACGGGCAGGCTCTGCTCTGCTGCGTCAGACTTGAGAAGTCACTCCGCCGGCGCAGGGGTCAGTTTCCAGATTTTCAGATCATCGACGGTGGCACGCTTCGGGACAGCAAAGACAAAGTCGCGTTTCGTTTCGTGACCGATTCCCGGTGAGGTGAATTTGTGAATCTTGTAACCGTTCAGGTAGACGGTGAGGGTGTCGCCGTTGTGGACGGTAATGACATCGATCCATTTTCCGGGCTTCAGCGAAATGGTCTTTGGTGCTGAGGTTTTCTTCAATGCCTCTTCCATCGCCACTTTGCCTTCCTCGGTATCCTTGTTGTCGCGAAGTGTGAGCTTGAAGCGGCCTTCCCGCTCATCGTCGATCGTTACCTTGTTCAGGGCGATCGTGACACCGTTGATATGACCTGCCCAGACGGAAGGTTCTTCGCGGTCGTTGTAGGCCAGCTTGATTTGCTCTTCCTCTTCCAGAAGCACTTTGACCGAGACGACCGCATCCTTGAATGGCTCCGAAAGCGTGTGCCTCGTGGAAATGGCATGGTCGGCTTTGTCCGAAAGTGTCATCACCAACTTTCCCGCCTCGAGGTCGTTCTGCTTTGCTCCCTGGGCACGGCTTTCGCTGTTGGTTTGCCAGTCGGGGCCGAGGTCATCGCTGCTCGCCGAGTCGGAGCGTTCGAAATCATCTTCGAAGAGGAGAATCCCGCGGGAGGTGAGCATTTCGGCAACCTCTTCGGGGAATCCCTCGGGCACTTCGATGGCTTCCGCCCCGAGTGGGCGGGCTGCCGGCTTCGCTGGTTTGCTGTTCGCTTTGACCCACTTGACGTCCTCGTCGGATATCGTGGAAAGTTCGATCGTGAATTTTCGATTATCGGCTGCCCTTTGAATGGTTACATGCGTAGGCGTCGCGGAGATAAAGTCAGCTTCGATGGTGTTTCCGTCCTTCGATGTCCAGGTGCGGGCATGAGAGCTGACGACCAGAAACGCGAGGGCGGGGATGAGAAATACATATTTCATAACCCGGCTATGCTAACAATGAGACGCGACGGAGAAAGAAGAAAATGGACCTCAATCGGATCGGACTGAACAGGGTTGGGTCACCGACTCAACAGGGTTGAATTGAGGCGCTTCCCACGGCACATTCCCCGTAATCCAATCTTATGATTCGTTTCTTTATTCTCGCCCTTCTCCTGACAACGCCTGCCTGGGCCGCACCTCAGGATCCGATTGAACTCTGGCCTGCGGGCAATGTCCCCGGAGATGAATCGCTCAAACTGCCGCCGGAGACGAGTGAGCCGAGAACCGCCAACGTCAGTGTCCCGACTCTGACTTTTTACCCGGCTCCCGCCGCAAGTAATACGGGCACGACCATCGTCGTCGCTCCGGGAGGTGGCTACAAACACCTCGCCTACGAGCATGAGGGTTCCGATGTCTGCGACTTCCTCAATTCGATCGGGGTGAATGCGGTTCTGCTGAAATACCGGGTTCCCCACCGGAAAGGATTGGAGAAACATCATGCCCCTCTTCAGGATGCCCAGCGGGCCATCTCAATGGTTCGGAATCGGGCGGAAGGATGGAAGATCAAACCGGATCAGGTTGGTATTCTTGGTTTCTCGGCAGGCGGCCATCTCGCCGTCATGGCGATGACTTCCGACGGCTCGCGCAGCTACGAGACTGATCCCGCGATTGACGCGACGAGCTGCATTCCGGATTTTGCAGTACCGATCTACCCCGCGTATTTGCAGGATCCCGGGAATCCGAACGCGCTCTCGCCTGAGATTATGATCACGGAAAAGACTCCGCCCGCTTTTATCACAATTGCTCACGGTGATAGGCGCTTTGTTGAAGGGGCCGCGCTGCTCTATCTCGAAATGTTCCGCAAGAACCGTCAATGTGAATTGCACATCTACGGACACGGTGGTCACGGATTCGGGATGAGGGAGATCCCTGAAAAAGTCGGCGAGTGGCCGGATCGACTCGCTGACTGGTTGGAGGCGATGGGCTATCTGGGTGAGTGATCCATTCAGCAGAACTTTTTGCCGGTTCTGCCGGGCAAGTTCCCTGTAGCGGAAGATGCAAAGGCTTCCGAAAGCGTTCTCAAAATGAGGCCCGATCAACCAGCATTGAAATGAGCAAATCCGTGTGGTTCGTCTATATGATTCGCTGTGCTGACGGCTCGCTCTACTGCGGCATCGCCACCGACGTTGCGCGGCGTTTCGCTGAGCACGAGGAGGGGGCGCCCAAGGGAGCCAAGTACACGCGCGGCAAAGGTCCCCTCGAACTCGTTTTCCAAAAAGAAATAGGGACCCGCTCTGAAGCCAGTAAAGAGGAACTGCGAATCAAGCGGCTGAGTCGAAAGGCGAAGCTGCTCATGATCGAGGCGTGAAAGGGCCTCCCGCCTGTCGCCGTTTCAGCGACGATTCGATCCTTCCGGGACCTGATAATTTCACTTTCCGGTTTCTGATAGAGAGAGTAATTTCACCTCTGCCCGCAGAAGCTCCGTAGCGAGTTCAAGACCGGGCCGCAATTACCCCAATGCCACAGCCCCCGACTTTAGAACCCTCTCTCCGCCGTATGAATTCGGCATTCCGGGATGTCTGTTCACGCCAGTGCTCTTGACTGCGATTTTCCTGTTTGGCGGTGTCTCGCCGGGATTCTGAATCTATGACTGTATTGATACTTATTGTTGGACTTGTTGTCCTCACTCTCGGCGCGGAGTTTCTGGTTCGGGGGGCGTCGAGCATTGCCGCCCGCCTTGGACTGAGTCCGTTGGTGATCGGGTTAACGGTGGTGGCGTTCGGGACGAGCGCCCCCGAGCTGGCGGTGTCACTCAAGGCTGCGCTCGCCGGGCAGGGAGGGATTGCCCTCGGCAATATTGTCGGTTCGAATATTTTCAACGTGGCCGCGATCCTCGGGATCGCGGCGATGATCTGTCCGCTCGCGGTGCACCTCGATGTGATTCGCCGCGACATGCCGATCATGCTCGGTGCCTCGGGTTTGTTCGTCACGTTTTTACTGACGGGGCAACGACTTGAGCGATGGGAGGGCATGGTTCTGTTTCTACTGATCATTGTCTATGTGATCCGGTCGGTGCGGGTCGCGGGAAAGGAAAAGAACCCGGAAGCCCTCGTGGAGTTTGAGCAGCCAAAGTCGTCGATCACTTTGAGCATTGTTTTGACTCTGGCAGGATTCGCGATGCTGGTTTTCGGAGCGCGAATCTTTGTCGACAGTGCCGTCTCGATTGCCCGCAGCCTCGGCTGGAGCGAAGCGGTTATCGGGCTCACGATCGTGGCGGCGGGGACGTCGATGCCTGAGCTGGCGACGTCGGTGGTCGCTTCCTTGCGGCGCCAGACGGATATCGCGATTGGGAATGTGGTCGGCTCAAACATTTTCAACCTGCTTTGCATCGGCGGTGCCGCGGGTGCGCTCAGTCCGATCAACAGCGGTGCCCTCGGATGGGTCGATCTCGGGGCGATGCTTCTTACCTCCGTGATTCTCCTCCCGTTGATGCGAAGCGGATTCCGTCTCAACCGAATCGAGGGCGGTTTGCTTTTCGGAATGTTTCTTTTGTATTTGTGGCTCGTTTGGCCATGAGATTTCAGATCTTTATTCCCGCCGGTTCAAAATGGCGGGCGGGAGTTTTTAATCCTATCAAATGTATAAAACTATTCTTGTGACGGACCGGTTGGAGACGCCTCCGCTGGATCTTGAAGTCATTACCTTCGAGCAATACCTCGAAGATTATCCCAAGCGGGGTGAGCCGCGCACGCGTGTGATCAACCTTTGTGACACGGAGCATTACCTGAGTCGTGGTTACTACTGTTCTCTCCTCGCCGAGTCGCGGAGGCACCGTGTCCTCCCGAGTGTGAACACGATTAACGATTTGAGCTATCCGGAGGATTCGGCGGGTTCTCTCGATCCTTTGCAAACCCTGTTTCCCAAGGTGGTCGGTGAGTTGAATGAACCGGTCGTTCTCGATATCTACTTCGGGTGGACCGAGGCGGAGGAATTTAAAAAAATCGCCCGCTCGCTCTTTGATCGCTATGCCTCTCCATTCCTGACGGCCACTTTGACCCGCGGTCGCAATGGAATCGATCTCAAGGTCGCCCAGGGAAATCTCGCTGATCTCGGCACCGCGGAGCAATCAACATTTTACGACCGGTTGAAAATCTTCACCGAGCAGGTTTGGCGCAGTCCCAATCGTCGCAACAAGTTTCGCTGGGACATGGCGATCCTCTACGACCCGGAGGAGGCGACCGCACCGAGCGACGCGGAGGCGATCAAGCGGTTTGTGAAGGCGGCTGCGAAGGTGGGGATTCAGGCCGAGCTCGTGAAGTCGAATGAATTGAAATACCTCTCGCAGTATGACGCGCTCTTCATACGCGAAACAACGCGCATCGACCACCCCACCTACCGACTTGCCCGAAAAGCGGAAATGGAGGGGCTTGTCGTCATGGATGATCCCTCGTCGATCATGCGCTGCTGTAACAAGATCTTTTTACACGACGCCTTCAGCTACAATAAAGTGCAGGCTCCGACGACCCTCGTTGCCGCTAATTCGGATTCCGAGACCCTCGAGAGAATCGAGGGAGCGATTGAATATCCGATGGTTTTAAAAATGCCGGAGAGCTCCTTCTCGATCGGGGTTTACAAGGTGAAGGACCGCGACGAGCTGAAGGTGAAGTTGGAGACGATGTTGACGACTTCGGCCCTGGCGCTCGTTCAGGAATACTTATACACCGACTTCGACTGGCGAATTGGTGTCCTCAACGGGCGTGCCATTTATGCCTGCAAGTACTTCATGGCGTCGGATCACTGGCAGATATACAACCACGACTCCAAGGCGAAAGTGGGGCAGGCCGGTGGCCATAAAACGATTCCGACATTTGAGGTCCCGAAGAATGTTCTCGATGCGGCTTTGAAGGCGAGTTCGATTATTGGAAATGGCTTGTATGGGGTCGACCTCAAGCAAGTCGGGAAGCAGGTCTATGTGATCGAGGTGAATGATAATCCAAGCATCGAGCACGAAGTCGAAGATGGTTATCTGGGTGACGAATTGTATATGATGATCATGCAGGAGTTCGTAAACCGACTCGAAAAACGGGGGCGCACCTAGGTGTAATAATTGAATACTGTTAGTGTCATGGAAATTCGCAAAGTGCAGCCGGACGATTTGAATGCTCTCGTCGAGCTGGAAAAGCTGTGCTTTGAGAGTGATCGCCTCAGTCGTCGTTCCTTCCAGCGTTGGGTGAAGGGGGACAGCAGTATTTTACTCGTCCTCACCGTGGAGGATGTTCTCGTCGGCTACGGCCTCGTCCTTCTCCATCGCGGGACGCGTCTCGCACGGGTCTATTCGCTCGCGCTTAATCCCGCGACGCGGGGGAGGGGCTACGGGCGTCAGCTTCTCATCGCTCTCGAAGCGGCGGCTCTGGAGTCCGGTCGGCTCTTCATGCGATTGGAAGTTTCCAAGGTCAATACCGCGGCAATCGCGCTCTACCGGAGCCTGCAGTATCGCGAGTTTGATGAGCTCGAGAGCTACTACGAAGACGGGACTGACGCCGTGCGAATGCAGAAGCGAATCCGCTATCCGGACCGTGCTGATGCAAAGCGGATTGTACCGTGGTATCGGCAGACAACATCGTTCAGTTGCGGGCCGGCGTCGGTCATGATGGCGATGGGGGCGATCGATACCGGGATTGAACTCAACCAGATGCTGGAGCTGGATCTCTGGCGCGAAGCGACGACGATTTTCATGACCTCAGGTCACGGCGGGTGCCATCCCGTGGGACTCGCTCTCGCAGCGCAGCGCAGAGGGTTTTCGGTTCGGGTGTGCATGAACCAAATGACACCGCTCTTTACTGACGGGGTGCGCGCGGCGCATAAAAAGGAAATACTCGCGGTGGTTCACGAGCAGTTTCTGGCGCAGGCCGAAGCGGCGGGCCTCGAGATCGAGCAATCCGTGGTTTCGACGAGCCGCATCGACGCCTGGCTCGAAGCGGGATGCTCGGTCATCGCCCTGATCAGCAGCTACCGACTCAACGGGGACAAAGCGCCGCACTGGGTTGTTGTGACCGCCAGCGACGAGTTGTGTTTTTACGTGCACGATCCGGACGCAGAGAAAGTGACCCTGAGCGAGATTGACTGCCAGCATATCCCTATCGCGAAAGAGGAATTTGCTCAGATGCTGGTCTTCGGCAGTAAGCGATTCACGGCGGCGGTGGTGTTTGAACGCCGGGGTGGATAGGAGGCGATGCTCCGTTTTTTCAGACTGATAATTTCACTTTCCGGTTTCTCCGGACCGCTTACTTTCATGATTTCCGGTTCGAAGTTTCATTGGGCTCAGCGCCGGACAGCAATCACTTAAATGTCGACAGAAACCACCGTCAAAGCACCGGCTCCTCCGAAGAAATTCGGGACCTTTGGAGGTGTCTTCACTCCGAGCACCCTCACGATTCTGGGGGTCATCATGTTCCTGCGATTTGGTCAGGTCGTCGGCGAATCGGGAATCTATCACGCGGTCCTTATTATCCTTTGCGCGAAGCTGATCACGACCCTGACCGCTTTCTCTATCTCGGCGGTGGCAACGAACACACGGGTCGAGGGTGGCGGCGCCTACTTTTTGATCAGTCGCAGTCTCGGGGTCGAGTTCGGTGGTGCCATCGGCATTGTCTTCTTTCTCGCTCAGGCCATTTCCGTGGCGATGTATGTGATCGGTTTCACCGAGGCCCTTGTGAACCTGTTTCCCGACTCGGGCTACTCCGCTCTGGAGATTGGAAGCGTCGTGAACTTCTTCGTCTTCGTCTGTGTTTTTATCGGGGCGGGTTGGACCATCAAGATGCAATACGGGATCCTCGCGATTCTGCTTCTCTCCCTGATTTCATTTTTTGCGGGGGCACTCCCTGAAGCCACTGCGGCAAGGGCGGCGGAAAACATGGGGCCCGGCTACACCGGAGGACAAAGTGTCTTTACAATGTTTGCTCTCTTCGTCCCTGCGGTGACGGGGATCATGGCGGGGGTGAACATGTCAGGTGATCTCAAGAATCCGGGACGTTCCATTCCCGGTGGGACGATCGCGGCGATTGCCTTTACCGCTCTCGTCTATCTGGGGATGGCGTGGACACTGGCGGCGGCAGTTCCCCGTGACACCCTTCAGACAAATGCCTTCATCGTCGCCGATATCGCGAAGTGGCCCATCGCGATTCATGCGGGGATCTTTGCCGCGACCTTGTCATCCGCACTCGGCAGCATGATGGGGGCACCGCGGATTCTCCAGGCGGTGGCCCGTGACCGGATTTTCAAAGGCCTGAATCGTTTCGCGATTGGCGGGGGAAACAGCGATGAGCCGAGACGCGCGACGATCGTGGCATTCCTCATCGCACAGGCAGCGCTCATGGTCGGTGACCTCAATGCGATTGCCCCCATCATCACGATGTTCTTCATGGTGACCTACGGAACGATCAACCTCGCGTGTTTCTACGAATCGGTGACGAAGAATCCCAGTTACCGGCCCGCCTTCAAACTCAGTAACCGGTTTACGGCATTGTTAGGTACGGTGGGTTGTGTCGCTGTCATGATCTTCCTCGAGCCGCTCTGGGCCATTGTTGCGATCGGGGCAATGGCCGCGCTGCACTGGTGGATCGGGCGGAAGCAGGTTTACGCCCGTTGGGGGAACGTCACCTCGGGAGTCGCCTACGAGCGGGCGAGGAAGGCGTTGCTCCGCCTCGAAATGGAAAAGTATCACTCCAAGAACTGGCGGCCGGCGATTCTCGCCTTGAGTGGCGGCGCATTCCGTCGCAACCACCTCACCGAATACGGAAGCTGGCTCACCGCTGGTCGTGGTATTCTTTCCTTCGGCCAGATCATCGTCGGGGAAGTCGAGGAGAACCTCGAGCGTCGCAACAGCGCAGAGGTCAAACTCCGGAAATTCATTGCCGAAGAGGAAGTTGAAGGGTTCCCCGCCGTGGTCGTCGAGGACTCGGTTCTCATGGGGCTGGCCCACCTTTTGCAGTGTCACGGGATCGGGGGGCTCCGCAGCAATACGGTTATGTTAGGCTGGAGTGAGAACCCTGAGCACGCCAGTGGCTTTTTTGAAATGCAGCGAATGATCCGCCGCTTTGAACGCAGCATCATTATTGTCCAGTCTCAGAACGAGGGGCCTCTCCGGTGGGCACCGCCAAAGGGCAGTATTGATATCTGGTGGAGAGGTGGCAAAAACGGAAACCTCATGCTCACGCTGGCCCACTTGCTGAAACAGAACTCAGGTTGGCGGGGGCGGAAAATTCGAATTCTCGTGCCGATTGATGCGGATCAGGATCCGGACAAGGCGCAGGTGCCTCTCCTCGAAATGATCGAGAAAGCCCGGGTCGATGCCGTTCCGGTGATGTTGCCGACGGAGAGCGACAATGACGCCTGGAAAGCCGCCTCTGCAGAAGCCGCAGTGGTCTTTATCGGGTATGATCCTCCCCGGGAGGAGGAGGTTGCAACATTTCACAAAGAGATTTCGGACGCGATAGAAGACCTCCAGCAGGTTCTCCTCGTGTCCAGCTCAGGCGGCGTTTCCCTCGCGGGGTAGTAAGCGGGAAGGAATCCTCCTTCCTCTACTCAGTCCCCATCCCCCGGAAATCCAGTCCGGTTGGTTCCTGGAAAATGCGGAGATCGAACTCGGGTGCGACTGCGAGAAGGTGATCGAAGATGTCCGCCTGAATGCTTTCGTAGGCGGCCCAGTTTTTGTTGGAACTGAAACAGTAGATTTCAATGGGCATGCCCCGTCCCTCGGGAGCGAGCTGGCGAACCAGCAGGGTCATCCCCTGATTGATGTCAGGATGATTGCGGAGATAGGCCTCGATGTAGGCCCGGAAAGTGCCGATGTTAGTGAGACGGCGTCCGTTGACGCGGTTGTCACGGCGGGACGGTTCGAGGCGTTCGTTGACCTTCTCGACTTCCTTCCTTTTCTTCTCGAGATACTCAGAGATGTGCTCGATGTCCTGAAACCTCTCCAGCATCTCCGCGGTGCAGAGGCGAATCGAATTCGTGTCGACGAGGAGGTTGCGCTTGATACGCCGGCCTCCGCTTTCTGACATGCCTCGCCAGTTCTTAAACGAGCTGCTGATCAGCGCGTAGGTCGGAACCGTCGTGATCGTTTTGTCCCAGTTCTGGACTTTCACCGTGGTCAGTCCGATTTCGAGAACATCACCATCCGCGTTGTAGCTCGGCATTTCGAGCCAGTCTCCCTGAGAGAGCATCCGGTTGGAAGCCAGTTGAATCCCTGCGACGAAGCCGAGGATGACATCCTTGAACACGAGCATGAGGATCGACGCAAAGACACCGAGTCCACCGAGGAGGGAGAGGGGGGACTGCCCGATCAGAATCGCGATACCGAGGATGAAACAGATCAGGGCACCGAGGAGCTTGGCGACCTGCGTGAAGGTCGCGAGATTGAGTTTCTTCCCTGCAGTGGTGCGTGAAAAAATGGTCTGGAGGGCGTTGAGGATCGAGTCGAGAACAAAGTAGCCGGTCACGAGAATGTAGATCGACGAGGTGATGCGGAGGAAGTGACCGAGCCAGGGGACCGAGGAGAAGAGGCCCGGCGAGGCGAGGAAGATGAGAACGCCGGGAAGAATGTGAGTGAGCCACCGGAAGACACCGCGTCCGAGGAGCTCATTGTCCCAGCTGAATTCGGTTCTTTCGATGATGCGGGTGACCACCTTGAGGATGAGTGGTCGGCAGATGAAGTAGAGAAAACTCGCTGCGGCAAAGAGGCCAATCAGCAAAATTACGATGGCAACGGTGTGATTGAGGCTGTCAGGAACCCAGTCGTGGTTCTCGATCCACCTCATCAGCTTCCCGGCGAGGAACGAGGTCTGGGCATCGACCTGTTTGGCAATGACAGGGATTTCGGGAAGGACGGAAGTTGCGGGAGGGATTTCTTCAGTGGCCATGGCTTCGGTGGGAACAGGGCTATGATGTCGAAGACGATCCGGTGCCCGTCAAGATTTCTAAGGTAATTTCCCTGCCCCGAAACTTCGTTGCCACCCTCGCTTCCCGCAGCCCCGCCGATCCCACGAGTATGCCACCCTTCAACCAACCCATGTGTTACCCATCTCCTGACCCAAAAGTGTTACCTTTGTATTGACTGCCCCCACCAAGCACCAAGCACCAAGCACCAAGCACCAAGCACCAAGCACCA
>JARGPH010000027.1:37087-69042 GCA_029213065.1 Verrucomicrobiales bacterium | reverse complement strand
ACAACCAACAACCAACAACCAACAACCAACAACCAACAACCAACAACCAACAACCAACAACCGGGAACTAAACGCCAACCTCATTTGCGGGACTCGGTTTTCCTTGTTCCGTTTCGCTCCGTCGTCACTATCTACGCATGAATCGAATTTTCCGGAGGCGTTCCAGACTTGCTGCATTTTCCCGGAGAGATAACAGGGTTGGGTCGTTGATGATACCCTCTTGGATTGCCGTTTTTTCACTGCTTCTCACCTCGGTAAAGGCCGGGCCTGTCCACCGCCTCACCGCTGATGAATACGAGGCGACTCTTTCCTATTGGAAGGAGAAATACGATCCCATTCTCGATATCGAGCGGATCGGGGAATCACGCGAGGGAATGGGAATTTTCCTCCTCAAGATCACCGATCCCGATTCCCCGGCCGGGGAGAAACAGCATTCGTTGATCACGGCCCTCCACGGCGGTCCGGAGCGTTCGGGGACGACCGCAACGATGCACGTCATCGAATGGCTCCTCAGTGACGCGGAGGATGCGAAGCTCACGCGGAAGAGGCAGGAGGTCTGGATCATCCCTATCATTAATCCCTACGCCTATTTCGAGACGGATCGCTTCGGGAACTCGCTCAAGATTGATCCCTACACCGGCGGTGGTGTTTCGAACTGGGATCTGAAAACGATGACTTTCAAGCCGATCGATCGCGCTCCCGAGATGGCCGCGTTTCTCAAGGTCGTTGACGAGTTTCAACCGGAGGCCCATCTCGATCTTCACGGGACCGGCCTGCAGGAATACGGGGATGATCAGCTCGGCAAGCGCGAGCGCTACCAGGGGCAAATCATGACCGAGATTACCGGCTCGGCCTATTCGAATTATGTCCTTCGTCCCTGGGACTGGCGCGTCACCGAGGCGATGATCCGTGCCGGAAATGAAGCAGGATTTCCCTCGGACCGATTTGAGGCGGATGCACAGCAACTGCTCTACGGTCCCGGACTGGAAGCGATCGTGGGGCAACACTGGCGCGGTCGACCTCAGTTCTACTCGGCTCAGTATGGGGCGACCAAATACCACACCCTCATCGCCGCGCTCGAAGTGGCGTGGGAGGAAAGCGGGCTCGTGCGGACCAAAGGCTGGCTCAATATCGGCAACGCGGTTCCGGCGGGGGAGAACGTCGTTGGCTATCCCGTTGATCGGATGAAGGCCTTCGTCGGTCATTTCGTGACGACCTCGGGAACCAATGCTGCGGAGCGCCGTAAAAGCCGGGTTGAGTTGTGGCAGTGTCAGAGTTCCTTCTCGCAGGCCTTTCTCTACCCGCAAACCGATGGCCGGAGCCTCTACGCCGTTGCAACCAATGCCGCTGCGAGAGAGAAGCTCGACTCCAGTCACGAAACCTTTCTCACCAACATTGAGGGGCACCCCTCTGTCGATGCGAGTGCGATTCGCGAGTTCATTGAGTCCGGTCCTGAGATCAAAATCGCGGTGGAGGCAGGGAAAGAGTCTGAAGTGTTTGGCACGGCGGACCGGAATGCGACCGAACACGGGATCGGTTTCCGACTTCGCATTCCCTATCAAAATGCCACGGTCGAGAGGATTGCGTTGAACGGGCATCCTCTCGAATCGGCGGAGATGAACGGCTATCGTGCTTTTCAGGGGAACGGCTTTACTCAGGTCCAGGTCAGCCTCGACGGGGAAACGGCGGCGAAGTCGGACGGGCTCTTTGTGATCACCCTGAGCTACACGCCACCGGTGAAACGGAAGATCGGATGGACCCCTCCCGCAGCGGTTCTCGAGAAACTGAAGCAATGAGAATTACCGACGTCAAAACGGTTTTGTTAACCGGCCCCTGCACCGGCGATCCTTTTCTTCTCGAGCTGCGAAAGTGGCGCAGTGCCGCGTTTATTGAGATTCATACGGACGATCCGGATCTGGTGGGACTGGGTGAAACTTACGCGGGCTATTTCTGCCCTGAGATCATCCCCGAAACGGTCGCCTTCTTTAAGGACATCCTTCTCGGGCAGAACGTCGACAATATCCCGGCACTGTGGGAGCGCATGTATCACTGTGGGAATTTCTGGTGTCGCGTCGGGCTCGGCGCGTCTGTGCTTTCAGGAATCGAGGCCGCCTTATGGGATCTCAAAGGGAAGCTGGAAGGGAAACCGGTTTGTGAACTGCTCGGTGGCCTTGCTCACGAAAAGTTGTTCTGTTATGCGACCGGAGGTCCTTCCAACTATCCCGTTGAGTACCTCGCCGAAAAACTCGACTTCTATCAGTCTCTCGGTTTTAAAGCGGCCAAGCTTGGCGTCGGCTCCTATTCAAAGGAAAATGGTTCATGGCTTTCCAATGACCCTGACGAAGCCGCCGATTTCGAAGCCGCTAAACTGGAATTCGTCCGTTCACGCTACGGTGGGGCGTTTCAACTGATGCTCGACGGGCACATGGGGAACAGTTCTTCACATACCTGGGACACCGCGACCGCCATCGCTGTGGCGAAAGCCTGCGAGCCCTACGACCTCTTCTTTTTCGAGGAACCGCTCCACTACACCGATCCCCTTGGATATGCCGAACTCTGTGCCTCGACGACCGTCCCGATCGCCGGAGGCGAATGTCTCACCGCTGACTGCGAGTGGCGATTGTTTATCGAGCGGGACTGTTTTGATATCGGGCAACCGGATGCCGGATTTATGGGCGGGCTCAGTGAATTCATGAAAGTGGCGAAACGTTTCGCGGATAAGGACAGAAAGATCGCGACTCATGCCTGGGGTGCCGGAGGTGTTTTTATGCAGAACCTTCATTGCGGCTTTGCCTGCCCTAACACAGCGATACTGGAAATACCGCCGGCGTGGGGTCCGCTTCATTCGGAAGTGATTGGGGATTCCTTTGAGATGGTGGACGGTCACGTCCTGCCGCCTCACAAGCCGGGGCTTGGAATCGTTCTCAGCGATGAAACAAAAGCCGCTTTCCCTTTTGTCCGCGGGAGCGGAGAATACAACAATGTCCCCGGGAAGATCCTACCCGAGCAACGCGAAAAACATCAGTCGTGAAGAAGATACTCGCCAACATCCCGCCGGACTCTGATGCCGCCGCGAGGCTGGAGGAGCCCGGCCAGTTTCAAATCAATCGGGTCGAAAAGCCCACTGCGGATTGGCTTGCCGGGGATTCTGTAGATGCGGAGATTCTTTTCGCGGACGGCCCGCCATCGGATTTCGCGGAGATGAATTCTCTCCAGTTCATCCAGCTGGGATCGGTCGGTTACACACAACTTCAGGGGCTGAACCTCGCAGGCCGGGGGATCCGGGTGAGCAATGCCCGCGGCGTTTTCGACGTCCCCATCGCGGAATGGAACATCGCGATGATGATCAACCTCGTCCGCGATATGAGAGGGCTGGTTCGCAATCAGGAATCGGGGACCTGGGATCGCGATGCCCGCTTTCAAAAAGAGATACGCGGTTCTGTCGTCGGAATCTGGGGCTACGGCGGAATCGGGCGGGAAACCGCGCGGATGGGGAAGCTGCTCGGGCTCGAGATTCATGTCATGACGCGTCGTCACCCGCAGCCGACCGGACCGGATATTTATCGGGTTAACGGAACCGGTGACCCTGACGCGACCCTACCCGATCGCTTTTTCACTCCTGATGAGACGGAAGCGTTTCTTTCCGGTCTCGATTTCCTCATCCTCGCGATGCCGTTGCATCCCGAGAACGAAGGGATCATCGCAGAGGCCGAGCTCGCCGCGCTTCACAATGACGCGTTCCTCTTGAATCCCGCACGCGGACCGCTCGTGAAGGAGGCAGCCTTGTTGAACGCGCTCGAGAGCGGCCAGATCGCCGGTGCGGCTCTCGACACACACTATCATTATCCGATGCCACCGGAGCACCCGCTCTGGAAATTCCCCAACGTCATCATGACCCCGCATATTTCCGGGTCGAGCGGGAGTTCCTATTACCTCAGTCGGGTCTGGGATATTTTTGCTCAGAATCTAAAGCGACTCGAAAGGGGGGAGCCGCTGTTGAATGAACTGACGGAGCGTGAAGTGGCTGCGTTGGGGTAAGGTGAATTTCACGACGTTCGGATCATCCCGTTATCAGGCAGAGGCATCTTTTAGTCACCGCTCGGGTGCGAATGGACGGCATCTTTCAGATTTGATTTTCGTAAGGGACACTCTGAGATTGTGATCTCATGAGTTGCCGTCCTTTGAAATTTCCTGCCGTGATCCTCGTCTGGTTCACGACGGTTTCGATGAGCGTTTCGGAGGAAGCGGATCCGAAGAGAGAGCCGCTCCTGACCTTCAAAGTCCGGACCACTGCCTACACCCACTCGGAGTCGGACCATGTAACCTACGGCAATAAAACGGCGCTGGGGACCGTGCTGCGTTACACCCCGGAATACCATTCAGCGGCAGCAGACTGGTCGTATTTCCCGCTGGGAACCAAGTTTAAAATCAAAGGTTATGATCGGCTTTTCGTGGTCGATGACTACGGAAGTGCTCTCGTCGGAAAGCCGACTCTCGACATTTATTTCACCACGAAAAAATGGATGAACAACTGGGGCGTGAGACATGTAGAGGTCGAAGTGATCGAATTCGGCAGCTTCCACGAAAGCCGTAAAATCCTCGCAGGGCGCGGAACCTATCCTCACTGTCTCGCCATGCTGCGGCGAATGACGCAGGATAACTGGTACGAGAAATTTCAGAAGTAAGGGCGTGAACGTCGCGTTGAATAATTCCGGGGTGCTGTCGGGGAAGGGCGGGAATCAGGACGTTTTCAATGACTCAGGGGAGACTTCCTTGAGTCATTAGCAATCCGCACCACCGTAGGCGATTTCGACTTTGTAGCTGAGGAGGCCTCCTATCTCCTCCGCAAGTCTCTTCGCCTCATCAAAAAATTCCTCAGTGTGCCGATCGTAATCCACGATCACCGCATTGCCCCTGCCCGCCTTGTTTGCCGCCATGATTGAGATGAATCCCCACCCTCTTGCCGGAGTCCTGTGTACCAACCGAACTTTTCGACATTTCGTCAGGTCAATCTTCTTGAAGGAAGATTCGCTGATTACCCAGAGACAGTTGTTCTCCTTCGCGAGCACCCACGCGCCGTTCTTTGCAGTCGAGGCGATCTCTCTTAACGCCACAGGAATGGCCGTATCGTCAGGCGGCAGCGCTCCCGTGAAGCGTGCCTGATGAGAGGGCGTCAAGGTGATCCATTGCATACCTCAATCTAAACGGAGCTGATTTGCTTGTCCTCCCGTTTTTGGGAAGGGCGCTGTGCCGGGGGGATGAAATGCGGGGAAAGGCCGGGGAATCGTGCCTGAACCTGTAGTAGTCTCTATCGCATTCACTGCTGTTTTAACGCCGGCTTCGTGGAATGGAAGGTGATGCCGATGGGGCTCCATTCTGTGGTTTCGTGAAGGAATCTCAGCGTTGCGAAGGCTGGCTGAGTCGCGGTTGGGATCTCAACTTGCAGTTCGAGAGATGGTCCCGTGTCGCCTGTCACTTTCCGGGTGATGAGTCGCAATTGATCGAGCTTCCACTCCCCGTAGGGAACCTGACCCGTCGTGAAGGCCGGGTAGGCTCCCTCGACTCGCTGCAGAGAGAACATCTCCCGGAAGAGCGGAGCGGCCTCATCGTAGAAGCGCTCCAGTGAACCTTTTTCGAATCCGTCGAAGAGCGATTTGAGTGCCTCGCCGGCCAGTGCGAGGCTTTCTGCTTCCGCGGGTGGATCTGTCGGGGAATCAGGATTGAAATAGACGCTGCGCCAATTCATCAGCCAGGCCTCGTCCTGGACGTCAGTCCAGACAGAACGGAATTCGAGGTTGAGTCGTCTCTTTCTCTCAGGAAATTCAGCGGAGAGAAAATAGGTCGCGGATTTGTCTTTCATGACGCCTTCCCGCTGAACCGTAACCCGGTCAGCGAGATCCTTGATTGGTCCAAAGGGCGATTGATTCAGTCCTCTCAGAACGTCTTTGTAAGCAGCGAGGCTGTTCTGCTGCCGGTCCTCCATCGGGAGGCGGTTGTAGGCGGATGCGATGTCATCGTTTTCGATCGCCTCACCGAGATGGACGAGAGTGGCACGCGTAAGCGCGAGTGATTTCTCCGCGTCCCGGATCGGTGGGGGGAGTTTCCCTCCGGTTCGCTGAACTGTGAAAGTAAACATACGAAAAACGCCCTCTTCCGCGAGGAGTTGGACCCGCGCCATGACGCTCTTGCCGTCGGCGTTCTTTCCGCGGCCAACAATGAGGGCACTTTTGCCATCGTCGGAGGCAGTCGCTTTGCTGAGTTTGTAGCCGGTCATCTCCGCGGCCTTCGATTCCTCGACCTGCGCTCGAAAATCATCAAGGCTGTTCGACTTCTGATAGCGGGCCGATGTCTCGCGGTAGGCGTCTTCGAGAGAGGAATCGACAAGCACCTTCCAGAATCTATCTCCCGCCACGATGGCGGGGTGAGGCTGCTCCTGAGCGCGGCCGCTTGAGACGAAAAAGGTCAGAGTTGCTGCGACAATTGTGAGTAATCGTTTCATACCGGGTTTAGACGAATGACTTGAGGAATTCGTCATCATAAAATGCCCGCTCCCGGCCGGGCTCATAAATCGTTGTCGTTGTGCCATCGGCATGAGAGATCAGATTTCCGGTTTCAGTGCGGTCTCCACAAGCCGTTTCACTTCCCGGATAAACCCCTCCCGGTCAGCGGGGGAAACGAGGTGATATTTCCCGTCTTTCATCTCGATCTTGACCCGTCTGAGTGAGGGGGCAGGTGCGCTTAGCGGGTTCGAGGAGAGAGTTACCGATTGCACCCCGTCGAGCGGGACGCGGTATCGGATCAGACCCGATCGAATCAGAATATGTGACTCTTCGATGGCATAATAGCAGGGAAACAGAATGACGCCGAAGAGGATGCCATCAAAGATTCCGACTCCGATGAGGATGAGCGCTTCGGCCGGATTAGTCTGCCACGACAAGAGACCCCAGACGAAGAGTCCGAGAGAGGAACCAATCAGAATCAGCCAGAGCCACCAGTCGATCTTCGCAGGATAAATTTTAGCACTCATCCTCCGATGAAAGCAGTTCGCGGAACTCTTTTCAGTTACAAAATCGATCCACCTTTGGAGCCTGACGTCTTTTTTCTGTCATTGGCGGGGAGACAGGTTTCAGGAGACCGCAAAGGCTCCGGAGGGGGTTGCCGATTCAGGAAACCTCACCCCGTTCTGCAGTCGGGAAATATCCTCTGCACCCAGGAACCAGGAACTAAATTTCTGGCTGAAACGGACTGGGGGGGAAGCCGTGTGGGTATTCTCGCTGAGCGGGATCGGGAGAGGAGGATTTTCAGAGCGGGTTACTTCTTGGTCGCCTTATCAAGGATCTTCCCGGCCTTCTTATCAATCGCCTTCGACACATCTTTGTAAGGTTCGTGAAATATATCCTCATAATTTTCATCAAACTGGGCCTTGAAAGCCTCCTTGAATTTCTTCGTCGAATTGACAACCGCTTGACTCAGACCAGCCACCCAGGCATTAAACTCATCCAGAAAAGCCTGGCTGGGACCGGTCGCAGCAGCGGGCTCTTCCACCGGAGCAGTTCCTCCAATAATCGGAACAGCACTTGATCCATCACCGGTCAGCATATCATTAAGCGCCCCGACTGCTTCAATGAGGGGATTTGTTGTCGGAGCTGAGCTCTCTCCGCCGACGGGAATGGTGGTCGCGCCGGAGGCTGTCCCTGTTGCCGAGTCACCACTCGAGGACGCTCCCGCACTGGTTCCGGAAATCAATCCCGCACTGGCTCCGGAAATTGATTCCGCACTCGCTCCTGAGGTCGCTCCGGAAGTCGTTGCTGCTGGCTGAGGAATCGATCCAAAGATACGTTCCTGCTGAGCCAGATCGAGAAGGCTTATTGTCTTAGCCAGTTTGTGTCCGTATTCCAGATAGTCGCTTGCCAAATTACCACTGCTGATGGCGCACTGGATGGCGATGTATTCGGCTGACGTATCATTTTCGCCAATTTGTGCCTCAACATTCAGAGGGAGCCAGGGGAGAATTACTGCGAAAAGCAGCAACAAAAGTAAGTTTTTCATTTGTCTAGGGGGGTTGACAATATGGAGTATACCATAAATTATTGAAAATAATAGAATTATTATAATAATTATGCTTTCCATGCTTTTGAGCAGCAGCCAGTGTCTCTTGGTTAATATGACTCTCGATCCCCTCGAAAGCCTTCTGCCACCGAAGCTGAAGAGGGCTTGCCTTTCCCCGGAAAGGGGCGGATCTTCCTCATCATGCTTTGACTTCTCTGTAACGCTACGAAAAGCAAATCCGGTCGGATTTTTCTCATTCTCCTTGCCCTCGCCGTCATCGCTATCGTCCTCTTGTCGCGGAGGTAGGCGCCTTCTCGATCCGGCGCCCTCTGTATTCGAGTGGGGTGGAGAGAGCGCATCGTATCCGTGGATGCCGGAGTGCCTTGCCGTTTCCGGAAACCTCGCCTGATCCCGGAGAAAACAATTATCCTGAGAGGCCTGCCAATTTCCTCGCATAGGCCAGCGTATCAATAGTATCCGGGGTTTTGTCACGTCGTATCGCTTTGATTCTGGGAAAACGCAAGGCGAGGCCTGAGTCGTGGCGCTTGCTGGGATTGATCGAATCGAAGGCAATCTCGAGGACGACCTTCGGCTCGACCGTTCTAACATTCCGCTTTTTCTCGAGGGTCAGATCTTCGAAAACAGCGGTGAGTTCCTCGATTTCGAGATCGGTCAGGCCGGAATAGGCTTTTCCGATGACGCGCAACTCGCCTTCGGTTTCACCCTTCACGGCGAAGGTGTAATCGCTTAGAACGTGTGAACGCTTCCCGTGGCCCTGCTGTGCTTTCACAACTACGACATCGAGCGTCGGCATTGCTTTTTTGAGCTTCAACCACTGCTTCCCTCTTCTCCCCGGCGAGTAGAGACTCTCAGGATCTTTGGCAATGAGCCCTTCGTTGTCACGGCGCCGGGCCTCGTTGAAAGCATCGTCGATGGCCTCTCCGCCCTCAACGAAAGTCAACTCGCAGCGCGTCACCGTTTCGTTCATCGTGAGCGACTCGAGCATTTCACGGCGTTCGCGAAGAGGGCGCTCAAGCCAGCCTTCGCGATCCAGCGCGAGAAGATCAAAAGCGACGAACTTTACCGGGATGGGGTCTCCGAGAAAGAGGTCCCCCTGTTCCGCGATCGCAGCCCGTCGGCCGAGGCGTTTCTGGAGATCGAAGAAGGTCAGCTTTCTCGCCTCAGAGTAGGCGATGATTTCTCCATCCAAAATGCAATCGCGGTCCAGTTTCGCTCCCGCCGTGACAATCTCGGGAAACTCTCCGTGAACCGGCCGGAGATCACGGGAGTAGATCTCAACGCGACCCTCTTTTCGATGGAGCTGAGCACGGATCCCGTCGAACTTGTCCTCCAGCCAAATCGGCCCCGGACCGAGTCGCGCTGCGATCTCCTCCGCGGTATCCTCTGGACTTGCGAGCATTACCTTGATGGGGACAAACCAACTCAACTCGGCCTCTCCGAGTCGATCTTCGTGGGCAAGGACGGCGGTCTTCCCAATGTCGCCGGTGAGCATGTGTGTGTCGCGGATCGCCTTTCCGGGGAGGTCGAAAGCCGCAGCAATCGACTCCTCGATAAGTCCCTCTTTCAACCCGATGCGAAGCTCTCCGGTAAGGATGCCGACGAGCAGAGCCGCTTCGGAATGATGAAACGTCGCAATCATTTCTCCGAGAGATTTGATCTTCAACCCCATGCCGTCGGCCCTGGCGAGGTCTCGAAATGAAGCTGCCACTTCGGCGAGCGAGTGCGGCTCCGGATCGGTCTTCCCCTGGAGGATGAGGTAGGCAGTTCTCGAAGCATCGGCCTGCGCTGATGATATCCTGCGATATTCGGCGAGCTTCAATCCGGTCAAATCGAGAAGGGCCTGACGAATCGTTGCCCACCCGATATGGGAGGCGCGGACTTCCGAGTCCTGCGGCAACGACCTGCCACTTAGAAACGTCACCGCGAGCGCAAGTGACTCCGAATCAAGCCGCCTGAGGTAGTCGCTGAGGATGCGCTGTTTTTCCAGCTTCCCTGTCGCCGCCGCTATCGCTTCGGTCGCTTCAGTGAGGTCGCCGAATTCGGATGCGGGACGGGGCTTAACCCTCCCGGCTCCCTCATCCGGCCGTTTTCGTTCATCGGCATTGTCACTCAAGCCGAGGTCCAGCTGGGTTTCACCAATGAGAGGCCATGCTTCAATGCCGCGTGAGCGGAGATCGCGGGCAAACTCGTCGGTATACCCGTGGATCGTGAAAACTTCATCCGGATCGACAGAGGCGACGAAGGTGAGAAGATCAGAGTAGCCGGCGTGATCGGAGAGCGGAAAGACCTCATCGCACTGGTAGCGATACTTCGCTCCCGAGTCCATTCCCCAGCCACTCACCATGGCGAGACGGATTTGTTTCTTCATGCGTCGAATCACCTGCCCTCGCGCTGCCGAGGGCGGCATGATCAGAACATGCCCGAGCGGGCTGCGGTCTTTGGGAGCGAAGGTTTCCGCCCCGGGGAGTTGATACCCTAACAGAGTCATCACTTCGTTCATGCGCGCGACGGATCCATGAACCTGAAACTTCAGTTCCGGCGCAAGCTTCGGCAGCGATAGCATGATCTCCTGCGCTTTGCCCAGTGCGTAGGCCATGAAGACGGGGATCTCGTCATCCTCGATCGCCTCTCTCGCGAACTTCGCCATCGCCTCAAGCACTTCTCCGGAGGGCGGTAGATCGAACTTGGGAATGCCGAAAGTCGTCTCCATGATGAGCGTGTCCGCTTTTCGCGGGATATTCGCCTCGGCTCCGGGCGCGTCGCGGATTTTGAAATCCCCTGTGTGGATAAGGGTCGCCCCGTCAGAGAGCCGCTTGAGAAACAACATCGCCGATCCTGCGATATGACCTGCCGGTAGCAATTCGATTTCGAAGGCGTCATCGATGATCCTCGTTTCCCCCCAATCGAGCGCGACGAAGTTTCCCTTCGCGGACTGGAATCTTGCCTCGAGAAGTTGCCGCGTAGCAGTTGAGCACAAAATCATCTCATGCGGCGCGAAATGATCGGCGTGAGCATGAGATACGAACGAAAAATCGCGCGGGTGATGCGGGTCGAGCCACAGCCCGGGCCCCTCCACGCAGGGATCACCCCGGTCCGTTTTCCATCTGATATGCTTCCCGTTCATTCTCACGGAAAGGTTACGTCTCGATTCCCTCACCGGAGGACGGTATTCCGGGATGAGGCGACGTTTCCTGACTGCCTGTGTCCCGCAGGCTTTCGGCAGGAGACTCGGCGGGCCGCCGCAGGCAAGCCTGCTTTCCCGCGGGAGGCAGGGGAGAAAATGCTCTCTCGAATGTTTTGTGTTTAGTAGAGAAATGTCGCCTGCCCCCGGATTACGCGGGATTACTTCGGATTGCCGCATTGCTTCGCTTGTGGGTTTGTCTGAATCAGGATTTATCTAAGAGACCGCAGAAACGTCGGTTTTGCCGGAATGGAGGGCGGGGCAAACAGTCGGTGAGTTGCGCCAACTTGGTGCTGTATTTCCTTAACCTCCCCACCTATCCTTGCCTCCCATCGCGATTGCCTCGTCTTCGCTTCCGCTGCTTTCGTCGCTTACAAAAATCATCCTGCCAATCGGATAACAATGATGTTCAAACGCCTCTTACTTCTCGCCCTTATTGTCGCTCCAGTTTCATGGGGCGGCGCGGAAGAAAATCCGATTGAGAAAATCGAAGGTCCCGTGCTCACCCTGCGTTTTTCCAGGATCGCAGATCGCGACGAAGGAAGTTACAGCTACCTGACAAGCTTGAAAGACGGGCATACCGCTATCCAGAGCCGGGCAATCGTTTTCCGGGATCAGGCCGCATTCGATAAGAAGCTGGCGGAAATGACAGACGAATTGGGCGATCCGTTCAGAAATGAGAACAAGCACAAAACCTGGAAAATTTCAGACGCCGGGGGCGATTCGGTAGACACCCTCATTTTCCTGTCTCCCTTCAGCCAGGGCGGTCCTACTCCTCAGGGCATGTCCCGAATCGCAAGCCTCACGGAGTTCAACCAAATCATCGAGGTCTTCCCGGCGAACTACAACGTGGACGACTCCGGGGAGTTGCTGAATCAAATACTGAAAACTCACCCCGGGATTAAGATGGTATCCATGGAGCCCGAAGAAACGACCTCGGGAAAATATCGCAGCTCCACTGAAATCTATCACCTCACCCGATAGGCCAAATCCTACCGGGCTGGCCGCGCTTTCGCCTCGCCCGATGTCTCTTCTCAGATCAACGGCCCGCTTTCCAATCATTTCGGTGTTGGCGGGTATTCCTCGCTCAGATGGCGCCACCCACATTGTTGAAGAGAATCCTGTAGGGATTCCGTAGCGCCGTCTCATCCGTGCGTGTCGTGTGCAGGACGCAACGCCTTCAGCGTTGATGCTTGTTTGATCCTCGGTTCCCGGGTTTTCCTGCTTTGCGAGGCAACCCCGGCGCACCGCAACCTACCGGCAATCCTCTCTGAGCAAATTGCAATCAGACACCTGATTTTTTGCAATTGTCAGGCCCATATCCATGAGGGGAAATCCCTATTTTGAATTGTTTGGGTTGTGTAACTCCCTCACAGTGAGTCAGTTGGGTTTTCTGGCATTTCTTATGCTGATAAATGTGAGCAAGAACGTTGTCTTCTGACAACGAGGCTTAAAACCAAAACCATATAAACATCATGAAGAAATCAATCATCACATCGCTTGCCCTCGCTGGACTTCTTTTACCGGTCCACGGCGACGACACGAAAACAAAAGATCGCGAGCAGGTAGACAAAGTTGCTGAAACGCATGTCGATCACACTGACAAAGTGAAGAAAACGCCAACCCGAAGATCGCTAGAGGCCGCGTCTCTGCAATCGGCGGAAGTGTTCAACATGCAGGGAGAGGAAGTGGGGAATATCCACCAACTCCTCGTTAATCCGAAATCCGGTAAAATCGGACACGCCATCGTGAGCGTTGGCGGGTTCCTCGGAATCGGTGATCGACTTGTCGCTGTCCCCTGGAAAGAGATCAAAGTGATGGACGTCTGGGAGATGGACGAGAACTATGATGCCAAAGCATCGGACGACGCCGTTGAAGAGAACGAGGAAAAAGAAGTCGACTATGCAAAAGCGACTCTCCGGGTCTACATCGACACTGACAAAACCAGACTCGAGAAGGCTCCCGTTTTCGATGCCGATACCGCGGACAAGTTCGATGACGAAGAGAACATCAACGCGATTGATACCTACTGGGAAGGATACCGCACCGTGAAAACGACAGATAAAGAACCGGAAGCTGCAGTTACCGAATAATAACTAACTGAAAGTTCAAATTCGGGAGCGGTTCCAGGACCGCTCCCGATTTTTTTTTGTTCCCGGAGCGCCACCGTTATGGAGGTGCAGAGGAAATACGAGGGCGTTGGTCAAGGGGGGGGCTGACCCGCACCGCCCACCGTGCACTTCGGTGTCGGTAGCGCCAAGCAGATCCGGGCAGGGTAGGTGCCTTCTGCCAAAGGACACGGCTAGCGACGGGCGAATCGACCTTGGGCGACCGGGCATCAACGGGGTGGGGAGCGTGGCTCCCTTATTGGTCTGCCCCTTAATGCTCACACTATTGATATTCTAATGATATTGCTACCCGAGAATGATCCCAGAATTACTCCGAAGCGCGAGTTTTCCCAGCGGATCCGCCTGACTGCTCGCGCCCCTCGCGGAGACCGTCGGTGATGCGGGCGGTTTTGGGATCTTCTCCTCCCGCTGGCCAACCTTCGCGCTGCTTTGAACGGATGCCGTCGGTCTCTTCCGTCTGGTCGTGAAAAAGCATGACTTGCGTGGGGTAGGGGAGATCGATTCCGGCATTGGTGAGCGCGGCTTCGATCGCTTCGAGAACGCGGTCCTGCACTTTCATTACCGTCGCTTGAGCCGAATCTGTCCACCAGCGGGCGCGCAGAATGTTCGCCGAATCCGCCAAAGCCACCGCGAGCACTTGCGGAGCCGGATCGCTGACGACGCCTTCAACGCCTTCCAAAGTTTCAAGGAGAAGACCGCGCGCTTCGGCGATGCTGTCGTTGCAGCCGATACCGACATCGTATTCGCTGCGACGGACGGGGAAGGCTGTTTTCACGATCACTGCCGACATATAGATATCTCCATTGGGTATGATGACCCGGCGTCCGTCGTGAGTTTTTATGAAGGTCGAGCGGGTTTCGATACTCTCGACGGTTCCGACGTGATCGCCGACTTGGATTTGATCTCCGGTCTCAAAAGGTTGCCTGACGAGCAGGAGGATCCCGGCGAGGAAATTTTGCAGAATGTCTTTGAAAGCGAAACCGATCGCGACACCGCCGACTCCGAGGGTGGCGAGCAGGTCGCCGGGTTTCACCGAGGGCGCGATGATGGCGGCGGCGACGAGAAAACCGAGCAGCAGAACGACGAGCCGTGAAAGCCGGGAAAAGACTGCTCCAAGATTCTCGCGGTCGCCGGTCAGTTTCCGTTTCAACATCGAGGCGATCCATTTACTTGCGAAAAAGAAGAGGATGAAAACGAGGGTGCCGATGACGAGGTTCGGCAGGATTTTCAGAAAGCCGTCAAGGAGGTTGTCGATCCGCTCGAAGATCGTCTCGGCGTTGACATCGATTTCGCCAGCCACGTCTCCGCCGACCGCGTCGGGTGCGCTGGCGGGAGCTTCAGCGGCTGAGGGTGGCTCGGCCTGGGCGAGGAGAAAAGAGAAATCCGTCATACCCATTCGTTACGATTGTCGGGGCGAAAAGGGGTGACTCCACTCTCATGCTCGTACTCCGTAACGTTTTGTCCTGCATTGTCAGACAAAAGTATGATATTGTCTGACAGAGCATGAGCGAAGAAGAAGCCAGAAAACTCATCGATTCGATGAAGCAGCAAACGAAGGAAATCACTTCTTCGAAGGCTTCGGCGCAGAAATTTCTCCAGGATGCAGGAATCCTGACCCCAGCGGGGAAATTTGCCGCCCCTTACCGTGAACTTGGAAAAGCGTGTACAGTTCATACCCAGGACTGATTCCCGGCTTTCACGGATGTGACGAGTCAGCAGGCAGGTCGATCATCGCCGGCAAAAGTCCGCTGAAGAAGAGTAAGAAGACTTATGACTGACTCGGCCACGGGTTTTACTTTTGGGAATTCAATCCAGCTCGCGCTCGCTCTTTTGCGGAAGAGCGAGCTAAGAGGAGTCTCGGCGCAACCTCGATCAAAAAGCCATTTGTAATCGGCGCTGTAATCGATTTGGGGCATTGCTGGAATTTGCTCGATGAGACGGGTATTCAGGTAATGAAACAGGGATTTAAATCTCTTTCGGAAACTTTGAAGGAGGCGGGCGGTCCACTTCCTTCCAACGTTCCTGCTCAGGACCCTCTCAAGCGTGATCTCGGCTGCGCCGTCATTCAGACCGTTCACCAGTTGAATGCAGAGCAGGATTTCAGATCATTCGACAGTGTTCGCGGAGTTTTCCCCGAGGGCGAGCAGTTATACCCCCGCGCGGGTGTTCGGGAAAAGAATCACATTCAGATTTGTGTCAGAAACCTGAATTGCATTAAGGGCTTTTTTGAGCCACGCAAATTGGACCCTGCTTACCCATGTCCGAACGCAGGGTGAGCTATAGGAAGGTCATGTTTGGGAATGGGAAAGTCAATAAATGCTGGCTGACCACTGAATGTAGCTGGGTTCTACTGTCAGGAAATGTCGCCTGCCTCCGTGATATAAGTAAACCTTTCTTCACCTACAGACGTTTTTGTTTGCGCTTTGGTAGGGATCTATCTAAAAAGTCGTCATGATTTGTGAGAGATTCCGACCGACCATTCTTAGTTTGTTGTTGGTCTTTGGTTTTTCTCAATCTGCTCCAGGCCAGAAGGTGCGCACGCTTGAGAGCTCATACGTTAGCCCGGATTTCAGGGCAGAGATTTTTCGCGAGGTCAAGTTTCACGAGGCCAGTTTACGCGCAGTGGATGCTGTAGATGGAGTGTCGCTGGCGTTAGCTCTTGTGGGGTATGCCAATCAATCAGTGCCTCAGTCAGCCGATCCTGCGAAGGCCCTCGTCCTTGCCTGGGTGGCCGGGCGAAGCACTGAAGCCAAAGATGAAGTGATCAAGGCTGACTTTTATTTTAGATTGCAGGGGAAGTATCGATTCGTCCGACCGGCGGCTGAGGGGATGCCGTCGACTCTTCTGGAAGATGAAGCGATGACGATTGCCCGGGCCATGGAAAAGTTGCTCGTTTGGGGATCGCAGGATGAGCAAAGGTTTGCTGCCTATTGTCGTGACTTGTTGAAGAACAACGAGGCACTTCCAGAGGGTATCCTTGCCAGGACCGAGGAGTTGATCCAATTCGAGAAAATCGAACTGCCTCAAGTTGATTGGACGGAGTTGCTGAAATCGGGCCCGGGGTCTGGAAAGCCAGGAGAGTTAACCCTCACTTCGGGGAGCGAAAGCAGCGATCACGCGAAGCAGTTTGCTAAGCAGCAGAGCCTTATTAAAGGTCTACTGGTTTTGGATTTGGGTGCTTCGAAAGTGGCGGGGCAGGCATCCCAGATGAATGCTACGGTTACAGACGGAGGCAATTCAGATTCAGCGACCACCTTTTCTTTCAATCAGAAAGTAGGAAGCTCGATGCAATCGGCGCTGGGGGAAGTGATTAAGTTTATTGGAGTCAAACACAAGGGATTTCCGAAGGGGAAAAAAATCAATTTTGCTTTCGAGGAGCAATACTCGAACAAAGACGGGCCGTCAGCAGCCGTCGCCTGTTCCCTGATGCTGGATTCATTGATGACAGGCGATGAAATCGATTCGGGGTTCGCCGTCACCGGAGATATGAATGCTGATGGATCCGTTCAGCCGGTGGGGGGAATAGCAGGCAAAGTTCGCGGTGCTGCGAACCGAAGTTGTACCCACATCGCCATTCCAAGAAAAAATGCAGCCAGTCTCGACGACTGGATTATTCTCGGCGAGCTTGCACCGCTGGTGAATATTCAGGTGTTCTCCATCGGCTCTTTTGAAGAGGCTGCGGCTCTTGCTGCCGCGCCCGAAGTCAGGGAATCCGAACTTCAGAACGCGATTGAGACGTTTAAAGAGGTGCAGGAAGTCCTGCAGCGCCCGAACGGCATGACCTACCTGACAAACAGCCACGTAAAAGGGCGACTTCAGGAAGTGATCAAAGCGGCCCCCAATCACGAGTCCGCACGACTTTTGCTTGTGAAAGGAAGCGGAAACGTTCCGGCGACCTTAAGTTTGCGTGGATCGTTTGATCAGATCGATCGTGTCACCAGGCCCATTATCGAGGTCCTCGAGACGGGCAAGCTCGATAATTCGGCGGAAGGATTGAATGCATCGATGTTTGCTCTTCGGCGCATCCGCAGCAAGCTCGATCCGAGGGCAAGGAGCGCTTCCGATGCCCTTGAGGATCTTTCCGGTATACTCAAGCAAATGGATCAGGCCAGCAACGGGCCGCGCTACCGTGAGTTGTTCGGGCAATTCAAGAACCAGCTCCGGAAAGTTAAGACCGCCTACAACACGCTTGCTTCCGATTCGGAGATTCAGGAGGAATTGATTCAATAGAGGGAGAAAAGATCACCACCGCTCCACGACAAGTATCTTAGCCTGATAATGAGGAATGTAGGTAGCTCTAACTATCAGGGCATCTCGTCTGACTCGAATGAAGGCATGTGTCCTCCCTGATTTAAAAGAACTGGTATAAGAGGTTTTAGAAGTAGTTCGGCTACGTCGGGTTGATTCTTTCGGGTCAGGGGGATGAGCCCGGCCGGGAAGAGAATGGCATTCGTCAAGAAATGCTGGCTGACCCATAAAAGCGTAAAGCTACAAGGTTCGGCAGGGTAGGTGCCGCTTGCCAAAAGGCACCCGTATCGACGGACAGATCGCATTCAAGCACCCGGGGATCGCAGGTTTGTGGGGATGGGCTCTTCTGTATGTCTGTTCCTTAAAGCACTTAAACCACCGGAACTATTAGACGCGGACAGAGTAAAGATTTTTTGACTGACCCCATAGCAGACCAAGATTTTTTGACTGACCCCATAGCAGACCAAGATTTTTTGACTGACCCCATAGCAGACCATAGCAGACCATAGCACCACAGTAGGCAAAGCCTTCAGCGTTGATGCTTGTTTGATCCTCGGTTTCCGGGGGTTCCCGCTTCGCGTGGCAACCTCGGGCTGGAATACGTGATGCCTTCAGCATCGGGTCTTGATGAATAACCGCTCACATTCTGTGTCAGGAAATGTCGCCTGCCCCCGAAAGACGAAAGATTATTTTTGACCTCGAAAGATTATTTTCAAACTCGATTCTTGGCGCTCTTGGCATGGAACGTTGATAGGGAGGGGGGGCGAAGAATGTCAAGAAATGCTGGCTGACCTCTAAATCACACAATTTTGATAATCTAACTATTGCTTGATTGACTGATTGCAATACGGGTGTGTTATCTGACAGTTGGACGGAGCGCCACCTCCGTTATCTCTCTTTGGTTTTACGTGGTCGTAGGAAGCCGATTTTTGTGTGTCGATGGCCCCTTCGCATATAGGGCAATTTACTGACTTTTTTAATGCCGAACTAAGGAATGTTTCGCTTTTGGCGCCCTCAGAAAAGTTGTTCGATGAACTTTCTCCTATCGATGCAATCACAGCGTCTTTTAAGCCCGCAATCTTGAAGATTTCATCGGTGTCGATTGCCTCTCGCTTTGACGTGATTGAAACAAGATACTCAAAGATGTTAGATACAGCGCCTACGCGTTTAGTGCTGTAAACTTTGCTTATCAACTGTTGGATCATCGGTTTGTTCTCGATTAGGAACTTCTCGATCTGTTTCCTTCCTGTTGTGAATTTTCTAAAAAAGTTTTTATCATTGTGTCTGATTTTTCGTGATAGTAAGTCTACTATTCCCAGGAATAAATGAATGCTGTGCTTCCCTTTTTCATTATAGAAATAAATTGCTGGGTGAAGTCCCAAGCTACCCTTGTCATTTCCAGTGATTCTTGAGAGAACTCTTCGGCAGTCTGCGAGAGCAGCGCAGGTCGCGTTTCCATCGATGTCCGGATCTTGGTCCTCTAGAGCGATTTCGTTCGAGGAAGTAACTGCTATTAAATCCATTAATAAGCCGAGTGATGATACCGGTGAGACAGTTCCACCGAGTGGTAGGTCGAGAGTCTTAATTGGTGTTTGTAAATCCGGCTCAAATAGTAGTTCGAAAACAGTTTTAGCCTGCTTCTCAATTTTGTTGGTCTGAAGTTCTTCGAATCCTGACCAATATTTGTGACCGCTTCCTGCCCTGACAATCGATCGAGCTGCAATCGCCGCAGGTTTTCGCCGATGACGTAATACCTTTTCTTCGATTTTATCTAATGGAGTACCCTGAGTGTTAATCTTGAAGAATGAGGTTTCAGCAACCCCTGCGTTCCCAACTACCCATTGAACTTGAATCGCGCGACGCCCTAGGTTCCTGGCATGTTTTACTTTCTCCTCGTCTTGGTTTTCAGGATCTTCCAGGATCTTTTCTAATTCGGCATATGCTCCAACTGCCAGTTTAACTGCTCGTCGACATTTTTCAGCCATTTTGCTTTGCTCCGCAGGGATCACTTGGTCGTAAAACTTTCTCGAGATTACACCGTCGCCGTAGTCATCTTCAATCCATGCTCTAAGCGCGCTTATGCGGTGACCTCCATCGATTACGAAAACATGACTTTTAGAATTCCACAAAATAATCGAGGGTATAAGATCCCCCTCAAGAAAGCTTTTGATGAAAGTTACAATTTGAGCAGGTGACCAGTTGTTTGTTTCGCGTTGAAAATCAGGCTTCCTCAGATTGGTGCCTAGGTATCCTTTTTTACTCAGTTCAACTGCGGAAATAGTTGATATATTCCCCGAAACATCTACTTCATTATCTGTTTCGGCGAAGTCCGAGCGTTCAACTAACGCGTCTAGATTTACTTTTAGTGCCATAGGATAAGTTGTGAGGCTCTGTCCCCAGTTTGCAACATTTTTATCAGAGTGGCTGGTTTGTAGATTGTCACTGGCTAAAATTTTCTGTTGAAACAAAAGGGGGGGATAACGCGATGGATCTACGTCTAGGCTGTAAAGGTTTTCGGAATTAGGAATCGGTTAAGTCGTAGATTCCTCAGGTAGCTTGAGCTTCCCCTCACTCAGCCCTCAACCCTGCCAGATAAGCCACGACATCCCGAATCTCGTGCTTCTTCAACAGTGCGAACATCGGAGGCATCGTCGACACCACCGGGGTCCGCTCCTTCACCTGATCGACTGCGACGATGATCGGCTTGTTCTCGGCGTCGCGGATTTCGATTTCGGTTTTGGTCTCTTTGCGGAACTGGCCGGCGACGGTGTCACCGTTGTGCAGGGTCAGTGAGATCGTGCCGTAGCCGGGGGCGATGACGGCCTGGGGATTGACGATGGACTCCAGGATATAAGCGCGGTCCTTTTGGGTTCCGATGTCTTTCAGGTTCGGGCCGATTGTGCTTCCTTTTCCGGTGGTGTAGTTGTGGCATCGCACACACTGGGCGGCGATGTGGTTCATGAAGATGTCCTCTCCTTTTTTGGGGGCGCCTCCTTCGAGGCATTCGCGGTGACTGTCGACGAGGTCGCCGGGCGCCCGGGTTTTCTCATACGCGGCGAGCGATGCAGCCATCGCGGGAACGGCTTCGGAGCGGGCCTGAGCGGCGGTGATGACGTCGAGGAGGAGATTGGGATTCAGCGTTCCGGCGACGAGCGCTTCGGTTTGCTTTGTGAGGACTTCGTCGGCTTGAGGAGTCCCCAGTTTTGCGAGGACGGCGACGGCGGACTGCGCTTCGGGGATGTCGTCGATCTTATCGAGGATCGCTGCGGCTCTGGTCGTGGCGGGGCCGGGCGCGTAGCGGGAGAGAAGTGTCAGAGCGAGGGTCCTCAGGGGTGCCGAATCGGAGGCGAGGGCGGTCTCGACCGCTTTGGGAAGTTGCTCGGCCTTCTGTGCGGCGAAAGAGCTGAGGGCTTCGCGGCGCAGGTTTTCGGGGTTCTTGGCTCCGGTTACGACGGAGGCGAGCGCGTCGGGATTGATGATGACGCCGAGGGTGGAGGCCATCTTCATCGCGGCTTCCTGGATCACGGTTTCGGGATCGGCGAGAAGGGAGGTCATTTCGCTGCCGACGGCTTCGCCGGTTTTCTTGAGATCACGGGGCTCGAGTTTCCGGTAGCTGCCTTCGATCCGGTCGATCTCGGCGGGGGCAGCCCAGTCGGTGAGGGCATCGAGAGCGTCGAGTCGAAGGTCGAGAGGACGCTTCTTGTTTGAAGCGAAGGTGGCGAGGCGTGAAGCGGACCCAGGATCACCGAGTCGGAAGTTGGCATTCACGGCACGGCGAAGGAAGGCTTCGTTTTTGTATGGGGTGCTTGTTAGAGCGGCGGCGAGCTGAGGCAGCGCGGGGAGGATGGAGTCATCGTCGTGAATGGCACGGGCGGCGTCGGTCGCGATTGCTTCGTCGGCATCGTCGAGAAATTCGGCGACGCCGGCAGCTCCCTGACGGCGCAGGGCGATGACAGCGGCGCGGCGAACTCCGATGCTTTCGTGCTGGCTCAGGCTGGCGAGTTGTTCGGGCCGGGCGCAATGGGTGAGGGCGACGATGGCGCCGTGACGCAGATAGGGTTGATCGGCGCGGATCCCGTCGGCGAAGCTGAGGAGGGCGGGGTAGGCCTTTTCGGCTTTGAGGTTTCCGAGGGAGATCGCGGCGAGACTTTGGGCGCGCTCATTGGAATCGGAGAGCATCGCGATGAGGGCGTCAACGGTGGCGTCGCCTTCGATCGCTCCCATGTCGCCGATCGTTCTCGCGAACTGAGCGCGGATTTCAGGGTCTTCGTCTGTGGCGAGTGTGAGGATTTTTCCGGGGTTCCGTTTCGCTTTGGCGCGCTCGAGCTGCGCCCAGCCCCAGAGCGCGTGGATTCGTCCCATTTGTGGGCCGTCCTTTTTCAAAGCGCTCGTTTCGAGCAGTGTCTGTTCGCCGCGTTTGACGAGTTCGAACTGAGCGGCGAGACGGACCCGCTGGTCTTCCTGATCGAGCAAGGTCACGAGTTCGGCCTCATCTCTTTTCGTCATGCCTTCGCCGAGGAGGGTTGCGGTTTCTTTGCGTTCTTTGGAATCGGCATACTCGGGAACGTCGATTCTCCAGACGCCGCCTTTGTCATTCAAGGTGTAGCCGCCGCCCCAGTCGGTTCCGTAGAGTCCGCCGTCAGGTGACCAGTTGAGTCCAACGAGAGGAACGCCGTTGCCGATGACGTGATCGTTGATCATTTCAAAGGAGGCGCCTTTGGGTTTCACCTGAAACGCATTCTGGAAACCGGAGGAAAACTGAGTGATGAAAAAGTAGTTTTTGTATTCGGGGCTGAGAGCGGTTCCAGGGTTCCACGCGAAGCCGGAGGGGCCGTTCACGTAGCTCGCAATCGTGGGAACGATGTGTCCGGCCTGGCCTTCGAACCAGGGTTTGAAAAGTCCCTCGGTGGTCCAGAAATTGTAATCGCCTTTGAAATACTGCCAGTTGATACGCCAGCCGGTGTCGATGTGTTGGGCGAGGTAAACGAGGCGCTCCATTTCGCCGGCGCTGTCGCCATCGTTGTCGACTCCGAACCAGTTTCCGTAGGCATCGAAGCGTGGCTCCTGAAGATTGCGAAGGCCCCTGACATAGACCTCAAAGTTGGAGCCGTCCGGTTCGCAGCGCATCATGACGCCTTCGTGCGGGTATTCGAAACGCTTTCCCTCTTTTGAGAGGACGTTGATGCCCTTGTCACCGATCGTCCAGTAGAGGCGGCCGTCGGGACCGACGTTGAGGCCGTGCATGTAGTGGCCCGCGTAGGCGACGTGAACGCCGAAGCCGTGAGCGATGGATTTCTGCTCATCGGAAACGCCGTCGCCATCGGTGTCGCGAAATTTCATGAGTTCGGGTGAAGCGGTCGCGTAGACATCGCCGTCGTGGTAGAGGACTCCGGCCATGGAACCGGTGATCTCGGTTTGGATCCCGGTGGCGTAGGCGGTTTTCTTATCCGCTTTGCCGTCGCCGGTGGTGTCTTCGATTCGGTAGATCGTATCGCTCATGACCTTGAGGTCGCGCCAGTCGTGAGAGCCGTCTTTGTTGTGATCGACGACGTTGGCCTTGTTCTCCTCGCTCGTTCCCTTGTCAGGATTGAGGACGCGGTGGTAGAAGGCCTTTTTGTCATCGACGGAGCGGAGCTTGAGATCTTCGATCATCCAGTCTTCGCGAATCGCGAGATCCTGGGCGACGCGGCGACGGGCTCCGGTGACGTAGGCAACGCCCTTTTCATCGAAGCTGAGCGCGATCGCATTGTGGATTTGATAGTCGGTCGTCCACTTTTCGTATTTGAGCGTTTTCGGATCGGCGACGGCGTGGTCGCCCTTGGGTTTTACTTCGATGCCGTGGAGAACGATGTCGTCGAACATGCCGGTGTCATCGAAGGAGCCGACGCCGATTTTTCCCCAGTCGAAGGTTTTGTCGTGAGCGGTCATGACGGGCTTGGCCATGTCGTCGAAGTAGACCTCGATGAGCCCGCTCTCGACTTCGCGCACGATCTTCACGTTGTGCCAGCTGCCGTCTTTCCAGGGGGTGCCTTCAGTCGTCGTCTCTGAAATTTTGGTGCGGGGGGCGTCGTTGACGATGAAAATCTGGTTGGCGTGATCGTCCATTTTCTGGCCGAGATGCACGTAGTAAAAGTGATTGGGATCCTGGTAGCCGAAAAAGAGACAGAGGTCGCGGTGGCCGTAGCTTTCCTTGGTGGCCTGCAGTTTCGCGGTGAGGACAAAATCACCGACGGTGTGGTATTTGAGGATCGCCTGATTGAACGGGCTGCGGTGGGTCGGCTTGTAGTCGGATTTCCCGTAGAGATCGAGGACGCGGTTGCTGGAGCCCTTCTCCTGCTTCACTTCCCAGGCGCTCGCGTCGGTCGTTTTCCACCGCGAGAAGCCACGGGTGAAGTCCTCCTTTAAGAGAAGGGGGAGCTCCTTCGCGTCCTCAGACTGGAGTGGGGCTGAAATGCCAAAACTTGCTGCCAGAACCAGACCTGACACCCATGCCGAAGGGTATAAAATTCTCATACGTGCGGGACGCTAGCACGGTGAGGGCCCGCTATCCGGGCGTAATCACGGAGTGCGGAAGGGATCAGCCTTCGCGCTTCCGATAGAGAAACGCATCGGAAGTCAGGAGCGAGGTGAGGAGCGCTTTCATGCTGCCTCCGTTGTCGCGATAGGCTTTGTGCGCGGCCTGGAGAACGGGGGCGTCGTTGAGGTTCTCATTGCGCCCCATCCAGAAGCGAAAGGCGTGGCGGACGAAGACCTGCTCGACCCGCTCGCTTTCGGAGAGCTTTTGGATCATATCCAGTGCATCGGTGACGGGGCCGTCGAGGGCGGGATCGCCGGAGTCGATGATCTCGCCGCTGGCATCGACGGGCTCGTCGAATTCGGTGGTGCGGAAAAGGCCGGCATGATTGTACATCTCGAAAGGGAGTCCGAGCGGGTCCATTTTCTCGTGACAGGTCCAGCAGTATTCCTCCTTCGTGACCCGCATGCGCGAGCGCAGCGTTGTGTTCGGTTCGTCGGGGAGCTGCGCGTCGACTGTGATCGGGACGTCGGGGATGCCGCCGCCAAGGAGTCGCGTGCGGATCCAGATGCCGCGATGGATTGCGTGGTTGTCCATCGCATCGGAATGCGAGACGAGCCAGCTCGGTTGGGTCAAAATGCCGAGGCGCTGCCCTTCGGGGGCGGTCGCGAGTGTCCGTTCAGGGGGCATTGAGTCGCGTCCAAAGGAACGACGGCTGACGCGGGCGTAGACTGCCGGCCCGGTGAGGGTGGCCTCGTCAACGGTCACGTTGACCTTGCTCCGGCCTCTTTTCAGATCGCGGGCGATCTGCTTTTGCTCCCCTTCGAGTCGTCTTACTTTCGCCTCGAGGCTTTTCTTCCGGTTGGCGTCGAGATCTTTCTCTTTCAGCTGTGCGTTGATCTCAGCGAGTTCGCCTTTCACTTTTTCGAGTCTTGCTTTGGACTCGACCGCGAGGGCGGCATCCTCCTTCTTCTTTGCAGCGAGGGCGGTGGCGCTTTCCTCTTTGGTGTATCGTCGACCGTAATAGATTCTGTCGCGCTCTGTGGCGACAACGCGTTGGGTCGTGAGGAGCTCCTTGAGAACGTCTTTATCCTCCTCGAGGATCAACTCGATGAGCCGGTCGGTGCTCGCAGTGGCATCGAACATGGCGCGGTAGTGACTGACGCCTGCGGGGGCACCCGTTTTCGCGAGGGCTCCGGTGTCTTTGCAAATGTAGCCGCCGAGATCGTGGTCGAAGTAGTCACGGAAAAAGCGAAGGAGGCGCGGCTTGCGAATGCTCTCATCGGAAAGCATTCGGGTGACTTCCCGCTCGACGTCTTCCCGGGTTTTTATTTTACCGCCGGTGATGGCTTCTTTGAGTGTTTCGTCAGGTTTGATGTAGCGGAGGGCGTGGTTCACGGCGAGCCCGAGTTCCCAGTCCTGCAGCATGACGCGGCCATGCTCGTCGGCCTTTCCCTCTTTGACCAGCTCCGGTCGGAAGAGGGCATCGCGATCGAGGAAAATGGCGGAGAGGCCCATGAAAACGCCGTCCTCTTTGCCGACCTTGTCGATCGAGTCTTTGACGAGCGTCACGTAGTCATCGGATTCTCCTTTTGTGGGCGGGCGGAAGGTGAGGGCTTCGAAAAGGTAATCGACGGCGGCTTGAATCTGTTCGTCGGTGAAGGTGGCATCCTCTTTCATGAGGTCGTAAACCGGAGTCAGCTCGCGGGCGATTTTCGTATTGTAGGTGATTGCGGTGGGGAGTCCGCGGAGATCTCCGGGCGGTTTCACTTTGTCATAGGTTTTCGGGTCGTCGGTGATTTGTTCCGGCATCCCGACGATGCTGAGCGGTCCGTAGGCCATGTAGCGGAGAATGTTCTCCGCCTTGTCGAGGATCTGGGTCGATTCGGCGCTGTTGACCGAATAAAAGTCGGGGTAGTTTTCGAAACCGTGTTTCCGGTTCGAGGCGAGGACGACGGGGATGCTTTTCACGGCGGTGGCGTAGGCGACGGTGCCGCCGGCCCAGCTCGTGATCCGGTCGGTCCCGAAGTAAAGTTTCAGTTCGCCGCCGTGGTTCGTGGGGACGACGTCGCCCCGGGTGCGGACGCCTCGCTTTTCAGGGTCATAGGCAGGCTCGATGTTGATGAGTTCATTGAGGCGCGTGATGTGTTCCTGTGGAGTGACCCGCCAGATGCGTGCCGGCGACGAAGTCGGGACCAGCTCGATCCCCTCGGGAAGTGGGCCGAAAAGCAAGTTGTGGTCAATGAAGTTGGCTTTGTTAGGATCGAGGTGCTCGTTGAAGCCTCCTTTGTCCGCCATGACCCGTTGCAGTTCACTGACGATCCAGTCGGAAAACTGAAGGCGCTCGATCACCTCCGGCTGGGTTTCCTTTTTTGGAGGCATCTCCTGAAGCGAGACCTGCGCCCAGAGCGATTTCCAGATCGCCGCGTTGGTTTCGTCGACGGGCCCGAGGTCGAGGAGGTTGAGATCGCCTTCCGTCGAAATGTCGTCGTGACATTCGAGGCAGTGCCGGTCGAGAAATCCCTGCGCGAAGGTCTCGAAATCCCCGTGAACCGGTTCGCCGGGTGTGTAAGTGTCCGCCGCCTGTGCGCTCCCGAAGGAGAACGCAAACGCCGCGACCACGAGGGGGAATTTCAGTCGGCTCATGCCAGAATCTCTTTGAGAGGACCGCTCCCGGAGTCGAATTTGGCCGCCATTTGTTCGGACATATTGAAGCGGTCGACGTCGACGCCTGCCGTTTTCAAAATTGAAGTGTAGAGCGCATTGATGGGGCGCTTTCCATCGAGCTGGGTGAAGCGCCCGCTTTTGAAAGCACCGTTGCAATTTCCGAGGAGCATGACCGGCCAGTTCGCACCGTCGGTGTGCTGCTTGTCGGCGTTGTTGCTCGTGTAGACGATGAGCGTGTTGTCCATCATCGTGCCGCTGCCTTCGGGAACGCTTTCGAGTTCCTCCATCAACCTGACGAGGAGGCGACTGTTGTACTGGCGAATCTTTATCCAGATCGGATTGTCCTTCTGCACCATGTGTCCGAGGTTGTGCCCCTGTTCTTCGACGCCGAGTCCTTTCCAGGCACCGAAGATTTCACCGCGACCGGAACCGATCGTGAGGACGCTGGTGATCCCGGATTTCAGCGCGGAAACGCCGAGGTCGAGAAGCCGGTCGTGCCAGTCAGTTTCAAATTCGGGATTGGCGTAGGCGTCGTCCACTTTCGGCGCGAAGTTGCGAAGGTGATCGGAAACGCCGCCGAGACGCTCGCGAAGTCCGTTCATGTCTTCGAAGCCCTGAACGAATTCGCCGTAGCGCTGCCGGTCGCTCGAGGGGAGGCTTTTTCCTTCCGCTGCGGCCATTGCCTCGATCCGGTCGAGCATCCCGGAGCGGGCTTCGTGCTGACTGCGGATCTCGCCGCTGGAAATGCCACCGTAGAGCATCTGGTAAAGATGATTCGGATTCGAGTGCATGAAGATGGGGCTGCCCGCGCCGCGTGCCGAGAGATTCGCGACGGTGGGTTTTGCCTTCATGTTTTCAATCGAATCCATCCCGATGCAGAGATGGGGGAGAAGTGTCTCGGGGAGAACCTTGCTCAGTTCGTAGTCGATCGTCGAGGCGCTCGGGGCGACGCCGTCACTGCCGCGGTAGCCGCCGAGGGCGCCGAAGAAGGCACTGTGCGACGGGCTCGTGTGCTTCCCGTGGAGACCGTTGATGATATGGAGCCGCTCTTTGAAAGGTTCGAGCGCGGAAATGGGTTCGGGCAGTTTCGCTTTCGCGAGCGAGCTGTTACTCGTCATGCCCGCGGGAATACAGGTCGCGGGATCGAAGCCCTGATTCTGCATGAAAAAGATGACCCGTTTCGGACCGCCGGAGGCCGCGAGCGAAGCGGCGCGACTGAGGTCGGGAAACATTGAGGATCCAAAGGCGGCACCGAGACCGGTGGCGATGGATTGAAGGGATCGTCTGCGAGTGATCATATGGGATTTGGGCTGAAACTGCCGGGGAGGGCAATTTGCGTTTCAAAACTACAAGCCGGAGGCAATTACGAAACAAGTTTACCGCATTTTCGATTCATTACGAAGCCGCTAATGCGTTAGTGAGATAGCACCATTGATGGCTATGACTGGAAGCCGTCTTCTATTTTTCTTGTCGGGCCTCGGGGCGGGACTTAGATAAGGCACCATGAAGACTCTCTTCGTTTTACTCTTGCTCCTGGTGTCCGGGGTTTCCGCCAACGCCCAGTCCACCGCGCCCGGGGAGAAGCCGGCGGTGGAAAAGAAGGCACCTCATCCGTCCTTTGCTGAGATCGAAGATGTCGAAGGTCTTCCCCGTGCACTCATTCTCGGTGATTCGATTTCGATGGGGTATACCCTGCCGGTGAGGGCTGCGCTGAAAGGGGAGGCCAACGTCCATCGTCCTGCAGCCAATTGCGGCCCCACTGACAGCGGGCTCAAATACATCGACGCGTGGCTGGGAGAGGGGAAGTGGGACGTGATTCATTTTAACTGGGGTCTGCACGATGTGATGCACTACCTCAACAGTGTCGCGAAGGAGGATCGTGTCCCTCATACCACTGAGGGCGCTTTTCGCCGGAATTCGCCTGAGGCGTATGAGAAAAAACTGCGTGAGCTCGTGTCGCGGTTGCAGGGCACAGGGGCGACTTTGATTTGGGCGAGCACCACTCCGATCCCGGAGTCATCGAAGGGACTCTGGAAGCCCGGCGATTCAGCGCTGTATAATAAGGTCGCCGCTAAGGTGATGGAAGAGAACGGGATCGTCGTCGACGATCTCTGGTCCTTTGCCAAGCCGAAGCTCACTGAGATTCAGAAAGAGCGGGATGTTCATTTTTCACCCGAAGGGTCCGCTGTGCTTGGTAGTGAAGTGGCGCGAGTCATTCGGGAGGCGCTGAAAGTGCGGTGAATTCGTCTCGCAAGGGACAGAGGGACAGAGGGACAGGTCCCGGGATATTACACGTTTTTGAAATTAGAGACATCAATCATGAGACATAGACACCTACTTTTAGCCGCCCTGTTTCTGGCGTTGTTCAGTCCTCTGGAGGCTGGCGAAGACCCGATCCTGCTATGGCCGGAGGGCGCTCCCGGGGCTCTGGGTGAAACCGAAAAGGATAGACCCACGCTGACGCTTCACACGCCGGCGAAGGCGACCGGTGCCGCGATGCTTCTTATTCCGGGAGGCAGCTATCAGGGGATCTACGAGGGGCAGGGGGAACCTTTCGCCGAGTGGCTCAATGAGCAGGGCATCACTGTTTTTGTCCTCCGCTACCGGCTCGGAAGCGCCGGCTATCGCTATCCGTCTCAGCTCCAGGATGCTGTTGAGGCAATGCGTCATATTCGCGGGAAGGCCGCGGAGTGGAAAATTGATCCGAACCGCATCGGGGCAATGGGATTTTCCGCGGGCGGTCACCTTCTCACGACTTTGCTCAATCACCCCGAGGACGGCAATGTCCCCGGCGACGAGACCGGAGGCGAGGTCAGTCCGCGGCCTGACATTGCCATTGTCTGCTATCCCGTCATCAGCATGATCACGAAGCCTCACCCCGCCTCACGGAAAAATCTCATCGGGGAATCGCCGGACGAGGAGTTGATCCGGAGAGCTTCCAGCGAACTGCAGGTAAAGCCGGGACTGCCGCCGGTATTTCTCTGGCACACCAGTGAGGACAAATTGGTGCCTGCCGATCATGCTTTTCTCTACGCCGCAGCGTTGCGTGAAGAGGGCGTTCCTCTCGAGTTTCATCTGTATCAACACGGGGACCATGGGACAGGCCTCATGGGAACGGCTCATCCCTGGTTTGGAGATCTGCTCGCCTGGCTCGAAAAGCAGGCGTTTGTGAGTGCCGCGCCTCCCGTGGAATAACCCGTTTCTTCACCGGCTTTCTGGAGGTCATGGCGACTGCCGTCCCGGTGTCGGGCCGCTCTGGGCTTCGCTCATTGCATTCATCTCAAGCAGTGCGCTGCGCTTGTCAAAGTTGTCGTTGATATCGCGAGGCGAGAACAGGGTTGATGCGACCTCGAGCAGCTCCTGACTCAGGGTGGCAGCGTAGGCAAAATCATTCATCAATGAGGTAGCGGCTGCTGCGCTGACGGCTTTTTTGCGAATCAGCTTGTCGAGACGCTTGTCCCGCCGCTTACAGGTATGCTGAACCTCTGCGAGGAGGGCGTCGAGAGACACGGTCGTGGAATTTTCGTTATCTTCCTCGTGCTCGCGCCGGATCCGGTCGATTTCGCGGAGCACTTTGGCCAACCTCAGCTGGATCTTGTAGTACTCTTTACGGATCACTTCCTCTTGAGACTGAAGCGAGAGATCGAGGTTTTTCTGCAAATGCTTGGTCGCCTTTACCGCCCCGATGACGCTGCGACCTGCATTTCGCAGATCGTAAAGTTCCTCGGTTTGATGGGGGGTTAACTGTGATTGCGCTTTGCTGGAGAAAACCACAATCTCGGAATAGAGACTTTTGACTTCGTTTTCATATCTTTCGTCGATGTTGATCGATTTCTTCGCCGAAGAATTCCGGATCACCGCTTTGAGGGAACCTTCAGCGACCACATCGGCAGGGGTGAGGCGGAGGCCTTCGCAAATGATGGCGAAAGCATAGTTGAAGAGGTTAAGCGTTTCTTTCCGCATCGCTTCGATGACGGTGTCTGAAAGTTCCGTTGCTGCCTCTGTGAGGTAGCGGGGTTTTGCCAATGCGCCTCTGTGAGGGCGGATGACCCGTTCGAGAAAGCGCACCATGGGGTTCATAAATGGCAGCATGAAGATGATCCCAAGCGCGTTGAAGACGGTGTGGAACACCGCGAGCTTCATTGTGTAATCCTCCTTTCCGATACCAAGCGAGCCGCTCATCTTATCGACCAGTCCGGTGAGCTGATAGATGAATCCGATTGCCACGAGTGCGGTGGTGGCGTTGAAAATGAGGTGGGCGGCCGCGAGTTGGCGTCCCGTCACGTTCGCGCCGAGAGAGCCGATGATGGCAGTGACGGTGGTGCCGATGTTCGCTCCGATCGCGAGGGCAAGCGCATTCTCGTAAGTGACCTGGTTCGCCCCCAGTGCGGTGATGACAATCACGAGTGTGGCATGACTCGATTGCATGATGACGGTTGCGAGAATACCGAGAGCGACGAAGAGAAATACGCCCGGATAACCCGTCATCGAATAGGCTGTCAGATCGAACTGAAGGGCAAAGGTTTCGAAACCTGCCTTCATGTGATGGATACCGAGAAAGAGAAATCCGAGTCCCGAGAGGATGTATCCGACCCCGCGAAGGGCCTTTGCTTTCTGGAAGATGAGGATGACGCCAAAGACGATCATCGGCATGGCGTAGGCGGAGATTTTCACCTTCAATCCGAAAGCGGCCACGAGCCAGGCCCCGGTGGTGGTGCCGAGGTTCGCGCCGAAAATGATCCCGACGCCTGCGATCAACGGAATCAGTCCGGCGGAGAGGAACGAGATCGTGATCACCGAAACGAGCGAACTCGACTGCATGACAGAGGTCGCGACCATGCCGAATCCGAGGCTCTTCCACTTTTTGTCGGTGGTTTTCTTGAGGAGTCTTTCGAGGACGCCTCCGGTGAAGACTTTGAAGCCCTCTTCGAGACTCAGCATTCCGAAGAGAAAGATGCTGACCCCCGCTGCGATTTCCTTGAAGTCCTGACTGACCCAGAATCCGTAGGCGAGGAGCAGGAAGATCAGAGGAAGTAGAATCTTGCGCAACATGAGAAAAAGAGACTGACGAAGCGGTGGAAAATGTCAATATGGTAGCGCAGCCTCGAGGATGAAACGGCGCATCATCAAAACGCAGGAAAGCGAC
>JARGPH010000027.1:0-37077 GCA_029213065.1 Verrucomicrobiales bacterium | reverse complement strand
TACGAGCTCATTATTACCAATCTTCCCAAACATCAAAAAAACACACTCACTACGCGGTGTAAAATCAAAATTTGGTCGCGCCGCCTCGTGGATCAACCGGCGAAACAACAAACCGCCGCAACGCGACCGGCCTGGCGTCGCGGGGTCGCAAGCGGATCGCACTGTTTTACGATCTGGCTTTCCTCCCGGAAGACAAAACCGGGCAGCCCCGGCCTTATTCAGGCATCGGGGATTGTGCGGGAGATCGGGGAAAGGATTCCCCGCCCTCTCACTGGCTCAAGGAGAGGCTCAAGGATTGGCTCAAGGCAACTGTGTCTCGCCCATGAGGAAGCGATCACATTCTCGGGCCGCGCCCCGACCTTCGTTGATTGCCCATACAACGAGGCTCTGACCACGGCGCATGTCACCGGCGGCAAAGACGCCGTCGATGCTGGTGTTGTAGCGATCAAACTCTGCCGCGACATTGGATCGGGCATCGGTTTTGAGGCCGAGCTTTTCGACGATGGTCTCCTCGGGTCCGAGGAAGCCCATCGCAAGGAGGACGAGATCGGCCTTGATGATGCGGCTGGATCCTTCGACCTCGTTGGGGGAAAAACGACCGGTCGCTTCATCGCGAACCCACTCCACCCGCACGATCTCGATTTCGCGAACGTCTCCGTTGGCATCGCCGATGATTCGCTTCGTGCTGATGAGGTATTCGCGGGGATCTTTGCCCTGGATCGCTTCCGCTTCCTCCTGACCGTAGTCCACTTTCAAGGTGCGGGGCCATTCGGGCCATGGATTGTTTTCGGCTCGCTCAAGGGGCGGTTTGGCCAGAATTTCAAGCTGAACGACGCTGGCGCATCCGTGACGGAGGGACGATCCCACGCAGTCGGTTCCGGTGTCACCACCGCCGATGACGACGACGTGTTTTCCTTTCGGGTCGATGGGCGGACGGGAGTCGTCGAAGTCGTTGTCGAGAAGATGCTTGGTATTTTTGCCGAGGAACTCCATCGCGAAATGAACGCCGTTGAGATCACGCCCTTCGACGGGAAGGTCACGCGGTTTCGTGGCTCCGCAGCAAAGCACGACGGCGTCGTTTTCACTGCGAATTTCCTCGATGTCGTGTGTGACCCCGATGTGGGCATTGGTGACGAATTTCACTCCTTCTTCGCGCATCAGATTGACGCGTCGGTCCACGATCTCGCGCTTGTCGAGTTTCATGTTGGGAATCCCGTACATGAGAAGGCCACCGAGTCTGTCGGCGCGTTCGTAGACGGTGACTTCGTGGCCCGCTTTGTTGAGCTGGTCGGCGCAGGCGAGTCCTGCAGGGCCCGAACCGACGACGGCCACTTTCTTCCCGGTTCTTTCCCCGGGGGGCTGTGGAGGGAGCCAGCCCTCTTCCCAGCCGCGGTCGATAATGGAGCACTCGATGTTCTTGATCGTGACAGGCGGTTCGATGACGCCGAGGACGCATGCGCCTTCGCAGGGAGCGGGGCAAACTCTGCCGGTGAACTCCGGGAAGTTGTTCGTCTTGCGGAGACGTCCGAGGGCGTCTTTCCACCGGTTGCGATAAACAAGATCGTTGAATTCGGGAATGAGGTTCTTGATCGGACATCCGCTCGCGACCCCTTCGATCGTCATCCCGGTGTGGCAATAGGGAACGCCGCAGTCCATGCAGCGGGAGCCCTGGGTTGAAACCTTTTCGTCTTCACGGTCGGCATGAATCTCCTTCCAGTCTTTGACCCGGTCGAGCGGGGGACGATCAGGAATAGGTTTGCGTTTGTGTTCGAGAAATCCGGTGGGTTTGCCCATGGTGAGATAATTAAAGTGTAAAAAATAGTGTAATCGCCTGTCCGCCGGAGGTCCGGCCGAAGCTTGGTATCAGTGGCCCGCTGCGACGTTTTCTTCGAATGCGGCCTGGATGGCTTCATCGCCTTTGAGTCCTTTTTCTTCGGCCCGGGCGACTGCCTGGAGGACGCGTTCGTAATCGCTCGGGAGCACCTTGATAAACCGGGGGAGGATCTCGTCCCAGTTGTCGAGGATTTGCCGCCCTTTGACACTGTCGGTCAGAGCCACGTGGCGCTCGAGGCGGGCCTTCACGGCCGCGATCTCTTTGTCATCGCTTTCGATGAGGTGGTAGACACTCACCATTTCAGCGTTGAGGCGCTTGCTTACAAAATCACCTACCTCGTCGAGAACGTAGGCCGTGCCGCCGGACATTCCGGCCGCGAAGTTGCGCCCCGTCGAACCGATACATATGACTTCGCCTCCGGTCATGTATTCGCAGCCGTGGTCACCGACGCCTTCGATGACTGCTTTGATACCGCTGTTGCGGACGCAGAATCGCTCGCCTGCCATACCGGCAATGAAGGCTTCTCCGGAAGTGGCACCGTAGAACCCGGTGTTTCCGGTGATGATGTTTTCGTTGGCAGTAAAGGAGGAAACTTTGGGCGGGTAGACGATGATCTTTCCGCCGGAAAGTCCCTTCCCGAGATAATCATTGGTGTCCCCCTCGACGGTCAAAGTCATCCCGCGGGGGCAGAATGCACCGAGGCTCTGGCCTGCGGAACCGATGAACTTCAGTTGAACGGTGTCGTCGGGGAGGCCTTCGCCACCATGGTTGCGGGAAATTTCCGATCCGACGATCGTCCCGACAACGCGGTTGATGTTCACGATAGGGAATTCGCCGGAAACCTTTTTGCCTCGCTCGATGGCGGGGCGGCAGACATCAAGAAGGTGAGTGTTATCGAGGGCCAGTTCGAGACGGTGGTCCTGCTTCATGGTGCAGTAGGTGCCGACGTCGGAAGCCGTCTCGGGTTTGTAGAGAATCTTGGAATAGTCGAGACCTTTGGCCTTCCAATGGTCGATCGCTTTCTGCATTTCGAGCTTCTCAACCTTGCCGACCATTTCGTTGATGCTGCGGAAACCGAGGCTGGCCATGATTTCACGGAGTTCCTCTGCGATGTAGGTCATGAAGTGGACCACTGCGTCGGGCGTTCCCTTGAATTTCTGTCTCAGGATGGGATCCTGAGTGGCAACGCCGACCGGGCAGGTGTTCTTGTGGCAGACTCGCATCATGAGGCAGCCGAGAGTCACGAGGGGGGCGGTGGCAAAACCGAATTCCTCTCCTCCGAGGAGGCAGGCAATCGCGACATCGCGACCGGTCTTGAGCTGACCATCGACTTCGACAACGACGCGGCTGCGAAGATTGTTGAGGAGGAGCGTCTGATTGGTTTCCGCGAGACCGAGCTCCCATGGAGCGCCGGCGTGCTGAATGCTGGAGCGCGGTGAGGCACCGGTTCCCCCGTCGTGGCCGGAAATGAGAATGACATCGGCCTTGGCCTTGGCAACCCCGGTGGCGATCGTGCCGACTCCGACTTCGGAGACGAGCTTGACGTTTACTCTCGCGTGGACGTTGGCGTTTTTCAGATCGTGAATGAGCTGCTGCAAATCCTCGATCGAATAAATGTCGTGGTGCGGCGGTGGCGAAATCAGGCCTACACCCGGAGTGGTTCCCCGGGTCTTCGCGATGGGTGGCAATACCTTGTGGCCGGGCAGTTCTCCGCCCTCACCGGGTTTCGCTCCCTGCACGATTTTGATCTGGAGTTCGTCTGAATTGACGAGGTAATGACTGGTGACACCGAAACGTCCCGAGGCGACCTGCTTGATAGCGGAGCGGCGGAGATCGCCGTTTTCGTCGCGGGTGAAGCGGTCGGGATCCTCGCCCCCTTCGCCGGTGTTCGACTTGCCGCCAATACGGTTCATCGCGATGGCAAGCGCTTCGTGGGCCTCCTTGCTGATGGAGCCGTAGGACATCGCCCCGGTCTTGAAGCGCTTCATGATCTCGGTCGCCGGTTCCACCTCTTCGAGTGGGATCGCTTTGTCCGGATCGGTTTTGAACTCCATTTGCCCGCGCAGGGTGAACCGTTCGCGGGTCTGGTCGTTGACCGCATTGGAGTATTCCTTGAAGATATTGTAGTCAGGAGCCCACGTTGCCTGCTGCAACTTGTGGATCGTCGTCGGATTGAAGAGATGCTTCTCCCCGTCTGCTCTCCACTGGTAGACGCCGCCCGAGTCGAGTGCGGCATCGGCACTGTCCTGGCGCTCTCCGAAGGCGTCACGGTGGCGGAGGTAGACTTCGCTGGAAATCGTCTCGAGGCCGATACCTTCGACCCGTGATGAGGTCTTCGTAAAGTAGCGGTCGATCACTGACATATTCAGTCCGATCGCCTCAAAAATCTGGGCGCCCCGGTAACTGGCCACGGTCGAAATTCCCATCTTGGCCATCGTTTTGGTGACGCCTTTGATGTTTGCTTTGATGAAGTTGGCCCGTGCCTTCGCCGGATCAATATCCAGCTCCCCGTCGAGAACGAGGTGTTCCACCGTTTCGAGCGCGAGGTAGGGGTTGATCGCGTCGCAACCGTAGCCGAGGAGGAGTGCAAAATGCTGCACCTCACGTGGTTCCCCGGATTCAAGGAGGATCGATACGCGTCCGCGGACACCTTCCTTGATGAGGTATTGATGGAGGCCGGATACCGCGAGGAGCGCAGGGATACCGGCATGGTGTTTGTCAATTTCACGGTCGGAAAGAATGAGGAGATTTACCCCGTCCTTAATCGCATCATCGGCGCAGCTGAAAAGATGCTCGAGGGCGTCATAGAGTCCGTGTCCGTGCTCCGCTTTGAGAGGCTCGCTCACGGGAAGATGATTGGATTCGAGACCGTGGCGGTCCGTTTCCGGATCAAAAAGAATCGGGAGAGTTGCCGACTTGAAACCGGACGCTTTGAAGTCGCGAATCCGGGCGAGCTTGTCGTTGTCGATAATCGGGTTTTCCAACTTGATCATCCGGCAGTTCTCAGGACCGGGATTGACGAGGTCGGCCTCGGACCCGAGGAAGGTCACACTGGCGGTGACCAGCTCCTCGCGAATCGGGTCGATCGGGGGATTGGTGACCTGGGCAAAGAGCTGTTTGAAATAGTTGTAGAGCGACTGCGGCCGGTCTGAGAGGACCGCGAGCGGGGTATCGTTACCCATTGCCCCGAGGGGCTGAAGTCCGGACTGGGCGCTCGGCTGGATGAGGAAACGCAGGTCCTCAAAGGTGTAACCGAAGGCCTTGTGTCGCAGTGTCAGGGTCTCTTCATCGAGGCCGGGCACTTCGTTAGCGGGTTCAGGGAGATTTTCTTCCCGGACGAGATTTTCCTGCAGCCATTTTCCGTAGGGAAGCGCTCCGGCGATTTTCTCTTTCAGTTCGGTGTCGTCGACGATGCGACCTTCCTTCGTATCGACGAGGAACATCCGCCCCGGTTCGAGTCGGCCTTTCTTAACGACGGTAGCGGGATCAATTCTCGGGAGCACTCCGACTTCGGAAGCCATGATGACGAGATCATCGCTTGTGACGTAGTAGCGTGAGGGGCGCAGTCCGTTGCGGTCGAGGATCGCTCCGATCTGGGTTCCATCGAGAAAGGCAATCGAGGCAGGGCCGTCCCATGGCTCCATCATGCAGGCGTGGTATTCGTAAAAGTCGCGCTTCGTCTGAGACATGGACTGGTGCTTCTCCCACGGCTCGGGAATCATCATCATGACGACATGTGGCAGGGACCGGCCGGCCATCATGAGGAATTCCAAAGTGTTATCAAATTGCTGAGAGTCGGAGCCGTCGCCCGCGATGATGGGGAGGAGCTTTTTCAGATCCTTTCCGAAAAGTTCGCTTTCAAGCTGCATCTGGCGCGCGTGCATCCAGTTTTCGTTGCCGCGCATCGTGTTGATCTCGCCGTTGTGGCAGGTAAAACGAAACGGCTGGGCGCGTGGCCAGCTGGGGAAGGTGTTCGTGCTGAAACGCGAATGGACCAGGGCCATCGTCGTTTCCATGTCGGGGTGATGAAAGTCCTTGAAGTAATGAGAGAGCTGACCGGTGGTGAGCATTCCCTTGAAACAGATCACCCGGCTCGACATGCTGGGAACATAGAAATACCCGTGGTTCCCGCCCTGCTGGTAGCGGATCCGATAGGTCGCGACCCGGCGAATCAGATAAAGTGCGCGCTCAAATGCGTCGTCATCTTCGGTTTCAGGTGACCGCCCTACGAAAACCTGTCTCATTCGCGGTTCGCAGGCAGCTGATGCCTTGCCCAGTTCCCGGCTGTCGACGGGGATGTCGCGCCAGCCCAGTGAAACCTGTCCGATTTCTTCGATGACATCCTCGAGAACCTGTTGCTCGGCTGCGGCTTTTTTGTCATCCGGTGTCAAAAAGACCATGCCGACAGCAAAATCGCCGGGAGCGGGGAGTTCGATACCTTCCTCTGCCGCCACCGTGGCGAAGAACTTGTGAGGCATTGCCATCAGCATTCCCGCTCCGTCGCCGGTATCCTGGTCACAGCCACAGCCTCCGCGGTGATCGAGATTGATGCAGATTTCGAGGGCGTCCTCGATAATCTGATGGGACGGAATTCCCTTCATGTTAACGAGGAAGCCAACTCCGCAGGAGTCGTGTTCCTTTGAAGGATCGTAAAGGCCCTGTTGCTGCGGGAAACCGTGAGATGTGTCTTTTCGGGTCATGGTAAGTAGATCACTACTGTGGAAGAGATGGCCTAAAATTTGATTCCGGTAAAAAGAAATCGTAACTTTTTCGACAGGATCTTCACAAAAAGGTTTCCGCTGCAGGCAACCGGGGGAATCGGAAAGCGCCCCATAAGTGACCGGCGTCTGAGGAAAGAGATTCCCGTTTCACTTTTCATTGCGACCGGATCGCGGGAGCGGTGCCTGAGACCTCGAATGGCAACGGAGCTTATCGCACCGGCCTTTGCCGGGGCGCGGATCGTCCCCGCTACTCAAAAAAGGTTCCGGGAATGACGAAATCGCTGAGTGGGGAATTTGAAATCAGCTCCCGGTATCGGGCCGCACCGTCTTCGTAGAGAAAGAACCAGATCAATGAAATCCAGAGAATCGTTCCGACGGTTTCCTTCCAATAACAGTGATTGCTCTGCATCGCCATGGCGGCGCTTTGACGCGATCGTGATGAATCTGACGTCCTTCTCCGCCTGCGGGGGCTTTTTCTACGGGACGGGGAGAAAAGGGCTCCCGGCAGCAAAAACAGGGTGCGGATGAGTCGCCATCCGAGGAAGAGGGCGCTTTTGACGACCCACCATGCCACCAGCGCGACGAGGAGGAGGATCTGAACCGGAAGCCGGAGTAGGGGCCGGGCTAGAGAATGGAAGGTCCAGCGTGAAAGCCGGCGCAGCCGGTAGGCGAGGCCCCCGGTGCGTCCACCGGACTGGCGGATCGCCCGGTTCGCGACGCGGATGGCTTCGTCGAGATCGAGGTCGAAGAATTCCCGGGTCGTATTGGTCCGGTAGTCGTCGAGATGTTGATGGAGGATCGTTTCCGCGAGGTGGCAGTCGATCGACTCGCTCCACCAGACAACTTCGAAGGGAGTCGGCACTCCGGTCGCTCTCGAGATCTCAGCGGCACGCTCGTCCGGATCGCGCTCTGTCCGGCCGATTTTGAGGTGGGATTCCGAGAGGGAGGGGTTTTGAAGGATGTAGATGTATCCGGGATTCACAGGAAAAGGGCAGAGGGATCGCCAAACGATAGCCTCACTGCACGGATTTCACCAGTCCCCGAAACGACGTCGCTACACCGGTGAGTCTTTCTGAATGCACCGGTAGACAAAGGCGGGCGGCACATTGCTCCAGATCACCCTGCTCTGGTGCACCTCTTCAAACTCATTGTTGAGGAGATGGCGGAAGCGCTGTGCGGCGGGCAGGAGCATCCCCTGCAGGTAGGCAAAGGTGACGAACTTGCCTCCCGGTTTGAGGACGCTTTTCATCTCCCCGATGAGTTGCTTTTGCAGCTCAGGGGTGAAAACCGCCCAGGGGAGGCCGGAAATAACCGCGTCCACTTTTTCGATTCCCTCTTTCTCACACAGGGCCGAAATATTGGAAACGCAGTCCGTGTAGACTGTTGCCCCGGGGCAGCGCATTCTCGTTATATCAGCGAGGTGGGGGTCCTGTTCGACCGCGAAGAATTTTGAGCCGGGTTGAAGTTTTGTCAGGATTTTCTCCGTGAAGACGCCTGTTCCGGGGCCGAATTCCACGACGCTTCCGGCCGAATTCCAGTCGATCCATTCAACCATCGCGTCGGCCAGTTTATCCCCGCTGGGGGTGAGAGCTCCCACTTGGGACTTGTTGCGGAGGAACGCACGGAGAAAGTGGCGATTGGCGGAGCGCATAAAGTCGGGAGGTTGGGTCAGTTTTCCCTGTTTGGCAACCCGCTAAAAAGGCCGCGATGAAACGATAAATTAACCTGTTTTGGGAAAATACCCGTTCTCGGCGTTTCGTTTTTGTCGATGGGGTGCATCTTGGCGGCGATGTCCACAACGCTCTCATCCGACTCCCGGGGGATCATTCTTCCCTGTCCTGCCTGCGATTCCGCCAACCGCATCGCCTACGCCCGCCTCGGTCAGAAGGGGCGCTGCGGTACCTGCAAAGCCGAGCTGCCATTCCCCGCTCTGCCCGTCGATGTCACATCGGAGGAAGCCTTCACGAACCTGATCGCCCAGTCCGCGCTGCCGGTGATCGTTGATTTCTGGGTGACCTGGTGTGGTCCCTGCCAGATGATGGCTCCCCATTTTGCCGAAGCCGCTGAAAAGGCGTCGGGTCGCGCAGTCCTTGCGAAAGTGAATACGGAGAAGCTGCCCGGCATTTCCAACACTCAGCGCATTGAGGGGATTCCCGCGTTTATACTCTACAAAGGCGGAAGCGAGGCGGACCGCACCACGGGATTTCAACCAGCCGAGCGATTGCTGACCTGGGCCGGCGTGCTCTGAGCCGATTTAAACGCCTGCAGATGAAGCTTTCATATTTCCGTATTTGCCCCGCGTGACCTAACCCTGTTAAGTCACGGACCCAACCCTATTCAATGGAGTCGACTAAAGAACAAAAGAGCAAGAAACTATGGGATCGTGCCGCGTGGAAAGACGCCGGCTTTTTCCTGACTTACCTGCGCCCTCACTACAAGGTCTTCATCCCCGCGCTTTTCGCGCTGGCGCTCACGGGTGGACTGACGATTCTCTTTATCAAAGAACTCACCGCCCTCGTTGGAAAGGGGATCGGCGGCGCGACGGGAGCGGAGTGGATGGCGGAGCTGAATGACAAGGCCTGGTTCCTCGTCGCGATCGTTTCGGTCCAGGCTTTCATTGCTTTCTGGCGCATCCTTCTTTTCGCAAAGGCTTCGGAGCGGGCTCTCTCGGCTCTGCGTCTCGATACCTTCAGCCGGATCATCCGTTTTCCGATGGCGACCTTGAACGAGCGGCGTGTCGGGGAATTGGGATCCCGGCTCGCGAACGATGTCGAGGCAATGCGCGAAACCCTCGTCAGCACGATCCCGATGCTGATCAGGCACTCGGTCATGCTCGTTCTCTGTTTGATTCTTATCCTGCAGATGTCGGTGAAACTTTCGCTTTTCATGATCGGCACGATTCCCGTGGTGATCGTTCTCATCGCCGTTTTCGGAGCACGAATCCGGAAGCTGACACGTCGTGCCCAGGACAATCTCGCCGCTTCGCAGGTCGTCGTCGATGAAAGCCTTCAGAGCATCATCAGCGTGAAGGCCTTTCGCAACGAGGCTTTCGAGCTTTCCCGCTACGGCAAAAATCTCAGCGAATACCTCACTACGGTGATTAAGGCGGCGATTCCGAGGGCCTCTTTTATCGCGTTCATTATCTTCGCGTTTAGTGTCGCGATCATCCTCGTGACCTGGTTCGCGATGCGGATGCTGCACAACGGGGACATCGGTAACGAGGAACTCACTCAGTTTGTGGGACTCACGGGAATGATCGCCTCCTCTTTCCTCGCGTTTCCCGAGTTGATCGCGCAGCTTCAGCGTTCACTGGGAGCGACGGAACGCGTTCGTGAAATCCTCAAGGATGAGATCGAGCCCGAAGATGAGGCTGAAGACGGGGCCCCGCGTTTTAAAGGGGAGATCGAGATGCGCGGCGTCAATTTTGCCTACGCAACCCGTCCCGATGCGGTCGTGCTTCACGATTTTGAATTGAAGGCGGAGGCGGGGCAGCGGATTGCCCTGGTCGGTCCGAGCGGTTCCGGAAAATCGACGACGGTTTCCCTGCTCTTCCGCTTTTACGATCCGACTTCCGGTGAAATTCTCATCGATGGAAAACCGATTCGTGAGATGTCACTAACAACGCTGCGTCAGAATCTCGCCCTCGTTCCTCAGGAAGTGCTTCTCTTCGGCGGCAGCATTAAAGAGAACATTGCGTATGGGAAACCCGACGCGAGTGATGAAGAAATCATCGAAGCTGCGAAACAGGCGAACGCTCAGGAATTCATCGAAGGCCTCAGTGACGGTTACGAAACCCTCGTGGGCGACCGCGGGGCCCAGCTTTCCGGCGGTCAGCGTCAGCGCATCGCGATCGCCCGTGCCATTCTCGCCGACCCTGCCATTCTCGTGCTCGATGAAGCGACGAGCAGCCTCGATGCTGAGAGCGAGCGACTCGTCCAGGGGGCTCTCGACAAGCTCATGGAAAACCGCACCAGCATCATCATCGCGCACCGTCTCAGCACGATCCGCCGTTGTGATCAGATTCTGGTCCTGTCAGGTGGAGCGATTTTGGAGCGCGGCACGCACGAAGAGCTGCTGTCGAGCCCGGGCGGGCTCTATGGTTCGCTTGCGAAGCTGCAGTTGGAGTAGTGATTGATCAAAATCGAGGTGGCCCGGGCGGTGAGATCACCCGATCAGGGGCGCCTCTCCGGGGCGGAAGACGATGAGCCCGATGTTGGCGCTTTTCTCCCGCAGGTAGTTGGAGATGCGTGTGTCGACGATGCAGCGGCGCCCTTTGTCCCGCGAGGAAGTGGCGTGCATGAAGCGGCAGGTGGCGCCGTCCCGCTTCGCGAGGCCGACGTGGGAGGTGTAGGTGGAATGCCAGTCCGTGACGATCGCGAGAACATCGCCGTCCTCCAGTTTTGACTCGATTGAGGCGACTTTGGAATTGGGGATGTAGTAGACGGGAAGCGCGGAGATCTGATTTTCGATTTTGGCCATCGCCGGAACCATGGAGGGATCATTCCTCATGTATCGGGAATTGCGGACCGCGGTTCGCGTTTGCATGTATCTGACGCGCCGCTGCAGCCGGCTCCCGCCCAGCGAAGCGGTGACGTTTTTTCCGAGCCCGCGGCGTTCGTTGTCGGCAAAGACTTCTTCGAGGTGGTGCATGCGGCTGACATAGGTGCCGTCGCACCGGCCGTTGCGGTAGCGTTCCAACTCGATGTAGTGGAGAAGTCCCTCCCTTGTCCAGAGGGAGGCGGGATTGGTCACGAGCCGGGCCATGGCGAGAGCGGTCTCGTAGAAGGTCCAGCAGTCGAGGCCCTCGAAATTCGCGCAGGGGGATTCGATCCGGTCGTCGATCTCCAGGGTGTAGTTGACATAGGCGGTGCCGCAGAGAGCCGACCCGACGGCAGCGGTGCGCTTGCCGATCGGGAGGGAGGCCCAGCGCTCTTTTCCGGCACGATCACAGAGCGCCCGGAATTTGGACTCCCCTTTGAAAACGGTGGACCACGGCAACCGCGGGGGGCGCATCGCGGTGCTGCCGGAACCCTCGTCAGGGAGGGAGCGACAGTGGCTCAGGAGAAGCGCGGCGCCGGTTCCGCCTGAAATCGTAAGAGCGCGGCGGCGTGTATGTTGCGATTGAGAACTTGGGTGGAGCATGGGACGGAGTCGATGAAAGAATAGGCAGAGCTGAATCTACAACCATAAAATCCGTTCAGTGGCCCTAATTTCAAGAGGCATGATTCATCACTTGTATAAGCTCTGTGCCGATGTTGCCGGTTCCTTTTGTGTAGCACCGCGCATCGATTCGGGTGTGGGTAAAGCGGTCGAAACCCTCAGATTCATCGGAGTGCTGGACCGTGCCACCGTCGCGCGATTTGAGACAGACCCTCGAAATTTGCCGGTATCTTTTGAAGGTCGATTGCGGGCGGAAGCCGGAATTTGAGAGGGTTGGCCATGTTTAAAGTATACCTGAATTACATCTTTTTAACTTGGTTGGTATTAATAATTATGGTATTTATAGCATTTCCCGTATCATTTTTGGCTTGGTGCCATGAAACAGCAATGCTTTCAAAATCGATTTCAATCAGCTCTCAGTCTGGTTGAAGTGCTGATGGTGGTTTCCGTTCTCGGAATCCTGGCGGGAGTTGCCATGGTTGGAATTCGGGATGTTTCTTCGGCTGCTTCGAAAACCAAAATAGGCAACGACCTGAATGTCATGAACTCTGCCGTGGGCGCTTACCTCACCTTTGGCGGCAGTTTTGAAGGTGACGAATCCCTCGATCGAGTTTTGACTAAACTCAAAGCGCGGGCATCGGGTGAGAGCGCCAAACAAATCATCGGCCTCGCGGGACATTTTCTTGATCCGCGCTATGAACCGCTCATGCAGACCGCTGAGGAAGCCGCCACGGATATGGAGCGAATCTACTGGAAAGCTTCGACGAGTAAGTTTGTTTCGGCCACCTCCGGCCCCCCCGGAGTCAAGGGCTTTCAGATCAGTGATGATTACACCGAGTCGCAGGAGGCTGACTCCGGGGAATCACGGGAATCGATTTTGGATTATGCCACGGAATCAAAATGGATCTGGGATTACGAGGATGTTCCAGTACCGAAAGCACTCGGACCCACTGTGGTTGCGACGGTACCCGTAGCGAACACCAGCCCGGCTCCAGTTTCAGCTCCAGTCATTCCAACGCGGCCAACAATTCCTTTGAGTCCGCCCACTTTCTCTGTTCCTCCGGGGACCTATCCTATTACTGATTTCTCCCTTCCGTTGGCGATCACCAATCCCAATTCGTCCGCTGTGTCCGAGTTGTATTATTCAATCGATTACGGTGATTGGAATGAATTCAGGGGCGGTACCGTGGCGATCGCTCCCGGCAGCATTCTCAAAGCTCAGGCAGTGTCTACAAACGACGACTACATTTCCAGTGGTGTTACGGATGGAACCTATGGTGCCAGCCCGGCCACCTTGCTTCCCCCGATGATCAATTTGAGCAGCGATGCTTTCAATTATTCAACCGTCGAAACGATCAATGTGAGACTGGTCAACCCCAACGACTCTGCAGTCTCGCGGGTCGATTACCGGCTTAACGGCGGTTCCTGGCTGACCTCTGCCGGAGGTAGTTTTTCGGTGAGGTCCGGGGATTATCCTTTTGGTGTCATGATCGAGGCTTACACCGTTTCCACGGCTCCCTATTATCTGGACAGCACTTCGGTCGCGGAAGCGATCGGGTCGGGAAATACGCCCCCACACGCGGGTGGCAACGGCTACAGTTGGACCTACACCTACACCGGGACCACCCCGGTTTTCACCACGACGGTTCTTGTGAATGATTGGGATGTCGATGGAGACACCATCACGGTTACGTCAGTCACTGATGGTGCTCACGGAACGGTCACGATTGACGAAACCGGGAATCCGCTCTTCACTTCCAGTCCCACCTTTATCGATGGTAAGGACTCTTTCACCTACACAATCAGTGATGGAAGAGGAGGATTCGATACCGCGACGGTTAACATTACGGCCAACGCGAAGCCAGTGGTCGAAAACGAATCGATCACAACGACTGTGGATACGCCGGTGAGCGGAAATGTACTGAGCAACGACTGGGATCACGGTGATGATCCCCTCTTCGTCGAGGCTAATGAAAACCCGAGCCACGGCACGGTCACGATAAGCTCCAGCGGGAATTTTGTATACACGCCGGGCACGGGGTATTCGGGTCCGGATTCATTTCGCTACACGGTCGCCGACCCGGAAGGCGGGCGGACCTTTGGGTTTGTGAATATCACTGTCGAGGACGACGGTCCGCCTGATTTCTTCGGTCTGCCTTTGGGTGGTGACATCCTGTTCGTCATCGATGTTTCGACTTCAATGAATCAACCTTTCGCCGGTGGCACCCGCCTCAGCGAGACAGTCAATACAACGATCAATGCGATCAACAGCCTCAGTGCGAACCAGAAGTTTGGTGTGCTCTACTTTTCCGGTGCACATGCGTCAGCAAATGGTTCCTACAAACTGGTTCCCGCCTCCCCCGGCAAAAAGAGAACGGTCATCGACTCTCTGAATGCACTGGCCACCTGGTCGGGGCTGGGAACTAACTACGAGGTAGCCCTTACCGGCGCCTCCCTTTTTACCTCCACTCCGGATCAGATCATTTTCCTTTCTGACGGGGCGGCCACGGGTGGCAATCACACCGCGATTCTCGCCGAGATTGCGAGCCGGGGAATTCCGATCAACACGGTTGATCTCGATGCCACAGGTGCGGCACAAAGTCTTCTCGAGGAACTCGCAACAGCGACAGGCGGCGAAAGCGTTCAGGGTGAGTGATATTCTCGAACAGATCTACAGCATCGATGCGAGCAGTTCGTCTGCTGCTTCGGTGGCTTCGGTTGCCCCCGACACGGTGATGAGGCGATCCGCTTCCGCAGGCTCAGGTGGTTCGCAGGCAGATTTCAGTTTTTGATAGACGGCTTCGTCTGCGTCGCTTTCGGCGTCGGGATTGATCGCTCTGCGGTCGAGTCGTGCGATCACGGTTTCCTCATCGGTATCGACCCTGAAAATAACGAGACGTGCTCCGGCTGCCTCCGCCGCTTCCCGCGCAAGTGCTCTCTCCTCACGTCCCCGGAAATTGGCATCGAGTATGACGATGCGCGACTTATCCGCAGCTCCCGTGGCGCGCGAACGCATTTCGTCGTAGGTGCGGCGTGAGAACTCCGGAGAGTAGAATGATTCCGGTAGCGGGTCGGTGGAGGGAATGCCTGCCAGTTCCTTGCGAATCTGATCGCTGGAAAATACCGGCCACGTTCCGCCGGAGGCGTTGGCGAGGGCCTTCGCAATACTGGATTTTCCCGATGCCGGAAGCCCACAGAAGATCAGCCAGGCGGGGCCGTCCTCTTCGATTGCGGAGACTGCAGCGAGGCGCAGGTATCGTCGCGCCGTGTCGGCAGCCTCTTCACGTTGTGATTCGGAGAGTTCATTTTCGCCTGCGGCAATGGCGGAAACTTTTGCTCTCACCATGGCGCGGTATCGCACTAGCATTGGCATAATGCTGCGCATCTCCCTGTCTCCGGTTGCCGCTTCAACCGCATCAAAATAGGAGGCGGCCAGTTCAGGGTGCCCCCGAAAACGCAGGTCCATGATGAGGAAGGCGTGCTCGGTCGCGACATCGCTGCAGCGAAATTCCGGATTGAACTCAATGCAGTCATAGATTGCGACGGGGTCAGTGAGACAGATATTTCGCGCATGGAGGTCGCCGTGCCCGTCGATGACGTGTCCACTGTCCGCCCGTTCGCGGAGCACCGGCAAGCAGCGTTCGAAATCTTTCTTCGCTCGTTTTTCGAGACTCGCATGGAGTCGTGCCGGAAAAATCCTACCGACCGCCGGCCGTGTCTCTTCAAAATTGGCGATCGCAAATCCCCGGAGCCGGTCGGGATCTCCTTTCTTCGTCGTTTCCGGTTCCCGCGCGGCATCGTGATGAAAGCGCGTCATCCGTTGCGCGATCTCCTCGAGATCCGCCACGCCAACCGTGTTGGCCTGCAACATTACGTCGAGCATGCGCTCCGCCGGCAGTCGGCGCATTTTCACGGCGTAGTCGATGACCTTTCCTTCTCCCGGTCCGATTCGGAGAGTGCCGTCCTCCTCGCGGCGCAAAGGGACGACTTCTTCATAGATCTCCGGACAGAGTCGTCGATTCAAGCGGAGTTCCTCTTCGCAAAAGTGCTCTCGCTTTTCGAGTGTTGAAAAATCAGCAAAGGGCAGGCGAATCGGTTTCTTGAATTTGAACGCGGAATCACCAGCGAGGCAGACCACCGAAAGATGCGTCTGCAAAACCTCAACTTCTCCCGACCCTGTCGGGAAAACAGCCGGATCTTGAAGTCGCTTGATACGTTCGGTATTCATGGATGCCTCCTCAGGAATCTAACCGATCCACACGGTTTTGTCATCCGGTGGAAGGCGCGGTGGGAGCGTTCCATCCGCTCACTGATTCGACTTCGCGAATTTTCCAGGTGGCTTACGAAGCATGTTCGGCCTCTGCGAGTCGTTGAGCTGATTTTAGATCGATTTTGCCGGAGCCGAGGAAAGGCATTTCGTCGATTTTGAGAAACTGGTTCGCTTTCGGCTTCCAGAGATTGGGGAGAGGGGCGTCGGATAGTTTTTCGAGCACTTCCTTGAGGAGTTCCTCGCTTGCGACGTGCAGGACCACGATTTGCTCCCCTTTCTTTTCATCGGGAACACCGGTGACGAGGAAGAAGCGTTCGCCATCGCCTGCGAGCTCATTGAGGGTGTCCTCGACGGTTCCATGTGGGACCATTTCACCTCCGATTTTGCTGAAACGACTCAGTCGGCCTTCGATCCAGAGATAGCCATCTTCGTCGCGGCGTACGATATCCCCGGTGTTGTACCACCCGTCTTTGAGAACCTCGTCGGTCTTTTCGGCCATGCCGAGGTAGCCGTGCATGACGTTGGGACCTTTGACTCTGAGCAATCCCGCTTCGCCGTCGGGGAGTTCTTCACCTGTTTCCGGGTTTACGATTTTGATTTCGATGTCGCGAAGAGCCCGGCCGATCGAACCTTCCCGGTTGGCGTTGGGGCCATTGAGGGCAACGCCGGGAGAGCACTCGGTGCATCCGTAGGCTTCAAAGGGGCGGCATCCGAATTTGGCTTCGAAATCATCGGCGACCTTCGGGGGAAGTTTTTCCGCTCCCACGACTACGAGGCGCAGTGTCTTGAGTTGATCCGGTTTGAAGCCGCGGAGGTAGAATTTCAAGAAGGTCGGCGTCGCGATCATGATCGTCACCCCGAATTCTTCGGCAAGAGGGCCGATCACTTTGGACTCCATCGGATTGAAATGGTAGGCGCATGCGAATCCACAGACTGCGGGCCCCGCGATGGTGGCCATGAATCCGAAGGAGTGAAAGAAGGGCAGAACTCCGAGCATGCGATCCGTCTCGACGAAGGAGTAAACATCGCTCACCTGTCCCACGTTCGTGATGACATTGTGATGGCTCAGCATGACCCCTTTCGGTTCTCCGGTGCTCCCGCTGCTGAAGATCACGGTTGCGAGATCATCCGGCTTAACTTTGTCACCTCCGAGTCGTTTCAGGAGGCCTTCGTTCGATGTCGCCTTAGCGAGAAAGCCGGCGCGCAGTTTCTCGATCAAGCGGGGTTTTGCGGCGAGTTTTTCGAGAAGATGAACACGTCCGGGCAATTCCAGATTCAGACGCTTCATGAGCTTTTCTGAAGCGACGACATCGGTGATACCACACTGATCGATGCAGGAGATGATGCCTTCCTGCGAGAGGGTGTAGTTGAGATTGACGGGAACTTTTCCCATGAGCAATGCCGCCCAGTTGACGAGGGCGCCACCCACGGAAGGTGGAACGAGTATGCCCACTTTTTCCTGCCCTTCCCAGATTGGTTTGAGCCTTCCGGTGAGAAAAATACTCTTTGCGAGGGCTTCGCCGAAGGTGACCTTTGCTCCGCCGGAGTCGGCGAGCGCCAGCTTGTCACTGAATCTTCTGCCGGTTTTGATCAGTGTTTCCTGAAGTGTGCTGGAGCTCATGGTGGGAGAACCATACGCGATAATGAGAGGATAAGGGAAATTGAAAAAAGGAATGCCGGGACACATTTTTTCAATAGTGGTGATTCATCCCCGTAAGTTGCGGGGAAGCTTGCGCGTCATTGAAAGAGCCGGACATTGTTGCGGGCGCTTTATGATTCATGAGTGACGTTTTCAGCAGAGAAGATGAGCCGGCGAAGGCTGCTCTACTTCGTGATTCCGCGCCACTCGAGGTGGCACTCGGAGATTTCGAGGTGTCGCTCCGTCCATTGGGGGCGGCTGACCGTGATCGGGTCAGGCAGGGATATGCGTTATTGTCTGAAGAATCCCGGATGAACCGCTTTTGGGAGAAGCCGGGCGAAATGAGCCAGTCCCGGGCAGAGTCGTTGACGAACACTGACAGTCGGGACCATGTTGCCTGGGTGGTTCTGCCGCAGGAGGATAGCGCGATTCCTGCGTACGGCGCTGCTTCGTTCTGGCGGGACCGCAGTGATTCGAGCAGCGCAGAGCTGGCCTTCACGATAGGAGACCCCTGGCAGAGAAAAGGGTTTGCGAGTCTCCTTTTCTCAATTCTCTGGTTCGACGGCTGGAGGACCGGCTTGCGAAGTTTTCACGGCGTCTCACGTCTCCGGAATGTCGCGATGGCGTCCTGGTGGGAAAGTGTTGGCGGTGAAGTGAGAGAGCATCGTCGTCAGTATGAATTGTATTTGGATCTGAAAGAGCCACAGGCTTTCGTCGATCAAATCGCTTTCGGAATGACGGCCGGTTCGCGTCAGGTCGAGGTCGCCGAGTGGATGCAGCTATGGCTCGAAATCGTATCGGGACCAGTGGTTTCAAAGGACGGTGAACGGGATGCTTAAAATTTCGCGGAAAATCGGAATCTGTCGCATAAAGCCAAAAAAGGATCGTCTATTCGGGGTATGAGAAAGTTCCGTTCTTCTATCTGCCTGTTGTCTCTTTCCCTGTTTTTAAATGCACCGGCTCACGCTGAGGTCGGATCGGTGAATATCATCGAGACACTCGATGGAAGTGACCGGGTTCAGGACGGGCGGACCCTCGATGTCTATCAAATCGCGTTGAAAGAGCACCAATCCTTTACGGTCACGATTCAGTCACTGGGCATGGAGGGATTGCTTGAGATCAAGCGGCCCCGCGGGGCGGTAGGCGACCGCACCAAAATCGAGAGCGGCGCGGAACCGGCTTCGATTGAAGTGCGCGCCAATCCCGGTGAGGGAGGGGTTTTTGAAATCCGGGTCTCCACTCTGGAAAGGAATATTCCCGGTAAGTATCACATCCGCTTCAGGAGCACGAAGCAAATTGTCGATGCGATTCTGAAGCCGGGCGGGTCACTGGTGGGGGACGATTGGAACTCTCCTGAGGATGCTGAAAAGGGATCTGCGTCGCCGTCCCCTGGCAAATTGACGATCGAAGGGGTTCTCGAGAGCGGTGATAAAACCTTCGAAGACGGGGCGCTCTATGATGCCTATTCGTTTGAGGTAAAGGCAGGGCAGAGCTTTGGCGGTTTGGTGCAGACCCACGATTTTGACGGGCAGTTGATCGTGGTCGATCGCGAAGGAGTCTTTTCCTCGAAAGCGTACCCGAAAAAGGGGGGCTCCCCCACGGGGATTAATAAAAAGATTTTCAAGGACCAGGACGGTACTTACCAACTTCTCGTCGCTGCGGAGAAGCCGGGAGAGGGAGGGAAATACACCCTCACGATTACAGCGCCGAACGGGTTGGTCACCGGACCTGACGGAAAAGTCGTCGGCGGCGGAGAGGCCCCGTCTGCTGCCCCGGCGGGAGGAGCAGCGGAGACGTTTCTCGATTCGTCAGGGCAGGAGGTAGTGCTCGCCCTCGGAAGAGCGGCCTATGTTGATAAGGCGGTTTCCCATGATTTCGGTTTCAAAAAGCCGCTCCAGTCATCGGCTGATCCCCTCCTCGCGGTGGGACGACCCGATTTTGATGCCCGTCACAAAACCGCAGGATTTTTCACCCTCGGGGAAAAAGGAAACGCAGTGTGGAAGTTCACTGACAACTCTCTCGTCGATGGTCCGGGAGATGATCTCGTCGTTTTTGAAATCGGTCAGGACACCGAACCGGTCAAGGTTGAGGTTTCGACGGACGGGCAAACCTGGATCGAGGTTGGAAAAACCGAGGGGGGAAGAAATGCGATCGACATGCAGGGCAAAGCCGCTCCGGGAACGGAGTATTTCTACGTGAAACTGACGGACATCGAGGGGCGTTCCAGCGGGCGCTGGCCCGGGGCTGACATCGATGCCATTGCGGCGATCAACGGCAATCCGGTGGCCCGCCCCTGATTCAGTTTTTTCTAACAAAAGTGAACCCAAGCCTTATCAAGATGAAAACCACGCTATTAAATCTCATTGCTCTCTCGTTCGCGGCTCTGCTTGCCGCCTGTTCCGGTGAGGCCCCGTCCTCGACCGTGGAAAAACCATCGGGGCCGGCGCCCGAGTTGGCTCCGGCAAACAAACCCGTTAAGAAGGGAGAGCGCTACGGCAGTCTCAAGGTGAACTTCGGTGACGAAGAGGTCGAGGTGGAGCTGTTTAAGAAAATGGGAACCGAGCTGGTTCCGTCAGGGCCGGGTGCGGGGATTCGCCTCGCGGGGCCGGACGACGAAGTTTTCAGCCTTAATTACACGGTGAACGACGGGGACAGCCCGACGGGCCGGTTCGTGCCGATTTCGGGTACGCCCCCGGCGGAGGGTGAGCGCAGCGCGATGCTTTCCATTATGGGGTTTCTCAAAAGCGACCCCTCCATCACTTTTAAGACGGGGACGATCACGGTCACGAAATGCGACGCGGAGGGGAACTTTGCGGCGACTTTCGAAGGGAAGGGAGCTTCCGCGAGTGACCCGTCGAACACGGCCTTGATCCCTCTGTCGGGGGCGGTCGATGTGAAGATTCCCTGACTCCGTCCAATTTCGAATGAGAACGCCTTGAGGCGTTCCTCCGCCGGGGGGCACGGGAGGAACGAGGCCGCAAAGAGGCGCGACATTCGGAAAGGGAAGTCTGGTCGAATGGCCGGGCTTCCCTTTTTTGTTAGCTACACATTAGATCACAATCCCTGTGACCTCGCCTTCAAAGACCATCGTTCCGTCGACGAAGCCCTGGGCTTCAAAGATGGCCATTCTTGAGCGCAATTTTTTCGCCTTCACGACCATGATTAAATCAGCGCCCGGCTCAACGCTTCCGCGGAATTTGACATTGTTCACCCCGCCGAAGCCGAAGAATTTGGTCCCGTTGGTTTCGAACTTGAGATGGTAGATCACGGAGCTGATTTGAGCGGCCATTTCGATCATGAGAACACCCGGCATGATGGGGCGACCGGGGATGTGGCCTCTTGTCCAGAATTCGTCGGACTTCTGGGTTTTGATTCCCACGGCAAGACCTTCCTCGAGATCGATGGAGATCAACTTGTCGACCTGTTCGAACTCATCGCGTTGAGCGTTTAGAGCAAGAATCTCGTCTTTGGTGACAGCGACGTCTTCGGGGTTGATGGTAGTGAGGTCCAGTATCGGTTGTGATGCCATGATTTATCAGGTGCAAATAATTTGCGTCACGGTTCTGGTTCCCGCCTCCGATGTCAATCTTCTAGATCCGCATAAGGAAAATGAATCTCTCCCTGCCGGGTGGTGCTTCCGGTCTCTTCGCGGCCGATTCCGGAGGGCGGGCGTCCCTCAGGCCACCGAAAGGTTGAGAGCCTCAGTGATCTTGCTGCCGAGGAGTTTGATAGGGTAGGGCTTCTGGAGAAAATGGTGGCCCTCCTTCAGCTCGTCGGTGCTGGCGATGGCTTCGTTCGTGTATCCCGAAGTGTAAATGATGGGCGTGTCGGGTGAGATTCCGGAGATCCGCTCTGCCAGTTCCATTCCGTCCATGACCGGCATCATGATATCGGTGATGACCAGTTCGAATTTTCCGTCGTCTTTCTGAGTGAGAAATTTTTCAAGAGCATCAGCTCCGTTGGCGGCCTCGACCACTTGATAGCCGAGGGAGGAGAGCGCGAGAACGCCCAGCTTACGTGCCATCATCTCGTCCTCGGCAAAGAGGATTCTACGGACGCTGTTGGAGGGCGATTGGCAGTTCGTTTCTGTGTCTGAGCATAGACCGGTCGGCCTTACTTTGAGTGAGTGATTCTCCGATGTGGGAAGGTAGACCCGAAAGGTGCATCCATTCTGTGACTCGCTGTCGAGGGTGATATGCCCCCCTGATTGCTTGATGATGCCGATGGAGGTGGCGAGTCCCAGTCCGGTTCCGGAGGTCCCCTTGGTGGTGAAGAAAGGGTCGAAGATCTGCTTTCGGACCTCTTCAGTGATTCCGCCGCCTGTGTCGCTCACTGACATCGAAACGTAAGTTCCCGGGGTGGCTTCGCCGCAGTAGGACATGAACCCTTCGCTGAGAGTGGTTTCCCCGATTTCGATCGTAATCTCGCCTCCCTCAGGCATGGCGTCACGCGCGTTGGCGGCGAGATTCAGTATGACCTGCTCAATCTGCAGGGGATCAGCGTAGACGGCTTCCGCGCTCTCCGGGGTTTTGAGTTGGATAGCGATTGAGTCTCCCACGAGATGCTGGAGAAGCCCCTTCATGTTCTCCACCGAGGCGGGAAGTTGAAAAGCCTCGGGTTGGAAAGTCTGCTTTTTGCTGAACGCAAGAAGTTGAGAGGTGAGTCGCGTTGCACGTCCCGCAGAAGTGTGAATGTCCTTCACCCGGTCGCGAATACTTTCCGGTGTATCGGGGCATTCGATGATGAGATCGGAGAAGCCGACGATGGATGTGAGGAAGGTATTGAAATCGTGAGCGATCCCGGTGGTGAGCTGGCCGATCGCCTGCACTTTCCCGGAGTGAAGATAGCGTTCCTCCAGTTCTCTCAATTCGGTGAGATCCTCGACGATTCCTTCAATCTCCTGACGGTTCCCGTCTTTCGCGGGCATTACTTTCGTCGATTCACGAATGGGGATGGCAGTGCCGTTCCGGTGCCTCCACTGAGAATCCCGGTGTCGGTAACCCCGATTTTCGAGGACCGCTTCGAGCCAGCTCTCTGTCGTCGTTGATTCGCGGCACTGGATTTGGTCGAGGGTTTCGACTTCTTCCAGCATTTCGTCGCCGGATTTATAACCCAGCAGGTTCGCCATCGCCGGGTTGACGCTCAGTAATTTTCCAGCGCTGTCGCAGTGATACATACCGATGGGCGCATTATCGAAACGCTTGCGAGCCTTCTGTTCGCTCTCACGCAATTCTCTCGTCCGGTTTGCCACCTGATGCTCGAGAACGGTTTCGGTATTCTCAAGAACGATCTGCCTGCTGACGATTCCCTGCATCTCCCGATGACTGCGTCGATTGGAGAAGCTCAGCGCAATAACTTCCAGTGAGACCCATGCGAGGTGTTCCAAAGCGCGAAGCACCGGCAATGCTTCGTCGACTCCAAAGACTGACCGGGGCCAGAAAATGCCGCGGACGAGGTGGTCTGCAGCAATGACCGCAGCGGAGAACCAGAGGAGTTTGTTGTCGCGGTAAAAGGCCAGCAATGCAAGAGAGGCGAAGATATGAAAGTGCGCTTCGATGCGCCCTCCGCAAAGGTGGACCAAGAGGCCTGACATCAGCATTTGCGCGATCGCTACGGCATACCGCGTCGAGGCGTCTCTACTGTGTTTTTTGGCAAGATATACGGGGTAGAGTGAGACGAGTCCTCCCAGAAAAATGGTGGCAAGGAGGTGGGGATGCAGAGTTGAAACGTCTCCTTTCCAGTTAAGCGGGGATACGATTGCTGCGAGAATGATGCAGGCGATCCACTGAATCGGCAGAATCCACGCGAAGAGCTGATTGTGAATCTGGCGGAACTGATTGAGTTCCCATTGAAATCGAACATCGATTTCGTCGTTTGAAGGTTGGAATGCCTGGAATACTCCGATGTTCATGGAAAACAAGTTAGAGTGCTTCTTCGAAGGATTGAATTTGGCAGCCGAAAACCAGTGACGAGGCAGACCGGTCCTGATGATCTGTCAGTGCGCTGACGAGCTCGCGACGCCCCCGGTTGTCACCCCGGTGGCCCCGGCTTCCGGTGATGCCTCCTGTAAAAATCTGCTCTCCATTCGCATCGAAAGCCACGACGTGACCCGACGTCAGGGCACCATAGCGCCGCGCCGTTTCTCCATCGCTGTCAAAATAGACCGAGGAATTGCCTCCCCAGCTCTGGAGCTGACGAATGAGACCTTCCTCTCTCCAGTTTCCGGAGCTTTCCGGGTCGGAAACGGTGACATAAAATCGCAGCTCCCCGATGTGTCCGCTGGCGCGTTGGACGACCTCCTGCAGCTCCGTGAGACTGGCCTTGCTGCACGGGCACTTTGGATGGATGAACATGAACACCTGTGCGCCACCATCCGTCGAGGCAGGATCGCCCGTAACAGACTCATCAGGAAGCGTCTGAGGACCCGGAGTATTGACGTAATTGGCGAGTAGCGTGAATCCCGAAAGGCAGAGGAGACCCCATACAAACAGGGGCCGGAAGGCAGACAATCGGGAAAAACGTCCTTCGCGTTGGAAGTGTGTTTTCATAGGAGGTGTTCCAATGTATTCATGTTATGGAAATTATCAATAATTTGTTATTTATAATCTGAATTTTCCGAATATTTGCTTTTGCGTAGGGAAAACCGCTCCCTCCAGCGTGTTCGTTTTCCCGTATTTCGCTAACGTGATGAGGTCTTGAAGGCAGTTGCCCGCGGATGAGCGATCTTGCTACCGTTCCACGATGGATCGACGTGAATTATTGGGAGCAGGGTCACTGGCGCTGGCGGGAGCTGCCGCGGGAAAAGCAGTGGCTCAGGATCAGAGTGCCGGAGTGGATGCCGCGGCAAATGCCCTCGGTGCCATCACGGAAAACTTGAATCCACAGATTCAGCGTTGTCGTGAGGTGGCGCTGAATGATCTCAAACCCTCGGCGTCCGAGCTGCAGCGCGGTCTCGAACTGCATGCCGACGCGCTCGTATTTGATTCCTACGGCTTTGCTCCCCGTGCCGCGATTGACGGGGAGGCGATTAAAAGAGCCGCTTTGTCAGGGGCTTCCGCGATCGAACTGAAGGACATGCGCGAGCAAATGACGATGACCCGGTATGTCACGGACGAGGCTGAGCGCATTGAATACGAATCGGCATGGCGTGCCTCGGGCGTAACCTGCGTGTTTCAAAATGCCGGTGAAGAGGGGCAGGACCCGTTGAAACTGATCAAGCGGCTCTCCAACTTCACCTATGCCTCAGACATGTTGCCGGAATTTTCGCCGAAGGCCGTCACGCCTGACGATGTGGTCACCGCGAAGAAAGAGGGCCGGCATTGTTTTTACTTCACCGGAAACGGGGCGCCTCTGACCCAGCAGTGGGTGTCGGTTGAGGATGAGCTGCGGTATATCCGGGTATTCTATCAGCTGGGAATCCGCATGATGCATCTCACCTATCAGCGTCGGAACATGATTGGTGATGGCTGCGGCGAACCTGCCAATGCAGGGCTGAGTGATTTCGGTCGCGAGGTGGTGAGAGAAATGAATCGGATCGGGGTGATCCCTGACTGTTCGCATTCGGGCTGGCAGACGAGTCTTGAGGCGGCGCAAATGTCCGAACTTCCCTGTGTCGCCAGTCACACGGTCGCCGGTGGAGTCTACCCTCATTTTCGAAGCAAGCCGGATGAAGTCGTCAAGGCGATTGCGGACACGGATGGTTTTGTCGGGATCTGCTGTATTCCGTGGTATCTCCGGGGCGCGGGGAACATCAATGTGCTGATCGATCACATTGATTACATTGCTAAAAAGTTCGGCCCTGAGTATGTCGCGATCGGAACCGACATGGGCTACAATTCTCAGAACGCATCGGCGGAAAACAAGAAAGCGGCAGTCGCGAATCTGAGAGGGCGTAAGAGAGAGGATTTTCGTTCTCTCTGGCCGAAAGATGATTTCAAACGCACCTCGGCAATGGCGGACAGCGTTGCCTGGACAAACTGGCCGCTCTTTACCGTCGGGCTTGTGATGCGTGGCTACTCGGATGACGAGATTCGCAAGATCATCGGTGGCAATGTCATGCGGGTGACGCGCGCTTCGATGAAGGTCTGAGTCTATCGTCTTCTATCAGGCATTCGTCAGCATCGGCATGTCGACGCGGAAGAAAGTCTCGTCGCCCAGGCCTGGTTCCTTCTCAACCACTTCGAGAGGGAAGGCGCGTTGAAGTTTTTTTGCAGTGGTTTCCGCGACGGTGAGCCGATTGCCGTGTTTCAGTCCCACTGTCTTAGCCGTGCTGGCTTGGTCGATGACGAGGCGCACTGAATCGCAGTCGAGCTGATCGACAGGGCAGAGTAGCGGGCTGGTCGAAATTCCGATTTCGAGGAAGATCGGTTTGTTCGTTTTGATTTTCCACTCCTTCAGCAGCTTGTTCAGCGCCTGTTGCATCGCCAGCGCTGTCTCGACAGCATGTCGTGCCTGGTGGGAGTCTTCGGAGTTCAATCCGAAGACAGCGATGACGCTTTCGTCAGACGACTTTTCCAGCGATCCGCGGTGGCGGAGAATCACATCGATCATCGTGGAGAAGTATTCATTCAAGAGTGCGAAGACCCTTTCACTTCCCAACAGCGAGGTGAGCTGGCTGAATCCGACGAGATCAGCAACGAGAACCGTGATCTCGCGATTTACGTTTTGCTCATCGTCCGTTCGCTTCAGTTTTGTATCCGCCGCCTGCGAGCGCACATAGTCGACCAGCGCGCCCTTGAGGGATTCCCGTTCTTCGAGACCCTCCGCCATCTGGTTGATGGCTTTAGCGAGTTCACCGAATTCATCGTTGCTCTTTACCTCGAGGCGGGAGGAAAGATTGCCCCGCTCGATACGTCTCACGAAGTCGCGGAGCTCAGTCAGAGGGAGGGTCACTTTTCTGGCGAGCCAGGCGGCGACTGCCGTTGCCATGCAGAGAGAAATGAGCATTGCAATGAGGTCACCGACGAGGAGTTGTTTCAGAAGCACTTCGATCCGGTGGGATTCGATGTCGGCACCAAGGACGGCGACCGTTTTACCGGTTGAATCTGTCACAGGGGCAAAGGCCGAGAGCCAGGTTCCGAAAGAATCGCGAGCGTAGGCTTCGTCGACTCGGGCCGTGTTGAGGGGCGGCTTCTCAAGTTCGCTTTCAAACTCAACAAGGTCGCCCAGAGATGATCGATCCTCTCCTTTTTCCTCGGCATCAACGACGTACTCCCAATCGCCGTTCTCAAGCGGGCGAATCAGGTAGATAAAGCGAATCGGGAGCGCGCCCTCCCCGTTGGCATCACGCACCTCGCGAAGTTTGTCCCGCACTTCGATGTAGAGCGGGGATAAATCCTGATCGGGAGAAGTCAGTTGAGCCACCTTGTCGCCGTCGACTCGCGGCGCAGTGCTCACGACCACCGAGAGTACCTTTTCCTGAATCAATCCAAAGGCAAGCCGGCTCGCCTTGCGAAGGCTCATCCAGAGCAGCAAACCGCAACTGACCCCGACGAGGAGAACCAGCAGGGTATGTAATTTACGTCGAAAAGGCACGGTGGTGAAGAGGTGGCGGATTCAGCGTAGTCTACTACAGGAACGGTTTCCTTCAAAACCACAAACAAGTGAACATTGTTGTGACTTTCCGGAGCTGCGGCTACTTACAAACGAGTTACGCTTTTTGAAATTTCAGTTCGTGGATGGATCGCCCTTCGTTGATGGCTTTGCGTTCGTATTGAGTGATGATTCGATGCCGGCTGAATGCTGAGTCGTCGACCTCTTTCCAGCCCGGAGATGACAAAACAATATCTCTGCAGTGGTCCGCATAGACTTCTACGTCAGTGGTGATGAGAAGGTGTCCGTTTTTCTGCAGGCGCTCCCGGATTACCGCGACCATTCCCGGCTGGACGAGACGCCGGTGCGCATCGCCCGGGTGAGGCCACGGATCGGGAAACTGTATGAGGACCGTATCGGCGATTTCTGATTCAAAGTGATCTGTCAGGACAAGCCGCGCGTCGCCCCGCATCACGCGAAGGTTTTCGACTCCTGCGACGTGGGCTTTTGCCATCGCGGCGGCGATACCGGGACGGTGCACTTCGATTCCGAGGAGGTTGCGCCTTGGCAATGCCTCCGCCAGTGCGATCAAATGGTCTCCCATTCCGAATCCGATTTCGACGATGAGCGGTTCGCCGGCGCAGGGAAAATGATCAGTCGGATCGATCACTTCGTCGAATCGAAAAGGTATCCCGTAAAAAGGCCACAAGTCGCGCTGGGCCCGCTTCTGCGCGCGGGTCAGTTGTCCCCGGTTTCTCAGGTAGCTGGGCGACCATCGTAATTTTCCGTTACGTTTCAGATTCGACATGAGGTCACCTATCGGCTCGTTGGCGGTTCAATTCACCTCAATAGTGCCCCGTTGAATATCGATTTGATCGATGATTTTCGTAATTATATCGATTCGACCGCGACGGTGGTTTCTGCGTATCTTGGTGGCGAACTGAACTTGTTTTGTCTATGGAGCTGCTTGTCCTGCTAATTGCCGTCCTCATTTTGATTCTCGTATCCACCCTCGTCTCGCGAGTCGGTGAGATGCAGAAAAAGGTCGATGATCTCAAATACGATGTCTCGAAAATGTCGGCGCTGGTTCGCTCCTCGATGAAACGCGATCGAGCTGAGCCATTGAGAGAAACCGGTGAAAGCGAAACGGAAGCGGTGGCAGCGCCGGTCGCGGAGACATCGGCATCTGAACCGGTTCAGAAAGCGGAAATAGAGATCTCCGAATCCACCACTGGGGCGGTAGAGGCGCAGGAAGAGAAGTTGGAGCCGGTCTATGAAGGGGCTTCCCCTCCACCACTGCCTCCGAAACAGGCCGTCGCCGGAACGGTAGCGAAACCGGCTCCGGCGACGGCTGCCGTTGAGAGCGAGCCTGGAAAATTTGAGTCAGCGGCGAAAGAGGTGATCAGTAAACTCTGGAACTGGATCGTTGTCGGCGAGGAACATCGTCCTGCCAACGTCACGATGGAGTTCGCCGTCGCGACGACCTGGCTCCTCCGGTTGGGAGTTCTCATTCTCGTGATCGGAATCGGCTTTTTTCTGAAATACTCGATTGATCAGGGCAGGGTTGCGATCGCCTCGGTCGTTGCGACCGGGTTGTTGGTCGTCGGGTTGCGCCTCTTTAACGGGCGCTATGGGTTGCTTGGTCAGGGACTCGCCGGGGCGGGAATCTCTGCGCTTTATTTAAGCTTCTTTGCAGCCTATCAGGAAGGACTCGTCGGGCCGTTACCGACATACGGTCTCATGTGTCTAGTCACGCTTGTCGCCGGGGTGATTGCGCTGCGCTTCAATTCTCTCCTTGTCGCGGTTCTTGGAATTCTGGGCGGTTACCTCACCCCGATGATGATTGAAACGAGCTCGCCGAGTGTTGTGATGCTCTTTGCCTATCTGCTTCTGTTAGGCGTCGGGGTGTTCTTTATGGCGAGGAAAAAGGAGTGGCGCATTCTTCATTATCTCAGCTTTATCTGCACCTATGCACTTGTCGGGAAGGCGACGGATCAAGGCTTCGGGCCGGAGCGCTTCTGGGAGTTCATGCCGTTTCTCGTCGCCTTCTTTGTCCTCTTTTCCACGGTGACCTTTCTCTATCACTTTATTAACCGGAAGAAATCGACCCTGCTCGAGATTCTCTTTCTCTTCGTGAATGCCGGAGTCTTTCTTGGCTTCGCCGCTCATTACATGAACGAGACCTTTCAGAAGGAGGCGGTGGCGATCGTGACGATTGCTCTCGCGATCTTCTATGTCGGGCACGTCTACTTTTTCATGAAGCGCGGGATTCTCGATCGCGGGTTGCTCATGAGTTTTCTCGGACTCGCAGCCTTCTTCGTTGCGATCACTCTGCCGCTGGTGCTCTCGGATGGTTGGGTGAATGTCAGTTGGGCAATCCAGGCCTTCGTAATGTTGTGGATTGCTTCGAAGATCAGCAGCGTCTTTCTCCGGCAGTTGGCCTACGTCCTCTATCTGATTGTTCTGGCACGGTTCGCGATTTTCGATCTCTCCGATCAATTCGGGGGGATTCGTGCAAACCTGAGCGGTAAGGACTATGCCATCGATTTCGTGGAGCGACTCATGGTTCTGGGAGTGCCGATTGCCTCCTTCTTCGCGGCCGGTTTTCTCTTCGGGCGCGGAGACGATTCGAAGGGGCGCTGGGTTGTCGGTGAGAAAAATGACGTGGTCCCCTGGTTCGGGCAGTCGCGGTTGAGCCGCTTCAGTTTCTGGATCGTTCTCGCGCTTGGTTTTATCTATCTCAACATGGAGGTGTTTCACACCGCCGATCATTTCTTCGAGCCGTTTGTCCAGCCGGGGCTCACCCTCGTCTGGATCGGCTTCGCCGCGATACTCCTGCGCGAGCTGATTGCCAACCGGGAAACGCTCGCGACGGCGTTCTTCTGGATCCTCTCCGTCGCTCTCGTGATCAAGGTCCTCTTCGTCGACTTCTCGAGCTGGAGCTACGGCTACAAGCTCGCGTTCCGTGATGAGTCGTTTCTTTCCGGCGGGCTCATGCGATTCCTCGATTATGGGGCTTTGATAGGCTATCTCCTCGTCGTCTGGCGGTTCATGGCGGGACGACATGGTCGTCCGCGTATGGGGAGAGTGTTCGCCTACACCGCACTTGCCGCGGTCTTCCTTTACTCAAGTCTCGAAATCTGGACGGCACTTTCCCACTACCTCCCACGGTTCCGCATGGGGGGGATCTCAATCTTCTGGTCGGTCTTCGCCCTGGTGCTCTTGCTCACGGGGATATCGAAGCGGAAATCTTCAATGCGGGGAATGGGGCTGCTGCTTCTCGGGGGAGTGATTCTGAAGGTGTTCTTTGTCGACCTCGCGGGACTGGATCAGCTTTATCGCATCGTTGCCTTTATCATTCTCGGGGTCGTGGTCCTTGCCGGATCGTTCCTTTACCTCAAATATCGAAACCGCTTTGAAAAAGAGGATCTCTCTGAATCAGCCCCGGCTAAATCTGCAGAATCATGAAACGAACCTACTCGATTTTATTATTGTTCGCCTTAGGCGTAAGCTCCGGAGACGCGGTTGAGACGGAGCTCTTCGAATACCGTCGACCTCTTGAGACGAAGGTCTTGAATGAGGGACTCGGAGCGATTGAACTGGATCGTGATATTTTTTCAGGAACGAGAGATCACTTTGCGGATCTTCGGATTTTTCATGAGAAGGAGGGACGAGAGGTGGAGGTTCCCTTTGTGATTGAGAGGGTTCCCGATGTCCGCGCGGGAAGCTCGGCGATGAAGATTTCGTCCACGGTGCTCTCGTTCACTCCGAAGCCGGATGGCGACATTGAGATTCGGGTTCAACTGCGGGAGGGGGAAGATGATGCCGCCCTGCTGGAGTTGAAGACCCCGCTTCGAAATTTCCAGAAAAGTGTCTCGGTTAGTGGCGTCGGTGAAAACGGTGAGCTGGAGGAGTTGGTCTCTGAGAAGCTGATTTTTGATTATGAGGTGTTCCTCGATTTTCGGCGGACTACGCTCAAATTACCATCGAATCGCTATCGTGAATTTTTGGTTCGAATCTCAAACGCGACCGACAAACAGCGATCCGCGGTGAAGCAGCTGACGCGCACGATTTCACCGGAAGCGGGAACGACGATCCAGCAATCGGAAACGGTCGAGACCCGGCGGTTTCGAATTGATGAGTTCGCTTTCTACACCGCGGAAACCCCGCGCGAGGAAACGCTCTCGATTCGATCAGAAGCGTTTGAGATCGTTGAAGTGAAGGAGGATCCTGAAGAAAAAGTGACACAGGTTCTCTTTCAAGGGGATCGTGTTCCCGTCGACAGTCTCATTTTTCAGAGCAGCGACCGGAACTTTAAACGACGTGTCGAGGTGCAGGTTCCGGTGAATTCGGACGAGGACCTCTGGAGAACGATTCATACGGGCGTGATCCATCGCTATGATCTCGGTGAAATTCAGGACGAGAATTTAACGCTCTCCTTTTCAGAGCAGCGGAGTGATCTTTTCAGGCTTCTGGTCCACAATCGTGACAACCCTCCCATTGCGATCGATGAGATTGTCGGAGTGGGGGAAATCTATGAGTTACGCTTCCTTGTCGCCCCGGGGGCCAGTTATTCGCTCTTGTATGGTGGAAGTGAACTGGTAGAGCGACCCGACTACGATGTTGCCGCGATTGAGGCAGGATTCACCGGTGGAATTGACCGGGTCAGTCTCGAATTGGGGGCAGCGGAAAAAAATCCTACGTTTAAGCTCCCAACGGTCGAAGGGCCGGGTCTGAACCAGCCCTGGATCCTCTGGATCGCCATAGCGGTGGCGGTTTCCGGGTTGGTTCTGGTCCTCCTGAAGACCGCTAAACAAATTGAGGTAAATACCGATTAAGCTCGATTGTTTAGCTAAAAATAACATTTTAGCTTGTTATGTGTATTTAAGCGCTGATAATGGCGTCATGAAAAACCGAAGCCCCCGATTCCCCTTTATCACTCTGAACGAAGCCGTTGATTTGCTCCGCAAGCTCAAGGCCACTCAATCCGATCCCGCTCAACCCTTGAAGCGCCCTGAAATGCTCAAGGCGCTCGACTATGCCAGTTTTCACGGTGCCGCGGTGAAGACGATAGGCGCCCTGCGAGCCTATGATCTTCTTCGTAAGGACGGGGACGGCGTTATGATTTCCCCGGTGGGTCACGAGATTCTCGCTGCGGAAACGGAGGAGGCGAGAATCGAGCCTCTTCAGAAGGCTGCTTTGTCTCCGCTCTGTTTCCGCATGATCTGGCGTCAGGCGAGGCATGCTTCCCGTGGTGAAGTGAAGGAGCTCCTCCTTTCCCGCGGGTTCACTGAGCAGGGGGCGAAACGCGCCAGCCGAATTTACAAAGAGAACAATCAACTCGCCGCACTAGTCGATCTCGAACTGGAACCGGTTCTGCCGGAGCGTCGCGGCAAGCCCGGGCGCCCCGGTCCCGGAGAAGGCCGCCCCACGGAAGGCCGTCCCAACCGCGGGTGCGGACCTGCGAAAAAAGGAACCGGTCCCCGTCGTCAGCACGCGGCGGTGAATCCCAATTCGCTTACGTTACCGATGAGCACGGGGCCGGCGATCATTCCCAAGGGTATCACAAAGAAGGAGTTCAGAACCCTCATGGAAACCCTCCGCACCTGGCGTGATCAGCTCGTGGCTGACGAGGGCTGATTGCTCCTTTCATTTTCACCGCCCCCGGTTACGCACAAAATAGCTCCGGTGTCGCCTCGTGTTCATCACCTGGCGGCGCCGGATTTTGTGTTTTGCGGGGCGGGTATCAGAACGGTTTGAATTTTCGCTTAAGGATTTCCGGAATGCTCCGTCTTAGAAAGTGACGTCGCCTTTTCGCAAATAGATGTGACGAAACAGGAGATTTTTCTGTCTCATTTCATCGAGAACAAAAGGATTGTCGTTGAATCCACCTTTGTTGAGTTCTCTCAACTTCCCTCCCTCCTTATACCCCACACTTCCTTGCATACGCACCTTGAGGAAGAGGCTGCTGCTGCGGCCCTTCGAAAAGATCCCGCGGTGAAATCACGGTTGCGCGAATTCACCGTCACAGACAACTGGACCAACTTCCTGCACATCGGGAAGGTATACTGTATTATTGCTCTGACGCTTTTAAGCGCGGTGACCTTCTTCGAGTTCCGTGCTGAGTGGGGCATTCCCTTCGCATGGAATATCCCCGTTTTCCTGATGGCTCTTCTTACGATCGGCGCGTCGCAGCATCAGCTTGCCGGAGCTCTGCATGAGGCGGTTCATCATACCCTCTTTAAAAACCGGACGCTGAATGAGTTGGCTTCGGACTGGCTTTGTGGGTTTCCTATCCTGACATCGACCTATCAGTTTCGACTTTATCATCTCGCGCATCACCAGTTCGTGAATGACCCGAAGCGCGATCCGGATTTTGCCTTGCTGAAAGACAGCGGGCACTGGCTCGATTTTCCGATCGCGAAAACGAATTTTCTCTGGATGATGCTGCGTCAGGTTTTCCTCGTGGAACTCTTTCGCTACATCATCACCCGGGTGCGATACAACACCGTGGGGAGCCACAGCGAGAGCCCCTACCGCGCGAGCGATGGGGCGGGGACGAAGATTCCGGCTCGACTCGTGACCGGCTTTTTCTTCTTTCTCATCGTTTCGGTTTTCGCTCTCCAGAAGTGGGGGGATGCGTGGCAGGTCATTGCGATCCCGGCGGCGGGCTGGCTTGTTGTCAGCGCGACCCTCGCGATGCTCCCGGTTCGGTTTTTTGAAAAAGCGCGGATCAAGCCGGTCTTCCACCCGCGCTGGATCTTTGTCGGTCAGACCTTTACTTTCGGGGCCATTGTCGCCGGGCTCGGGTTCATCCAGATGACGTCAGAGTTCATGGCGCTCCGCTACTTTTCAATGCTCTGGTATGGGGCGATTCTGACGACCTTTCCCTTCTTCATGATCCTGCGCCAGCTCGTTCAGCACGGGAATGGCGATCGAGGATGGCTCACGAACACGCGCGTGTTCCGCATGGTCGCGCCGGTGCGTTATGCGGTTTTTCCCTTCGGGATGGACTACCATTTGCCACACCACATGTATGCCTCGGTGCCGCACTACCGACTCAAGGCATTGCACGACTTTCTCATGACGGTGCCCCGTTATTTTGATCACTGTCAGCTCGTCGACAACTACCTCGTCCCGAAAAAGAATTCCACCCGGAGGAATCCCACCGTAGTGGAAGTGTTAGGGCCTGAATACGCGGCCTCGAGCGACAACGTCCACATCGACGACAGCGTCCTCGATGACTGGGAGGTCGACGAGAAAGAGGCCATTCTCAAGAGCGGGAGACCGCTCAAGGAAGTGCCGAAAGAAGATCGCCCGATGGATCAGGCGGAAGCAAAAGACTGCGCTTAAGGCAGTCTTTTATCCGCTGATGTCTACGCTTCCAGCTTCGCTAAGAGATCGTCTGTCTCCACCGGATCGCCTTTGCTGAAATGAATCTCGGTGACGGTGCCGTCGGTCGTCGCTGAAATCGTCGTGAGCATCTTCATGGCTTCAAGGGTGATGATGGCATCGCCTTCTTTCACCTTCGTTCCGACTTCGGCATTGATCTCGGTGACCATTCCGGGCATGGGAGCAATCGCGTGAAGCGGGTTGTCAGGGTCGCCCTTGAGACGCGTCACCGCATTCTTAGGTGCGAGTGATTTGTCGATGACCTGCGACTCACGCGGCATTCCGTTGAGTTCGTAGAAAACATTTCTCGCTCCGTCGGAGTCCGGTTCGCTAATGCCGATCAGTTTGATGAAAAGCACTTTGCCGGTTCCGATCTCAACGGAGATCTCTTCGCTGACGGAGAGGCCGTAGAAGAAGGCGGTCGTCGGCAATCCGGAGACGTTGTCGTATTCCTTGAGGAACTTCTCAAAGTCTTCGAACACCTGCGGATACATGAGGTGGCTGTAAAGATCGTCTTCGCTGGCGGCACGGCCGAGCTTCTCGCTGAGCTCAGCGCGGGTTGCCTCGAGGTCGACCGGCGCGGCCAGTTCGCCGGGGCGTTTCGTGGTTGGCTCGCGATCACCGAGAACGGCGCGCTGCACGTCCTTCGGCCATCCGCCGTCGGGCTGACCCAATCCGCCCCAAAGCATGTCGATGACAGATTCGGGAAAGTCGAGTGACCCCGGAGTGAGGTCCTTGATTTCATCGCACTTGATCCCGCGAGTGATGAGGAACATGCACATGTCACCGACCACTTTCGAGCTCGGAGTCACTTTGATGATGTCTCCGAAAAGCTGATTCACTTCCGCGTAGGTGCGGGCGATTTCGGGCCAGCGGTGGCCGAGACCCATCGCGTTGGCCTGCTCTTTCAAGTTGGTGAACTGGCCGCCGGGCATCTCGTGAATGTAGACTTCGGCAGAACCGGAGCGTGGCGCAGTGTTGAACGGCTCGTAGAATTCGAGAACTTCCTCCCAGTAATCCGACATCGCATTGAGTGCGTCGAGATCGATACCCGGGTCGCGTTCCTGACCCTGAAGGGCCGCGCAGACGGAGTTCAAATTCGGCTGACTCGTTGACCCTGACATCGATGCCAAAGCGAGATCGGCAATATCGACTCCGGCGTCGGCGGCGGTGAGCACGGACGAGGCGTTGATGCCGGAGCTGTCATGTGTGTGGAAGTGGATCGGCATGCCGACTTCTTCACGGAGCGCTTTGACAAGTTTTGGCGCAGCCCAGGGGCGGCAGAGTCCTGCCATGTCCTTAATCGCGAGAATATGAGCACCCATTTTTTCGAGCTCCTTCGCCTTGGCGACGTAGTATTTCAGCGAATACTTGTCACGCTTCGGATCGTTGATATCACCGGTGTAGCAGACCGCCGCCTCACAGATAGCGTGTGGCTGATTGCGAACTGCTTCCATCGCAACCTCCATGTTCGGCAGGTAGTTGAGGGAATCGAAGATACGGAAAATATCCATTCCCGATTCGGCGGCGTGCTTCACGAAGCCGGCGACGACGTTGTCGGGGTAGTTGGAATAACCGACCGCGTTTGAGCCGCGGAAAAGCATCTGGAAACAGATGTTCGGAATCTTTTCGCGAAGGAGGCGGAGACGATCCCAGGGGCTTTCCTTGAGGAAGCGCATCGAGGTGTCAAAAGTCGCGCCACCCCACATTTCGAGGCTGAAAAGGTTCGGCGTATTCTGGGCGACCGCGCTCGCGATATTGAGCATGTCGACGGAGCGCATCCGAGTTGCGATGAGCGACTGGTGCGCATCACGCATCGTCGTGTCGGTGATGAGAAGCGGCTTCTGCTCGCGAATCCAGTCGGCGAATTTTTCCGGTCCCAGTTCGATGAGCTTGTTGCGGGAGCCCGGCTTCATTTCGGCGCGAACGTCGAATTCAGGCAGGCGTGCTGCGGGCAGCGGCCTGGGAAGGCGGAATCCCTTCGCAGTGCTGTTTCCGTTCACGGTGATATCGCTGAGATAGGAGAGAACCTTGGTGGCCCGGTCGCGGCGCGGCTGAAACTTGAAGAGATCCGGATTGGTATCAATGAGACGGGTCGTCGCGTTACCGGAGCGGAAAGTTTCATCGAGAATCACGTTCTCGATGAAGGGAATGTTAGTCTTCACCCCGCGAATCCGGAACTCGCGAAGGGCCCGGTTCATCCGCTGGAGAGCGACGTCGAAACGCGGGCCGTATGCGGTCAGCTTTACGAGCATCGAATCATAATACGGCGTGATCACCGAACCGGCGTCACCGGCACCGGCATCGAGACGAATCCCAAATCCGGCGGCGGAGCGGTAGTTGAGAATTTTTCCGTAATCGGGAGCGAACTGATTCTCAGGATCTTCCGTCGTGATTCGCGCCTGGACCGCAAAGCCGTTTCTCGGGATCTCGTCCTGAGCCGGCATGTCGATTTCTTTGCCGAAGAGTTCAAAACCCTGCGCGACGAGAATCTGAGAGCGAACGAGATCGACTCCGGTAATGACCTCGG
>JARGPH010000026.1 GCA_029213065.1 Verrucomicrobiales bacterium | reverse complement strand
CGTTGATTTGATTGCTGATCTGACGGCGATCAACCCTTTCGATTTCTTTCTCGAAGAATCCACGGAAAAATACCCTTTCACCTACGATGATGAGTTGAAGGGGGAGCTGGCTCCTTACCTGAAACGTTCCGATCACAGTGAGAAGGTCGATGAACTCGCTGCCGAGTTCAAAGGGATGGAGGGTGTCAATACCAACGATTTCCTCGTCGCGGTTAACGGTCGCCTTGAAAAGTTGATCGATTACAAATTGCGGATGGAGCCCGGCGTTCAGACCTGTGAGGAAACGCTGACTCTGAAGTCCGGTTCCTGCCGCGACTCAGCCTATTTGCTTTGTCAGGTATTCCGAGAACTCGGGATCGCCTCCCGCTTTGTTTCCGGCTATCTCGTTCAGTTGTCGTCAGATGAAGAATGTCTCGATGGTCCGAGCGGACCGGAGACCGACTTTACCGACCTTCACGCCTGGACCGAGGTCTTTCTTCCCGGAGCAGGTTGGGTCGGCTTGGATCCCACCTCAGGACTGATGGCAAGTGAGGGACATATTCCTCTCGCGTGCACACCGGAGCCTTCGAGTGCGGCACCGGTCGAAGGTGGAATCGAACCTGCTGAATCTGAATTTGATTTTGCCAACGTGGTCACTCGGATTCACGAAGACCCCCGTGTCACTCTCCCATACAGTGAAAACGAATGGGCTTCGATTGATGCGCTGGGCGATAAGGTCGACGAGATGCTGGTGGAGGGGGATGTTCGACTCACCATGGGTGGCGAACCTACTTTCGTCTCAATTGATGATATGGAAGGGGACGAGTGGAACACCACCGCTGACAGTCCCGCGAAGCGCGAACGCGCAATGGATCTGACTCATCGTCTCCGGGATCGTTTTGCTCCCGGTGGACTTCTTTGGATCGGTGAGGGGAAATGGTATCCCGGCGAGCCCGTTCCGCGCTGGGCTTACGGTATTTTCTGGAGAAAGGACGGCTATCCTATCTGGCGATCATCGTCAACGATGGCAGACCCGTTGAAACCCGGATCACACACCCTTGCCGACCCAGAGAGGCTTCTCAAAGAGATCGCCTCGATTCTTCAGATCTCAGACGAGTGCGTCCTGCCTGCCTACGAGGATTTTGACTACTACCGATGGAAAGCGTCATCGTTGCCGGTAGGTCAGGATCCCTCCACGGCTTTGGAAGGAGAGGCTTCTCTGGAGGTCAAGACCCTTGCCCGGCTTGAAACCCGTGGCATCACAATTCCGTCCGGTGCGATCCTGCCGATGTATGTGCAACCACAGTCGAAGCGCTGGATAGGGGCCAAGTGGGAGTTCAAACGCGGGAAGCTGTTTCTGATTCCCGGAGCTTCCGCGATGGGATTCCGGATTCCACTGGATTCGATTCGCGCCGCCACGAAGGACGATGTCATTGAGCCCCGGTCTCCGATGGAGCTTGAATGGCCTGAGCTCGCTCCCAATCCGCTCGATCCCTACCTGAATAACGGCCCGGTCTTCAATGACGACGAGTGGGTCCCTCGAACCGCGCTCACGGTGGAGTGCCGTGAAGGTCGTATCCATATCTTTTTCCCTCCGGTTTCCTTTCTCGAAAACTATCTCGAACTGCTCGCCGCGATTGAGCTGGCCGCTGAGCGGACTTCAATTGAGGTGATCATCGAGGGCTACGAGCCTCCCGTTGATCCGCGGATCGAATCTCTCAAGGTCACTCCCGATCCCGGCGTGATCGAAGTGAATGTCCACCCCACGAAATCGTGGCGTGAGATGGTCGAGAATACGAACGCCCTCTACGAAGAGGCACGTCTCGCCCGACTTGGTGCTGAGAAGTTCATGATCGACGGACGCCACACCGGCACCGGTGGCGGCAATCACATTGTGATGGGCGCATCGACCCCGGCTGACAGTCCGTTTCTGCGGCGTCCCTCACTGCTTGCCAGCTTGATCGGCTACTGGCAGCATCACCCCGGCCTCTCCTACCTTTTCTCCGGCCTTTTCATTGGGCCTACCAGTCAGGCTCCCCGCGTTGATGAAGGCCGCGATGATAGACTTTTCGAGCTCGATATTGCTCTCGAAACCCTGCACAAGGGCGTCGACAATCCGGGGCTGGTCGATAGGAGTTTGCGGAACTTGTTAACCGACCTCACCGGAAACACGCACCGTGCCGAGATTTGTATCGATAAACTTTGTTCGCCGGACTCAAACACCGGAAAACTGGGACTTCTTGAGCTGCGGGGATTTGAAATGCCACCGCACCGCGAGATGTCACTGGTGCAGAACCTTCTCGTTCGCTCTCTTATCGCCCGATTCTGGAAGGAGCCGTTTACGAGTAAGTCAATTCGTTGGGGGACAACTCTGCATGACAGGTATTTACTTCCGCACTATGTAAAAGAAGATCTCCTCGAGGTATGTGAAGAGCTGAATGACGCGGGGATTCCTTTTCAGGCCTCGTGGTTGGATCCGTTCTTTGAGTTCCGGTTTCCCCGATTTGGCTTTGTCACGAAAGGTGGAATGGAACTGGAGGTTCGAAGCGCGCTTGAGCCGTGGAATGTTCTCGGCGAAGAGTCGACCAGCTCGGGCACCTCGCGCTTTGTTGATTCCTCCGTTGAGCGGATTCAGATAAAAGTAAATGGAATGATCGAGGGGCGTCATATGGTGATTTGCAACGGGCGTCAGGTTCCGATGTCACCGGGTTCCACAAAAGAGGAATGGATCGGCGGGGTGCGCTTCAAAGCCTGGGATCCGCCTTCCGCGTTGCATCCTTCGATTCCGGCACAAACTCAGTTGGTGATCGATATCGTTGATACGAGAAACCGGAAATCGCTTGGCGGCTGCATTTACTACGTGAGCCATCCCGGTGGGCGAAGCCACGAAACCTTCCCCGTGAATGCGCGTGAAGCAGAGTCGCGGCGTCGCGCCCGATTCTGGGAACAGGGCTACACTCCCGGATTTATCGAGACTGATCCGGTGCTTCAACCACTCGTCCAGACGCGTGTCGAAGAGCACGAAGGGGGAGCTCCGGTTAAAATAGTCCTCGTGGAACGCCGTTCCGCTGAGTTTTCCCACACTCTTGACCTCAGAAAACCTTAAGCTTGCAAGCAACGAAAATGGAGTAAGGTGGCCGAATGTCAGGCACGACTTATTCGGATCGTATCGTATCCCCTGTTTCGATGGCCTCTCTTGGATACGCGCCACTTCCGAACCGCCGGGACGAGGCTTTCGATTCCAACGGGAAGATCGTACCTGAGTGGGACGGTCTCTTCGAATCGATTGGGCGACATGGCATTGGTATTCTCGACGAGTGGGATGCTGTCGCTACCCGCATTTCGCGGGAAAGGGGGCTTGCCTACCGGCCCGTTAGTGTCGAATCGGAAACGGACGGGGGCTGGTCGCTCGACCCTTTACCCTGGCTGATTTCCTCCGAAAAGTGGAAACCCCTCGAATCCGGCATTTCGCAGAGAACTCGTCTTTATGAGGCGCTCTTAAAAGATGCCTACGGCGAGCAGCGTATGCTGTCTGAGAAATTGATTCCTGCGGAGATTCTTCTGGCAAACAATGGATTTGTTCGCTCCCTTCACAACCTGACTCCCGGTGGTGACCGCGTTGGCCTGGGAATGTCTGCCTTCGATATCGCCCGTGATACCGTGGGGAATCCCTTTGTCGTCAACGATCGCTTTGACAGCCCTTTCGGGCTTGGGCTTGCCCTTGAGAATCGCACCGTGATCAACAAAGTGCTCCCGCGTCTTTTCAGGCGTTGCGGCGTTGAACAGATCGGTCAGTTTTTTATCGATTGGTTTAAGTTTCTGGTTAGCCAGGCGCCCGGAGGGAAAGAAGATCCGCTGGTCGTGATTCTGGACCCGTCGTCTCAGAATGAGGATTCTGAGGCCAGTTTCCTCGCAAACTATTGCGGCGTCCTCCGTGTTCATCCTGCCGATTTAACCGTCCGGGGCGGTGAGGTCTGGATTAAAACCCTGAAGGGACTCGTTCCGGTCGACGTCATTTGGAAGCTCATGTCGGGTAAACGCATCGATGCGCTGGAGTCGGAGATTCGGGGAGGCGGAGGTATTTCAGGTATTTTCGAAGTGATGCGGATGGGGCGTGTCAGTCTCGCGAGCCATCCCGGTTCGGAAGTCCTTCAGTCTCCCGGATTCTATCCCTATTTACCGAAACTTTGCCGGGCTTTCCTCGATGAAGAATTGGAGCTTTCGCCCGTAGCGACCTGGTGGTGCGGAACCTCGAAAGCCCTGTCCCATGTCACGGCGAATCTCAGCAAAATGGTGATCAAGTCTGTTGGACACCACCACGACTTTCAAACCCAGTATGGCAGTCGGCTTTCCTCCGCCGAATTGGAAAGGCTTCAGGAGCGTATCAAGGCACACCCCGAAAGTTTCGTCGGGCAGGAGGAACTTCGTATTTCCACCGTCCCGACGGTTCGCGCCGACGGGGTCGTGCCGCGGGGCGCGGTTCTTCGCGCCTTTTCCTTTCCGGATGAGGAGAAAGGGGCTGTCGTGATGCCGGGAGGTCTCGCCCGGGTCAGTTCGGCCGACGGCACCGTGGTCTCGACGAGGTCCGAAGGTGAATCAAAGGATGTGTGGATCTCGACAGGACGCCAGCCCGACGGTTTCAGCATCGCTTCGGTCCTTGAGCGTTCTCACCCAGCCGTGCCTGACATTGTTCCCAGCCAAAAGGGGGAAAACCTCTTCTGGAGCGGGCGTTACGCGGAGAGGGCACATGCCGCGTCCCGATTTGCAAGTCGGGTTCTCAGTTGCCGGGATCAGGGTTTTTCCAATGATGACCAGTTCGAAGTCGCGCACGAGGACTTCCTGCTTGAGGCCCTTTTCGAAGTGTTTGATTCTGAAAAACTGCTCGACGGTGAAATGGATCAGGACAAGCGGCTTGAAATGGTCCTCGTCAATCCTGATTGCCCGGCGGGTATCGCTTATAACTTGAATCGTTTTCACTACGCGACTCAGGCGACACGTGAGTCCTGGTCGCCTGCGAGTATTCGTGCGATCGAGTCTGCCGGTCAGCTGTGGCAGAAGGTTTCAAAGAGCATTGATCCCGAGCTGAATGTTTCCTCTGATCTCTTCGAGTTGCAGCTCAACCTTTCCGGGTTTCTCGGGTTGAACCTCGACAGCATGACTCGTGATGAAGGCTGGGCACTCCTCGATGCAGGACGACGAATTGAGCGGGGAAAAATCATTACCTCACTCCTCATCTTTCTCCTCGAAGGGAATTTTGAAGAGGATATGAAGTCGCTGCTGAATGAGTCCGTCCTCTTCATTCTCGACAGTGCGCGAACCTATCAAAGACGCTATCAGGATACGCCTCAGACCGCTTACACGGTTCAACTTCTCCTCAGTGAGGTCGATTATCCGCGATCAATTCGCCATGTCATCGACAGACTCGTTGATATCTGCGAGAAGATTCCGGATCCTTCCCAGCATGCACATCCCCGGGCGATGCTTGCGGCCGCGAGCCGCGATCTCACCCTTTTGAACGAACGAATCGAGATGGAGATTGATGCGGGTATTTTCCTCGACTCTGAACTGCTCGTCGAAATGAGGAAGTTGCGCGATTTCTTCATCAATCTCTCCGATCAGATTACCGTCTCCTACTTCAGTCACACCGTCGAATCATGACAAAAGAAGTGTGCTATCAGATTCGGCATCTTACCGCCTACGAATACTCGGGACGGATAGACCTGTGCCAGAGCATTGCCCACCTGCGGCCCCTACTCGACGGGTCCCAGAAGACGATTGAACACAGTGTTGAGGTGTATCCAAAGCCGCACTTTCAGACGGAACGGCAGGACTACTGGGATAACGGAACGCTTTATTTCGAGGTTCAGGGATCGCATCAGTCTCTCAAAGTGATCGCGACCTCGAAGGTGATCAAACGAATTGCTGATCCGGTCGTTCCCCGCAGTGGCACGGCGTGGGATGATCTTTCGGCGAGATTGAAGATGGGGGACAGCGATGAAAATGGTCTCTATTTTGCCAATTTTCTCCTGCCGACTCTCTCTTGCCCCCGCCTTGCGGAGATAGATGAGTTTCTTGCGCCGTCTCTTCAGCCGGGGCGGGACAGCATGGAGCTGGTCTCGGAGATCATGACCCGGATCAACACAGAGTTCGATTATGTTCCCGGAGCGACCGATACGACAACGCCGGTAGTGACCTTACTGGAAAACAAACAAGGTGTCTGTCAGGATTTTGCACATGTCATGATCGTCGCGTTGCGTCGTATCGGGATTCCGGTTCGCTATGTGAGCGGCTATCTGGAAACGCTGCCACCTCCAGGTGTCGCGAAATTGCAGGGCTCTGACGCGACCCACGCCTGGGTGGAAGCCTACTCCCGTGCAACCGGATGGGTTGGATTCGACCCGACCAACAACATTATTCCCGCGCACCAGCACATCAAGATCGGTCACGGTCGCGACTATTTCGACCTTCAGCCTCTCAAAGGCACCTTCGTTGGAAACGGCAGTCAGCGCCTCACCGTCGAGGTGGATGTCGAGCGGTGCTGAGAGGGGGAATCGGAGCGGAGCGCAGAGAGACGGAGTGAAACGAAGCTAAAGTGGGAGATTGGGAACGCCAGCGAAGTTTCAATCGTCGATTGAAACTAAACCTAACGAAGAGCGAAGACATCTTACCATTGATTCACCCCGGCGAAATTCTTCTGGAGGAGTTCATCCAGCCAATGGGGCTCTCGCTTGCCGGGGTATCGCGGGCGCCCGCTATTCCGGCATCGCGACTAAACGAGATCACAAAATGCAGACGAAGTATCACTGCTGAGACAGCACGGCGCTTTGCCAGGTTCTTCGGAAATTCGCCGGACTTCTGGATTGGATTGCAAACTGAGCACGACCTGGAGGAGGCGCAAAGGCAGTTCGGAGTTCGCATTGAGCAGGAAGTGACCGTGTTGGCATCCTGAATTTTCAGGAGAGAATGCGGATGTTTTAAGGGACTCCACCTGCAGCGGGACCGTGTTCTTCCCGCGTGGCGAGGATGCTTTCAGCATCCTTATGAGGGCACATCGTTTCGTATCGCGCACCCATCATGTCGCAACCTCCTCCCCGCTACTTCCTACTTCTCTTCCGTTGCCTCTCAATCCACGGGCCGTATTCGGGGCGCTTCATGAGTTCTTCGAGGAAGGGGGCGTAGGCCGGATCGGTATGCCAGTAGCGACGTTCCGGTTGATCGGGATCAACGATTCCACTTTCGTAGTCTTTGCCGGCGACCGATGCCTCGACGGATTTATCCCAAGCCTCATAATCCGCTTTCATGCGTGCCGCGATTTCGGGATTTGCATCGATGAGATTCACAGACTCCTCGGGATCGGAGGTGAGATCGTAGAGTTCGTATTTGCCTTTTTGATAGAGCAGCTTGTAACGACTTTCGACAAGAACACCGCGGCCATCGTGACGGAATGGCAGGGCCTTTCCACGTTGCTGGTCTTTCCCTTCCAGAAGCGGAACGAGGCTGATCCCGTCGCATGGTTTCAGGATCGAATCGGAAGGCAACTCAACAAGCTCAGCAATGGTTGGAAAAATGTCGACGGTTCCCGCGATCGTATCGGTGACACCGCCCCCTTTGATTTTAGCCGGCCAGTGAATGATTCCGGGAACGCGGAGTCCGCCTTCATACATCGTGTTTTTCGAGCCCCGCAGGCCGCCCACCGTCTCGGGACCGAATTCGGCGAGGCCTCCATTGTCACTGCAATACCAGATCAGGGTATTTTCCGCGATGCCTGCTTCAGAGAGCCCTTCACGCAAGTCGCCGATACTGCGGTCGAGGGCGATGATTTCGCCATACTGATTCTGATAGTTCTCCGGAAGTGATTTGAAAGGGGCTTTGTCCTCTTCGGAAGCAACGAAAGGGGAGTGCGGCGTTCCGAACCAGACCACGGTGAAGGTCGGCTGATCGGGGGCTTTCTCCTGGATGAATTTCACGGCTTCACCCATCGCGACTTCCGAGGAGTCTCCGGAGAATGCCTCGAACTCGCCCATGCGGCTGAGCAACGGATCGCGGTCAAAAAAGTTCGTCGCGGTGAGCCAGTGGTCGAACCCGAAGGCGCCGGGATGGTGTGAATCGGTCGCGAGGACGGGCGCTCCGGGGCCACGCAGTCCGTTAAGATGCCACTTTCCAAAATGCCCTGTCGCATAGCCCGCCTTTTTGAGTGCCTCAGCGATGGTTTTCTCCTGAAGGCGGAGGGGAAAGCCGTGATTGTAGACTCCAGTGCGATCGTTGCTTCGTCCCGTGAGAACCGTGGCCCGTGAGGGCGAACAGTTGGACGCGCCGGCGTAGAATCGGTTGAAGCGCAGTCCGTCGGCGGCGAGCGCGTCGAGCTGTGGTGTCTTCAACTGGGGGTGGCCGTTGTAACTCGTTTGTCCCCAACCCTGATCATCGGCCATGACGAGGACGATGTGTGGCTTGTCGGCGGCGAAGGCGGGAAGTGCGAAGAGCGCGAGGGTGAAAGCGAAGAGTGAAAAAGACGGTTTCATGGAGTTGCCAGAGGTATCGCATAGTGATACATCGCGGTAATGAAACGATCGATACTTTTTTCCGCCGCATGTCTGGGACTCATTTCTCTAGTGGGATGCGAAAAGCCGGCTCCTGAAGAAGCGGCCAAACCTGAAGTGAAGGCTGATGCTCCTGCAGCAGAAGCACCGGCTCCCGAGGCAGCAAAGGCTCCTGAATCAAAGCCAGCCGCGAAGGCTCCGGCACCTGCGACACCTCCTAAGGCTCCAGCTCCCGAGGCGGCGCCAAAGAAAGCAGCTCCTGCTGCGGCTAATACCCTGACTGATGCTGAAAAGGCGGAAGGTTGGGCTTTGCTTTTCAATGGCAAAGACATGTCCAACTTTCGCAACTACAAGAAAGAGGGCGTGAACGAGAAGTGGGTCGTAAAAGACGGGGCAATCACGCTCACTGAAAAAGGCGGCGGTGACATCGTCACGAAGGAGCAATACGGTGCTTTCGAGATCAAATTTGACTACAAGATTTCACCTGCCGGAAACAGCGGGTTTATGTATCACGTCACCGAAACCGAGGGGACACCCTGGAAGACCGGGCCAGAGGTTCAGATTCAGGACAATGTTGACGGACACGATCCCCAGAAGGCGGGTTGGCTTTACCAGCTCTATCCTGCGACAGTGGATGCCACAAATCCAGCCGGTGAGTGGAACACGCTGCATGTCATCATCACTCCTGAGAAGTGTGAGCACTACATGAACGGCACAAAATACTGTGAGTATGTCAAAGGTTCCGCTGATTGGGATGCGAAGGTTGCGGCGAGCAAGTTTTCAGCGTTCGAGAACTTCGGTAAACCAACGAAAGGTCACATCAATTTCCAGGACCACGGAAACGTTGTTTCCTTCCGCAATTTGAAGATCAAGTCGTTGGACTAGTCTTTTTTCTGAGTTCCGGAGTCTTATCAGGCGGCTGGAAGCACGCCTCTCCTTGAGGGGGCTGCCCCGGTAGCTCCTCTTAGTGCTGACTCAACCCTGTCAGGTCCTCCATTCAACAGGGTTGAATCGCTCTACAATAACGCTGAGATCGGCCGTCCGTCGCTGAGGGCGATGGGACGACCGATTGAGGTCATGAATTCGTATTCGTGATCGATTCCCATTCGATTGAGAATCGTTGCGTGGATGTCTTCGACTCGCACTTTCTCAGCCGGATCCTGACTGATTCCTGTCGGATCGGTTTCCCCGATGACCTGGCCGGTGCGGAGGCCGCCACCACCCATGAGAACGCTGAAGCCGTGGGGCCAGTGATCACGTCCTTCGGTGACGTTCAGCTTGGGAGTTCTTCCAAATTCGGTCGCTACGAGAATGAGGGTGTCGTCGTAGAGATCACGTTCCTTGAGTCCCTTAATGAGTGAAGCGAGAGCCGGATCGAGTTCCGATTTTTGCTTGAGCTGTCCTTCGTGATTGTTGATGTGGGTGTCCCAACCGTTCAGGGTCACTTCAACACAGCGCACTCCGGATTCCACGAGGCGAATCGCCGCGAGGCAACCACGACCGAACCGGGTATCGCCAAAGCTTTCCTGCTCCGCCTTCGGCGCTTCTTTGACGTTGAAGGCGGCGAGCAGATCGGAAGTCATCATGTTGCGCGCCCGCTCAATCGACGATTGATGGAGGGTTCGTTCTTTTTCAAGAGTGGCGATTCGTCCGGCGGCGAACGATTTCTCAAGCACGCTGAGTGACTCCATGCGGCGCCCGGTGCGTGCCTCGTCGGTCCAGGCCTTCACATCGGGCACGGGGTTTACGGGATCATAGACCTGAAAGGCATCGTATTTCGCCCCGAGGTAGCCTCCCCTGGCGGGAAACTGTCCCGGGGTGATCGAGATGTGAGTGGGAATGTCGACAGGCGCTCCGTTGTGCGTGGGGGCGGGGAGCTCGTGAGTGATGATAGAGCCGATCGCAGGATGGACGAGGCCGGGGAAGGGACGATAGCCGGTTTTTCCATTGTAGGTGGCGCGGGCATGATCACCCTCTTTACTCACGACGGAGCGGAGGACCGAAAAGTCATTGGCAAGTTCCGCGGTTTGTTCAAGGCCTTCGCCGAACTGAACGCCGGGGAGTGCGGTCTTGATGGCTTTGGCACCGTGGGAGATGGCACTGTCAGGATGAGGATCGAAGGTTTCGAGCTGACTCGCTCCTCCCTGCATCCAGAGGACGATGATCGATTTGGGCCGGCCTCCTGACTTCTCCGCACCCCGGGCGAGTTGCTGCGAGAGGGGCGTGAGCCATCCGAGGCCGGTGAGGGCGGTGCTGCGCAAAAAGAAACGGCGGGAGAAGTGGTCTTTGCCGTTGCAGGCTCCAAAGGATGAGGAATTCATGACGGGGGTTATCGGTTCCAGGAAAATTCGGTTGAGTTGATCAGTGCCCAGTATAAGTCGGCGCTGGCTCTCGCTTTTGCCTTGGGGTTCTTTTTTTCGAGGCTGGCGGCAAAGTGATCTGATTCCTCCGGAGTGGGGAGGCGTGTCAGGAGAGCGAGGAAGGCGGCGTCAACGGCCTGTTTTTCTGAAGAGGAATAGTGGGCGACGCGGGTCGAGCTGTTCATCACCGGATTCTCGCCGGTTCGTTCCCCGACCAGTTTCCCGTTCATGAGGAGGAGGCGCTGCGGGATCGTCCCCGACTCTTCCTGAAATTCATTCTCACCCTGGTCACCGTAGCGTTTCACGAAGTCGTTGGTTTCCCCGAAACGTCTCAGTTTGTCAATGATATGAGCGTCGCCGTCGAGGGCTCGGAACGAAGCACTCTGGATGATGCTTCCGGCGACCTGCTCGGGGCGCAGTGGCGTCACGGGGAAGGCGGCCCACGCGGCTTCCTGCTCGACGGTGACCGGTTTGTCCGGATTGCCCGAATCGCTGGCGCGTTGAAAGGGGGCGCTCGCGGCGATAAGACGAAGCAGATACCGGAAGTCGTGACCGCTTTTAACAAATTCGTCGGTGAGCGTCTCGAAACCAGCCGGGTAGGGGCCTTCGAGTGGGATATCATCAACCGGATCGACGAGGGGACGTCCGAAGAGCAGGGCCCAGGCACGGTTCACGGTTGCTCTCGCAAAGGCGCGGTTGTTGCCGTTGGTGATCCACTCTGCGAGTTGCTTGCGACGGGAGCCGTCTTCGGGTTTGAGTTCTTCTGAAAAGGGAACCCCGGGCTCGACGACGGAGGGATCCTTTTTGCCTTTGTAAGCGGTTTCGTAGTTCTTCTCTGATTTTTCGCGGACACCGCTGATTGTCATATCGGCCTGACCGTAAAACGCGGCGAGCTCGTGGAAATCCTCCTGCTTCCAGCGATCGCCGAACTTGTCATCGTGGCACTGCACGCAGTCGAGACTGATTCCGAGAAAGGCGCGGGACGTCCGCGCGGCGAGTTTGACTTCGTCGGGACCTTTGTTGTCACCGTCCTGAATCACTGACACGGTGATGAAGTTGGTTTCCGGATTCGTCGTCCAGGTGCCTTCGGAGGCGATGAGATCGGAGACGAGTTCGTCATAGGGACGGTTCATCGCGAGTTGTTCGGAGAGCCAGTTAACCATCCTTCGGCGTCGATAGATGATGAACGGCCCCGGTCCGACCCCGACGAAGGCACGGGCAAAACGTTCCGCGACGTAGTTGGTGTAGCGTTGGTCTGCAAAGAGGTGATTCAGCCAGGATTGGGTGGGATCTCCCCCTTCTGCGAGCTTTTCAAAGCGGCGAAGTTCCTCCAGCGAGGGAGCGGCCCCGGTCAGGGCGAGGGAGAGGCGGCGTGCGATGGTGTGATCGAGCGCTTGCGGCGCGGATTCGAGCTCAAGCGCTTTCCAGGAGGTTTCGAAGGCGGCGTTGAGCCGTGCCGTGGATTCTTTGAGCGAATCGGAGGCTTCGGCTGAAGGCAGAGGAGCGAGATCTTCACTGCCCAGATACCAGGTAAGGGTGATAATCGCAGCGATGACCAGGACGAGGAGCGCTCCGAGACGGATAAGGATGCGGCTGAACTGGCTGGTCATAGAGAGAATGTGAATCGTGAAACTTTAAGAGGAGTGACTCTTTACACAGGGCAAGACGGGGCTGTTACTGTAAAAGTTACGTTACTGTAAAATTAGATGGCAAAAGAAAGACTCGATCAGGCGCTTCACCGGCGTGGCCTCTGTGATTCACGCGAGATGGCGAAGCGGCTCATCCTCGCCGGCGAGGTTCTCGTCGGCGGCCACGGAGGGGTTCACAAGCCCGGTCTCAAAATCGATGAAGATACCGAGGTTACGGTGAAGAATCGTCCCAAATACGTGAGTCGGGGAGGCCTCAAGATCGAGAAGGGCCTCGACGAGTTCGGGATCGATGTCGAAAGCATGGTCGTCCTCGACGCGGGGGCTTCGACCGGGGGCTTTACGGATTGCGTCCTCCAGCGGGGCGCGGAAAAGGTCTTCGCTTATGACGTCGGCAAAAATCAGCTCGCGTGGAAGATTCGAAGTCACGAGCGGGTCGTCGCAAGGGAGGGGATTAATCTCCGCCATCTCGTGCCGGACGATATCGGCGAGCAGGTCGATCTCGTCGTCATCGATGTTTCCTTCATTTCCCTGAACCTGATTCTGGGGCCGGTTTTTGATGTTTTGAAGCCGGACGGCTCCATTGTCTGTCTGATCAAACCGCAGTTTGAACTGAAGAAGGAGCAGATCGGCAAAGGTGGCATTGTCCGCGAACCTGAGCTTCACGAGGAAGCGGTCCAAAAGATCCGGACTTTCGTGGACGAAGAGTTGGGAAAAAGCTGGTGCGGTTTGACGCAATCCCCTATCAGTGGAACAGATGGGAACATTGAATTTCTGGCATGGCTGAGACACCAAGAATTGGACTGATCGCGAATCCGTCGAAACCGGGCGCGCGCGAGTTGCTCCTGGATTTGATTGCCCGGTTCACGGAGGAAGGGGCAACACTCGTCCTCGAGGAAAATTCAGCGAGCCTCCTCGACGATTGTGAGGGCGTGCCTCTCACCGAATTGAGTGCTTTGGTCGACTTGTTCGTCGTTCTCGGTGGGGACGGGACGATCCTCTGGGTCCTGAGACAGCTCGATCATAAGATCAAGCCGATCGCGGCGATCAACACCGGAACGCTCGGGTTTATGACCTGTGCCACTGCCGAGACAAGCGGGGCTTTGGTCGAGGCGCTCGTGTCAGGCAACTACCTTCGGAGTGATCGCATCGTTATCAGTGGGCAACTGGTTCAAAACAAGAAGGTATTGGAGCGTTTTTACGCACTGAATGAAGTAACTCTCTGTCGTGGCGTCGATTCCCGGGTCATTCACGTCGAGGCGTGTGTGAACGAGCTCATTGCCAATCGCTATACCGGAGACGGGCTCATTCTCGCGACACCGACGGGGTCAACTGCCTACTCACTTTCCGCCGGGGGGCCACTCGTTCAGCCGGGGTCGAACGTCTTTGTTCTCACTCCGATTTGTCCACACACACTCGCCAACAGACCGCTGGTCGTCGATGCGAAGAGTAAGATCCGTTTTGATGTGCCGGTGCAGCGGGATGATCTCGCTCTCATGGTGGACGGGCAGCTCGTCTCGACGATTTCGAAACCCGCCCACGTTCGCATGCGGAAGGCGGACTTTAAACTGCCTCTGATTGCTATGCCGGATCAGAATTTCTATCACGTGCTCAACAACAAGATGGGCTGGACAGGAAGTTCGATCTCCGGCAGCGAGTGCAGTTAGGTCGCTTTCGACTCGCTCTCGAGCAAAACAGGAAGCCCGTCACGAATTGGGTAGAGTCTTGACCCGTCCTCGCAGATCAGAGCCCCGTTGACCGTAGTATCGTCACCAAAGGCCGCCTCAGCTTCCTCATTGGTCGCAACGCGCAAGGGAAGCATCGATGCAGGGCAGCGCAGGAGGGCGAGGGTTTTGTCTGAAAGCGTCATCGCATTCCTAGTAGTGAGGAACCGAGCTGTCGACCTCGAGAGACCAGGCGTTGATGCCACCCTTGACGTGGCACACGTCGGTGAAATTGGCATCCATGAGAATTTTCAGGGCCTGGGCACTGCGGCCGCCCGCTTTGCAGTGGATGATGATTTCTTCACGAGGATGGAGCTCACCGAGTCGATCCGGCAATTCACCTAACGGAATCAGAACGGAGCCGTCAATCTTAGCGACCTCAACTTCGGCAGTTTCTCTCACATCGAGGAGGATGAACTGATCGTCCCGCTCGATTCTCTTTTTGAGTTGATGCACATCAATCTCACGTAGTTCTTTCTGGTCACTCATAGCACAGGCAAATTCGATTTCTTTCAGATCAGTAATGGTTGGATTTGTTCCGCAAACCGCGCATTCACTGTCTTTCCGCAGTTTAATCTCGCGGAAGCGAAAGGCAAGGGCGTCAAAGTGAACGAGGCGTCCGATGAGCGGCTCTCCGATTCCGAGGATCAGTTTGATCGCCTCATTGGCCTGTAGGGAGCCGACGATGCCGGGAAGGACGCCGAGAACCCCGCCTTCGGCACAGCTGGGGACCTGCCCGGGTTCCGGTGGTGTCGGGAAGAGGCAGCGGTAGCAGGGGCCTCCGAGGTGCGGGGCGAAGACGGAGACCTGTCCTTCGAACCGGAAAATCGAGCCGTAGACATTTGGCTTCCCGGTCAGGACCGCAAGATCGTTGGAAAGGTAGCGCGTTTCAAAATTATCCGTTCCATCGATGATGAGATCGTAGGGGGCTGCGATCTCCATCGCGTTTTCGCTGGTGAGACGGGTCGCGTAGGGAGTGACTTTGACCTCGGGATTGATTTCAGCGAGGCTCGCGATTGCGGATTCAATCTTCGGCTTTCCAACATCGCCGGTTCCGTGAACGATCTGACGCTGGAGGTTTGAGAACTCGACGGTATCGAACTCCACCAGCCCGATTTCACCGATGCCTGCTGCGGCGAGATACATCGTCACAGGGGAGCCGAGACCTCCCGCCCCGATGCAGAGCACCTTCGCCGCCTTCAATTTCTTCTGACCTTCTACACCCACATCAGGAATCGTGAGGTGGCGGGCATAGCGCTGCATTTCAGCCGTTGAAAATTCGGTCTCGTTGGTGCGTGAAGGGGGGATCACTGATTCCATCAGAAAAATAGAAGAACGGTAAAAGTTAGACAGAAAGACTCGCGTTGCTCGCTATACTTGGCAAACAGCAAACTGACGAATGAGGTCAGTTGCCTCATTTTTAAGACAACTACACCCCTAAAGTAATGATGAAAATTCGATCCAACCCACTGCCCCGGTTTTTAAGCCTCGGGCTAATCTGCTCTATCGCCGCAGCCGGTCTGCAGGCGGATGAAGTGAAGTTCTCAGACCTGAAAGGAAAGCTTACTATCGACAAAAAGCCGGTTCAGGAAGCGGCCGAAGTCGCGATCAGTTATGCGCCTGCATTGGAAAAGGTCATGCCGGCCGTGGTCATGATCACTTCCAGCAAGACGATGAAGCGCGAGAGAAATCCTCAACAGGAGGAAATGTTCAAACGCATGTTTCCGCAGGTACCGGATGACTTTTTTGAAAGACACGGCGGCGACGGTGAAGGGGAGCTTCAGCGCGGTGTCGGATCCGGTGTCATCATTTCGAGTGACGGCTACATTCTGACTAACAATCACGTTGTCGGTGGCGCCGATGGAATTGAAGTCACGCTCTCGAACAGCAAGGTGACATTCGATGCGAAGCTCGTCGGTACCGATCCCCGCACTGACGTTGCTTTGATCAAGATTGAAGCAAAAGATCTCAAGTCGATCGTCATTGGTGACAGTTCCAAGGTGCGTATCGGCGATGTGGCAATGGCAGTCGGCAGCCCGCTTGAGCTTGATCAGACCGCAACCCTCGGAATTATCAGCGCGGTGGGTCGTAACGACGTTCAGGTGATTCAGAACGGTTTTGAGAATTTCATTCAGACGGATGCTGCGATCAACCGTGGTAACTCGGGTGGTCCGCTCGTTGATGCCGCCGGTCGACTGATCGGGATTAACACCGCTATTTCTTCGGGAATGTCCGGCGGAAATATCGGAATCGGATTCGCGATTCCTTCGAACATGGCGATCAACATTGTAGAGAAACTGCTCGATGGTGGAGGTACCGTGAAGCGCGGATTCCTCGGAGTCTATCTTCGTGAACTCGATAAGAACATGGCGAAAGCCCTCGGACGTGCCGACCAGAGCGGTGTCCTCGTTACCGAAGTCGGTGCGGACACACCTGCCGAGAAGGCGGGAATGAAAGGCGGCGATCTCATTATTGACTACAACGGCGCCACTGCAGATGACATGGCGAAACTTCGTCTCGATATCAGCAATACCTCCCCGGGAACAGATGTGACCTTCCGTGTGATCCGCAATGGTAAGGAGCGGGATGTGAAAGTGACGCTTGGTGATCTTGATTCCGCGAAACTTGCCGGAGGAGGTTCCACCACACCCGGAAACGGCGGGGCTGCTGACAGCGCGCTCGTCGAAGGGGTCAAGGTCAAAGATCTTGACGATGAAACTCGCACTGCTCTTCAGGTCGATGAAGGTCTCAAGGGAATCGTGGTCGAAAGCGTCAAAGACAATGTCCCTGCGGCTGATTCAGGTCTCCGCCCAGGCATGGTGATCACACAGATCGATCAGAAGGAAGTGGACTCCGTCGAGGCTGCCTACGACATCGTCGAGAACTTCGATGGTGACGTGCTCCTTCTTCAGGTTTATGTCGCCGGTCGTCGTGATATCCTCGCGGTCCCGTTGAATTAAAGATCAACTCAATCCAATCAACCTTCTCCCGTGAGTGACTACGATTCCATCGCCGGAATCAACCGGCTGGACCAACCGTCGGTAGGGACTCACGGGTGGCAGGTCAGGATTCAAAGAAAAGGCGTCCGTTATGGGCGCTTTTTTTCTGATTCGGCCTGGGGCGGAACGCGCGAGGCGTTCGAACGGGCGGTGCAGTACCGGGAAAAGATTCTCGCGCACAGTCGACGTCTCCGGGAGGGGAATGCTGCGTCGGCCCGTTCCCGGGCCGTTCCTGATCAGCGAAATCGCTCTGGCGCCGTCGGCGTTACAAGCATACTTCAAATTACCAACGGCGTGGAATATCGTTTCTGGCAGGCCAGCTGGACCCGCCCCGACGGCGCTCGAGAGACGATCCGATTTTCGGTCCTGAAATTCGGGGATACGAAAGCCTTTGAACTGGCGTGTGAGGCGAGACGGGAGGCGATGGGCGGCGAATGACGATGTGCGGTGGATAATCGCGTGAGTCTCCGTTTTTAGATTAAGAAAAAGATAAAGACGGATGGGCTTCGTCGGACTTAGCGCGACCGGTATCACGATCTCCTCTTTTTCTTTTTCATAATCCTACTCTTAATCTCCCGAAGCCTCTTCCGGAACGGCGATATCCAAGCGGTCCGTCACAAATCATCCGCCCCTTTATCTTTATCCCTATCTTTTTTCCGCTTCGGCCCTGTCGCCGCATCTGGCTGGGCTGATCGAACGCTCATTTCAGATCGCGATGGAGCGTGAGTCTCCGTTTTTAGATTAAGAAAAAGATAAAGAAAAAGATAAAGACGGATGGGCGAGAGGAACCCCGGGAGGGGCCCTATCGTCTACCTATTCGGATTCTTCCTCTTTCGGAATTTCGGCAAGAACGGAACTCAGATAGGGGAAAAGCTGCTTCTTACGGCTCACAACTCCCTTGAGAGTGAAAAGATGGGTGTCCTTACTCGGGTAGGAGATACGCTCCCGAATCTCAGGTGACGCTTCGATAAGAAGCAGGCTGTCGTTCAGGGTAATATCTGTGACCATGACACAGGCGAAGTCGAGATTGTTTGCAGAGATCAAACTCCGCAATTCCTCCTGAAGAGCCTCACGTGCCGGCCAGAAGTAGTCGAACCCGATTTCCTCGACCTGTGAGATACTGAGGTGATAACCGCTCTCATTGAATTCCTTGCGGTCGGACCCGATCGCCTCGGCAATGTTGCTGCTGCGTAGAACGGAACCGGCTGAGAAAAAGTCCTCTTTGAACTGATCCACGTCGAGTTCCGCGATTTCACTGGCCCAGGCGAGAATGGCGCGATCCTCGTCGGTTGTCGTCGGCGAGGTGAGATTCAAAGTGTCGGAAATGATTCCCGCGCACATGCAGGTGGCGATGCTCTTCGAAGGAGTCAGCTGCTGTGTGCGGAACGAATTACCGACAATTGTGCAGGTGGAGCCCACTGTCTTATTGATAAACTGGATCGGCTCTTTCGTGACGAGATTACCGCTGAGCCGGTGGTGGTCGATCACTTCGATAATCTCCGCTTCGTCAGCTCCACTTACGGCCTGGGAAAACTCATTGTGGTCCACGAGGATCAGTTTGGTTCGGTCAGGATTGACGAGGTCGGTTCGGGAAAATACACCGATGAGCCGGTTCGTCTCAGGATCGACGACCGGGAAAAGTGCCTGTCGGCCGGTGCTCTTGACCTTGTCTTTTACTGCCTGGAGTTTTGTCGAAGGCGAGAAGGATACAAAATTATTCGAGACGGCAGATTGAATCGATCTTGCTCCGCGGATCAGCTGTGTCGTCGAAGCGGTATCGCGCTTCGTTACGAGAATCGCCGTGTTGTGCAACTTTGCGGAATGGATGATCGCCTCCGATGGTTTGAACCCACTGGTGATGACCAGACATCTCACACCGGCCTCAACGGCGTGCAGTTGCACACCAACGCGGTCACCGGTGATGATAAGAAGCTGGTCGTTGGGAAACTTTGCGATCCTCTCCTGCATGACCGGATCTGATGAGCCTGCCACCATCATGAGGAAATTCTGCTCCTCGTCACAGTGGTCTGTCAGATTCACAATCTCCGCGTCGAGAATCGAGGCAACATTGCGCGTCGATGCGACGACTTCACGGGCTGCACGCCCCGTTTCGGATGACGGAATCAGCAAGGTGAGCAGCTCCTGCAGGGCTACCATGCCGGCGAGATTCCCATCATCGTCGATTACGGGAAGACTCCGGAAATTGTTCTGCGTCATCTGACGATACGAGTGGATAACGGTATCGCTTGTTTTTGCCATCAAGACATCCTGCCGGCAAATATCGCGGGCCCGCAGATGCACATCGCTCATCAGTTTCGGGCGTTTCACACCGGCTTTTCGCAGCACCCATTCGGTCCTCGTATTCGGTGGTCCGCAACAGGCGGCCCGAGCTTCGGGGATTCGAGTTTGCTTAAGAAGATCGGCGTAGGCGATTGCTGAGCATATCGCATCCGTGTCCGGATTCTTGTGTCCCATCACCCATGTCGGGCGCTGTGGAAAGGGTGCAGGGGTTGTCATTGAGCGTAGAAATGGCAGTTTCAGCCATTCTGCGCTACTTTCGACAGAAAAATCAAATATCTCGCCTGAAAGATTGTATCTCTTAACGCAATTTTAGAGCCAACTGTGGAGCAGGGAGTGTCGGGTGTCTGGCACTCGCAAAAGAGTGCACGAGACCGCCGTTCTGATGCTCAATGGTTTTCCGCACGACAATGAGAGTGGCTCTGCGATTTGTGTCGTCATTTAGAAACGCTGCCAATTCAGCGGTCTGAAATCCAAAGGTGCCGAACTGAATGCCCCGTGGAACCTTGAAGCGGCCCAGTAGCTGGACCTTGTCCTCTTTGAGTTCCCAACCGTTGCCGCGGATATTGGCTGGCGCATTCTCCCAGTTCAATTGCCCGCTATCCCAGGCATCGAGCGCGTCATCTGTGAGTCCGTAGACGAGGAATTCAGCGTCTTTAACATGGGAAGCAAGTCCCCAGCCTGTCGGAGCAAAACGGAGTTTGATCTCCGCTGCCTCGATCTGCCCGGCTTTGATGTCGGCTAGATTGAACTGGAGATACCCTTTGCGATTGGGGCCTTCCGAGTCGCGGCTGTTCTTCAGGAGAATCAGTTCATCGGAGTTGTGATCATTGGGCCGGCCGCCCCAAACGTAGGCATCCTGTCCCCCCGGATCAGCCGTCGTGACAATTTTCCACTCTCTGCCACGCTCTGCCTGTTCACCCTGACGCGTCCAGGTGGCTTCTTCGACACTTTTGTGAATTTCCCCCAGCTGATTTCCGGCGACGAAATTCTCCTGTCCCGTTCTCAGTTCGACGCTTGAGTCGGTGTCCGGCAGTTTCACCTCGACGAGGCCTTCGAAGACCTGTGTCCGGGTCGCCTGACTTGCCTGATCGACATTCACCGCAAAGCGGGTCCCGTGATCGATCACATCGGCGGTCGGCGTTTTGATCATGAACCCCTGGGCTGATTCACCGACCTCGGCGACGGCGGTGCCGCGGTTGAGCACGCAGTTCATCGCGTCGACCAGCTCGAGGGTGGCGGGTGCTTCAAGAATGACTTCCGCACCCGAGTCAAAAACGATCGTAGCGAGCCCCCGGACCAGGTTCAGTTGTCCCGTGCCCAGTCTCGCTCCGTCGGAAGTGGGAAGGGTGCTGCTTTCCCAGCGGGCGGATTCTGTTATCCTCATCTCGGCAAAGGTTCCGTCGGTCGCGGGAGGGCGGACCAGAACAAGGGCAAGCAGGGAGATGATCGCAAGCGCGGCAAAGGTTTGCCAGAGTGAGGGAAAGCGGCGGGGGCGGTATTCCTCTTCAAACGCGGCGATGTCATCCTGCACCGATTCGCCCATCTGTCCCTGCTGGAGGAGGGCGTGGGTTTCCATGTAGTCGAGATAGATCGCACGGTTTTCCGCTGAAGCTTCGAGGAGGGATTCAAACTCTGATATCTCGTCGGCGGTGAGAGCTCTTTCGATGTAGCCGCTCGCGAGTTCGATGATTCGGTCTTTGTGGGATTGGCTCATGCTTGTTGCAGTTCTTTTTCGACGCACTCGTAAAGGTTCTTTCGCAGGCGGCTCAGAAGCCGGTAAATGGCACCTTCAGTCCGATCCGTTTTACGGGAAATGCCTTCAATCGATGCCTCGTCGCGGTAGCGCAGCTGGAGGATTTCGCGGTGTTCTTCACTCAGCTTGAGAACGCATTGAGAGAGAGCCCGCTCGCGGCTTTGCCATTTCGCTTCACGTTTTTCGGAATCGGATTCCTCACTCAGTTTGTGGAGAATTGATTCATTGAGAAGTTCCGCAGCGTTCTTCTTCGAGCGTCTCCGAAAGGCGAGGATCTGGTAAAAAAGAATCTTCCTCGCCCAGGCCGGGAAGTTCGTCCCGAGTTCGAACTGATGGAATTGACGCCACATCACGATTTTTCCCTCCTGGAGGACATCCTGCGCGTCCTGCGGGCAGGCGATGAGACCGGTAACGTATAGGCTGAGGCGCCGCTCGTGCTCGTTGAGCAGGATCAAAAAGGCTTCGGTGCGTTCCTCGCTGGAAGGTTGATTCGACATAGACACTTTAATAAGTCAGTGAAAGAGGGGATTGGACAGTGAAAAAGTATTCAGATGCCGGGCATCTGCCGGCAACGGCAACCGCGCTGCCCGCATGGCTTGAACGCGTTATGTTTCAGGTGTCCAAAATGTAGCATCATCAACTAGTTACAGTGAGATGCCTCGTTTTCTTCAAGCCGTTGCCCTGCTCGGGGCCGCCAGTTTATCGTCATTCGCTGAAGCGACTGAAGGCTTTGCCTACTTCGAAGAGAAAGTTCGACCGGTTCTCGTCGCGCACTGCTACGAGTGCCATTCCGAGGAGGCAGGGAAACGCAAGGGCGGGCTTTGGCTCGACCGCAAGGAAGGGTGGGTCCACGGAGGTGACGCGGGACCTTCCCTTGTTCCGGGAGATCCCGAGGGGAGCCTTCTCGTCGAATCGATCCGCTACGCCGACACCGATCTCCAGATGCCGCCAAAGAGCCGGATGTCAGCGGAGGAAGTGCAGATACTCGAGCAATGGGTCGCGATGGGAGCTCCTGATCCCCGTGACGAGGCCCTTGTCGGCGCGGTCCGGAAAGAGCCGATCGATTTTGCAAAGGCCCGCACGGAGTGGGCCTATCGAGATCACCAAAATCCGGAAGTTCCACCTTTTGACCATTCGGAAACAGCGCGGGATCCGATCGATGCGTTTTTACGCGCCGACTGGAGTAAATCCGGTCTAACGTCTGCCGGTAAAGAAGATCCGGTCGCCTTGGTTCGACGTTTGCACTACGATCTCACCGGATTGCCTCCGACCGTGGCTGAGGTCGAAGCATTTGCCTCCAATCCCGATGCGGATGCCTACGAAGCGATCGTTGATGAGCTCCTTTCGCGGCCCGGTTTCGGGGAAAAGTGGGGGCGGCACTGGCTCGATGTGGTGCGTTACGCGGATTCAAACGGCGGCGATAGGAACTTCACTTTTTACCAGGCCTGGCGCTACCGGAACTGGGTCATTGATGCCTTCAATCGCGATGTCTCCTATTACGACTTCATTCGAAATCAGCTCGCGGGGGATTTGCTGCCGGCCGAATCTCCTGAGAAAGAGCGCGAGCAAATCATCGCCGCGACCTTTCTCTCCCTCGGGCCGAAAATGCTCACGGAGCGGGACAAGGAGAAACTCTGGATGGATACGGCTGACGAGCAGCTCGACACCGTGGGGCGGGCCTTCCTCGGACTGACGCTTGGCTGCGCACGCTGTCATGATCACAAATTCGATCCGGTTTCGCAGGAGGATTACTACGCGATGGCCGGGATTTTCCGATCCACGGAAGTCGTCAGCGGAACCCGCAACGGCTGCGTCAACGTCGCGAGCTGGATTGAGAGACCTCTTCCCGTGGCTGACGGAGATGGCAAGGAGACGAGGGAAATGGTCGAGCGACTCGAGTTGGCGATGCGCCTCACTGTCGAAAAGAGCTTCATGAAAAAGGCCGGCGGAAAGGAGACTTCGCTGGACCTTCCCCTCGCCGGTGTCATCTACGACGAGTCTGATGCCGAGCTGGTGGGCACCTGGATTACTTCAAAGCTTTCTCCGAATCGCTTTGGGGCAGGCTACATTCACGACGATCAGAAGGGAAAAGGCGAAAACCGGGCGATCTTCCGTGGCAGCCTTCCCGAGAGCGGCGAGTATGAGGTCCGCGTTGCCTACAGCTCGGAGACGAACCGGGCTTCGAATGTTCCTGTCACCGTACTCGCGGCTGATGGAAAGCACGAGGTGGTCCTTGATGAAACCAAGAGGCCCTCGGTTGGTGGCCTTTTTGAGCCGATTGGCCGGTTCCATTTCGAAAAGGGGGCGGATTGCGAGGTAACTATCAACACGGGCAAAACGGGTGCCCGCTACGTGATCGTTGACGCGGTTCAGTTCATCGCTGTGAAAGACATCCCGCGCGAGGCGAAAGCGATCGCAGCGATTGAGGACGACGGTGTCGATCCGCTTTTGCGCATGAGCGAGAGCGAGCTGAAGAAGGAGCTCGGCCGGCTCATTGGTGAATTGAAAAACGCCGAGGTCGCGATGGCGCCGCGGGACGCCCGTGATGCCGACGATTGTCATTTGCGGGTCAGGGGAGATGTCAGTCAGAAAGGGGCACTGATCCCGCGCAATTTTCTTCAGGTCCTGCACGAAGGGGAACCGCCACAGATTGAAGAGGGGGCCAGCGGGCGCGTGGAGCTGGCCGACTGGATCGTCATTGATAACAACGCTCTTTTGGATCGCGTTATTGTGAACCGGCTCTGGCACCATCTCTTCGGGCGCGGCATCGTCGCGACAGTGGATAACTTCGGGCGCCTCGGTTCGGGAGCGACTCATCCGGACTTGCTCGAGCACCTCGCGAGCTCTTTCCGGGAAAGCGGGGGATCGATGAAGGGGCTGATCCGCCGCCTCGTCCTTTCCGAAGCGTATCAACTTTCTTCGAGCACGACGGATGAAATGATGGTCGCTGATCCCGCCAATGAGCATTTTGCCCGTCAGAACCGCCGCCGGCTTTCTGCCGAAGAAATTCGCGATTCCATTTTATTCGTCTCCGGGGAACTCGACCGCGAGCCGGGTATGGCGACAGCGAACCGGTTCGGCATCGATCTCGACAAGCCGATGCTCTTTGCGAAGGAGAAAAAGCGGACCGTGTATCTCCCTGTGGCCCGCAACAATCCGGCGACGGAACTGGCGATCTTTGATGCGGCGAATCCTGATCTCGTCTCGGGGCGGCGCTCGCAGACGACTGTGCCGACGCAGGCGCTTTACCTGCTCAACAGCGAATTCCTGCACGCCCGCGCTGCGGCACTGGGCAAAATGGCGATGGCTGCGGCGGACAAGCCCGGTTCGGAAGTCGAATGGCTCTATCTAACCCTCTTGGGTCGAGCACCCTACCCTCTTGAATCGCAGCGCGCCATGGGGTTGATCGCTGATTTGAGCGGGGGAGCGGAAGACAGAGCGGCTCTTGAGGTTGCCGCCGGTCATCTCGCTCACGTTCTTCTCGCTTCCTCTGAATTTCTCTTTCTCGAGTAACCCGTTTCTTTATGAAAACCCGTGATTTTTCCTGCAACCGCTACGACGCTCCGACCTGGTCGCGCCGGAAATTGCTGCAGTCGGCAGGAGCGGGCTTCGGCTCTCTCGCGCTCTCAGGGCTCGCGCAGGGTGAAGACAGCACCGGTTTCCACCACGCGCCGCGTGCGAAGCGGGTCATCTTCCTTTTCATGCATGGCGGGCCTTCTCAGGTGGACACCTTCGATTATAAACCGGAGCTTCAGAAGCGTGACGGGGAGAAGCTGCCTTACGCTCCCGCGAAGAATCTCGATCCCAGCGCGACGAGTCAGGCCAAGCTTCTCGGGTCTCCGTGGGGATTTTCGCGGCATGGCGAGTCCGGTTTATGGGTCAGCGAGCTTTTCCCCGAGGTCGCGAAGCACACCGACGATCTCTGTGTGATCCGCTCGATGCAGAGCAAGGGGCAGTCCCACGGTCAGGCGGTATGTATGCTTCACACCGGAACGGATAATTTCGTGCGGCCTTCGGTCGGGTCGTGGGTCAGCTACGGCCTCGGTCGGGAAAACAGCGACCTCCCCGGCTTCGTCAGTATCAGTCCCTCTGCGACACATGGAGGTCCACGCAATTACGGTCCTGCCTTTCTGCCGGCGGCCCATCAGGCGACTACGATTGGTCGAAATGGAAAGCTGGATGAGAACGCCAACTTCAGCTTTCTAAAATCGAAGAACGGCGCGGATATTCAAACCCGGAAACTGGCGATGCTTCGGGAAATGAATCGGGAGCATTTGGCTAAAACCGGGAACGGTCAGGTCGAGGGGATGATTGAATCGATGGAGATGGCCTTCAGGATGCAGACTTCGGCGCCGTCGGTGATCAGTATCGACGACGAATCCGATGCGACCCGTGAGCTATATGGAATCGGGACGAAGGAAACCGACAATTTCGGGCGTCAGTGTCTTCTCGCGAGGCGATTTGCGGAGTCCGGGGTTCGCTATCTTCAGGTGTCGACGCCGAATGTCTGGGACCAGCACGGTGACCTCAAAAAGGGACACGAGAAAAACTCGCTCGCGGTGGATAAACCCATTTCAGGACTGCTCACAGATCTCAAGCAGCGCGGTTTGCTCGAAGACACTCTCGTTGTCTGGGGCGGGGAATTCGGACGCACTCCGATCGTACAGGGCGCGAACGGACGCGATCACAATCCGCAGGGCTTTTGCATGTGGCTCGCCGGTGGCGGGGTCAAAGGCGGGCTGGCCTATGGGGAAACGGACGAGTTCGGCTATTACGCGGTGAAGGATAAGGTTCACATGCACGATCTCCATGCCACGATTCTGCATTTACTGGGGATCGACCATCTCAAGCTTACCTACCCTTATGCCGGCCGGGATTTTCGACTAACCGATGTCTACGGCCACGTCGTCAGCGATATTTTCGCGTAGAGGCGGCCCCGTCGAATCACGATTGAATCCGATCTCCCCGCTATGACGAAGTCGAGTTTGCGGGCCTATGACGGTGCGAGTGGCAGGGTGATTTCAAAGAGAGTCTGCTCGAGGGTCGATTCGACGAGCCAGATGCGACCTCCGTGTCCTTCGATGATTTCCTGAACGAGACTGAGCCCGAGGCCGAAGCCCTCGGTATTTCGCGAGCGCGATTTGTCAACGCGATGGAAGCGATCGAAGACGAGACTTTGCTCATCCTCCGGGATTGGCGGTCCGGTATTCGCGACCCGCATCCGGATTTGGCCTTTGCGATCGCTCGCTTTCATCGCGATTTTGATGGAGCCGTCGTCGAAGTTGTAGCGCACCGCGTTGGTGATCAAATTGAGAAAAGCCTGACGCAGGAGAACAACATCCCCTTCAAAACTGATCCCGGAGGAGATATCTGCTGAGATCGTGATCGACTTGGGCAGGGCGAGGATTTCGGCGTCTTCAACGAGTCCTTCGAGCTCTTCACTGAGATCGATTGTCTCGTGGCGATGAACGAGCTGGCCGACGTCCGCTTTCGCGAGAAGCATCAGTGATTCAATTATTTCTTTGAGTCGCTGAACTTCCTCGCGGGCGATCACAAATTTGTCGTGAGCTCCCGAATCGGGGTCGCACTCGCGGATCGCCGATTCGATTTCGCCCTGCATGATCGCGATGGGCGTTTTCAGTTCGTGGGAGACATCGGCGCTGAAGCGGTTGGCGTGCCGAAAGCTCCCTTCGAGCCGCTTGATCATGTGATTGAGCACTTCAATCAGATCAGTGATTTCTGAATCGGTGTGCGGACTTTCCGGAATTCTCTCGCTGAGATCCGCTGCCGTTATCTTGCTCGCAGCGTTGGATATCGTGCGAATAGGACGCAGAGCACGGTCCACCACAATCCAGGCGCCGATGGCGATGAGTGCGAGCGAGATCGGAATACCGAGAAGAAAGAGGGTTCGGAATCCACGAAGTTCCGCCAGCGCAGGCGTTTGATCGACGGCCCCTACGAGGCGGTATCCGCGGCCGTCAATTTTGATGGCCCGCCATGTCTTATTTTCCCAATGAAAGGTCGTCAGTTCGGTGGTCTCGCGTCCGGGACCCTCACTGCCGCGCGGCTCCGGAGGGCGCGACTCACGATGCGGCGGGCGGCCTTCCTTGCCCCCTTTGGCCCCCTTGGCCTGGCCTTTGGAAGAACCATCTTTCGGGCCTTTGGGGAGATCGTCAGGGTGGGGCGGCGGGCCTTTTTGATGAAAAGCCCAATCGGGGCGACGGGGCGGTATTGCCTCCGACAAAGTAAAATCGCCCGGAAGAGCGCGTTGCCACTCCGTCGAGGGTGCGAAAAAGATCGACTCATCCTCGATGCGGTCTTCCACAAAGAGGAGAAGGGTTCCCTCCTCAATTTCCGCTCCAAACGTTGCCTCGAGGTCCTCGCTGACTTGATCAAAATCAGCTCTGGGGTGCAGATCCCTCACCACCCTCGAAAAGCGCTTCATGATCTCGAGATCAGCCCGGTCGTGCCGGGTGTTCTCAATCAGTCGCCAGGTTACGACTGACAAGGCGACGAGAATGATTCCCGACAGCACCGTCGACAAAAGCACGAGTTTTAACCGGAGCGAGTGCATCGATCAGGTTTGCTCTTTGATTCGGTAGCCGACTCCGCGGACGGTCTCGACAAGTTTGGTTTCGAAGTCCTTGTCGATCTTCTTCCGGATTCTCTGGATGTAGACGTCAACGAGGTTTGTGTCAGGATCAAAATTGTAGTTCCAGACGTGCTCGCAAATCTGCATGCGGCTGAGGACGCGGCCGGGGCTTCGCATGAGGAACTCCAGGAGTGAAAATTCTCTCATCGAAAGGTTAATCTCCTCGCCGCCGCGGCGGACGGTGTGTTGGACAAGGTCCATGATGAGATCGTCGGCCTTCAAAAGGTGGGACGGTTCGCCGCTGGCCCGTCGCACCACGGTGTGGAGCCGGGCAATGAGTTCCTCGATGTAAAAAGGTTTTGTCAGGTAGTCGTCGGCTCCGAGGTTGAGCCCTTCAAGGCGCTCGTCGAGTTCCGCTCTCGCGGTGAGTAGAATCACGGGGACCGCGCTGTCCCGCTTTCGCAGGTTTTTCAGAATGCTTAAGCCGTCACGGCCGGGAAGCATGATATCGAGGACGATGGCATCGTATGGTTCGGTGATGGCGAGGGCGTAGCCGTCGTCACCGTTATCCGTCGTATCGACGACAAAACCCTGCTCTTTGAGCCCTTTGCAAATGAACGAATTGATTCGCTCTTGATCTTCAACGACGAGGACTCTCATAGAAATGACTTCTGGAACATGGGAATAAAGATGGGGCACAGCAAGAAAAAATCTGCTGTGCCCCACTGTAAATGGCAGGTTGAGATTTAACGTCTCCGGGGAGGAGGTCGTTGACCTTTGGGGCCGCCACCGGGAACGCCGCCCTGAACCGCTTCCAGCATTCTCTCAACCTGCCAAAGATCTTCGGGCAATTCACGGTCTATTTCTGTGTTTCGCTTGATGATGCGGGCGAGAGTCTGTGCTTCAACGAGGCGTTGAAGTTCCCGTGGAAGATGGTTCTGATACCAGAACCGGTCGCCATCACGCAAACGTCTGAATTGGTCGACAAGAACCGCATGGATCGTCGCTCCCACCATTGCTCCGCGGACCGGCTTTTCGGCAAGGCCACCGACCCAGAGATCCATCAGGTCTACGCTGCCGTAGAGCTCTTCGAGCTTCTCCTGAAGATCGTCATTGGGAGTGATCTCGTCGAAGTCATCGACGGCGTCGAGTCCATAGGCTTCACGGACGACGTTGAAGCCGGGGAGCCCGTGATCTCTGCCCCGCTGGATGTTGAGCGTCGCAAGGTCGAAGCCGCCCGCTCCGGGAGGTCCAAAGAGGAAATTGCGAACATCGTCGACCACGTGGGTATCGATTTCCTGCGCAGGCTGGTGAGCGAGCCCTCTCAGGAGTGGTTCGATTCCGCCTTCGTCGATAATTTTAGTGGGATCAAAGAAAGCCGAGGCGAGATCAAGGTGACCTTCATCGACTTCGTTGAGGCGGCGGTCGAGGCGCAGCAACTGGCTCGAAAGCATGGTGTGTCCGAAACGGTATGAAGCGGTCGCGAATGCGTTGGTGATTCCCGCGTTGGCACCCTTATTGTAGCCGCGGTAGCGGGGAAGCGCTCTCTCTCCGAGGAGGCGGGGGAGGAATTCTTCATACGTGATGACCTGCATTTCCGCTCCGACAATGGCGCGGGCAGCTTCATAGATCTGATCACCGCTCAGCCCCGGGTTGGCCCTGGCGATTCCTTTCGCCCAGTAGTTGTGCTCACGGAGAAAGACGGTGTGCAGAGCGGTCAGAGCAACCTGCTCATTTGCCCGGAAGTCACCGGCAATGAAGAAATCTGAAGCGAGTGGGGAAGGGGCGTTGGGGAGAGCGTTGACGTTAAAGGGAAGGAGGTTTCCCTCGCTTGTCCTGAGCATTCCGGTTCCGTCGTGGGCCCGGAGGTCGTCGGCTCTCTCCTGGTTTGAGCCATAGACATTGGAGGCATCGATGTAGGCGGTGATCTCGTTGAATTGCTCGCGAACGTCTTTGACCACTTCGCTGTAGGAACGGTCGAGAGTGATCTCGGCGGTGCCGGTGGATTGAGGATCGAAAAAGGCATCGCCGGCGGGAACTGCGACATTGAACTCTTCAACCGGCTCTGCGGTCGGAGTCTCGGTAATATCGTGGTCGAGAAACTGGCCCCACTGCCAGAGGAAATCCGAGGCACGGTAGCGATTCAGAATCGTTCCTTCCTGTGCGCAAATCTCGTTGCTGATCGTGCGGGGATTCGGTCGATCATCGCCGGAAGGTTCGCTGATGCCGTCGGCGTAGTCAGCGGCGGCCCGGCGAAGAAAGGGAATGTCAGCGGCGCCCCATTCAGGATTGGCAATATTGTTGTTCGTTCCGTCGATGGTCCGGTATTCATCGGGGAAAACGAGCGTTCGTTGTCCCATTTTAACCGTCCCCGGTTTCTTCATGTTCGGCGGCTGAACTTCGGCACCTCGTTTATCGCGTTTTGGAAGGTCGTTCGGCGATCGGCGTTTTCTCTCCTGAGCGAAGAGGTTGCCGGAAAGGGAGACGAGGATGAGTGCCACAAGGGCGACTCGGCCGGTGCTGCGAGATGGGTTCAGGGCGGTTTGAGAGGGACTTTTCACTTCCATACCCCAAATAAGACTTTCAACCTGACAATAAAATGAACGCTAAGATGACAGTTTCGTTAGAATTGAAGATTCTTCTGAGGCGTGGAGGGATTTGGGGCAGAACCGGAGGTGGGGTAGAACCGGAGGTTCGATAGAAATCAGCCGGTGGTGGAACGAAGTGAAACCACCGGATTTGAGAACGCCAACGGATCGGCGCCGGAGGTGCCGCAGAACGCGACGTAGCCTTTCTGCGGCCCATTCAGGGCCGGGCTGGCGTTGATGCGGAAGGTCCCGGCGTTCCGCGGCGCTCCACACCGCGCTAATTTCTGATGAGCCTCCGGCTCTATCCTGCGAATGCGATCCGAGGAGCTAACGGCTAACCGCTAGACCGCGCCGTAGGCGTGCATCGCCTCGGCGACTTTTTTGAATCCGGCGATGTTGGAACCGTCGATGTAATCGACGCGCTCTTCGCCCTGACCTTCCCTGACGCATCGGGCGTGGATCTCCGACATGATACGCTGGAGGCGCCGGTCGACTTCCTCGGGCTCCCAGCTGATACGCATCGCGTTCTGACTCTGCTCAAGCCCGCTCACAGCAACCCCGCCCGCGTTTGACGCCTTGCCGGGGGCAAGAAGAACCCCGGCTTCACGCAAAATCTCCACTGCCTCGACTGAGGTGGGCATGTTAGCGCCCTCGCATACCGCGACAACCCCGTTCTTAACGAGTTCTTTTGCACCCTCAGCTTCCAGCTCGTTTTGAGTGGCACAGGGCATCGCGATATCGCACTCGACTCCCCAGGGGCGTTTGCCGGCGTGGTAAGTGATCCCGGCTTCATCCAGCTCGGAAAGGCGCCCGCGTTTTTTCTCCTTCAACTCCTGAATGGTTTCCCATTGTTCCATGGTGAGGCCCTCAGGGGCGTGGATAAATCCTTTTGAGTCACTCATCGTAACGACCTTTGCCCGCTTCTCGATTAATTTCTGGGCTCCATAGAGAGCGACATTGCCGCTGCCGCTTACGGCAACGCGTTTCCCTTCGAGTTCGAAATCGTGATGATGGAGCATATTCTCGCAGAAATAGACACAGCCCCAACCTGTCGCCTCGGTCCGCACCGCACTTCCGCCGAATGAGAGCCCCTTGCCGGTGAGAACGCCACTCCATCGATTCTCCAAGCGCATGTACTGACCGAAGAGGAAGCTCACTTCCCGTGCTCCCACGCCGATGTCGCCGGCGGGAACATCGATGTCCTCCCCGATATGACGGTGAAGTTCCGTCATCATTGAATGGCAGAAACGCATCACTTCCCGCCTGCTCTTTCCCTTGGGATTGAAGTTCGATCCTCCCTTGGCACCGCCCATGGGCAGGCCGGTGAGGCTGTTTTTGAAAATCTGTTCGAAGCCGAGAAATTTCAGAATGCTCTGTGTTACCGAGGGATGAAACCTGAGCCCGCCTTTGTAGGGGCCGAGAGCGTGGTTGAACTGCACCCTCCAGGCGCGGTTCGCTCGAATCTCACCCGCGTCTGTTTCCCAGGTAACGCGAAAGGTAATGATGCGATCCGGTTCGGTGATTCGCTCGAGAATCTGCGAGCGATGCAAGTCATCCTGTTGCAGATACCAGGGCATCACGGATGCCGCCACCTCGTGAACCGCTTGTTGAAATTCAATTTCGTAAGGGTTCCTCTTCTTGAGGCCGGTCATGAAATGATCGAGTTCTTTTTGTTCTGCTGAAGTCATTGAAGGAAATAGAAAGGTGTTAGAGGTTTGTTTCGTGAGAGATCCCGAAGTAAAGCTACTCAATTGAGACGCGCTCTGACAAGATTCTTACGAATCCGCCTTCTCTTTCCGGCTAAAGGGCAGCATGAGGAGGGCAAACACTGCCGTTCCGATTAATGCCAGCCAGAGAACGCGAATCGGGTAGGGGCCCAGTCCGTCGATGGGGCTGGGTTGGAGCGGTTTGGCTTCACCGGCGAAACCGTAATTCCATCCCGTGATGCGATCGAGAATGAAGAGGATCGCGAGATAACCCAGCGTGATCGCAAGGCTCAGCCTGAAGTCCCTCCAAGTCGGGCGGAAGCGATCAATGACGAGACACCAGAGAACCGCGAAGAGGATGAAGATGTGATAGATCCAGAAAATCCAGAATTCGACGAGAGCGGGCCCGGCTGCCAGAGAGGGCGTCAGAAAAGCCCATGTCGAAAGTCCCAGCGCCCAGAAGTAGAGCAGCGACTGCGCCCAGCGCGGTTTCTTCCACAGGGCCAATGCACTGACCAGATTGGCGAGGTTGCAAAACTGTAGCGGGAGCGCCTGATCCCAGCTGAAACGCGAAGGTACGAGCCAGAAACCGGTATTGAGGACCCACGCGGCGAGACAGCCGAGGGCAATGGCGTGTCGGAGCGCCAGCTGTCGCTGCGCGTTGGCAGCAAGCGCTTTGCCCTTCCAGGTGATCGCGGCCCCGAGTAACCCGCATATCAGGAGTGTGAGGAGATGAGTCGTCGATCCGACGTGAAACACTTCGCTCATGACACCGGCTCAATCGCAAAGACGGAAACATCGACACGATGGGATATCACCGAGTGATCGGGTTCACGATCTCCAATGTCGAAACCCGCCTGCTGGATCGCCTCGCCGCTCCACTCCTCCACATGGGCTTGCACGAGCGAGTAGGGGGTATGGTGGACCTGACCGATGCTGTTCTTCATTTCCTTCCCATGATGAGCAAAGAGATAGTATCGTTCCACCAAAAAATACTCGAAGGATCCGGGGGCAGGAGAAGGCAGAGGGGCGCCTCCCGAGTAGATGAAGCCGGTCGTTTCGTCAGGGCGGGTTCGGCGAGTGCAGGAGTAGTGGATTTTGCCCTCGCGGTTTTCCGCCGTCATATCGGCGCGATGGTAGGGGAGGTGAAAGAATCGTTTCGCCACGGAGACGGCGAGTGACTGGTTGGCATCGAGGGAGTAAAACCACACTCCGGGGCGGCCGTGTTCGTCGTGGACGTAGGTCCTGACATTCATCTCGAGGAAGTTTGAAATACCCGGCACTGCGGGCAGGAAACGCGGGCGGATATTCTGCATGTAGAAAGGAACGAGCCCGATCCAGGCGCGTCCTTTGTGGAGGTCGGGGTAAAGGCCATCCGGAAGTGTCGCGGTGATCGACTCAACGCTCACTTCCCAATGCAGGAACAAAAGCTCGCTCCAGCGCTGATACATCACCGGCGACGCATTCGGGCGCTGCGTTGCCGCAAAGCGATCCTCAAGGGTGGGACGTTTCATGAATGAAACGTCGCCTGAATTGACGGATTCTCGACACGTTTTTGCCGCGCTGGCCGCAGGAGTCTCCGCAGCAGAAGATTCTCTACTCCTCTACTCCTTCCATTCTCTGCTTCTTTCTCTAATACAGCTGCCCCTTACGGTAGGCAGCAGGCGAAATCCCGCGATGCTGCTTTAACATACGACTGAAGTAATAACGATTCGGAAAGCCGCAGTTCTCAGCGACTTGCTCGATGGACTGATCGGTGTGACGCAGCAAATGGCAGGAGCGATCGAGCCGGTAGTTAAGAAGGACACTCATGGGAGCCATTCTCACCTGAGAGCGGAAAAGGTGATTCAAATTACGAACGCTTACCCCGGCGGAACGGGCCGCGTCCTCGGCGTTTACCTTCCGGGCGAGGTTGCTGTGGAGGAACTCCATCGCTTTCTCGACGCGATGATCGAGTTTCTGGTCAGACCAGGCTTCCGCCGGAAGGGTTCCGAGGGCGTGAATCACTAGCGATGCCGATTCCCAGTTGTAGGGTTCTCCCTTGGCGTTGGCGAGCGTTTCGAGAAGCGCTTCCGCTACGGCATCGAGCGGATGCGCGTAGATTCCCGGAACGGAAAGAAGATCCGATCTGCCCAGGATAAAGTGCACATACCACTTCGAAAAAGCCTCAGGATTGTGAGAGCTGATCGTGGTGCGGGGAGGGATCAGGTAAAGATTTCCAGGGACGAGCTCCTGGTCGATCTCATTGATGGTGACAACGGCGCGGCCCTCAACGGGGCAGTAGAGGCGCCAGTAGGGGTCGTTGAGCTTTTCAAGATTCCACTTCGTCAGATTGATCTTCCGGGTCGCCAGAATCTCCAGCGACATGCCGGGAAGCATGACTTCGCGCTCTCCTTCCACCTGATGGGGGGATTCTTCGGGGACGAGGCTGAAGAAAGTGTCTTTTTTTGTGCTCATTTTAGCAATTGGCTACGTATGACACATCTGCATGTTGGCGTCTACCTTTAAATTAGCGGGTTGTGGCCAATGTGTGCTAAAATTGACACAAAATAGGAATATCCTTTAACTTGTCTTGATTTTATCTGCCTCCGCCGAAAATGAACCTGCCGAGTCCCCGCAATGCCTTGCCGATACCGTCATCGTTCGGCGGACGCCGGTCTTGAGGCATCGCATTGGGATCTTCACCGAAAGGAAAGGCCTGAGGGTCACCGTTATTCCTCGAGAAAATTCCCATGCCATGGCCCCGGCAGGTTGAGCGGGGGCGCAAGTCGTTGGGGAGGTCCATCTGATAAACATGTTGGGTTCGGTTGGATGCGTTGAGGCCGCATTCCCGGCAAATCAATCGTGGCTCGGTCCCCTCCGGAGCGGGGATTTTCTCGCCGGGAAAACCTGCCGATTCGGCGGCTTTCATGACTTCAGTCCAAACGGGCAGTGCAAGGGTGCTTCCATAGCCGCGATTCATGATCGTCTTAGGTTGGTCCAGTCCGACCCAGACACCCGTTGTGATTTTGTCAGTAAACCCTACAAACCAGGCATCGCGATAATCGTTCGTCGTTCCGGTTTTTCCGTAAGCCGGTGCTTTAAAACCCTGTCGGCGGGCTCCCGCTCCAGTTCCGTTGTCCATCGTTTCCCCCATGATTTCGGAAGTGATGTAGGCGACGGATTCCGGAAAGATCCTGATCCCCGTGACCTGATGCTGCTGGATCGTATCACCGTTCGGCAGCTCGATGCGTTCGATCATGTAGGGAATCATTTTTGTTCCTCTCGCGGCTAGAACGGAGTAGGCACTTGTAAGGGCGTAGTTGCTGGTCTCGAAGGCGCCGAGGTAGGATACCGGCGAGTTTGGGAGCTCACCCAGCTGGAGAGCATTGGCGAGGCTGCGCACGTTATCGAGTCCGGCGATCTGGCCGACTCTTACGGACATCGTGTTGCGTGATCTGATCAGTCCGATCGCGGCGGGCTGAAGCCCCGTGAATGTGCCGTCACTGTTTTTCGGAGACCAGATTGGAGCCCCGCCTCCCATATCGATTCGGAGGGCGTCATCGCTGACGTAGGCGCCGGGGAGGAGTCCGCCACGATCAAAAGCGACTGCGTAAACAAAGGGTTTAAAGGTCGATCCCACCTGCCGGGCGGACTGAAAAGCTCGATTGTAAGAGCTTTCAGCGAAGCTCCGCCCGCCAACCAAAGCGCGTATGGCGCCGTCGCGGTTGTCGATTGAGACGACGCTTCCCTGGAGGTAGTCAGTGGCCTCGCCTTTCCTGTGTGCGCTGCGTGGAGGATGTTTGAATCCTGATTGTTTCTCGATTGAGGTGAGATGCCCATCGAGCGCCTTCTCGGCAGCGGCCTGCATTGTCGCGTCGATCGTCGTGTAGATTTTGAGGCCGCCTCGCTGGATATCTTCATCAGACAAATTCGAACGCTCTTTGAAACCCTCGATAAGATCGAAGATGCTTTGCAAAACGTAGCTCCCCGTGGCGAGGCGTTGTTCAGGCGGGCGGAGTGTGATTTTCTCGTTCTTCGCTGCGGTCGATTGCGCTTCGGTAATCGTGCCTTCGGCTACGAGCCGGGTGAGAACCTCATCGCGGATGTCCGTTGCATTCTCCATGCTTCGGAAAGGATTCAAAAGACTCGGCCCCCGGATCACCCCGGCCAACATGGCGCCTTCGCCCGGGCTCAGGTCGGAGGCCGGTTTCATAAAATAGCCCTGCGAGGCCCGTTCGATCCCGTAGAGTCCGGATCCGAAATAGACCCGGTTCATGTAGAATCCGAGGATTTCCTCTTTGGTGTATTTGCGCTCAATCCGTTTCGCCAAAGCCACCTCCATGAATTTCCGGTTGAGACTCTTCTCTCTCATCCCGAAGGTGTTTCGGGCGAGCTGCATCGTCAGGGTGGAGGCTCCCTGTTCCATGCCCCGGGCTTTGAAGTTCGCGACTACGGCGCGTGCGAGACCGCGGTAGTCAACACCGTCGTGATCGTAGAATCGACTGTCCTCGCGAGCGAGCAATGCCTTGATAAAGTGTTCTGAGACCTCGGAAGCGGGCACGACGAGTCGGTTCTCTCCATGACCGGAAACGTGGCCCATCTGTTCGCCGTTTCGATCGAAGACGAGTGTGCGCTGCGGAACCTGCTTCAGCTCCTTCATATCGAAAGTGAGCGCCTTGCCGTTGTAGTAAACGCAACCGCCAATGCCTGTGGCAGCTCCGCTGATGAAACCAAGGATTACGATCCAGCGAAAGAGGCGCCACAATCCGCTTCGTTTGCTTTTCTTCTTCTTCTTTTTCGGCGATTTGGATGCCGGATTGCCCGTGTTCGCAGAGAGCGAGGCGAACGGTCCGGGTTTTTCAGGAAGGTCAGAAGAAGAGTCGCTCATAAAATGTGGCGGGGGGCGCTAAGCTTAAATCACGTTCAAGCCATGGCCAACCTTAGTATTAGCTCTCGCAAAATACGATTGGGTTCTTCCGCTTCTTTCGGCTGTCTCCGTTTCCAGGTAGATGCCTTGTGCCAAAAGGCATAGCCGACGGTGTTCTGCTATCACGGCGGCCTTCGAAGAGGATACCGTCGGAGATCCGGGCGATCTGCCCGCCGGTAGAGGCGCATCTACCGTTGATGTGATTGCCGGTGGCGAACCACCGGCTTAGTCGGGGAAAACCCGTTGTTAGATCACTCGATCGTTGCCACCGTCAACCGGAACCTGTGCTCCGGTGGTTTTGCCGAAGAGGGGGCTCGACATCGCGGCGACCATGTCACCGACGTCTTTCGATTTGATCTCGGTTTTGAGAAGGTTGCGGGTCTTGTATTCCTCAACCGTCATGTTGTAGCGCTCTGCGGAACGCTTCAGGTTCTCTTCAGTCCAGAGCTTCGTATCGAACACCGCGTCCGGGTGGATGATGTTGCAACGCACCCCGAAAGGCGCGAGCTCGAGAGCGGCGACGCGGCAAAGCTGAGTAAGTCCTGCCTTCGCGCATGAGTAACTCGCGGCACCGGCACCCGGAGCATTCACATTTCGCGAACCAACGAGGACGATTGCGGGATCGATTCCGTTTTTGAGGAAGGGGATCGTGTATTTGAGAAGCTTCTGGTGGCTCGTGAGATTCACGGCCATGGAAAGGTCCCAGTTTTTCTCCTCAAGATTCTCGAGGTAGGCACCTGCGGTGAAAATACCGGCATTGCTCACAACGATGTCGATACCGCCGAACTCTCGAACGGCCCGCTCAACTGCGGCGATGACTTTGTCATCCTGAGTCAGGTTCGCAACGATACCGATTCCGCCGATGCTCTCCATTTGCGCTTCGATTTCGGGGCTGAGATCGATACCGATCACCTTCGCTCCCTGTTCAGCGAGGGAGGCCGCGCAGGCAAATCCGATCCCGGCAGCGGAGCCTGTCACGATCGCCACTTTTCCCTGATGACGCGGAGCACTTCCACCTTTGGCGAGCTTGGCCTGTTCGAGTTCCCAGTATTCGATTTCGAAAAGTTTTCCGGCAGGGAGTGCTTTCCAGCCTCCGTCGAAAGCGGCCTCAGCCTGCTGAATGGTGTGCCAGGTGTGATTGGAGATATCTGACAGCACCCCGGCTTCCTTCTCGGTCGCGCCAAAGCTGATCACTCCTTTTTCCTGCCAGACCGCCCAGCGGGGATCGGCGGGAAGGATCGTTTCTCCCTTGTTGTATTTGTCGAAATACTTGGTGTAGTCGGCTGCAAATTTAGAGATCGATTTGTTCGAGTCCTTTCCGATGACGACGGGAACACGCTTCGTGCGGATCGTGTGATCGGGAGTGAGTGGGCCGCGTGTCGCGAGTTTGGCAACATCGGGGCGACTCGCGAAACCGGCCGCTTCAGGGGACTGATCGAGTGTCGCGATCACGGCGGTGCCGCGAAGATCCGAGACCTGCTTCCGGATTGAGGAGAGTTCAAGAAGATCCTCCTCCGCCTTGGCAGTGGGGTAGGCGAAGCTCTTGCCGAGCTTTGTTGAAAGGTGAATCTCGGCTTCGGTTACGAGCTTGATCATGAGCTCGTAGCTCTCACGGGGATCATCGTGCATCGTGAAGATGCCGTGATTCATCAGGATAATACCTTCCAGTTTGAAAGGATCGACGTTCTCGAGCGCCTTCACGACCGCTTTCGCGAGATCGAATCCCGGCATGACGTAGGGGATCACGACGACGCGGTCGCCATAGACTTCTTCAATCGTCTGGCGTCCACCTTTGTGGTTTGTCAGGGCGACAACCGCGTTCGCGTGGGTGTGATCGACAAACTTCTGGGGAATCACCGCGTGGAGAATCGCCTCGATGCTCGCGTTCGGAGCGGAAGGGTTCAACATCGCGGCGCGTTGCTGCTTCACCATCTCGGCATCACTGAGCGTGTCGAGTTTGGAAAGCTTGAGCAGTGCGTCCATCCGCACGGGGGCAAACCCCTCTGCTTCGATCGTGCCGAGATCCCAACCGGAACCTTTCACATACAGCACCTCGGTGGAGTCCCCGAAGAAATCTTTCTCCGTCACTTTTACGGAAGTATTTCCGCCACCGTGAAGAACCAGTTCAGGATTGGCACCGAGAAGGCGTGACGTGTAGACGCGCTTTCCTAAGTCGCCTTTGTATTTGCGGGCTTCGCTGTTGTTCCAGAGAGATTTCATGGTGGGATCGGAAAAAAAAGTTCGGGGGTTTTGCTGTGCGGGACGGGTTTTACAGTAAAAGGGCTTACTTGTAAACCTCGTCAGGATTGTAGGACTGTTCCTCAATTTCCTGCCCCAAGGCTACAGGGTCACCGGCGCCCTGTATATTTCTATAGAAGCAACTTCTATATCCTGCGTGGCAGCAACCGGGGCCATGTTGGCGTACCTTGAGCACGAGCGCGTCCTGATCGCAGTCAGTGAGAATGGACTCGACTGTCTGGGTGTGACCGGAGGTTGCCCCTTTGTGCCAGAGTTGCTGACGACTGCGTGAAAAGTAAACCGCTTCACCAATCTCGATTGTCTGTTTGAGAGAGGTCTCGTTCATGTAGGCGACCATGAGAACTTCGTTCGTGTCGGCGTCCTGAGCGATCGCAACGATGAGGCCGTCGCTGTCGTATTTAGGGGAAAAAGTATGGCCGATCTCCACCGCTTTGCGGTCGTCACGGTTTCCAAAGGTGATTTCTGTTGAAGTAGACATAAGTTAGGTGGATGAAAAGATCGGTTATCGAAGTGTTTTCGGTTAGACATTCTTCGTTATGCCATTCATAGATGCAACCATCTCTGATGCAACGCGGTAAATTTATCACATTCGAGGGATCTGAAGGTTGTGGGAAGTCTACTCAAATCAAAAGATTCGTGGAAATGCTAACGGATCGGGGGTTTGAGACGATTCAAACCCGCGAGCCCGGCGGGACCGCTGTGGGGGAACGCATTCGCGATTTACTTCAGCACGATGACGCCGGTAGCCAACTTACTGATGAAAGTGAGCTCTTACTCTTCGCCGCGAGCCGTGCTCAACTGGTCCGCGAAGTGATAACTCCGGCACTGGAGCGGGGGACCTGGGTCATTGCTGACCGATTCCTCGATTCGACGACTGTTTACCAGGGCGGCGGCCGCGGGCTCAATATCGAATCCGTCCAGCAGATCAACGCCTTTGCCGTCGGCGATACGATGCCGGATCTCACCATTCTTCTCGACCTTGATGCCGCGACCGGGCACACACGTGCCGTCGCTGCGACCGGCGACAAGCCTGATCGCATGGAGTCCCAGCCGATTGCCTTTTTCGAGAAAGTGCGACAAGGGTATCTCGATCTTGCGGCCTCCGAACCGGAGCGCATTTCCGTGATCGACGCTTCGGATTCCATCGAAGGGGTCGCCGCACAGATCCGGGAAGTCTTTGAAACGAAGTTCCCCGACTTTGACGCTACGAAATGAGTTTTTCCTACGACAAAGCCCTCGGATTGATGGAGCAGGCGCATGCCAACTCCAGGTTCGCGCATGCCTACCTCATCATCGGCCCTCCCGGGAGCGGGAAGGAAGCGCTCGCGATGCGGATGATGGAAATGGCAAACCCGCCCGCCAATGGCGTTCCCGCGACCTCGTTGAATGAGTTTAGATCGAGCACCACTGCCGTGATAGGACCCGAATCTAAATCCCGGCGGATCAAAGTCGAGGCGATCCGGGCGATCGAGCACACCCTCCAGATGGCGGCCCCGGAGGGCGTAACCAAGTTTGCGGTGATCAAAGATGCCGATTGCATGGGGCAGGAGGCCGAGAATGCTTTTCTCAAAACGCTCGAAGAACCACCGGCCTCGAGTCGGCTTCTTCTCCTCACGAGTCGCCCCGAGATGCTCCTTGATACGATTTTGTCCCGCTGTATCCGCGTCGCCCTGACTGGGCATTCAGGCCCCGCCAAAGTGAGCGATACCACGGCAGCATTTCTAGAGTCACTGAGGAAGCACACCCTTTCCGGTAAGGGCGGCGTTTCCGGAGCCCTCGGCTTGATGGCTCGTTTCTCAGGTATCCTCAAAGAGGAGAAAGCTCTCATCGCGAAGCATTTCGAAGACGAGCAAAAGGCTGAGGCCGCGATGTATCGTCAGACCACCGAAGGTGATTATCTCAAGCGGAGAGAGGAGTATTTTAAAGCGATTACCGAGGCCGAGTATCTCGAAAGCCGTAACCGCCTCATTGAATATCTCGTGATGTGGTTTGGCGACGCCCTGCGTCTCCACGCCCTGCCAAATGGCGAACAGGCGACTCAGAGCCTCGATCTGCCTGCCTACTCCGATGCGACCGGAAAACTCGCTGCGAACTACTCAATCGATCAGCTCACCGAGCGCATCAACGCCGTCGAAGAGCTCCGTTCCAATCTCAGCACCAACGTCTTCGAGGCCCTCGCTCTCGAGGTCGGGTTCATTCGCGCCTTCGCGTGACTGGGGATGTTGGATGTTGGACCAAGAGCCTCACGCCTCGCCGCCACCACCGTCGAGATGGACATCCATTTGAGGATACGGAAACGAAATCTCAGCAGCATCGAGCCCCAACTTGATTTTCTCAGTGAGGGCACACTTCGTCGCAAAATAGTCAGGCGTTTTTACCCAGGGTCTCACGAGGATATCGACACTGGAGGCTCCCAGCTCTCCAACTGCCACGAGGGCTGCGGGATCTTTTAAAACCCGTTCCTCCTCCGCGAGAATTCCCTCGAGGACCTCCTTCGCCTTGCGGAGGTCGTCGTCGTATCCGATTCCAATGACGAGATCGATTCTCCGCTGGTCTTTCGCGGTGTAGTTGATGATCGCATTGCTGTAGACTTCTCCATTAGGCAGCGTCACTTCCCGATTGTCGGGAGTCCGAAGTTGCGTGCTGAAAATCCTGATTTCCTCAACGACACCTTCTTTTCCGCCCGCCTCGATGAAGTCACCGGTCCGGAAAGGGCGGAAGAGAATCAGAAGCACACCCGAGGCAAAATTCTGGAGTGAGTCCTTCAGCGCCAGGCCCACCGCCAATCCCGCGGCACCGAGCAGGGTGATCAGCGAAGTCGTTGGAATTCCGAGCTGTTCCAGCGCGACAATGATGACCAGCAGTGTAAAAACCCACCGGAGAATGTTCGACACGAAATTTACGAGCATCCCGTCGAGCCGTGAGCGTCCCAACCCTTTTTCAATCAATCGGAGGAGCCATCTTGCGATGAAGCTTCCTATCAGATACACAAGGATCGCTAAAATCACTTTTGTTCCCCACGGGATGGCATAGGTCACGAATATTTTCTCAAGATCCAGCTGCGAGAGGTCAAAGTTTCCAAGAGTCATATACTCTTCGTTACGACAGCGGGAAGGGTGGTCCACCGAAAAATGGGGATTTTTTTGTGGGGAACCGCGAGCGGCTTTTGAGGCAGGAGTGAATGCGGCTCATACACCCCTTACACACAATTAGTAGTAAACTTCCGCGGGCAATGAGGGGCACTCGAATGTGGCAGATTTTTTGATTTCCCTGCTATGCCTGTTCACTGAGCATGTAAGCCTGTTTATGAAAGCCCACTTGTCCGCTGCACTGCTCATGTCTGTCTCTTTAGCTCCGCTTGCGGGGTATTCGGCGACGGGAACTGTTTTCGAAGATCTCAACGGGAACGGAGCCCGGGATGCCGGCGAACCGGGGCTGGCCGGAGTCGGGGTTTCGAACCGGAGAGAGGTCGTGCAGACAGATGCGGAAGGGCGCTGGACTCTGGATCATGATGACGACACGATTTTCTTCGTGATTAAGCCTCAGGGCTACGCGACTCCGGTGAATGAGGTGCAGCTGCCACAGTTCTACTACATCCACAAGCCGGCGGGATCCGCGACTGACACTCGCTACGCCGGGGTGGCTCCGACAGGACCGCTGCCGGAGTCGATCGATTTTCCGCTAGTGAAAGTGGCCGACGAGCCGGAAAAATTTCAGGCGATCTTTTTCGGGGACCCGCAGCCGCGAAACCAGGATCAGGTGGACTACATTGCTCATGATGTCCTCACGGAACTGGTCGGAACAGAGGCGAAGTTCGGGGTGACCCTGGGTGATATCATGTTTGATAACTTGAGTCTCCTCGAACCGTCGAATGCGAACATCGCGCTGGTCGGGATTCCCTGGTACAACGTGATCGGGAATCATGATCTGAATTTTGAAGCTGAGGCGGATTCGGAATCAGACGAGACGTTTCACCGCTACTTCGGGCCGCAGTATTACAGCTTTGACTATGGTGCTGTCCATTTCATCGTCCTCGATGACGTGGACTGGGGGCTTCATCCCGGGAAAGAGAAGAAGACCTACACGGGCGGGCTTGACGCCGATCAGATTGAGTTCGTGAAGAATGACCTCGCCCTCGTGCCGGAGGAAAAGCTCGTCTGCCTCATGATGCACATTCCGCTGATAAATGTGGGGAATCGGGCCGAGCTGTATCGACTTATTGAGAACCGTCCTTACACGATGTCGATTTCGGGTCATACCCATTGGCATGCTCATCTCTATATTGATGAAAGAGACGGGTGGCAGGGTGAGAAGCCTCATCATCACATCGTGAATGTGACGGTGTCAGGTTCGTGGTGGAAAGGGCGTAAGAACGAGGTCGGGGTCCCGCACGCGACGATGCGGGACGGTGCACCAAACGGGTATTCCATCATCACTTTTGATGGTGCAAAGCACACCCTCGATTTCAAGGCATCGGGACACCCCGACGACTACCAGATGACGATTTTTGCGCCGGATGAGGTGACTTCCGGCCAATCGGAAAAAACACCCGTTTATGTAAATTTGTTCAACGGCTCGGAAAAGTCCGTCGTGAAGTTGAAGGTCAAGGACCGCGGTGGGTGGGTCGAAATGGATAAGGTGCTCGAGGCGGATCCCTACTACGTGTCGATGCGTCAGCGGGAAATGGCAGCTGATCCGCAGGCGAATCTCAATGAGCCGGTTCCTTCAGGTCATCTCTGGAAAGCAAATTTGCCGGCCGATCTGAAGCCGGGATCCCACCTCCTGATGATCGAAGCGACTGATGCATACGGCCGCGTTCACACGGGGCAGAGGATTCTCCGGGCGGTGAGCCAATAGCGGACAGTTTCCCGCTTCAGGTGCCACCGAGTGTATGCGTGTGAGGGCGGGAAATTTCCGTTCGCTGAATTGTTGGCGTTTTTCCGCATAAAGCGGGGAGGCGGTTCGTCTCTGTGCGGAACAACCCTTGTTTACCGCTATGAAACTTCAATTCACCCGGCTCAATGCCCTCGCCGTGGCCGCTGCTGCATTCGCAATCGCCGCCTTCACGCCGTCTTCTTTTGCTCAATCATCTGACTCTTCAGGCAAGACGATTATTATTCTTGATGCGTCAGGGTCGATGTGGGGTCAGATCGACGGAAAGCCTAAAATCGAAATCGCCAGGGAAGCGATAGGGGAGCTTCTCGGGTCGCTCGATCCCTCTATCGAGCTTGGACTCATGGCTTACGGGCATCGGCAGAAAGGGGACTGCGAGGATATTGAGTTGCTCATCACACCGCAAAAAGTGGACCGCAACGCGTTCAGTGAAGTCGTGAACTCCATCATTCCGAAAGGAAAGACGCCTTTGACGGATGCCGTAGAGCAGGCTGCGAATTTTCTTCGCTACGAAGAGGAGACCGCCAACGTCATTCTGGTCAGTGACGGACTGGAAACCTGTGACCGAGATCCCTGCGAGCTTGCCTCACGTCTCGCAAAAAATGGAATCGGGTTTCGGGCCCACATCGTCGCTTTTGATCTGACCGCAGAGGAATCGGACAGTTTCCGCTGCCTCGCTGACGAAACCGGTGGCGCCTTCCTCGAGGCGCAGGATGCCGGGACTCTGACCGACGCTCTCGAGATGGCGGTGGAAGCCGCTGCTGAACCGGTCGCTCCCGCCGGACAACCCGCACCGATGCCGGAGGAAAAGCTGGATCCTGCAACCCTTGAAGCACCTGCGTCTGTTCCGGCCGGCTCGAATTTTGAAGTGAAGTGGGAAGGCCCCGGAAATAAGCGGGACTATATCACCGTGATCGAACCGGACGCTGAATCTCATCGTTACGGGAACTATGCCTACACCCGTGGCGGTTCGCCTACGACCTTACGTGCTCCAATCGATCCCGGAAATTATGAAGTGCGCTACATCACGGGAGGGAAGGGGCAGGTTCTCGGAAAAGTGACGATCGAAGTGACACCTGTGGAAGCGAGCGTGGAAGGCCCCGCCGAGGTCGTTGCCGGATCTCAGGTGGAAGTGAAGTGGACGGGGCCCGATTACAAAGGCGACTACGTCACGATTGTTCCCAAAGGAGCGGAGGCCGGTGAATACACATCTTATGCTTATACGCGGAATGGACAGCCTGCCTCGGTGAGAGCTCTGCCCGAGGCAGGGGATGCGGAGATTCGATATATCAGTGGCCAGGACGCGAGAATTCTTGCCAGTGCGCCAATCACGATCAGCGAAGCCAACGTGCTGGTCTCCGGTCCCGAAGCGGCCGAGGCAGGAGAGGAAATCGAAGTCTCCTGGAAGGGGCCGGGGAATCAGGGAGATTTTATCACGGTGGTGAAAGCCGATTCTCCTCCGAACGCTTACAAATCGTATGCCTACGCTAAAAATTCGAAAGACGGCAAGGTCAAGGTGCTCGCCGACGAGATCGCGGGGGATGACTATGAAATACGTTACGTGGAAGGTCAGGACGGAAAGACGCTCGCTGCCGCTCCGCTCATCATCCGACCAGTTTCGGCTTCGCTTTCGGCTCCCGAAACCTGTCTAGCCGGCGAATCGGTGGAGATTGACTGGAAAGGACCGGCTTTTAGACTCTATTATATCACAATCGTTCCAAAGGGTTCTCCTGAGGGGACGTATGAGAACTATTTCTACACTTCCAATGAGAAGTCTCCGACCCGCTTGAAGGCACCCGAAACGCCCGGGGAGGCTGAAATTCGGTTCGTCACGAAGGTTCGCAGTCTCACCCTTGCGACGCATCCGATCACGATTCTTCCGGCGAAAGCCGGTTTTCTCGAGGTGCCGGAAAAAGTGGCTGCGGGAGAGACGTTCCGCGTGAAGTGGGATGCCTCGAATTTTAAAGGGGACTACATCTCGGTGGCGCGGCCGGACGACGAAAACAGGAGTTCTATTTCCTACATCTATGCCAAGAACGGTCAAGATCAGGATCTCAAGGCGCCTGAGGAAGCCGGCACGTATGAGATTCGCTATGTGACGGACCAACTGAATAATATCCTCGCCAGGAAAACGATCGAAGTGGTGGCCGAGTGATCGGCGCTCGATGCGGAACGGACTCCCGCTGAGAACTTGGTTTTAAAGCGGGGCTCCGCCACAAATCCCCGGGGTGTTCCGCGTCGTCGGAGGCGTCATCGGGGCCGTTGCAAGGCTCCGAAAACGGGGCGATAGATGGGGTATGAAAGCCCCCTTCGCATCTCCTTCGCGGCGATACTTCCTGCGATCAGTGGGCGCCGCTCTGGCGCTGCCGACGCTGCACTCGCTTCTTCCAAACGCGCTCGGGGGCAGTTCGGCACTGGGGGCTACGGCCTCAGAGACGGCGGCTCCGAATCGCATGGTTGCGATTGGCAATCTTCTTGGCTACCAGCTGCCTTATCTTTTCCCGGAGAAGCCCGGTAAAAATTACCAATCGACGAGACTCCTGAAACCACTGGAGGAACTCCGCGATGATTTCACGCTCTACAGCGGGCTGGATCACGGTGTCAAAGGCGGGCACTTTGCGGTGCATTCGTTCATGACGGGGGTTCTCACGATGGATGCGAAGGGACGTCCAGATGGTAACATCAGCCTCGATCAGCTGGCGGCGGAATCGGTCGCGGGTCGAACCCGGTTTCCATCCCTCACGGTTGGGTCCGAGTCGGGGATTCACGGCGGCTGTCAGCTTTCGTGGACGCGAAGCGGCGTTCGGGTTCCTCCAATCCCCGGACCGAAGGAACTCTTCGAGCGACTTTTCATCGGTGAGCCGGCCTCTCAGTTGGCAAAGGTGAAGGACAAGCACGCCTTGCAGGGCTCGATTCTCGATGCCATGAGCGGCAATGCGAAAACGCTGCAGAAACGTATCGATCAGGAGGATCGAGACAAGCTGGATGAGTATTTGACCTCGGTTCGCGAAGTCGAGAAACAACTCCAGCTCAAGGAGCAGTGGGTCGAGGTCCCGAAGCCGGAGGCCCCGTTCGAACAGCCGGAGAACCGGAACATGGTGGAAGATCTTCCGCTGTTATATGATCTCATGGTGTTGGCTCTCCAGACAGATTCAACCCGCATCGCGACCCTCGAAGTCGGTGGCGATTTTGAGCCTAAGCACCTCGGGATTACGAATGGCTATCACACCTTGTCTCATCACGGGAAGAAGCAGGAGAATATCGATCAGCTTCTCGTTCTCGAGGAGTATCAGTTCGAGCAGTTCGCACGGTTCCTCGGAAAGTTGAAGGGCATAGAGGATGGAGACGGCTCTTTACTGGATCACACCTCGGTTCTTTTCGGAAGCGGGATGAGCAATGCAAACTCGCACTCAAATTCCAATCTTCCGGTGATTCTCGCAGGCGGCGGCTTCGAGCACGGTGAATACAAGGACGTTCCCATGGATCATCACAAGGTTCCGTTGTGCAATCTGTACCTGAGTGTGCTGAATCGCTTTGGAGTCGAGCGCGACAGTTTCGGAACGAGCACGGGAACGTTCGCCTGATCAGAAATTTTGAAATGAAGCTCCAATGCCTGGATCTGATCGCAAAAAGTGGTTCAAGGTGGGGCGAATCGTCCCCGATGAGCCGCCTTGTCCGATTCAATAGGATGCTTCCAAATCGCTTCGCTGCGAAGCTTTGGGGTGATTGCGGGACTCCGGTAGGACCACGCGGATCGGCAGGGACGCCTCTCCCCACCCAAAGAGGGCTCGCTGCATGGGGAGTGCTTTTAGTTGCCGCGCTTCTCGCATCTTCCATCAATGCTCAGGCCGAAGACAAGGCGAAGGTCGCAACAGACTTTCTTGCGACCTATTGCCTCGAGTGTCACGATGATTTGACTCAGGAAGGGGAACGCAATTTTTACGATCTCGAGTTTCCGATCACCGATGAGAAAGGGCTCATCGCTGTACAGGAAATCATTGATGCACTCAACCTCGGTGACATGCCGCCGAAAAAGGCGGAGCAGCCTGATGAGTCTGAACGGGCCGCAGCGGTCGCTGCTTTGTCAGACCAGGTTGCCGATGTCTATGCGAGTCTGAAGAGCACCGGTGGCCAGACTGTGCTGCGTCGCCTCAACGAGCGCGAGTATTTGAACACGTTGGAGGATCTGTTTGCCCGTCGCGTCGACACGTTTGCCCCGACGAGCACTTTTCCCACCGATCAGACCGCCGAGCATATCGACACGCTCGGGGATGTTCTCGTCACCTCCGGTTTTCTCCTCGATAACTACTTTCATGCAGCCGATCAGGTCGTGGAAAAGGCGCTGGGGCAAGTCTCTCAACCCGAAGTGAAAGAGTGGACCTTTAATGGCTCTTTCCGCCCCGGGGCAGAGATGAGTTACTCACACAAAAAGGTCTTTAATAATCGCTTTCTCTGCCTTTACGAAGTGATGAATTCCGCGAATCACGAAGGTGGTTATGGCGGTATCAACGAGTTCAAAGAAGGTGTTCACGCCGATGGTGTTTACGAAGTGAAAGTGCTCGCTCAGGCCATGCATCGTGACTCCCACTACGATAAGAAGATCCTGAAGATGGATCTGTCAGAGCCCTACCGCCTTGGTATCGTGACAGGAACCGGAAGCGTCGGAGAGCTGCATCACCCGCAGCCAATTGAGCCGCAACTCGACGAGGTAACGCTGAAGGACGGCGAACCGCAGTGGTACACGATGAAGATCTGGCTGGAGAAAGGGCAGCAACCACGTTTCACCTTTCCCAACGGGATGGCGAACTGCCGAACCGCGTTCAGCCGGATTGCCCGCGAGTACAACGACGACTGGCCGGACGATGACAAGCACGGCGGCAGCATCGTCGAGGCACGGCGGATCGTCCTGCAGCACGGGAAGATGCCACACATTCGTATCAGTGAGGTGAAATTGAGCGGGCCTCACTTCGAGTCATGGCCGCCGGAATCTCAGAAAATCGTGTTCGGTGAGGAGGGATTTAAGGAGGAGAAAACCGATAGGATTCTCAGTGATTTTGCGAGGCGGGCCTTTCGGCGTCCGGTTGAATCCCGTGAAATGAAACAGTTCACCGATCTCGTCGATGCGCGGATCGCAGCGGGGCATTCACCGAGGCAGGCAACGCTCGATGCGATCAAGGGGATTCTCTGTTCGCCGTCATTTCTCTATCTCGGCGAAGCGGGGGCTGAAAAAGGGGGCGCTCTCAGCTCGCATGACCTCGCGAGTCGTCTTTCCTATTTTCTCACGGGAACAATGCCTGATCCGAAACTGATGGAGCTGGCAACCAGCGGGGCGATTCTTCAAAAGGATGTGTTGCTCAAACAAGTCGATCGCCTCCTCGATGACAAACGCTCGGATGCCTTCCTCGACGGCTTTCTCGATAGCTGGTTGAATTTGCGTGCTCTCGGTGATCAACCACCTGACCGTCAATTGTCAGCGGAGTATTTTTACGATGATCTTGAAACGGCAATGCAGGAGGAAGTGAAGCATTTCACCCGCGATCTTATCGACCATAACGGGCCCATCACCAATTACCTCCGCAGTGACTACACCTGGGTCAATTACCCTCTCGCGGAACTTTACGGGATTGAGGAGCAATTCCCTGACGCTGATCGGTATACCTTTCAAAAAGTAGGCCTGAGACAATCAAACCGGGGAGGATTGTTGGGAATGGCCGCGATTCATACCGTGAGTGCGAACGGAATTGAGACTTCGCCTGTGGTGAGGGGAATCTACATCCTCGAAAACATCCTGGGTTCTCCTCCGCCAAAACCACCGGACGAAGTGCCCGAGCTCGAGCCGGATACGCGAGGGGCCACCTCGATTCGCGATCAGCTCCTCAAACACCGCGAAATGAAGACCTGCGCCGCGTGCCATGTCAGCATTGATCCTCCGGGATTCGCATTGGAGAACTTCGATCCCATCGGCCGCTGGAGAACGAAGTATCCCGACAAGAACGGAAAACCCGGGAAAGGTCCCGTGATTGATGCTTCGGGGGAAGCCACTGACGGGACGGCATTCGCGGGGATAGGGGAGTTCAAGGGCTACCTCATGAAACGTAAGGACGTCTTCACCCGGCATCTCGCAGAGCGTCTTCTCACCTATGGCACCGGCCGTCGCGTCGAAGCACTGGACCGACCTGCGGTTGAGCAAATCGTCAAGGCGACCAAAGTAGATAAATACGGCCTTCGCACCATGATTCACGAAGTGGTCTTAAGTGACTACTTTTTATCCCGATAATACATAGTCGGACCTACCTGCAAGGAGGATTTCAGGTAGTCAACCTTTCATGGAGTTATGTGAGAGAGGTGAAAAGTGACCGATCGGGAACAAAACGTGCGCTGGATTTAGTCGCTGGACCGGCGTAAATACGTCCCTTTTCCCGCGGTCCCCAGGAGCGACGGCGTGTTGGAAATCCTCATGTTTGGCGCCCTGACCGTTTTCGAAATTGTAGCTTTGTTTCAAAGAAAAAATGGCGCGATTAATATTATTCTGCTAGTGACGAGGCTTCGAAGTTACACATAGTAAACGTTTGCCCTGTATCCAGCCGGGCAAGTGTTATATCACATTTCTTCTTTGCCCGGACCATGACAAAACAAAATTACGGAAAAAGCCGCCTCTCGGGTCATTTTCACCGTCTTCGCCGGGTCCAGATGCTCATCACCGGCTTCCTCATCCCCGGTCTGGCAATGACGAGTCCGGTCCTGGCGAATCCATCGGGTGGGGTTGTCGTTCATGGCGATGTCGCAATCGGCACAGGCGCGGGAGGCAATTTGCAGATCAATCAGGCTTCCAATCAGGCGATTATTGACTGGGCATCTTTTTCGATCGATGCCGGAGAGCTTACGCAGTTCATTCAACCGGGTTCGAATGCGGCGGTTCTCAACCGGGTCACGGGCGGAGATCCGACAGCGATTCACGGCGCTCTGCAGGCGAACGGGAACGTCTTTGTGATCAATCCTAATGGCATTTTGATCGGTGCAGGTGGCACAATCGACGTTCATGGCCTTGCCCTTTCGACTCTGGATATCAGCAATGGCGAGTTCCTCGCCGGTGGTGATATGGTGTTCAATGGAGCCGGGGAAGGGGTCACCAATATGGGACGAATCAATGCCGTCGGGGGAGATGTGTTTCTGATCGGAAAAACGGTGACTAACAGCGGATCAATTACCGCGAGCGGAACCGTGGGGCTCGCTGCGGGCGAGGAAGTTCTGCTCAAAGCTGCCGCTGACGCGGGTGGTGAACGTATTTTTGTCCGTGCAGCCGGAAGCGGTGTGAGCGGCACCGGAATTCTCAACGACGGAACGATTGAGGGCGCTGCGGTCGAACTGAAAGCACATGGCAACATGTATGCTCTCGCGATCAATAATAAGGGTTCAATTCGCGCGACCGGTTCGTCAAACTCCGGTGGTCGTGTCTTTTTGAATGGTGCCGGTGGCAGTGCTTCAAACAGCGGTTCGATCAAGGCTACGGCACCACGGGCGGGCAATTCCGCGAGTGTGTTGATTGAGGCTGCTTACGCGAAAGTCGACGGGAGTATCAAGGCTTCCGGAGGAGATGTCCGTATTTCTGCTACAGAAGACCTTGCGCTTGGCGGCAAGGTGGATGTTTCCAGTGAGACCGGACTCGGGGGGAGTGTCATTGCAGAGGGACGTGAGATCAATATGGCATCCGGGAGTGAAATCGATGCCAGTGGGTTCTCGGGTGGCGGAAATGTTCGGATCGGCGGCGGTTTTCAGGGGAATGATGCGGAGGTCCGCAATGCTGAAAATTTAGATGTCGCTGAAGGATCCGTGACGATTGTGGATGTCACAGGTGACGGTGATGCCGGCTCTGCCATTTTCTGGGCAGACAGGAACACACTTTTCAAAGGTGAGATCAGCGGTCAGGCGCTCGGGGCTGTTGGAAACGGTGGTTTTGCTGAAGTGTCAGGAAAACAGAATTTGACCTTCGAGGGTAGCGTAGACCTTGGCAACGGGATGCTCTTGCTTGATCCTGATGATTTTGTTGTCGATGCCTCGAACAGCGGTGCGATTGAAACCTCTCTCAATGCGGGAACCAATGTTGTGATTTACACCAATCCCGCCGATCCGGGGACGGGCGGAACAGGCGCAGGGCACATCCGGGTGATTGATGATATCGAGACAGGGACTGATGCGGCAAATAACGGTTCTCTCACTTTGTTGGCCGCTCAGGATATTTATATCGTTCGCGATATTCGGCTCAACAGCACCGGGGGCGGGGATCTTAATCTGGTTGCCGGCTGGGATGGGACCACCGGGTTTGATGTTGGAGCGAATCCTACCAGTCCAGCCACGGGTGTTGGAGCCATTGACATGGATACCTTGTTTTTCGATACAACGGGGACTTACGGGCAAAATAATGGATCAATTGTGATCGGTAGAGACATTGCAGGAGGAACTGCTCCGGATGGTGTCAGCGTTGGGAGTCGTGCGGGAAGTTCGAACGCTGTCGCTTATGACTTTTCTCTTTTCGGAGGAAATTTGACTGCCTCTACAGGGGCGGATAGCCGCTACGCTCAGTTCGGTTACAGGGCTTCGGCGCCTGGAATGGATCCATCAGGGGCCATTCGGGTACAGGCTCTCAATGATGTTGTATTAACGGCAAATCAGCTGACCGGTTCGAGTGAGGACAACAGCTTCGCGATGATTGGACACGGGGGTGTTAGTTCGCTTGCCCAGCAGGCAATGTCGGGTGATATCACTGTCGAAGCAGGGAATAATGTGGATCTGAACGGTGGTTTGGATCGATGGAATTTTGCTCAAATCGGTCACGGGGGGAGAGCTTCCAATTCCTCAGCTACCGAGGTATCTCTAAACGGGAAGATTACGGTGGATGCTGGAAATCTGCTTTCACTCGATGCAGGACCAGGCACATACTCGTTTACCCGTATCGGTCTCGGCGGTCTCGATATGCGGGTCAATGCCTCCAGTGGTGGGGACATCGATGTGGATGCCGGCACGATCACTGCGACTGCAGGACTCGGGGCAGGGCACCTTGCCGAGGTGCAAATTGGTCACGGTGGTTACAACGCCGAGTATGTTACGACGGGCTCGACTACCGCAGATTATTCGTTTGGCGGCTGGTTCGGGGAAATTGATGTCGAGACGACATCTGGTGGTATTACGTTTAAGACCGGGACGGCCCGAAGCAACAGTGCGCAGATTGGGCATGGTGGTGGATCGAATACCGGAAACCATGGCTATGATACGGTCGGTGCAACGGCTGATGCTTTGAATAGTAAGGTCATCGTGAAATCGGCGGGTGATATTACTTTCGACGGTTCTCTTTCGGAAAGTGCAAATCGTCAATACGGTCAAATAGGACACGGTGGTTGGGACGCGGATGGTAGTCATGTTGGAGATATTGAGGTGAGTGCAGTTGGCTCAATAACTTTCACTGCCGGATCTGTCGATGACGCCTACGCCATGATCGGGAATGGCGGGAACGACGCGACCGGTGATCGTGCTGGCGATATCAACGTGACTGCGGGCGGGAATATTTCTTTCATTGCCGGAGATGGACCGGATACTGCCGCACAAATAGGGCACGGCGGGCGTAGCTCAAATGGTTTGATGCAGGGGAATATATCCGTGACTTCGACCGGAGGCGAGGTGTTGGTGGATTCGAGTAGTGGTGGCGCTCAAAGCTATGCTCAGATTGGTCATGGTGGCTATGCTTCGAAAGGTGACAAGGGAGCTGCAGGGGAAGTGATTGCCGTGACAGCAGCCGATGACGTGAGGGTTCTTTCCGGAGGCGATGCTCATGCCTACGCCCAAATCGGAAACGGTGGTTATGATGCTGATGCTGATTCAGCGGACGATGCGGGGAGCATCGCAGATATCACAGTTGAAGCGGGAACAGACGGATTCGGATCAGTCATGCTCGCGGGGAGCAACGTCAAAGGTGATGCCCCGGATTCTCACGACAATGCCTACACCCAAATCGGAAATGGTGGGTACAGTGCCACGGGGGACCATGGAGGTGATGTCACCGTGACGGCGGCAGATGACATCACAATGCAAGTGGGACGAGATCAACTAAACTACGTCATGATCGGTCATGGAGGTGAGGCTGCCAGTGGCCTCGGCGGTGGTGTCGGGCACTCAGGGGCTATCACTCTGGTTGCCACCTCTGGTTCGTTGAACATGAATGGGAGTCCAGTGACAACCAACCCTTATCATAATGGGTATCGTTCAAGTGTCATGGTCGGACACGGTGGGCGTGCTGCGAACGGGAATCACACTGGTGATATTTCGGTAACGGTCGGAGACGCCGTTTCGATGGCGGGTGGTCTGAATGATGAAAATATGCGACAGATAGGCCACGGTGGTTATGTGACTACCGGCGACCTCAGCGGATCCATTTCGGTAACGGCTGAGAATGACATCACGCTCTCTGCGGGAACAAATGATTATACTTATGCCAGAGTCGGGCACGGTGGGCGCTTATCCAATGGCGATTATACCGCTGCGTTTATCAACGTAACTTCGAATCAAGGTTCAGTTCGGGTATGGGGAGGGAATCAGAATTCGAACGGAGGAACCACCAGTGATGGAAAAAGGGCATTTGCGCAGATTGGCCTGGGCGGGATGGAAGCGAACGGGACGATGGACGCTCCGATCACGGTGACCGCGAGGGGCGATATCATTGTCAAAGGTGGCGGTCGACATTACAACTACGCTCAGATTGGAAATGGCGGCTATGATTCGGATGGTGATAAATCCGGTGAAATTCACATTGAATCAACGGCTGGAAGAGTCAGCGTCCTCGGGGCAGATCGGCAGATCAATGCCTTTGCCCAGATTGGTCATGGTGGTCAGTTAATTGACGGCGACACCGGAGGGGATATTACGATCATCGGAACGACAGGGGTTGATATCATCGCTGGAGAGAATACTGCCCAGATTGCCGGTGAGGAGGCTTTTGCTCAAATCGGTCACGGGGGACTTGATGTCGTCGGGAATAAATCCGGGTTTCTGGATGTCACTACTGATGGCAACCTTTCGATTCTTGCTGGCGAGGCGAACAAAGCTTTTGCTTTGCTGGGGCACGGTGGGGTCAATTCGGAGGGCTATATTGACGGCTCTATTAGCGCTGTTATCGGAGGCGACCTTACGATTACGGGAGGCAGCGGCGCTGCTGCCGGAGAAGAGGGCGACTTCAACTTTGCGATGATCGGACACTCGCTCGCCGGAGCGGTGGGTGGCTTTGGTGGTTATGCGGGAGTCGACGGGATTGTTATCGGAGAGGGTGAGTATTATACCGATACCGATAATTGGATCGTCCTGCCTGAGGGAACCGAGTTGCTGTATGCTCCCCAGCCATCGGGGCAAACGGATGCCACCTACATTTTTTCAAATGTTCGCGGTGGCGCATACGCTCAGATTCCCTATGGGAGTCCTACCGGCGCGACGACCGGAAGCTACATCGAGTATGAATTTACGGTAGATCAAACAGGAAGCTATCGATTAACTCCCCGTTGGAGCGGCTACAACGGCAATAGCGATTCGATGTTCTATGATATCGTTGAACTGAAAGATGGAACTGGCAATACCGTCGCCGATTGGTATGAGTTTACATCTCGAGGGAGCGCCAGTTTTGATTGGGATACATCGGGAGGTGGGTTTGAACAAAATTCAGCGGGAGATTCCAATCAACCTGCTTTGTGGGATCTTGTCGCAGGAACGACCTACACGTTGCGAGCGACACCGCGTGAATCCGGAATGGGGCTTGATGCCTGGGCGCTGCAGTTGGATGGATCGCCAACTCTAACGGGAATGGGGCCGGGAGCTACCTTTGCGAATCGCAGTGATGTCAGCGGCGCTTCGGATATCGATATTACCGTTGGTGGTGATATCCTGATTACCAGTGGAGCTGAGAGCGACTCATATGCTGCGATCGGGCATGGAGGTTCCTCCTTCGCAGGAGTGGGTGCGAATGTCCAGTATGGAACAGGAGCGGATGGTGCTGATATTTCAGTGACAACGTCCGGTGGCCGTATCCTGCTTGATGGAAATGCGGTTGCCGGTTCGACAGCGGACGTGGCTCGTCGCTACGCGGTGATTGGTCATCACGGTGTCGATGCCGGTTTTGATGCCTACGGTGATATTGACGTGCACGCAGGCGGTGGCTCGGTAACGCTGAACGGAGGCTCCGCGAACGATAGCTTTGCAGCGATCGGGCATTCAGGAGCGGGTGATTTTCTCGATGTGTCAGCAGATCGAAATGGAGATATTTGTGTGGTCGGTGCTAATGGTGTCACACTCGGTTCGTCCGGGTCCGGGGAGCGCAGCTACACCCAAATCGGTCATGGCGGACATGATCTTACAGGTGATTTTTCCGGAGCTGTCACGGTGGTGGCATCAAGTGGCGATGTGACGCTGGACGGAGGCACTGGAGTTGCTCAGTATGCCCAGATCGGCCATGGTGGCAGTGGGGCAAACGGTGCTCTTTCCGGTGATATTGAAGTTGCCGCGGTTGCCGGCGACCTCACGGTGACGGGAAGTAATGACGCCACAAATTACGCGATGTTCGGTCACGGGGCCGGAGACGCATCGTCTGCGGGAACGCGCGGCGGTGGTGTCCAGCTTTTCGCAGGGGATGTCCTCTCAGCCGTGAACGGCACTTCAGACAACGCTTTTGTCTTTCACCAAACAGCGGGTGGGCTCAACGTTCCCGGGAACTATCTCGGTGGAAACGGGTTTCAGTTGATTGGTGCCAACGGTGTCACTCTGCCTGACTCGGCGATGGGTGGTCTTTCAGCGATGATTACGGGTAACATCGCAAACGGTCCGGTCTTTGTTGCTACGAGTTATGATGACGGCCCTGTCACGATTGATGCGGCATCGTTGGCGACACTCAACGACGACGTGAATCGAGTCATCGCGGTTGGCGGTGATATCACGCTGCTTTCCAGTTTTCAGAATGCCGGTTCCGGAGACGTAATGCTTCTCGCCGGTTACAATGGCGACGGGACGATGGGAGGTGCCGGTTCTTTCAATGCTGCCAATTGTGAAGTGACGATGAATGGCAGCCTCGTGGCTGATTTTAATAATTGTGCCGCTGATGGAAGCCGACTTACCATCGGAAGTTCCACTCAGGGCACCGGGCTTGCGGTGGGTTCCCGAACGGGTGCGACCAGTCTCGGCGCCGATACCATTACCCTGACCGCTGGAAATAATCTGGATGCTTTTTCACAGATCGGATTTTTTACCGACGGCTCGGGTGCCGCCTCCGGCGCGATTGCAATCGGAGTGGGAAGCGGCGGACTGACGATGACTTCGGGAAATGCCGACGGGGCCTACACCCAAATAGGACATGGTGGCAACAATACGAGCACGGATGCGGTGAGCGCCGATATTACAATCAGCTTCTGCGAACCCGGTGACATTCTCATGGAGGGTGGGGATGGTCTCGCTGCCTACACACAAATCGGTCACGGCGGGAATGAAAACGTTCGCAATGGAAGCAATGTCGACAGTGATATTCTCATCACCGGATTTCGCAACTTTACGATGAGTGCGGGATATGCTGCTCAGGCTTATGCACAAGTCGGTCTGGGTGGCTTTTCGGGATCGGGATTCGACGGTGGAAATATTGATCTGTCAGGTAGCGGGTCTCTACAAATTACCGCTGGCGGAATCGATGCCTATGGTCAGATCGGTCACGGGGGGAAAGATCAGGTCAATGGCGCTTCTGAAGATGACCGAATCAATATTCAGATGGGTAGTTTTGTATCACTGGAAGCCGGAGCCGCCGATGGTGGTTACGCACAAATCGGGCACGGGGGAACGAATTCCACCGGTGAATCCGGAAGCTTCACTCGGAGTGGGGATATAACGGTTCGAGCAGGAGGAGCCGATGGTAGCGGCGATGCAATTATTCTTAAAGCCGGTTCCGGAGCGGAAGCCTACGCTCAGATCGGGCTCGGTGGATCGAATGCTGATTCTTCCTACACGGGGAATATTGATATTGATGCCGCTGGCGACATTGAGCTGATTGGCGGCACCGGAGCCCGGGCTTATTCTCAAATCGGGCATGGAGGCTACGGTGCGTTCGATGCAACCCGGACAGTTGATGATGCTGTGCTGGAGCAATCCGGTTCTATCAGTCTTGATACTACAGCGGGGGGGAGCCTCAATATGCAGGGAGCCAATGCAAAGACCAGTGGAGCAATCGATGCCTACACCCAGGTCGGGCACGGAGGTTCAGGAAGCTCAGGAGATGCCGACGGTATGATCGGGATTAATCTCGCCGGGGGTATTTCAGCGAAAGCCGGTGGAGATGCCAGCGGTAACGATCAACCGGACCGAACCTATTCACAGATCGGTCATGGCGGATACGATGCCGATGGTCGGAAGAGTGGTGATATCGAAGTCACCACAGTGGATGCAATTCAGATCTACGCGGGGACAGGGGAATTTGCGTATGCGCAGTTGGGGCATGGCGGAACCGGGGAAAGCGTCGGTGCTGATTCGGGTGATATTTCAATCACGACGACGGGAGCATCCGGAGCCCTCGATCTTAGAGGGGGGCATGGCGGCGACGGTTGGAATATTCATTCCTATGGTCAGATTGGTCACGGGGGGCGTTCCGCTCACGGAGCCAAGAGCGGCGATATCACTCTCTCAATTGCCGCTGGTATTGGACTCATCAACGGGAACCACGACGGAAACTACAAGCAAATCGGCCACGGTGGTTCCGGAACCAACGCCGCACTCAGCGGGGCAATCAATGTCACAGCGAACGGGAACATTGATCTGGTCGGCGGTGTAAATGACCTTACATCCGCACAGATCGGTCATGGGGGCAGTGACAGCGAAGGGAACATCAATGCTGATGCCATCGATGTGGTAAACACATCGGGTGTGAATGTGACTTCACAGACGGGGAGAATCATGATCAGAGGTGGTTCCTACAACGGGGATAATGCAGATGGTCGCCGCGCCTATGCGCAAATCGGATCAGGTGGCTTCAGCTATGGGGTGATCGGGAATACGATTGACACTTCCATTTCCGTTAATGCCGCCACGGGCGTGCTCATCGATGGCGGAGGTAGAGACTTTAACTACGGGATGATCGGAAACGGCGGCTCGCTCTCAGACGGGGCCAAACTGGGGAACATCGAGGTGACCTCTCAAAATGGCGATATTTCTGTTTATGCCAGTGAGCATCACGAACTTGCATTCGCACAAATTGGACACGGAGGATTCCGTGCCGACGGGACCGGTGGTGGTTCCATCCATGTCAAAGCACTCAACGGATCCATCGCGCTTCGCAACGGAGGCGGAATTGATGCCGGAACCGATGGCGGCGATTTTTATACAACAACACCACTGAACGCGAGTTACAGCTACGCCCAGATCGGGCATGGAGGTGCACAGGCCGGTGATTACGATCGCGATGGGGAAATCTGCGTGGTTGCGATTAACGGTGTCAGCCTCAGTTCCAGCGAAGAAGGTGACCGGGCCTACACTCAGATTGGTCACGGTGGCGTGGAAACCGACGGCGAGTTTACCGGGGATATCAATGTGGTTTCCACGACCGGAGGGGTTTCTGTTAGTGCTGCCGGCACCGGTAGTGAGGGACAATATGCTCAGATTGGTCATGGCGGTCTTTATTCGGACGGCCGTATGAGTTCTAACATTTCGGTGGTTGCCGGATCGGGGGATACCGTCCTCCAGGGTGGTTCCGCCGATCTTTCCTTTGCCATGATCGGAAATGGTGACGGATCAAAAACCTCGACCGGAACGCGCGAAGGTGGAGTCCACCTTTTTTCAAGCGGGCAGTTAATTGGAGCGAATGGAGCCGGAACGGAAAGCAATGTTTTCATTTTTCATCAGAATGCGAACGGCCTGCTTGCCGCTGATTACGAAGGCGGCGACGGCTATCAGAAAGTTGCCAATGGCGGGATCAATCTCGCTGCTTCCGCGACGGTCGACGAAAGCACGATCATTAATGGCAATCTCGGCAACGGAACCATCACGATCGTCGACAGCAGCCAGACTGACTACACGATTGATGCCTCCAATATTGGAAACGGAATGGTCGATACTCCGGAGGATTTCTACATCATGACCGGCGGCAACATTACGATGAAGACATCGTTCCAGAACTCCGGTGCCGGTGATGTGACGCTCCTGGCGGGGTGGAATGGAACGGGAACGCAGTTGGATGGAAGCGTTGAATACGGTGATCCGATTAATTTCTGCGAGCCGATTATTAAGGCGGGTGGCTATGAGGTGGATTTCACCAATTGTGAGACATTCGGAAACAACGGGAAAGTCCTCACGATCGGTAGCGTCGATCAAACGAGCCGCGTCAGCGGGGGGAGCGCCGGCGGAACTAGCACCTTTGCGGGTGCCGCGATTCGGGTTCTCGGAAGCAACGATGTTGCCAATGCAGGAACGCAGTTGGGATTCTTCGCCGATGGCACCACCGATATCGGCGGAGCGATTAATGTTTACGCCAAGGACGGTGGTCTTCTTCTCGATGGTGGAACGAACGGTTCTTTTGCTCAGATTGGCCATGGGGGTAGCGGGTCAATTAGCGGGGCGCTGCTCGACGCTCCGATTACAATCACCTTTTGTGCTGATTCTCCTGCCGGGGCGATTGAAATGTTAGGCGGCAGTGACGGAGCCTACGCTCAGATCGGTCACGGCGGTCCCTCTTCCGGCGGTGCTGTATCCGGTAATATTGACATCAACGGTGCCGGTTCTCTCACGATGACGAGCGGTGATGCCTACACTCAGATCGGGCATGGCGGTGACGATGCAGGACTTACCTCGGTGACAAATTCCAATATCGAACTCGACGTTCGATCTTTCCTCGATCTCAATGCCGGAGCGGGAACATTTGATTACGCACAGATCGGGCATGTGGGAAGGAATCCAGAGAATACCGACGTACTCAGTTCCAATATTCTAATCAATACCGGCTCCGATCAGGCCTATGGCACGGGAGCGATCACGCTCACGGGTGGAGGTTCAAATGCCTATGCTCAGATCGGGCATGGCGGAGCACGGAATGACAACAATTCCCACTTCGCCACTTATTCCGGAGACATCATGATCGGGAAATCATCCTCCATCACTGTCGAGGCGGGAACAGGTGGCGACGCTTATGCGCAAATCGGCCACGGTGGTGAAGGCGGTGGCAGCGACGGAACCAGTGGCGAAACTCCAGGTGACCTTTCGGGAAATATTTCCGTTGCTACCGATGGCCTCTTGCAAATCACTGCGGGAAGCTCCGGAGATGGCTATGCTCAGGTGGGACACGGTGGCGAGCAATCGCTGGGAGTGAAGAGCGGAAATCTCAAAATTGAAGCAGGCAGTATCCGTTTGTCAGGCCCCGGTGGCAGCGATGCCTACACCCAGATCGGCCATGGCGGAGAGTCAGCGAATGGTGATATCAGTGGTGCTATCTCGATCTTATCGCTTGGGGATATTGACTTGTTTGCTGCAGAGAGCAACACGGGAGCGGCTCAAATCGGACATGGAAGCGGTGCGGTTAACAGCAGTGGAAGCCGTTCCGGGGAATTGAATATTTTCACAGCGGGCGCTCTCAGTTTGACTGACAGTTCGAAGACCAGTGCACTTATTTCCCACCAGACCAGCGACGGTATCTCCGCTGTCGACTACGGGCTTCTAGGTGAAGATGACAGCAGTTACTCGGTCGTTGCGCTCGGAGGGATCAACATGGCTTCCAATTCTGATCAGAAAACAGGAGCTGGTGATGTCATTTCATTCGCCGAGACCCTGGGTGCAGCAACCGGTTCCGGAGATGTGACAATTGTTTCGGGTGGTACGTCGGCCTTTGAAATTGGAAGCGACGGCACGGCGGTCAATTACACAGGGAGCGGAGATCTTACGATTCTCTCAGGTGGTGATCTCACGATAACAGGAAGTCTCAACAACTTGGGAACAGGGAATATCGGGGTTCTCGCCGGATGGGCCAACGCAGGATCCACCGCGATTACCACGCCGGATTTCTCGGGAACGGGTGTGCCGGAATTCACTCCTGTTTCGCTCATCGGCACAGTGGATGGGGCGGAATTCGGGCTCAACGGTGCCGCTCTTAACATTGGCAATAGCAATCAATCCACTGGCATCTCCCTCGGTTCAAAATCAGGAACAACCACGGTGATTGGTGACTCGGTGAATCTAGCTGGAAGCAGTCTTTCAGCGGATGGGTATTCTCAAATCGGATTCCGCGGGGATGCAACGGGATCAATAGTGGTTCAGGCAGGGGATGGCGGCGTCGTTCTCGACGGCGGCGGTCAATCCGGCAGTTTCAGCCAGATCGGTCACGGAGGCCTCGGGTCTGCCGCTTCGGCAATAGACGCATCAATCACTACAACTACGACCGGTGCCGTTGCCCTTTCGGGAGGAATCGGTGAAGGCGCCTACGCTCAGATCGGAAACGGTGGCACGGGCGTAAATGCAAGCAAAGACGGTGACGTGACTGTGACCGGGGCGAGCCTCAGTATGCATTCGGGCGGTGCGAACAGCTACACCCAGATCGGCAGCGGTGGACTGATGACCCGTGGCGATGTCGAGTCGACGATTCGAGTCACGACAACAGTGGGCGGCATCGCTCTCAATGGCGGGGGCAGCGATAATGCCTTTTCATTGATCGGAAGCGGCGGGGCCTTTGCTGATGGGCAACTCGATGGTGATATCATTGTTAATTCTGCTGCCGGCGTGGATGTCCTCGGTGGAGGAACTGCAGGAGACGCCTTTAACGGGACACGTAACTTTGCGCAGATCGGTCATTCGGTGCAGGGATTCTTTGTTGAAACGATAGACGGGATCTTCTTTGTCGATGCCCTCGATTACACGACCCGTCACGCCTCCTGGATCGAGGTTCCCAACGAAGGAGCGTCGAATCCGGCGGGTGTTTACAGCAACGCAACTGATGGGGACTACCTGCACCTTCCGAACGGTGCCGGCGGGCTCGCTCCTCTTACCGGATCAGCTGTTACCTACGAACTGGACATCACCACAGCAGGCACCTATCGACTTCTGCCTCGATGGGTTGGCTACGATGGGGCGAGCGATTCCGTTTTCTTCGATGTAGTTGAGTTGAAAGATGGTGCGGGTGGAGCTATCGCGGACTACTACGAATTCGTGCAGGGTGGAACAGGAAACTTCAACAGCGTGCCCTTTACCACTGTTGGCGGAGCCGAGCAAAGCGATGGGAGCGCTTCCGGTCATACCGCAGCGATCTTTGATTTCAATACCACGGGAACCTACACGGTGCGTATCACCCCGAGGGAGGACGGTGTCGCTGTCGATTCCTTCGTGCTTCAATTGACAAGCCTGCCATCCGCATTCGGTCCTGAAGGGCCCGCTCTCACTCGTGATGCACCTGGTGTCGGTGGCGTTACCGGAGATATCAGTGTCACAGCTGTTGACGACATCAATCTCGTCGCGGGAATTAACAGCGATTCCTACGCAACGATTGGACATGGTGGAACGGATCGTTCCATCGGAAATCACGCCAGCTTCGGCACGGCGGGAGATACCGCCGACATCACAGTGACTTCCACCGGTGGCAGCATCACGCTGGATGGCGGGCAAAGTGCGGGTGACAATGCGGAGACCATTCGCCGCTATGCAGCAATAGGCCATCACGGTGCTGAAGGTCAGTTTGACAGTTATGGGAACATTCAAGTCGATGCAGCCGGAGGAAGTATTCTTCTCAATTCGGGCGCGATTGAGGACGCCACTGCCCGGATCGGACACGGGGGCGATGAGATCACCGGAACTCAAAGCGGAAATATTTCCACGAGTGCTTTGAATGATATCATTCTCACCGGTGGCGCCGGTATTGATACAGAAAGCCAGATCGGTCACAGCGTTGATTTCGGCTCTCTCTCCGGAGAGTTGACTGCGACCACCGCGGGCGCAATCACCCTTAACGGGGGCGCTGGTCTCGGGGCGTCCAGCCAGATCGGACATGGAGGAAATCTTACTAATGTCGACATCTCCGGACCCGTGACGGTGAATGCCGGCGGGGCGCTGAGCCTGAATGGCGGCGCTACGAATGCTTATGCTCAGGTCGGACAGGGTGGCAACAACAGTAACGGAAGCAAAGACGGCGCCATCAACATTAACGCAAGCGAAGTCGCTCTCACTGGCGGTTCGGGTCTTCTTGCCTCGGCACGCATCGGAAACGGGGGCGCGGTTGGCACTGGCAATCTAACCGGAGCGGTCAGTGTGACTTCCACATCCGGTGACATCACTCTTCAAGGTGGTGGCACCAACAGCGGAGCGCAGATCGGAAACGGCGGACAGAATTACGCAGGCGACGTAGTTGATCAATCGGTCACGGTGGACTCGGCAAATGATATTATCCTTCTCGGCGGAGGGGTTCGAGCTGCGACTCTGATTGGAAATGGCGGCGCTGACTTCAGTGCGACGACCCTCAGTGGCAATGTAACCGCGACGGCGTTCAACAGTATCAGTCTAATCGGCGGAGGCACAGATGCCTTCAGCCAGATTGGTAATGGTGGCACTTCGGTTAGAGCCGCTATTAGTGGCACAACCAGCGTGACAGCAAGTGGCGGCAGTATCTCCCTTGATGGGTCCAGCACTACCGGTGCCTACGCGAAAATCGGACATGGCGATGACCTTGACTCATCGATCGGAAGAGGAGACCGGAGCGGCGACATTTTGGTTGCTTCAGCCACTGACATCACCCTGACCGGTGGAATGATAGGGCAGATCAACAGCGCAGTTGATCCGGCTCAGGTCACTTCACTCAGCGGGATTACCCAGATTGGCGTCAGCCAGTTGGATCCTGCGGATGAAAATGGCGGAACTCTCACCGCCGATGTGGAAAGCGAGTTCCAGGGCACGGACAGTCTTGAATTCTATCTGCCGCAGCGGGAGAACAACCAAATCGCTGCGGGGGCAAGGCTCAACGGAGTCGCCTACGAAGGAGCGCGTCAGGACCCGACTGTTGATCAACTTCCGGAAGAATTTGCGGTGAACGTGATCAATCCGGATGGTTCTACCGTTGCCGGAAATATAGGAGACAATCTTATCGGGGCGAGTCGCGACACCGCGGGAACGACTCCACAAAACTTCGGGTTCTTCTTCGACACGATTGAGCTGGTCGATGCGCCGCCAGTGGAAGATGATACGACTGACGGTGGTGACGGTGACGGGGGGAGCTCAGGTTTCCGCTTCGATGCGATGAACTACCTTCCTTCAAATGACCGACTCGTCGATGATGAGCGTCGTGAAGCTGAGCAGCTCTACACCGGATTCAACCCCTACTCGATGTACTACGAGGGCTACGAGCAATACGACTCCAGCGGGAACATTATCTTCAACGTCTTGTTCATGGACGGTTTGGGATCCCTGAATGGCGGGAACTGATAGGCTCGCGCCTCTTTTGTAGAAGGGGCGTGGTCTTGTTCTGCTGGCCTGGAGAATCCGGGCATTCTCCGCTCCGGCGGAGAATGTGTGAAACTGAGATATTCAAGCACAGATTCGCTACGCTTTCACTGGTGGAATCGGATCCACACAGATCGCCTGGACCTCGAAGGAGTTCTACTCAACCAGCTTCATCGCCTCCATCCATTTCGCTGCGAGAGTGGGCCATTGCTTGATCTCCTCGTCGGTATTGGCGAAGCCGAAACCGTGGCCGCCTTTGCCGAAAATGTGGAGTTCGCAATCGCGGTCAGCTCGCTTCATTTCGATGTAGAAACGGGCGCTGCCTTCGGCCCACTGCTTGTCACCGTGGGCCACAACGAGGAAGGCGGGCGGGGTGGTTTCGGAGACATTGATCTCGGGTGAGAGTTTGTCAGGATTCTTCTCGTCGAGCTGGTAGGCGGGGTAGACGAGGACGCCGAAATTGGGAATGCAGGAACCGGAGTCAAACTTGGGATCAGCCTTGTAAGTGCGGGACCCGTCCGAGGTCAGAGCCATCGATGAGAGGTGACCTCCTGCGGAGAAACCGAGGACCCCGATTTTATCACTCTTGATCTTCCACTCGTCGGCACGGGCACGCATCATTCCGATGGCACGTTGCACGTCCTGGAGCGGTGCCTCATGCTTGGCCAGTTGATCACGGCGGGGGACTCGATACTTGAGCAAGCCGGCGGTAATCCCGATGCTGTTGAGCCACTCGCAGACTTCAGTTCCCTCGTGGGAATAGGCGAGGATGTTGTAGCCACCGCCGGGGCAGACGATCACGGCGGTTCCGTTGGGATTTTCCGCCGGATACATCGTGAGCTGCGGTATGCTCACATTCGACATGATTTCGATCTCGTAGTCGCCTTTGAGCGCGACCGATTCAGGCTCCGCGAGGGGCTTGGCTTCGCCCGGAACGCCTTCCGGCCAAAGGTTGATCGGTTCGAGCGGAGCGGCAAGTGCAGTGGAGGCGGAGCAGGCGGCGGCAAGCATGAGCGTGTAAATCAGTTTCATTTTAGATAAACGTTATATTAGGAAGGTTTGTAGGAATCTAAGGAAATGAACGACGACAGTCAATTGATCGGTGTCCCGCAACGGCGTGGCATGTGAAGCGTCTCTCGGAGAGTAGACGCCTACGTGCTCATCACTCTCCGAGTGATGATTCAGAAGTCCTGTGAGTTGGTGATTCAACCTTCAGGAGGAGGGTAGCGCCAAAGATGCTTTTCGTCGTAGTCCTCAAGGGTCTTTCCGGTGGGAGGGCTGGCAACTGGAGCGTTTTCGGAATACCAGAGCATCGGCTGCCCGTTGGCTTCGATTCCGTAACCGATATTTGGAGAGCCGGTATCGAAGTCAGTTTCAGAGGGAAGTTCACCGGTTTTGAGGCGGAAGATTTCCACCTTGACTGCGACTACGGCCAATCGGGTGGATACCTGGAACTCGTCCTCTCCCTTGATAATGGGGCTAAGGTGTTGTTCTGCTTCACTCCAGAGAAGAGTATGCAGCGGGTTTGGGTTTGCCGTCTTTGTCGCACCAAGCAGCGTGCGAACTCGCAGGGCTTGCCCTTGCCAAATCCAACCTCGTGGAATGATTGCAACGATCAATCGATTGAGGAAATCCTCGACGTTCGTAAGGTTGATATCTATAGGTAGCACCGGAAATTCCACAATTGGGGCAACACCTGATTTGAATCTTAGGTTTTCCAGGTAAATTCGTCGGGCTTCCTGAGGACTTGAATATCGTGAGAATCCAACAGCGGTCTCGAATTCGATAAAAGCCTTTTTCGATGATGGTTCAATCGACTTAAGGCGATCGGAAATGGAATTCAGTTCCTTGGCAGTAAAGTCACCGTGATAAATTCCGTCGGCAAGACTTTGTAAAGTTATTTCACCGATTGCCACTCCAAGGAACTGATTGAGAATGGGCGAGTTCGTTTTGAGATGTTTTGTCATCGCCAGATTCGCGATGATCATCTCAAGCTTTGGTACAGGTAAGGTCGTTTCCACATCCGGATCAGAAGGGTAAATAAGTAGGGCTCTCGCGGCACTAAAGATCAAAGGAAAGCAGGGCGTGTGAGCTTCGAAATCAGTTGGGTCAGGAACTATCGACCAATCGCAAGACGGTCGCATCGCGGATCTGCAGTAGAGCTCCAGCTGCGGAGAGTAGTGCTCGATCAGCGCATCCCGACACCGCTGATTATATTCATCTTCCGCTTCGAGATCGGAAAATTGCCACTCTTTCCCACGGTATCCACGGTATTCGACTTCGGTAGCATCTGAAGGGTCTTTCGGAAATGCGCCAGGCCAGATAAAGTGGTTCCCTGAGCTTTGATCCGCGTATGCCTTACGAATAATTTCGCAAGCCGCGAGATTCTCTTCGTCAGGAATCTCCGGCCCGCGGATCTCATCGAGATCCAACCGGAGCCCGGTAGCTAAATATTCCGCTTTGGCCCGCTCAAGGGCGCGATGGCCACGAAGGTCTTCGATACCGTAGAATGTGACAACAGCGATGATGGCGTAGGTAATCCAACGAACCCACCAAAGCCGCGATTTCCACCAGGTGATCAGTTTCATGTGAGATCCGCGAGCGCCGCTTTCAATGCCTCCACATCCGCCTCCGTATGCGCCGCAGAAAAAGTAAGCCGAAGCCTCGCTGTTCCCGGTGGAACGGTCGGGTAGCGAATTGCGGGGACGAGGAATCCTTTCTCCTGCAAACGCTCCGCCGCGGCGAGTGCGGCTTCATTTTCCCCGATGATGAGTGGGACGATCGCGCTGGCGGGTGTCTCGTCACTGAATTGCTCGAGCCTGGCCCAGAGTGCGCTCCTGAGCTCGTCACCGCGCTTTCCTGCGATGAGTGCAAGTGCATCAGTGATTGTAGCAGCGAGCGCGGGAGAGGGCGCTGTCGAGTAAATGAAGCTCCTTGCCCGGTTGATGAGCAAATCGATCCAGACACGGGAGCCGCAAACATAGCCGCCTGACAAACCCACCGCTTTGCTGAAAGTGCCCATTTGCAGGTCGATACGATGGTCGAGTCCTTCTTCCGATCCGAGGCCGCGCCCCTGAGGGCCGATGATGCCGAAGGCGTGCGCCTCATCGACGAGGAGAAGCGCGTCGTAGCGGTCTTTCAGTTCGATGATGCCTTCGAGCGGCGCTCGATCACCATCCATGCTGAAAACGGATTCGGTGACAACAAGGATCCGCGCTGACTCGTCGGTGTTCTCCCGGGCCCATTTGAGGCGTTGCTCGAGTTGGTTGAGATCGTTGTGAGCAAAGACCCGCAAGGTGGCTTCGCTGAGCCGCGACCCGTCGATGAGGGAGGCATGTGAGAGTTTGTCAGCGATGACGACGTCGCCTTTGCGGCAGAGCCCCGAGATGATGCCGGTTGCTGTCGCGAAGCCGGTCGAGAAGGTCAGAGCCGCCTCCGTGTTCTTGAGGGCAGCGAGTGACTCCTCCAGTTCCAGATGCGGGTCGAGAGTGCCGCAGACGAGCCGTGACGCTCCTGAACCAACGCCGTGCCGATGGATGTTCTCGGCGAACGAAGTCTTCAGCTCGTCGTCGTTGGCGAGACCGAGGTAGTCGTTGGATGAAAAATTGAGGAGTTCCGCGCCGTCATGGAGAACGACGCTTCGGCCCTGCGGGGAATCGAGGTGCCTGAGACTGCGCTTGAGACCTTTCCCCGCGAGGTCCGCCAATTCTTCCCCGGGAGATCGCATCCTGACCAATTGGCTATTTAGCTCCCTTGTCGAGGAACTCGCTGGTGAGAAGTAAATCGAGCGCCTGCATCAGCGAGCGGTCCCGAAGCGGCGCTTTATCCCACTGGGTTTTTTTGTTCTGACTGCGCAGCAGGTAGTAGTCGATCTCGGGATCGGTTCCGGCAACGAGTGCCGCCTCGTTCATGCGGGGGCGTTGCTTCTGGAAGAGGATTTCGGAAAGTTCGGTCCCTTTCTGGTTCTCGCGAAAGACGGCTTTTTTGACATCAACCGGAGTAACGGTTTGCAGATCCGGGGTAATCCCTTTCTGGAAAATGGAGGTGCCGTCTTCGAGAACCACTTCGGCGATGGCGTAGCGGAGAATGCGATCTTCACCGACGGGAACGTCACGATACTCAACGGTGAGACCGGGTGTCTTTTCCCCGATGATTAGGCAGTTGCTTTCCCGCTTCAGGACGGCGGCGATAATTTCACCGACATTGCCGGTTTCGCGATCCACGAGAAGGATGAGGTTCTTCGACCAGCTCTCGTCGGTCGCCTGAGAGATAAAGAGACTGGGTCTGTCATCGCCGGGACGACGAATCTTAAAGAGGAGCTCATTCGGCGGGCGAAAGCGGCTCAGGATCTGCGAGGCAATTGAAAACTCGGCCTGTGCCTGTGGCGAACGCAAATCGAGAATGAGATGTTCGATCTCCTTTTCCGAAGCGAACGATTTCAATGCCTTGTCGAGAGCTGCGACGTCTCCCTTTTTGAATGTGCCGAAACGGATGTAGGCAATACGCGGAGTGAGGAGCGTGTCGTGAAAACGGAAGGGGGAGTTACGCTCCGATTTCTGTTTCTCGGTCAGGAGCATGGCACCGAAGTCGAGCCGGCTCAGCATCCCCTGGAGAGCGGCGCGGTTGATCGCAAGAGGGTCGAGCTGTTCGTGATTGATATAGTCCTTTGTGAGGAGGCGGAAGGATTCCTGGAGGCTGCTTTGATCGAGTGTATCGATCAGTTCGCGCAAACGAGTCGGGTCATCCGCTTCCGGTGTCGTCGGTCCGGGCTCGGCGCCTTCGACCTGAGAAGTATCTTCGATCGCCCCGAGTGGAGCGGCGATTGAGCAGGCGAGAATGAAAGCTAGCAAAGCGCGGGAAATCATAGGGATCGTCGGGTTACTTTACCTGATTCGGGAAATGGTTCAATGCCCTGATTCCGTGATCGTCGTCAGGCCAGTAGTGATGCTGAATGATGCATTGAGAAAGGTAGTCAGTTGAGGCTCCGATCGCCGATGCGATTTCGTCGCCGTGGGCAAGGTGTGCGGTGATCGCAGCCGAGAGGGTGCAGCCGGTTCCGTGAAGATCAGGAAGATCGAGGCGGGGATGTTTATACTCGTAGATCGCTCCGTGAATCGCAGCGCGGTCGATCATCTCATTTTCTGAATCTTCCCCTTCGAAGTGCCCTCCCTTGATGAGCACCGAACAGCCAAAGCGATTGTTTAATTCCAGAGCGGCAGTCTTGATTTCCTTTGTCGTGCTGATTTCTCTTCCGAGTAAAATTTCAGCCTCAGGGAGATTGGGGGTGATGAGTGTCGCGAGGGGAATTAATTCGCGGATAAGGAGGTCGAGCCCATCGCTATCGAGAAGCTCGGTCCCGGCGGAGGCCCGGATCACCGGATCGATCACGAGATCAAGCTCGGGATTCTCTTTCATAAACTGAACGACGACCTCAACGGTGGCGGCATTGCCCAGCATCCCTGTTTTTGCCCCGAGAACAGGAAAAGCCGACTTAACCCTGTTGAGTTGATGACCTAAGAGGGTTGGGTCGGTGTAAATGATGCCGTTTACCTCGCCCGGGGATTCCGCCACGAGGGCGGTGACGGCATTCACTCCGTAGCACTCGCAGGCGGCGAACGTTTTCAGGTCGGCCTGGATTCCGGCTCCGGCGGATGAATCGGATCCTGCGATGGTGAGGACGACAGGGGTATCGATGAGCGGTTTCTTCACAGTGGTGGCGTAAATTGAGTGTCAGAGAAGCTTGCCAGAAAGCCGCCAAGAGTGCAAATAGGGACGTGAACTCTGACTCTCATTATCCCAAGTCCCGCTTTGCGGCCAATTTGACAGATCATTCCGGCATCACCGAGTTGATGGACGATCTCGGGGAAGCGTTAACCGCCGGCCGGGGAAGGGTCAAGATGATGGGGGGAGGCAATCCCGCGCACATCCCGGCAATGCAGCAGATCTGGCGGGAGCGGATGCGGGAGCTGGTCGTGGAGACACCCGATGAATTTGATCGCATCATGGCGGACTACGATCAGCCTGCCGGCAGTCCCGCCTTTCGCGACGCCGTTGCCGGTTTTCTCTCAAAAAATTACGGATGGGATCTCACGAGGGATAACATTGCGATCACGAATGGTGGTCAAACCGCCTTCTTCTTCCTCCTCAATCGTTTTGCCGGCCGCATGGCGGACGAGAGCCACCGCAAGATTCTGTTGCCGCTCGTCCCGGAATACATTGGTTACAGTGATCAGGGTGTCTCGGATGCGGCGATGTTCGACAGCCGACGGCCTGAGATTGAGTTGGTGGGTGACCGGCAGTTCAAGTATCACATCGACTTTGAAAATCTGGAGATCACACCGGAGCACGGGGCCATCGCGGTTTCACGACCAACGAATCCGAGCAGCAATGTTCTCACGGATGAAGAGATCGCCAAACTCCGCGTTCTTGCTGCGGATAGCGGTATTCCTCTTATCATCGATAACGCCTACGGGCTGCCTTTCCCCGGTGTGGTCTTTCGCGAAGCGACTCCGGTCTGGGATGAGAATATCATTTTAACACTGAGCCTGAGTAAGCTGGGCCTCCCGGGCACCCGGACCGGAATCGTCGTTGCGCGTGAGTCGGTCATCAGTGAGATCCGCTCAATGACAGCAATTGTCGGCCTGGCGAACAACAATGTCGGTCAGGTCATGGCTCGTCCCATGATTGAATCAGGTGAAATCGAAATGCTCGCCCGTGAGGTGGTTCGCCCGTATTACCAAACACGATCGGAGCGGGCCTACAAACTCGCTCTAGAGCACCTCCCGGAGGAAGTGCCCTGGAGAGTTCACGTCAGTGAAGGCGCGTTCTTTTTCTGGTTCTGGTTCGAAGATCTTCCGATCACCTGCAAGCAGCTCTATGAGAAGCTGAAAGCGGCCGACCTCATTGTCGTGCCCGGAGAGTATTTCTTTTTCGGACTCGAGACGGAAGACTGGCCCCATGCCTCGCAGTGCATTCGCGTGAGCTTTACCCAGCCGGAGGCCATCGTCGAAGCCGGCTTCAAGATTCTCGGGGAAGTCTTGCGCGAGGTTTACAGCGTGGCATAAAAAAATGGCAGAGAACGAGTCTCTGCCATCGCTTTGAAGGTTGGAATTGAGGGGAGGCCGGGGAGGCTCAGCCTTCAACTTTAACCGCAGTCGGCGTTCCTGACTGATCGTTTGAGAAGGTCATCTTCAGCTTCCAGTGCTGGGCAATCTTCTTGAGAAGGTCTCGACGGGAGATGGCTGCACTTGAGAAATTGAACGCAGGCGCGTCGGTCGGAAGGTTCGAGGTCTCGTAGAAAATGTCGTTGAGAGGCACCTGGTCGAAAATCAGAGCAGGTGTCATGTGCTTGTAATCGATCTCAAAACGCTCGTCGAGCCACTTCGCGAGAGGCTCGTAATCGGTCTTCAGGAAGCCGGGACCAACCATATCGGCAGCCTGTTCAGTCGAGCCGCCGTTTGTTCCTCCGTCTTTCTTTCCGGTCGATTCACAGGAAGTGTTGAAGCCGAGGATGAATACACTAGCGGTTAAAAGCAAAGTTTTGCCGAATTTCATGGGATAAATAATAGCAACTTCCTGACGAATGTCTTTGAAAAATTTTAGAATATAGGCACATAATCCCTCAACTGAGGGCTTTTCAGCCAAATTTTATGAAAACAGTTATCTATCCCGGGAGTTTTGATCCGGTTCACAATGGGCATTTGGACGTGATCGAGCGCGCCGCCAAACTGTGTGATCGCATGGTTGTGGCCGTGGCCGTGAATCATTCGAAGTCGGGTTTATTCTCAATGGAGGAACGAGTCGCGCTCATAGAGCAGGCAGCTTCGCATATTCCCGGAGTCGAGGTAAAGTCGTTTAACGGCCTCCTCGTTGACTTTTTCGAAACAGAACGGGCTGATGCGGTCGTGAGGGGGCTGCGCGCGGTTTCCGACTTCGAATACGAGTTTCAGATGGCATTGATGAACCGGAGCCTTGAGGAAACACTAGAGACAATTTTTCTGGTTCCAAGTCAGGAAAATATCTATTTAAGTTCCCGGATCGTGAAAGAAGTAGCTACTTTGAACGGAGATATAGATAAATTTGTCCCGCCAGTCGTTAAAGCGGCTTTGGAAAAGAAGCTTTCGGGAACCCGCTAAGTGGTTATTCAGAAGGCGGAACGACCTCCCCGGATTGTTCGCGAATGTAGGCCTGATCCGCTTCGGAATACAATCCGATCCGATTCGTGAATTTGATTCCGTCCGCCCGGAGGATTTTGACCCTTTTCCCATCGAAGTCGATCAGTCTCGCTTGCATCGTTCTGCCGTCGGAAGCGGTAAAGGTTCGTGAGTCGGGTCCGCGAGGAGGCATTGACTCAGCTTGTTCAGCTTGTTCAGCTTGTTCAGCTTGTTCAGCCTGTTCAGCCTGTTCGGCAGCATGGCGCCCGGCGACCCGCTTCGCGGCGAGATCCGGTCGATACTCGAAGAAGAGAATCACGCACGTGATCGTGATGAGGACAAGAGCGCCCAGAGTGGCGGTGAGAAGACAGGAGTTGAGGTGCGCGGCCACGCTCATGAGCCCCCGTATCCAGCTGACGAGGCCGAGCAGCACAAAAAGCGCCCCGGTAAAATAGGGGAGGTGGACGCGGAAGAGTGTCGCCGCGATCTTTGATGAATCGATCGCTTCGATCCCGGCACCCTGAAGCCAGCTCAGCCCGAAAAAGAAGCCTGCCGCCAACGCAATGAGAAGTGCCCCACGGAGGAAATAATTCGGTTCGTCGTTAAAAGCAGCTCCCATCGGCTAAAGCTCTAACGAATCCTCAAAGAGGACTCAAGCGAATAGCTCAAAGAAAGCGCTGGAGATGCAGTGGGCCATAGAAAGGCCATAGAAAGGCCATAGTGAGGCCCGTTCAAAAAGCCGGGTGAAATAAGGCCTACTCTTTCGAGGCGTCCTTTTTCTTCGGAGCCTTTTTCGACGGGGCTTTCTTCGTTGCCGCTTTTTTAGTCGCGGCCTTCTTTGTCGTCGTCTTTTTAGTGGCTGTTTTCTTCTTCGTCGCAGCCTTTTTCTTGGGCTCGCGAGGAGGGAATTCCCAGCCAAGCATGCGTTTGCCGGTCTTGTTGCAGGTCAGCGCAGCCTTGAAAGGGCGGCCTTTCTTGCTGATCCACGCTTCGATCACGTCGGTCTTGCCGTCATTAAAATACTTAAGTGCCTGCTCGCGCGGGATCTCGTATTTGCACATTTCGCGGGAAAGCCGGGCTTTGCACCCGTCACCGGAAATGCGGCGGTCACAGACATAACTTGTCGGCGTGACGTAGATATCGCCTTCGTCGCAGAGGGGGCACTTGCAGAGTTTGTTCTCCGGCTTGATCGCCTCGGCTTCCTCCTCCTGCTCAGGGGTCTTTTCAAAGACGAACCCGGCCTTGAGACCGGTCTTTTTGTCTTCCTGAAGTTCGATCGCGGCGTCGAAGGGCTGCTTGAAACGGTTCATAAACCCGGTAAGAGGTCCAACCATTTTGGTGGTAAGCAGTGTCTTCGCCTCGGCATCGGTGAGAGGACGGCTCGCGACCACTTTGGAAAGGGTGAACTTGCAATCGGGCTGCTTACATTTGTAGCGACCGTCGTCCTGACCCATCGTTTCGGCTCCACAGACAGGGCAGGGAGCGGGGAAATCCGGCCACTCACGTTCGAGGGCGGTCCGGGCATATTCACGGGCCGTCTCAACAACCGTTCCGGTGAGTCCTTTGATCTCGGCCATGAAGCTGGGGCGCTGCATTTTGCCCTGCTCCATTTGCTTGAGCTTGTATTCCCATTCGCCGGTCATTTCCGGTGAGGTGAGAATGCCGATCTCCATGTTGCGGAGCTGCTCAATGAGGCGCATCCCGCGTGTCGTCACGAAAATGTCACGACCGTCACGGGTGATGTATTTGTCATTGATGAGGCCCTCAATCGTCGAGGCACGGGTCGCCGGAGTGCCGAGCCCACGCTCTGACATGGCATCGCGAAGCTCTTCGTCGTCGACGCGTTTCCCTGCGGTTTCCATCGCGGAGAGAAGGGTGCTTTCATTGAATCGAGCCGGTGGTCGGGTCACTTTATCGAGTTTCTCTACCGGATCGGCCTTCGCGGTTTCGCCGGCAGTGACCGCTACGATCTGCTTGTCGGCGTTCGCTTTTTTGGATTCCTCCTCCGACTGGCTTGCCTGATCGCCGCCGCCGATTTTCTTGCCGTAGACAGCGAGCCATCCCGGTTCGACGAGGATCTTTCCGTCTGATTTGAAAGCATCGTCTCCAATGCGGGAAATGCGTGTCGTGTTCTCGAACTCCGCCTGAGGATAGAACGCGGCAATGAAGCGGCGGGTCACCATGTCGTAGAGCTTCTGCTCCGCTTCATCGAGATTCTTAGGGACCTGACCGGTCGGGATAATCGCAAAGTGATCGCTGACCTTGGCACCGTTGAAGATTCGCTTGTTGTTGCCGTTCACCCAGTTCTCATCGAGCACCTTAGTCGCGTGCTTCGGCATGTCGGAAACGGAGCGCTCCGTCGCAGTGCCGATCTTCTTCAAGGTTCCCATCGTCGTGGGAACATAGTCTTCAGGAAGATAGCGGGAGTCCGTTCTCGGGTAAGTGAGTGCTTTGTGGCGCTCGTAAAGGGACTGGGCCAGCTGAAGGGTCCTCCGGGCCGAGAATCCAAAACGTCCGTTCGCTTCACGCTGGAGGCTCGTGAGGTCGTAGAGCTGGGGTGAAATCTGTTTCGAGGGCTTCTTCTTTTCCTCGACTACCGCGTCTTTTCCCTGACAGCGGGCCACGATCGCCTCGGCCTGTTCTTTGTCCCAGATTCGCTCGGCGCGGGCATGGGGCTTCTCCTCGCTCTTCTTGTAGGTGGGATCAAACCAGCGACCGGGATACTTGCCCGCTTGAACTGCAAAGGTTCCGTGAACTTCGAAATAGTCTTCGCTGACGAAGTCTTCGATCTCCTGCTCCCGCTCTGCGAGGAGGGCGAGGGTCGGGGTCTGAACGCGGCCAACCGGGGTCTTGTTAAACCCGCCGAACTTGCTGTTGAAAGCGGTCATTGCCCGGGTCGAGTTGATCCCGATGAGCCAGTCCGACTCGGATCGGCAGTAGGCGGCATCGGCGAGCGGCTGCATCGCATCACCGGATCTCAGTTCGCTGAAGGCGCTTTTAATCGCTCCATCGGTCATCGACTGCATCCAGAGTCGTTTCACCGGCTTATCGATTCCCGCGAACTGAACGATGTATCGAAAGATGAGTTCACCCTCGCGGCCGGCATCACAGGCATTAATGAGTTCGGTGACATCCTTGCGCTTCATGAGACGCTTGAGGACGTTGAGTCGTGACTTCGAACCCTTCTGCTCACTGGGCTCAAGCTCGAAGAACTCGGGGAGAACGGGAAGGCAATCGAACTTCCAGGGGAGGTTCTTGCCATCGGCGGTTCGAGGAAGCGCCTGCTGAACGAGGTGGCCGACAGCGGAGGAGATCACATACTTGTCGTTTTCGTAGAAATCCTCCTTTTTGTCGAAGCTTCCAATAGCAGGATCTTTTCCAAGAACTCGGGCCAGGTCGTTCATGACACTGGGTTTCTCGGCAATAATTAAGGATTTCGACATTGTGATAAGGGACAAAGGACGGTGACACCGTGTTGCCTGATTTTAGTGAAAGGTCAAATCAGTTTCGTGAAGTATTTGCCGGGAAGCTGTTTAATAAGACATTTCATTTCGAGTTGGAGAAGCGCTGCACTGACCGCTCCAACAGGGAATCCCGTCGTTTCCGCGAGGTGATCAATCGTCGATTCGCCGAGGGCAAGTTCTTCAAGAATCTTTTGTTCCAATTCGGACACATCGGGGGTGGGGGCGTTCGATTTTGGTGTCGATTCCCTCTTTTGAGCGGTCTCAGGCTCGTCGAAAGTGAGGTTGAGTGAGCTCATCCCGCTGTCCAGTTCGGTAATGATGTCCTCTGCTGAGCAGACCAGCGTCGCGCCCTGTTGAATAAGGCGATGGCAGCCTTCCGAGTTCGGACGGTCAACCGGCCCGGGAACGGCAAAGACGGACCGGCCCTGTTCCAAGGCCTGGTTTGCGGTGATGAGAGAGCCGCTGCGCACCGGTGCTTCAACCACGAGGAGTCCCTGCGAAAGCCCTGAGACGATGCGGTTGCGGAGTGGAAAGGATTGTTTGTCAGGCACGTAGAGGACGGGGAACTCAGAGATGACTGCACCGTTTTCGGAAATACGATCCGCGAGGGCCTGATTTTCAGCAGGATAGACATTTCCTATCCCCGATCCGAGGACGGCAATGGTCCGACCCTCAGCTGCGAGGGCCGCCTCGTGCGCCGCGGTATCGATTCCCCGTGCGAGCCCGCTCACGATCGTGAAACCGGCGGCGGCGAGCTGGAAACTCATCTTCCGAGCCTGCTCCCGGCCATAGTGGGTCATGCGCCGCGAACCGACGACACCGAGGGCGGCCGAATCGCGTGGAAGAATTGTCCCCTTTATAAAAAGCAGGAAAGGAGGATCGTGGATTTCTCTGAGAGCGGCGGGGTAGTCATCATCATCAAGGGTGAGAGCGGAAATCCCGTGATCTTCCATACGCCGTTTTTCCTCGGGGAGATCAATAACCTCCTCCCAACGGGCGATTTGAGAGGCCATCTCGGGGCCAATTCCGGGCGTTTGGGTGAGTTCGCCGGGAGCCGCCATGAGAATCCGTTCCGGTGCCCGGAATCGCTCGAGGAGTCGCCGCACCCGAATCGGCCCGATACCGGGGAGGAGATTGAGAGCGAGGAAGGCGTCGGTGGAGTTCATGGAGCTTCATTAGTAATACAGGACAAATGAACAGTCAAATTTTCGTTCGGAAGGGTGGCGCGTGTGCCGGGGCCCTCTGATTTGCGCAAATAGCAAATGCCTCCCGGCAAAGGCAGCCGACCTGCAATTCCTATGCGCCTTTGACGGCAGTTGAGAAAACCATTAGCGGTCTGAGGGATGTCCGGCTAGACTCGCGACACCGAAATCATGGGACAGAAATGGACGCTTGAATCAGCTTACGACGAGAAAGCACCCGGGTTACATCCCTTTGCGGGAGCACGACTCAGGGTCTTTTTGAAGCACGCACTTTTGACAAGCGGGTTGGATCCGCGGACCCGCTATCAGCGCTTTATCGGCTGGGTCGCTCAGGGGCTGCGCTTTCCTCTGGTCATCATCGAAAAAGTGAAATATGGCAGACGCATTCAGCGTGCGGAGTTCTCCGGTCCTCCTGTCTTTCTGATCGGTCACTGGCGCAGCGGCACTACGCACCTGCACAATCTCATGAGTCGCGATCCGCAGTTCGGATTCATCAAATTCACGGAGACGGCGATGCCTCTCGATATGCTCGGGCCAAAGGTGCGCATTGCCCGCAAGATTATTGACCGCGCCCTTCCCGAAGACCGGGGCTTTGACAAAGTCCGCCTCACGCTCGACGAGCCACAGGAGGAGGAAATGGGACTCGGAAACCTGAATCCGATCGGCTATTACAACATTTACTGCTTCCCCGCGCAGATGGAGTATCACCGCGACCGGGCGCTCTTTTTTGATGGCTGCACCGGTGCGGAGAAAGCGCGTTTTCGCAAAAATTACGATCTCCTCATTCGTAAACTGAACTATGCCAAAGGGGATAAGCGCCTTCTTCTGAAAAATCCGCCTTCAACGACGCGGATGGAGATGATTCTCGAGATGTATCCGGATGCGAAGTTTGTCCATATCGTGCGCAATCCCTGGGAGGTCTATTGCTCAACGAGAAGCCATTTCGGCCGCGTTTTTAACGCCTTCGCCTGGCAGGATTTCCGCAAGGTCGATATCAGGCAATACACCCTCACTACTTACGAAAAACTGATGCGTCGCTACCTCGAGGACCGCGACCGGCTTCAGTTGCCTGAAAGTCAGTTGGTCGAGACGACCTACGAGGCGATTACGGAGAATCCGGAGAAAGAGATTGGACGAATCTACGACGCGCTCGGTATTGACGGTAAGGCATCCGGTCTCAGCGCGATCAGCGAGTATCTGAAGGGGCTCGGTAACTACAAGCGGAACGTTCACCACGTTGATGAGGGCGAAGCCGAAGAGATTCGGAAACGTTGGGGCTTCTCTTTCGAGGCGTGGGGGTATAAGAAGGACCTTCCGGAGAGTGTTGCGGTGAGATAAAAGGTATGAAGGATCGATCCATTTTTCTCGTTGCCGGTGAAATCAGCGGGGACACCCATGGTGCAGCGCTGATGCGGGCGCTGGAAGCTCAGGGTGGTTGGCAGTTCTCGGGCCTCGGTGGCCCGGAGATGATGAGAATTTCCGGCGAGGTCGAAAACTGGCTGGAGGATGCTGCGGTGCTGGGCCTGTGGGAAGTCCTCAAGAAATACAGCTACTTTTCCGGCAAAATGGATGAGACCGCCGATGCGATTGCCTCGCAGAAACCCGACGGCATCGTTTTCATCGACTATCCGGGTTTCAATCTCCGACTCGCGAAGCGGCTCCGTGATTCCGGCTATGGAGGAAAGCTGATCTACTACATCAGCCCTCAGGTCTGGGCGTGGAAGAAGGGGCGTATCAAGACGATGGCGGAGTTACTCGACGTCATGATCTGTATCTTTCCCTTTGAGAAAGAGCTCTACGAGCAATCCGGTTTGCCGACCATTTTTTCGGGTCATCCACTCGTCGACTCGATGGAGGAGGTTCGGGATCCTTCGATTGCGCGCGACGATTCGCTCGTGGCGCTCCTGCCCGGTTCACGGGAGCGGGAGATTGCGACCTTGTTTCCGCCCATGTTGGAGGCGGCGAAGCGACTCCTGAACGATCATCCCGGGCTTCGTTTTACGACGACAGGGGCCACCGCTGTTTTGACCGCGAAGCTCCGTGAAATGACCGTTGAGGCGGGACTCGCTGACAAAGTCAGTGTCGGCGAAATGAGCAGTTACGAAATCATGCAGACTGCGGGAGTTGGCGTTGTTGCCTCGGGGACGGCGACGCTCGAAGCTGCCTGCCTCGGGCTTCCGTATTGTCTCACCTACAAAGTGGCGTGGCTCACTGCAGTGGTGGCGCGTCGCGTCATGTCGGTCGACTACCTTGGCATCGTGAATGTGCTCGCGAACCGGGAGGTGGTTCGTGAGCTCTTGCAGCAGCAAGCGACCGGAGAGGGGATCTACCGTGAACTGAACAGGCTCCTGACCGATACTGAAGCGAGAAACGCGCTCAAATCGGAGCTCAGTGATGTCGTCGCAATGCTGGGAGCCGGAGGCGCGCACGAAGGCGCTGCAACTGCCGTGGCATCGGCATTTAAAACGGCATCGTAATCAGACAGAGATATGAAACAGGGAAAACTCATTCGCACACTTCTCGTCGCCCTGCCGGCGGGATTGTTTATCCTCGGCTTTGGTGCGATGGTGATGTCGACGATGACTTCCCCTGAATCCATAGTCGATCCCAACGAAAAAATCCGACTCGAGGCAGCGTCGCTTCACCGGAAGCCGGTTAACCGGGACGATCTGGAGCAGTATCTCAATACCCTTTGCGTGAAGATCGGTGAGAGGAATTTGAAAACACCGGAGGCACTCGAGAAGACCGCGATCTGGCTGGAGTCGACACTGGGGAGCGGCAATATCGGCTATCCCATCAAGCGTCAGATCTACGAGGTGAATGGCAAGACGGTCCGGAATCTCATTGCGGAACTCCCGGGGACAACGAGGCGCGAGGAGATCGTTGTGATCGGAGCTCATTACGATACGGTGCCCAATTGCCCGGGAGCGAATGACAACGGCACCGGTGTTGCCGGCCTGCTCGCGCTGGCGCGTGCTTTTGCCGGTGAGCAGCAGGAGCGCACCCTTCGGTTTGTGGCCTTTGTAAACGAAGAGCCGCCTTACTTTCACACAGAGGACATGGGTAGCGTGCGCTACGCTAAAAAGTGCAAAATCGACGGGGATAAGATCGTTGCGATGCTTGCGCTCGATTCAATTGGGTATTTCACGGATGAACCGGGGAGCCAGAGCGTGCCGGAAGGTCTCGAGGGCAGTTTCCCCGATGCCGGCAATTTTCTTGCTTTTGTGGGCGATCCCAATTCCCGCTTTATCGTGGATTCGGCTAAAGCGACCTTCGCGAATGCCTCGGAGATTCCCGCGCTCGGCGGTGTTTTTCCCACAGACGCGCAAGGTGTCGGCTGGTCTGATCACTGGTCATTCTGGCAGGAAGGGTTTCCCGCTGTCATGGTGACTGACACCGCACCATTTCGCTACTCGCATTACCACAAACCAACCGACACCGTGGATCGCCTCGATCTCGAAAGACTCGAGGATGTCGTTAGCGGCCTCAAGCAGGTCGTCAATGTCTGGGCGAACCCATCAGGTTTGTAGCGCATATAGGTATAGTTCAGACTGGTCGAGCGCGAATAACTCGTTTTGTAGTTGAACCTAATCAGCTAATTGGGTAATTCCATGCGAATGTATTACCGTCCTTTTTCAGGAATCGCATTTCTCATCCTCCTGCTCGTACTTCCGAAGGGCGCTTTAACTCAGGATGCTTCATCGTCAGGCAGCTCCTATCTGTCACCTGATTTTAAGAATAAGCACATCGATTCAACCTGGTTTACCAAAGAGGATTCACAATTGGCGGAAGCCATGGCAACCGCGCTGGCTAAATTTGCGATCAATCTGCCGGAGTCCTCGATTGACCGGACCAAGGCCGTCGCGCTGGCGTGGGCCGGTGCCCGGGGGAACGGGGCCGCCACCGATGTGATAAAAGCGGATTTTTACCTCCGCATGGGCGAGTATCCGAAAGGGGATCCGCTTTTTGTGGGGGCTCCTTCCCGTGAATCGCTCGAATCCGCTGCGGCCTTCGTCGTCAAATCGTTAAAGGTCCTCGCGGCGAGTGAATCGGAGGGGAGTCAGGTATACGCATCCTTTTGCAAAGATCTGATAATAAATACAAAAGTCCTTCCGGATGAGTTACTTGATTTTGAAGGGCATACATTTGTTGCCGTTAACTGGAATGACGTGATATCCGGAGAAGGTCGTTCCGTCGAAAGTCCCGGGAAAACCAATGGGATGGTTGCTGCCGGATCCTCGTCCGATGGCAGTAAGTTTGCCAAGAATCAAAGCCTGATCAAAGGGTTGCTCGTCATAAACCTCGGCGCTTCCGAGGTCGCGGGTCAGGCCTCTCAAATGAATGCAACCGTTCAAGACGGTCGCGATTCGGCCGCTCCTTCGCAGTTTCGCTTCAATCAGAAGGTGGGGAGTTCGATGGCCTCGGCACTCAATGAGGTTCAAAAATACATAACCGTGAGGCATGGTGGTTTTCCGACCGGAAAGATCATTGAAATCGCTTTTGAGGAGCAATTCTCAAGCAAAGACGGACCTTCTGCAGCGGTCGCCTGCTCACTGATGTTGGATTCGCTTATCACCGGTGCCGATCTCGACCCGAATTTTGCGGTGACCGGCGATATGAACGCAGATGGATCCGTTCAGCCGGTGGGCGGCATCGAAGGGAAAATACGCGGCGCTTCCAATCGCAGCTGCACTCATATCGCGATTCCGAGAAAGAATGCTCAGGAGCTCGATGATTGGATCATTCTCGGTGACCTCAAACCTCTGGTCGAAATTCAGGTTTTCTCCATTGGAACGTTCGATGAGGCCGAAGCTCTCGCTCGTCCTGCCGAATTGCGGGACGAGAAATTGAAGGGGGCGATCGCGACCTTTGCTGAAGTTCAAGAGGTCCTGAAACGTCCGAACGGTATGAGTTTATTGACGAACAGTCATGTTCGGGGACGACTCCAGGAAGTGCTCGCCGCGGCTCCCAATCACGAATCGGCGAGGCTTCTCCTTCTCAGTTCCACAGGTGGTGGTTCCGGAACCCTCAGTCTACGCGGTTCTTTCGACGAGATTGATCGTGTCACGAGACCCATTCTCCGCATTTTTGAAACCGGTGAGATCAACAACACCGCGGATGGTTTGAGCACATCCATGTTCGCACTCCGACGAATCCGCGCGAAACTTGATCCGCGTGCCCGGGATGCTGCCGATGCTCTCGAAGACCTTTCTCAGATCCTGAAAGCTCTCGACGAATCAAAGCTCAATTCGAGCAGTCCCCGATTCAATCAGATGTTTGCCGAGTTTAAATCGAAACTGGATAAGGTAAGGACCGCTTACAACGCCCTTGCCTCCGATCCTGCGATTCAAGAAGAGCTGATTCAGTGAGCAGCAATTACTCAGGCACGAGCATTTCAGCCTGCTCGGTAAGAAATTCGGCGATGCCGTTGTTTTTGTCGCAGAGAATGACCTGAGGCTTGACCGGCTTCTCGGTCAGTTCAAAGCCCATGATGATGACTTTTTCACCGGCATTGATGAGGTGTGCGGCGGCCCCGTTGATCCCGATGATTCCCGAGCCGGCGTCACCTTCGATGACGTAGGTTTCGAGTCTCGCCCCGGTGGTGGCGCTGACGACGAGAACCTTCTCACCAACCCACAAGCCGATTGCCTCGATCAGATTTTTATCAATCGTGATGCTGCCGATGTAGTCAACGTTGGCTTCGGTGACCGTGGCGAGATGAATTTTGGAGCGGAGAAGACTGCGCATAGCTGAAAAGCGAGTCCAATGGTTTCGCAAAAAACGGTGAATTGCAAGGCCTCACTGAAACTGTTCTCAGGATACTGCCTCGGAATGAGCCGGCACCGATTCGAATTACGATTTTGCCTGCTCCACCGCTGCCTGCCACTCAGGGAGTCGGTCAAGAAGGTCGCTTGAATCGGGGGAGGGTTCGTAGCGCCCGTCTGCCGCCCACTTCTCCGCAATCTCAGCCTTGTCTTTCCATACCCCGACAGCGATTCCCGCGAGAAATGCGGCACCGAGAGCAGTGGTCTCGGCAATTTTGCACCGGAGCACGGGGACCTGGAGTAGCTCCGCCTGCATCTCCATGAGGAGATCGTTCATCGAGGCTCCTCCATCGACGCGCATTTCGCTGAGTTCGATCCCTGAATCGTGTTTCATCGCCTCGAGTACATCGTAACTCTGGTAGACGATCCCTTCGAGTGCGGCTCGCGCGATGTGGGCTTTGTTCGATCCACGGGTGAGTCCGCTGATGACTCCACGGGCAAAAGGATCCCAATGAGGGGCCCCCAGTCCGGCAAAAGCGGGAACGAAATAGACGCCGCCATTATCCTCGACTTCGCGGGCAAGATCCTCGATCTCCTCTGCTGACTGAATGATTCCCAACTGATCGCGAAGCCACTGCACGACGGCACCTCCGATGAAGATACTGCCTTCGAGCGCGTATTCAGTTTTCCCGTTGATGCGCCAGGCGATCGTAGTCAGTAACTGATTCTCGGATTTTACGCGTTTTGTGCCGGTATTCAGAAGGAGAAAGCAGCCGGTCCCATAGGTGTTCTTAGCCATTCCCTTCTCGTGACAGGCCTGCCCGAAGAGGGCGGCGTGCTGGTCCCCGGCGATTCCGGCGATGGGAATCTCGCTGTCGAAAATTTCCGGGGTGGTTGAGCCGTAAACCTCACTGCAGTCGCGAATCCCGGGGAGGACGGAGCGGGGAATCTCGAGCAATTCCAGCATTTCGTCGCTCCACTCAATTTTGTCGATGTCGCAGAGCATGGTACGGGAAGCGTTCGTCGCGTCGGTGATGTGCAGAGCTCCTCCGGTAAGATTCCAGACCAACCAGGAATCGATCGTTCCGAAGGCGAGTTCTCCGTTTTCGGCGCGTTCTCTAGCTCCGGGAACATTGTCGAGCAACCATCGCAATTTGGTTCCCGAAAAATAGGCATCAATGACGAGGCCGGTGATTTCCTGAATCTGATCAGCGTGACCGGCTTCCTTGAGGGCGAGACAAGCCTCAGCGGTGCGCCTGTCCTGCCATACGATCGCGTTGTGGACAGGTTCCCCGGTCTCGCGATCCCAAAGCACGACCGTTTCACGCTGGTTCGTGATTCCGATACCGGCAATGTCGGAGGCTTTCAGATTCGCGTCAGCGATGGCTGCACGGGCAACTTCGAGCTGAGTTTTCCAAATCGTGTTGGCGTTGTGCTCGACGAGTCCGGGTTTGGGAAAAATCTGCTCAAACTCCTTCTGCGATTTAGCGACGAGATCGCCATCGTCGTTGAAGACAATGGCGCGCGAGCTGGTCGTTCCCTGATCGAGCGCGAGAATGTATTTTGCCATCTAAAAGATTTAGTGGATGCGTCAGGGCAAGGGAAGGGAAAATCTTCTTTTGCGCAAGAAGGGGGAAATCGATCTTGTGATCTTCGCGAGTATGGCTTTAGTGCGTTTCCGGATTCTTCAAGTTTCAATCCCGTTGCTTTGCTATTCCCTCGAGGATCCCGATACGATTATGAGTAAGTCAGAAATCTCAATCCTGTCCTTTGCCGGCATTGTGGCCCTCGTCGGGACAATCGTTTCCATGGTCAGTCCGGATTTCTTTGTCGAAACCTATGTGCCGGAAGACGGTTTCGTTGAATGGATGACCGTGGTGGCTCTCTTGTTTTCGGCGGGGCTGATGATTCGCCGGGCCTGGCGCTTGAAGGGGAAACGCAGCGCCTTTTTCCTGTTTGTGACCTGCTTTGCCGCTTTGATTTTTATCTTCGGCGCCGGAGAGGAAATCTCCTGGGGACAGCGCATTTTCGGGATAGAGACCCCGGAATGGCTCGAAGAAAACAACAAGCAGCAGGAAACCAATTTTCACAATCTCGTGATTGGCGACGTGAGCATGAACAAGCTCATTTTCAGTAAAATACTGGGCGTTTGCCTCCTTTTCTACCTCCTCATCATTCCGATTACCTATCGCTTTAAACCGAAGTTTGCCCGATGGATCGACAGCATGGGCGTTCCGCTTCCCAGTGGCATCTATGTGACGATCTGGATCCTGACGATTCTCTGGACCGAGTTCGTCGTGGGAACCGGCAAGCGCGGCGAGCTGCGCGAGTTCTGTCTCACTTTCATTCTCGCGGCGCAACTGCTCGCGCCCCTCAATCCGTGGATTTACAAAGGCAAAACGGCCACGGAACTGGCCAGACCGGTCAATTGGTGGTAGCGCGCAGGCATCTCTGAACCGGTTTGGACATTGGAATTTTGCGCGATGACGCAAGTGCTTAAAACTGAGGGGATGAGTATAGTCTCCGGCAATGCGTTCCGTTTCCGGCTCTCTGACGATAACGCTTCTCGCTGCAGTAAGCGTTGGAGTATGTCAGGCTGCCGACATTTCAGATGCTGATCTGCGATTCTTTGAGAACCGGATTCGACCGATCCTCGTCGAGCACTGCTACGAATGTCATTCCGAGGAGGCCGGTAAAAGCAAAGGCGGACTCTGGCTTGATCGCCGCGCCGGTTGGCTCACCGGTGGCGATTCAGGCCCGGCAGCGAAGCCTCACGATGTCGAGGGGAGCTTGCTCATTGAGACGGTCCGCTACGCCGATCCCGATCTCGAAATGCCGCCTGACGGGAAGCTTTCCCCGTCCGATATCCTCGCTCTTGAAGAGTGGGTGAAGAAAGGCCTCCCCGATCCCCGGGGCGAGGTTCTCGAATCCGGTGATGGGGGATTCGACCTTGAGGAGCGGAAGCAATACTGGTCCTATCAGGCACGGAAAACCGAATTCGGAGAGCGGAGGTCGATCGATGATTTCATCAATGCCGGCCTCTCGAGTCAGGGCCTCGAAGCACTTCCGGCAACCACGCCGGAATCCCTGCTCCGCCGCGCCAAGATCGATCTGACCGGGCTGATTCCGACTCCCGGGGAAATTGAGTCATTCGCCGGAAATCCTGACCGGGGCAACTACGAGGCATTTGTCGATGGTTGGCTTGAGACGCATGCCTTCGGTGAGCGCTGGGGGCGCCACTGGCTCGATATCGTGCGCTACGCGGACTCCAGTGGCGGTGGGCGTGCCGCGCCTTTTCCCAATGCCTGGCGCTTGCGGGACTATGTCATTGATTCCTTCGCCGATGATCGACCGCTCGATGATCTGATTAAAGCGCACATCGCCGGCGATCTCCTTCCTTCGGCGAACACGGAGGAGCGTGTCGAGAATCTGATTGCGACCGGCTTCCTTGTCATGGGACCAATCAACTACGAGAACCAGAACAAAGACGAGCTCGAGTTTGAAATCATCGATGAGCAAATCGACACGTTGGGGCGGGCCTTCATGGGGCAGACGATTGGTTGCGCGCGATGCCATGATCACAAATTCGATCCGATCCCGACAAGCGACTACTACGCCATGGCGGGGATCTTCAAGAGCACTGATTTCGTGACCCATGCCAACGTTTCCAAGTGGCACACCGAGCCGATTCCACCAACGGAAGAGGCGAAAAAGGCAATTGAGGAGCACGCGAAGTCGAAAGGGCTTTTGCAGGGCCGCATTGCTGAGATAAAAAGCGAACTCGCGAGTTTGGGACACGGTGCGGGGAGTCGGGTGGCTTCGGTGGCGGTGAGTTCTCTGCGGGGGATTGTAGTCGACAATACGGATGCGATTGTTGAAGGCGAATGGAAGCCGTCAACTTCCGAGCCACGATGGGTGGGCGACGGTTATCTGCATGATCTCAACGAAAGATCCGTTCGCAAATCAGCTCGTTTCGACTTCGAGATTCCCGGACCGGGTCTTTTTGAAATACGGATGTCCTATTCATCGAGCACAAACCGAAGTACCGCCGTTCCGGTGACGGTGGAGGGCGGTGGCATTTCTGAAACCGTGATCGTTAATCAACGCCTCAAGCCGGAACATGACCGACTCTTTCATACCCTTGGAAAATGGACCTTCACGAAAGGCGGCAAGGTGTCGGTGACGGTGCGTAACTCACCGGGTGGAGATGGGCATGTTATGGCGGATGCGGTTCAGTGTCTTTCCGGGGAAAATAGCACTCCTCTTGCAGGCGACGGGCTCGTAGCGAAGTCTCGCGTGAGACAGCTCGAGGCCGACTTGAATCAGGCTGAAGCATCGTTGAAAGCGTTGATCAAGTCAGCGCCGCGTATTCCCACGGCTATGAGTGTGGTCGATCGAGCGGCGGAGGAAAGGGGCGATACCGAGATCAGGATCCGGGGTGTCGAGGCGAATCGTGGACCGATCGTCCCTAGGGGATTTTTGCAGGCGGCCAAGTGGGACGGAATGGATGAGGAGGCCTACGCAATTTCGCAAGAGCAAAGCGGTCGACTTGAATTGGCGAACTGGGTCACCGCTCGGGAGAACCCACTGACGGCCCGCGTCCTCGCAAACCGGATCTGGCTTCATCTTATGGGCGAGGGGCTCGTGAGGACGCCGGACAACTTCGGTATCACCGGACAGAAGCCGACTCATCCCGATTTGCTCGATTTTCTGGCGGGCAGGCTGATCGACTCAGGCTGGTCAACGAAGGCGCTCGTGAGAGAAATCATGATGTCAGATGTCTACGCGCGATGCAGCCGGGCAGGAGAGGGGGCGCAGGCGAAAGCCGATCCCGAAAACAAGCTCTACTGGCGTGCCCACCTCCGTCCCCTCAACGCCGAGGCACTCCGCGATGCCATGCTGACGCTTTCCGGTGAACTCGATCTCAAAGGAGGTGGGCCGTCGCTTCCGAAGAATTTCAGGAGCGAGTTCGGCCATCAGTTCGTGACCTTGAAACGGAGTGTCTACGTACCGGCTTTTCGGAACTCCGGTTACGAGATGTTCTCCGTCTTCGACTTTGCGAACCCGAATTTCACGGTGGGGAAACGGGCTGACAGCACGATCCCGACCCAGGCGTTATTCCTGACAAACAGTCCTTTCGTGCACGAACGGGCCGGAAAAGCCGCGGCCCGCCTCGCTCCCACCGAGGCTGTAGATCTCGACGACGGGATCCGGAGGGTTTTTCTCAACACTCTCGCGCGAAACCCGACCGGTGAGGAACTCGCCCTCACCCGGCAGTTTATCGAGGAACACCCCGAATGGGAGGCTGATCCCGTCGCGGCGTGGGCTGCGCTGCAGCCTTTTCGGCTCGATCGATTTTCGCTACCTGAGATAAGCTTTTCCGCCCGACCCGCCAACCATGATGAATCTTCACCCTTCACGACGCTCCCTGCTCAAGTCCACCGCCTGCGGCTTCGGCGGGCTCGCGCTCTCTTCTTTTGCGGAACAGGCTCCGGTTCGGGTTCCCCGGGCGAAGCGGGTCATCTTTCTCTTTATGCAGGGCGGGCCGAGTCAGGTCGATACCTACGATTACAAACCGGAGCTG
>JARGPH010000056.1:1721-14623 GCA_029213065.1 Verrucomicrobiales bacterium | reverse complement strand
ATCCAAGATCCAAGATCCAAGATCCAAGATCCAAGATCCAAGATCCAAGATCCAAGATCCAAAACCTTGTATCAGGCGACAACTCTTCCGCGAACGTGCCCTTGGACAGCTTGCCGCTTTCCACTAGAGTCAGCAGCACATGATGAAAATGAAATATTCTTATTTGGCGGTGATCGCAGCGGCTCTTGTTGCAGGTGCATGCAGCGAGTCAGTGGGTGACAATGCAAAGTCGGATTCTGAGTCCGATGGCTGGGTTGAACTCTTTGATGGTAAGACGTTGAAGGGGTGGAAACACTCAACTCTAGGAACGGCTAAGTATTCGGTCGTCGACGGTGCGATCCACGGTGTGACTGAAGAAGGGAGTCCCAACTCGTTTTTGATCAGCGAAAAAGAGTATGGCGACTTCGAGATCGAGTTCGATGTGAAGGTGCATGACAGCTTGAATTCCGGTATTCAGATCCGCTCACGTGAGAAGTCCGAGGCGGATCTTGCTGCTTCAGGGAAAAACGGGAAGCCTGCCACCGATTTGAACCGTTTCTTCGGACCTCAGGTCGAGCTTGAGGCTTCACCCGGTCAGTCTGCTTACATTTACGGTGAAGCAACCGGTCGTGGCTGGGTGTCTCCTGAGCCTCAGGAGAAAGGCCACTCACACAACCACATGAAGAACGGGGAGTGGAATCACATTCGTATCGTCGCGAAGGGTGTTCGCATTCAAACATTCATTAACGGGATCGCGGTAGCTGACCTCTCTGATGAGGGCCTTTTCAAGACACATCCCAAAGGTCACTTCGGGCTGCAAGTCCATGGTATCAAGAAGGGAACCGGTCCGTTCGACGTTTCCTGGAAGAATATTCGTATCAAGGAACTGAACTAAACGTCTAAAGTGAAATATCGGAATTTACTTGCGGAAATCCGGTTAATTCACTAAAAGGATTTGGTGACGGCAGGTTTTTGTATTTATACGACACTTGTCGGCATCATATAAGGAGGAGGGCCCAGGTGCCGCGAAAGCGGCACCTGGGTTACTTATTTCCGGGCAAGGGGGAGGGGCCCGCAGGCCCGGTTCACTGTTTGTTGTCCGCACTTGAAATTGCGTGACACTTTTTTCTGAATTTTTTTCGAATAATCTTCGAAGCCTCCATCGTTTTCGATGTTTTATGTTCTGAGGCAGGATGTATGGTAGCGGCATGAGCGATATTGCCACGAACCGGAAGGCGAAGCGCGATTACCACATTACGGAGAAATTCGAGGCGGGAATCGAGCTGAAAGGCACTGAGGTTAAATCAATCAGGGCCCGTCACGTGAATTTGACGGAAGCATTTGCCCGTGTCGATAAGGGTGAGGTGTGGCTTTATAACAGCGATATCCGGCCTTATGAGCAGGCGAGCCATGAATATCATGTTCCGAACCGGAACCGGCGCCTTCTTTTGCATAAAAAAGAGATACGAAAAATTGCCGCGTTGACGGAGCAACATGGAGCCACCGTGGTTCCGCTCCGTTTTTATTGGAAAAACGGTCGTGTCAAAGTCGAGTTGGGCGTTGGTAAGGGTAAGGATCAGCGGGATAAGCGCCAGGATTTGAAGCAAAAGGCCCACGATCGTGAGGTTGATCGGGAAATGGCGCGCTTTAATAAGTAAATTTGCAGCAACGAGGATTCGAGGAAGTCGGTTGACTGTCACGCTGAATCCCGTTCATTCGGTGAAGAATTATGGGTTCGTCTTTTGGTAAGCTTTTTCAAATTTCCACCTGGGGTGAATCCCACGGTGGCGGTGTCGGTGTCGTTGTGGATGGATGTCCTCCGCTCATTCCTCTGGATGAGTCGGATATTCAGGTGGATCTCGACCGGCGTCGCCCGGGACAGAGCGAAGTAACGACTCCGCGGAACGAGGCCGATCAGGCGGAGATTCTCTCGGGAACCTTTGAAGGACAGACGCTCGGTTCTCCTATTGCGATTCTGGTGCGGAATAAAGATGCCCGTCCCGAGGCCTACAACGAAATGTCGGAGAAATTCCGACCGTCTCACGCGGATTACACCTATCAGGCGAAATACGGAACCCGGAACTGGCAGGGTGGCGGACGCTCCAGTGCCCGTGAGACGATTGGCAGGGTCGCTGCGGCGGCGATTGCGAAAAAAGTAATCACGAGCCAGTTTGCTCCTGATTTGGAAATTTTGCCTTTCGTGGAATCGATCGGCACGCTGCGGGCGAATGTGGATACGGCGACGGTGACCCGTGAGATGATTGAGTCGAATATCGTTCGCACCGGCGATCCTGATTCGGTTGAGGCGATGATCGATTTGATCAAAGCGACCCGTGCCGACGGCAATTCGATCGGCGGTGTCGTCGGTTGTGTGATTCGCAACGTTCCTGTCGGGTTGGGGATGCCGGTTTTCGATCGCCTTGAGGCTGACCTTGCCAAGGGCATGATGAGTTTGCCGGCAACGAAGGGGTTTGAAATCGGCTCCGGTTTTGCCGGGACTGAGATGACAGGACGCGACCACAACGACGCCTTCCGGATGGATGGGGAGCGCGTCATCACGACGAGCAACCGTTCCGGTGGCGTGCAGGGTGGTATCACAAACGGGCAGGACCTCGTTTTTCGCGTCGCCTTCAAGCCGACCGCGACGATCATGACCTCTCAGGACACCGTTTCGACTTCTTTTGAGGATACTGAACTGAAAGGCCGCGGTCGTCACGATGCGTGTGTCTTGCCCCGCGCTGTGCCTATCGTTGAGGCGATGGCTTCGCTCGTGCTCGTCGATCACATGCTGAGACAGCGCGCTCTGTGCGGAGACGCTTCCTGACTCCCCGATTTTTAACTGCCCGGCCCATTTGGTATGAACGACTTCTTTCCGCTTCTCATTGCATTGCTTTTTGTCGCGGTGGCATTTGTTTCGGCAATGAACAATGGTGTCGTGAAGTTGTTGAGTTCGGGGGTGGCAGCGGCTGCGGCGTTGCTGGTGTTTTTTGTTCTCATTCACCTCCTCCCATCGCTGGCTGAGCAGTTCATGGACATTGGTTTGACCTGGCAGCCTCTTATTGGAATTGCCTCTCTTGCTGCTGCAGTTGTTTATGTGATTGCGAGGCTGATCTCCGGAGCCGTGTTCAAGTGGCTTTTTAACAGCGACGGATTCCTCGGTGACTATGCGGATGGCATTCCCGGCGGAGTGATTTCGTTTCTGCCGAGCATGGTGGTGGTATTCTTTATTTTTTGTTGTGTAAGGATTGCGGGAACGGTTCAGGAGTTGAATTACGCAGCGTCTTTGAGTTTGCCCGGGATTGCCCAGCGGGGCGGGAATATTCCGGCCTACCCGTTTTCAGCAGGATGGCGAAATGGAATTGAAAGCGTCCCTCTCGTCGCTCCGGTTCTTGATCTCGTTGATCCTTTCAGCAATCGAGGCAACCGCAATACCGCGGCACTGGTTATGATTCAGGGTTCCCCCGGTTTTAAACAATTTGCTGAAAACCAGAGAGAGACAGCTGATTTGATTGTAAATCCGGGTATCGAAACTTTGCGAAGCAATCCGGAAGTGCATACCGCGGTGACGAAGCAGGACCGTATCGGACTGGTTTTGAATGCTGACTTGAGAGAGTTCGCGTCGACACCGGGATTGAATGACAATTTAGCAACGATGGATTTGAAGCGGGTTCTCGAAGATTTTGTGAAATCGCTCGAGCCTGCGCCGGTCGTAGTTCCGAAAATTTAGAAAGTCATGGGAGATCAAGAGTATATCACCAGCATCGGTCTGGAAGTTCACGTTCAGTTGAAGACGGAGAGCAAAATGTTTTGCGGCTGTGCCGTTCAGTTCGGTGAAGCGCCTAACACGCTCACCTGCCCAACCTGTCTCGGGCTTCCCGGCGCGCTTCCCGTGTTAAACCTCGGCGCGATCGAGCGGACGATTCTCGCGGGTCAGATGCTGGGATGCAAAACCCCGGAAGTCGTGAAGTGGGACCGGAAGAATTATTTCTACCCGGACATGCCGAAGAATTACCAGATCACTCAGTTTGATCTCCCGCTTTGTCTTGGCGGTGGCGTTCCACTTTATGAGTTGGCCTACCCGAAGGACTATCAAAAGGAGATTCTTAATCCCGGGAAAGTGGTTGAGTTGACCCGGATTCACCTTGAGGAGGATGTTGCAAAATCGACCCACCACTCGACATACTCGACGATCGATTTCAACCGCGCGGGCACTCCGCTCATGGAGATTGTTTCCGAGCCTGACATTGATACCCCTGAGGAAGCGGTCGCCTACCTTAATTCGCTGCGCCAGATCCTTGTTTACTCGGGTGTTTCTGATGCGGATATGGAAAAAGGTCAGATGCGCTGCGACGTGAACGTTTCGATTCGGCCTGCGGGAACGGAGGAACTCGGAACGAAGATTGAGCTCAAGAATCTGAACTCCGTATCCGTGGTGCGGCGTTCCCTCCACTATGAAATTCAGCGTCAGACTGAGGAACTGAGAGCCGGTCGGAGCCTGACACAGGCAACGTGGCGGTGGAACGACGAAGTCGGGCAGACTGAGATCATGCGGACGAAAGAGGATGCGCATGACTACCGCTATTTCCCCGATCCTGATTTGCTTCCGGTTCGTACCGGAGAGATTCTCGCCCGGGTTCAGGTCGATCTTCCCGAGCTTCCTCACGCCAAAGTGGAGCGCTTTGAGACCGAGTTTAAAATCACCCACTATGACGCGTCCGTTCTCGCTTCCGAGCAGGACCTCGCGAATTACTACGAGACGGCGGCAAAGGGAGCATCGTCGCCGAAGAAGGTGGCGAACTGGGTCATCAACAATCTTCTCGCGGAATTGAATGAACGCGGGCTTGGGATCGGTGAGTGTCCGGTCGAAGCCGCCAAAATCGGAGCGCTCGTCGATCTCGTCGAGAAGGGGCAGATTTCCAATAATCAGGCGAAAGAGGTTTTTGCCGATCTTTTTGAGAATCCTGACAAAGAGCCGGCTGCGATTGCAAAAGCGAAGGGGTTCGAGCCGGCTGATTCGGGCGAAGTCGAAGGGTTTATTGATCAGGCGATTGCGGCGAATCCCGGCCCTGCCGGCGAAGTGGCTGAGGGCAATGACAAGGCGGCGAACTTTCTCACCGGTCAGGTCATGAAACTTTCACGCGGGAAAGCGAATCCCAAGCAGGTCACTGAAATGATCCTCGCGAAACTGCGGAGTTAGAACGCGGTGCGGTCGGCTGAAAGAAATCCTCACGGATTCCTCTACGTTTGGGTGCAGAGGAGTAGAGGAACTGCGTAAGCATTTCTCCGCATGGCTGAAGGGTCTGCGGCGCGGCTTGAAAGAAATCCTCACGGATTCCTCTACGTGTGGGCGCAGAGGAGTAGAGGAATTGCGTAAGCATTTCTCCGCGTGGCAGAAGGGTCTGCGGCGTGGCTTGAAAGAAATCCCCACGGATTCCTCTACGCTTGGAAATAGCGAGACCCTCGCTCCGAGGCTACAGAATCGTGGAATCGTCGTTCCCTTTCAGCTGAATGAGCTTCTTTTTGATGATCTCCAGCTCGATCGTGAGCTGGTAGGAAGCCTTGACGATGTCGGCGGTGGTGGCCTCGTCATCGAGGTGCCGCGCCGTGGGTGTGACTTTCATCATTTCGAGAGCAATCACTTTGCAGGCCGCTTCGATTTTGGCGATGGCTTCTTCTCTGGTCATGACAATCAGACGGAATATATTTGGATGATATCGTCGGGGATCGACTGCGGACGACCACTCTGCAGGGAAACCATTGCGTAGTCCAGCCAGCCTTTCGCTACCGTTTTCCTGTCCGCTTCCTTGGTGATATCAAAGGAGACTTTGACGCCGCGCTCACGGATCTCAGTGACCGAGGTCTTCACCACGGCGGTGTCGCCGATGCGGAGCGGTCGTTTGTGCTCCATGTAGGATGCCCTTACGACCCAGCTGAATCCACGTTCGAGGAAGGCCTCCATCGACATTCCGTAGCAGCGCTCCATCTGGTCGTAGCGCGCTGTGAGAACGTAGTCAAAATACTTCGCGTTGTGGACGTGTTGATTCATATCGATGTCATCAGGGCGAACCTGAACCACCGATGTGAAAACGGAGAATTCTGACATACCGGGAATTACCGGACGAGGCGCTTGATGCGGTAGTCACGTCCACGCTCGAGCGGGTCACGAGTCGAGGTCGTGGTCTTCTTTTTCTTTACCGGAGCGCTCGCATAATTGCGTTTCTCAGGTGTCAGCGTGAAATTAACGGGGCCGGACTCGTCGTCGTAGGCTGCGATCGCGGGATCGGGACGATAGGGTTCGGGCTCATCGTCGATTTTTGCTCCGGTCGCCAACCAGGCTGGAACTCCGCCGACTCTGAATTCGTCGTCTTTGGTGCAACCGGTGAGGAGCAATAAGAGGATTCCTGAGAATGAAATAGTGAGCAGATGTTTCATGGGATTGACCAGCGGTCGATATAATTAGCGCATTCTGACGTTATCGATACGGGAAAATTTCACTTTTTAATCGAAAAAGGTATCTTCGTGAGAGTAGGGCGGAGCGCAGCAGCACAAAAACCTCAGATCCTCGGATTGCGAGGTGATTTGATGCCACGTTCCCGCCGGGATCAGGATTGCATCTCCCGGAGCTACTTCCCGGGTTTCCCCGTCGATTTCCATGAGTCCGCTCCCGGTGAGAATGAAGTAAATTTCTTCACTGGCGCGATGGTAGTGCCGCTGCGTGCTGCCTTCGAGAGGGAGCGACGCCTCCGCGAGGCTCTGATTTTCAACGGGTGCGTTGGTGAGGTCCAGAATACTGCGGATCGTGGAGCCGTCGGCGGTGGTGAAAGGAGCTTGTTCTGCGATTTGATTGACTGTCATCTCGGGGTATGATTCAACGAAAGGATAGGGAACTCTGTCCTATCAGCAACGAATTCTCTGCATTTCGAGAGGAAGCGCAGAAGGCAGGAGTAAAATTCAATGAACGACAAGAACGATTTTTTCGACACTCCCAAAAGCAATGCGGGGAAACGGTCCGTGAAGCGGAAGAAGGGAGGGTGCCTCAGCACTTTTATCTGGATGCTGGTGTTCGTTTTCGCAGCTGTGGTTGCCTTTCTGGTTCTCGTTGATATGACGAATTCGGGCGGAAAGATCAAAAGAGGGATTGCCCGGGTTCTCAAGCTGGAGCGTCCCGAGCCGCCGGAGCCTCAGGAGCGGGTCGTTGAGAAAATCGTTAAAGTTCCAGTGGAGAAGATCGTTGAAAAGGAAGTCGAGAAGATCGTCGAAGTGGAGGTGAAGCCGCCGATGCCGTCGAGCTATGTCGCCTGGCGGAAAATCGATACAGCGAAGCTCTGGAGCGAGATCCCCGTCGAAACGGAAATGGTGACGACGCAGGGGGACACAGCGGTGAAAGAACGTGAGCGCGACGAAAGTTACCGGATCAAAATGACGGTGGAGCTGACGATTCCCAAGCCGAACCAGTCGCCGAAGGAGCTCGCGACAATTAATGAAAATCTTCCGTCAATTCTGAATGATTTCATTCCCCTGGTGGAGACGGCTGAAGTTTCCCCTTTCTACCACAAGCTGTATGAACTGAAGACGGAGCGGATTCAGCAGAAAGTAACGAGAATCGATCAGCTGCTTTCACGTCACAATCTCTACGACTGCGAGACGGTGCTGCAGGTGACGCATCCGGAGACGAAGAATAAGGTGCTCCTCGTTCAAAGTGAGATGGATGTCGTCTCGGACGGGTCCGACGGCGATCGCATGCCGGTGCTCGATGATTACATCTCGATGTCCCAGTTCTACCAGCCTTTTACCAGCTACGGTTGGGGCAAGCGCACCTCGACCCCGAATCCTCTCCTTGAGAGGTGGGAGACCAAACTCGCAGAATACGAGAAGGAGTTCGCGATCCCGGGCCTCACGATCGAGCGGAACCGGTTTCTCAAAGCCAACATCGATCAGCTCAAGCCGGAGGTGGCCGATATGAAAGCGCGCAGCTACCTCATTGCCGAGTTTGATCCTTTCATCGTGATTCCGCTTTCATTTCTCGGGCGTCGGGATGAAAACGCATTCGGACCTGCGATCGGTGACTACGCGGTCGTAATCTATGAGGATAAACTCTACCCCGCCATCGCAGGTGACGCGGGGCCGAGCTGGAAATTCGGTGAAGGCTCGCTTCGGATGGCGAAGACGCTTAACGAAAAAGCTTCAGCCTACAACCGGCCCGTCAGTGATCTCAAAGTCACCTACCTGGTCTTTCCCGGTTCTGCGGAAGAGACTAAGGGGCCACCCGATTTAAAATTGTGGCATGAGCGCTGCAGTGCCCTGCTGGACGGGATCGGCGGCATCGGCGAGGGATACGAACTGCATCAGTGGGAGGACCTCATCGCGAAGAAGCAGGCGGAACGTAAAGCGCTCGAAGAAGCGGAGGCAGAGGCCGCTGCGAAGGCAAAGGAGGAAGCCGAGGCGAAAGCTACTGAAACGCCGGAAGAGGATGTCGAAACATCTGAGGCACCTGCAGCGGAGGATGCCGGAAAACCGGCGGAGGACGCGACCGAAGGAGACGGTGAGGCTGAAGCAGATACTGATGGAGGCGCTCCGGAGTGAGCCATTCCAACTCAGGAGCGAATCAGAATCATTTCCCCCGAACGTTTGCCGCGGAGAGTGTTCGCGCGGTCGCCGCCGGTTTTATTGAGACGGGGCTGGCTACTTTCGGCATTCTTATCGCGGTGGCGAGGTTTGATTCCTCGCCTGTGGTAAAATCGATTCTCCTCGGTAGTCCCGCGCTGGGGTTGCTTGCGAGTATTTTTCTGGTGCCGCTGGTTTCCCGCTTCGGATTTCGCGCGAGTCGGGCCGCTGCCGGCGTCAGTCTGGTAAGCTGCGCGGGATTTGTTTTCGCGGCGTTGGGCGCCGCCAATGAGATCTGTTTCACTATCGGAATGACGATTGGCATCGGTGTCATCGCCATGGCGATTCCCCTTCAGACACATTATCTCCGGCTCAACTATCCGAATCGCAGCCGGGGCCGATTGTTTTCGATTTCGATTCTAATACGCGCCACCACCGCGATGATCGTGAGTTGGTTGTTCGGGATTTATCTCGATGGGAATCTGGATCGCTATCCGGTCCTGCTCTGGTGGTTTGCCGGTGCTTCCGCTCTTTCCGCGGCCTGCCACTGGAGCGTGCCTTCTCAGCCCCTGCACCAAAGCGGGGGTGGGAGAGGGAGTTTGATCGAAAACATTCAGCTGACCCGGTCTGACGCGGTTTTTATCAAGGTGTTGATTTCGGCCATGATTCTGGGGATCGCGGTTCTTTCCGCCAACGCCCTGCGTGTCGACTATCTCGTGAACCCGGTTCATGGCCTGGACTTTGATGTGAAAACCGTCAGCCTGATCACAGGGATCGTTCCCTCGCTGGTCCGGCTGCTCTCGACCTTTTTCTGGGGCTGGCTTTTTGACCGGGTTGATTTCTTCAGGCTTCGCACCGCAGTGAACGGGGTATTTCTTGTCGGGATCGTTCTCTATTTTATGACCGATAAGGTAAGTCTCATTCTGATCGGAAGCGGGCTCTTCGGGCTCGCGAGAGGCGGTGGTGAGATCATGTTCAATCTTTTCGTGACCAAGTTGGCGGCACCCGGGCAAATCGCTCAATACATGTCCGTGCATACTTTTCTCGCGGGGCTGCGCATTGTCTCGGCTCCCTTTATCGGGTTTTTCCTCGTCCTCTACACCGGTATTCCCACGATGGTCGGATTCGTCGTCGTTCTCGTTCTAATCTCAATGGGCGTGGTGATTTCAGCGGGAGTGGAGTTCCGGAGGCGGGGGAATCTCTGAAAGAAATGGTGGCATTCGGGCGGTCCCCGACTTATAAACCTTTGCTATGCCGAATCTGAATAAAGTCATGTTGATGGGGAATTTGACCCGTGACCCCGAAGTTCGATACACACCGAAGGGGACGGCGGTGTCTGATATCTCTCTGGCAATCAATCGCAACTTCAGTACCGACGACGGAACGAAGCGGGAAGAGACCACTTTTGTAGAGATCACGTTCTGGGGGCGTCAAGCCGAGGTGATCGGTGAATACATGAAAAAGGGCCGCCCGCTTTATGTCGAGGGACGTCTCCAACTCGATCAGTGGGAGGACAAGACCTCAGGCCAGCAGCGTTCACGACTTAAAATCGTCGGCGAAAATTTCCAGTTCCTCGGCGGTCGCGATGATGGCGGCGGAGGTGGTGGTGGTGGCGGAGGATACTCCGGTGGAGGCCAGCAGGGTGGAGGCGGTTACCAGCAGCCTCAGCAGCAGCAACCGCAATATCAGGCTCCTCCTCAGCAGCAGGCCCCTCCACAGCAGAATTATCAGCAGGCGCCGCCACAACAAGCGGCTCCGCAGCAAGCGCCGCCTCAACAGGCTTATCAGGCACCACCTCAACAGGCGGCACCGCCACAGCAGCAGTCAGCGCCTCCCGCGGAGGAGGATGACGATATTCCATTTTAGGACGGTGACCCGGTTTGCCTAAGTCGGATCTTTCCGGGATTGGTGGCGTCATTTGCCTGCGATCCCGGGGATCACTCACCGAGAACCATGGCCCAGTGTTCGAGGAAGAAGCGTTTTTCCGTGGGGAGAAAGGTTCCCTCCGCAGGGCCGATCAGGGGTCTCAGTGAGGTCGACATCTGCAGGGTCACGACTATAAAAATGGTCACCCAGACAAGCAGGTATTGTTGACGGATGAGCCCGGATATTTTTGCGAACAGATAGATTCGTGAGAGTCCGAAGCTGATTGCAACGATCCAGAAGAGAAGGGTGAAAAATCCCATCGCGCCGACCGAGTTTGTCGATTGCGTGAAGATCCACGAGACCGGGCACATCGCGAGGAGGACGAGGCTGAGAAGCGCGACCCCGGCGAGGAGCATTCCTCCCGCCTTCTGCGGTGTCATCTCGATTCCGCTGAGACAGGAAAAGACATAGAGGCTCGGGAGGGTGATGAGCACCGAAATCGTCATGCCCGCGAGGAGCTTGAGCGGTGCGGCCCAGAGCTGTTCTCCGCCGGAAAAAAGCCCGAGGACGAATCCGAAAACGAGCATCGCGACGACGCTGATAATCGTGAGGTGTTTAGCGACGATATTCGAGCGCCCTTCGCGGAGCTCGAAGATGAGTTGTCCCGGTGATTTCAGGATCGCGTCGATCGTGTCCTGGAGAGTGATGGTTTTCCCCATTGGTTCGAGTGTGACGGTCGGTTCGGTTTTCCCGGTTTCGACTTCTGCGTTGGCTTCGGTTTTATCAGGTAGTTCCGGTGGGGTTGGTTGGTCTTTTTTATCTTGGTCCATTTTCGGGTTTTGGTTTGGTGGTTAAAAAGAGTGCTTTAGAGCCCAGATCACGGACTCGTAGAAATTTCCGGTGAACATGTCAGGGCGCAGAAACTCGACGGGGAGTCCCGGTTGGCAGAGGATGGGGCGCATCAGGAAACTGATCTGAGCGCCCACAAAGAGGTTCCCGGCGAGCAGTCCGACAACGCATCGGATCGCGCTTCTCCGGTTCGGGCAGAAATGCTCGAACAATCGCAGGAGCCGGCAGGTCGCAGCGAAGCCTCCCAGTCCGATTATGAGCGTGTGAAAAACGAGGAGCCTCCGGTGGGTTTCACCGGCCGCCTCCGAGTCGGAGGCCGGCACTTCCAGTGCCATTCCTATGGTGATGGGGGAGAGCGCACCGACGACGAGCGCGAAAATGGTGAATGAGCTGAGAATAGCGAACCAGGTCTGCGGGAAGGACAGCCGACTTCCTAACAATTGTGCCAAAACGCCGTTGATCAGTGCATTGACGGAAAGGGTGATGACAATGATGAGCGGCAATTTCAATGCAAGGTAGAACGCCATCGTCGGGCTGTTCCAAAGTCCCATCGAGAACCCGTAGGCGCCGACCCCGGCTGCGATCGTGAGGAGGCAGAAGCCAAGGGCACGGACCTGCAGATGTTTGGTCCAGGGGATCGCGGAGTTTTCCCCTCCGAGGAGAAGATCGGTCCAGGTAGTAAAGGCACTGTTCAATGATTGCCGCATAAAAGTCGATCGATGGATACGACTTCAAGCTGCCTCTCTTTCATGAAGAGGATTTGAACAGGGGGTGAAACCTCTGTGAAAACGGGAGGTTTCGGGGAGATCTGCACACGCAGTTTCTCTAGGGGCTACGGAACGTAGAGGAGCCCGTGAGAGACTGTGTGATAAATAAATAGATCAGTGTAAATCACCCGAAATCTGTGGTCCATCTGTGCAAGATCCAAAATACCTGCAATTTTTAAGCACAGATTCGCTTCGCTCTCACAGATGAATTCAGATTTTTACGGATCTGCTGGGCTTCGATCAATTATCACACAGTCTCGTGAGGATTTCTCCCCGTCCGGATTGGGGGGCGGCGAGTGTACAGCAAACAGGGTTAGATCATCGACCTAACCCTGTCGAGTGGAAAATAGTTTTCCGAATTTGTGGTCCTTTTACGGACTACAGCTCCAGCGAAGTGGCGACTTTGATCCCCTCAATCGCGAGGATGTTTTCGATCACTTCCGGGGTGGCTGCTGAATCGATGTTCAGAATACTGAGAGCCAGTCCGCCGACCTGATTACGACTCAGGGACATGTTGGCGATGTTAATATTGCTCTCGCCGAGGACTCTGCCAATCGCTCCGACAATGCCGGGGGCATCGGTGTTTTCAAAGACGAGAAGGTGACCTTCCGGGGTCGCGTCGATATTGTGTTCCTGGATTTTGACGATCCGTGCCTGGCTGCCGAAGAATGTTCCGGAAATCGAGGTGGATTCGTCGCCGTTGCTCACCGTCACGGTGATGAGATCGGTGAATTCGCATTCCTCAACAGGACGGCTCTCTGTCACGGTGATGCCGCGATCTTCAGCGAGTGAAGGGGCGTTAAGGTAGTTGGCGGAACCTGAAGTGGCTCCGGTTTC
>JARGPH010000056.1:0-1711 GCA_029213065.1 Verrucomicrobiales bacterium | reverse complement strand
AGCCTTTCAGCGCCGAGCGGGTCACGAGGGTGGTGTCGATGTCGCTGACTTTTCCAATGTAATCGATCTCGAATGAATTCGGCTGTTTTGGTGAGAGCTGGCTCACGAGTTTTCCGAGCACTTCAGCGAGGTTGAGATGCGGTCCGATTTCCCGAAGCGTCGCTTCGTCGAGGTTCGGCATGTTGAGTGCGTTCACTACCGAACCGTGGAGAAGGCGGTCGCGAACGGATTCAGCGATCTCGATGCCCACGTTTTCCTGTGCCTCTTCAGTTGAGGCGCCGAGGTGCGGAGTGAAGACCATTTCCTCACGTGAGAGAAGCTCGTAGTCAGCGGAGGGTGGCTCGTCTTCGAAGACGTCGAGAGCAGCGCCTGCGACGATGCCTTCTTTGATTCCGGCAAGCAGTGCAGCTTCGTCGATGAGGCCGCCACGGGCACAGTTGACGATGCGGACGCCTTTTTTCATCAGCTTGATGCGATCGGCATTGATGATGTGCGTCGTCTCCGGCGTTTTCGGCATGTGGAGGGTGATGAAATCGGCCTGCTTGACCGCTTCGTCGACGGTTTCACAAAGCTCGATGCGCAATTCTTTGGCCTTGTTCGCCGCGAGATAGGGATCGTAGGCGATCACTTTCATTCCGAAGCCCTGGGCGCGGCGGGCAAATTCAGCTCCGATGCGGCCCATTCCGAGAATCACGAGCGTTTTGTTGTAAAGCTCGACACCCTTGTAGGCTTTGCGGCCCTCTTTGAAGCGACCTTCCGTCACCGAGTTGTGCGCCTGGGGGATGTGCCGGGCGAGAGACATCATCAACGTGAAAGCGTGTTCCGCGGTCGAAATCGTATTCCCCGAAGGCGTATTCATTACAACCACGCCATGTTTGGTGGCAGTGGGGATGTCGATGTTGTCGACTCCGACACCGGCACGACCAATAGCACGGAGGGTGCCGGAACCCGCTTCAATGATTGGAGCGGTGATTTTCACTCCGGATCGGACAATGATGCCTTCGTAATTCGGGGCAAGGTCGATCAACTCCTGCTCGCTGAGGCCAAGTTTGACATCAACTTCAAGGCCTTCGGCCTCATTCAGCAGTTCGATTCCGCGTTCGGCAATCGGATCGGCGACAAGAACTCTACGTGTGCTCATAGCTAGGGTATCGTGTAAAAGGCGGGAACGTAGAATGCGTAGCCTGCTTCGCAAGGGGGAACTGATGTCGAAACGCGCTTTTCCCTTGTCCTGAAGGCGTTGAATGGGCTTTGATGCCCCGATGTTGCGCCTTCTCTCCCTTCTCACCAATGCCTTTCCGCTCTGGATCGCCATCTGCAGCGGGCTCGCGCTCTTCTATCCAGCGGCATTTACGTGGTTTCAGGGGCCCTGGATCGTATACGGGCTCGGTGTCATTATGCTGGGGATGGGGCTGACTCTGAAATTCTCCGATTTCAGGAATGTGCTCCAAATGCCCCGTGCCGGAGTTATCGGCGTGATTTGCCAGTTTGTGATCATGCCTTTGCTCGGGTGGGGTGTCGGGAAAATGCTCAATCTCGCCGAAATCGACCCCTCTCTCGCGGTCGGGCTCATTCTGGTTGCCTGTTGTCCCGGCGGAACGGCATCCAATGTGGTCGCTTTTCTCGCGAAGGCGAATGTGGCCCTTTCGGTGTTGATGACGGTGGTTTCGACCTTTGCCGCAATTCTCATGACGCCTCTTTTGACAAAATG
>JARGPH010000025.1:80477-97672 GCA_029213065.1 Verrucomicrobiales bacterium | reverse complement strand
TCTCACCTTCTCACCTTCTCACCTTCTCACCTTCTCACCTTCTCACCTTCTCACCGCGCAAAGCGCAAAGCGCAAATCGCCCCCGGGTTCGACCGCCCCATACCCTTAAGTGAATTTCCACGCTCCATCCCGCCACTCTCAAAATCCAATCAGGGAAAGAGAAACTTAACAAGGAACAAAACGACCACCCCGATCACGAGCGACGCACCCGAGGCAGCGAGCAAGGGTCGCATCCCGATATTTTTGAAATGAGAAAACCGGGTCTGAAAGCCCACCCCGACCATCCCCATCGCGAGAAGAAATCCCGACGCCTTGCTGCAGGCGAGGAGAAAATCAAAATTAAACGAGGCAGGTCCGCGATGAAACAAATCCGCCCAGTGCCACGTCGTCTCGGGGAGAAGACCGAAGGATCGCACCGCCGCCAAAACAAGGAATCCCACCGCAAACCAGGGAAGCAACTGGTACCACGGACGACGAGTCGAGGCGACGCCGTCAGGGTTCATCCGCGAGGCAAACACGCCCAGTAAAACCGCGACGGGAGCGAGCAGGCAAACCCGCGCGAGCTTGGCCACCGTCGCAACCTCGCCAGCCTCATCCCCGAAGGCAAACCCCGACGCGATTACCTGCGGCGTCTGATGAATCGTCAGTCCGGCGAGGAGTCCGAACTGAGTCTGGGTCAATCCCAGCGGCCCAGCAATGAGAGGAAGGACAATCATCGCGACCAGTCCCACGAGGGTCACCAGGGCCACCCCGAACATGACATCGCGTTCCTTCGCCCTCAGAATCGGAGCGACTGCGACAATCGCGGTTCCTCCGCAAATCCCCGTTCCCACCGCGAGGAGACAGGCGAAAATTTGTTCAAGCCCGAGCCACTTTCGCAACCCGTAAACCAGCGCCAGCGACAGGACCACGACAAAAGCACTGAGCCCCAACCCCGGAAGCCCGATCTTCAGGGCATCGACAAAATTGATTCTCGCCCCGAGGAGGACAATCCCGAAAGGAAGCAGGCTCCTCACCGAAAAGTTCAAGCCCGGGAGGAGGCGCGAGCTTACCCTGACATTACCTAAAATCATCCCCAGCAGCATCGCAACCAGAACCGGATCGACGAGACGCGCATGCTTCCACCCTGTTCCCCCGAGCCAACCGCCAATAGCAAAGGCCACACCGGCGACCGCGATTGCCGCAATCACCCCCGGCCAGATCGGCTTGTGAACCGGCGGTTCGACGATCTCGCCGCCCTCCATCCAGATGAGGTGCTCCGCCCACTCATACTCATTCGCCTTTTCCTGATCAGTAAAAAAGATGGGGTCGGCCATGGGACAATAGAAACGAATAGACTGCTCTACCTACTACAGGTGAAAAAGGCAGACTTCAACTTCTCTACCTGCGAGGTCAACCGGGTAGAGAATCCCCCCAATCGTGACTATTTACGAAATTTCCATACCCACTGCGAGAAGCGCCGCTGCAACCGGAGATTAAATACGTAAAAAAGCCACGACTGAAGAATGAAAACCATTGAATCAAAATCTCTCAGTTGCTATCACTGGTTCGATCACCGTGAAATGAGTTCGCTGTCAGCCCATGAGACGACCCGGAGAGACTTCCTCGAAAGTTCGTCCAAAGTGGCCGCAGCAACACTCGCGATTTCATGTGCTTCAGGCCGCCCCGTATCCGCACAGGTCGGCAATTCGACCACTGGTGAAAGCCAGTTGAAGATAGGACTGGTTGGTTGCGGCGGAAGGGGGGCCGGCGCAATCAACCAAGCTCTTACAGCGGATGACAGGACCACGCTCCACGCGATGTGTGACGTCAATCGCGAGGTCATGAACAAGGCCGAAGAGATCCTCTCGAAAGGCAAACCCGGTCGCGTCGACGTTCCCGAAGAACGCCGCTATTCCGATTTCGAAGGCTACAAACGCGTCATCGCCGATTGCGACGTCGTCGTTCTCGCGACCTCGCCCGGTTTCCGCCCGCTCCATTTCGAAGAAGCGGTCGCTCAGGGAAAACACGTTTTCATGGAAAAGCCGGTCGCCTCGGATGTCGCGGGGATCAAACGGGTCCTCGCCGCCGGGAAAGCCGCTCAGGCCAAAAATCTCAAAGTCGCCGTTGGATTGCAACGCCGCCATCAGCCCGGTTATCAGGAATGGATCAAGCGGATTCAGGACGGGGAGATTGGCGACGTTCTCGTGATGCGCGCCCTCTGGAACGGCTCCTCCCGTCCGGGGAAACCGCGCATCGAAGGCGAAAGCGAACTCGAATATCAGATTCGGAACTGGTATTACTTCACCTGGCTTTCCGGCGACCACAACGTCGAGCAGCACGTTCACAATCTCGACGTCGCCAACTGGATCAAAGGCGAACAGCATCCCGTCGTCGCCCGCGGTATGGGAGGCCGCGAAGTCCGCAACGCTCCTGAAAACGGCCAGATCTACGACCACCACTTTATCGAATACGAATACGCCGACGGGACGATCCTCTACAGTCAGGCCCGGCAAATCCCCAACTGCGCCCGCGATATCAGGGAATCGGCAATCGGGACCCTCGGCCGCGCCGACCTCATGCAGCGGGAGTTCACCATCACCGGCCCCAACGCAAAAGTGAAACGCTTCCGGAAAAATGAAGACGGGCACCAGCTCGAGCACTATCCCTTTTTCAAAGCGATCCGCGAAGACCTCAAGCACAACGAAGCGGAACGCGGTGCCAACGCGACCATGACCGCGATCCTCGGCCGCATGTCGAACTACTCCGGCCAGCCCGTGACCTGGGACGACGCGATGGCCTCAAATCAACGGCTCGTGCCCGACGACCTCGTCGACTTCAGCTCCGAAGCCCCCGTCCACCCCGACAAAGCCGGCCGTTACCCGGTCGCGATCCCCGGGGTCACCGATCCCTTCAAAGTTTGGTATTGACCCTCCCCTTTTCAAGTAACACAACAGGGTTGAGTTGAGCACCATACCCTGTTAAGTCCCGCACCCAACCCTGTGTAATTCAATTTCCCTATGAGCAACGACCTCAATTCCGACAACAATCTTCGCTGGTACCAAGGTATAACCAAATACCAATGGCTCGTTCTAATCATCGCCAGTCTTGGATGGCTTTTTGATGTTTTTGAAGGACAAATTTTCGTGGCATCCATGCGCGACGCCATGCCCGACCTCCTCGAAGTTGGCGCAGACAATCCAATCGTTAGAAAATGGAACGACTGGGCATTCGGCGCCTTTCTGCTAGGAGGAGCCCTCGGCGGAATATTTTTTGGAATGCTGAGCGACAGAATCGGAAGATCAAAAACTATGATTGTTACGATCTTGTTTTACTCGATGTTCACCTGCGTGAGCGCATTTTCACAAGAGGGTTGGCATATGGTTGCTCTACGTTTCCTTGTCGCGATGGGCGTTGGCGGAGAGTGGGCCGTAGCGTCAGCAATGGTAGCCGAAGTAATGCCGACTCGATCACGCGCGGTTATGAGTTCGATTTTCCACGCATCCAGCGTTTTCGGAACTCTATTAGCAGCAGCTGCTATCGCGCTTTTAATCGGCAACCCTGAGGTAAACGAATTCTTTGCAGGGAAGGGTGTCGACGGATGGCGCGTCGGATTCTTTATTGGTGTTATCCCTGCCTTCCTTACTCTCTGGATTCGATGGAAACTGAAAGAGCCTGAGTCCTGGACCAAGGCGAAAGAACGTGAGAAAGCTGATAAATCACAAGCGACAGGGCGACTTCAAGATGTATTTAATCGGAAGCACATTCGCAACACTTTCGTTGGAGTATCACTGGCAACTATTGGACTCGTCACGTTTTGGGGATGCCATATTTATGGCAAGAATGCCCTGTTGCGACAAGCACAAGCAGATATCCTGGTTGTTGAACAGATTACAGCTGATGCCCCAGCAGCAGAGAAAGCAGCGGTTTTCAATACACCTGAGAACAAGGCTAAATTGAAACGCGCTGAAATGCGAAGCATGGCAATTAATACCGTCGGCGGTGGGCTCGGTCTTGTTCTTTTTGGATGGATTTCAAACCTCATCGGGCGAAAAGGAGCTTTCATACTCTACCACGCGATGGGCTTTATTTCGGTGATAGTCCTTTTTAAGGTAATGATACCAGGCGGCTCATCACAACTTGCCCTATCTCTTTTCCTTCCAGTTTTCGGTTTCTTTACTCTTGGAATGCATGCGGGGTATGCCGTTTATTTCCCTGAACTCTATCCAACCCGGCTTCGTGGAACAGGGTCGGGACTTTGTTTCAATGCTGGACGACTTGGCACTGCTGCAGCATTTTTCGGGCTCGGCGCAATCGCCGGCCCCGCCATAGACGGAGAGAATTTTTTAGTCAAAGGCATACGTAAGTTTGCTGAGCTCACTTGGCTCCCCGAGAAATTCACCGACGAGCAAAAGGCCCTCTGGCTTGCGCCGCTCTATGTAATCGGGATTCTAGTTGTATTCCTCGCGAGAGAAACAAGGAACAAAGAATTAATGGAATAGCTTTCGATCGTGTAGAAATATTGAGTTTCACCTCCCGTCAGTGGCATCCGAAGTAACGGAAGCAGAACGTCTCCCCAACGTAGGCGCCTACGCGCCTCACCACCTTTTTCTTTTTCTTAATCCTAATCTTAATCCTCCCCAAAGCCCGGTCCCCCGAAGCCCCCGCTACGCCCCCTTCGCCGAAACGCGCCAGACCGCGACGAGAATCAAAATCGCTCCCACCAGCTGCACAAGCGCAAATCGCTCATCAAAGAGGAGCATCCCACCCACCGTCGTCGCGACCGGCCAAAGCATCTGCATCGAAGCTCCCGCGGAAACGCTGAGGCAGCGATAGCCCTCGTTCATCGCGAGCTGCCCGTATCCCGCCGCCGTTCCCGCCAGCAAAACCAATCCCAGGTGGGCAGGCGCCAATCCCACCACCTGCGGCCCCGCCACCACCAGAAGCGGCACGAAGATCCAGACGCACTGTGACAGATAGATCGTCCCGATCGAATAGTCCGCGACAAGACGGCGCACCAGGATCACCGACCACGCCGCCATGATCGCCCCCAGCAGCGCCACCATTTCGACAAAGCCGAAAGTCATCTTCCCTATCGATCCATCCGGCCCTACCAAAAGCACAATTCCGACAAACGAAAGCGCGAGCCAAAGGAATCGTTTCGCGGTGAGCCTTTCACCCAGCGCCAGCACCGCGATGACCGACGCAAAGATCACGTAAGTATTGCAGATGATCGTTGCCGGTCCCGCTCCCATTTTCGGGACGGTCCAGTAATAGGCAGCCGTTCCGAGAAGGCCGGTCATTCCCCGGAGCACGAGAAGACGGTTCGTGAAAACCGGCTTCACCTCAGTGGGACGACGCCCCCGGAAAAAGACGAGCACAATCACCATCCCGACCGCAGCTCGGAAAAGCAGTGGGACCTCCGGCGCAATGCCTCCACCTTCGCCGCTGAGATAGCGGAGCAACAAGGTGTTCACCGTGAAACACGTCACCGACAGCAGCATCACAATAATGCCGCGACGCGAGGAGGCATCAGGAATTGCGGGAAGAAGCGTGTCTGAGTTTTTTGTCATGAGAGATCAATCCCGGAGAGGTCGATCAATCAAAAACGCGCAGAAAAAATACAGGGATCAAAAGCGAGAACTAAACAACCAAACCTCAACCGGAGACTAGCGAATACAAATCCACCAGGCCGCGTCGGCGATCTTGCCGACGAGGTGAATTCGTTTCAGGTTGAGAGTGAGGTTCATATGATCCGTTGGAAACCGGTACCGCATTTCCTCCCGAAAGCAAAATAGAAATTCGCCCCCCCCTCCGGAACGATCCTCGTTCCGCTACCAAGAACCCAAGAACGAAGAACCCAAGAACCAAAAAACCTAGTAATCCCCGCCGTTCAAACTGTTCAAAACCGAAGCCATCCACGCTTCCAGCTTGGAAGTCATCGTCTCGACTTTCTCTGCATTGCCTGAAAGAACGTCCTTCTCTTCATAAGGATCCGTTTCCAAATCATAGAGCTCGTGCTTCACCTTCCCCGTCTTCTTATGCACGATCCGATGCAGCTTCCAATCCCCGTCAATCCAGGCGGCATGACCGGCAACGCTCTCAGCCGTTTCCGGTGGATCCGGCAGTTTCTGGGCCTCGACCACAGCCGCCTCCGGAGGCAAATCCTCACCCTTCGCCTGGGCCGCTTTCAGCTCCAGCATCCACTCCTCACTCGGCGTCCCGATTCCCTTTTTCGCCGAATGCCAGAACCCCATCGCCTCATTCCGATGCGATGCCTCTCCCGCAATCAGCGGCATGAGACTTTCCCCGTCGAGCGGCGGCCCTTCCGGAAGATCGACACCGACCGCGTCGAGGACCGTCGGAAAAATATCGAAGGTATTCCCGCGCCCGCTCACGACGCGGTGCTCCGGAAAACGCCCTTTCCACTCAATGACGGACGGCACTAACAAACCACCCTCATACACTTCCCCCTTCCGTCCGCGGAAAGGCCCCGCGCTCCCAATCCCTTTGAGCGCCCCGTTGTCGCTGCAGTACCAGAGCAGGGTATTGTCGCGAATCCCCATGAGATCGAGCTGCTCCCGGAGCTTGCCATAAGCCCGGTCCATTCCCGTAAGCTCACCGAGAAACTGCTGTTTCTTTTCCTCTTCATTCGCGTAGAGCGCCCCGTCCTCATCCGCCGCGATGTGAGGATGATGCGGAGAGCCAAACCAGATCACCGCAAAGATCGGTTTATCCTCTTCGAGGCATTCCCCCATCCAATCCAGCGCCGAGTCGACCGCGATGAACGAACTCTCCTTCCCCTCAAAAGTGACCGCCTCGCCCTCGTCCGAGAGGGTCGCCCCGTTGTCGTAAAAGTTCGGAGCACTGACCCAGCGGTCAAACCCGTGCACACCCGGCTTGGAGCGGCTCTCATTCCGCACCGATCCGAGATGCCATTTTCCGAAATGCCCCGTCGCGTAGCCGGCTTCCTTCATCACCTCCGGCAAAGTCACCTCCTGCTCCCGAATCGGATAGCCCCACTGATAGACCCCGGATCGGTTCGGGTTGCGCCCTGTCAAAACACTCGCGCGGGTCGGAGAGCACACCGGCGCGGCGGCGTAAAAGCGATCAAAGCGAATTCCGTTCGCAGCCGCTTCATCAAAGTTCGGCGTCTTCACCGTGGGATGACCATTGTAGGCCATGTCACCCCAGCCCTGATCATCCGCCATCACGAGCACGACATGAGGACGTTCCGCCGCCGAAGCGGCAAACATGGAAAACCATACCAACAAGGTGAGAGAGATGCGATTCATGGGCAAAAGCCTGCCCAATAGCCCGCCAACCGGCAACCCCACTCTCTGGCGGATAAACGGAAGACGCCCGGAAGAGGATCGCCGCCCCGGAATTCCTCCAGCCGCGTCCCGTGGGCGCGGAACGGGTGCTCCATCCTGTCCGAATCACCGGAGAGCGAGGTCGCGGCCCTCACCTACAGGAGGAACTGCCGGAACGCGGACGCACAGCCGAACCTTCAGATCCGGTAGGTAACTAAGTTGTCGCTACCAATCGAAATCCGATTGGTAGCACATAGCTCATCCATTACCCTCTTTGCATCCTGTTTCGTAGCTGACACACCCAGTTTCGATTTCAGATAATTGAGGAGTGTCTCCCTCTTTCGAGGCCGATCCGCCCGGCCTTTTCCGAGATACCTAAGAACGATAGCAAGGTGATCCACCGGCACCTCGACGATATTACTCGTAACGGGTTTGGAAGACGCCTTCTTTACGGGCGAGGGAATGTCCTCAAATCGTTCGCGACGAAAGGCCCGAATGTATTCTTTTCGAAGCTGCTTAACCAAAGCATCGTAGCCTGTATCTTTTGAGATGATGTGAAAATAATCGCCCGGATTTTCACGAACTGTGTAGCCAACATATCCAGCCAGGACCATGTCGAGCGCGTTCTTTCCCGAAACAACGACATCGACAATCTTCGGCTGATTCGAACTGGCCAGTAGTGCGTCAACATCATCATTTTTCATACTTTTCTGATGGGCTCCCCGGAAAAGGGTGAGAAAAATATCCTTACGACGAACCACACCGGGATCAACTTCCACCACGTTTTCATAATCAAGGAAGACACGGTTCACACGCGTCGCAGGATGGTGATGAGAAGACATAGGTATACGTAGTAAGAACCGCGATCAAAAAACCCTCGCGGGAACAGCGGGGAAACCTAGCCGACAAACCAAATCCTGACAATGGTATTTATAGAAAATATAACTATACATCTATTAGCACCCCCACCTCTCACGGCGAGAACGATCAACCGTCGTCCCCCGCGCACCTACTCCTTTTCCGTGCCCCGGAAGATCGCGTCGCCCTTGCGGATCACCTCTCTGATATAGCGTTCCGCCTTCTCCAGCTCGGCCGCGTCCGGGGTATGGGGCAGTGCCTGCACCACCTCGAGATCGAGTCCAACCAGTTGCGACACCTTCTTCGCCGCATCGGGATGGACATCCATGAGAAATTCCATTCTCCAATCGGTGTCCTCCACGAACGCACTCAAAAGCAGATCCTCGTTCATGAGAAGCTCCTCCCAAATCTCCGGAGTCATCTTTTCCGAAAGGTGAGGTGCCGGATCCGTGGGTTTCATTCCCGCCTCCTCCAGAACCAGCGGCCAAAAAGGCTCAGCTCCCTCCTCATGAATCAGGAGCCGATCCACGCTCTTCCAAACCGCCGCTCTCGCATAATCAGCCGGCGCATCCGCGCTCATCTCCGTCTCAGCGAAGTCCCATTCAAGCGTCTCCATCTCACAAACGACCGACCCGTGGGCCTGGTTGAGCAGCTCCGCAATCATCGCCTCCTGAATCCCGGGAAACCCGCCCTCCGGCACGGGGTCGTCTTCGAGAAGCGCATGAAGCACCTCATAGAGGGCGAAAATCAATTCATCCCTCTCCAGTCGTTGCAGAATCGGTTCATCGATCGTGTCAAAGACCGACCGGAACGAGAGCGTATCGAGCAATTCAGCGAGCGGCACGACCAGCGCCGCGATCTCCTCGAGACTGAACTTTCTTCCATTCTCCGACTCGCTGTAAGGGCTGTTCCACATGAGGTTTTGGTGAGGGTTGTTTTGATGCCGTGAGATACTCAAAAAGGCCGGGAACTGATCACGATTTTCCGGTCCAACCGGACTCGGGAATCCATATTTTACCTGTCGCTTCTCCGAATAGAACCGGTTCGAGAAATGAGGACAAATCGGTGACCACTTCAACCAATTCCGGTGCGACAAGTTTCCCTTTTCGCCGGAAAGCTTTCCACTGCACTGTTTTGCCGGAATCATTCGCGAAAGCCTCAGTCAGGGCCAACGGCGGCTCATGGGGCATCCCGGTAGATCGTCTTTCAAAGGTTGCTGTGACCGACTCGATTAGAAGATCGCCGTTGAAAGTCTGATGATGGCTCAACCAATACAAATCGAAGAAATCCTTCATCCGGCTGTTGTCCAGACCCAAAGAAACCACCGCTTCCAACTTTTCAGCAACCACCGTCTCAGGAGGATAAATCAGGAGACGAGCGGATGGGAGATCCAGTAATTCCTGCCACTCAGCCTCCATTGCTTGCGGGATGATAGCGTCACCAAATCCGACATCAATCTGGAGAGAAATACGAGCTCCTGCGAGACGAACTTCGAGAACAGCCCGCACGCCTCCGTATGCGATATCATCCCTGATAGGTGCCGCCTTAATCTCACCCCACTCGAGACCGTCAGCTGGTTCGACTGGCCTCTGAACGAGTTCTAAAAAGACCGACCGAATCGTATCTTCGGACGGATCGCCATATCCCAGCAGATCGATATCTCGAGTCGGTCGATGTTGCTCCGCGCCCCAAATCCGAAACAACTGAGCCCCTTTCAATACGAAGCGATCTCGATAGGAGCTGTTCGCGAGCCTATAGAGAAAACGCCCCGTTGCAAACTGCTCCATGAGCGCATCCAGTGGTTCCCCGCTCTTACGCGAAAGATTCAGAAGTCGAGCACGAATCGAAGCCGCCGGATTCTTCATATCATCGCCTCCAGATACGGACCTATAACCTTTCCTACCCGCAGGAGGCGCGCCATCTCGCCAATCTCTCCAACTGTCGCCTTTCTCTCATGCAGTGTCTCGCGAAGAGCCTCGACACAAACATCCAGACCAATCTGATTTCGAAACTTGAAACAATCCGCAACCGTTCGAGCCGGGGTTGTGATCGGAATCCCCTCTCCACTGAGGTGATGGGTTTCAACGCCTACGGAGAAAAGCGCTTCCACGGAAGTCCGAACGATGCGAATCGGGGGCCACTCGATTTTCGGAGAGTGAGCTTTCATGGGGAGCTGCATCCAGACTTCATGAGCCCGTTGCGTTCCAATCCCATGGAAGCTTAGCGCGCTAATGAGAACGATAACAGCCCCGGGGGCTCCTTTAATCGCATTTACGAGGTCATGATGTTCCGTAATGGGAGAATCAGGAAGCCGGTAGAGGCCTCGTCGAACTTTCTCGAGATCACCACAGCGAACAAGCCGGGTGATCGCCTGGTTAGATACACCAACCTCGACGATCTCCGACGTACGGACCGCCTCCCGCCCTTTCGCAAGGGTTCGGATTCTCTCGAGCGGGGATTTTTTCATCGTGCAGTAACGTCCGTTTTCCTCGGTAATTGTATATTATTACCTAGCTTTTACAACATTCTAATAAGAAGCGAACGGGCCGGGTCGAAGATGTCGCAGCTGCCTCAGGGAATCAGACATGACAACTTGTTCCGGCTTTCCGTGCTGCAATTGAGAAATTGTGTTCCAGCAAACATCAAAGGAAATACAGTTCAAACGAACTGTATTTCAACAGAAGCAAAAACGCAAGCCCCATCGGATTCCCGGGCGCGAAGAGACGCCTGAAGAGAAAAGTAACATGGGTTTTCAACCCGTGTCCGGAGCCCATCCGCCGGTGCCTCTGATCGGACAGGCAGTGAACACGGGTTAAAAACCCATCCTACATCCGGTCCGGCGATTCCCGTGTGCAGAGGCCGGTCTCTGCACTCGCACCTCACCGTCGCAAAGCCAGAGAGCTCAAAAAAACTCCGCGTCTCTGCGCCTCTGCGTGAGACTTCCCCGCAAGCCCGGCATCAAAGCCCACGCAGGAAACAACGGGAACTACCCTTTGATCGCCGCTTCGATCGCTTCCGTCACTGACGAATCATCCGGCTGCACCCGGGTTGCGAAACGACGGAGCAGCTTGCCGTCTTTGCCGATGAGAAATTTTTCAAAGTTCCAGCCGATAGCGCCTTTTTTATCGGGGTTGTCCGCGCTCGTGAGATACTGAAAGAGCGGAGCCTGGTCGTCCCCTTTCACCGAGACTTTGGCCATCATCGGAAAAGTCACCTCGTAGTTCTTCGAGCAGAATTCCGCGATCTCCTCGTTGCTGCCCGGCTCCTGCCCGCCGTAGTTGTTCGCGGGGAACCCGATCACCGCAAAGCCGTCTTTGCCGTATTTCAGATCCAGCATCTGAAGCGGTCCATACTGAGGCGTCGCCCCGCACTTCGAAGCGACGTTGACGATGAGAAGGACCTTCCCTTTGTAGTCGGAGAGATCGACTTCCTTCCCTTCGATGTCCTTGACCTCGTAGTCGTGAACCGATTCCCTGACCTCGTCAGCGAAGGAAAAAGTGGCCGTTGCCGCAAGCGCGAGAGTGGTGAGCAGTGTTTTCATAGTAGGTTGGTTAGTGTGGATGACGTTTCGTTCAGAAAATCAGATCGTTTCCAACTATCCCAAGGTTCCCGCGGCCTGTCCCCTGCGTAAATCAGTATTTCCCGCCATCGCCCGCAGTGATTTCACCGTGAGTCCCAGGGAGCGCCGACGTCCCCGTCGGCCTGCCTCACAGAGACACCAGGAATTCCCCGGAAAATCCACGGGGCCTGTCCCTCTCCGAATCCACGGTTGCAGGGACGGTCGCCGGTTCAATCTGTTCCCGGTGTTTTCGAGCGTCCCTTCAGGTCGCACCGGCTTGCTGCTTTTTCCCCGGGACTGAAAGTCCCGGGCTGGGGCCGATCGGGCCTTCAGCCCTTTGGGGGAATCCACGGTCCGCCCCCAAAATCCAATCGCCCACCACCGAGCTGAAGGCTCGAACGATCACAGCACGGGGTTTCAACCCCGTGAAAACCACCATCCCACCCGGAGCGTCCTGAAAGGCCGCCCGAAAACGTTGGGCCGCCCCGGAATCTCGCGGAGATCTTTGCCCCCGAATTCCTTGAAGCTGAACCGGAGGTTCTATAGAAATCAGCCGGTGGTGAAACCACCGGATCTCCAGCCGCAGCCATAGGCGGCCCTGAAGGGGCCGAAGAAGTTCTATGGCATCCGCAAATCCAACGAGACTAAAAAGACCGCGAATCGCTCAAACCTCTGCGACCCTTTCAGGGCCGGAATTACCGGGCACCCGGGTATCCCGGCGTTCCCCTACGCTCCACACCGCGCTGATTTCTTTTGAGCCTCCGGCTCACCTTGCCGGGACGTTGCCGTGGGACAGGCCCCGGAGAATCAGGGGTCGGCGTCACTCCGCGAGGGCGGAGGCGGGCTGAATGTCACGGGTCAGGTCCCCCGCCTTCCGTCGCAGTTCACGGAAGTCGCATTCGACCTGAATCCCGTGCCAGAAGTCATCGGATTGGCCGAAAAACGCGCCGAACCGCATCGACATCTGCGGGGTGATTGAGCGCTTCCCGTGCACGATCTCGTTGATCGCCCGGGGAGCCACTCCGATGGCTCGGGCCATCGCGTTCTGGGAAATACCCATCGGCTCAAGGTATTCCTCAAGCAGGATTTCCCCAGGAGTGATCGGTGGATTCATTAGTATAACGTATGACGTCACAGGGGTGCGGTCAATGGTAATCCACGATTCCCACTTCGACCGGTCCCTGATCGATCCAGCGGAACACGATTCTCGGGACCTCTCCTTGAATTTTGAACTTTCCTGAATTTCCGGAGAGTTCGTTCACTTTACAATTGTTCGGAATTTCACGGGGCTTGTCCCTCTACGATTTAGGAAGGTTGAGACGATGCCAATATCGCCGTAGTCTTACAAATACCGAACGTCGGCCATGGTCCGAATTGCATATGAAATGACAGACAAAGAAATACTCGAGAGCGAAAAGCTCCGGACCTACGAGCTTGTAGGGAGAAACGTTCTTCTCTTTCAGCAGATGGAAGGCCTATTGAAGAGCTTGCTTCCAGCCGCCTCTCTGGAAGGTCGCGATGCGACCGGGTTAACGACGAAGCATCAGAAGAAGCGAGCGAACATAGAGGGGCAGACCCTGGGGAGACTGGTCAACGATTTTATCGATGAATTGATGGTTACTGAGGCGGAAAGTGCAGACAAGGATCGGGCGACTCCCGGGGTTGCAATCTCATTTCGCCTTGTCTTTAAATCCGAAAAAGAGATGAAGGAGCGTCAGCAGCGACTCATCGATCTAGTCGCTGACCGCAATCACCTCGTGCACCATTTTCATTCCGATCTTGATCACGACAATCTTGAATCGTGGAGGTCGGCCCGGTCCTCGCTGAAAGCTTTAAGAAGTCGAACGCAGAATGAGATCGAAGCACTTCGAAAGCTGGCTCAAAGCAGGAAGACTTTTTCCGAGGCGTTAAGTCATCCGGTGGTCCGCTCTGAACTGACGCGGCCCCGATAAGAGATAGCCGGGCCCTGCTCCCCGGTGACTCCCCTAACTGGCATGCTTCACTTCCGAGGCGAGCTGAACGGCGAAATCCGACGCTTCATCTTCCTCGATGATCTGAATTCTATGAGAATCGAAAAGAATATCCTTGGCCATCCCGTATGCCTTTTTCAAACCTGAATCGGTTGGCCGTCCGAGAAGCAAATGAATATCGGGCTGCTCGTCTGCCTGACTCAGATATCGAGTGCGGCTATCCCATCGATACGCTTTCTCATGAATATCTTCGGCGCGCTTCAGATCAAAGGAGAGCGGCTGATAAACATTCCAGACACCGTTCTTCCAGGCATAATCAAATTTGTGAGAGGCCAGCGGAGCCTCCACTCGATGTTCCTGAATATGAGGCTTCACATCCGGTGCCTCAAAAGCCCGACTGTAAACCTGACGGAAGACAACCGCATCATCGCGACGCGAACGAGAGTCCGCTTCGTAGTGACGACCAACGCTCTCTTGAAACAGCGCTTCCAGTTCCTGCTCGGGCGATTCAGTAACGCCGCCTCCTGACAAACTCCACTGCAGAGCGTTATCGTCTTGTGGAACCACCTTCAGAGCAAGATCCCTCGCATGTTCCGGCACCTTCTCAAAAGATAACCTCGCCTGGTCAGACCGGATCTCCTGCTGCAACCTTTCAAACTGAGTGCCCACTCGGGAGACGAGTTGACGATAATCACCGCTTTCGAAATCTTGGAAAAACCGGCTCAATCTCCGGAACTTTGATGAAAATCTGAATCCCAGAAATTGGCTTTCCGGTGCCCACAAAACCACCCCTACGTTCGCAAACTCCCCGGAAAGCGGGTCGTGCACGTAGCGCAAAAAGCAGAAGCTGTAAGGTTCAAAACTCATCCTCGAGACCTCTCGGTGAGGTAACGGAAGAAGTCTTCCGCGTGATCAGCGAGATTCGTAAGATACCCCTCAAGCAGAGGCAAGTCCACCTCAGGATCTTGAAGTTCACTCCCGAATTCACGCGTTAAACTCCCCTTTCTGCTTGTCGAATGCCATTCAAGAAACGCCTCCCAAATGGAATTTCCGAGGAGTTCGTCCTCGTCCAGGTCAGGCAGAAAGCGGTGAAAACAGTGCCTCTGAAGGTTCTGCAACATGAGAACCTTTCGCCAGGGCTTCGGGTCATTCCGATAGACACGCAAGTGCCCGAACGCTTTGTCAAAATCCAGTAACACGAGTTGATCACGCTTCCAGAGAAGATTCGGATTGTCATTCTCACGATCCGAATTTTGCACCATCGCATCGAAGCAGTAAGCCGACTCGATCTTATCGCGGGTGATGGATCTGGGAGAAGTCGTATTCGTCCACGGCTTCCAGGAATTACCGAGATGAACCGTCGCCAAATTCCACCCCGGACTCTTTCGGATCAATTCCGCATACTCAGGAAAGTCGCCCGCGCCATAATCAAATCCCCGGGGAAATCTCACCAGAACCGGCTCCGGAACACGGATCCCCAACTGCTGAGCGAGTAGCAGTGAGAACATCTCCCGAACGATGCATTCCGGGCGATTGCGGTAGCCCGCAGTTGATTTCACGACCAACTCGACTCGCTCACTCTCCGCCCCACCTTCTGCTTCGGCCAGAACCAGAAAAGGAAGATTCAGCCCTCTCACCATCGGGCGCCGGAATTGAACAGCGGTGTATCGGGAGAGAGCCATGTTTTGCGAGCTTTCAGCGCCTACTCTAGAGCCCTTCGTAGTATTTCTTAATCTTAGCAGCCATGAGAACACGTCGTTGCGAGAGGAACTCGTTGTAGTCATCGACTCCCATTTCGTGGAGATCAGGCGGGATACAGTTCATCTCCAGATTAACCTTCAGTTCCTCCGGATCGGAGATCGCTCCGTAGGTGAGTTCAGCGCCGCTGGTTTGAGCAACGACGTCGCCGAAGTATACGGATGGCTCACGATCCCTGATTTTGATATTCGTCTCCGTCTGGGTAATCGCGAAGTTTGCGATCTGGTTGTATCGGGACCGGGCAAAGCCCTGCTTCTTCAGAAAGTTGCGGGGAAAGATGTGATGAATATCCCCGCGGTTCAGGACGATGTCGGTAACCGTGATATCTTTGGAGAGAAACGCCCGATCATTCCCTTTGATCTGCGAGGCGAGGAACAGTTTGAAAAACGGGCTGCTTGCAACCGAGGTATCCATCGACTGGACGAGCCCGAACTCCCAGAATGCCTCGCCGAGATCGGCCTGCTCGATTACTTTGAGGTGCTCGACCGGTCCACGTTCATGGATACGTCGAATATCGAGATCAAAAATGGTTTCCGGGTTGCTCGAATAGCGTCGTGTCAGGATAGACATGACAAACCACTTCCTTACCGTCTCCTCGATTTGCGTCGGCGGCAGTTTGAGGGAGCGCATGTGGAGATAGAGGATGTAGCCAAAATTGAGGGCGCTTCCCGATCCAATCAGGCCGGGAACAATGAAGCCCGTCGAACGGATAATCATGATAAATCCCTTAAAATGGTATTCATTCATGAAAGCGCTGAGACCGGCGTCCAATTTTCCGAAACTTTCCGCCGCGATACTTTCTTCGTAGCTTCGGGTTTCGAAATTCCGCCCTGAAAGGAGAGCCACGAGGTCCTGCAGTTTCCCCCGTCCAAATTGCGAGGTGAAGGCAACCCGAAGCATGTCGGTATAATCCGGATCAAAGAGGTCATCGTTCTCCTTTTTAAGCCAGGCCATTTGCTTAAAGCGCTCCGACTTGCAAAAATCCGGATCGCCATCGATGAGCGTGTCGTAAATCTCCGGCGCCACCGCGAGATGGCAGAAGTAATCGATCGTCTTGCGGATCTTGTCGCCCTGATACTGCTCGCTGGAGGCGATCTTGGACATCGCGAAATCCGCCTGACTGAGGACCGCTCCTTTGCCGTTGATGCGGATAAAAATTTCGGTCACCGTTTCAATGTCGAGCGTTCCGTCGAGTTCAATGAGACCGAGTTGATTGCTCGTGATGCTGGTGAGCAAATCCATCCCTTCAAAGACCTTGTCCTCGTCGGCATCGGGGTGAACGGCGCAATAGTGAGCGACGAACTTGTGGGTTTTAAAATCCGGCTGAAACGCCTCCGCGACGTCGGGGAACCAGTTCGAATCCTTTTCGATTGCCTTGTTAAACACTTCGAATCGTTGCTCGACAGGGTGATAGGCAATCCGGATCCGGGTCGACTTGTAATTCTTGTCGAGCACTTTGCGCCCGCTCACCGCTGTCATCAGGGCGGTGACCCGCTGTTGCCCATCGATGAGGATGCGTTTGCCCTCGGAGGTGGAGCCGTCCTTGAGTTTGATATTCGGATTCTTCCACGCGATGAGGTAGCCGACTGGGAAACCGCGCAGGAGCGAATCCATGAGATCACGGACTTGGGTTTTGCTCCAGACGAAGGGGCGCTGAATCTCGGGAATCGCGATCTCCCCCTGCTCAATCCAGGCGAGGACGATGGAGATCGGGTGTTGATTGACGGAGTATTTGGCTTGGGACATGAGAAAATGAAA
>JARGPH010000025.1:0-80467 GCA_029213065.1 Verrucomicrobiales bacterium | reverse complement strand
AGTGACGAAAGGCGGAGCGAGGTGAGGTCAATTCAAGAGGGTCGGTCGTCGATTGAACCCTGTTGAATGCGCTGGCACGAGGTTTCAGGGATTGGGGACTTGGCAAGAGGGTTCAATGAATCGCGGCTTCGACGAGGCTGTCGGCGAGGTTGAGTTGAGTGGCTTGGGCGGTGGCGAGGCTCGCTTCGAGCTGGTCGCACAGCGCCATCAGCTCATCGACTTTGGCGACGATGCGGTGTTGTTCAGCGAGAGGTGGGAGTGGAAACTCAATAGGAGAGAGTCGCCCTGCACTTAGATGTGCCATATTCGTTGTCTGCTTAACGGCTTTCTGAAATCGGCCCGAATACAGGCAGGACCTAAAATACAAGAGTGCGTATTCAGGATAGACACCTTCATGGACGCGAAGTCGCAACAGGGTATTCTGAAAACAGCACCCAGGAATTTCCTCTCGATATAAAGCAGGCCGGCCAACAAGTTCACGGCTCTGTCCTTCGTTCAATAAAATATCTCCAGCCTTAAGTCTGAATATCTTTTGTTCGTCGGGGGTGAAATTCATTTCCTTTACGTCAGATAGAGCGAGGCGATTGTCGTGTACATTCGCGACCCGGAGGTAAGGGACCATATTCGGCCCATTGTGGTCTTTTGGAGACCGCTGTCTGCCAAGCTTTATTTCACCGATGTAACCCGAGGTTGACCATTCCCATGATTCTGGAACCGTATAGGGAGTACGCTTGGGTTTAGGTAACGCCTTCTTGTTAATATTCTTTTCGGCAATTTGATTTAGAAAACTACCCGCCGGCTCATCCTCGGGATCTTGCTCGACGAGTTTGCCCATGACGGCGAGTTGGAGGATGGTTTGTTTGAGTTGGTCGATGCTGCTTTCGGTGGTGAAGAGGGTGTCGAAGTTGGATTCGATCCGCTTCCAGGCTTGCGCAAACTGACCGCGTTTGCTCGCGGCGGTTACGGCTCCGAGGAGCGTTTGCACCAGGGTGTCGTGGGTGCGCAAGCTGTCCTCTTGCTGCTGCTCGAGCCGATCGCAAAGCGCCATCAGTTCATCGACTTTGGCGACGATGCGGTGTTGTTCGGCGAGGGGTGGGATGGGGAGCACCCCTGAGAAAAACTGCTTGTCGTTGATGGCGGGATAAGCGATTCCCGTTTGGCAGCTTTCTACATAGTTTATAAAGGTCGGAGAACGGAGATAGCGATAAATAAAGGGTGCGAGGATGCCCTGAAACGGATGAATGATTGCGAAAGCTGTGCTTGCAATTGGTTCGGGGCTAAAGCTCTCGCTAACCACGGCGATGTTCAAGAGGTAGGGCCTTACAGTGGAATAAATCACTGTTCCCTTCTTTACGATCTTTCTAGCTCGTGAAGGTGCTTTTTTTGGTGACAGAACGTCGGGATCGCGAACGAGGCCATGCTCTTTGTTGATTGATCCTACATCGATATAAGTGAAATTGGAGTCAGGCTTTTTTTGCCCCCAGTCGTGTCCCGCTTCGCTCAAGCGGATCCAAGCCCAACCAGATGGCAACGAGAACGGCTTTTCGTGCTCGTCGATTTCGGGTTGGACTTTCTTCCTTTTGATCTCTCCGCCTTTGATCAAAATTTCCTTTTCCTTAGCTGCTCTGTTCAGAAGTTCCGATGCGGGCTCTTCATTTGGATCTTGAGCCACCAACAACCCCCGCACCGCCAACTCGAGAATCAACTCACGCAGCCTCTTAATGCCATAAAGTTCCTGCTTCTTCCCGCCTCCGCGCCCGGCTGACGACTTCGCCTTGATCGCCGAAGACCAGGTATCAAGGTTCTCCGTAATGAGTTTTTCTACGTTCGCCATCACTTTTCTCCCGCCAGGGCGTTCGCTAAAATGGATTTCAACTCATCCCGCAGCTCCTGAATTTCCCCTTGCTGCCCCCGGTATTGGGCCAGCAATTCCTCGGGGTCGTGAGTCACCGCCTCGCCCACATGCGGGTTGCTGATGTCGAGATTGTAGTTGCGAGCGGCGATGTCTTCGATGCTGACTTTCCAGGCTTGCTCCGTCTCGACGCGGCTCTTGAAGTCATCCTTCTCCGAGCCCCACCAATCGATCTCGGTCTGGAACTCTTCGAAACGCATCGGCTTGGTCTTGTTGTAGCTGACGACGCCTTCCGGGTAGGGGTGCTCGTAAAACCAAACCTCCTTCGTGCCCGGTTGCTCACTCTCGGGCTTCTTGGTGAAGAAGAGAATGTTCGTCTTGATGCCGGTGTAGGGATTGAAGACGCCGTTGGGGAGGCGGACGATGGTGTGGAGATGGCATTTCTCGAGGAGGTCCTGCTTGAGGCGGGTTTTCATGCCCTCGCCGAAGAGGAAGCCATCGGGCAGGACGACGGCGGCGCGACCGTGGCTTTTCAGCAGCTTGACGATGAGCGCCATAAAGAGGTCGGCGGTCTCGCGGGTGCGGAGGTTGGCGGGAAAGTTGTTCTCGATGCCGTCCTCCTCGGTGCCACCGAAGGGCGGGTTGGTGACGATGACGTTGACGCGATCTTTGTTGCCGTAGTCTTTGTAGGGGCGGCTGAGCGTGTTGTCGTGCCGGATATTGGTCGGAGTATCGATGCCGTGCAGGATCATGTTGGTCATGCAGAGCATGTGCGGGAGGGCTTTCTTTTCGACGCCGTGAATGCTGTGGATGAGGGCTTCTTCGTCTTTGGCGGATTTGACGTAGTGGCTTCGCTTGTGATCGATGACACAGGCAAGAAAGCCGCCGGTGCCGCAGGCGGGGTCGAGCACGGTTTCATCGAGCTGCGGGTCGACGCGGTTGACGATAAACTGAGTGACGGCGCGCGGGGTGTAGAATTCGCCCGCATTGCCGGCGCTCTGCAGGTCCTTGAGGATTTGCTCGTAGATGTTGCCGAAGGTGTGGCGGTCTTCGGTGTTGTTGAAGTTGATCTCGTTGATCTTGTTGATGACCTGCCGGATCAGTGTGCCGGACTTCATGTAGTTGTAGGCATCCTCGAAGACGTTGCGGATGACCTGGGCGCGTTTGCTGTTCGGCCCTTCGAGGGTGAGCTTTTCCTTGAGCGTGGGAAAGAGCTGGAGATTGACGAAGTCGCTGAGGGCATCGCCGGTCATGCCTTCGGGGTCGGCGGCCCAGTTGCGCCAGCGAAGGTGCTCGGGGAGGGGCGACTGGTAGTCGTCTTCGAGGAGTTCAATCTGGTCCTCGCGGTCGTCGTAGATTTTGAGAAAGAACATCCAGACGAGCTGGCTGATGCGCTGCGCGTCGCCGTCGACGCCGACATCCTTGCGCATGATGTCCTGGATGGATTTGATGGTTCCGCTGACGTTGCTCATGCTGATCGTTTTTGGTCAAAGAGTTCACGCTCGAGGTCATGGAGCGCGTTTTCGTAGTTTGCCTTGCCGCCGAAGACGTCGTTGATGATCTCAACGGGGGTGCCGACAGTGTTGAAGGGAGCCTGCTTGAGGATGTTGTTGTTTTCAATACAGGTGACGCCTTCGTCGGCGTATTTGTCGAGAAGCGCCTCAAGGACGGCCCGGGCCTGATCTCCGTATTTGGTGAAGTAGTCACGCTTTTTCACGTTGTCGGCGCGTTCTTTTCGAGTGAGCGGCGGCGCGTCGTAGGCGATGTGGCAAATGAGATCGAAGTCGCCGTAGTCTTTGCCGACCTCTTCGGCGAGCTTGGGAAGCTCGATGCCGTAGTCTTCCAGTTCCGCGACGATGGCGGCCTTCTTTTTGGTGCTGTTCCACTTGTTGATGAAGTCGTCGAGCGAGGCGTATTCGTTGAGGATGTTCTTGCGGCTGTAGTCGGCGTAGGATTCGGTGACCATCTGGCCGTCGTCGCCGCGATACTCAACGGTCTTGGCGAGGATCTTGACCTCAACACCGCTGACGTGGATTTTTTTGGAGCCATATTCCACTCCGGGCGGCTCTTCCACGGTCCCGCCGGGTTCAGGGTCCGGATCGGGAGGCACGGGATCGTCATCGGGCCCGGGCTCGTAGATGACGACAGGGTCACCGTCAAAGTCGGGATCCTTGAAAAGCTCGGTGGCGTTCTTGAAATCCATCACGGTGAAGAAGTATTTGCCATACTCTTCTTCAATCCGGGTGCCGCGACCGACAATCTGCTTGAAGGTGGTCATGGAGTTGATGGTTTTGTCGAGGACGATGAGCTTGCAGGTCTTGGCGTCGACTCCGGTAGTGAGCAGCTCGGAGGTCGTGGCGATCACGGGGAACTTGGACTCGGGGTCGATAAAGTTGTCGAGTTCGGCCTTGCCCTCGACGCTGTCACCGGTGATGCGCATGACGTATTTGGGATTGTCGAGGGCGAGCTGCCCCGCTTCGTTGGTGATGGCGACGCGCATGCGCTCGGCGTGGTCGATGTCTTCGCAGAAGATGATGGTCTTGGAAAAGGGATCGGTCGCGTTGAGGAGCTGCATGACGCATCTGGCGACAAGCTTGGTGCGCTGGTTGAGGACGAGGATGCGATCCATGTCCTTCTGGTTGTAGGTGCGCTGCTCGATTTCCTTTCCCAGATCATCGGTCATGCCTTCGGGCGGGGTCCAGCCGATGAGGTCTTTGTCGAGGTGGTAGCGGACGACTTTATAGGGCGCGAGGAAGCCGTCTTCGATACCTTCTTTGAGTTTGTAGGTGTAAACCGGCTCGCCGAAGTAAGTGATGTTGGAAACGTATTTGGTTTCCTTGGGGGTCGCGGTAAGGCCGATCTGGGTAGCGCCGGAGAAGTAATCGAGAATTTCCCGCCAGGCGGAATCTTCCGAAGCGCTGCCACGATGGCACTCGTCGATGATGATGAGGTCGAAGAAGTCGCGAGAGACAGACTTGAAAATTTTGTCTGCTTCGTCGGGGCCGGTGAGGGCCTGGTAGAGGCCGAGGTAGATTTCGTAAGAGGGATCAATCTTTCGGTTCTTGATCTTGGTCATGACCGGGCCGAAGGGCTTGAAGTCATTGACGAGGGTCTGGTCGGCGAGAATGTTTCGATCGACGAGGAAGAGGGTGCGCTTAGCTTTCTCCGCTTTCCAGAGACGCCAGATGATCTGGAAGGTGGTGTAGGTCTTGCCGGTGCCGGTGGCCATGACGAGCAGGAGCCGTTTCTGACCTTTGGCGACAGCCTCCATGACGCGGTTGATGGCTTCGGTCTGGTAGTAACGGGGCTCTTTGCCGTAGGCGTCCTTGTGGTAAGGCTCGAGGACGAGCTCTTCTTCGTCATCCTCGATATCGCGGTGCTTTTTGTAGCGCTTCCAGATTTCGTCGGGCGAGGGAAAGGAATCGAGGGGCAGTTCGCATTCGATGTCTTCGCCGGGTGCGGGGACTTTGTTGTGGGAGGCGAAAGCGTCGCCGTTGGAGCTGAAGGCGGAAGGAACATCGAGGATGCCCGCGTAACCAAGCGCCTGCTGCATCCCCTGACTCACGGTGTGCTTGTTGTCCTTGGCTTCAACAATGGCGATGGGAACGCCGGTTTCCTTTTGCAGCACGTAGTCGGCGAACTTCTTCTTTTTCTTGTTGCGGGAGGACATGTTTCCCCGCACCACGACGGGGCCGGGTGTGAGGGTGACCTCGCGACGAATCTGAGTGAGCTGTTCCCAACCTGCCTTTGTGATAGACGGGGTAATGAACAAATCGCAGATGTCGATTTCGCTGAGTTGCTGTTTTTCCTGCGGGGTCATGCGGCGAAACTTGTTTCAAGATTAGCGGAATTCGAAAAGCAGTCCCGTTTACCAGTCATCAGGATATGGTCAGCAGGCCTTCCCAGCGACGGCACACTCCAGCCCGCCGCGACCAGCTGCGCGTCGATGTTGTGGCGGGACTGTGCTTCGGGTGTCAACGGAATGCGGAAAAGTGTCTAGTATAGCTATTCTCTAACACAAATCCAACGATCGCGGACGAAAAATCGCGCCCCTGAAGAAGGTAGTCTTTTTTGCTTTTCGGAGCCCATCCGCCGGAGTCTCTGATCGGATAGGCAGTGAACACGGGTAGAAAACCCGTGCTACATCAGGTCCGGCGGATGCGAAGAAGCGAGGTCACGGCCGTCGCCTGCAGAAGAGACTGCCAACCATTCAGAGCAAAAAAGTAACACGGGTTTCCAACCCGTGTGCGGAGCCCATCCGCCGGAGTCTCTGATCGGGTAGGCAGTGAACACGGGTTGAAAACCCGTGCTACATCAGGTCCGACGGGTGCGAAGAAGCGAGATCGCGGCCCTCGCCTGCAGAAGAGGCTGCCAACCATCCAGAGCAAAAAAAGTAAGATGGGTTTCCAACCCGTGTGCGGAGCCCATCCGCCGGAGACTTTGATCGGATAGGCAGTGAACACGGGTTGAAAACCCGTGCTACATCAGGTCCGGCGGGTACGAAGAAGCGAGGTCGCGGCCCTCGCCTGCTGAAGAGGCTGCCACCCATCCAGAGCAAAAAAGTAAGATGGGTTTCCAACCCGTGTGCGGAGCCCGTCCGCCGGTGCCTTTGATCGGGTAGGCAGTGAACACGGGTTGAAAACCCGTGCTACATCAAGTCCGGCGGGTGCGCAGAAGCGAGATCACGACCCTCGCCTGCAGAAAAGACGCAAGCCCGCACGCCCCAAAGCCCATCCGATTCTCTACTTCTTTACTCCTCTACTACTTTACTTCTCCAAGCCTACTCCTCCAAGACTCGCCGCCTCCTCCTCCACATTCACCTCGATCTCGCTGATCGCTTCGTCGGTCGAGACAATCCTCGAGTAACGATTCCTCAGGGTCTTGAGACTGGCCTCGTGGAGCTCGGGAGTCTGGGTGGCGCAGCAGTCGTCGACCATGGTGACGAGATACCCAAGGTCGCAGGCGGCGCGAACCGTGGTTTCGACACATTCGTTGGTATAGACACCGACGATATAGAGAGAACTGATCCCGAGGTTGTTCAGTACATAGTGAAGATTGGTCGAGGAAAAGACACCGCTCGCGGTTTTGTTGATGATGATTTCATCTCCGACCGGCGCGACTTCCTCAACGAAGCAGGCGTCGCCCGAGTCGGGGGCGGCGTGCAGCTCGAGGCGTTTGTGTCCTTTGGAACGATCCCGGCCGTCGCGGGTCAGCGACTGAATCCGCACGTGGATGACTTCGAGCCCGTGGGCGCGGAAGCAGTTCTGCAGATTGTGGACGTTCGGGAATACGGTGTCGGTGAGCCGGTCAAAGTAGTAGCGCATTTCCTCGAGAGGAACCGGGGAGCTCTCGTAGTCTTTGAAAAGACCGTAGCCTTCGGCGGCATCGAGGTACTGCATATCGATGCAGAGCAGGGCGGTGTCGCGATTGCTGAGATCAACCTGGTGCTTCGGGTTTTCGACGAAGGAATCCCGGTAAATTTTCTTGAGAGGATCTTCTTTTGGGGTCTCGGACATAGGGAGAGGTTAGCAGGTAAAATTCAGCCCGCCAGTTTGCAAAGGGCTGCGAGCATAAGATTCGCGCCCGCCTCGATATCCTCCCACGGGGTCCATTCCTCCGGAGAGTGACTGAGCCCTTTCCGGCTCGGGACAAAGATCATCGCCATCGGCGCGATTCGACCGACGAGCTGGGCATCGTGGGCGGCACCACTCAGCATCGTGAGGTGACGAAGCTTGAGGCGCTCGGCCTCTTCTTTGAGAATTCCGGTGAGTCGCTTGTCGGAGTCCACGGGGAGAATTTCCCCCTGCACGTGTGTTTCAAACTTGAGGCCGCGTCGTCTTGAAATGGCGGCGAGCGCTTTCTGGAAGGCCTGCGAGAGGGCTTCGAGTGTCTCGGTCGAGGGATCGCGAAAATCGAGTGAGAATTCAACCGCACCGGGAACGGAGTTCGGCGCCCCGGGGAGGATTTCGGCATTACCAATCGTGGCGCGACTGTTCTCGCCTCCGTTTTCCTCGAGGATGCGCGGAAGCTCGTGGGCAAAATCCGCGAGCCCCATAAAGGCATCTTTCCGGTAATTCATCGGGGTGGTCCCGGCGTGATTGGCTTCGCCGTCAAAGCGGAGCGACCAGGATTGCAGTCCGGTGATGGACTCGACGATTCCGACCTGGAGGTGTTGCTCGTCGAGGACGGGGCCCTGCTCGATGTGGAGCTCGAGATAGGAATCGATCTGATCGGGCTGCCGCCGCGCATCGAGCGCTTTCATGGGGTCGAGACCGTGGGTGAGCATCGCGTCGTGCAGGGGGATCCCGTTGAGGTCGGCCGCGCTGCGGACTTTTTCCAGAGAAAGGAAGCCGGTAAAGGCCTCCGATCCGAAGGTGCCGCCGAAGCGTCCCTCTTCATCGGAAAAGGCGATCAGCTCGATCGTTTTCGCGAGCGACGCACCCGAATCTTTCAAGACGCGGAGGCATTCCAGTCCGACGATGACCCCGAGAGTGCCGTCGAGCATTCCGGCACAGGGAACCGTATCGATATGCGATCCGACGTAAACGCGTGGAGAATCCTCTTTCCCCTCGAGAATCCCCGAAATGTTCGCGGCCCCGTCACTCGCGGGAGTGAGATTGCACTCCTCGATGCGGTGAAGAAGCCACTGCTTCCCCTCCATGTCCTTTTCCGAAAAGGCCATGCGATAGATTCCCCGGTCGCGTTCATCGAAGCCGATTTTCGCGAGCTCGAGAATATCCTTTTTGATGCGTTCGATGTCGACCGAGAGATCTTTCATGAGGAGATAAACTGCCGGTGGAGGATGTGAAGGGTGATGAGGTGATTCAGCAAGGTATCTTTCCTCACCAGTGAGGTCGAATCGGTGTCGTTGCGGTAGTCGGTGAGAAACTGGCTGACGCGCTCCGGTGAGCAGATCCCCGCTTCGCCGACGGTGTTCTCGTCGAGATACTCGCTGATCAATTCCTCGACCTTCGCCATTTTCGCTTTGTCAGTGTGAGCGGGCGGCGCCATGAAGGCGAACTTCTCACGCTTGTAGAGCACTTCGGGGAGGACGCCTTTGACCGCTTCGCGGAGGACGTGCTTCTCGATGTTGCCTTTGATTCTCAGGCTCGGCGGAACGTTCACCGCCGCGGCAGCGAGATGGTGATCGAGGAAGGCGGGACGTGATTCCATCGAGTTGGCCATGTCGACGCGGTCCCCGCCCCAGTTCAGAATCTGCCCTTCGAGCTGGCACTTGCTCCAGGTGTACTGCGCGATGTCGAGGGGGTGACGCCCCTCTAACATGGAACCATCGAGACGGTTCGCGATTTCCTCGATCGGATCGTAATCCTTGAGGTCACGCTGGAGTTCGTCGGAGAGGAGCGGGCGGGCGAGGTCGAGGGTGTCCATCCACGGTTGAATCCACGAGGGGGTGAATCCGCAGAGGGATTCCCACTTCGCATGATGGCGCTGGTTCTCGGCGAGGATCGCTCCTTTGAAAAGCTTGTTGGTTTTCTCAAGCGCGGCCTGATACTCGGCCCGCACGTTGTCGGGCTCGTGACTGAGCCCGTGAAGAAACATGTCGCGTTTCAGCGCGGGGTAGCCGGCAAAGAGTTCGTCGGCCCCTTCCCCGGTGATGACGCAGCGGTAGCCGGAATCCCAAACCCGCTTCGACATGAGATTCTTGGCAACCCCGAGGGTGTTGTAAAAAGTCCTCTCACAATGCCACACGGTGTTGACGTAGTTTTCCCCGTAGAGGTCTTCCGCCTTGAGATTAATCACCTCCTGATCGGCCCCCATCGATTCAGCCATCTCTTTGGCGATAGGCGCTTCGTCGTAAGCATCGTCATCGAAGGAGATCGTGTAGGCCTTGGTCGGAGACTGCATCGCCCCGGTCGCGAGACCGAGAATACAGCAGGAATCAATTCCTCCGGAAAGGTAGCAACCCACCGGCACATCGGCTTCGAGACGGAGCACGATCGCTTTGATGAGTTCCTCGCGAATGCGTTCGACGTGCTCCTGCTCATCCACTTTGGAAGGACGGGATTCCTCATGCGGAAAGTCAAAGTCCCAGTAGCGCTGCTCGTGGATATCAAGTTTGCCACCGCGTTTCCGAATTCTCAGGAAGTGTCCCGGTGCCAGCGAAACAATATTTTCAAACGCACTCATTCCCGGCGCGATCGTCTGCATGAGCTGGTGCAGCGCCGCTTTCGAATCGAGCTTGGCGGGAACGTCGGGATGCGCGAGAACCGCCTTGGCCTCGGATCCGTAGACGATCTTGGTCTGGTCAGGAGAGAGCCAGTAGAAGAGCGGTCGCACTCCGAAGCGGTCACGGAGGAGAATCAGTTCATCCTCCTGCCGGTCGTAGAGCGCGAAAGCAAATTCACCGCGGAGATGCTCCGTGAAATCGAGCCCGAACTTTCGATAAAGCCCGATCGCAATCTCGGAATCCGATTTGGTAATGAAGCGATCGCCTTCCGCCATGAGCGTGGCGCGGTGCTGTTTAAAATCGTAGAACTCACCGTTTGTCGTGAGAATAAAACGGTCGTCAACGGCGTGGAGTGGCTGACAGCCTCCCACGAGGTCGTTGATCGCGAGACGCGTGTGCCCGAGGGCGACGCCGCGGTCGCGGAGCACGAACTGTCCGTTTCCGTCGGGACCGCGATGGACGATCGTTTCGAGTTGTCCCTCGAGAATGTCAGGGGTGGTTTCTGGTAGAGGAGTGGCCGAAAAGTGGCCGGCAATGCCGCACATAATAAGTCTAGGAGTTCTTGTTGGATTCGAGGTTGATCATATTTTCGAGCGGTCCCAAACGGTCTAACACTGCAAGAAGCAATGCCTGTCGGATGAATACGGCTCCATGTGCCTGCGAGAAATAAAGATTGTGGGGTGTTTTATCGAGCGAGGTATCGAGCTCGCCGAGTCGCGCCATCGGGTGCAAAATTACGGCGCTTTCTTTGATGGGACTTTCGGAGTTCAACTTGAACCGGCTGTCCATGTTTTTGTAGGAGTCCCCGAGAAAGGCGATCGAGTTCATGTAGATCACATCGAGATCGGGAAGGTGCTCACGCACATCGTTGGAGACTTCGTAATCGATATTGGCATCGGTGAGGCACTGGATGACATCCTCACCGAAGGGATCGGCCATTTCCGATATGACGGTCACTTTTCGAATGTGATCCTGAAAAAGAAGCGCCATGAGAAGAAAAGATTTCACGGCCCGCATCGAACCGGGCGTCCCGAGAATTCCGAGATTCATTTTCTCGGAATCGTTCACACAGGGTGCCGCGAGGGCCGGCTTCCACTTCAAGAGAGCGAACCAGTCCGCGAGCGCCTGAGTGGGGTGCTCGCCGGAACCGTTGCCTGCGTTGATCAGAGGGATACGCAGATTTTGCAGCATCTCCTCCGGTGCGGCCGTCTCGGTATGACGCATGATGACACAGTCGGCGTAGGCATTGAACATCTCACCAATGTCGGCAAGCGACTCGCCTTTCGCCTGACCGGTGGTGCTTCCGTCCGCGATGGAGATGACTTTCCCGTCGAGCCTCAGGATAGCGCTCTCGAAACTCGTCCGGGTCCGCGTCGAGGCTTCGAAGAAAGCGGTCACGGCGATTTTACCATCGAGGGGATGGTAGGGCCAGATCTCCAACTTCTCCAGAACAGCGGCGAGTTTACAAAGTTCCGTGACCTGGTCAAAAGTGAACTGACCGGCCTCAAGAATGCTCTGATTCTTGAGTTCGCCGAGCACATCAAGACTGACCGGATTGCTTTCAAAAAGGGTACCGGGTTCCGGAAGAATCGCCTCGGATCCTTCGGGAGGTTTGATACTGGGGCGTTCCGCTTCTTCCGGCGGATCGTCCCGCAATGGAGTCTCTTTCATTACGATGGAAAATGATGTTACAGGTTGATTTTCAAGGCTACCAGAGAGTTCCTCTGACCCAGTCAACTATAAGTAGCACGATGAGGGCCAAAGCACCCAGCGCAGTCCAGCCGAGCGCGCCGTAGATGAAGATGTGTAGGAATGATTCGCTGAACATCGTCTCAGTGGTTTTGAACCGGCAGATCGGCCTCCCGGAAGGTTTCAGGTGAAATAAAGCGGGCTAGAATCGTCGCTACCATCGACACACCCGCGCCAACCAGCGAGGCAGTGAACCAGCCCAGGGCGAAGTAGGCCCAAACTCCGAGCGCGCTTCCGGCAATGATCCCCACAAGGACGATTCTACGATTGATCCTCCGCCAGAACAGTCCTGCAATAACTGGCCAGATCAGGCTCCCGACGAGCGGCCCCGAGATGAAAAGCGCGTTAATGATAGGCCAGTGCGGAGCAGCAAGAAGCCAGACCAACACGCCCAGTCCGACAATGACGATTCCGGCTGAGCGGCGGAATTTCTCTTCGTTGACCTTCGTCTTGAAAAGCCCCTTTTGAACGTCCTCAATGAGAAGATCGGAAGTCGCAGCAAGGAGCGAATCAATCGAGGAGGCCATTGAGCAGAAAAGGACGATGAGGATGAGAATCCCCGAGGCCGCTCCAAGTCCTGACATATTCATAACTGCTGAGGCAACGACCGGACCGGTCTGATTCTCGTCCGGAATATTAATCCCCAGCGGCCCCGCTGCCAAAGCAATAAAGCCGGCCGCAATCGGAATCGGAAACCAGAGAAGCCCGGAAAGGAAAAACGCTTTCGGAGCGACATCTTTGCGCATCGCAAAGGCCCGCGACCACCAGACATTGTTGTGGAAGACCTCCCCGAATCCGAAAAGCATGTTGTTAAACACCGCGAGCAGGGCCGCCGGCATCGCGATTTTCAGAAGTGACGGCTGATAGGTCGAGATATGCTCGTAGGCAGTGGAAAAATCGAGCTTCGCAACGACGAGACCTCCAATGAAGACAATCCCGATAAGGATGATGAGGCTCTGAATAAAATCCGTTCCGATCACCGCATAAAGCCCGCCGAAAAGGGTGTAGAGAATGCAGACCACGAGGATCAGACTCATTCCCTGCAGGTAGGGAATACCGGCGAGCGCCTCAAGAAGATCACCGCCTGCAATCGCCATACTGACGAGCCACGATAGCGAATAGAGCATCGTGATAATGAGGAAAAGCGACCATCCGGCGCGGCCGTAACGCAGTCGAAAGAAATCACCGGCAGTGACACCTGCGGGCAGAAGCGTGCGGATCCGCCCCACAAAAAGAGCAAAGAGAAGGAGGCCGAAGCTCGCGGTTGAGTAGGCGAGCATCCCCCAGATCCCGAGCGTGAGCGCGAACACCGGCGCCAGCATTGTCGTGTTGGAAGTCACCCAGGTCGCCATCGCAGTGGCCGAGCCGAGCGAGAGACCCACATTTCTTCCCGCGAGCATGAAGCCCTCCGAATTCTTCGCCCGCTTTCCCCAGTAAATACCGAGAGCAACCCAAAGTATACCTAACAGGATCACAACGATCCAGCCGGTGGATCGGGAAATGGAAAATACGTCCTCTGTCATCCCGCCTCCTTTTCACGGTTCTGAGCGGCTCCGACAATGATCGTTCCGATCGTTAGAACGACGACCACTCCGCCGATCCCGAGCAACCAGGCAAGCTGGTCACGCGGGAAAAATTCCACCTCAATCGCAAGGGTTTCGGAACGGGGCCCTCCCCCTGCCGCGCCGACCCGGAAGTAGTGCTTCCCCTCTGCCAGCCCGCTTAGGACAGAGCTGGTGTCGGTCCCTTCGTAACGAACCACGAAGGGGTCAAACCCTGCATTCCCCGACTGTTCGAGCGCGACCGCTTCATTGCGGGGATTGCTCCATTTCAGAGTCACGGTCCCGTTGTCTGAAGGCTTTTCAGTGAAGGCCTCCCGTTCGAGGAAGTCGATCTCATCAGTGCCCCAACAAAGCCCGCCACATAAAAGCGCGATAGCAAAAACAGTAAGATGGGGGCGAAAAAAAAGGATCGGATAGGTTCCGTCGCGGGTTAATCTTTCGGGCAACTCTATACCCAAACACACCCTGCTTTTCCTGCAAGTGAATCCTGCAACACATTCGGCCCGCGCTCTCCCCGCTCTTTAAACGGTGGAGCGACGGAGCGGGATTCCACTTGCAACGGGCCTCGTGCCTCACCGGAACGATCCGCCGCTCGATTCAGGAGGGGTAGGTGATCACCACGAATCGCGTATCATTTCCCCCTTTACCGAATCATTGGCAATTCCAAGAATGGCGGCATGAAATTCCCGCTCGCTCTTTTCATTCTAGCTTTCACAGCACTATTTCCTCTCACCCAATCCCGCGCCGCGCTGGAGGCGGGAACGGCGATGGTAGAGATCACGCCGGACGAGTGGCCGGTGACGCTGCGAGGGTCTTTCAGTCCGAAAGGAGCGACGAGTGCTCATGATCCGCTCAATGCCCGCTCCCTCGCGCTGCGCAACGGTGAGGGACGGGTTGTCATCACGGTGGTGGACATTCTCTACCTCGCTCAGGATGTCGTCGACGAAATCAAAAAAGACGCTGCCGCTGCGACCGGTTGGGACACTTCCGAAATGCTGATCTCGGGAACCCACACTCACAGCGCCCCCAATATTTCGGAGGGAAACGATGCGCCGGCTGAAGTCGCGTTTCGTAAGAAAGCGCGGAAGAATATTTCCCTCGCGATCCAGACAGCGATCAAAAATCTGCAACCTGCTCAAGCGGGATTCACGAAAGGCGAATTGAAAGAGGAAGTCTTCAACCGCCGCTGGTATCTTGAGGAGGGCAAAATGCCGGCAAACCCTTTCGGGGAAATCGACACCGTGAAGATGAACCCGTCACGGAGCACGATCGTGAGTCCGGCAGGCCCGACGGATCCGAATATCGAAGTGATCAACCTTCAGAAAGCGAACGGCAAACCGCTCGGGCTCCTCGCGAACTACGCCCTGCACTACGTCGGGGGAACCGACGGCTCGGTCTCGGCTGACTACTACGGTGAATTCTCCCGTCTCATCGCGAACCGCATCGGGGGCAGATCGCCGGGAGATTTTCTCGGGATCATGTCCAACGGAACGAGCGGTGACATCAACAACATCGACTTCGACGGAACGCGTCCTCCCCGTGCCAAATTCGAGCAAATCGGACTGGTCGCGACCAAGGCTGCTGATGAAGTCTGGCGGGCGACGAAGGATCTGAAGTATGACAAAGATCCGCAGGTCGGGATCAGGGAACGGCGGGTCACCCTGCAGTACCGCAAGCCGGACGAAGCACTTGTGAAACGCGCTCACGAGATTCTCGCAATGAACGAGGAGGAACGGAAGTCCCTCCCCCGCCTTGCTGACCACTACGCGGTAAGAACCCTCGCAGCCCTCGAGAATCCGGACACGGTCGACGTCGTGATCCAGGCGATCCGAATCGGCGATCAGGCCATCTTTGCACTGCCCTTCGAAGTCCTCGTGGAAATCGGAATCGACCTGAAAAAGCAAAGCCCGCTCAAGCACACCATGATCATCGAACTCGCAAACGGCGCCTTCGGGTATCTTCCGCCCCCGCATCAGCACGAACTCGGCGGGTATGAAACCTGGTTAGGCACTAACAAAGTCCAAAAGGACGCCTCGGTGATACTGACGAAGCATCTTCTGGAGATGATGGGGGAGTTGGCGCAGGAAGCGCCGTAGAAGGTGAGAAGGTGAGAAGGTGAGAAGGTGAGAAGGTGAGAAGGTGAGTCAGCCTCATGAGAATTAGAACGGGCGCTCCGCTCAGAGCCGGAGGCTCGACAGAGATTAGCGCGGTGTGGAGCGCAGCGGAACGCCGGGGTGGGAATCCCGGAGTTCACAACCGGTCCTGAAGGGATCGCAGAAACCCTCCGAACGATTCTGCGCTCCCGCGAAAGAATACCCTGTAGCGTCCGGCACAATTCCTGCTATTCCGTAATAATTACCGGTAGCACCGCCGGTGACCAGCATTGAGCAACTCAATCCCCGCCCCATCTTCGCGAGACGACAATCACGAGACCGAACTCGATCTCTCGTCCTTTATTGAAATTCTTCAGCACCTTGTCCGCGAGCCATCGGTGGTCGGAACCGAGGATTCCTTTTTCCGGGTCCTCCGACGGGAATTGGAGGAAGTCGGCGTCCATGTCGAGCGACATCTCGGGGTTCTCGTGGCACAGGGCAGCGAGCCGGATTCACTCGTTCTTTCCGCGCACATCGATAGGCACGGACTGCTCTGCACCGGCCCCAACGAATTCGAATACGCCGCTTTCATCGCCGGAAACCGCGGCGAACTGACAGGAGATTCGGTCTCCGAGCAGATGATGGCATCGATCGCCGACCGCTTCACGGGACAGCGGGTCCAGGCGCACCTCCCCTACACCGGCACCTACCTCGGGCAGGGCGTCATTTCCCGGGGCTACCACTGCCCGAAACGGCACAACCTTATTTTCGAAATCGACGGCCTCGACTACCTTCAACCGGGCACGCCAATCTCCTTTCTCGACCGGCTCAAAGTCGGCGACACCCATCTTTCGGCCCAGCTCGACAACGTGCTCAGTGTGGCGATGATTGTTTACCTTTTTCGCAACGGCTTTCAGGGAACGGCCCTCCTCACCGCTCAGGAGGAGGCGGGCCGCAGTTGGCGCTACGCTCTCAGCTGGTTCCAGCGGCACGCCATCACAACCCGTCGACTCCTCGTTCTCGACACGAGCCCCTACCCCTCTCCCGAGGCGGCCGCGGCGCAAGACCTCGTCCTTCGTAAAAAGGATGCCACCGCTCTTTTCGATCCCGGATTCACCGACGAGATCGCCTCGATTTGCAAACGTCTCGCGATTCGCCACACCTACAAGGACGAGTGGATAGAGGCTCAAAATGCAGATCGCCCCGCGCCGATGTCACTGGGGCGAACCGAGCTGGGCCGGCTCGCCGCCGCGACCAGCGGAGCAATCAATGGCACCACCCTTCAGGTCCCGACCACGGGTTACCACACCGCTGAGGAAACGGCCTCTCTCACCTCGGTGCGAGCAGCGATCCGACTGCTACGCTGTTACATTTCCCGACCGTAAGATCGGTCGCATCGAGGACAGCCCCCTCCTCGCGGGCACAAAAAAAACCTCCCCGAAACAGGGAGGTTTTTCAAAATCCAATACTGGATTGAAAGTAACTGAATTACTCAGCGGGAACGCCCGCTACCCCGGTCACGCTGATGGTGTGCCCCATGAAGGTTTTGTCGTGAAGAAATTCGACCGCTTTCTGCGCTTCGGCCACATCAGTCAGTTCGACCGTGTAATCACGGGTGACAGCACCTTCTGCCGCTTCACCAATGGCGTCACGCTTTTGAAGGGTTCCGATTCCGCTGAAAAGATCGTTAATGTCCTCATCCGTTGCCGTGGCATTGATCTGGCCCAGCTTCAGCTGAGGCGAAGTCACCACTTCGATTTCGAGTGGCTTCACGGTGCGGGTCGGTTTCTCGACGCGATCTCCGGAACCTTTGCGGCCTCCGCCGTCACGTCCACCGGAACGACCGTCGCGACCACGACCTCCATCACGGCCACGACCACCTTCGCGGCGTCCGCCGGATGAGCGGCCTTCTCTCTCCTGGCGTGGACCGCGATCGTTGTCACGCTTCCGCTCAGGCTTGGCACCGGTCACCAGCATCTTGCGACCTTTGAACTCTTTGTCGTTGAGATTAAAGGAAGCATTTTTCGCCTCCTCAATGCTGCTCATTTCGATGAAACCGAAGCCTTTCGAGCGATCCGATCCCGGCTGCCTGATGATGGTGGCACTCTGCACCTCACCGACGCTGGAGAAATATTCTTTCAGCTCGTCTTCGGTGGCATCGTAATTGAGATTACCGACATAGAGACGGGGAGAAGTTGGCTCGATCAGTCTCGGGGCGCGTTTTTCGCCGGACTTGGCCGACTTGCCCGCTCCGCCTTTTTTCCCGCCACCGCGCTTGGGGGTGAGATCAACAAGACCGAAAGTGATCGCCTTGATGAGTTTCTGAAAGCCGGTTGGCTTTGGTGCGGGGCGACGGGCGCGCTCGGCATTGGTCCGACCGCCACTGCGGTTTTCGCCCTGGCTGCGGTTCCGGTTGCGATTACGATTTCCGCCCTGCCTGCGATTGCTGGAGCCCTGATTGCGATCCCCTTGATTTCCGGAGGAAGATGATTCTGACATAGTAATTTTAGTTTCTTATTTTTCCGGACGGTTGCGGCGCGCGTCCGCCTCTGGCGAAATCGCGCATTTCGATAAATACCGCAGTTAACGTATCCTGATGTCCGGAAGCGCCCCATCCTAAGGCAGGCCGCCTAATGAGCAAGCGATTAGGCCTCCTCTGCTCTTTCGATAATAGCCGCCTTAAAACGGGATATCGTCGTCTGAAGGAGCGCCTTGAGCACTTCCGTAATCAGCTGGCGGTTCGCTCAAATGAGAAGGAGGCCCGCTCTGATCAGCGTAGCCATCATTCGCAGGAGCACCGCCACCACCGGGTTTCTCGAGCTTCCAGGCGTTCAAATTCACGAAATAACGACCGTTGTATTCGTTCCCGCGGATATCGAAATACACCTTTACTGAATCACCGATCGAGTAATCATCGATCAGTGTCGTCTTCTCTTTGAGGCACTCAAATTTCACCATCTGGGGAAATTTTCCGTCCTCCACTTCAATCACGAATTCCCGCTTCGAGAAGCCGCTCGCGAATGTTTGGACTTCATTTATCACCTTTACGGTGCCTTCCATTTCAAAACCTTTAGCCATGTCTTCTTTGTAATGTGAACGGTGTAGCTATCACCCGATTTCCCGAGATGAAAAGGCAAAATTCTCCCCGGGTGAAGGTCTTAGCCTTCGATCAGGCCCACTTCAGCCTTCTTGAAAGGAGGCGCCTTCGCTCCGTTCCGCTCGCTGATCTGCCCGTTGAGGGTGAAATAATCGTAGATGTAGCCGATACCGAAGATTCCGGCCGTGCAGAGATAGATGATTCCCGTGATCCATTTGCCCATGTACATCCGGTGAACGCCGAAATACCCGAGAAAGGTCTGAAGAATCCAGGCCGTCGAATAATCGATCGGACCACTTTTGTAGCGCTGCTCCGCTTTCCGCTCCATTCCCGGAATGAGAAAAAGGTCGATCAACCAGCCAACACCCAGAAGTCCCAGGGTGCAGAGCCAGATCGTTCCCGAAATAGGTTTTCCAAAATAGAACCGGTGAGCTCCGGTGAATCCGAAAATCCAGAGGATATAACCAATTGTTTTGCTGTGTGTGGGTTGCATGATTCCTACTATCAGGAGAGTCTGCGAAAAGACCAATTACAATTCTTACACATTTTTTGAATGGAGCCCACTTTCATCGTCATCATTGCCGCTGTTTTCCTCGCCGATTTTGCTTTCTTCGGAGCGCTTTTCTTTCTCGGTGCCTGGTCTCGTGCGAACCGCCCTGAATCGGTCGACAATGGAAAAATCGGAGAGGTCACCGGAAAACCCAACTGCGTTTCCAGCTTCTCTACGGATCGCAAATACCAGATCGACCCGATCGCCTACCAGTCCGATGAACGCGAGGTCTGGGGAGAGCTCATCGAGGCGGTCGAAAGCATCCCCAAAACACGAATTGTGACCAACGAGCCACCCTATCTCTACGCGGAAACGTTTTCCAAAGTCTTCGGCTTCGTCGACGACCTCGAGATCATGCAGAACGAAGAGAAGAAAATATTCCACGTCCGCTCGGCTTCGCGGGTCGGATACTCTGATATGGGAGCGAACCGGAAACGGGTCGAGGAGCTGAGGAAGAAATTCTGATCGGCCACGTTTTTGCAAACGCGGCTACCTCAGCAAGCGATCCGTAGCCGCCGTCCCAAGACGGTGGCGCCCCCCCTTACACAATCGGGCCGAATTCGACCCATTCGAGGACGGCCTTTTCCTGCTCATCGCTCGCCTCGAGGTCCGCTTTAACAATGAGCCGCCAGTCGTTGAAATCCTCCTGATCGACGATGATCTGCTCGACCTTCCAGGTGCGTTTTTCCTCCCCCGCACTGATCCGGGTATGCTTCCGGTTTCGCGCTTCGGGATCGAATCGAAACCCGCGATGCGTTGAGAAAAACTCCTCCACCGTCGCCCGCAAGTCGCCCGGCAACGGCGGCGCGATTTCCTCCGCGCGGTCAAAGTCACCCTGCTCGATCGCTTTAAGCAGGTCGAACACTGCGGTCCTGACATGACGCTCAAAGGCGCTCTTGTCGCGGGTAAACGAAGGCGGGGGCGAGGGGGCAGCGTCCTCGCCTGCCGTCCGCTCTGCATCGGGATTACTGAGTCGCTCCCACTCGTCGAGAAGACTCGAATCAATCCCCCGGAGCATTGTCCCGAAGAAGGTTCTCGCCTCCTCCAGTTCCTCCGTCATCAGCGCGGGCGGCACGGTGCGATCGAGCACCTTATAAACTTCGGAGAGGTGACGCAGGAGCACGGCCTCGCTCCGCTCGAGCCCGTACAGTTTCACGTAATCCTCGAAAGACTTCCATTCCTCGAACATCTCGCGGGCGACTGACTTCGGCCGCACCGAAGCCTCTTTCGCCCACGGATTCGTAAGCACAAATTCGTTGTAGGTGTTATAGATAAAATCCTTCCCCGGCTTGGGATGCTCGACCTCATCGAGCCGCTCGAGACGGTCATCGAACTCGACGCCCTGATCTTTCATCTCCGCCATGAGAGCGGTTTTCAACTTATCCACCTGACGTCGTATCACCGCAGTCGGATCCTCTAAAATCGCCTCGATGATGGAGATGACGTTCAGCGCGTATTCGGGATCGGTTTCATCGAGCTGGGGAATCGCTTCGAGCAAATAAAGACCGAGCGCCTGGTTGAGCGAAAAGTCCTCCTGCAGATCAATGTTCAGCGCGATCTTCGAGGGACCGGTTCGCTCTTCCGGCGGGATGATCTTCAAAACGTTGCCTTCGACAAGACCGCGGAAAAGGGCAAAGGCCCGACGCCCGAGCTTGCGCTTCGTCACCGGGGTCTCGTGGCTGCGACGCAAGACATCGCGCAGCGCTTCACAGCCATCCTCATGAGTACGACTGAGGACATTGAGGAGCATGCCATGATTTACCGTAAAGCTGGTTGAGAGCTTCTCCGGCGGCGAGTCGATCAGTTTTTGAAAGGTCGTTTCATCCCAGTTCACAAACCCTTTTTCGGGCGGCTTCTTCTTCACCGCGCGACTCTTCTTCCCTTTCGCCTCCGCTTTCTCTTCCGCCTTGATGTTGGCGATGACGTGCTCAGGAGCCTGCGCGACAACGTAGCCGACATTGTCAAAGCCACGGCGCCCCGCCCGTCCGCTGATCTGCTTGAAGTCACGCACCGCGAGCGTCTTCGTTTTCTGTCCGCCGTATTTAAAAAGCTGCGTGAAAAGGACCGTCCGGATCGGCACGTTCACCCCGACCCCGAGCGTGTCGGTCCCGCAAATCACTTTGAGCAAGCCCTTCTGCGCCAGCTTCTCGACGAGGACCCTATACTTCGGAAGGAGCCCCGCATGGTGAATCCCAAGCCCGTGCCGAAGCAGCTTTTTAATTTCCTTTCCGTAAGGGCTGCGAAAATCCGCATCGACGAGGAGATCTGCGATTTCGTTCTTTTCCTCCTTCGTGCAGAAGTTCCGGCTCATCAGGTTCTGAGCCGTTTTCGCGCAGGACATCTGAGTGAAATGCACGAGGTAGATCGGGGCCCGATCCGCGACAACGAGTTCCTCGACCTTTTCCTCCAGGGCGGTGGTGCTGAATTCAAATTCGAGCGGGACAGGACGATCTTCGGATTTCACGAGCGCAGTGGGCCGTCCCGTGAGGTTCGTGAGTTCGTCTTCGAAAAATCCGGTGTCCCCCAGTGTCGCCGACATCAGCAAGAATTGTGCTTTAGGCAGGGTCAACAGAGGCACCTGCCAGGCGACGCCGCGTTCATGATCCGAGTAGTAGTGAAACTCGTCCATGATGACATCATCGACCGGTGCTTCAGCCCCGTCCCGTAAGGCGAGGTTCGACAAAATCTCAGCAGTGCAGCAAATCACGGGCGCTTCCGAATTCACGGTGGCATCCCCGGTGATCATTCCAACGTGCTCGGGGCCGAAAATCGCACAGAGTGAGAGAAACTTCTCATTCGCGAGCGCTTTGACCGGCACGGTGTAATAGCTCCGCCGCCCCTGACAAACCGCCCGAAACTGCATCGCGAGCGCCACGAGGGTTTTCCCCGAACCGGTCGGAGTATTGAGAATCACATTGTTCCCGCCGAAGAGTTCGAGAATCGCCTCCTCCTGATGATCATAGGGGTCGATCCCCGATTCGATCAGGTAGTTGAGGAATTGGTCAAAAATCGCATCATTGGATTGGCGATCGGTGACCTGATCTGGAGTCAGAGTAGCCATGGGGATTTCGTCGTCCGACTGTAACCGCATCCCCCGCGATGAAAAGCAACCGTCTCATCTATTAAAGGGTAATCTGCTGAAACCGGTGCTCGCGAAGCTACGGACCGGCGCCGCCACCTAACGAATAAACGCCATCAAAATACATCGCCCCGCGCCGCAAATCGAATCAGGATAGGAGAATACGAGCCGGCCGGAAGCCCTCTCACTGCGGGATCCTGATCTGCTTCATGAAAAAAGATCAGATAATTTCATAAGAGAATTAAGACACCGGCAGTCATTGCCACCTTCATGTCGGAAAACCCCACAGATTCCAACTTCCATGAGCCCTTTGTGAGGGCGCTGACGAAGTATGAGCGCATCGTTCGCGCCTACATTCGCGGGAGCGGCATTTTGCGGCCGGAGGACGTCGATGAAATCATGCAGGAAGTCTCACTCGTCGCCTGGAAAAAGTTCGACCAGCTCGAGAACATCGAGGAATTTCCCCGCTGGGCCTGCGTCATCGCCCGCTACCAGATTCTGACCTTTCGGCGATCGCACGCGAGAGACCGTCTCGTTTTGAATGAAAAGGTGTTCGATCTCCTCCTCGAAGAATCGCTCGGGGAAACGGAGACGAATGAGAAGCGACTGACACTTCTCCAGCAATGTCTCAACAAACTTCCCGAAGCGAGCCGTCAGCTTGTCCTCGCCGCTTACGAACCCGGCTCGACGATTGACCAACTCGCCACCGAGGCGGGGAAGAAAGCGAACAATCTCTACCAGCAACTCTGGCGACTACGCCGCTCCCTCGAACAGTGCGTTGAGGAAAAACTGAACAAGGAGCAATCCCCTGAACTCTCATGACCGACCGCGACCTCGAACTCATCCGCGACTACCTCGACGAACGGATCTCACCGGAGAATCTCGAAGAGCTGAATAGCCTCCTCGAAAACGACTCCGAAGCCCGCGCCAGGTTTCGAGCCCTCGCGACACTGGAGGAAGGCCTGCGGGATCTCGCCGAACTTCCTGCCGTATCACGATCCAACCCTGTTGAGTCATCGACCCAACTCTCTTTGGTCGACGATCCAACCCTGTCTGATCGCAAAGTGACACCGATCGTTTCCGGCCTTTTCGCCCGTCCTCTTTTCGCCGCTGCTGCGGGACTGATAATCGGCGTTTTCTGCACCTCCGCGGTCTGGGCCGCCTCCGAGTCAGGGCGTCAGAAAATCCTGACATTGATTCATGAGAGTTTTGAGTCGGGACCTTCTCCTCTCGTCACCGGGGTTCCCACGGCACTGGAATTGTGGAGTGGTGATTTCACCGAAGTCGTCAACGGGACGGGCGGAGTTCAGCCGGTTCACGGCGAAAAGATGCTTCAGTTCCAGCGAGCCGATCACGAAGAGAAAAAGCAGCCGGTGGGGTATATCAGCGATCTCTATCGGGTCGTGGATTTGCGCTCCTTTGAATCGCTCCTCGCCAAAAATGACGCGGTCGTCTCCGTCGAAGCGGGATTCCGGTCGATCCCGTTTCAAGATCCAAACCGATATCAGTGCGGCATTTCGATTTATTCACTCAGGGAGATCCCCGCCAGTCCCGGCGGCTGGAAAGACCTCTTCGAGACCCGCGACAAGCTGATGGAGGACAGCCTCGCCACCGCGCAACGCTGGATTTTTCTCGATGAAAACGGGAAGGAATGGCAAAAAGGCAGTTCCGAATTGCGGATTCCCTCTGAGGCGCGTTTTCTCGTTCTGGGGATCCGAGTCAGTGACCGCAATGCGATCCAATCCAGCGGGGAGGAACCTCCCGCAGTCGAGTTTTCGGGACAGTTTGTCGACGACATCCGCGTCACCCTCCGCCGAACCGCCTCGAATCTTTAATTTCAGTTTCCCTCCAGTTGCATGACTGCTTCCACTTTCAAAAAACGGTTTTCCGTAATCCTCATCGGTGCATTCGCCATCACCGCGAACGCAGAATCCCTCTCCGAAATGCCGGAGAAGCATCGCGCCCTCTTCAAAGAACATTGCCACCAGTGCCACAATGCCGACAAGAAAAAGGGCAAGTTCCGCGTCGACGACCTCCCCTTTACGATCTCCGATATCGAGTCGGCGGAGCGCTGGCAGAAAGTGCTCGACGCTCTCAACTCCGGCGAGATGCCACCCGAGGACGAGGAACCGCTCCCGAACGACGCGAAGACCGATTTCCTCGATGACCTCTCGAATCTGATGGTCTCAACGCGCAAGAAGCTGAGCGATCAAAAGGGAGTCATCACGATGCGACGTCTCAACCGCCGCGAATACAGCAACACCCTGCGTGAACTCCTCGGGGTCGAAATCAATGTGAGCGAGCTGCCCTCCGACACCGGTTCGGGTAATTTTGACACGGTGGGCTCGAATCTTTTTATCTCGGCGAATCAGTTCCAGCAGTATCTGGATCTCGGACGCAAAGCGCTCGATGAGGCCTTCGAATGGCATTTAGCCGCCGCTGCGGAAGAGGCGGCAACAGAGAAACGGATCGAGCGGTTCGAGGGCGAAGTCATTTCCGAAGAGGTCGCCGAACACATCGCGTGGCAGACCGATGCGCAGGAGCGCGCCACAAAATGGGCCGCCGCTGTCGAGGCCGCCGCCGCGAAACCGGAAAACGCGGAGATCGTCGCTGAAGTCCGGAAGAAATCCAAAGATGACAATATCTTCCGGCGTTTCTGGGCTGAGATCCCCGGGGCGCCCTCACCCGAATCATTCGGATTTGAGTCCAAAGAAAACAGCTCTGACAAAGCCAACCAGGCATTGCGCTCCTACCACCTGCCCTATCACAACTACTACGCGGAACAGCCCGCGATTGATACCGGGATGTATCTAGCGATGTCGAATGAGCATCCCTCGGTGCTCAACAACGCGACCTTTGATTTCATCTTCCCGTGGAGCTGGCCCATCGGAGACTACGTCATCCGCGTTCGTGCCGCCGTAACCGGCGACGGAAGTCCGGACCGGCGCTTTATCGAGTTCGGAGTGAACCCGCGAAATGCTCAGGCCAAAAAATCGTATGAGGTCACCGGAACGATGGAGGCGCCGGAGATCATTGAAATCCCCTTCACCTTCACGAGCGGCCACAAAGAACGCCTTGATCGAACCTTGTTCATCCGCGAAAAAGGTGTCTTTGATCACTACCTGCAAACCCGCGTCCTCGCGAACAAGGGGCGTGAGGAAAACGACGGGATCGGGAGGAAATTCGCCCTCTGGATCGACTACATCGAGATCGAACGCCTTCCGGAATCCGATGGCCCCCTGCCCAAAGGGATCGCCGCGATCGATGTGCCTCTCGATGACAAATCACCCGCCCCTGAATTGGAGAAAGTGCGCGGAACCTTGAACCGTTTCGCCACGGGGGCGTTCCGCGGACGCGAACCCTCAGCCAAATACCTCGACGGGCTCATGCGGAAATATGAGACACGGCTCAAGAGCGGCGAGAAACCCGCCACCGCCCTCAAAGACACCCTCGCCGTGGTCCTGTCTTCACCGATGTTTCTCTACCTCGCCGAGCCGAACCTGGAATCAAAACCGCGACCTCTCAGCCCGCAGGAACTGGCGACGCGACTTTCCTATTTCATCTGGGGATCGCCGCCGGATGAGGCATTGCTCGCCCTCGCTGCGAGTGGCGAATTGGCAAAACCGGAAGTGCTTCGCAAAGAAACAACCCGCCTCCTCGACGATCCGCGCTCCGAAGATTTGGTGCATTCCTTCACCTACCAGTGGCTCGGGCTCGACCGGCTCGATTTCTTTCAGGTCGATGTCGTCAAGCATCCGCGTTTTCACAACACGACCAAGGCGGCAGCGCGGGATGAGATCTACGAAACGATGAAGCATTTGATGCGGGAAAATGACAGCGTCACGAACCTGCTGAAATCGGACTACGCGATTCTCGACGCCACTCTCGCGGAGTATTACGGAATCGAAGGCGTCACCGGCAGCGAGTTTCGCAAGGTCTCTCTTCCCGAAGGTTCGCCTCGTGGCGGTTTGCTGGGAATGGCCGCGGTCAGTCTCATGGGAGGCAACGGTGACGAAACCAACCCGGTCGAACGCGGCACCTGGGTCCTGCGCAAATTGCTCAACGATCCTCCTCCACCGGCCCCGGCTAACATTCCGCAAATCGCCCGCCTCGCCGGTCAGGTTCTCACGACCGACGAGCGATTGCTCGCCCACCAGGAGGAGGCGCAGTGCGCGAGCTGTCACCGCAAGATCGACCCGATTGGTTTGGGATTGGAAAACTTCGACGCGGTCGGGGCATGGCGGACAGAAGACACCTTCATCGTCAAAGACGACAACGGAAAACCGGTGAAGGACAAACAAAAGACCTGGCAGATCGATCCCGCCGGAGCGCTTTACAAAGGACCTGAATTCAAAGACTATCTGGAACTGCGGGATATCATCGCGGGAAGGAAAGCAGATTTCGCCCACGGATTTACCGAAGCGATGAGCGAGTATGCGCTCGGACGCCCCATTGGCTTCAGTGACGAATTCCTCATCGAGGAGATCGTTGAAAAAGCGGAATCCGAAAATTTCGCGATGCGATCATTTGTCCACGCCATCGTTCATTCCAAAGAATTTCAATCCAAGTAATCAGAACCCGTTTTCCTTATGAAATCACGCCGCCACTTTCTACAATCCAGCACCGCGCTGATCGCGCTGCCCGCGCTGGAATCACTCGGATTCAGACGCTACGCTTCCGCCGCCAAAGCCGTCACCCCGCCAAAGCGCATTATTTTCCTCGGCTTCGGCTGGGGCGTCACCGACGAGACCTGGTATCCTGACATCAAAACACCGGGACCGGATTACGAACTTCCCTCCGGCTTAAAACCGCTCGAACGACACAAGAAGGATTTCTCGGTCGTTCAGGGATTGTGGAACCAGTATTCCAGCGAAGGCCACGCCGGCAGCACCTGGTGGTTGTCCGGTGCAAACCGCTACGCCCAGGCTGGACAGAGCATGCACAACAGCATCACCGCCGATCAGGTCGCTGCGGCGGAGTTTGGAATTCACACCCGTTTTTCTTCGCTGGAACTGAATGACGTCAAGGGACGAACCAATTCCGGACACGGCGAAGGGCTCTCGCTTGCCTGGGATGTCAGCGGCAAACCCATGGCCGGTCTCGACGGACCGCTCGCCGCCTATCACCGGCTTTTTTCCAAAGACACCACTCCCATCGAAGTGCAGAAGGCACGACTCGCGGAGCGTCGCAGCGTTCTCGATACGGGGCTGGAAAATGCCCGCGAGATGCAGCGCGGCTTGAGCAAAAACGACACTTCAAAACTCGACGAGTATTTCCAGAGCATTCGCGACATCGAAACTCAAATCAGCAAAGACGAGCAGTGGATGGGCGTTCCCCGTCCTGAAACGACGATGCCGCAGCCGGGCGAAGGACTCTCGGGGAAGAAGGAAATCGAGATCATGTATGACCTCATGATTGCAGCAATGAAAACCGACAGCACCCGCGTTTTGACCTATCGCCAGCCCGTCGAAACCCTTCTCACCAGTATCGGCATCAAAGTGCATCCCCACGACATGAGCCACTACATTACCACCAAAGGGGAAAAGCTCGCTGCCTCCGAGAAGCGCGACCAAACTCAGAGTGCACTCCTCGCCGGCCTCATTGACAGCCTCAAGGAAACCAAAGAAGCCGACGGCTCGAGCCTCTTCGATCATGTCGCCCTCGCTTACGGCAGCAACATCCGAACCGGCCACGAGCTGAACAACTGCCCCACCATTTTGACCGGCGGCGGCGCGGGACTCAAGCTGGGTGAAAACATCGTCGCGCCGAAGGACACCCCTCTCTGCAACGCGTGGCTTTCGATGCTTCACGGCGTCGGCGTTAAAGCGGAACGCCACGGGGACAGCAGCGGCTTGCTCAAAGAGATCATCGCTTAGGCACATCCCGTCGCGATGAAAGCACTGACTACCTTATTCGCCTGCATAACATTAGCAGGAACATTGACCTTCGCCGCCGAAGACGATCCTATCAAACCGCTCGACGACGGTGAGGTCGCCGAGGTTTCCCGGGGCACCGCTGTCTGGTCGGATCGGGATTACACCTTCACGGAATGGCCGGAGGACTTTGCCAGTCATCGCGTTTTCCACCGTTCATCGATCGGCAAGACCAAGCTCGAGGTGCTTCGCCCCGGCTACGTTGTCGTGCTCACTCCCGAGGATCAAAAGTTCAATCAGGAACACAAACTGACTTTCTTCCACGGGTTCGAAAGAGTCGATCTACCGCCCTTCCATCCCTACCGAATCAACGCGGAGAGGATAGGAAACTCCTGTAACATTCTTCAAAAGAAGGTTGTCGCCGGAGATGTCGTCGACTTCGGCTATTACGGCATCGCCCTCTGGAGCGACGCGCCTCTGCCCATCGTCAAAGAAGACCCTGACAATCCCTTTCTCCCAATCCCGACAATCGACATCTCGGGCGAAACGGAGCGGCACTCCATCGTTGCCCGCGGAACCAAAGAAACCTATCAGGGCCACGTCGATACCGTTCTCATGCCCGACGGCAAGACAATCTGGGCGACCTGGGTGATCAACCACGCCGGCCATCTCGGACCCCTCGCCAAAAGCGAAGACGGCGGGAAAACCTGGTCCGGCCTCCTCCCCTCTCACCCCAGCTGGGAGGAACAAACCCAGACAACACCGACGATCCACCGCCTCGTCGATCCGGATGGCGTTGCCCGGCTCTTCGTTTTTGCAGGACAGGATTTTCCGGGACGACTTCGTCAGAGCTACTCGGAGGACGAAGGCAAAACCTGGACCGCAATGGCCGAGACCGGACTGAAAGCTGAGTGCGCTCCCAAAACGATCATGAGCTTCGACGAGGGCAAACGCCTCGTGATGTGGTGTGATCGACGCGGTCCCGATTCAAAAATCAACGAGAGCAAAGGCGCCTGCGTCTGGGAGAGCGAATCCCTCGACGGTGGTCTCACCTGGGGCCCCGAACGCGTCGTCGTCAAAACCCTCTCGCACTGGGCGCAACCTGCCGTGATCGCCTCGGATAAAGATGACACCCTCATCATGCTGCTGCGGGTCAACCAAAACGACTACGGACAGTTCGCGGTCAGCCTCGACCGCGGCAAAACCTGGTCGGAAGCAAAGCAACTCCCCGCCGCCCTGACAGGACATCGCCCTGCCGTGAAACGGGCGCCCGACGGCCGCATCGTTGTCGTGATGCGTGACACCGCGACCGATTTCGAGAACGGAAAAATCCGCAATCCCACCGCCGGCCATTTCGTGGCCTGGGTCGGCACCTTTGACGACATCCTCAACGGACGTGATGGCCAGTACCGCATCAAACTTCTTCACAGCTATGCAGGACGTGACACCGGCTATTCCGGATTCGAACTCCTCCCTGACGGGACTTTCGTCGCGACCACCTATATCAAATACCAAGGCGGCCCCGAGAAACACTCCGTCGTTTCGACGCGCTTCAAGCTCGACGAACTGGATGCGCGGCTGCCGTAGGAAAATCTCTAAACGGCCAGAGCGACACCCGCATCTCCTTGACTTCGTGTCCTTAGGCGATTCCGTTGAGGCGATATGCGGTTTCTTAAACTCTACTGGCCTGAAATGGCCGCGATCCTCAGCGGAGTGCTTCTCGCGCTCTGCTACCCGCATTGGGACATCGGAAGTCTCGTCTGGATCTGGCAGGCCCCGCTCCTCACCGCACTATGGTTTTCCAACCCCCGCCCGACACAAAAAGCGGAATGGAAACGCGGATTCTATCTCGCCTACCTTTCGGGCCTGAGCTTTTTCGTGCTCAGCCTCAACTGGTTCACCGAAATCTCACGCGTCGCGGAGTCAATCTGGGCCGGCGTCCTCGCGCTTCTTTCGATCACGCTCTACCTCGCTCTCTATTTCGGCGTCTTCGGGATCTTTGCGATCACGGTTGGAAAATGGGAGATCAAAGAACCTGACAAGGACAAAAAAGATCTCTTCGAACAATCCTTCAACGTTCTCAAAATCGCCTTTCTCAACGGGGCCTGCTGGTGCGGACTCGAATGGCTTAGAGGCATCCTCTTCACCGGCTTCGGTTGGAACGGTCTCGGGGTCGCCCTGAAAGAACAGCTTCTCCTCGTGCAATTCGCCGACACCATCGGCGTCACCGGCTACGGATTCATCATGATGTTTTCGGGGATTATTCTTTACTGCACCTTTGTCCGATTCGGCCACGAAGCGAAGGAGCACAAACGCCTCCGCCCCCATTTTGATTTCGCAGTCGGTGTATCCATCATCATCGGACTTTTTCTCTACGGTTCGAACCGGATGCGGGCGATGCCGGAAGAGTCGGTCACGCTCCGGTCCCGCATCATGCAGCTGAACATTCCGCTGGAGGAAAAATGGTCCGAGGACATCCGCCTGCGACAGAAAGTGATTTTCGACTACCGCGACCTCACCCGCACCTTCACCGAGAGTTCCCCGCACGACCTCGTGCTCTGGCCGGAAACGGCGTTGCCGGGACATTTTGCCTTTCCCTGGGTCCAGAAATATTTCAACGAACACGTCCTCAAAGGGGAGGATTTCTACCTCCTCACGGGTCTCGAAGACAGCACCCTCGAAGGCGACGAAATTTACAACACGGTCACGCTGATGAAGGGCTCGACGGAGTCCTATCAAATGCACAGAAAGGTCCACCTGATCCCCTTTGGTGAATACATCCCCTTCCGCAAAGTCATCCCGCTTTTCGAGTGGATCGCCGGGGGAATCATCTCCGCTGATTTCACGCCCGGGGAATCCTACGAAACGCTAACGATTGAAAAAGACGGGCACGACATCGGGGTGATCCCGCTGATTTGCTTCGAGGATACCGTGACGCGTCACGCGAGGAAATTTATCAAGGCGGAGCCGCAGATCATGGTGAACGTAACCAACGACGGCTGGTTCTACGACAGCGCCGAGCCGACCCAGCATTTCAACAACGCGATCTTCCGCTGCATCGAGTTGCGCCGCCCTCTCATCCGCGCCGCCAACACCGGAGTGAGCGCTTTCATCGACGACAGAGGCAGCGTCTACGACCGCACTTCGATGTCGCCCTACCCCCGCATCCTCCGCGATGAAGAATCCGGATCGACCTACATTCGCGGAAGCCTCCCCGGCGATGTCCTCGTCGATCTCAATCCCCCCGTGACTTTCTACGCCCGCTACGGCGACGTCTTTTCGATCGCGCTCGGGCTCATCGCGCTGCTCGCGGGAGGGTTGGGGATTTTCCGATCGCGCAAGAGGTCAGCTACCTGACATTGACCAAACCATCCTCTTCCGGGGCGGCGATCCAGCCGAGATCGTCGCCGCCTTCGCCGACGAGGACCCAGAGATGTTCGCTGAAGGTCGATTGATCGTGATTTCTTCCGGGATCGATCGAGCCGAAGGCTTTTCTTTCCCCCACGAAATCGATCCAGAAAATCCGGACCGTTTCTTCGGTATGATTATCAAAACGCAATTGCACCGCCCCGGCGCTTTTTCCTGAAACGCTGCCTTCCGGCGCTTTCCCCGGTTTCATTTCGAGCTGCTTTCGATCCTCACCACTCTGCAGTGCATCGTAGGCGGCCTCGAGATCCGGCGGCCACGCAAAAACGGGAGCCGCAGCCCGATCAAGGCTCGCGAGATGGCCAGGCTCTTTCCGAAGCTTCGGATTCCGGTAGCGCCACGGTGAGTCCCCGAAGATCGACTCGACGAGCGCCGCAAGCCCGGGGTCGTGTTCGAGCAACTCTTCACGCGTGTTCACATGGTTGTGATCGTGGTCGTTTTCGCGATTGGTGTCGAACCACGATTGAACCCCCTCGGCCCAATATTCAGAGGGGTTCGTTCCCGCATACTTGCTTTTCCAAAGCCCCTTCAACGAAGCCCGATTAAAAGTCTGCTCCAATCGGGTCTGAAATGAATCGTCGATCGAATTCACTCCCATGAGATGAATGGCATGAGCGAATTCGTGAACCATGATGCTTTCAGTGCTGTAGGGATCGCCTTCGAGCGCGAGCAGATTCTCCTCGCCGACCGATACCGCGGGACGCTCTTTTGAAGCCCCCAGTCCGCGCGCTCGTCTATCCCAGTATACCTTCGGCTTGAGCGTGGCGTGCTCGGGAATATCGGTCGTCAGCTCGTCCGTCGCCATGATCGACAGCCGGACTTTGTTCTCACGAAGGGCTTTCAAAATATCCGGCCGGTGCCCGATCATTTTCCCGATGAGAAAAGCCGCTTCGAGAAGCGCTTCGTCCTCGACCCCGGCGGAAGCGACGATGGGAAAACCACCTGCGCTGAGGTATTTCTCATACTGTGCATCGAGAGCGAGACGCGCCACCTCGTCTCCGGGCGGGGCGACCACCTCCGCCGATACCACTTCAAGGATACCTCCGAGCACGAGATTCACGAGGGTCAGGCGGAGGGTCAAACAGGGTTTCATGGGGGGATTCAACAGGGTTAACGGACCGACTATACCCTCTTCAGCCACCCTGTTTGCGCAGGAAAGACGGTACTTGTCACCGCGAAATTCCATACCAGATTATTCGCCATGAAATCAACCCTCTGTCTTCTTCTTGCCGTTTCCTTTTTCGCTCTGCCACATTTCGCGCAGGCGGAAGAGCCCGACACCCTCGCGGTGAGTGAGTTCACCTTCAAGTATGGCAAGCCATGGATCCGCCAGCAGGTCACCAGCTCGATGCGGGCCGGCCAGCTCACTTACGATCACGAAGATGAGAATCTCGCCGACGTTGATCTCGTCCTCTATTTCTTCGGTCAAGGTCAGGGTGGCGGCATCCAGGCAAACCTCGATCGTTGGATCGGTCAGTTCCAGGGCACCCCTGAGTCCAAGATTGAAGAGAAAGAAATGGGAGGCCGCAAAGTCAGCTTTCTCACTGCCAAAGGCACTTTCATGGAGTCCATGGGCGGTCCGTTTTCCGGAGACAAAACACCGAAGGAAAACTACATGATGCTCGCGGCGATCCTTCCAAGCGATCAGGGCGCTGTTTTCCTCAAGCTGACCGGACCGGAGGCTTCCGTCGAAGCAATGAAAGCCGAGTTCGAGAAATTTGCGGCGAGTCCGTTTGCTGAGTAGAAAAGCGTTCAAGCCAATCGCCGGAAAAGCCTACCCGATCCGTGTCTATCGGTGATTAATCCGTTCTCATCTGTGTGAAAAATCCTTATGATTCAAGCACAGATAGAGCATCGATTTTACGGATTCACACAGAGGCAGAGGCGCTAACGGAGGGGGACCCACTCCTTTTCCTGCAGTATCTAACGGATAGGCTGCGCGGAGAAATGCTCACGCAGTTTCTCTACAATCCAGGTAGAGGAATCCGTGAGGATTTCTTTCACGTCGATCTCGCCTTCCCGCCCACCAGAAAGAAGAACGGATAGGCTGCGCGGAGAAATGCTCACGCAGTTTCTCTACAATCCAGGTAGAGGAATCCGTGAGGATTTCTTTCACGTCGATCGCGCCTTCCCGTTCACCAGAGAGAAGAACGGATAGGCTGAGCGGAGAAATGCTCACGCAGTTTCTCTACAATTCAGGTAGAGGAATCCGTGAGGATTTCTTTCACGTCGAGGATAAAAGCCCCCACCCACTCACTTCTTTTCCTGCAGTATCTGAATCATTTCCCGCATCGCGGGAGTGATCGCGCGGGCACGACGGCGGACGATCCCGAGGGGACGCCAGATGAATTTCCCGTCGATGGGAATCTGAACGAGGGTCCCGCCTTCGATCTCGGATTTCACACTCTCGCTCGGGACAATCGAAATAGCGTTTTCAATGAGGACGCCCCGTTTCACGGTTTCAATGTTATCGAATTCGACGACCTCTTTGACTCGGATTCCAGCGTGGGTGAACATCCCGTCGATCGCCTTCCGCGTCGGCAAATCCGGCTCGAATGAGATAAACCGCTGTCCGTCAATATCACTGAGCGAAAGCGACTTCTTTTTCGCCAACGCATGTGAAGGAGGACAGATCACGACGAGCTTGTCCTTCCAGGCGGGGTCGATCTCAACTCCTTTTTTCTCCTGCGGATAAGCGACCAAACCAAGGTCGGTGAGATTCTCGGAAACATCGGCATAGACCTGGTTCGCGCGACGATACTGGACCTGCAGATCCACATCGGGAAAGCGCTCCCTGAATTTTTCCAAATACGGAGGCAGCTCGTGAAACCCGATGCTGTAGACCGTCGCGATCGTGAGCTTCCCCGCGACGATGTCGCGCATCGCCCCGAGATCATTTCCAATCCCGTAGTAAGAATCGAGAATGCGACGGGCCGCCTTCAAAAAGACATCACCCTCCGGCGTGACCGCGAAATTCTTCCGCCCCCGTTCGATGAGAACGACACCGTATTGCTTTTCGAGCGCGCCAATCTGCTGACTGACCGCACTCTGGCTGATCCCGTTCCGCTCCCCCGCTTCAGAAAAGCTGGTCGTTTCAACAAGATCGCAAAAAATCTGGAAGGTCCCGATATTCATCCTCGCGAAGACTCACGAATACCCACGACGGGAAGTTTTGGCAAGCGGGGTTTCCCGCTATGAAGTGGAGAAACTCCGGGTGAACCATTAGGACCACACTGCCTCTGAGGATTCGGCGACGGACTCTGATCTAAGAATCCAAATGCCCCGGTCCCCTATTCCCGCTGGTTGCGCCCCCGGAAATCAGATGAAGGTTTGTTTCCAATTCAGAATTCGGCAGAAGTTGAAAACCGGGGATAATCCAAAGGAATCTTTCCGGATATTCTTGGCGGGATTTCAGGACTAACCACGCATCATAAAAAATGAACTCCGACTTCTCTTGATCGAGCCTACGCACTGTTATGAAATGCCTTTATCTCACTTTTGCCTCCCTCCTTCTCACCCTACTGCCGGTGGGCGCCGAAACGGATGTTCTCGTGTACGGTGCCACTCCGGGTGGTATTTCTGCCGCTCTTGCCGCCGCGAAGAACGGAAACAGCGTCGAACTGGTCACTCCTGAATCCGAGATCGGCGGCCTCCTCACAAACGGCCTCAGTCATCCGGACTTCCATTCTTTCGAAAGCCTCAGCGGCACCTTCCTCGATTTCGCCAACCGGGTGAAGCAATACTACGCTGAAGAATATGGACCGGATTCAGAGCAGGTGGAATCCAGTTTCAAGGGGACCTCCGGCGAGCCGAAAGTGAACCTCCTCGTGCTCAAAGCCATGTTGGCTGAGTTCCCGAAAATCAGGATCCGGACTGAGACCCGCCTGCGTGAAGTTTCTCTGCAGGACGACCGCATCGTCGCTGTTTCGCTGCAGAAAGAAGGCGGCGCTGAGGAAGAATTGACGGCTGGGATTTTCATCGACGGCAGCTACGAGGGTGATCTCATGGCCGCTGCCGGTGTTCCCCGGGCGGTTGGAAGAGAGGGCCGGGATGCCTTTGACGAATCGCTCGCACCGGAAAAAGCTGACGTCGAGCTCCAGGCATACAACTTTCGCCTCACCATGACGCAAGTGCCCGAGAATCGCGTCTTGGCGACGGCCCCGGAAGGCTATGATCGCGCCCACTTCGAAGGGATCCTGCCTGTTTTAGAGGCTGACAAGATCGACAAAATTTTCGGCTACCCTCCAGTGAAATCGATCTTCAAAGCGCAAACGCCCCCCTTGCCGAACGGCAAATACGACATCAACGATGTTTCGAGAGGGATCATCCGGCTCTCGCTTCCCGGCGAAAATCTCCGCTGGTCTGATGGCGATGAAGCAACCCGTCAGGAGATTTTTGACCATCATGTCATGGATCAGATCGGCCTTCTCTACTTTCTCCAGAATGACAAAGCCGTTCCGGAGAAATTCCGGGAAGAAGCGCGCTCATGGGGATTCCCCAGAGATGAGTTCATCGACAACGATCACCTCCCCCGCGAGCTGTATGTGCGCGAGGCGAGGCGCATGCAAGGCGTCCACATTTTCGTGCAGGCGGATGTGGAGCGTGCTCAAGGCGACGTGCGCGCCAAGCTCTTCCCGGACGCCATCGCGATGGCCGATTATGGAAACAACTGCCACGGCACCGGTCACGAGGATGGTCGCTGGAAAGGAAAGCACACCGGGGAATTCTACAACAAAGTGGCGCCCTACCAGATCCCTTACGGTGTCCTGCTCCCGGAGGAGGTGAAAAATCTTCTCGTCCCCGTAGCCGCTTCCTCCTCCCACGTGGGCTTCTGCGCACTCCGGCTGGAGCCGGTCTGGATGTCACTCGGTCAGGCAGCGGGTCATGCTGCCAGCCTCGCGATCGAAGAGAAAAAGGCGGTTCAGGAAATCTCCCTCCCCAAACTCCAGTCCGCGATTCTCAACGACGGTTCCGCCACCATTTACACGAGCGATGTTCTCCCCGGTCACCCCGATTTTGTTGCCGTGCAGTGGTGGGGCACGCAGGGAGGGTTTCATGGTCTTGTAGCCGGCAGTGATGAGATTGATACTCGCGGAGAAAAGATCCACGGGCAGTACTCCGAAGCCGCTCCCGCGCACGAAGTGAAGCTTTCCGAAAAACTGACTCCTGCCCTGCTGACCCGTTGGCTGACTCTCGCAGGGAAATCAGGTGTTGCCGAAGAGAGGCTTGCTGCCGCTGAAAAAGCGGACACCCGCGGTGATTTCATCCGCGCCATCGCCCCTGAATAGATCCAAATCTGCCCGGTGAAATGAACCGGGGCCCGCGAAAGAGGCGCCGGAGTGGGTGCCTGCACTTGACGAGGAGAGCACTGCCCCATTGAGTAACGGAAACGAACCGCCAATTGAATCGATGAGGAATCTGACAGAAAATCAGTTGAGTGAGATCCGGCACAAACTGGCGAACGGTGAGCGCATCGATGCGGTCCGCCTGTGTCGGGAATACAGTGGCACCAGTCTCGCCGGAGCGGAGGAAGCCGTCGCGGCGATGACGGCAAACGAGGTCGGCAATGCGGCTTCCGTTGGAATGCTGACGGAATCTCAAGAAGCTAAGTTGAGGGGAAACTTAGAATCGGGGCGGAAGATCGAAGCGGTGAAGCAATACCGCGAATACACCGGCGCGGGATTGAAAGAATCGAAGGAGTTTGTCGAATCTTTGGGGGCAAGATCCTCAAAGAGCCCATCAGGGAAAAAGATCTCAGACCGGCCGAATGTCACGACAGGTGGCTGCGGCTCATCTGTTTTTCTCCTGTCGGTGGCAGGAGCGATTGTCTACCTGCTCTTTTGATTTTCCGGAGAGCACGCAGCGCTGAGTTGATGAGATCCCACTTAGTTGGCGGCCACCGGGAATCTCTTTTTCAACGGTTGCCGTAGAGACACCCATCCCATAGGCGCCACGATAATTACTAGTTAGAATGGGCTGAAAGCCCTACCGCCCATAGCCCGGGACTTCAGTCCCGGGTGCAATCAAGTGAACTTATGCGCCCTGAAAGGACGCCCGGAAATCCTCCCTGTTGAAAACATTTTCGAGCGCCCTTTCAGGTCGCGTTGTCGGGAGACGCTATACCCCGGGCTGAAGCCCGGGGCTTTGTGCGATCAGGCTTTCAGCCTGTTGATACAATCTCCTACCCTGACGCGAGGGTTAACCGAGATCATGTCGACTCGGCTCGTGTAGGCAATTGGTGTCCACCCGCTTGTTCGATGATGTGTTTCGTCCAGGGTGATTCGACGTCAAACACACGTTGCTCCTTTGAGTTTACCTGGTGGATGTCGGCTCCGTGTTTTAGAAGACACTTGATGATCTGAAGGTGCCCGAATCCGCTCTCAAGCATGGCGTGCAGGCAACCCTGAGGATTTGCACCTCGTTCTGCCAAAAATTTGACTGCTTCGTCCTTTCCGAGCCAGGCTGAGTATTGAATCAATGTCTTACCGAACTTAGCCTCAGCGTCTATATCAAGGGTGCCAGCATCAATCCTAGCTGCAAGCTCTGCAAAACTGCGGTCGTTGATCAATTCTGCGGCTGAGGCGGTACTTTCGGTTGAAATGAAATTTTGTCGCGTAAACTCGTCAAATCCCGAAGCGATCCTCTCCCCATCCAGATAGACAGATCCATCATTTATATCTAGGAATATGTAATCCTCGTTGAGACTTTCTCCAATAGCTAGAATTCCGTCCGGCAATTCTTCACGAGTTTCCCGCCAGTGCAGCGCAAGATTGTTGGAGCCATCGTAAATTCCGAAAAGTATTTTGAAACGCTCTTTCCCCTCTTCGTTTGGAATCCCTCCATTCTCGCGCAGCAAAAACTTGCGATACTGTCTTGGCAGGTCTTTACCTAACTCTCGCTCAAGCCTGACAATATCTTCTTCGGATATTGAACCGAAATGATTCCTGAGATAGCGAGTCGACGATGATGACGGCTTCATTTTTTACATCGAACAGCGTGTTATACCGCCGTCCACTTTTACCCTAAAAGTGGACTGTCCAGTTTCAGGGTAAAAGTGGACCTTTCTTGCGGTTCTTTGTCCTTCGTGGACAGGTGGCTACAAGGGCGTATTTGAAATGTCTCTGAAAGAATAAACGAGGCTCCACAGTCAGTTAAAAATCGTGGATCCAGCGAAGCAATCAAACGCGACATCGAGTGGCTTTCACCACCCCTTCCCCCCCCGTTTTTGACCGACGCCGCCCCGGGGAGCCGCCCCCCGCGGTTACTTGACTGCGCTTAGGTTCGGCCTTGCCAAATGCGTTTTAGTATCCAAGCGTTAGTGAGAAAATATTTGTGTATGGTGCCAAAATCTCCCAAACCGGCTTTGTATTCGATCCTGCTGCTCGCGACCCTCAGTGCAACGGGTCAGGAATGGCCCAGATTCAGAGGTCCGAACGGAAGCGGACACGGAACCGTTACCAACTTCCCCGCAGAGTTCTCTCCTGCGGATTACGATTGGACGATCAAGCTCAACGGCGTAGGCCACTCCTCCCCCGCGGTGGGAACGGACGAGCTTTTCCTAACCGTTTACAACGAAGAGAAAAAGGCCCGCCAGGTGCTCTGTTTTCACTCTGAGGAAGGCACCCGCAAATGGGCCTGGAATCATCCCGTCGAGGAACACAATCTGCACAAGTATAACAACTTTGCCTCATCGACTCCTGCGGTCGACAGCGATCATGTCTACGTCGTCTGGGGTTCGGGAACCGACACCGAAGCGGTCGCACTGACCCACGAAGGCAAACTCGCCTGGCAGCGGAAATGGTCGGGATTCATTTCCGATCACGGTTTCGGTGCCTCTCCGATCCTCGTCGATGGCGTTCTCATTCTCCACACTGACAATGTCGAAAAGAGAACGAGCTACGTGATGGGATTGAATCCCAAAACGGGCGAATCACTCTGGGAGCTGGAACGGGTCACGACAGATCCGGCGGCGAAACATGTTACCGCTTACAACACACCTACGTCCGTCGAGGTCGGAGGCAAAACGGTTCTTGTGGTTCTGCAGACGAACGACGGCTGGAAAGGAGTCGATCCCAAAACGGGTGAAGTTCTCTGGAGCTATCAGGGTGATTACGATCAGCGCAGCGTCGGCTCAATCGCTTCCTACGAAGACGTCGTTTTCGCGACTTTCGGATCGGGAGGAAAAGGAAAAATGGCGACGGCTCTAAAAGTGAAGCCCAAGGGAGATCCTGAGGTTCTCTATTCCCTCGGGATCACCGATGGATTGGAATACGTCCCCACTCCGCTTTTCTACAAAGGGCTCCTCTATCTCTGGGGCGACGGTGGCATCCTCACCTGTCGCGATGCCGTCACCGGCGAGGAAGTTTACCAGCAACGCATCGGGGGAAATTTTTTCAGCTCGCCTGTGGTGATCGATGACAAAATTTGCTGCGCGAGCAGGGACGGCAGTTTCATTGCAGTCGCAGCCGGTCCTAAATTCGAGATCCTCGGTCGCAGCCAGCTCATGAGCGGGGTCAATGCGACACCTGCGATCACGGGGAATCGAGTCATCATCCGGACTGATACCCATCTCATTTCGATCAAAGGGAACGGCGAGTAAACCGCTTTATGGAAGTCCTCCAGTCTCCAGAGGAGCTTGAACGATATCTCGCGGGCTCAACACGATCCCGCGTCCTCGTGCCCACGATGGGGGCGCTCCACGAAGGCCATTGCAGCCTCCTCGATCTCGCGCGGAGGTCACGGCCCGACTCAGATCTCATCGCGACGATCTTTGTGAATCCGACCCAGTTCGGCCCCAACGAGGACTTTGACGCCTACCCGCGGCCGATGGAGGCGGATCTGGAAAAGTGTCGTGCTCACGGTGTCGACGCGGTCTTCACTCCCGTCGCCGCGGAGATGTATCACGACGACGCCTCGATCAAGATCCACGAAGCAAGCCTTTCCCACCGTCTCTGCGGAGCGAGTCGCCCCGGCCATTTTGACGGCGTCTGCACCGTCGTCGCGAAGCTTTTCAATCTCACGCGGACGCAGGCAGCCGTTTTCGGAGAAAAAGATTTCCAGCAGCTCGCGGTGATTCGACGGATGGTCCGCGACCTTAATTTCCCGATCGATATCATTCCCGGGCCGACCGTCCGCGAGAGCGACGGCCTCGCGATGAGTTCGAGAAACACCTACCTGACAGAGCAACAACGATCGGAGGCACCGGTTCTTTACAAGGCACTGAGAGAGGCGGCCGCTGCCATTGCTGAAGGAAAACTGAGTTCCCCTGACGAAGCGAAAAAGCAAATCACTGAAGCAATCTCCTCGTGCCCTGAAGCGAAGATCGATTACGTCGACATTGTCGATGCTTCCAGTCTCATCAGTCTCGGGGAATTCACGGATGAAAATGTCAGGTTGCTAACCGCGACGTATTTCGGTAAAACTCGTTTGATCGATAACGTAGGCCTGCCCTCACCGACAAGCGGCGGATAGGCTGTATCGATCGCCGAACCCATGCCGGAAGAATCCACCATCGACGCGACCTCCTCTGCGGAGGTTCCTGCTGAAATCGAAGTGACTTCGGCTGCGGAAATCGACCTGCCGGTTCCCGACACCGAAACGGAGGCAATTATCGACATCGCCTCTGCGGCCTGGAAATCACAGGATTTTTCACAGCTCAAAACGGCGGTGGTGAACCTTCTCAGTTCCTATGAGTTCTGGATCGATATCGGATTGATTTTCCTTACTGTGATCATCGCCCGAATCATATTCGGGATGTTCAACGCGGGCAAGATCCCCACGATTCAGAAACTCTTCAACAGGATCCCTTCAAAACAGAAGCTGCGCCCCTTTCGGGTCAGCCTCGTTATCGTGACCTGGCTCACGCTCCTCGCCGCTAATGTGGGGGGGCTCTCCTGCCCTTTTCTCCGGACCTACTCACTGATCCTGACATGGTTCTTTTTCATCAACCTTCCTTCGAAGTTCTTTCACTGGAAGTCGTGGATGAGTGTTGTCTCTTCAGTCCTCTTCATCACCGTCGTCCTCCATGTCCTCGGGCTCCTCGATGACACCGTCATCTTTCTCGACAGACACTCGCTCGATTTAGGCAGCGCCAGCATCAGCACTCTCGATGTGATCAAAGGAATGGGAGTCTTTCTGATTCTCTTCTGGGCGGCCGGACTGGTTTCAAAAATCATCTCGAACCGAATCAGCAACGTTCAGGATCTTGAGCCGAACGTGAAGGTGCTCTTCACCAAGGGAATTCGAATCGGCCTCTTTATCCTTTCGGTTCTCATTGCCATGGGAGTGATGGGATTGAAGATCACAACCCTGACCGTTTTCGGAGGCGCTCTTGGACTGGGCCTCGGATTTGGTCTTCAAAAAGTAATCTCCAATCTCGTCAGCGGGATCATTCTCCTGCTCGACCGCTCGATCAAACCCGGCGACGTCATCGAGATCGAGCAAACCTACGGCTGGATCAATTCGCTCAACCTGCGCTACGCATCGGTGATCACGCGGGACAACAAGGAGCACCTCATCCCGAACGAAGATCTCATCACCCTGCCGGTGATCAACTGGTCCTACAGCAGCAAGCTGGTCCGGATCCGCGCGCCCTTCGGTATTTCCTACGACTCCGATCTCCGGCTCGCGATGAAACTGGCCGAGGAATGTGCCAACGGAACCGACCGCGTCGTTTCCAGCCCCGTTCCCCGATGCAATCTGATGGGCTTCGGCGACAGCAGCGTCGACTTCGAATTGCGCTTCTGGATTGAAGATCCGCATAACGGGATTGGCGCGGTGAGGAGCAATGTGCTACTCAAGGTCTGGGATGCCTTCCACGAAAATGGAATCCAATTTCCATTCCCTCAACGCGATGTTAACCTGCGCATCCTCGACAGAGAGATCCCGGACTCTCTCGGCGACCTTCAAAACCAACCTGACAAAGACACGTGAAAAAATACGACTTCCTCGTCATTGGCAGTGGCATCTCCGGCCTCAGCTTTGCAATACGCGCTGCCAAATACGGCACTGTCGCGGTGGTAACTAAAAGAGAGGCGGCGATGACGAATACGTCGTGGGCGCAAGGGGGCATTGCCTGTGTTCAGAGCGAGGAGGATTCTTTTGACCAACACGTCGCCGACACCCTCGACGCGGGCGCGGGACTTTGCCCTGAGCCAGTCGTCCGGAAAATTGTGAGCGACGGCCCCGCAGCAATTCAAGAGCTCGTGGACTGGGGCGTGGAATTCGATCTCAAAAAGGCTGCCGACGGGGATTTGGAGCCTGCACTCGGACGCGAAGGCGGCCACACGCAGCGCCGGGTCCTCCATCACAAAGACACCACCGGACGGGAGATCGAAGACAAGCTTCTCGAAGAGGCCCGCGAAACCGAAGGGATCGATCTTCTCGAACACCACTTCGCGATTGATCTGATTACGACCACAAAGCTCGGACTCGACTCCGAAAGCCGGTGCGTTGGTATTTACGCTCTGAACGAGGCCACAGGAGATGTCCTCACCCTGAGATCCGACCGGGTCCTCCTCTGCACCGGTGGCGCCGGGCGGGTTTACCTCTACACCACCAATCCGATGGTAGCATCCGGGGACGGCGTCGCGATGGCATGGCGTGCCGGCTGCGAAGTGGCGAACATGGAGTTTGTCCAATTCCATCCGACCTGCCTTTACCATCACGAACTGAAATCCTTTCTCATCACCGAGGCGATGCGAGGCGAAGGCGCTGAACTGATCGACAAGGACGGCCGTCATTTCATGAAGGAGTATGACCCGCGTGGCTCACTCGCTCCAAGGGACATTGTCGCGAGAGCAATTGACCGTGAGATCAAGAAAACAGGCGGACCCTGCGTGTTCCTCGATATCACCCACAAGCCGGCGGAGTTTATCAAAGACCGTTTCCCCAACATTTACGAAACCTGTCTCTCTGTCGATATCGACATCACGAAACAGCCGATCCCCGTCGTCCCCGCAGCGCATTATCAATGCGGCGGTGTCAAAACAGATGTGAATGGAATGACTTCCCTCGAAGGACTCTGGGCGGTGGGCGAAGTCGCCTGCACGGGTCTCCACGGAGCGAACCGGCTTGCGAGCAACTCACTGCTCGAAGGTGTCGTCGTTTCAAAACTGGCGCTCGCGAACTGCCTCGAAACTTTTCCGGCGAGCCATTCCAGCGAAGCAATCGATCTCCCCGAATGGGAATCGGGAGACGTGTCCGATGTTGATGAGCTCGTCGTGATCTATCACAACTGGGATGAGATCCGCCGACTCATGTGGGACTACGTTTCCATCGTGAGAACCTCGAAACGCCTCCAGCGCGCCGCGACCCGCCTCCAGAACCTGCGCAACGAAGTGCAGGAGTTTTACTGGAATTTCAAAATCACTTCCGAGCTCCTCGAACTGCGAAACCTCGTCGACGTCGCGAGCCTCGTGGTCGAGTCAGCCACGGGACGGAAAGAGAGCAGGGGCCTTCACTACACTCTGGACTATCCGGAGAAGGATGATGCGTGGCAACACGATACGGTTCTGAAAAAGTAGAATCGGCTTCCGGGCTGCGAAAAAGCTCCGTGAAAAAGGGCAGGCTTTTTGAAAATTACGGAAAGGTGGAAATTAGCAAAGCTATGTTAATTAAACATTTTTCTAGTATTTTTCACAAATCCCCCCGATTATCTGGTATACTGCCGTTCAATAGCGCAAAATTTGCAAACATTTGCACGCTTCAACCGTTATTATATCAGTGTTCCCCTCCCTTAACATCACTGCTGCCGCGATTGCCATGGCAGCGCTGTTGACCGGTTTCGCCTGTGAAAGCAAAGCGCAATTCGAGGTTTCTGCAGCTCCGGGAGTTAAGCTCCACGTTGCCATGATCGGCGACAGCGGCATTTCCGCCGATCCCCGCACCGCGATCCTTCCCCTCAATACCCGTGGCTCCGATCATCTGATCCCGGGAGCCCTTCCGGGGCTGAAACCTGAGAATTCCCTTCCTAAAGTCTTTGCCCCGACAAAGCCGCGCGACACCTACACCCGCTATCCGTGGAAGCGGAATATCGTGACGACCGTTTTCTGGATTGGTGAAACGCCGACTCGCAACAATCCAACTCCGAACACCGTGAGTGCCTGGGACCGACGCTGGACGTCGAATTACGGTGGGTTCGACAATCCCGCCCCATCGGCCCGTGACGGCTACATTCCGAAAGATTTCACCCCGACGCAGAACCCGTTCTACTACGCGCTGCCTTACAACGACATCACTCGAAGCGGGACAAAAGCTTCTGCGAGAGCGATGATTCCATGGTTCAAAAAACGCTACTATCGAAGCGGACGAACCGTCCTCAAAGGTCAATGGATGGCGATTCGCCGCGGCGACCAGGTTTGCTACGCGCAGTGGGAGGACGTCGGCCCCTTCGAAACTGACGACTACAATTACATTTTCGGAGACGAGCGTCCCAAGACGAAAAAGAACCGGGGCGCCGGTCTCGACGTTTCACCGGCGATTCGGGATTACCTCGGATTCGGCGGCGGTTACGGAACGGTCGACTGGAGATTTGTCGATCTCGACGAAGTGCCCGACGGCCCGTGGAAGAAATGGGGCACCAATAATCCTTTTGCGAATTCCAGCATGACCGAGAACACAGAGGGAAGCGCCTCTGAGAGCATTCTCAAGGTCCGCGAATTGCGGGACCGACTCGTCATGGCAACGAAGGAAGTGACCGAACCTACCGAGTCGATCGAATAGTCGGATCAGCTCAGGGAAGAACCGCTTCCCCGCTTTTGGGATCGAGCTTTAAAGTCGCCGGCGCCGCAGTGAGGGCCTTGCCTTCCTCACCTTCGAACACAACGACGATCTCCGTAAACTTTCGATCTCCCCAGGCTCCCTTTTCGAGGAGCCAGGATTTCACAAACCTGGCCACCGCGATTCTACCCTCCCCTCTGATCTTCTCGATCACCTCAGGCTGTCCGGATCGCTCTTCCAACTTCGAGGTGATGGACTTTTCCAGTTCCTCCAGATTGTCACCGCCGTCCCAGCGGGCCCAGCCGGATTGCGTCTTTTTCGCCACCCCGGCGGTGTCAAAAGCGACCGGGAGCGAAGGCCGGACCTGAGGGGCAAGCACGATCAGCTTTGATCCGTCCGCAGTGAGAAACCAGTCATCGTTCAGATCGATGTGAAAGCGATAGGTTGCCGGCACCGTGATTTCAGAAACGGTCGTTCCGAGGGGCAGCGTCTTCCCGAACATCTCGAGATTCGTCTTTCTGGAGAATTTCTCGGTCGCTTCCGCTGTCGCTATTTCGAGAATATTTCCGTCCGTCGCCGAGGCACTCATTTCCCGCCACTCCTCGAATGTCTCGACGACCTCATCCGGAGTGAAGACCGCGACGACTTCTTTCATGGTCTCTTTCGCGGTTTCCTTAGCGGTATTGATTCCATTTTTCGTCATCCAGACGATCCCGAAAAATCCACCGAGACCGACTACCGCGAGAATACAGATAAATACGAACAGCTTCACGAGGAATCCTGTTTTCGCAGGCGCGGCAGCCAGTGCCTTGTCGAGTTCGTCAGCCATTGAAACGCCTCTACTTGAAATAGCCCCGCTGCTTCTCTGAAATCACCAGTCCGGCGAACTCCATCACTTTCAACATGTCCTCCCAGACCAATCGTTTCTTTTCCTTCACCTTATCCGGGGAAAGCTCACGCTCGTCGCGCAGCAGATTCCGGGGGTCTTCGGTGACGACCACAGGAACACCGGCAAAAACGGGCAATTCCTGACGGAACCCGTTCACGGTTCCCCCTTTTTCGAGAAGCCCTTCAGCGGCGGTTTTCCCCAATGCCAGAATCACTTTCGGAGAGACCGCTTCGATTTCCCTCTTAAGGAAAGGAAGACAGACCCGCATTTCGTCACCCGTGCAGTTGCGATCACTGGAGCCCTGAAGCCGCCCGTCCCCTTTCCTGGGACGAAATTTGACGACATTGGAAAAATAGACCTCTTCAATGGGGAGACCCATCGCTTTCAGCATCTGCTCCAGCTTGTCACGGGCCGGACCAACGAGGGGCTTTTTCGCATTTTCCTCCTCAAAGCCGGGAGCATCGCCCACGACGACGACATCAGCGGTGGGATTGCCCGTCGCGAAGACCACTTTCTCAAAGAGAGATCCGAGAGCACGGCACTCTTCACTCGATCTCAAATCCTTGAAAATCTGATTGAGGCACGCTCTCACTTCTTTCTCCGATTTCGGAGTCGTGGCCACCGGCGGCAGAGACGCAGGAGGTGAGGTTGCCGGTGTCCCCGCTGATGCGCCAACCGGTTGAGCAGCAGGTAAAGAGGCAGGCAACGCGGCCGCGGCCGTGGATTTTGAAACCACCGCAGGACGGCGGCCCGCTTCCATGAATTTCAGGGGCATCCCACCGAGCAGAGCCTCTGCCTCCGGCGAAATGTTCACGGTCTCATGCCCGCGCTGTTTCTGCGTTTCGAGAATTCCGGCGAGAACCTTCAGGCCCGCCGCTACTGGATGATCACTTCCCATTTTCGAATCTTATACCGTGTCCCCTCGACAATCTACCCCCAATCAAACGGCGAGTGGTAGAAATGCTGCAAAGCATTGTAATGGTAAATTGCCACTTTTACGCTTTTGATTTCGAGTCAGGAAATGTAAGACTGACATTAATCTTCTCATCTAACCTACTTGGAACATGTTTAATCGCATTGGCAATCTCATCCGCGGCTTCTTCGGCCTCTTCGTCTCCGGCCTCGAAAAGAAAAATCCTCAAGCTCTCCTTGAAGTGGAGAAAGAGAATCTCAGAAAACAGATCTCGGAATACAACAAAGGTCTCGCCGCGCACGCCGGCCTTTGCGAGCGACTCATGTCCCAGGTGAATCGCGAAGAAAAGGAAACCCGTGAACTGACCGCCAAGGCCACCGCGCACCTCAAGGCAGGCAATCGCAAACTCGCCGGTGAGTATGCCATGCGTCTTCAAAAAGTGAAGGAAGAGCACACCGCCAATGTCGCACAGCTGGAGGATGCCGAGAAAACCTACGAGGAACTGAAAAATGCGCGCGATATCGCCGTGACCTCAGCACGGGAGAAAATCGAATCTCTGAAACGCGGCATCAGCGAAACACAGATTGCCAAAGCCACGGCGGAACTGAACGAGATGGCCGCCGGAATGATCAACGAAATCGGTGGCGCTGGAGACACCCTGAACCGACTGGAGCAAATGGTCTCTGAGGAAAAAGAAGTCGCTAAAGGCCGTGCCCGCGTCGCCAAAGACAGCATCGACACCTCCGACCTCGAATTAATGGAAACCGAGCGCGATGCTCTTCAGGAGCTTGCCCTTGCTGATTTCGCAGCCGAAGCAGGAATCGTAATGGACGAAGGCCCTGAAAACGATTCCGAAGCACCTACTTCTGAGTCGGAAAAGAAAACGATGTAGCGGAACGGGCTGCATCGCCCGCCTTTTCCCCTACTTTGCGACCCCTCCCGCAAGCGCGATCAACTTTTCGAGTCGCGCGGGAGAGGCGCGGTATTTGCCATACGACTTCACGTGGATGATCTCCAACGCGAGCGTAATGAGCGCCTGAGCCTGACGATCGGTGCAGGAAAGGCGATTTCTCAATCCTGCCGCCGTCTCAGCCCGAACCGTTGCCGCGCTGTCGCTCACGAGGTAGCGGCGAATTAAAACGCCGGCGATCTCCTGACACAGCTCGAGGAGTTCTTTCCCCGCCTTTTCCGCCGGAAAACCCGGAGCCGCAGACGATTCCTGCCGACCCGAATACTCCCGTTGGCGGAGGTGGCTGGACTGCCTTGGAGTGTTTTCCGAGGCGAATGAGATGGAGGTGAAAGACTGAGTTCGATTTTTCATGCACACAGTCTACGCGGGAGGGTGGGACATCCACGGCCCACCTCTCGATAAATCTACGATTTTACGAAATTTCGTAGATCTTAACCTTTATTTTAAAGGCTACAAATCGGCTTCGCGCCACCTAGCGATATCGTTCCGAGGCGGCTGACAGTTCGTTCCGAACCCGCTCGCGCAATTCTTCCGGCTCGATCGCTTCGGCCTGTGCTCCGAATCCGAGAACCCACCTGACAACATCTTCGAGCGCCGTCAGTTGCATCGTGATCTCGATAACACTGCCGTCCTCCTCGATTTTCTCGATCTCCTGACTGGGGTGCCAGCGGCGCTCAGCGACGACCCTCGCGGCAAACCCGCTGAAGCGAATGCGAACCGCGAGAGGATTGCTCCCCGAACTGTCACCTGACCAAACCCCGAAACTTCCCGCGAAATGGTCTTCGAGTTTAAAATCGCGCGACCGGACGAAGCGCTTCGAAGTGAGATGAACACTCGTCATTCGCTGGACCGCAAAAGTCCGCCGCGCACCGCGTTTCAAATCGTGCCCGATGATGTACCACCCCCCGTCGATTTCAACGAGATGGTAGGGCTGAAGCTGACGGGTCATCGACTCGGAGTCCTGCAGCTTCTGATATTCAAAATGGAGTTCCCGACTTTCGAGGACCGCTTTGGCGAGCCGATTGAAGACGAAGACATCGTGTTCGGTCATGCCCATCGATTTGACGGAAAAGGCCTGATCAACATCGGACCAGGGAATCGTGACCTGTTCGCTCATGCCCGCCTGAAGACGCTGAAAGCTGCTTCGCAAATTGGCCTCAAGAGCGGAGCCCTTCAACGGGTTCAGGGCGTTGCGGGCGAGAATCAAAGCGACGAGATCATCCGCGGTCGTTTCCAGAAACGGAAACTCATTCACCGGTCTTGTGTAGGCATACCCGTGGGACTCATCGATATACGCGATCGGCATATCGAGCTCGTCGCGCATGAAATTGATATCCCGCTGGATCGTCTTTCGATTCACCTCGAGCTCCCGGGCGATCGTACTGCAATTGGGATGATCGCCGCGACTCACCATTTCATGGATGCGCAGAACCCGCTCGAGTGGACGCCGCGTGCCCTCCGCTTTCTTCCTGGTGCTTTCTGCCATCGCCTTACTTAAGGAATCTTAAATAAGACAGCGCGTCAACCGGTAAGGCCTCGTCGCGCCCTATCGGTTGAACATGAACTCCTTCGTATTCAGAAGCACCCAGATGATGTCTTCGAAAGCTTCCTGCTCCGCCTGAACCGGTGGCAGCACCTTGGGATCGGCGGCAGATCGTTCGCGTTTCTTTTTCAAGTGAGCCAATGCTATCCCCATCTCTTTGTCATCCGGCTCCCGGGACATCGCCTGAAGATACAGCTCGGTAACGCGCGCTTCATCGCTTTGGTCTTTCGCTTTCGCGAGCGTCGCGGCCCGCCCGTTCGAAGCGGTGAGCTTTTTCTGGATTGTGTCCGAATTCAAGAGGTGGAGGCTCTGGCCCAGATTCGCCTCACCGGTTCGTTCACATTCACAGGCGGTGTCCATCGTCGGTCGTCCGAACATCATCAGGAATTCCGATTCCTGAGTCCCCTTTTCATTCGGGAGCGCGACTGCCTTCACCGCCTGGGGCTGACGTGAGAAAGTGTTCACCGCACCGGTGATGTCGTTGACCGAATCGAGCAACACCTCAGCGGGCAAACGCTTCGGATAATAGCGGGCGTAATTCTGCACGTCGTCGGCATTGCCGCCATTCGGATCGGAGCTCAGCTGATAGGTGCGGCTGTTGCAGATCGTTCGAATCAGTTCCTTTAGATCAAAGTCGCTTTCACGAAACGAGTCGGCGAGCGCTTCGAGCAATTCAGGATGGGTCGCCGGATTGGTAGGACGAATGTCATCTTCCGGCTCGACGAGCCCCCGGCTGAAAAAGTGCTTCCAATAGCGGTTCACGAGGACACGTGCGAGATAGGGATTCTCTTTCGACTGCATCCAGTTCGCGAGATCAAAGCGGGGGTCCTGCATCGCCGGAATCTCAAGCGGCTCCGTGTCGCCGAGAAGTTTCGGCTTCATATTTTCACCGGAGGCGGGGTTCTTCATCAGGGCCGGTTTGCGACCATGAAAATAGATATCCTCCTCGGGAAGTTTCTTGATGTTCTTCGTCTCAATCGTCGAGAAAAATGCCGTGAAGGAAAAGTAGTCATCCATGCTCCACTGCTCGTAGGGGTGATGGTGGCATTGCGCACACTGCATCCGGATCCCGAGGAAAATCTGCGCGACATTTTCCATCCGCTCCTTCTGATCTTTGACGACGCGATACCAGCTCACCGCCGGATTCTCGATCGCTTTGCCACTGGCGACGACGAGCTCACCGGCAAACTGATCGAAGGGTTTGTTCTCATTGAGACTGGTCCGAACCCAGGCGTGGAAAGCATGCGAATCCCGGGCGACCCAGTCGCGGCCACGATCAACTTTGTTCCGTAAAATCGCGGTCCACTTCCCCGCAAAATAATCGGCGTAATCAGGACTGGCGAGAAGCGCGTCGATCTTCGCAGCGCGCTTCTCCGGATCGACTGAAACAAGAAAAGCCTCCGTCTCTTCCACCGTGGGAAGACGCCCCGCAATGTCGAGAGTGACGCGTCTCAGAAAAACGCCATCATCGACTTCCTTCGACGGCGGCAGCCCCATCAAGCTGAGTTGTTCAAAAATCTCCCCGTCGATAAAATTACGCGGCTGAGGCATTTCCCCAATCGGATTCCCCAGCGGAATCGTGGCGACAAAGGTATCGATGTGCTCGCGAAAACGAACCAGCACCGCAGTGCTCCCCGTCTTCTCCTGAATCGCAACAAGACCACGTTCATCAGCCTCCGCCAGCTCCGGATGATTTGCCTCATACTGAGCGAGCCGGGTGATGTCCCGCCTTGTTCCGTCGCTGAAATAGGCGGTCACAACTAGCTGCTGCTCCAAGTTCGGCTTTGTGACGATGGACTTGGGAAATACTTCAATTCGTTCAATGTCAGGGTCGTTCCCGGGCCGGTAATTGAGCCCTTCGTCAATCCAGCGCAGAATCGTCGCGTAGTCAGCTGAGCCCTTATCGAGACGGGCACCGCCTTCGTGAGGCAGATCGCCGGTCGCCTTCTGCAGGAGCAAACTGTGACCCGCCGCCGACGGGGTGACGCGCCTTCCCCGTGAGTGAGTCGTGATCTGTTCGAAATCATTCTCCGGCTCATACCCCAGCAACGAAAGCTGAAATCCATTCTGCCCCGATGCTTTCGCGTGGCACGCGCCGGCGTTGCAATGATTCCGCGTGATCACCGGAATGACATCGTTGGGAAAACTGACGGGGCGCTGCCTTTCGAAATTCGTGACCGAGATCGGCGTCTTCACCTCCACGGGAACGTCACCCGCCGCCTTCGCGATGATGAAACCCTTTCCGTTTTTCAGGGGAGTGACATAGCCGGTCGAGTCGATCGAAGCGAACCCGGGAGGCTCAATTCGAAAGACGACCTCACGGGTCAAATCGCGATCCTGTTTCGTCATCGCAATGACCTGAGCCCTCTCATCCGGCCCCGCGATCGCAACCGCGCTGCCTCCGGTTCCGCTGTGCAGAGAAAACTCCACCGCTCCCGCCGGGATTGCAGCGGAAAGGAAAGCGACGACAAAAACTGAAGATCGAAAAATCATGATATCAAGCCATCGGAGCGAGCTCGGCAATGGGTTTCCCAAACGGAAGAATCTGCATCGGGAGGCCGTCGAGATTTTGCAGGTAATCGTTGTAGTCGATTCCGAGGTGCTGATAAACCGTGGCCCAGAGATCGTTCGGGGTCATGACCCTTTCGATGGGGTGCTCCCCTTTTGAATCGGTTGCCCCGATGACCTGCCCCATGGGAGCGTTGCCCCCTGAGACCAGCACCGACATCGCCTTCGGCCAGTGATCGCGCCCCGGCTGCATCACCTTCGATTTGTTGCCGCGCGCCGGATTGATCTTCGGGGTATGGCCGAAATCACTCGCCACGACGACCATGACCTTCTCATCGAGACCGCGATCATAAATGTCCTCGATCAACGCTGAGAGCGCCTGATCGTATCGCGGCATCCGCCACTTACAGTCTTCAAAAATGTGGCAGTTCACCGAATGCGAATCCCAGTTCGAGGCGCAGTTTTTCGGAATCGTTTTCCCCGGAGTTGGATTCTCCCACACAGCAGTGACAAACCGGCTTCCCGCTTCAACGAGTCGACGCGCAAGAAGACCGCGCTGCCCGTAGGCGTGATGACCATATCGCTCACGGGTTTTCATATCTTCCATCGTCAGATCAAAGGCATCGCGAACCTGCTCGCTGGTGAGCATTTCCATGGCCTGGTTGTTGAACGAATCCATCGCCTCCATGATTCCGCTCTCGTCGACTTCACGGCGTAAACGGTCCATCCCCTTGAGCATGGCGAGCCTGTCTTCCAGACGCGTCTCCATGGACTGCTTCACCCCGATGTTCTGCACCTTGAAGGCCGGATCGCTCGGATCTCCCGCGACGATGAACGGAGTCTTCGCCGCGCCAAGATAAGCCGGTCCCAATGCAAAGGTATCGACGGCGTGACGATTCGTATCCACCGCCGCGACGCAGGTAGGCATTCCCGTTTCAGCAACGGTCCCTCCGAGAATTTCTTTAACGATGTTGGTCACCGCCGGGGCATCATTCACCGTTCCCGTCGGAACCTTGGGAGGGCGCCCTGTCATCATGCGTTTGTGCGCACCGCCGTGGTCGGAGAATTCGTGGTGCAGCGAACGGACAATTGTAAACTTGTCCGCGATCTTCGCGTGGAGGGGAAGCAGCTCGCACACATCGATCCCGGGAACATTCGTTTTGATGGGGCCAAACTCCCCCCGGTATTCCATGGGAGCGCCCGGCTTCATGTCGTAAGTCTCCATGTGCGGCATCCCACCGGGCAGCCAGATGAAGATCACCGAGTTGTCGTTGGAAACGTGATTCGCATCGTGCGCCGCGGCATTGGCTTCGTAACGCAGGAAATCACTCAACCCTAAACCGGCGGCACTGAGACCTCCGATTTCGAGAAAACTACGACGGGAAACGGGACCTGAGCAGAAACGGTTGACACTCATAACACCTTCATAGTGCCAGACTGAGGCGGAAAGATCCCTGACGAGATCGCGTTAGCCCGCCCCCTTCGTTTCCAAACTCTTTTTCTTTTTCTAAATCCTAATCTTAATCCCCTGGCAAAAGCACTCCAGAAGGCTTCCTAGGGCAATACCAACCACTCATCGCCCTGTTCTGCATTGGCGAAGCGAAGCGGTTTTCCACCCTCCATCGGATTCGGGACCCGCAACCGATATTCGGCTCCCTCAGCAACCACCTTTGCGGTCCACGTTCTCGAATCACCCGGAAGAATCCCCCGAAGATGGAACCTTGCGATGCGCTTCCCGCCCGCTTCCAACTCAACCGGCCAGTCATGGTAGAAAGGAGCGACGCCGCGGTTCTCGACCGTAATTCGAATTTCACCACCGACGATCTGCCATTCCGACACGAAAAATTCATACCCCAGCAACTGCACCGCCTTTGTCGCACTCTCCTTCCGGCTCTCCGAAAGAGGAAAGCGTTTCTCGAACAATCCGGAATCCATCAGCCAGCTCGCATGCGTTTCACGAACACAGGCTTCGAATCCCTGAGAGCGCGGGTGCGGCGTTTCCGTGAAACTCTTTTCCCAGAGATCCGGCCTCAACTCGCCCCCGATCGGTTGCGTCTTCCATTTCCCGGTCGCCCCCGCCGCTTTCACGAGCGGCATAAAATACCAGTCATCCTGCCGGCGCCCCGTATCCAGAGTCGCCCAGCTAAACGAGTCATCGTGATAGCCAAATGGCCGCAGATGATTCGCGGCATGCGCGTAATGATCCTCTCCCGCAGGATACCGCAAAAGAACCGGCGTTTTTGAAAATGCCTTTTCATAAGCATCGAGAACAAGCCCCTCGGTTTCTTTCGAGGCCGCGAGCTCCTCTCGCGGATAATTGTGCCACTCGCCCCACAGCCCCAGCAACCCCGCCGTGAGATAAGCGACGCGGGGATCGCCGTCATATTTTTCCCCTAACGCTGCAACAAATGCCACGAGGGCACGCCGCAACCGGGGATCTTCGTAATCCGGGGTATGACAAATACCGCTGTCGCTTTCCTTCGACTCCCACTTCGTAACCTTCACCCCTTCGTCGATGAGAAAGCGCGGAACGAGAACCCCGCGATTCGGATACTCCATCATCACCCGGAAAGTGAGCTGGCAGCCCCGCCCCTGCGCGGTCGCGAGAATCTTTTCAATCGGGGACCAGTGAAACGACTCGTATCCCTGCATCAGCTCATTGAGCGCAAAATAGTGAAACTCCATGCTGTGGGGAAATCGCTCCCACTGATCCGCCTCCACATAGGGCACGAATCCCTTGAGCGGATTATCCGCAGGTGCAGGCGCATATTCCAACGCGGTTTGAGAAAGACCAACCACCGGCAGCGCCAAAAGGACGAAACAGAATTGGGCAAATTTAGTCATCTTTGTATATCAGGCCGCCGGCAGAGTAGCCGCATGACGCCCTTTCCCCCGACACAGTATTCAGGAACCTTTCCTCATACCATGAGAAACTACCTTTTTGCCCTCCTGAGTTCGCTCGCGCTCCTCACCACCTCTTTTGCCGAAGAGGCGAAACCGAACATCATTCTCATTATGGCCGACGACCTCGGCTGGAGCGACCTCGGCTGCTACGGAAATGATTTCATCGACACCCCCAACATCGACAGCCTCGCCAAAGACGGGATGCGCTTCACCGATTTCTACGCCGCCGGTGCGGTCTGCTCACCGACACGATGCGCGGTTCAGTCAGGACAAAATCAGGCACGCATCGGCATCACCGCTCACATTCCAGGGCACTGGCGCCCCTTTGAAACCGTACAAACGCCACTGACAACGATGGCCCTGCCACTCGACACCGTCACCATCGCCGAGTCCCTCAAAGGAGCCGGCTACACGACCGGATACGTCGGAAAATGGCATCTCGGAACCGATGCCGCGTTTCAGCCCGAGCATCAGGGCTACGACTGGTCCGCTGTCGTCGGCGGGGCTTTTCTTCCCGGAAAATTCCGCGTCCAACACGGCGACAAGTCCGTGCAGCCGGAAGCGGATCAGTTCAGAACCGACTTCGAAGCGAGCCTTGCGGTGAACTTCGTTGAGCAAAATCAGAAGAAGCCTTTCTTCCTCATGGTCTCCCCGTTTGCAGTTCACATTCCACTCGCGTCAAAATCGGCCGTAGTTGAGAAATATAAGAAGAAAGCCACTGAAATGGAACGGGACCTTCCCCATCCCGTATACGCCGCCATGACCGAGCAACTCGACGATCTCGTCGGAAGTGTCATCACAGCGGTCGACGCCGCGGGAGTCACCGAGAAGACGATGATCATTTTCACCTCCGACAACGGCGGGCTTTACCGTCGCTACGACTACACTCCCGAAGCGGACGACAACGTCACTGACAATGCCCCCCTGCGCGGCGAAAAAGGCCAACTCTACGAGGGCGGCATCCGTGTTCCTCTCATTGTCAAATACCCTCCCCTCGTGAAGCCTGCGACGGAGACCGCCACCGTCGCGATCAGCTACGACTTCTACCCGACCGTGGTAGAACTGGCCGGAGCCAAACTGCCCGCCAACCAAACCATCGATGGAAAAAGCCTTCTCCCGGTTCTCAGCGACGCGAGTGCAAAAGTAGGACGTTCCGCAGTTCACTTTCACTACCCGCATTTTCACCACCACCGCCCCGCCTCCGCGATCATCGAAGGCGAGTGGAAACTGATCCAGTATCTCGACAACACGAACACGGTGGAGCTCTACAATCTCAAATCCGACCTCGGCGAGAAGACCGATCTTTCGAAAGAGAAAGCCGGGCGGGTCGTAGACTTGAAGAAAAAGCTTCAACGCTGGCAGACCGAAGTGTCCGCAAGAATGCCGATTCCCAATCCCCACTACGACCCCGAACGCGCCCCCGAATGGTGGACAATGCGCAACGGACAGCCTCTCGACAGCGCGGCACGGAAACGTTTCCCGCCGACGGAAAAGGACCTGTAGGCGCGTTCGCAAGAACGTGCCCGTTGGATGACGGCCACCGTTTTGCAACGGCGGCTACGAACCCGGATCTACTTCGCGGCAAGGAGCGAATGCCCGGTCATCTCTGCCGGCTGATCCACACCTAACAAACCGAGAATCGTCGGAGCAATATCGGCGAGCTTTCCACTGCTCAGGGTCACATCATCACCGTCGTCGCCGACGTAAATGAGATGCACCAGGTTCGTGGTGTGAGCAGTCTGGGGTGATCCATCTGCGTTGATCATTTCCTCGCAGTTGCCGTGGTCAGCGGTGATAAGGAGTTTACCACCAAGCGAGAGCACTTTCTCGACGACGCGACGAACGCAGTCATCAATGCACTCAACCGCTTTGATCGCAGCGGGAACACTGCCGGTGTGTCCCACCATGTCGGGGTTTGCATAGTTGATGATCGCCATGTCGTAATTCTCGATGCGATCCAGAATCGTCTGAGTGACCCCTTCAGCGGACATCTCCGGCTTCTCATCATAGGTCGCAACATCCTGTGGCGACTGAAGCATCTGCCGATCTTCACCGGCATTCTCCAACTCAATACCACCGTTGAAGAAAAAGGACACGTGCGGGTATTTTTCCGTTTCCGCAATTCGAAGCTGAGTCAGACCCGCTCTCGAAACCACTTCGCCGAGTGTGTTCGTAAGTTCCTCCGGAGGAAAAACCGCAGGACAACCGTAGGTCTCGTCATACTCGGTCATCGTGTAATAACCGACCTGAGGAACCGCTCCGCGCTCAAACCCGTCGAAATCCTCTTTCAAAAAGGCGATACTCAACTCGCGGGCCCGGTCGGCGCGGAAGTTAAAAAACAGTACGACATCGCCATCGCGGACACGCTGCTCATCGACGGCATCGAAAACCATCGGCTTCATGAATTCGTCGGTGACATCCTCCGCGTATTTCTCCGCAACGGCCTCGGAAGCGAGGATGTTCTTCGCCTCACCTTTCCCATACACAATCGCATCCCAGGCGAGCTTGATCCGGTCCCAGCGCTTGTCGCGATCCATCGCAAAGTAGCGACCGATCACGGTAACGATTTTGGCACCTGACTCAGCGAGTTTGTCCTCACAATAGCTCAAATATTTTTTACCTCCGGTCGGTGAAGTATCGCGCCCGTCGGTGATGGCGTGCACCATAATATCGTTCACCCCGGCCTCTTTCGCTGCTGAAGCAAGCGCGCAGAGATGGTCCTGATGACTGTGAACCCCACCGTCAGAAACGAGCCCGAGAAGGTGAAGCCTCGATCCCGATGCCTTTGCGAAAGCTTCTTTGAGAATCGCGTTCGAGGAAAGCTCGCCGTCATCAATCGTCTTATTGATACGGGTAAAGTCCTGATAAACAACGCGTCCGGCACCTAAATTGAGGTGCCCGACCTCGGAATTACCCATCTGACCTTCGGGAAGCCCGACGTCCAGCCCGCTGCAGCTCAAGTGAGCCACCGGATACTTCGCGTGCATCTCGTCGGTAAACGGCGTGTTGGCAAGGCGAGGGCAATCCCCCACTTTTTCTGCCATTTCAGCACCTGCGGGGTTGTCACCCCACCCATCACGAATAATCAGAACGACTGGTTTTTTGGCCATAATGAGGCAGTAATCGGGCCAAAACGGCAGTTTCGCAACTCTTTCGACGGGACAAACCAGTCACCGGATTTCCGTTTTATTCATTGCCAACTCCCCTTGTGCATTGTTTCATACTTTTCAGGAACCCGACCCATGCCGGACTCTTCAGCCGACGAAGCACCCAACGAATCGCCCCCCGCTGAAAAAGGCGCGATTTCCAAGCGACGCACCTTTGTGAATCGTCTCATCAGTACCGTCTGTCTGCTCGTGATAGTCTCAGTGGCATTCTGGTCTTCGCAGGACTGGCTCTACGCGGTGCTCTTTGCGATCCTCATGCTCGGGGCGCTCATTGAATACTTCAGGCTCTTCCCCATCCGCGGCTTCCGGCGCTTCCGCTGGCAAACCTACGGAGTCACCGTTGCCTACATTATTCTCCTCTTTGCCCCCTTCTGGGGATTCGAGCCCGCCTGGCTCGCGGAGTTGGACGGACTGGCGATCTCATTGCTCGTCACCCTTGTTGTCCTCGAGCGAATGCGCTACCCGCTCGAAGGATTTCGCACCCTCGACGAAATTGCCGCGACCATCTTCGGATTCATCTACTGCGTGATTCTCTTCAGCTTCGTTCCGAAGCTGCTCATGCTGCCGCTCACCGATATCAACGGCAATCCCTCAGCCCATTTCTACGTCGCCTTTCTCATTGCCGTGACCAAACTCACGGATATGGGGGCCTACCTCGTCGGATCGATGATCGGTCGGGATAAAATGGCGCCTCACGTCAGCCCCGGCAAGACCTGGCAGGGATTCGGAGGCGCGATCCTTTTCGCCCTCATCGGGAGCTTTTCCTTCTACTTCCTCGCAGGGGACTACGTCCCTATCATCACCCCTGTTCACGCAGCGATTCTCGCGATTATTCTCGGACTGGTTGCTGTTCTCGGTGATCTCGCCGAATCGATCCTCAAGCGCAGTCTTGAAGCCAAAGACAGCGGGCAGCTCATGCCGGGAATCGGCGGCTTTCTGGATTTGATAGACTCCGTCATTTTCACGGCGCCCCTGCTCTACATTTACCTGCTCATTTTCGGCTGAACTGATATGCCTGAAGGCCCGCCTCGAAAAAAAGTCGTCGTCCTCGGCTCTACCGGCTCGATCGGTGAGAGCAGCCTCAAAGTGGCGCGGGACCTCCCTGACCGGATCGAACTGATCGGTCTCGCTGCGAATCGCAGCGTCGATTCGCTGGCCGATCAACTCAATGAATTCGGGATTCAACAGGGTTGCCTCTATGACCCGACAGGGTTGAGTCACCTCAAAACGAAGGTCGACGACTCCGTCACCCTCCACGCCGGTGAAGAAGGGCTCATCGAGCTCGCCACCCTGCCCGAGGCCGACATCGTTCTCATCGCCATTGTTGGCGTGGCAGGACTCCGGCCCGCCCTCGCTGCGATCGAGGCCGGGAAAGATATCGCGGTTGCGAGCAAAGAGATTCTGGTCATGGCAGGCGAACAGGTCATGAACGCAGCGAGAGAAAAGGGTGTCAAAATCCTCCCGGTCGACTCGGAGCACAACGCGATCTTTCAATGCCTCGAAGGGAAGCCTGCGAGCGACGTATCGCGGCTCATCCTCACCGCATCAGGAGGCCCTTTCCGTGAACTCCCCTCCAGCGAACTCTCCGATGTCACTGTCGCGCGCGCCCTCAAGCATCCCACCTGGGAGATGGGTCAGAAGATCTCGATCGACTCAGCGACGCTTTTTAACAAAGGCCTCGAGATGATCGAAGCCCGCTGGCTCTTCGACATCGAAATGGAACGGGTTGACGTCATCGTCCACCCCCAGAGCATCGTACACAGCATGGTCGAATTCATCGACGGCTCAATTCTCGCGCAACTGAGCACGACCGATATGTGCTTCCCGATTCAGTATGCGATCACCTGGCCGGAGCGGGTTCCGAACACCCTGACCCCGCTCGACTTTGCCGAACTCGCAAAACTCGACTTCGAACGACCGCGCTACGAAGACTTTCCCGCGCTCAACCTCGCCAAAGAAGCCGGCACCACCGGCGGCACTCTTCCTGCTGTTCTCAACGCGGCCAATGAAGTGGCCGTAAGCACTTTTCTTTCAGGCAATCTCAGCTTTCCCGGCATTTGGAAAACCGTGGAGACCGTGATGTCGAATCACGAGGTAGCCGAACACCCCACACTTGAAACTCTCATCGACGCCGACCTCTGGGCCCGCGAAGAAGCAAAACGCATTATTTCATGAGCAAGAAAAAGGTTAAAACTTACTCCGGCCGGGTATGGGTTGGATTCGATCTCGGCGGAACCAAGATGCTCGCCAAAGTTTTCAACGACGATTACCAGACCCTTGGCAAATCGAAACAGAAAACGCAGGGGGCAAAAGGCTCCGAGGCCGGGCTCTCACGGATGGAGTCGGTCATCGAAGAAGCCCTTGAGGATGCCGGAGCGAAACCATCTCAGATCGCCGGAATCGGGGTGGGCTGCCCCGGACCGATCAATCCGGAAACGGGAACCCTCGTCGAAGCACCCAACCTCGGCTGGCGCAATGTGCCCATCGAAGACAGCATCGGGGAGGCCTTCGATTGCCGCGCCGTGATCTGCAACGATGTCGACGCCGGCGTTTACGCCGAATATGAAGAAGGCGCGGCCCGCGAAGCCCGCTGTGCCGTCGGTATTTTTCCGGGAACCGGGATCGGTGCCGGTGCGGTTATCAACGGGAAGATGCTTCAAGGGGCCTCTCTCTCCTGCATGGAGCTCGGTCATATCCCGCTCTTTCCGGAAACCTCAGGCCACGGGGAAGATGGAACCACTCTGGAAATGGAATGCTCACGTCTCAAGATCGCGACCGATGCCGCCAGAGCCGCCTACCGTGGTCTCGCTCCCAATCTGCTCAGCAGCTGCGGAACGAATATTTCAAAAATCACGAGCGGAAAACTCGCCGCTGCGATCGAAGCCGGCGACGAGGAAATCGAGCACATCGTGAGACGTTCCGCGAGTCTCCTTGGTTGCGGGGTCGCGACAATCGTCCATCTCATGGCACCGGATGTGATCGTGTTAGGGGGAGGGCTCGTCGAAGCGATGCCCGACATCTACCTCGATACGGTCCGTCAGGCGACGCAGGACCGGGTTCTCAATACCTACAAGGACAGCTTTAGAATCGTAGCCGCCGAACTCGAAGACGACGCCGGCGTTCTCGGTGCCGCCGCCTGGGCACGAAAAGTGATCGAGGGGTAAGCGAAGCGCTCAGGGCTCGGCAACCATCTGCGCCGAAGGTTCCGACCTGGACGAAACGACTCGAATATCGTCAGCCAGAGCCTCCACCTGAGAAGGATACTCAGTGGTCTCACCATCAATCGTAACAGAAAAAACTGCTGCACCGGCAGGAAATGAAGCAGGCTCCTTCAGGATCAGAAAATCCCGTCCTGAGTGGGAAACTGAAAAATTGCGATTGTTGGTTCGCAACTTCATTTCAATAATGGCAGAATGACCGGGCATGTCCAGAGAAGCGGTAGAACGATATTGTCAGCGTAACACCTTGGACTTAGGAAAGCAAATCGGCTTCGGAATTCATGGCCGGGTTTTCACGGTAATCGGCAGAACGGGCAACTGGCTCACGGCTGCGAAGGTGTTTGAGGATGAAGCGCCATTTGAAAGAGAACTCGCCGTTTACCATCGTCTCGAAGAGTCCAAAATCATCCGAATCGGGTCGTTTGCAGTTCCTCTATTAATAGACTTCGACACCGAAGAGAAGATCATTGAAATGACACTCGTCGACCGCCCTTTCTGCCTCGATTTCGCAAGCGCCTACCTCGACGAGCTCCCCGCTTACTTTCCGCCATTCGATCAGGCGTGGCACTCAGACAAGGAAAACCAGTTCGGGAGCGAGCATTGGCCCGAGGTTCTCGCCGCGATTCGTGAACTGGAGAGCCTCGGAATTTATCAAACCGACGTCTCGCCCAGCAACATCGCTCTGCCGAAAGGGCAGCATTAAATCTGCGCGATTGCATCGCAGCGCCCTACGTGCGAAAACGTAGTCATGTCGAATTACAAGACTTCTGCTCTTCGCACCGAAAAGATGCCACCCGGCATCCCCTACATCATCGGGAACGAAGCGGCGGAACGTTTCAGTTTCTACGGGATGCGGACGATTCTCACCATCTTCATGGTGAACTACCTGTGGCTCATGGGAGATAAAGCCGGCATCCAAATGGCCGACGCGGAGGCGACGGAGCGCTTTCACCACTTCGTCTCGCTGGTCTACCTGACGCCTGTCCTCGGCGCACTCCTCGCCGACCTCTTTTTCGGGAAATACCGGATTATTATGACCCTGTCAGTGGTTTACTGCCTCGGACACGGTGCCCTCGCATTGATGGGCATGGCAGGCGAAGCGGGAACCTGGCTCATGGCCGGCCTCTGGCTCATCGCCGTCGGTTCCGGAGGGATTAAGCCCTGCGTCTCCGCCCATGTCGGTGATCAGTTCGGAGCTCAAAACCGCCACCTCCTTCCCCGCGTCTTCAACTGGTTTTACTGGTCGATCAATCTCGGCGCCTTCTTCTCAACCCTTCTGACCCCCTGGCTACTGGAATGGTATGGTCCGCACCTCGCCTTCGGTGTCCCCGGAGTGCTCATGGCTCTCGCAACGCTGGTTTTCTGGATCGGTCGACACAAGTTCGTCCACATCCCCCCGGGCGGGAAACAGTTTCATCGTGAACTCTTCAGCAAAGAAGGCATCGGAGCGATTCTGAAACTTTCCACCATCTACATCTTCGTCGCGATCTTCTGGGCCCTCTATGATCAAAGCGGTTCATCCTGGGTGCTTCAGGCCCGGAATATGGACCTCAACTGGTTCGGCGTGGAATGGCTCCCCAGTCAGATTCAGGCGCTCAACCCCATCCTCATTCTCACTTTCATCCCTCTCTTTTCCTACGTTCTCTATCCGCTGGTCGACCGGGTATTCCCCCTCACCCCTCTTCGCAAAATTGGGATAGGGCTCTTCATCATGGTGATTTCTTTCACCCTCGTTTCCATTGCGCAGATGAAGATCGACAGTGGAGAAGCCCCTTCCATTTCGTGGCAACTCATCGCCTACGTCGCCCTGACTGCCTCGGAAGTAATGGTGTCCATTGTCTGCCTCGAATTCAGTTACACGCAGGCTCCCAAGGCGATGAAATCGGTCGTGATGGCTCTGTTCCTCTTTGCTGTTTCCCTGGGCAATCAGGTCACCGCTCAAATCAACCATTTCATTCAGGTCAAAGATCCCACGGCAGAGCTTTCCGGCGCGGGAACCGAAATTTCACACGGCGGCTTCGACGGGAAGACAGGAACCGATGACGATATTGTTGTTACCTTCGATAAAGAGGGAAGCCGGACGGAGCTCGGGTTTCACGGAAAAGAAGCCCTCGCTAACATTGCCTCAAAAATCTCAGAGGCCGCCGCCGCCCAGAGCCACACCGCATTGTCAGCCGAACAGGGCAATACGATCCTCGCCGGAGCGAAAGATCCGTGGGGCAATCCCTATCAATTCACCTTGTTGGATCGCTACCGGATGCGTGTCACGAGCGATGGGCCGGACGGAAAGGAACTGACTCCCTGGGATCAGGGAGCGATCATCTCAATTTCGATTCCGACAGAGAGCAGTCCCTCGGGCTTCGCCGCCTTCATGCAGAAATTCCAGCCTGAAGAAGCCTGGTTGGAAAAGAAGAAAAAAGAACTCGGCGTGACCACGAAAGCGGAAGCCGCAAAAGAAGGCCCCTCCATCTCCACAGACTATTTTGTGGGAGGGAGAGTCCGGCTGGAAGGAGCGCACTACTTCTGGTTCTTCACCGGGCTCATGCTCGCCGCAGCGCTGGCCTTCATGATCGTCGCCAAGCTCTACCGCCCGCGTGAATACTACCACGACGACGAAGAGGAAGCCGAAGCGACCAGTGAAGCAATTGGAAACTAGCCTATGCCAGTCTCCAATGCGCCTGACGCAACACCGCGAGTGACGATCCTTTCATCTTCTCATACCAAACCGTGACGAGACTTCCGTCATCGAGTTCAACGGTGCTCGGATAACCGAGATCGCCACCCGCCCCGTCACCGGAAATAATCATCGGTTCCCCCCAGGTCTTGCCATTGTCAGCGCTGATACGCGCCTGATTTCCATAGGGCGCACGACGATGCCCATAGGTCATGAGGAGACGATCATCGCGCAGTTTCAAGAGATGCGAGGGGATCCCGAAAGTAATGGGATGCGGAATTGACCATGTCTTTCCGCCATCACTTGACTCGGTCTGCAGGGTCCAGCTTTTATTCTCGGCGCTGTGATTTCGAATCTGGGCAATGAGCGTCCCGTCCGCCGCTTCAACGGCGTGCAGCTCATGATATTGCGTTTCGGGATTATCCCCCTCCCTCGCGGGAATATCAGCGAGCCACTGCCAGGTTTTGCCATCGTCCTTCGACTCACAAACACCTATTTTTTTGCCTTCGCTCCAGAGCATCTTGCCGGCATAGAGCAAACGACCATCCTTCAGTTGAGTCGGTCCATGTGGACTGTTAACCACTGTCGGAAGCCGTTCCCCCCAGGTTTTTCCACCGTCTTCCGAGCGAATCGCCCAGACGCCGAGTTCCGCCTTCCGCTCTTCCGGAGTGAGCCGGTCATTGCACGCCATCCACTGCTTCAGCTCCTTTTCACCAAAGTCCTTTGTCTGCCAGCCCCCCTCTCCCAGTTCACTCATCCGCTTGCCTTTCTCGATGTAAGGCTCATAGGCGAGCGACGTGAAGGTAGTCGCAATAAGAGTTCCCTTTGCCGTCTCGAGAACACCCGAGTCTCTGTCGTCGATTGCTCCGTCGAGTAACACGCGGGGCCACGTCCAGGTTTTACCGTCATCCTTCGAAGTCATCGCGTGGACCTGGCCGAACGGACAAACATGGGCAACGCGTCCTCCTGACCAGGTCAGCCAAAGCTCACCGTTCTTCCGCCGGGTCACGGTAGACCACCCGTGATAATACTCGGGTTGCTGCGAAATCACTTTGGTTTCAATGATCGTCGCGCCGTCAGCGGCGCGGGCAGAACCGGGGACGGCGACAATGACACCGGCTGTTGCCGCTCCTGCTGTTTTGAGAAAATGACGGCGGTCCGTGGGGTTGTTGAGGGGTGTTTTCATGTGGTTTTCAGGTTTCTAAAGTTTTTCGAGAAGCGAGAGAGCGAGGTCCTCGAATATCGCCTGCCATTCCGGCGCGAGCAGACAATCACTGTCTTCCTGCGCTCCGCCCCGATTCTCGAGCTGACTCGCAGTTGGCGCGTAATAGAGATACCCGTTGGTGTATCCCGCGACATAGGTGTGTTTGTGAGGAGAGTTCTTCTTAATATTCAGCCCGATCGGCACGGTCAGCTCGGCGGGAAAAGTGACCATTTTAAAATTCCCCACGCCGAGAGCCACGACCTCAGCTTCGACCGTCTCTCCCGCTTTCACATTGCGGGCCTGATGCTTTCGTATCAGAGCGAGGTTGATCTGCTTCCGGGTTAATTCTTCCATCGAGCGGATATTCTTCAGGTAAGCTTCCATTGCTTTCCGGTTATCGGAATCGAGCTTCTTCCAATCTTCGCGTTGCAGGAGCTCATCCTGGAGATAGCGATAGGACGTCGCCGAGGGATACTCCCCTGACATTTGGTATTTCACGAATAGCGGGAGAAAGGTTTCAAAATTCAGCGTCGTCCCTTTCAGTGAAATAAGGAGTTCGTCGATCTCTTTCTCCATCTCAGCGATTCGCTCTGCGAGGTCGGCTCTCGGCAGGGAAACGTTTCGGGCAAGTAATGACAAACCTCCTCCGGGTTGTGTCTCGATCCGCCGCGCTGCTTCGAGAACACTCAGGCCGAGGCGGGTTCCAAGCGGCTCCCCGTCGCGCGGCTGAGTCACCGACTTGTAGAGAACCGGATTGATGTCGCCCCCGCAACCCTGAACAAAGAGCGCCATCGCCTTCCCGTCACCCAGATTGCGCTCAATCACATTGGAGGCAAATCCTGAGAGATCCGCTGTATTGCCGCCACTGGGAATCCCCATGATGGGATGGCAGGCAAAATTGTATACAAGCGCGAGAGGCTCGCCGTCCTCCATTCTATCAATGCGGAGAATTCCGATCTCCGGATCAATCGGGCCCACCGATGCGACCTCTTCGTCATTCGGCAATGCGTAGGCGTGACGCACATCACTCTCCCTTCCACTTTTGAGCCGAAGCCGCCGGTTGATTGAAATGCTGTTCTCAGTTCCCGATGCAACGCCCGTCTTCACCGGGACCCTTTTCTCCCAGGCCTTCGTCACCGCTTCAATCGTTTTGGCCTCCACATCCGGAGCAACGATCCCGTGGCAATGACTCGCATTGATAATAATGGATTGAGGCGGCACCCCAATCGATTTTTGCAGCTCTGACCTAACATTAGCCAAATACGGATCCCGGATCGAGCCGATTTCTGCGATTGCGACCGCGTCAACTGTCACGATAACAACGTGAGTATCTCCCCTACTGAGAACGAGCGCTTTCGCCCAGAGAGGGTTCTCCCCGGCATCCTCTCCTGCCCGCGTGATATCCACTTTGGCGACACCTCCGAGAATCGTTTCCGCCTCAAGAGGGAGGGCAAAGGAGCAGAAAATGATGGCGGCAAACAGTGACTTCATGAATCCAATTCACCGTGAGCGTAGAAAACTCAAATCGGTAAGACAAGCCGACCGTGTGGCGCAGATAGGGCCATACCCCCATCCAGCACGATCCCCCCCCTACCGCCACCACGTGGGATTGACCGTTGACGATCCTTGCGGCAGGCCGGTAACCTTTGTAAATTCCGGCCACCGATGCGCAACCTCTGCGAACTTTTCTTTCTTATATTTCTCTTCAGCCTTCCGGTTGAAGCCGGCATCGATGAAAAGATTGCGGACGATTGTTCGGCACATCAGATCGAGCTTCCCCCGGCCGCCTCTGAAACCACATTTCTGAGACGCGTCTATTTCACCGCGATCGGTCGCGCCCCCACCCTGACCGAAGCAAACCGGTTTCTCAGCTCAACCGATCCTGAGAAACGCCCTCGCCTTATCGACTCCCTCCTCGACTCCGAAGGCTACGCGAAACACTGGTTTCATTTCTGGGCCGACCTGCTTCGAATCTCGACGGATCTTGAGATTACACGGAGCGGCATCACGGGACAGGCATATTCACAGTGGCTGCTCGATTCACTCGAGGAAAATATTCCCTACGACCAGTTCGTTCGGAATCTGTTGAGTCGACAGGGTAATATCTGGGAAAAGGAAAACGCCGGTGCCGTGGGATTTTACCTCCGCGATTTTGGAATGCCACTGGAGAATTTTAGCGGTCTCATGCAAGTCTTTGCGGGAACGCGGATGGAATGCGCACAATGCCACAACCATCCCTTCGACCAATGGACGCAAAAGGATTTCTACGAGATGGCCGCGTTCGCCTACAAAGTTCGCGCGAGCAAGTATCCGGATATTTACCTTCAGATCAAGGGGCCCGAAAAATCGGACATCAACCGACTGACGATTCCGATGCGGTTTGGAACCGTCACGAGCTGGAAGCATCCTCTTAGACTTCCACACGACTATCAATACACTGACGCTGAGCCTCTTACTGAGATCGCCGCCTCCACAGCTTTTGGTGAATCAGTCAGGGTAAATCCCGCCGAACTCCCCATGGAGACTTTTGCCAACTGGCTGACCTCGCCCGCCAATCCCCGGTTCACCCGGGTCATTGTGAATCGCCTCTGGGAACAACTGTTCGGCGCCGGACTGGTCCCCCCGCCTCTTGACGATCTTCGCGATGAAACAGTCGCTTACAATCCAGCCCTCGAGTCGGAGTTGATTGAGACGATGAGAACGAATCACTACGATGTGAAACAATTCCTCTCCACTGTCATGAAGTCCAAAGCCTGGCAGCGGGAACCCCTAACACGATCCTATTCCCCGGGAGACCAGGTCTACTTTGAGGCCCCTTTTCTTCGACGGCTCAGTGCGGAGCAAATTTGGGATACCTTCGTGACTCTCATTGTCGACGATCTCAGAATCCGGGCCTCCAAATTTGACGGAAAATCCACGGAATCGGTAGAGGCATGGCTGCGCACTTCCGAAGGCCGGGAATTCGCGCGACGGAGAGGGCGCGCCCCGTGCCCGGAAGCAGCCGAACTCCTCGCCCGCCGGAAAAGCATGAGGAGTGCGCTGGATAAGATCAGATCCGAAGAGATCGGACCGAAGAAGACGTTTCTGCAGTGGAAATCATCTCACGCAAAACTCTACCGCGCCAGCGAACTGAGTTCCCCGGCCCCCCGGGGTCACTTCCTGAGAACCTTCGGCCAATCGGATCGACAGAGCATCGCCAATGCTAATAGAAATGCCTCGATCCCGCAGTCACTCGCGATTCACAACGGGGAACTCGCAGAGGCTGTGATGAATCCCTACTCTGCGCTACTGCGCAAAATCCGGAGTATTCCCGGGAAAGGAGATCAAATCGAAGCGCTTTTTCTTGGCATCCTGACCCGGGCACCGACCGAGCGGGAGGCAAACTCAGCCAAAGAGGAATCGCTTGAAGAGATAGTGGGAGCCCTCCTCGCGACCGCTGATTTCTTATTTCTGCGTTAGATAAAATCAGTCAGAGAATCGTTTCATGCTGTGATGAAACAGACGCTGATTTCACCGAGCGGTAGAATCGGAACTGATGCCGATTGGAGCCCGCGGAATTGAAGTGATCGGATTCAATGGGAGGTAACACAAATCGCTCAAATCCCTTTACATCCGTTTTCTCAAAGCCTTCCGGTCGATGATCGTCGTTATCATTCCAACCAATGACGAGGTAGCCGCCGGGACGCAACACCCTGAAAAACTGAGACACTGCTGTCTCGATATCAGCGCAATCGTCGACACCCCATCCGAAAACGCCGTTACAGATAATGAGATCAAACCTGTTCTCTTCAAAATACTGATCCAGCTCGAGAATCGATCCGACGACATGATTGGGAGAGGCAAACTTCGCCTTCGCCGCATCAAAGTCGATCGATTGGTACTCCATCCCCGGAAAAAGCACCTCGTACTTCCAGGTATACCAATCGGTGCCCACATCTAAAACGGAACGGGTCTCCTCCTGCTCTGCAAACCAGGGAATGGAAACCTGTTCAAGAAAGATCCGGTCAGGAAGATTCAGTCCGATACGTCCTCCGGGGCGTAAGCGCGCTTTCGAAGCAAGCTTCACAGAGTCCGGCACACAGCGTTTCACCATCTTCACGAGCGAGGACACGGCAGACTTCTCAGAAGAGGCAGATAAATGAGTTTTCTCCATACGCCTAGGTGGTGACTGGATTGGAAACTTCGCCGGGATCACCTTCCTCTGTCCGTTCTGAAACAGACCGGATTGCCTTCCAGAAAATCATCGGGAATGCCCAGCCGGTTGCGGCAGTGATAGAGAGAGCGACGCCCAGCCACAACCCAGTCAAACCGCCATAGTACATTCCGACAACGGCCGCCAGAATCGTAAGCCCGATTTCAAACAGAGTGTATTTCACGGACCCAATGACCCGTCCAACACTGACAACAAGAGGCTGATTGCACCGGCGCCACGCATTCGCCAGAAAGTAGAAAGAGAACGCGACAAAAAGCGACGCGGGAGGCGCGAACGCTTCGCCATACCATTTTGGCAACGCCCATGGACCGACAAAAATCGCACCAAGTCCGGCGAGCAGGGCAAAGGCCAGCGTGTAAATGTAAATCTTTGATACCGCCGAAAGAATCCAGGAGCGATCCCCCTTGGCCCAGGCATCGATCACGGCGGGCCGCATCGGACTCATGATCATGAGAATAAACCCGTTCAGCGCAATCGTGACAGAGACGAAAACCTGAAACATTGCCACCTCATCCGGACCTGCGATCCGCCCGACAATGAGAGCACAGAGGTTGAACTCGACCATAACGGTGAGCGCGTAGGAAACGGAAAGGGCAAGACCATCCTTGAGAATCCTTCCCGCAATCTTCCGCTCGAAGTTCTCAACCTTCGGCAGCAAATACGCGCGCTTTCGAAGTAGGAAAACGGTGTTGGTCACCCGCACTAAAACATGGGGCCCGAAAACCGCGATGAGAAGAAGTTGAACCGTCGCCACTCCTGACACGGCAATATATCCCACGCAGGCTGCAGACAAAACATTCCCAACTGCGCCCCAGGCATTGGAATGATTTGATTCCATGTAGCCCTCGCGGGTTTGATCGGTGTGGCTCAAAATCAGCTCGCAGGTGTAGAGGCAAAGCCCGACGACGAGTCCCGGAATCATGACGCTTTCCAGTCCCGCGTAGTTGGCTCCGAAGAGAACCTCAATCGGAACCAGCGAAATCACCACGCCCACGATGGCCGCGCCGAGAAGGGCAAATCCGGCAATGAGCGCCAGCGCCGTCGTGTAATACTTGCGCTCTGTATTCCGATCCTTACGCGCATTGGCATTCGAAATCCCCAATGCCAGCGCCGGGCCGACTCCCAGTTCCAACAGGACAATCAGGGTGATGGTCATGGAGATCGTCGCGTAGATCCCGAACTCCGTTTTTCCAAGCACCTTTGCGGCCAGCGGCAGGGAGACCAATTGCAATAAAGCGGACCCCATTTTAGACGCCAACGAGGTCAACACAGCCGACTTGATGGATCGGTTGCGTATCGCTTTGTAGTCATGACTGGAGGCTGATGCACTCAAAACCACTTAATAAACCATACTTTAATATAATTTCCATAAAATTAAATGGGCAAGAGAGCTCAGAAATCATTCAAATCATTGAGTTTCCGGCGTGGGACAAATTCATCGCACCACTCCATCCGGACGCGACCATGCTGAGGGCAGGGCTATGGTAGCTGGAGATCGCTCGCTTTCAGAAGGAAATTCCCCTGCTCCTTCCCGTCGATGTCGATGGCCTTGAAACGCACCTCGGGGTCTTCCTTCGTGGTGTCGAACTCCATGAGTCCGAAGGAGCATTTCTCGTTGTATCCCCAGACGAGACCGTCCGTTTTCACGACCTCGTGGACGTGCTTGTTGGTCAGTCTCGAGCTTTCGAACTCATACAGGGTGTAGCCGTCGGGGCGCTCCGTTTTTCTCAGATCAGTTCGATGGCGATCAGCGCAGACCAGAAAAACCCCATCGATACGATTCGTCTCAATGTGGGAAAAGATTTTCTCCCGCTCTTCAGGAAATCCGTCCCAGGGGTCGCTACTGCCGGGCTTGATGTCCGGGGTGAAGGGAACCGGTGAGACGACCACTTTGAAGGTTGCCGTGGAGTTCGAAAGACCGGCAAGAAGCCACTGCCTCTGAACCGGTCCGAGCATGCTTCCGCCCTCAAGGTCGCGGTAGTAGCGGCCATCGAGCATGAAAAACTGCACATCACCGATCGGGAAATCATACCAGCAACCGGGCTGCTTTTCGCCCCCGCCGTATCCCGGGTTCGCCCAGTTCTCCCGAAAGGTGTTCCATACCCGGCGCTTCCAGGCCGGCTTTTCGATTTCAGGCCCGGGAATGCAGTCATTCACCCCGAAATCGTGATCATCGTAGATCGAATAGATCGGGACTTCGCGAATGAAACGGCGCCACTCGGGGCGGTTCTGACGACGACTGTAGCAGTAGTCGTGAGTTTGGATGTGCTCCGGCTGATCGATGTAGACGTTGTCACCCAACATGAGCATCGCGTCCGGCTTGAATCCGCGGATCGTGTCCCACATGTATTCCCACTCGGGGACAAACCCGGCCCCACCCCCGAAAGCCACCTTGAATGAAGAAGCAGTTCCCACTGCCGGCCGGGTGCGAAAGGTGATTGCCTCTTCCCCCGGGAAAAGAGCGACGTCATCGCTGCGGATGAAACAGGTCACCTCCGTGTCCGGTTTCAGATTCTCAATTTGAAAGACCCCGGTGAAATTATTCTCCGGAGAGAACGTGATTCGCTCCGTTTCCACTGCCTCTTTCGAGTTCTCACCGACGATGAGGTGGTAGGTTTCGGGCCCTTTCGTCCTCACCCAGACCTTGGCGCCCGTAGCGGTGATATCACCCAGCATCGGTCCGTGAATGATGGGCCCGACCCCGTCGATCCCGGGCAAACTCCCGAAGTCCTCATGATCCCGCAATTTCGAAGTCAGATTAAAGGGGCCTGCAAAGAACCGCCCCGGTGGAATGCCGAGCTCCAGCGCTTTCCGGGCGACAAGGATCGCATCGTCAACCTGATCCTCTGCCAGCAACTTGAGCATGCCCACAAATAAAGTTTCCGCTTCGCCCGAGTCGACCTTTGGATTGAGAAACGCTCTTGAGAATCCCTTTTCACTTTTCTTCGCAAGCGCCTGCATCGCATTGCGTTGCGCGTCGTGCTGTGAATACCCGCTCGAAGCCCAGAACAGAGCCAATAAGAGTATCAGAACAGAGCGTTTTTTGACCGTGGAAGACAGCATGGAGAAATCCTGATAGGGAGTTAAACCATTGCCAATTAAATAATTCCCCTATCTCCTCCGGAAACTCAGTGAAAAATTATCATTCTGGCTACTTGATTCCCTGAAATTTCCACGTAATAGTCCCCTCCCGTGTAACTCCATGGTGTAACGGTAGCACAACAGATTTTGGTTCTGTTTGTCAAGGTTCGAATCCTTGTGGAGTTGCCACTTCCCGGCCACGTCGGTCGAGCTACGCTGGTCGATTTCCATTTCAGCTTTTGCAAATGAAGGAATCCAGCATTCTACGAACCCTCCTCATTCTCGGTCGGATCTCCAATCTCCCCACAATCTGGACCAATGTCGCTGTCGGTTGGTTTCTCTCAGGCGGTGTCTGGAACATCGAACTCCTCTGGATTCTCGCGGGAATGAGCCTGCTTTATCTCGCCGGAATGACCCTGAATGATGCCTTCGACGCAGGCTGGGACAAAGAAAACGCACCGGACCGCCCCATCGCGGCAGGACATATTTCGGTCACGGCGGTCTGGGCGGTAGGATCGATCCAGATGATTGCCGGGGCCGCGCTTCTCTTCCTTTTCACGGGCGTTCAGCCCTTCCTCATCGGCGGATTGATTTTAGCGATCCTACTCTACAACTGGCTCCACAAACGCTGGGCGGGCTCGGTCATCATCATGGGAATTTGCCGCTCCCTCGTTTACCTCGGGGCCGGCAGTGCCGTCGTCACCAATACGGCGGGGATCGAGATGCCCGAGCCGGTCTACATCGTCGCCTTCGGAGTCGTTCTTTACATCGCGGGGCTGACGCTTGCGGCTCGCTCCGAACACCTCAAAACGCCGCGAGGACTTCCTTTCGGCGCCCGCATCATGCTGATGATCCCGGTTTTATTCCCGCTTTTCGGCTCCCGCCTCCTCGCTCCCGAGCCGAACCCCGCCAAAATAGCGCTCATCGTCGTCGGGGTTTTCGGGGTCTGGTCCTGGCTCGTCATCATGCTGAAAGCGCTCCATGAAAAAGTTCCCAAAGGAATCGCCTTCGCGATCGCCGGAATCGCTTTCTACGATGCCTCCATTGTCGCCTTCGCGAACTGGCAGGCCGCCGTTGCCTGTCTCGCCTGCTTCGGACTCACCCTGGTTGCTCAACGGTTCATTCCGGCAACCTGACCTGAGCTGAATTCCGACCACGAAAATCTGGACGGGATTTCGGGGCTCCGTTAGACTGGCCTTATGCACGTCATCGTCTCTATCATTGGTCCTGATCGAAAAGGACTTGTCGAAAACCTTGCCTCAGTGATCCGTCATGCGTCAGGAAACTGGGAAGGCAGCCGGATGATTCGACTGGCAGGACAGTTTTCAGGAATGGTGCAGGTTTCTCTTCCGCCCGAGTCACTCAGTGAACTGGAGTCATCCCTTTCCACGCTCGAGGAAGTCGGATTGAAAACATCAGTGGTCCGCGCCAATGAAACGGCGGACTTGGTGAATGAACCGATGAGGACGATTCTCCTCGAAGTCGTCGGGAGCGATCGACAGGGCATTGTCAGTGAGATTTCAAAAACACTCGCCGCTCAGGGAGCCGGCATCGTCGAACTCGCGACCGATTGCACCGATGCCCCCATGTCAGGGGAGCGCCTTTTCAAAACCCACGCCCGCATCGAAATTCCACAGGACGCCAACGTCGAAGCTCTCTGCAATCTCGTGGAATCGATTTCGGACGACCTCATGGTCGATTTGAATGTCGAATGACCTGCCCGGGCTGACTAAAACGGATCGGGTCTCTCCCCGTCATCCTCGACCGGCAGCGGGATAGGCAGTCCATCGCCGGCGACCGAGAGCGATTCAGGCGCTTCCTCAGGAGGCTCCGGAACCGGTTCAGGGGCCGGTTTCTGTTCTGCTTCGACCTGCTCAACCGGATCAGGATCAGGTGCAGATTCAGGTGCAGATTCAGGTGCAGATTCAGGTGCAGATTCAGGTGCAGATTCAGGTGCAGATTCAGGCTCGGGTGCAGGCGCGGGCTCCGGTGAAACAGGTGCCTCCACCTTGGCGAGAGGCGCGATAAGCCGTCCCGGCAGCGGACGGACGCGGTCATAGACATTCTTCCCGAGCTCTCCCGCGACCTGATAACCACGCTCAAACATTTCCATTTTCGCGTCGAGATTATCAATGTAATGCAGCGCCTGCGCTTCCGGTGTCTTCGGCACAACAGGAGAACCGAACTCGAGCTCGCCATGATGCGAAACGATGAGGTGCAGCAAATGGAGACGCACACGATCCGAATCCGGCTCGAGGGTTTCCCAGCTCGCACTGTCAGGGCTGTTCCCGACGAACTCCCGCCAGAGTTTGTTCACGATCTCCATCCCGAGCGGGATATGGCCGATCAACTCACTCACCTCCGTGTAAGGCATCGAAAACCCTTTAGCGGTGTAGGCATTTTCCCACAGCTTACCGACGTCGTGAAAAAGCACCCCCGTCACGAGAAGATCGCGATTCAGCATCGGATAGGCCTCACAAATCTGGACGGCACTGCGCATCATTTGAGAAACGTGCTCAACGAGCCCGCCACGTCTTGCGTGATGATAATTCCGTGCTGCGGCGGTTCGCTTGAAACGCTCGGCATAACGGTTCAGAAAAGAACGACACAGGAGGCCGAGACGGGGATCTGCGATCTTCGCAACCGCCTCTTCGATGAAGGCAAAATCAGCGGTCTGTTTTTCCCGAAGCTCCGCGGAACCCGCAAGAACGCCGGCGGCTTCCTCCTCACTGAGAGCGCGGGCGGTCCAGGTTTTTCCGTCAACAGAGCGGCCATCATTGGCGAGTCCGAATTCCCCTGACACTTCGTAAAACATGCGGGCCTGCAACTGAGGGCAGGTTTCAAACATCGGCGCGTTGTTCCAGACGCGAAGGACGAGGCTCTCCTCAGCGTCCGAGAAAGTCAGTTCGTAAAAGGGATTGCCCGTCTTCGTCGTTTTCTTCAGGGAACGCTCGAGCTGAGCGTGATACCGCACCATTTCGGCGATAGGTCCGGCCTGCTGTTTCAGCTCGCGAATCGTGATGATTTCCATGTCACCACGCTAACGCGATGGCCTCTTCGTCGCGAGAAAAAGTTAGTGCAGTTTCAACTCCAGGAACGGAGCCCGAGGTACTGCCAGAGTTCGTCACTCTTGATCAAGAGGTAGACGAGGTAGTTGGAAAGCACCAGCGATCCTGAGATTGCAGCGGGAGAAAGCGAACCTTCAGCAGCGAAAACCCACGCCAGCATCGAACTGACACAAAAGGCCCCGGAGAGGAAAAGCCCCCTTTTCCGCCTCGAATCATTCGGAAGAAAGGACAAGCGACCGGAAAGCAGAAATCCCAATCCGGCACTGAGCGCTATGACCACAAAAGGAAGTGAAGACCACCCCGCAAAAACAGAGAGGGCTCCGACAAAAAGCGGGATTGCCATGAAATCCGCGACCGACGCAAACCGCCCTGCTCTGACCCATTCGCGTCGCAGGCGAAGCAACCCGAGACTGATCGCCGCCCCGCAGGCAATGCTCGCAAGAGGAAGCATCAACGACTGATGACTGAACCCGCGATACACATACTGATGAGCCCCTACCATGAGCACCATGAGGGCGAGGAAGATCATATTGAAGCCGAGCGTGACCCGGAATGACTTTTCCCGGCTGAGGCGTCTCAACGAAAAATTTCGGCGGCGGAGAAGGCGATTCCCGCCACTCGCAGTTCGCTGCGAAGTCGAATCAACCCGCTTGCTGAAAAAAATGGCACTTCCGGCATACAACTCACTGAGCCGCCCACGATCGACCATCGATTCGCGGGAGTCGGGGAACTGAACGCGAACTTGATCGACCTCACAGGCCTCCTTGAGAATCACAAATCGATTTCCTCCTTCGAGCTCAAGAATCGCGGGAAGTCCGCTCTTGGGAATATCGTCGAATTTAACCCGTCGCCGCGTCGCCCGGAGATGGTTGGCAGTGGCACCTCTCCCCCAGGGAATCTTTGTGCCACTCTTCTCCATTCCTTCAAATTCAGCGACCCCGCTTCGACTGACGACACCGTGATGGCGGCCAATCAGGGAAAGGGCGCGAGCGGACTCAGGGGTGACAGGTTCAAGGAAAGCATTCATATTCAGGACTTCGACATAAATATAATAACTATAATTTTTATAATTAAAAGGAGAATTTTAAGATTTCCTTACTAAAATCCTCATTTTTGAGCATTTTTTGTTTACTCAGTCCCGTCGCATCGTGAGTTTCTTTGCTCTCTGATGATGGTATAAGTTCCCCGTCTCTCTGTGCAGCGTCATTCCACCCGGCATGTCAAAACCATCCACCACCACACGCGAATCCCTCTCCGATCGAGCCAGCCGGAGCACCAAATCCCGTGCCGATTCGGGTCTCACCCGCGGGCGCAATCATTTCTGGAACCGGTTTCACCGCTCCTTTTTCAAAAGCGAAACCCCGCGCACCGAAGAGTCGATGCTGCCCATGCTCATCGAGGTGTTTGCCGGATTCACCAAGCTCGACGGACAGGTCATGGAAGCGGAGATCGACTCCATTCTCGGATTCCTTCGCTACGACTTTCCCGAAACGGTCTACACCGAGCTGAAGCAGCTTTTCATGAAGTCGCTGAGGCGGCGTCAGGATCTCGAAGCGATCGCCGGCGATCTCGCGGGCACCCTCCCGCTCGAGGACAAGATTCTACTCGGGGTGCAGCTCTACGTGCTTATCAGCCGGGCCGGACTGCCAAAGGAGAACCTCATCACTTTCTACCAGTTCATGACGACGCTCGGCGTCGCTTCTGAGGCGATCAACATCGTCTACCAGCTCAACACCAGCGAGCTCTCTCAGCTGGAAAAAACCGGCCCCGCCCTCGCCACCGAAAACACCGGCAACGACGACTCTCACCGCCTCGAGTCATTGGTCCTCTCAACCGAGGAACCGGCTGATGTGTCTATCATCGCGGATGACGGCGAACATTCCGTCGTCGCCTTCCGGTTTCAAAATCTGGTTCTCATCAAAAACCTCGGTCCCGACCCTATTCTGGCCAGAGGTCGACAGGTCAACGCCGGGGATTTCTGCCGCATCTACGAAGGGCAGCGCATCGTTGTCGGCGAAGAAAATCTCAGCTTCGAGAATCTCGTCTTCTACTTCAACAGCAAGAAAAACGTCTCCACCGTTCAGCTCTATCTCTCCAAGGATAACAACGGCACCCAGTTCATTGAAAAGACGAAGACGAAGCAAAGCTACATGCGGGTCACCTTCGGCCTGCGAATCAAGGTGGAGGTGATCAATCACTCCGACGCCGTGATCGGTGATCGCGCCCTCGCCAAAGGCGATGAATTCGAAGTTTCCGCCCGCGACCGCCTCGATTTCCCCGATCACACCGAGATTTCCTTCGACGACCTGAGACGCAAAGCCCGCGAACTGGGAGGCCGTTTCACCCTGCCGCCCAACCGGACCGCCTACCTCGTTTCCAACGATCCCGCGCAGCTCTCCCCGGGCGATATCCTCCTGACCCCGGGCAATCCCGGAAACATTCTCCTGAGCATTAAGTGCGACTACACCACAAAAACGGGCACCCTCGAGATCCTCGAATCCGAACGCCCCGTCGCCGTGGAAGGTGAGCGCGTCCGCGGAACCGCACCCCTCAAAGATGGCAGTGTCATCTCGCTCGGAGGCGGCCAGTTCCTGCGCTGCCACTTCTCCGAAGGCATCATCGAAGAGGAGCGAAACGTCATCAACACGCTCAAGCTGCGTGACGTGAGCCACTCCTACGACCGGAAGATCTCCGCGCTCGACGGCATTTCCTTCTCGATCCAGCGGGGTGAAATGGTTTGCGTGATGGGGCCGAGCGGTTGCGGAAAAAGCACCCTGCTCAAAGCCGTCGGCGGCCAGCTCAAACCGCGCAGCGGGCGCATCGACCTGAACGGCGTCGACCTCTACACCGCCCACGACGACCTCAAATCCTACATCGCCCTGATTCCTCAGGACGAAACCTTCGATCCGCTCCTCACCGTTGAGGAAAATCTCGATACCGCCGCCGCGATCCGTGCCCCGCACTTTCCCATCGCGGAGCGCCGGCGCCGCGTCGACTCCAAACTCATCGAGCTGGGACTCAATGAAATCCGCCACCGACTCGCCGGGGATCAGGAAACCAAAAGCCTCAGCGGCGGCCAGCGACGACGTCTCAATGCAGGAATGGACATGATCGGCATCGCCGACATCTACCTCTTCGACGAGCCCACCTCGGGCCTTTCCTCAAAAGACTCCGAGCACGTTCTCGAAACGATTCGCGGACTCACTCACAACAAGATCACCCTCGTCTCGATCCACCAGCCGAGCAGTCGACTTTTTCAAATGTTCGACAAGGCGATCCTTCTCGACAACGGAGGCAAACTCGCCTTCTTCGGAACACCGACCCAGATGCTGGAGTATTTCCAGGAAGCGCAGGCTCAGGAAGGTATTTTCACCAACCCGATCTCACCGGACGCCGACCTCGAAAGCAATCTGGCGATGACGCCCGACTTCATTTTTGACGTTCTCGAGACCCCGCTCCGCGACCTCGGGGGCGATGTCATTTTCGAACGGGACGCACGGGACAATCTCATCCCCGCGCGGCGCTTTAACGCCTCGTTCTGGTCAGACCGCTTTCAAACCCACCGCCTCCTCGAAGAGGTCAATGTCAGGGAAATCGCGACCGAGAGCTCTCAGACCGCGAGCATCCAGAAAACGCCTCAGGTAGCTCCTAGGAAACTCCGCCACGACTGGGTTCGATTCGCCAACCAGTTCAAACGCGCCTTTTTCAGCAAACTCCGGAACCGGGCCAACCTCGCCACCACTCTCCTCGAAGCGCCCGCCCTCGCGATCCTCATCGGCATGGTGATGCGCTACTCCGAGACGGGGACTTACAGCTACGCCAACGCCTTCCACATCCCGACCTACCTCTTCCTCGGACTCGTCACGGCCCTCTTTCTCGGGATGACCAACTCCGCCGAGGAGATCATCCGCGACCGCAATCTTCTCATGCGGGAGCGCCATCACGGCTTCCGCATCACCGGCTACATCATCGGGAAATACCTCTCCCTTGGCTTCTTTGCCCTCATTCAGTGCGTCATCTACCTCCTCATCGGAGACGCCATTCTCGGGATTCGCTCGATGTTTTTCCCCAATCTCCTCTGGATGTTCTCGACCTCCTTTGTCGGAGTCGCGGCCGGACTTTTTGTTTCCAGCATCGTCAAAAGCCCCAAGACAGCGGTAAACATCATTCCCCTGATTCTCATTCCGAACATCATTCTCGGCGGAGCGCTCATCAAATACGACGAGATGAACCGCAGCCTCGACATCATCCAGAGCATCCGACAGTGGTTTGTGAGCGAGTCGGAGAACGACGAAGCGAGCCGACTCAAGGTGCCCGCAGTCTGCCATTTCATGCCTCTTCGCTGGAGCTACGAGTCCATCATCATCGAACATGCCGACCGCAATCCTGCGAGCCTGCTGACCAACTTCATCGAGACCGAGATCCAGAAGTTCAGTGAGATCCCTCTCGATCAGGAGCTCACCGAAGAGGAGGAGGAGCGCCTCTACCAGTTCAAGCAGGCGCTCGCTGTCGTCCACGGTCTCGAGGGCACCTCCCCCTCTTCCGTAGCGAAAAAAGTTTCCGATATCCGGAAGTCTCTCGAAAGAGGAACCTTCGATCCCGAGCCGTATTTCGAGCCCGTCCCCGAAGGCGAAGAAGCCTACACCGCCGGAGACCTCTACCTGAACGAGAAGGTCCAGGATCTCTTCAACCGAGCGGAAGTCGAACGACAGGACTACCGGCGAGAGACCAATCCTCCCAACGTCTTTTTTGGAAAAGAGCGTCAGTTCCGCTTCCCGCCCAACAGCGAGAAACCGCTCTTCTCCCTTCGGATCGAGACCCTGCGGCTCAACCTCCTCGCGATGGGAACTTTCATCCTCGTCGCTTTCCTCTTCCTCAGGCTCAGCCTCAAGAAACAGCTCAGCAAGGTCTAGCGTCACGGGCTTGT
>JARGPH010000080.1 GCA_029213065.1 Verrucomicrobiales bacterium | reverse complement strand
CGCAACGTCCTCACTGCAACGCTTCGGCAATTCGCCGGGCGAGCTCAGCTTTTGCTTTCACGAGATCTTCCGCATGATCCCCGCTGCGGATGAGGTTACTTTCCTCACCCGGATCCACCACGAGATCGGTGAGGACGGCAGTGTCCACCCCGCCTTTTTCATCATGCCACTCGGTGTAGCGATAGGCTCCCATGCGGATGCTGTGCCCCGTCAGCTTTCCATGAGGATAGGAGCTGTAGGCGCTGACGCGGTGACCGCCTTCCAAATCCTCGAGGAGCGGAACGAGACTCTTCCCCTGCACATGAGCGGGAACCTCCAAACCGGTGAGTTCACACAGGGTCGGATACAAATCGATCAACTCGACGAGTGCATCAGTAACTCCCGATGCTTTTCCCGGAACCCGCATCAGGAGCGGAACCCGTGTATCGACTTCGAAATTGGTGTGCTTGCACCAGCTCGAGTGGTCCCCCAGCTTCCAGCCGTGATCACCCCAGAAAACGACGATCGTGTTATCAGCCGCCGGAGAGGCCTCGAGCGCATCGAGAACTTTGCCAACATTCGCGTCCGTGTAGCTGACACAGGCAGCATAGCCGTGGAGAAGGCGTTTGTTGAGGGCGTCTGAAAAATCAACCGGCGACTTTCCTTCGTAGTCGGAATATTTCGACATCTCACCCGCCGTGGCGTTCCGGGCATAATCCGGATAACCGGGAGGCCAGGACAGATTTTCAGGCAGGGCAAAGTCTTCACGATCATAGAGATCCCAGTATCGCTCCGGTGCATTGAACGGGAGATGCGGCTTCGTGAAGCCGACGGCAAAGAAAAACGGCTCCTCCTGAGCGGCCAGTTCCCCGATTTTTGCGGCCGCAACAACCGCACGGGCCCCGTCGCTGTAGGCGTCGTCCGGAACATCTGCTCTTTCCGTCGTCGTCGCGCGGAAATCTTTCGGATCTTTGTCAGGATTCGCCTTCTGACGGCGTTTTGCTTCCGCGAGACTCTCTTCCAGAACGTAGCTCTTCCCGCCCGAAGTGAGCCATTCGTCCCAGTTTTTTGCTTCAATCCTCCCGCCGTTTGTCCCGTGGTAAATTTTACCGGTTCCCAAAGTCAGGTAGCCGTTCGCCCTGAAATGCTGATTCATGGTCAACAAGTCAGGATGCCGCTTCCGCCAATCGGTGACGTGAAAGGTTTGCTCCCCCGTCTTCGTCGGGTAGAGGCCGCCCATGAGCGAAAGTCGTGAAGCACCACACACGGCCTGGTTACAATAGGCACGATCAAAACGGATTCCACTGGCGGCGAGCCGATCGAGATTCGGGGTCTGCACCTTTGCTCCGTAGGTCGCCAGTTCAGGTCGAAGGTCATCGACCGCGATGAAAAGAATGTTAGGACGTTCAGACCCGAACGAAACGGAAACACAGATAAGGATGAGAATTGGCAGAAAAACGATCTTCATTGTTACTCTTAGGTTCCTGGACCTTGCACAAAGCAGTAAAGAGTCACTCAAAAGTATTTAATCCCATTTTCCAATGAGAATCTCCAAGCATGCCGCAGAGAATTACTGCGTTTAGCAGCGGCTGAAAAGATAAATGCATGGTCTTCCCACGCACTCTGTGATAGAACGCGGTTTAATGTTTGAAGATCTTTTTGTCAACATCAGCATTAAAGACAAAACCGTGGACGAAGCTCTCACTCTGATTGCAGAAGTCTTTGGCCGCCATGAATTTGTTTCGCATCGCAATAATGACGAAACCTACTACTCCCTTGGGCTGCAATTCAAACCAGACTGCCAAAAAGAATTTCGCAGTCTATTTGAGGAATATTTCTTCGAATGTTCGGAAGCAGTGGATTCACCGACAACCATTCAAATAGTGTCGACAGGGCAACTACATGGAATAGGGTGGGCCAACAACAACTTCATCATGATGCACGGGGTCTTTCAGCATTTTCTGACCGCCCTTGACATCATTCAAAATCTGAAGACCTGTCGAGCCGTCTCCGGCATGGACTACAGGGAAGTGGTCTTGCATGATAGCTTAGCTCTCGCCGGTGAACCAGATCTCGCTCAAATGATTCAAGGATTCACGAAAGAACTCGGTTTGAGCTTTCTTAACGATGTTGATTTAGAACAACTGTTTTTCCCCAAGAATGGACGCAGGTTGGCGATCGAGCAGGACTTGGAGATCAATAATGTGAGGGGGTGGGCAAACGGGCTCTACCCCGGACTTTCTGGACTAGCCAGCTATCAGGGAAGAACCTCATTTCTTTCACGAAAAGAAGTAGCAAATCACATTCGGAACCTGAGAACAGGAGAACAGATTTCTTTTCAATCCACACGCGAGTTCAATTGGGACGTTTTCACGGCATACAAAGCTGAAGACGGTGTAATGGTGCTTGCGAGCGATGACGACTCCCTTGATCCATTTCTCGAGAATCTGGTGTTGCCCCGAAATGAAGGCCTAAGAAAATCTCTCGACTCAACTATTTAAAGACAGCATCGATCCCCATCGCACTCTTCCGTGCAATCTTTGGCACGATCCTGGGGCGCGAGCGCTTCA
>JARGPH010000055.1 GCA_029213065.1 Verrucomicrobiales bacterium | reverse complement strand
ATCGGGGAGCATCTACTGCTGGGACGTCGTCGTTAAAGAGGATCCGAATTGCTCACTGCGAATCATCGCGGCTCCTGTTTCTTCATAAAACTGCGGACCTGACTCGACAAATCCATCAATTCCGATCTCGAGAGCCTGTTCAGGGGTAATCTCGAGCATGGCGCGTTTGATAGCAGCGGCGACCTCGGAATCGAGGCTGGGGTGAGCAATCCAGGGCTTTGTCACATTATCGAACGCAACCAGCGTCTTGAGCGGATACCCTTCTTCGACGAGAGCTTTGAATGAACTGGATTTCAAAGCGCCTGCATCAAACGCTTTTGCTGCTACCGCCATTCCGACACTGTCATGACGCCCGAGAAAGGCATGTTGAGACAGATCGGACGAATAGATCCCATTCGATATCAGAATGTCCTGCGAAAGATATCTACCTATCGTGGAAAGGGGAGATCCGAAGGCGAACGATTTTCCTCTCAGCTCTTCGATCGATTGAATCTCAGAATCCCGGTGAACAACGATGAGCCCTTTAAATGAGCGTTCCCCGTTCTTCGATTCCATCGCAAGAATTTCCAGATCGGAATTTTCATCCATGGCATGGATATATGAAGCCGGTCCAAGGCGTGAGAAATGAACCTCACCAACCGCAATATCTGAAATTCCAGCCAAATAGCTGTTCGCAATCTTCATCTGAATATCGACAGGTCGACCAAGGGACTCACTGACGGTTCTCTCCAACCAACCAATAGCCGGGGCAAACTCTTTAACGACGTCCGATGCCTTGTCCGCGGTGTAAACGCCAAACACAACCCGAGTCGGAGCTTCAAGAGAAGCATCCGCAGCAGTTTTACTCTGCTCGCCGCGTGTTTCAGAATCGGAACATGCAATTAACAGAGTGAAGGAGAGGGTGAGGAGGAAAACCAATCTAGCCATCATAATCTAAAATTATTATGTAATTTATGATAATTATGGTATTTTGTCAAAAGAGTTTAACATTTCAGGCCTGACTCCATTTCCTATCTCCAGAATTTCCAGCCCCGTATGAAGCCCCATTCGAAAGTAACGTTGGCATTAGCCCTCTCCCTATTTTTGCTCTCAGGATTGGAAAAATCAGGGGCGGCCGAAGGCAGTGAACTTCTCAGCCGGCATCAGGTAACGGCACAAATTCCGGCAACGGATGCCGACCACTCATCCACCGATGCCCATCCGGACCGTCTCACGGGATTCAGTGAGGTCACGCAAAGTGACCGGAAGCGACTTCTCGCTGGGATAGGCTATCTCTACGCGGGATTCCTTATCGCACTCTTCTTTTGCGAAATGAGTATCCGAAGAGAAAAACAACCCGAGCCAACCCTCTACCTCGTGAAGAAGTAGGGGTGCTTTCACCCTGCCCCTTTCCTTGCCCGCCGCGAAAGAACGACCGGGCTCAACTCATCGCGAAGCGAAAATTCGCATCATTTCGCGTGCTTCTAGACAAAGCTGGTCACCGCCCAAATGGTCGAGCAGCCGACGAGGGCGAGCATCGGACCATCATTGGTGTGCGGACTGACAGCTTCGGCCAGGGTCATTAAAATCGGCATCGCCGCGAGAAGAACGAGGAACTGCGGCGTGGAAAAATAGCTCGCATACATCGCCACGACGATGATCGAAACGAGAAACACCATCGCGCTGCCTTCGAGACTTCGTTCAAAATTCCCGTTCCAGAACTTCCCTTTGTAGTAGAGGGAACGGCACCGGTATTTGTGCTTCCCGAAACGAATCCCGACTGGCTCAGCGAGCCCGTCGCCAAACTCATTGATCAGATTTGGAATCATCACGAGAAGCGACGCTTTCCCGAAGATGCAGATGAACGGGAGGTAGACAATGAAACGGAAGAGATCCTCAAGAATGTCATAACGCAGGGTATAAGGTCTGTCTTCAATCCGATCCCAGGCGAGAAAAGAATGCTTCAGGATGGGAACGCGCCGGCGAATCTGGTTCCACTCCGTAAAAATCGTCTTCAGGATATCCATGAAGAAAAAGATCAGCACCCCGGCAATCGCAGAAGTGGCGGCATGCTCCAATCCGAAGGCCCCACTCAGCAAAAGCGGAATCACATAGGTTTTCAACTTCCGCCAGGGCCGAAGCGCCAGTTTCCGGATGTAATTGATCCTGATATTGTAACGGAGAATCGCACTTGAAAAAATGTACTTCCCTAGGAGCTCAATTCCTATCCAGGTGAAAAACATTGCGTAAGCATAAACGCCGACGGAACCGAGCATTCCCATCGCCTGCGCAATCCAGACTCCAATACAGCCAAGCACCATTATCGGCAGCATCCAGGCAACAAACTTATCCTCGCCTGACCAGTCATAGCTCTTATTCTCCAACCCATACGGATCTCTGTGGAGAACTTCGAAGTATAGATCACGGGAACTGTGAACCTCCATCGGATCAGATTCCCCCCTCAAGTAAGCTTCAGCTTTTTCGCCCATAATCGGTAAGCACCTCTCCGGATAATTAATTAAGCATCCCTTAGTATCAGGGTTACATCGGTATTTAAGAAACCCTGAAGGTAATCTATTCCTTCAGATTTACTAAGCTAAGTATGAAGAAATTGTCACATTAGCGAGCTTTTAATGGGAAAAATGCGTTTTTCGCCTCATTCCGGCGAGAAACGTACCGAATTTTCCAGACCAGATTGGTCAGCTATTCCCCGTGAAAATTGATTAAGAAACCTGAGACAATCACAGAAAACATCGCCTCTCCCGGGCAAGTGTGCGCTCCCCCGAAGTCAGATTCGACGCTCCAGGGCTACACTCATCTTCCGGAATCCGGGAGATGGCACGGGGACAACGGACGCGCCCTGGGTAATACTTAACAGGGGGAAAGCCTCCCCCTGTTTTTCAGATAAAGAAACTAAGCGGGCGCAAGCTCGCCGGAGAAGTCTTCACCGCCGTGATCCTTCTTTTCCTCTGCTGCCGCAGGAGCCGTCTCGGGCTCAGCAGGAAGATCAGGTGGTGTGGGAACATCAGGTGGATTTTGAATATCACCGTGCTCCATGATCTCCTTCACGTGAGATCCGTTGATGGTCTCATACAGGAGCAGCGCCTGTGCGATCGCCTCGAGTTTATCGCGGTTCTCGTTGATCAACTTCGTCGCCTTCGCGTAGGCCTCGTCGATGAGACGCTTCACTTCGTCGTCAATCTTCTGCGCTGTCGCCTCGGAATAGGTGCGTTGAGAACCAATATCACGGGCCACAAAAACAGGCTCCTGGCTCTCTCCATATTCAACCATTCCGAGATCGTCACTCATGCCCCAGCTACACACCATCTTACGGGCGATATTACTGGCCTGGCGAATATCGCCGGAAGCCCCGTTGGTGACATCGCCGAAGATGATCTCCTCAGCGACTCGGCCACCCATAGCGACAACGAGATCATCGAGCAGCTCATACTTGCGATGAGTGTATTTGTCCTCCAGGGGAAGAAACATCGTCACACCAAGCGCAGGTCCGCGCGGGATAATCGTCACCTTGTGAAGAGGATCGGTGTGCTCCAGAAGCTCATTGAGAATCGCATGTCCCGCCTCGTGATAAGCGGTATTTTCCTTTTCCTTATCGCTCAGGGCAAGACTTCTACGCTCTTTACCCCAGCGAACCTTGTCGCGGGCCTCCTCCATTTCCGCGAGCGTAATAGCCTTGAGGCCTTTACTCGCAGCGAGAAGAGCTGACTCGTTAATTACATTGGCGAGCTCCGCACCGGAATATCCCGGTGTTCCGCGGGCGATCACGCCGAGATCAACGCCCTCTGCCAGTTTCACTTTCTTGGCATGAACCCGGAGAATCTCTTCACGGCCCTTCACATCGGGAAGGCCCACCCGGATCTCACGGTCGAATCGACCGGGACGAAGCAACGCCGGATCGAGAACATCGGGACGGTTCGTTGCCGCGATGATAATGACACCTTCCTGCGTATCAAATCCATCCATTTCCACGAGAAGCGCATTCAGAGTCTGCTCGCGCTCATCGTGACCACCGCCCATGCCGTGCCCACGATGACGACCGACCGCATCAATCTCATCAATGAAAATAAGGCAGGGAGCGCTTTTCTTCCCCTGCTCGAACATGTCGCGAACCCGGGAAGCCCCCACGCCAACGAACATTTCCACGAAATCTGATCCACTGATGGAAAAGAACGGCACGTCCGCTTCGCCCGCAATCGCTCTCGCAAGCAGGGTTTTACCGGTTCCCGGTGATCCCACCATGAGAACCCCCTTGGGAATACGGCCACCGAGTTTCTGAAATTTCTTAGGATCACGGAGATATTCGACGATCTCCCAAACCTCTTCCTTCGCTTCTTCGATTCCGGCGACATCCTTGAAAGTAACCTTCCCTTTGTCCATCGACATCAACTTGGCTTTGCTCTTGCCAAAACTCATCGCGCCTTTTCCGGCCGCTTTAATCTGATGACGAAAGAGGAAGTAGAGAAGAATGAGCAGGAAAAAGACAGGCATGTAGAACGACATCATCATCATGCCCACTCCGTCTGAATCCGTCGGAAGATCCGAAATCTGGAGATCGTTCTCCGCGAGGAGCGCCTTCAGGTCGTCGCCCACATATTCGAGAATGACCGGTGTCGTGAACTCGCTGTATTTGTTTCCACCGTTCTCGCCGGGGTTTTCCACCTCATACCAACCGGTGAGATATTGCTTGGCGCTTCCATCCTTCTGAACGAGGCGGAGCAGCTTAGCGGGCTCGGCCTTGGGGTCGACCTGAATCTTTCCGGCCTTCACCATTTCTTCGAACTCAGCGTAGGTGAGGTTTCTGGAAGCATCTGAAAATGACTTCGACCAGATCGCGAGGGCGAAAAGGCTCATCGCGATGAAGAGCAATATGAGCCCCTTCCAGTTAAAACCGTTCTCTCCACCGCCCTGGCGTTGAGGCTCTTTGTTTGGTTCTTGTTCTTGCATCAAATTAGTCGAGTTGAGGGTTCGAGGGTTTCCCGATTACGGAAATTACCACACAGCACTTCGAGGTGCAATCGATGCCCATGCGAAAGCTTGGACAGTGGAGTGTAATCCCTGTTCAATCAACGGGATGTTTGCATCGATTGCGCCCTTTTCCAATCAGTCTCTCTGATCTTCCCGAAAAAGCCTCCGGCGCAGCTCCCGCACGCGCTCACGAACCCTCGCCCCCTCTAATACCAGAGCGCTATTCCATTAAAAACTCTTATCTAGATTAAAATTGAGAAATATTTTGTTTAAAATAAGTTATTCTCATAATGGAACAAAACGCCCCCCGACTTGCCTTCGACGATAAAGCTGATGCAGCGCTTCTTACTGAAATAGCGAATGGTGACCGCCAGAGTTTCCAGCGTATTCACGAACGCTACCGGGGCCTCCTTTACACGACGATTAACAAGGTCCTGAACGACACGGACGATTCCGAGGAAGTGCTGCAGGAGGTAATGTATTCCCTCTGGAGAAAGGCGAATCTCTACAGCCACGGCAGAGGACGCCCCGTGACCTGGCTCGTATCGATGGCAAGAAACCGGGCTATCGACCGGCTTCGCTCGAAGCAAAGGCAAAGCAAACTCAAGCAGGCCTATGCCTCTGAGATCAAAGTGGCCCCGAGGCAGCCGAAAAACACCGGAGGATTCGAAGCAGTGGCACGCCGCGAAACTTGCAACGCGATTCGCACGGCCGTCCTCGACCTCACCGAGGTGCAACGGGAAGCCATCGAAAAAGTTTACTTCGACGGGCTTACCCAACAGGAAATCGCCGACCAGCTCGGAGAACCTCTCGGCACCGTGAAGGCCCGCGTCCGACGCGGACTCGCCCGCTTGCGAAAAACCGTGAGTCTGGACGTGAATTCCCCGTCCTAGCCGCGCCGGGGAGACTTCGTCCCGAAACTCAACAGGGTATGGTCAACGACTCAACCCTGTTACGTTTCGAAAAGACTACAAAATGAACCTACTTCAAGCGGGTCAACATATCCAAATCCGCTGACGGATCGATACCGGCGACAGCCTCTTTCTGAAGCGCAACAATTTCTCCCGCGCCTTTCTTAGCGAGAGCGAGCATCTCCATCATCTGAGCTTCGGTAAAAGTGGCTTCCTCCCCTGAACCTTGAACCTCGATAAGATTGAGGTCCTCTGTCATCGCGTAATTGAAATCAACACTCGCGTCTTTGTCCTCGTGATAATTCAAATCGAGGACGCAATTGTCTTCCCACACGCCACAGCTCACCGCCGCCGCATACTGAGTGAGTGCTGACTCCTCCATTTTACGGGCAGTGATAAAGCGCTGAAACGCCATTTCCACAGCAACACAGGCACCCGTTATCGAAGCGGTCCGGGTTCCGCCATCAGCACGAAGGACGTCACAATCGATCCAGAGAGTCCGTTGCCCCAGCTTTTTCAAATCAATCACGGCACGCAGACTGCGTCCGATGAGCCGCTGAATCTCCGAACTGCGACCATCAATTTTCCCACGACTGATGTCACGGGGCTTTCTCTGAAGCGTCGAAAAAGGAAGCATGTTGTATTCAGCGGTGACCCAGCCACCCTGAACGCCTTGATTTTTCATCCAGCGGGGAACGCCGGCCTCCAGCATCGCCGAGCAGATCACCTGAGTGTCCCCGAAACTGACAAGAACACTTCCGTGCGCATTTTTTGCAATATCGGCTTGAAAACTCAGGGGCCGCATTTCATCCCGGGCACGTCCATCAATTCTATTCATATCGTAGCCCATCCTCTAATTGTTCCCCTTTTGCAACCGTTCACATTCGCGGTTGCTTACCGTCGTGATTTAGCGACGATACCGACTCGTAGAAAGCTCTCTCCCCGAATGGGCCAAACTCTGGAAAAATTCGAAAAATTCGCGATTGATGTCATTCTTGACCGACGTCAGGGATTTCGTGCGGGCGCGCTGCGCGGATTTCTCAGCGGGATGTCGAAACTTTACGAAGGCGTCGTCAGCATGCGGCTCATGCTCTACCGCAACCGCATCCTCCGCGAGCGAAACCTCGGATGCCTCGTTGTCAGCATCGGAAACCTCACCGTCGGAGGAACCGGGAAAACGCCCGTGGTTGAAAAGTTTGCCAGATCTCTTCAGGACGGTGGCCGCCGCGTCGCTATTCTCAGCCGTGGCTACAAATCCGTGAAGCAACCTTTCCTGAAACGTCTTTCCGCAAAGATGAAAGGCGAAAGCGAAATCGATCCCCCCCGCGTCGTCAGTGACGGCAAATCGCTACTACTCGATTCAAAAACCGCCGGCGATGAGCCCTACATGCTCGCCGCAAACTTGAAAGATGTTCCCGTGGTCGTGGACAAAGACCGGGTCAAAAGCGGCAAACACGCCATCGGGGAACTGAACTGCGACACCCTCATTCTCGACGATGGGCTCCAATACCTGAGGCTCAAACATCGACTCGACATCGTCCTCGTCGACAAGTGGCACCCCTTCGGAACGGAGCGCTTACTTCCACGCGGCACCCTCCGCGAGCCACCTCGAAATCTGAAACGGGCCTCCTACATTTTCATCACGAAGTGCAACGGCGATCCTAACGATGACCTAATCGAGCGAATCCGTCTCTACAATCGCACCGCGGAGATTATCGAATGCGAGCACCGCCCCCGCTACCTCCAACACATCGAAACACGGGCCAGCGTCCCCCTCGATGCCCTCAAAGGCGCAAAGGTCGGAACCGTGAGCGCCATTGCCGTTCCCGAGAGCTTTGAGGACGGAGTCCGCAAACTCGGAGCCAACATCGAGGCCACCTGCCGCTTCATGGATCACCACCGCTTCAGCGAGCAGGAAATCATTTCCTTCATTAATTGCTGCGTTGAGTCAGGCGTTGATATGATCCTCACGACCGAAAAAGATGCGGTCCGGTTTCCCCGGCTCGCCCGTATGGATGTTCCCATTTATTTCCTGAGAGTCGAAATCGGGATTCTCAGCAACGAGGAGAGCTTCGACCAATGCATCGCCCGAATTTGTCAGCCGCGAACTGAAGTTCCCGCCCGCACCTTCTTTTAAACAACCCGCAGCCCCTATGACCCTACTCGCCGGACTTTTCGATGCTTTCACCTCTGAAGCTTTCGTCGACGGCCTGAAATGGTCGCTGACGATTACGCTGCTTGTCGTCGGTTTCCTGGGGACCTTTCTCCCCATCATTCCCGGGACAACAATGATCCTCGCCGGGACGCTGGCTCACTATTTCCTGATGGGAATGGAAGAGTCCGGGCTCACCTGGCAGGGAATTGTCATTATCGTGATACTCTACATTGCCTCCATCGTCATCGACTGGGTCAGCGGGGCGATTGGCGCGAAATGGTTCGGTTCCAGCAAATGGGGAATCATCGGAGCGATTCTCGGTGGCATTATCGGCATATTTTTCTCCATTCCCGGACTCATCATCGGACCTATCGTGGGAGTCTTCCTATTCGAAATGCTGTTTGCGAAAAAAGAAGTCAAAGAGGCATCCAACTCCACCATCGGCACGGTAGTGGGAGGACTCGCCGGCATCGCCGCACGGGTCTTTATCGCTCTTGGAATGATCGTTTGCTTCCTCATCGACGTATTTCTCATTAAGTAACCACTCTTTTCCAGCGCCCTTACCTTTTCCATCATGTCCGCCTCCATTATCCCCTCGACCGCAGCAGAACCCAACCGGCTCCAGCAGGAAGTCGTCATTCTGGGAGGAGGCTTCGCCGGCGTCTACTGCGGGCAGCGCATTCGAAAATCACTGAAGAAAGCCGGACTTCCGCCCGAAATGGCTCTGATTGTCTCGGACCAGAACTACATGGTTTTCCAGCCGATGCTCGCGGAAGTTGCAGGGGGCTCCCTTTCGCCGAGACACGTCGTGAACCCGATCCGACGGCTCTGCAAAGGCATCCAGGTCCTGAGAGGACAGGTCCAGAGAATTGATCTCGAGAAAAGGGAAATCCACGTGAATACCGGTAATTTCTCCGCCGGAGCGATCATCGAGTTCAATCACATCATGCTCGCCCTCGGAGCCGAGATCGACCTCAGCCGCGTGCCCGGCATGCCTGAGCACGCCCTTCTCATGCAAAACGTCGGTGACGCTATGGTCCTGCGCGCCACGATCATTTCCCGCATTGAGGAAGCCAACGCGGAACAGCGCGAAGAGGTGAGAAAGCGACTCCTCACCTTTGTCGTCGTTGGAGGCGGGTATTCAGGTGTTGAAACAGCCGGAGAAGTTCTCGACCTCGTCAAAGGAGTCGCCAAGTATTATCGCTATGTTAGTGAAGATGATCTCCGCGTCGTCCTCGTCCACAGTCGCAATCGCGTTTTACACACCCTCGGAGACGAGCTCGGCGACTACGCCGGCAAAAAGCTCACCGAGCGGGGGCTCGAACTCGTCCTCGAAGATCGGGTCAGCGCCGTGACCGCGACCAAGGTCTGCCTTCAATCCGGAATGATCATCGACACCGCCACGGTGGTTTCAACGGTGGGAACTGCGCCCAACAAGATCATCAAGCAACTGTGCGACGAGCACGGACTTCCCAACAATCGCTACTTCATCAAGACCAACGAATTCATGCAGGTCGAGGGATTCGAAAACGTCTGGGCATCGGGAGACTGCGCCTCCATCCCTCTCGCCAAAAGCGACGGAAAAACCTGCCCGCAGACCGCTCAGTTCGCGATGCGCGAGGGAATCTGTATCGCCGACAATATCGGCGCAAAAATTCAGGGCAAACCACTCAAAGCATTTACCTTCCAGGGACTCGGCGAACTCGCTTCAATCGGGCACCAGACCGCGGTGGCCAGCATCATGGGCGTTAAGTTTTCAGGGTTCATCGCCTGGTTCATGTGGCGCTCGATCTACCTTTCAAAACTCCCCGGACTCGACCGGAAACTGCGGGTCATGATCGACTGGACCCTCGATCTCTTTTTTCCCCGCGACATCAACCTGCTCAACCCCCGCTACACGAAGCTGTTCCGGGAAGTCCATCTGGAACCCAACGACGCCCTCTTCCATCGCGGCGAACCGGCCTTCTCACTCTATGTCGTCCAGGAAGGCGGCATCGATTTAAAAGACGAAAACGGCAGAGTCGTCCGGGAAATCGAAGAGGGCGACTTTTTCGGCGAACGCGCCCTCGTGCACGGCGGTGGCTACCAGTATGACGCCATCGCAAAAAGCAGCACCCAGCTCGTCTCCCTCAGCGGTGAAGCGGTTCTCCCCTTTTTCCAAAGCAGCCGGAGATTCCGCCGCGTCCTCGCAAAAACAACCGCACAGGAAAGTGCCGACAGCGAACTGGCCCTTGTCAGGAAAAAACTTCCCGGAAAAATACGCAGCGCCTGTGTTTCAGACGTGATGCGCAGAGACATCGCCACGCTTCGATTGGACCAAACCATCAACGAAGCTCTCTCTATGTTTCTCTCGCGCCGCTTCAGCATTTACCCGCTGATCAGCGACGACGAAAAACTGGCCGGCGTCATCGCCCGTGAGGACGTTTTCGACTTTATCAAACGCGACGGCGTCGACGACTCCACCACTCTCGATCAAGTCGACATGATGCACCTTCCGGTGTGCAAAATCGGCGACGCAGTGGATCTCAGCCTCGACAAAATGATGCGGGCAGGGCGCTACAAGTGCCTCGTCACCGACGACGATCAACGCCTCCACGGCATCATCACGGTGATGGACCTGTTAGGCGAAGCCGCGAAGGTAAATGCAGAGGAAAAGGAGTGAGCGGTTCAACCACTCCCGAGACATAACTCTCCGTAGCCGCCTTTGCAAAAAGGTGGCTGAGTCAATTGGTTCCCGGCCAACTCCCACAGTCCCCTGTGATTGACTTTGTGGCAATTTACGACAACAGCTCCTTTGCCTCGCAACTCCGCTTTCCCGCAGAATTTCAGTCCGGTACTCTGATCCGGAAGACAGATGACAGCATCCCGGACTGGGCCTCCCGAACGATTCGGGAGACCGGTTCCTGAAAGGTATTAAACCATCTTGTCGAGGAGGAAGGAGCGGAGATCGGCGATTGCGATGCGCTCCTGCTTCATGGAATCACGCTCACGGAGAGTCACTGTGTCTTTGAGATCGTCACCGCTTTCGCCGAGCGTCTCGAAGTCGACCGTGACGCAGTATGGCGTTCCGATTTCATCCTGACGACGGTAGCGACGCCCGATCGCACCGGCCTCATCGTAGAAAACATTCATGAACGGGGCGAGCTGCGCCTGAATCTCACGCGCTTTTTCAACGAGCTCCGGCTTGTTCTTGAGCAGTGGGAAAATACCCGCCTTTACCGGCGCAATTCGTGGTGAGAAATGCATCACGGTCCGGGTCTCTTCCTTACCTTTTTCGTCAGTAACAGTTTCCTCTTCGAAAGCCTCACAGATCACCGCGAGAATGGTGCGGTCACAACCGGCGCTCGGCTCAACGACATGAGGAACAAATTTCTCTTTTGTCTCATCATCGAAAAACTCGAGCGGTTTTCCACTGTGCTCAATGTGCTTACTCAGGTCGTAGTCACCACGGTAGGCAACCCCTTCAAGTTCCTGAATTCCGAACGGAAATTCGTATTCGATGTCGTAGGTCTTTTTCGAATAGTGAGCTCGCTCACCGTCCGGAATATCGAGAATGTGCAAATGCTCGCGTGGAATTCCGATCTCCTCGTAAAAGACGAGACGTCGTTCGAGCCACTCATCGGTGAGCGCAAGCCCCTCCTCAGGACGACAGAAAAATTCGATTTCCATCTGCTCAAACTCACGTGAGCGGAAGGTGTAATTTCGTGGATTGATCTCGTTCCGGAACGATTTCCCGATCTGTGCGATTCCGAAGGGAAGCTTCACCCGGTTCGTTTCCGCGACATTTTTGAACTGCACGAAAATCGTCTGCGCTGTCTCAGGTCGAAGATACGCCACGGTGCTCTCGTCATTCTCATCGGAAGACGCACCCATGTTTGTTTTAAACATGAGGTTGAATTCGCGAGGCTCAGTCAGGAGCGAACCGTTCGCAGGGTTGAACCTGGTTGTATCCTCAACCGCTTCGGTGCGCTCACCGGCGAGCTCGAGCTTCTTGGGAGAAATCTGCTTGTCCTTGAGGAACTTCGAAAAGAAGAGGCGTGCCGTCTTGCGAGCCTTGTTTTCGTCCTGCCCCTCGCCTATGAGAACCGCATACTCGCGCTCAACGGACCAGTCAGACTCAGCGTGAGACGCTCCTGAATAGTGATAAACGGTTCCGGATTGCGGTTCGATCTGGTCAGCACGAAGACGAGCGTTACTGAGAAGACAGTCACACATCGGATCGGAAAAGCCACCAACGTGCCCCGATGCCTTGAGAACATCCTGATGAGTGAGAATCGATCCGTCCATCCCGAGGATGTCATCGCGTTCCTGCACATTCTTGCGCCACCAGTAATCTTTGAGATTCCGTTTCAGTTCAGCTCCAAGCGGGCCGTAATCCCAACACCCATTGAGCCCTCCATAAATTTCCGCCGACTGAAAAATGAAGCCACGTCGCTTGCAAAGGCTGACGATTTTCTCCATCAGAACGGAGTTTTTTTCGGAAGCTGAGTCACTCATGTTTGGATTCTATATCAATGGTTATAAAAAGAAGCCCACAACATAGCCGCCCCACCTTTTCCGCAAGGGGAAAGTCGCCGCGAGGCCGGAACCCTCCACTTTCCCCGAATTCAAAGAGCAGATCTCCTGAAAACCCAAAGATTTGCCCTCAAAATCACCGTGAATGGCAAAAAAAACCAAGACCGGCCACTGATCTTTTCTCAGGAGTGCGATTTCCCCTTGACCAGCCTCAAATTGTGCGGACATTGCCCGCCCTGCCAATGAGACGAAAAAGTCGTCTTCGCAGGTAACCTTTCACGGATTGATACCATGTCTAGAGTTTGTAAAATTACCGGAGCAAAAGTAACTTCTGGTCGCCGCATCCACCGCAGTGGTAAGGCGAAGAAAAAGGGTGGTATCGGTCGTCACGTTACGAAAACCGTTAAGCGCCAGTTCAAGCCAAACCTCCGCAATAAGCGCGTTTGGGTTCCAGAGCTTGGTCGTTTCGTTCGCGTTAAAGTAAGTGCTCGTGGTCTCAAGACCATCGACAAAAACGGCGCTTTCAAAACGTTGAAAGAAGCAGGCCTGATCTAAGTGCCCGGTTCTGATTCAGGTGTCGCTGATGACTGACACCTTCTATTTAGCTGACGAGGACGACCCTGAGGTCGTCCTTTTCTCTGATTTCATCGCCCTCCTCGGGATCACCCCTGTCTATCCGGGATCCTTTTTTAAAGAGGGCTCGCCTGATCTCGGCTCAGCCTGGGACGATTGGCGAAAAAACTGGTTCGCGCCCCATTTCGGCCCGGCCTTTACAAGCGTGTTTCAACTCGCCACCGCCCAGAAGGTAAACGAGATCGCCGAAATTGATCGCGATCTCGAGAGAGAACTCACCGCATCGCGCTCCGCAAAGAGCCGCGCCGCAGCCCACGCCTTTCTCGAAGGGAAATCTGAAATGCAGGCCAACCGCGAGTGGCAGCGTCTCGCCCGCCTCATTGGGGAAAAAGAGACTCCCGGCCATCTCACGACTCTCTTTGCTTTTCAGTCCGCGCTTTACCACCTTCCCCTCGCAAGCGCCCTGAGAAGCTACGCCCGCTATGAATTTCATTGCGGCAGAACTTCGTTTTCGCGCCTTGATTCAGCGGAGGAAACTCAGATTTTTCAACGCATCCTCCCCGATGTCGCGGTTGCCGTGAAAGCGAATCTCAGCGATAATACCGACTCAGGCAACCAACTGCGTGCGATTTAGAAAGAATGGCTATCGAACTCGACGAAATCACCCTCACCGAAACGGAGACCGATCTCGATACTCCGTGGAACGTGATTGTTTATGACGATCCGGTGAACCTCATGAACTTCGTCACTCTCGTCCTCAAAAGGGTTTTCGGATACCCGCAGGAGAAAGCTGAAAGCCTCATGATGGAGGTCCACAAGGCCGGCAAATCCGTTGTCTGGACCGGAGAACGTGAAAAAGCCGAGCTCTATGTCCAGCAACTCCAGAGCTTCCAACTCCTCGCAGCGATGAAGCGGGCCTGACTCCGCCCCCGTTCAACGCAGCATTGCGCCATCGACAGGCCCGGCAAACGGCCTCATATCAGAGAGATGAAACCGCTTCTCCTCTCCGCGCTCCTGCTTGCCGCATCGACTCCGCTCTTCGCTAAATTCAACTACCCTCCGAAGATGGAGGGAGCTGAAATCGTCGCCTACAAAACGATCGACGATGTCACGATGAACCTTTACGTGTTCAAGCCGCAGGACTGGAAGGCCGAAAACAGCAGGCCCGTTGCGGTCTTTTTCTTCGGCGGAGGCTGGAATGCCGGAAGCCCGGAACAATTCGAAGAGCACTGCAAACACCTCGCCATGCGAGGCATGGTCGCGATCACAGCAGACTACCGTGTCGCCAGTCGAAATGGAACCAAAGCCACGAGTTGCCTTGAAGATGCCCGTGACGCGATACGCTACCTGCGCTCCCACGCCGGCGAGCTCGGGATCGATCCTGATTCTGTCGCCGCCGGAGGTGGCTCTGCCGGCGGACACCTCGCCGCGGCACTCGGAACGATCGCAGATAAAAAAGAATCCGTCTCATCCCGTCCCAACCTCATGCTGCTTTTCAACCCCGCCTGCGTTCTCGCACCCTTCGACGGGAAACAGCCGTGGCCTGAAGATCGTTCCGAAGAGTTTCTCGAAAAGATGGGCGTCGATCCTGTTGAAATGTCCCCCATCCACCACGTCTCCGCCAAAACACCGCCGGGGATCATATTTCATGGAACCGGCGATGAATCCGTTCCCTTTGCCACTTCAAAACAATTCGCCACCGCAGTACAAAAGGCGGGCGGACGCTGCGAACTGAAAAGCTACGAGGGGCAGCCTCACGGCTTTTTCAACTACGGCAGAAATGAAAATATCATGTTCTACCAAACCCTGAACGCGATGGACGCTTTTCTCACCGATCTCGGGTGGTTGCCTGAGAATCCGAGGTAAGTTTTTCAGTTTTCAGTTTTCAGTTTTCAGTTTTCAGTTTTCAGTTTTCAGTTTTCAGTTTTCAGTTTTCAGTTTTCAGTTTTCAGTTTTCA
>JARGPH010000024.1:28305-99216 GCA_029213065.1 Verrucomicrobiales bacterium | reverse complement strand
ACCTTGATTCTGACCGAATTCAAATCCTCGTAAGTCGTTAATTTACAAGTAGGGCCGGTGGGGTTCGAACCCACGACCAAGGGATTATGAGTCCCCTGCTCTAACCGCTGAGCTACAGCCCCATTTCGTTGTGAACCTTGAGGTTAAAGGGGATTTCTTCAACCTGATTTTGCCGATTGTTAACCGTTTTTGTAACTCGACGGAGGCGGGCAGCGCGCTCCCCGCCGAATCAGGGCGCCTTTCGCGGTGAGATTGGAGTAAAATCCCCTCTTCTCTTGCCTGGAGGCCGGTCAAACCGATCGTCAGAAAACGGTCTATCATTTCCGGAAAAGACCGGATTTGACCCGGCAGAAACGCCCCGGACGGTCACCACCTTCCCGGCCCGGCCGTCCCTGCGCGCCCCTTTCTACTAACATCACTACATCTCCCTACCACACACATAATCCCGTCAACTATACTTATTTAACTTTAATTAAGCTTATAAAAAATATAAAATACTACCATTTGACGGAAAATATACTTTTTGGTTCACTTTGTACATGACTGCGACAAACCTACCCGTCTCCTCCCCTGGAAATGGATCCGATTTGTATGCTTCCTTTCTTGAAGCTTACAAATCCGATGAAGAGTTGTCTCCGGTGGTCTTCGAATCCGGGGAGTTCTCGCTGAGATATTCTCCTCATTCGAAAACGCCGGCAAGCAAAGTGACGGCATTCCGGCTTTCCAAGCTGGTGGATAATTCCTTGTCCTGTCCCGAGCTGAGAAAAGTCGCCGAGGCAGCCCGGAAGTCCGCGAGTGAGCGTGGCCACAAGACTCACGGGTTCGCGGACCACATCATCGGGATGAGCGCTTCTCTCGTGGGAATTTCCATCCTCGCCAGCCTCGTCGTCGGCGTGCTCGCCTTCTGCGCGATCGTAATCGGCGTGCTGGTTCCTTTTCAAGTGATCTAGCGGGGGCGCGCTGGACCTCCACCCCGTCACGCTGGACTTCGTTCCCCACCTCTCTCCAGTCCCCGAATCCCCGTTCTGATCAAAGTCTTTGGCAGGCCTCACGCAGAGGCGCAAAGGCGCAGCGCTTTTTGCTCAATTCTCTGCGGCCTTCGCGGCGTGGTCTGAGATGCGTTTAAGGCAATCAGCCTTCTACTGCGCCTCCGCTTCCCGGCGTCCTGCGAAGCCGACCCCGGCGGCGAGGATGAGACAGAGAGCGATCAGGGCGACTGCCTTGAGAAATGAGACGCGATTGTCCTTTGCAAAATTCAGGTCAAGGGCGAGCGGTGCATTCTCTGCTACCTGCACGGTTCGCTTAAATGTATAGATAGTCCCCTCCTCGGGAAGGGTAATCGTAATAGCCTGTGGTGCAGGTATACTGGATCGCTGATGCTTCACGAGCTGGGCTGCGATTCTCGTGAGAGCTTCGTTTTCTTCACTGGAGATCCCCACGAGGAGCTGACTCAGTTCCTGAGGTCGGTAATTGAGGTCCCCCTTCTGGAGGATGCGGTTTTCATTGATCCCCGCATCAATCTGTTCGTTCTGAGCACCGCCTTCACCGGCCGCTGACTGATCGAGATAGAGGCGCTGCCGTCTCGTGTTGAGACCGACCACAGCTTGCTGGGTCTGGAGATTCTCCAACTGCACCCGGGCATCCTCGTTCGAAGCGGCGTCGAGCGCATACTGGTTCGCGACACTGTTGAACGCCCAGCGCGCTTTACTTTGCTCACCGGCCTGAAGGAGGACATTCGCCTGATCGAGAAGGGCCGCAGCCTGCTTCGCCTGTTCGTCCCGCTTCCCTTTCGTTTTCGAAAGGTAGCTTTTGCGATCATACTGCTGCCAGCGCTGTTCCTCTTTCAGCTCGAGATTGCCGTCGCTGTCCGTGAGGGTGAATCCTTTCGGAGCGACGACGTTCCACTCAATGTTTTCAAGCGGCACATTCAGTTCCGGACTGAGAAGTCCCTGCTTCGCGAGCTCAGTCCCCTCCACCGAATAGACAAACCTCACCGTGGCAGTGCGATCGTCGGCGCCGGGGAGAATGTAGAACTGCCATGCATCCCCCTGACGCACCGAGTGAACACTTTCGCCGTTCACGAAAATGCTGAAGAGTTCACCTTCGGGTGGAAGCACCACTCTCAGGCTGCTTCGCTGAACCACCTCCATGGTGAGATCCACAGCGGTGAGCTGATCCCCCAGAGGCGAGAGAACCGAAGTGAGGGTTCCATTGGCAACCCGCAACTTGAGCGCTTCGGCGAGCGAGTGGCGTTGCGCTTCGATGAGGAGCGGTTCCTCCGGATCAACGGTTCGGAGCGTGATGACAGGGGCATTTCGATTGCCCGCTTCGCGCAAGGTTTGCGGAACGTTATTCCAGTCAGCCCGCTGCCAACCGCGCGGGAGTTCGGTTGCCTCCACTTCGAGCCGCCCCCCTGACCGCACCGCAAAGTAATAGGAGGTCTGGCGGGATTCGGGAAATGCGGCGGGAGTCAAGGCCTCGCGTTCCTCTTCCCGTCCTCCGCGCCTCTCGTATTCGATCCTGAGATCGACATCACCGAGAACGCGACGCTTCAGACGAATCTCCCAGAGGTCGGAGTCCGGTGAAACCCTCACCATGTCACTGACAGCCTTCCCCGTCGCGATAAGTGAGCGTGCCTCCTCGGGAGTCGTGATCGGCAAATGCACTTGAAAGCTCCTCACCGAAGCGTTCTGAACGTTGAGACGCAGGTGGAGGGTCGTTCGAGTCTGGCCTTCGCGCAGGGTCACTTCATGCAGGACCTGTGAGGTTAGCCATGGATCGAGTTTCTCAATCCCGAGGGTGAGATTCCAGTCTTTCTGGAGAAGGCGGAAAGCAAGAGATCCTTTCGCGCCGTCACCGAGGGTTCTCGGATCAACTTCGGAAACATTTTGCCGTGTCAGGGTGCGGAGACGAATCCCCGTGGTCGGTTTGACGACCATTTCGCCGGTTTGTCGGGAAGCCTCAGTCAGTGTGAATTGTGGAATCTCCCAGCCGTCAGCCGTCTCGGGTGTCGCAGAGGTCAAGGTTAGAGCAAAGGAATGCACGCCCATGGTCTTCCCATTGAGATGGAGAACGACACGACGTTGCTCCTCGTCGGAAAGTTCCGCCCAATGGTGGAGCGCGTCCCCCGTGAGCGACTCCACCTCGAAGCCATCCGGCAGCGGGAAGCTGAGTTGAAAAAGTCCCGCACGGGTGATCGCGACATTGAAATTAACACCGAAGACGACTCTCTCATCGCCGAGGGATAGAACCTGCTTGCTTTCGACGCGGACCTCAGGCGTCACCGCGGCCACGCGCAGGGAGAGACTGCCGCCCTCTTCACCGAAACGATAGACCCGGTGCAAAATGGTGGATTCGTCAGGAAGAAGGGTCGCATCAAAATCGCCTAGATTCACCGTCGAGAGCGTGTCCGATTCCACCTTTTCCGGTTGTGCATCAGGCCCGAACCCGATCGCAATGAGCCCGACCTGTCCCTCTGCGCCTCCCACAAGAATGGGTTCAAGCGTTGCATCGGCCGGCAGTGGCCCGAGGCTTCGCTGCGTTTTCACATTGATCTGGAAAGGCGTGGATTGCTTTGGTTCAACCTCAAGGTGAAGCCTCCCGCTCTCCGCATCGAACTGCCACGATCCCACCGGCCCGGTGACCTCACTGACGGTCGCCCCGTTTGGAATCGTCACTTCCAACTGAGTGACCTCGCCTTTCGCGGGGCGGATTTCGAGCCGGTGCCTGCCATCAATCACCCCGGGGCCGGGAAGGTAGAGATTGCTGTTCTCGACAAAAAACTGGGTCACTTCCGAGCTGAGATCTCTCATTTCCGGTTTGATGAGCACTTTCGCTTTTCGCCCCGGCGCGATGAGCAAGCGGGCCGAAGAGCTTTCTCCGTCACTCTTGATTTTGGTGACCTTAATCGCATCAGCACTCGAGTAACTCCAACCGGCCTTGTCGAAAGTCGCGGTAATTTCCTGCACCGACGCAGTCCCGGTGGGAACGTCAACGCCCGCGCCCACATCCGCGACTTCGAGGAGAAACGAAAAGTTCGCCTCGTAATCTTTGACCTCTCGCCCAGAGTTCTGAGGTTCCACCGCGAACGGGTCGGTTACGAGTGACTCCACAGGTGCGTCATCTGCAATCGTGATGACATAGCACAGCCCGAGCCCGTCGAGGGTTTGCCGGGTCAAACGAAGTCCCTCCCCTTGAAAGTCGGTCAGGATCGCAGGATGCCTTAGGAGGAGAAAGCTGTCCCCGCTCTTTCCCGAAAGCAGAAGAGTGCCGTCACCGCTCACTGAGTTGTTCACGCTGGAGATTTTCCATTCCTGACGAATCTCGCTCGCCGATTCGTAGCCTGCGGGATTGAGCCCCTGTGCCGACGCATTGCCCCATCCTGAGAGTAGAAGGAACGCCCCGATGATCAGCGTGGCCGTTGCCGGTCCGGCTCCCTCACCTGATTGCTCAGGCTTCTCCCTCGCTGAGCGACGGGACTGTTTGCGGCTTTTCCGAAAGCGTTTCCAACCACCGCGCACTTGTGGGAACAAGAGCAGCACCGCGATCGCCACGGCGAGAAAACCGAAGAACCAACCGGCTCCATCTCGCTGCAGGAGCAGGCCTATCGAAACCAAAAAGATCGAGACGACGCGGCAGAGGGATTTCCCTAGTGGAGGTTTTTTCATAAAGGAACGAACGAGAACGCCGATTCCAAGAACGAGAACGACAAGCCCCGGCCAGACAAGATTCGCCTCCCAGAGAGTGCTGTTGCGCACCGTAAGTTCCACAGCTTCGCCTTCGGTGAGAGCAGGCAAACTGATCTGCAAAGGGTTCGTGCCGCGGACCGCGGAGAGGGCCCGAACCGTTGCGGCTACAGCGCACAGGACAGATGCGATCAATGCGAGGATTCCCGGAAATCTCAAGATGCCCTTCTTTCGCGTCAGCCAAACGCCGAGGACAGCGAATGCCGATATCATTGTCAGAAAAGCAAGTCCGTGACGGGTCATCCAGCTGAAGCCCGAAGGGCGCAGCACCGGCACGGGAGGCTCGACGGTGCCCCCTGTCGGAACCAGAATCCGCTTCTCATCTCCGTGCAGATACCACTCCGTTTTCAGAACCGGAGCATCGACCCTCGGCAAAGCGACGAGAGGATTCGCGCCATCAACGGCGGGCCGACCGAGGCGAAGCCTCACTTCAACCGGCACGTTCGGATCTATCCCCCCGGGCAGCGGGATCAAGGTCGCCGAGCCACTCTGGCGCGCAGTCGCTGATTTGCCCGCCACAGTCACGGCCCAGAGACGAACCGCATCAGGCAGCTCGACTTTAAAAGCGCGACGCCCCCTCGACTTCACGTAATAGATGACGTCGGAGACCCACTCTCCGTCCGGCGAGATGCGACTGTTGATTTCAGAAAACTCCACCACCTGCGTCACAGTCATGCCGGTCTCAAACCAGTCGACATTGAGACTGAGATCGAAGGGACGTTCGGTGTATTGCCAGGCGCCGAGGGTAGGTGCCGAGCTGAGAAGACGAAACTCGGCGGGCAGCTCCAGGGCATCGAGTTTAAGGAGTCCCTCGCTTCCGCTCTTGAGTTCCATCTTCACTTGCATGAGACTTACGATCTGGAGGTAGCCGCGCTCCCCCTCCACCTCGAGTGGTTTAACACGCCCCGGTTGAAGGACGCCTCCGGTGGTATCGAGTTTCTCCTCGAAGGTAATGAGGAGCGTGTAGGAACCGATCACCGGCTGATGGAGTGACACCTTGAGCGTGTCGCCCTCCTGCCGGAATGAGCGAATGTCTTTGCCATCAGCAGTGACATTGCCGAGATCCTCCGGCACGAGAATACTCAACTCGGAAACCGGCGCGCCGGTCACGAAGTAGTTAATGAGAGCACTTCCGTAGGCGGTGCCTTCGCTCAGAGAGTAGAGATGAAAAACATCAGCCTGAATACTTTTCTCGAGAACCTCCACCTGCATTGTCGCTGACCAACCGCGCTCGCGAATCCGGAATGCCTGTTGAAGATAGGGCGTGGGATCGGGGAAGTAGGAAAGAGGCCGCTCCGCGAGGAGGTCAGTCTCTCCCGAGGCGATACGAAATCCGGGTTCGCCCGCGATCCCAATATCGCCACGAACCGATTCCGCTCCGGGATAGTCAATGCGCGGCAATACCCAGTCCCCTGCGACTGCTGCGAGATTTTTTTCCAACTGCAAAGTGACTAACTGACGCCCACTGACATCGGCATTAAAAATCACCTTCAGATTCCGGCGACCGGCATCCGCAGCGGATGCGACGATGTAGTCGGCGACGCTTGCACCGCTCACGGCCACGACCGAATAGTCATCCGGAATCAGAAAGTCCCATTCCCTCACGGGGGCCTCGCGAACGTCGAGTTCGATCGCGGCATCGATAATCCGGTCGGTTTCCGCGAGCTTGTAAACGACCCGCTCGGAGACGTTTACGACAGGCTGGATTCGATCGACAGCGACTTCGAACTCATGCTCAGCGGAGGGAAAGCGATAGACAAAGACCTGCCTTGCTTCGAGCGCTTCGCCGGGATACTGCTCCGGCGCGAGTTGGGTAAGACCCGAAGTAGCAGCCGGTTCGAGGCGGACACTGCCGCGATTGGAAATGCGCATGAACCCGGAATGCCTCACGACGCCGCGCGGGATGATTCGCATCACCGCAGCGCGAATCGGAAAGGCATCGATCGGCAACTGAGTCACCACCGTAATACCACCCGCCTTTTTGATCGCCTCACTGAGTCGGACACGGAGAAAGCGCTTTTCATCGCCCTCCACAGTCCAGCCAGCGACCTGGGTGCCGGCGCCCTTCATCGCGACGACATCGAGAACCTCGCCGGGCCCGTCGATATCGAGGAGCAGCTCATCCAGTTCCCCTTGTAAAATCTGATAGTCGATCGCGTGGTTCTGACGGAGTAGCCCCGCACTCACGGTCGTATCGATCTTCGCGCTGGTGCTGAAGAAAAGCTTCCCTTCGCCAACCCGTCGCAGAGCCTTCCAGGCGATGTGAAAATCTCCGCTCGCAGGGATGAACCCGTTCCACTTTGCCGTTTGAAAAACCGGCTGCACCGTCGAGTCGTTGCGAAACTCGATTGCTTCAGGAAACCCGTCGAGCGACACCGGAGAGACCGCACCCGCCGCGACTGTGAAGAGAATCCGGCTCCACTCTTTATCCTGAGTCACCGCCCCGACAAACTCCAGCTCGACGGGCCATTCGCCGGGCTTTTCAAAAACCAGTTCGTAGTAAGGAGCCTGCTTTCCTGAAGTCTCCAACCTGACCCGGTAATTCGGATTCGCGGGAACCGAGCTGAGTGATACCGCCGCCCCGCGCAAAATTGTTACCGTCGCCCCCGCCTTAGCAACACGCGCTAAGCCCTCGATGCGGAAGGTTCCGAACTTCGCATCTTGGTCCAATTCGCCGGAAAGTCGAAACCGGGTCAGCTCGACATCGCTAGGCGTCGTGCCACTGCGATTCAACTGGAGCTGAAACGTCCCGCCGTAGTCGGTTTGATAACGGGAAGGCACGCCTTCATCGGCATTCAAAGCCAGAAAATTCTTGATCGATTTCAACTGCCCCTCGACTCCGTTCGTGTAGCTGAGATTGACAATTTGGGTGAAGCTGGCCGACTCGTCGTTGGCGGGCCCGAGATTGGTGACCTGCTCCATCGCCGGAAAGGCCCCGATCTCCTCTTTCAGTCGAATCTTGAAGGAATGCTCCGCGACCGGCTTCCCGGATTCTTTGAAAGTGACATCGATGAACCGTCTTCGTTTGTCGTCCCATCGAACCGCCCAGCCCGCTACCGTGCCGCCCTCGACGGTTACGACCTCAGCGAGACCGTGGGTCCAGTAGCTAACCGTCTTTGCCTCGCCCTGGAGGATCTTTACTTTCACCAGAATCTCGGAATCGATCTGATTCGGTCGAACCGTGACATTGTTAGTGATATCACTCGAATAGAAAACAGGCGGCTTCGGGAGTTCGCCTCTCGCTTCAACGACAATCTTACCGGCTCCATTCTCGTCAATCGTCGTGGAAACGCTCGCCTGCCCCGCTTCGGTCGCTGGTGGTGAATTCTCTGCGCTGCAGGCAGGAAGAGTGATCAGAAAGAGAATCAGCAGCAGGTAGGTTTTCATGATATATCAGGTTGAGGCGTTCAGAGAAAATAGCGATTTCGAAGTTGTCATTTGATTGTCAGGGAGATGTCAGAAAGTTGTCAGGAGAGGCGTTTCAAGAAACTCAACAGGGTTAGGTCAATGACCTGAGAGGGTTGGGTCGAGGCACATTTCTGTCTTTGATAGGGTTAAATTCATCATCTATTGACCGGCGATGGAACGGGCCGATTCGATCATCTTCGTCAGCTCGACGAGACGCGGTTTCTCACGCCAGGCCTGCGGCAACTGTGAGACGATTTGGCTGAGTTCAGCCAAGTCGACAACCTCCCCGAGGACGCCGCCTTTCAACTTCGCCCCGAGCATCGCGGCGGCGATGGCGACCTGCATCGACGGGCTCGCCTCCTCAGGTCTCGCGGGATGCGACTGATAGGGAATCGTCCATCGTCGCTCCGTCATTTCACCGGTCGCCATATCGCGAAATCTCACAAAGGCCGCCCCGATCTCCCCTTCACCATCCGCAAGCGTCTCGATCTGATAGACCGCCACACCCGCTTCGGCGGAAGCCAGCTCGGCCGCGTCCACTTTGTCGTCGCGAAAGTCCTCTTTGTTCAACCGATGTTTCTCGAAGCCGAGTAGCTTGTATTTTCCGACCCGGTCCGGATTGAATTCCATCTGAATTTTGACATTGCCGGCAGCAGGCCGAAGCGCCCCGGCGATCTGTTTTGCAAAACCGGCATCAACGTCCTCCTTGCGATCGAGGAGGTAATAACGTCCGTCGCCTTTGCGGGTGAGTGCTTCGAGAATCTCGTCGTTGAGCCCTACCGTTCCGATCCCGGCGGCATCGAAGGCGATGCCGGCGTTACGCATCGTCTCGACACGGGCGGCGAGTTTCTCGGGACGGGCATCCCCTAGATTCGCGGCTCCGTCGGTGAGAAGGATGATCCTGTTTTGCGCGCCCGGCGTCTTTTGCTCCAGTGCTTTTTCAAAAGCGAGATCGAGAGCGGCTTCGAGATTCGTCCCTCCCTCACTGGGGAGATTCGCGACCGTCTCGACGAGCGAGTCTGCCTGATCGCCGGCAACACGATCCGCGAGGAGTCGGGGCTGGCGGGCAAAACTGATCAGGGTGACTTCATCGGAAGGGTGCAACATCGAGGCGAGAACAGCAAAGGCGCTCCTCACGGTATCACGACGATCAGAGCGCTCCATCGAGCCTGAATTATCGAGGAGGAACGTGAGGCGCAACGGTGTCGAGGCATTGCGACCGGTTTCAGCGGTTCGCATCGAAACACGGAGCAAATTGCGCTGTTGAAGAAAGGGATGAATCGTCTGCTCGAGGACCGCTGAGACCTTTTCATCCTGCCCGGGGAGAGGATCACCATAATCGAAGGCATTCACGAACTCCTCGATCCGAATCCGTTCCGCATCAGGCCATTCCCCTTTCGCGAGAGCCGCCTGAGCGAGCTTGAAAGAGACATCACTGACATGGAGGGAAAAGGTAGAGAAAGGTTCGTCCTTCGCGCTGGACTCGGTGAGGTCCGATGGAATCTCCCGAAGCAGTCTTTGCGGGAGTTTCTTGAGTTGAAGTTCGGCAGGATTTACGACCGCCTCGCTGACAGGCGCAGCGACAACTACGGGGCGCTCCCGCCGGAAGAGCTGATCCACTGTCTTGTCCTTTCCTGAAATATCGATCTGACCGGGAGCCGGAGTGGCGGATTGCGTTCGGAGCGCTATGGCCTCACTCTCTTCCAGCTCTGGAATCACCCCGTCTACGGAATTCATTGAGGAGTAAAACCTATCACTCTCCCCTTCTCTGGATTCGACGACTTTCCCTCCAATAGAGACGGTGCCGGCATGCTGTTTCTCAGACACTTTCTTTGCCTTGAGATCACGGGGATTTACGAAGACATAATCACTCGCGTAGCCAGCTGAGACTCCGCCATCTCCGTTGTCGGCCAGGTCCGCTTGAGGGAGTGCGCCAGTAGTCCGCAAATCCGAGACGGTGTCGGCGTCTTCACCTGCGAGACGGCCTGCACCAAAACGGCTCACAACAACCGGCGCCCCAGGAGCCTCCGGAAATGCCAGCGACCTGTTCTTGTTCTCCTCGACGAGGCCGAAGTTCACACCCTCAGTTTTCGTTCCCGCGGTCGCAGCTGCCAATTTTTCAGGGGAATCAGCGCTGCTTTCCTCAGCCTTTAATTGTGGCACCGGCGTCTCCCATCCCTCCGCCACTCGTGTGAGCATTTTCGCACGGGTGTGATCATAGGAACCGTCATAATAATGCATTCGAACCTGTCCGTTGGACTGCGGTCCGTTCGCGGCAAGAAGCGAGGAACCATCGTCGCTCAACTCAGCCAACCTTTGATCATCCTGCCGCAGCTTCACCTCTTTCCCCGCAGAAACTGTTATCTCCGAATGATCCGCTATCGCCTGCCCGGAAATCGCCAGATCTGCAGTGGAGCCTCCGTGCCCAATCGAAGAATACCGTGAAGCCCGTTCGCTACCAGCCGCGGCGATGCCACTCTCAGCGGGAGTGGGCTCGATTACTGATTTCATAAATCGCTCTGCATCGACATCGAGGGAACTCAAGCTTGTGCCAACGGCATCCAATTCGTCCGTAGCTCCCTCCCTGAAGGCAATCATCCCGCTCGTTGGGCGTGCGGTATCTTTCCCTCCCCGGCTCATCATCGGTGAGGACGCCGGCATCATCACCCCGACAAACGCCGCCAACAAAGCGACAACGGCAGCCACTTTCAGTAACGCAGGAAGCACTCTGCGACGCTCAGGGTTGGGTCTCTTCGGAACCTCTTTCGCCCCGGATGGATCAGCGGCATCGCCACCTAGCACATCCAGAACCGCACCCCGCCTCTCCGGCGACAGCTTCCACTCCCCCTCTTCCTTCAAAGACGCGGTTTTCCCGTTCGACCTCAGCATCGTGTGCATCGATTCGATACGGTCTCGAAAAAGACCCAATTCCGGCTTTTCGCCGATGAGCCGTTCCAACTCCTCCTTTTCAAAGTCTGACGCTTCGCCAAGCACGAGCGCGACGATGCGGGCTTCGAGTTCGGGTTCAATCCAGGGATGTAAAGATTCGTCTTTCATTGCTTTCCGTCGATTCCCAGTTGTTGAAGTTTATCCGCAAGCTGCTTGAGAACGTGGTGGAGCCGGTAACCGACATTGCCAATGCTCAGCCCCGTTTTCTCGCTGATCTCTTTATACTTGAGGTCTTGAAAATACTTCAGATCGATCAACTGCCGATCCGCCTCCTCCAGTTCAGATACTAACAGTCGTAAAAATCCTGCTGCCTCCATGCGATGTAAAACCTCTTCAGGTGTTTCGCTGGACTCAGAAAGCCCGCTCTGAAAGGAACTCCGCGTCTCGTCCTCGTCCGTGAGAATTTCCCGCTTGTTGTCGCGATGATAGTTGAACGAGCGATTACGAGCGCTCCGGTATAACCACGCGACCGGGTTCTCAACCGAATCCCAATGGGTGTGCAGCTGCAGAAACGTCTCCTGAACGATCTCCTCGGCAATGGCCCGACGACCCACCAGCGAAAACGCGTAGCGCAGAAGCGGCGTTTCCTCGGTTTCGAATAACTGCAGCAACGATCCCTTTGAAGGCGGCGTCGAATGATCTGGTTTGGATTTCGACATTGCCTGGATCGTTTCTGAGTCGGTTTGCTGTTGGGTCGTTCTCACGAAAAAATTATCCTCTCACAAAGGGATGACCCGCCGTGAGACAAATTCTTAGGATTTAGTGAAAATAAATTCCAACAACACCCCCGCCCCGATCCGAAAAGATCACTCGCGGGGGAAGCGAGCGTTGATTTTCGCTGCCAATCTTTCGACTATGGCGGGCTTCGTCTCAGCGATGTTCCGTGTTTCGCCGTCAGGATCCGACTCATCGTAAAGTTCAAAATATCCCCCTTGATGCGCAACGAGGCGGTAGCGATCCGTGCGAATCGTCCGGACATTACGGGAATAGGAGTGAGCCTCGCGCCCCTCACCCCCGGGGTTTTCGAGAAGCGAGCGCATTGAGGTGCCCTGCACAAAATCAGGGGTCTCGATTCCCGTGAGTTCGGTCAGGGTCGGGAAAATATCGATCGTTTCCACAATGCCCTCCGCCGGTGTTCCGGGTTTCTGAATCCCGGGATACGCAACAATCAGCGGCGAGCGAAGTGATTCCTCAAAGAGCGCGTGCTTCCCCCAGATGGCATGTTCACCGAGATGCCAGCCATGATCGCCCCAGAGGACGATGACGGTGGACTCGCGCAAGCCAAGCGCATCGAGCTTCGCAAGGATACGTCCGACCTGGGCGTCGGCGTAGGAAACACAGGCCGCGTAGTGACGGCGAACCTTAAGAGCGAAGGCAGGATCGGTGTTAGGGTCCTTTCCCCATCGATTGTATTTCATGAACTCGCCCGACTTGTGCCAGGTCGTTTTTCCTTCCGGCTTTTCGGAATGCGGGATCGGGGGGAGATCGGCATCTTTGTAGAGTTCGAGATACTTTGCAGGCGCACCGAAGGGCAGGTGTGGACGGAGAATGCCGGCGGCGAGGAAGAAAGGCTTCTCTGCAACGCCCTCTCCAAGCGTCTCGAGTTCCTCAAGAGTGAGGTCCACTGCCGCGCCGTCCGGATAGATTGTGTCCGGCCCTTCAACCGCCTGAAACAGATCCATCTCCCCTGCCTTCACCCGAATCTCGCCATTCGCAAGTCCGTGCATCCAGCCTCGCGGGTGTTGCCAGGGACCGAAGGGCAGCAAATGGCGATCCCAGGAATTCGGCATTTCAGGAAGGGCCGGATCGTTCCAATCCGGCCCGCCGAGCCCACCGGGATGATGCGATACTTTGCCAACTGATACTGTGGTGTATCCATGGTCCTTAAACCAGGCCGGCATGCTGGGATCGACCGCTTCAGGTTCAGCGGCGAGGACTCTGGACCGCTGGAAAAGGGCGTCGTTCGAAGAGCCACCATATTTGCCCGTTAGAAGCGTGAAACGGGATGCACCACAGGTGGGAGCCTGAACATAATGCCGCGTAAAAAGGCGCCCGCCCGCAGCGAGAGCATCAATGTTAGGCGAATGAATGTAATCAACGCCGTAGCAATTCAATTCCGGCCTCAGGTCATCCACGCAGATGAGGAGCACGTTCGTTTTGTCAGCCGCTTCAGAAGAGCTGATTACAATTAAGGCACTGCAGAGAATGAAAAAGCGTCGAATCATGCAGCATTCTGCATTTGGCAGCACAGCGGAGCAAGCAAAAGCGCCAGCGCTGTAGCCCCTTCCCGTGGGTGCGCTCGGATCGTAAGGGATGCGCGGAGAGCCGAAGAGCGAAGTCGCGGCCATCGCCTGCAGATTGCGCGTGAGCTTGTCGGTGAGTCCGATTAGGCAACAGTAAACGAATGCTGCGGGGCGCGAAATTGTATATAGTGGGATCCCGATGGGAAGATCTAACCAGAGAATAGGGTTGCCTTCCCCGGCATGATTTCAAATACTCAGGTGAATGAACTCTTTGTCCTGTGGAATCTTTGCGGCGTCAGCGCTCGTGCTGTGCTCACTGACGAGTTCATGCGGCAAAGCGCCGCCGCGGGAATACGAGGTTTTGAACGCTCCCGCTCCCGATCGCCCCGCAGACATGGAGCTGAACGCGACGTTGATCCTTGAGGTGATCGACGTGAAGTCGTCGCTCTTCGAAGAGTGGATCGCTCAGAACCGGTTGATTTCCGATTCGGCGACACCTTTGCGGAAAACCGCTCAAAGTTGGATCCATCAAGGTGATGCCGCTATCGCCGAAACGATCACCCTCAGCGTCAGGAATGGATCGGCATCCCGTATCCAATCGCAACACATCATATTTTCGACTGAAGAAGATTTCAGCCTTCACACAAACACCCTCGGTAGCGCACTGGAAGCCTCCGTGACGATCAATCCCGATTCGAGATTGTGCTCGGTTGAGCTCCAGCCCGGCCTGTTGACCCCTGACAAAACTCAAACCAAATCTGATCTCAAGGACACCGTCTGGAACTGGAGCGGGACAAATCTCGCCTCGTCGATGGCACTCCCGGAAATGACTTATGGTTTTCTCGGGAGCCGCAACTCCGGCGCAACAGCTCCAAACGGGAAACGTTCGCTTTTGAGGACTGCCCTCTTTTTCCTCCGGGCCGATACCAATTTACCGCCACTACCCGAAACCACGCCCACGAACCAACTTTAATGAAACCCCTGATTACACTCCTCATTGCCTTCTCTTGTTTGCCGTTGCTTCACGCGGAGGAAAAGCCGGCCGAAGCAACTGCCACGCCGGAGAAGAAAAACCCGGCACTCCTTTTCACAAAAAAATACACGGTCCCCGCGACCTTCTTTCGCTGGCTGAAACAGGGGCCGGCAACGCCGTCATCTGATCCCTTTGCGACTCCGGCGCAGAAGGGCGAAGGAAAGCAAGTCACGCCGAAGGAGAAGTTTGCCTCCATGGGCATTATCACAGGTGAAGACGGAGCCAGTGTCGTTTTCAATGAAGCGACGGCAACACTCGTCCTTCGCGGCACCGAAAAGCATCATCAGATCCTCACTGCCGCTCTTGAGAACTTTTCCTACAACAGCGAAAGACAACTCCACGTCATTGTCGAATTCATCGAAGTAGAACATCTCGATTTCAGTGACTGGCTCCTCGACAACCGGCTCTCCGGTGACGCGACCGAATTGCGAAAGGAGGTTCAGGAATGGCTCCACGACAAACGCGGAACGATTCTGGAAACGTCCATGATTACTGCGCGCTCCGGGCAGAGAGCGAAGACGGAGTCGGGCGATGAGTATATTTATCCAACGGAGATCAGCCCTCCAAGCATGCCCGGCACCCTGACACTGGGAGAAGAAGCGCAACTACCCGAATCAAGTCCCTACCCCTCAGCGTTTGAGACGCGAAATCTGGGTATCACGCTTGAAGTGGACCCCGTTCTCGGTGCAGACGGCACCACGATCGATCTCAATCTCTCGCCTGAGATGATTAAGTTGAGCGGCCAATCGGAATGGTTCAGTGAGAACACTCCGGATGCCATGAAAATCAGCATGCCCACGTTTCATCGCATGAAGGTGACCACGCAGGTCACCCTGCTCGACGGCCGCTACGTCCTCGCAGGCTCCTGCCGCCCCATGCCTGAGGAAAAGTCAAAACGCGACGATCCCATGGTATTACTTTTCATTCGCGCTGACATCGGCCATCTTGGCAAATGGTCGGTCGAGGATGAAGAAGCAGAGTAAGATCACTAACAAACACTCAGACGCAGTATCGGATTCTGTGAAAGACGGGTCTTCCGACTATTCGGGAAAATCGATTCTGCTGAGCAATGGCTTCGCGATTCTCCTCGCGGTGATCCAGGGGTGGCCGCTTTTTCCGCTTCTGGTCGTCTATTGGAGCCAGAGCGTTATCATTGGCGGTTTCAATGTCGCCCGCATTCTGAAGCTGCAGCGATTTGCAACCGACGGCTACACCATGAACGGGCGACCTGTGGCGGAGACGAAAGAGGCCAAAACCAAAACGGCGTGGTTCTTCGCGATACACTTCGGCATCTTCCACTTTGTCTATCTGATCTTCCTCGCTGGCGGCGCTTTTGACTTTATCAAAACACTTGAGGGCGAAAAATCGCTCACCTTCGAACTGCTCTGGATTCTCTTCGCCGTCGTCGGATTTCTTATCAGCCACGCCTTCTCTTACCGGAGAAACGTCGAAGCGGATCTCGAAGGCCGGCCTAATATCGGGCTGATGATGATGCTTCCCTACCTTCGAATCATCCCGATGCATCTCACCATCATCGTCGGAGGGGCCCTTTCATCCGGCGGATGGCTCATGATCATTTTCATGGTTCTCAAGACCGCCGCCGATTACGGCATGCACATCGCAGAGCACCGCATCATGCGGAAGCTGAAGCAGTCGTAAGCGGAGTCGTAGATTCGGGCCCGGGGGAGCCGGACGTACACGAATCGCTTGGGAGATCCGAACGGTCTGCCTCTCAGCGGGACGCATCGCCCCGGCAGGGCCCACCACGACCGAAAACAATCAAGACTTGAATAATATAATAGTTATGGTATTTTTAACTGTTATATTTTCAGATTTATGAAGACTTCCCACCTTCGTCACCTTTTTTCAGGCGCTCTACTCTTGCTATTCCTCGCATCGGCGGTGAATTCCGAAGCGGGATTGTTCAACAAGAACAAAAAACCCAAACACCCTCTTTCCCCTCCTGAAAGCGCCGCCCCTGCGGGCAACCCGTTTCTTTCCGGCAGTCAGCAGGAAAGCGGAAATGCTCAACTGGTCTCCTTCAAACGCCCTTTCTGGAAGCCGCCGTCGTATGAGCTCCCCTACTCGGACTACAAATTTCCCCGTTCCGAAGGCAAATCGCGCGGATTCTTTTCATCAGGCAAGCCGTCGCAGGATATGCTGCAGTTCATCGCCATTGTCCGCCAGCGTGCTGAGGCCCTCGCCAGATTCAACCTCACCTACAAATTCGGAGGGAATCACCCTTCCGAGGGCGGCATGGACTGCTCCGCGACAATGAAATACCTCCTTGGTGACCTCGGGTTTTCGGATATGCCGAGGACCAGTTACAACCAATATGACTGGCTGAAAAAGAATCGGACGCTGTTTCATTCGAGAAGCATTCCCGCGAGCATGGGTGGCCGAAAAGGAATCAAACCCGGTGATCTCATCTTTTGGGGAGGAACCTACAATTCAGGCCACAAAGTCTCTCACGTCATGATCTACCTGGGACAGGGCGACAGCGGAACTCACTACATGTTCGGTGCACGGGGCAAAAAGAAAAAAGGTCTCAACGGTGCCGGCGTGGATGTTTTCAAACTCAATTCCGGCTACCAGAAAAGCCTCGTTGGATTCGGCTCCCTCCCCGGAGTCAAATAGTTCACGTTTCGTGGCCGCTTCACTTGCCGTTTTATTTTCGCGTGTTCCTGCTATTCCTCCAGGCCTGAATTCCCTTGCGACGCTTCCTGCATAGCGCCATAAAAGGGCATGTTTCATAAACTGCTCGCTTCCTTGTTGCTCGCTGTCGGTCTGATCTCCTCTCTTCAGGCGGAAGATCGTCCTAACATTGTATTCATCTTTTCGGATGACCACGCTCCCCACGCGATTGGAGCCTACAACGGCTGGCTCAAATCGGTGAACCCGACGCCGAACATCGACCAGCTCGCGGCACAGGGCATGCTGTTCGAAAACAGCTTCTGTACCAACTCAATCTGCGGTCCAAGCCGCGCCGTGATCCAGACCGGTAAGCACAGCCACAAGAACGGGTTCATGAACAATGGAAACTCGTTCGACTGGAATCAGCAGACCTTTCCCAAGCTCCTCAAAGAAGTTGGCTACCAGACCGCGATCTACGGTAAGTCCCACCTCAAAGGCGATCCTCAGGGCTTCGACGACTGGATGGTTCTCCCCGGTCAGGGCCTCTACTACAATCCCGATTTTCACACCCCTGAAGGGAAGAAGCGAATCGAGGGACACTGCACCGACGTCGTCACTGACCTCGCCGTCGAATGGCTCAAAGAGAAGCGCACAGAGGACAAGCCTTTCATGCTCATGGTTCAGCACAAAGCTCCGCACCGCAACTGGATGCCGGCCGCCCGCCACCTCAATCTCTACGACGATGTCGAAATGCCGGAGCCCCCCACCCTTTTCGACAAGTGGGAGGACAACACGCTCGCTGCCAAATATCAGGAGCTCGAGATCGATAACCACATGGATATCAACTACGACCTTTTCCTCGATCTCACCGCCGACTTTGAAGGCCAAAACACTCAGAAGCGTCAGGACAAATCAGCCTGGGTCAACATGAAGCGCATGTCGCCCGAACAGCTCGCGACCTGGCACGCCGCCTACGATCCCAAAGACGCCGCCTTCCACAAAGCGAACCTCAGCGGTGACGATCTCGTGCGATGGAAGTATCAGCGCTACGCGAAAAACTACCTGCGCTGCGTCAAAGGCGTAGATGAAAGCGTCGGCACGCTCATGGACACGCTCAAAGAGCTGAAGCTCGACGAGAACACCGTCGTTATTTATTCATCCGATCAGGGATTCTACATCGGAGACCACGGCTGGTATGACAAGCGCTGGATGTATGAAGAGTCTTTCAAAATGCCTCTCATCGTGAAATGGCCCGGCGTTGCTAAAAAGGGATCACGAAATGAAGAGATGGTGCAGAACCTCGACTACGCCTCCACTTTCCTCGAAATGGCCGGTGCTGAGATCCCCGGTGATCTCCAGGGCAAGTCACTTGTTCCCCTTCTCAACGGCGAGCACGAAGGCAGCTTCCGCGACGCGGTCTACTACCATTACTACGAGTATCCCAGCGTCCACATGGTGCCGCGTCACTACGGCATCCGCACCGATCGCTACAAATTGATCTACTTCTACCAGTTCGGCGTCTGGGAGCTCTACGACCTGCAGGAGGATCCCGACGAGCTCACCAACATCTACGAGACCGCTGACCAGAGCCTCGTTTCCGAAATGAAGGAGAAGCTCAAAGACCTTCGCGAGCACTACGACGACAACAGCGACGAGCCCGAGTATTCACTCGAGAAGAAGAAAGAGTTCTGGCCTGACTTCAAAGGCTAGGCTCCCTGACGCACATTTTCACAAAAACCCCGCCTGAACGGGCGGGTTCCTGCGTCTAAGGGGTGTCACGCTGCCGGGTTTCACGGCAATAATAAGTAGACCCCAACCGACGCAGGCATGAAAAACACCAATCGATTCTTTCTCACGATCACCTCGCTTGCCCTTGGCTGGACCGGCTATTCGGAAGCGCAGGTGAAAATCCCCGCCAACTCGGCGAAGTCGCTCGAAAACGCTCCCGCTTCAACGACGACAGCACCTCCAGCGGTGAGTCAGCCCGCTTTTAACAGCTCGAGTGCCGTTTCACGGGTTCAACAGCCTACGACGCAGAACCCGGGGCAAAAGGCCACGATCACAACCTCGACCCAACCGGTCAAGGAGCAAATGATCGACGGTTCGAAAGTGATCGCGATCCAGCGCGTCGAAGCAAAAGCAGCGCCCCAGAGCGTCGCGACGATTAAAAGACTCTCCGAGCTGCGCCGCGAACTCAATATTGCCGAGTCTGCTTCGAGAGCCCGCATCGTCCTTCCGGCCGACGAGCTTTTCGAGGACGAAGATCCTGTCATGATCGACAAATTTTCCGAGCCGGTCTTGAAACAGATCTCGGAATACCTCCTCCTCACCGAGAAGAGAAAGATCACTCTGACGAGCTTCTACGCACCCGACCAGGAAGACGGTAAATCTCTCGCCTGGGGGCGTTCCCTCAGTCTCATTGAGTGGTTTGAAGATCAAGGCGGACTCCCCGCCGACAGCATCAACAGCGGACGCCCCGCACCGGTCGAATCGAAGACTCAGAAAAAGTTTCCCAACGTTCCCGGCGAACGCGCTTTTCAGAATCGCATCGAGTTGAATCTTGAGTAAGCGTTCCCTCTTGAAATCCCGCGCCTCCGCGTATCTATGGGCCTCCGTCTGAACGCATGAGTCAACGAAAAAGCAGCTGGGAATGGAACCGCGACCGCTGGGGCTACGACGGCGTCTACCTTCACGAAGACAAACTGGTCTGGTTCACGCACAAGCACAATCCTCACGGCGGTGGCGGAGCCGCCACTCAAGGCTTCGACCATTTTCTCGAACACGGTCCCTCGCAGAACCCACCTCTGGAAATTCTCACCGAGATCCGTGCGGCGGTTGAGGCCATGGTCAAAGACAACTGAGCAGGGCTTCCGCAATGGAATGAGTTCTCATTCCTCTACATCCTCAAGGAGTGGCGTGCTTCCTGCCGCCAGATAAGACTCCTGCCGGAGACTCCGCCCCGGGACATGATCTTGACTTCCGCACAGAACTTCCGCTGGCAGCAGGATGCAGCCACTCCATGGGAGGACCTGCCGCAGCAGTAGCTGAGACCTCCTTTTGCGCGGGAACGCCGTTTCGAGTCTTGCAGTTTCAGGAAGATCGTTTTACCTCTTCCTGTCCATGGCAGGAGCTTCCAACATTCATGCATTTTTCGGAACCGACGAGGCCCGCGTCAAAGAGGGCGCGTTGCTTCTCTCCCGCAAAATAGCACCTCAGGACGACGAATTCGGTCTCGAGATCATCGCCGGCGCCGCCGACAACGCCGATCACGCCTCGCAGATCGTGGGCCGCACCATTGAGGCGATCCAGACTCTTCCCTTTTTCGGAGGGGAGAAGGTCGTCTGGCTTCAGGGCGCGACCTTTTTCAGCGACACCCAGACCGGAAAAGCGGAAACGACTCTCCGCGCGGTTGAAGCACTCGTCGACGTGCTCGAATCAGGTCTCCCCGCAGAGGTTCAGGTCATTATTTCCGCGACCGATGTCGACAAACGACGCATCTTTTACAAGAAGATAGGGAAACTGACCAAGCCTCAGATTTTCGACAAAGTCGACATATCCAAGCAAGGCTGGGAAGCACAGGTCATGACCCTCGTGCGAAAGAAGTCCGATGAACTCGGCCTGACCTTCGCCGGCGATGCCCTCGAACGCTTCGTCCTCATGGTCGGTGCGGAAACCCGAATGCTCGACAGCGAGATCGAAAAGCTTTCCCTCTACGTTGGTGACAAGCCGGCGACGGAGGAGGACGTCAGCCGGATCGCGGCCTCGAGCCACATCGGAGTTATTTTTGAAATCGGAGACACCATCGCACGGAAGAATCTCCCCAAAGCGCTCGACCTTATCGACCGCCAGTTGAGCCAGGGCGAGAGTGCCGTGGGAATTCTCCTCGCCTCGATTGTTCCAAAAGTGCGCAGCCTCCTTCACGCCCGTGATCTCATCGAGCGGCACGGGCTCCGTCCCGGGAGGAGTTTCGCTCCCTTTCAATCCGCGATTGACGCTCTTCCCAAATCCGAGACCGCCCACCTCCCCCGCAAAAAAGACGGCAATGTCTCGGCCTACCCCCTTTTCCTCGCGGCACAAATCTCCAATCGATTCACGGTGAAAGAATTGAAAGTCGCCCTCGACGCCTGCCTCGAAGCCAATCTCCGGCTCGTCACCACCAGCCTCGACCCGAAACTGGTCCTGAACCAACTCGTCACCCGGATCCTGACATGACCCCGAAGCTGCTCTTGCTGCCTCTCGGAATAGGAGTCTTCGCCGGTGTCATGGCCGGTCTCTGTGGGGTCGGTGGCGGCATCGTTATGGTTCCCGCCTTCACCTTTCTTCTCGGAATGGAGCAGAAAGAAGCCGTCGCCACGAGCATGGCCGTGATTGTTCCCACCTCCATCATGGCGGTGGCACGATTCAGCGAGGCGGGACTCGTCCAATGGCACATTTTCTGGCCCACCGCGATCGGAGCCATTTTTGCAGCCTATTTCGCGACCGCCTGGGTGCGTAAGCTCAGCAACGATCAGCTCACGAAGATTTTCGCAGTCCTCATGATTCTCGTCGGGATCAGCATGCTCTTTAAAAAGGCCTGATCGCCGGATCTTCGGGCGAGCAAACAGGGTTAAGCCCATGACCCAACAGGGTAAAGCCCCCGCAGGATCACCTCTCGACACGCCGGGCGCAGCGGAAACCGCCCCCGCCGCAATCGAGCGGGCATTTTTCGCGGAAATCCGGTGAGTTTTCCGTCCTCCGTGCGGTTACCTCGTGACAAAAACACTGAACCATCGATACCCTGTTTGGAATCGATCTCCCCCCTCAACCTCCCCGGCTTCAATCCACCCATCCATGAACCTGAAAAACCTCCTCTTTTCATTCCTCGCCCTGGCCTGTCAGTCGGGCCTCGCGGACGAAAATTCCCTCACTCCTTACACCGAAGGTTCTGTCCCCGGCAACGTCGTCGATCTCTGGAGTGAGATTGATTTCCGGAAAGATCCACTCGACACCGAAGTGGTTCGTGAATGGATCGAGGATGGGGTCGTGATCCGCTACGTGCTCTTCACCGTCGGCACGTTCAAAGGGGAAACCTCGAGAATCGCCGCGTTCTACACCTTTCCCGAAGGGGCAGAGAACGCGCCCGCTTTTGTCTGGGCTCACGGAGGCGGGCAACGCGCGGAACGCGAGCGCGGCATCTACTTTGCGAAGCAGGGTTTCGCCACCATCGACCTCAACTGGGGCGGACGGGAAATCTTCGAAGGGATCGAAAAGAACACCGACTGGGGTGCGGTTGACCCGAGCCAGGGCCCGAAGTTTTACCCCGGAGCGCTGAGGGAACAAACCAAACTCAACTTTCTCCCTGACGAACACACCATCGATCCGGTTCTGAGCCCGCGAAACGGCAACTGGTTCCTGCTCACCTATGCGGGACGTCGCGCCATCACCTTTCTCGAGAAGCAGCCGGAGGTCGACGCGGAGAAAATCGGATTCACCGGCTACTCAATGGGCGGCAACATCACCTCCTACGCCTCGATCGATCCACGGCTCAAAGCGGTCATTCCCATGGTGGGAGGCGCGGGTTTCATCACCTCAGATTTTCCGGGGGTGCCCGATTCGGGGCGCGCGAAAGGCTACCACGACCACGCAGAACTTTTCGCGAAGACGATGGAATCGCAATTCTACTACCCGCAAACGAAATGCCCCGTCCTCTTCCTGAGCGCAACCGATGATTTTCACTCCGCCTTTGACCACATCTACGCCGCGATGGAGACGCTCCCTCACGACCATTGGCGCGTCAGTCAGCACCTCCATTTTAATCACAATCTCGGACCGGAGCAGTGGATCCTTATCAACCGCTGGTTCGATCAATACCTCACCGGGAAAGCGATCACCCACCCGGAAACACCGGACTCAACCTTCTCCGTGGCCGCAGACAACGGGAGCGCGACCTACTCGGTCGTGCCGGACAAAAAAGATCTCACCGGAGTCGAATTCTACTACAGCCATGATCCCAATCCGCGTTCCCGTTTCTGGATTCAAAAGGAGGCCAATGTCACAGACCGCGAGGGAAAGCGGGTTGTGGAACTGCCGCTGCGGGATCACCTCCCCCTCTTCGTGTTCGCGAACTGCACTTACCGGCTCGATGCCCCGGCCGAATCGCTGAAGGGAACCGCCTCGACTTTTACGATCACCTCGAAGGCGGCGGCACATTATCCTGAGTCACTCGACCCGACTCTTCTCGATGCGGAAGCGACACCCCGGGCGGTCTTTTCCAACATTCAAAAAGACGGCTTTCGCGACTGGGGCTTCCATCCCAATGGAGGAATCACGACCTACAAGTTCCGCGATCCCCGGGCGACCACGCCGGAACCGGAAGCCAGGCTCAAAGTCACGATCAACGCGCCGCGGAAACGGCTCAGTTACCGCTTCCGGATCACAAAGAACAAATACATCGCCGGAGTCAAAGACCCGCAAACCAACTTTTCATTATCGCGGGAAATCTCCGAACCCGGGAAAAAGGAACTCGTCTTCGCCGCCTCTGACTTTATTGAGCGCGACAAAAGCCGAATGACCGACTGGTCTAACATTTCCACCTTCACGATCGACGTCTACGATGGTGAAGCCAAATCGAGCCTTCACTTCACCGATGAAGCGAACCGCGACGTCGTTCTGAAACTGGAATGGCTCCGAGACTGACCCGAATCAATCCCTCTTTTAAATGACACATACACTCAGCAGCGCAGTTTTGTCGATGACCCTCACGGTCATGTTCACCACGAAGGCGCAATCGAATGACGAGCTAGGCGACTTCATGCCCCGCTCCGAAACTCACACCTCGATGTGGTGGCGGGACGGCTTCCCCGGCCTCATCCCGGAAGCGCGTTGGCACCGATGTATTCAGACGAAGCATTTCGGATTGGTTTTCGAGACTCCGACCCTGACAATCCCTCATTTTGGAGCGCTCCCCCCGAATGCGGATGAGCACGCCCTGTTCCAGTTGCCTCCGGCAGAGCTCGACCTTCAGGTCACCGTGGCGGGTAAAGTCTATCACGGAAAAGCAGGCGGAGAGTGGACACGATACACGGGTCCGCGGCTCATTGAGTCGGGACGCTTTTTCCAACGCGGAGACATCACCGATCTCGCTTTCAAGTCAGAGGACGGAACGGTGCTCAACGCGGAAATGCGATTGGAGACCGCGGCGTGGAGTGATCGGCTTGCCTTCATTCTCACGGGGCGACCCGGAGTAAAGCCCATTGAGGCGGGTGAGGTTTCCTTCGGTCGCGTCCGTGGCGGCTTCGGGCTCGACGGAGACAACGCCTTTGTCATTCCCGAAGATCCCGCGCTCGCAACCGCTCATTTCACCATGGAGTTCTGGGCGTTTATCCCTGCCGACTATCAAGCAGGAAAAAATGCGCCCTGGCTTTTCTGCCGGGGGAAGAACGAACTCTCCGACGGCAATATTGGAATTCTGCTCAAGAGTGGCGCCTCCCCCGAGGTGCGTTTGAATCTCGGCGGAGGTCGTGAGAACCTCCACACCCTGAGCCCCGCGAAAGGCGGCTCCCTCAAGCTCGATCAGTGGAATCATCTTGCGGTGAGCTACGATAACAAGGCCCTGCAACTCTACACCAATGGACAGATCGTCGCAGAAGAAGTGATCGGAAAAGAACGCATTGCTCCCCCCGCGCCGATCACCTTCGGCCGACGGGGTGACAACTCGGGCGACGGCTACCGTTTTCGGGGAGTGATAGACGAAGTGCGCTACTACGACCGCGCTTTGAAACTGGAAGAGTTCCGTCAGCATTTCAACAAACCTGAAACGGACCGCCCCTCGTTGAAGCCGCTCAGGGAATGGACCTTTCACGAAGAAGGCAAAGCGGCAATGAAGCAGCTCCGCGAGAAGTGGGGCGACGCGGCGATGGGGATCACCCTGGGATCAGGCGGAAGACAACTCAGTCAAAAATGGACCCTTCCGCCCGGAACAGAGTGGTCGGATCAGCCTGAACAACTCGCCCTGACACTGCACCCTGAAGACTTTTCCCCGGCGCCGGAGACTTCAGCGATCACGGTTGAAGCCACCGAAACCGGCAAAGGTCAACCCCGTCCTGTCACCTTCGACGCAGCAATCGGGTGGCATCGCATTAATCTCGACGGGATCGACCCCATCCTGCCCGAAGGCACCGCCCCCCCATCCAACGATGCGCTGGAACGAATCAAACTGACCCTGTCCAACCCGGAAGAGACGGAGCAGGTCGCACGACTCATGTTCGAGAAAACCTCCCGCGGGATTCGTCAGCGAATCGGGGCAGCCATCACCGGTGTGTCCGCGATCCTGCGTGACGAAAACGGAAACCCCACCGGGATTCCCGTGCAGCTCAGCAAGAACTGGCACAACGACGCAGAAGGCGGCACCTACGCCGAAATGTGGTTTCACGGCATCACAGAGATCGAACTCCCCGCAAAGTCGAGCCTCACGCTCGAACTCACGATTGCCTACGGACACTGGGGCGGCGTTCCGGCGTCCTCTCACGCGCAACTCAGCCTGATCGGCTGGGGCGGAAATCAACTCTGGGAGCAGAGCGCGCTCGGCTCATGGGGCGAAAGCCTTTGTTACAACCCCGAACAGACTCAGGCTAACTGCACCATCACCGACGTGCGACCGCTCATGGTGACTTCGATGGGAAAAGAGCCTCAGTGGGGCTGGACCAACAACGTCGGAGGCGGGGACTTTTTCCGCTTTTTCGACACCGAAGAGAACCGGGTTCCCCATGCCTCCATGCGAACCGTGTATCATCGTCAGGGTCCGTGTCTCACCGAGGTGACTTATGCAGGGCAGGCAGGCCCGCACATTTCGATCAAAGAAAACGTCAGTCTCAGTCGCACCGATGACCTCGTCCGTGGAACCTACCGGATTCGCATGGATGTGAGCGAGGGGACCGATTTCTCGCGTTTCGTCATTTTTCAAATCGGAGCCGACACCTACAACTCGACCCGCGAAAAACGCTTCGCTCTCGGTGATGCGAGCGGGGTCAAAGACGAGTGGAACGCGCAATGGGGCGGCGACACCTACCGAACCCAGCCAAAGGAAGCCACCGGCAAAACTCCCTGGGTCTCCCTTCATGAGGCGGAAACAGTGAAATTGGAGCATGACGGTGCCTGGGCAAATCGCGGGTTTGTGATTCGCGAGTGGAAGGCCCGCCTCGGCGGCAAGGACGCGTCCCCGTGGATCGCGGAACGCGGCCTCACTCGTCACAAACAGGATTCCTCGACAATCGACCTCGTTCCCCCGCCGGGTCTGACACGCTTCGAAGCCGGTGATTTCGTCGAAGCGACAATCGAGCACATCATCGTCCCCCAATCCGCAGACGATTACTATGGACCCAACGAAAGCCTGCGTGCGGCCCTGACCCGACATCCCAACAGCTGGGAGACCATCCATCGCGAAGCGGAAGGAAATGACCGCACCGTCGAGGTCTCGAAAGGGAAACTGATCCACCGCTACCCTGACATTGCCATCGAAGCCGATGCCGATGAAGTCGCGTTCACCCTCGATGGAGGAATCGGGTATGTCCCCCTCACCTTTTCCAATCTGAGTTCGCATCGCGGCTATGTCCTCATCCTCGACGGCGAGCCACTCGATCAAAGCGTTCACGGAAACGATTTCTGGCAGAGCGATTACGATGCCGAAGCCGGAAAATGGAGCCGGACCTACAACATTCCGATTGAGGAGGGTGCGACGCGAGAGGTTACCTTGAAGATGAAACAGTAGCACGTTCGAATGATCTATCGTGGTCGCGATCTCCACCCTCTTCTCCGGTCCCTTCAGGACCGATACAGGTTGTCGAATCTCATCCCCGGCGTTCCGCTGCGCTCCACACCGAGCTAATGTCTCCGGAGCCTCCAGCTCCCTGCGTATTGACACAAAACCCTCAACAATGACGCATGCAGGAATACAACAACGATGGGAGCGATATGGCCCGCGACAGTCATGAACCGGAGGTTCACAAGAACTTAGCCGGTGGTGGAACGAAGTGAAACCACCGGATCATTGGAAATGGAGCTTCGACCCTGGAGGGGTCGCAGAACTGCTACCCTCGTTCTGCGGCCCTTTCAGGACCGGGTTTTCATCATGACCTCCATTCCCGGCGTTCCGCTGCGCTCCACGCCGCGCTAACTTCTCCGAAGCCTCCAGTTCCGTCGTGGGTTCCGGATAGCTATCGAACGTTGATAGGCTCTGAATTAGATTAAGAAAAAGAGTAGGAAAAAGAAAAAGAGACTTTGATACACAAATACGTTCATTGCTCTCACGCTGCCAAACCGTTACACCTCTTACCATGAAAACGCTTCTCATCGCCTTGGCTCTGTGCTTTGCATCGGCTTCCAGCCTCATGGCGGAACTGACGCTCCCTCACTTTTTCAGTGATCACATGGTCCTGCAACGTGAGCGCCCCGCCGCGATTTGGGGAAAGGCGGCACCGAATGCAGATATCAAAGTGAGCTTCAAAGGCGAGACCGTCACGACGAAGTCGGACGCGAACGGTGCCTGGAAAATCGAAATCGCCACGGGAATGGCCGACGCGACGGGAGCGGAGCTCACGATTCAGGCGAACGACGAGAAGCGGGTCATCAGAGACGTCCTCGTCGGAGAAGTCTGGTTCGCTTCCGGTCAGTCGAACATGTTTTTCCCGATGAATCGCGTCAAAGCCTACGAGGAGATGATTTCAAAAACGAACCTTCCCGCAATTCGCACCTTCAGTGCCCCGCTCGTCACCGCAACGGAACCTCAAGATGACATCGAAGGTGAATGGACCGCCGCCTCACCGGAAACCATTCCCGGCTACTCCGCAGTCGCTTTCTTCTTCACGAAACACCTCCACGAAGAACTCGAGATTCCCATCGGTATGATCAAATCCGCGTGGGGCGGAAAGCCGGTCGAAACCTTCACGAGCCGTGCCGCACTTAACACCCATCCCGGCACGAAAAAAATGGTCGACGCATTGCTTCAGGCCGACGCGGGCTACGATCAGACGAAAGCACAGGCCGCCTACGAAACCCGTCTTGACCAATGGGAAGCCGCCCTCGCTGAAGCGAAGAAACTGCCGGCCGCCGAGAGAAAGAAGCTCCCGAAAAAACCGCAGCCTCCGAAGCGTCCTCTCGATACGGAAGGAAGACCCGGCGTCCTTTTCGACTCGATGATCTATCCCTTCGCCGGCTACACGATGCGGGGTGCGATCTGGTATCAGGGTGAAGGCAATGCCAAACCGGGCGCAGTGCCTTACGACGAAACCCTCCCGCTCATGATCAATGACTGGCGGGAGCGCTGGGACGACGATTTTTCCTTCTATTACGCTCAGCTTGCCAACTACAAACCCGTCGCCACCGAACCGGGCAACAACGATCCCTGGCCTCTCCTCCAGGACCGGATGCGCCTCGTTCTCGATACCACGCCTAAGACCGGAATGGCGATCATCAACGACATCGGCGACGCGAAAGACATCCACCCGAAAAACAAGCACGACGTCGGAAAGCGTCTCGCGCTCTGGGCGCTTGCCAAAGATTACGGTCAGGATATCACCTACTCAGGCCCGCTCTATCAATCCAGCAATAATGTCAAAGGAGCTATCGAAGTCACTTTTGATCAAGTCGGAAGCGGTTTAAGAGTTCGAGACGGAAAAGAACTCCAGCGATTCGAAATTGCAGGAGAAGACAAAGTCTGGCACTGGGCGACCGCTAAGATCACCAACGAAGACACTGTCATCGTAATGAATTCCAAAGTGGAATTTCCTGTCGCGGTTCGCTACGCCTGGGCGGCCAATCCCGAAGGTGCCAATCTCGTCAACAGCGAAGGCCTACCCGCCTCCGTTTTCCGCACCGACGACTGGGATGACGTCGAAGAGAAAATCGATCCGGCAGTGGCCAAAGCAGCGGAAGTGAGGCGCGCGCTCGCGGTCGAGATCAAAGCGCTCGGAGCAAGGCTCAAAGCCCTCGAACCGAAAGCCGAAGAAGCGAGAGAACTCCTGAAGAAGCGTCAGGAGATGCTGAAAGAATTCAAGGCGACAGCACCGGCTGCGAAATAGGATAGGATTTAACCCTGTTGAGTCGTTGACCTGACAGGGTTGACCAGATTCCCTAAAAACACTTCAATTCAAAATGCGTTTTCTTACTCTCGCCTTTCTCTTCATGCTATCCACTCCCGCTTTCGCTCAGGTCAAAGGTTACCCAGCGGGTGTTAAAGCCGTGACCTACCTCTCCGCCGCCGACAACACCGAACAACCGGCACTCTTCGAAGTTCCGGCGGAGACGAACGGCCCGCTCCCGCTTCTCGTCGCGCTGCACACCTGGTCGAACGACTACAAGCAGGCCGGCGGCGAAGCGGTCTACGCTCGTTGGTGTCAGCAAATGGGCTGGGCGTTTATTCACCCGAATTTCCGGGGCAAAAATAACACGCCCGAAGCACTCGGTTCCGATCTCGTCGTCGAAGACATTCTCAGTGCGGTGGAATTTGCGAAAACTCAGGCCAATATCGACGTTGACCGCATCTACTGCATCGGCGTTTCCGGCGGCGGACATGCCTCACTGCTCATGGCGGCTCGCGCTCCGGAACTCTGGGCGGGTGTTTCCGCCTGGTGCGGGATTTCAGACATCGCCAAGTGGCATCAGCAATGCACTGACAATCGCTCATTCAGTGCCTACGCGAGGCATATTGAGTCAGCCCTCGGCGGAACGCCTCAATCAAGCCCGAAGCGAAGCGCGTCGGCCAGGCATCGTTCTCCGGTGACGTGGCTACCCGCTGCCGGGAAGGTCAACCTGGACATCAACCACGGGGTCAACGACGGCAGATCGAGCCGGAAAGAAGATAATTTCTTCGGGGGCAGCGTTCCTTTCACTCATTCCCTCGAGGCATGGAATGCGGTCGTCCCCGCGCCGAATCGTTTCTCTGACGCTCAGATGAAAACATGGTTTAAAACGCAGCAGTTCCCGGATCACGAAGTCGCTGAAGATCCCCTTTATGGAATCAACCAGCCCGTTTTCCGAAAAGTGAACGGCCCCACTCGAATCACGATTTTCGACGGCGGTCACGAGATCATCCACGAAGCCGCCTTGAACTGGCTCAACTCTCAACGACTGGGGCAGCCTGCGGTTTGGAAAATCGACAATCCCATCATGTTCGAAACAGAAAAAGGTGAATCCGAAAGCGGAAAATAGCCTGCCCCCTCCCTCTTTTGCATAATGAAAACAATCACCACTTTACTCCTCACCCTTTTCTTCATCGTGGGAACGCTCCTCGGCGACGCCGCTGAAACGACGAAAATTCTCTTTTTGGCAGGGCCGCGAAGTCACGCCTCGGGGGATCACGAATTCTTCGCAGGTTGTTCACTTCTCGCCAAAGCGCTCAATGAACAAAGCGGACTCGACATCGAGGCTTCCGTGATCAAAGGCTGGCCCGAGGACGAGAGCGTTTTCGACGGAGTCGAAGCCATCATCATATACTCAGACAGCACTCAGGTCGTTGGTAAGGGGTGGGAGAAAACCGACGAACTGGCAAAGGCCGGAGTCGGACTGATGTTCATGCATTACGCGGTTCATCCGAGCGCGGAGCAGGGTGAAAAGTATTTCCGCCCCTGGATTGGCGGTGCCTTCGAAACCGGTTGGTCCGTTAATCCTCACTGGGTCGCCGACTTGAAGACGCTGCCGGATCACCCGATCTCGAACGGCGTGACCGACCTCGTTCGCGCCTACGACGAGTTCTACTACTCGATGCGTTTTCCTGAAGACCGCAGCAAGGTCCTCGACCTCGTCACCGCGATTCCGACGAAAGAACGCCTCAAACGCATCATCAATCTGTGGAACGAAAACGGGATCAAAGGGATCGGAAAGCCTCAGACCCTGATGTGGGGAATCGAGCGTGAGGACGGCGGACGCGGGGTCGGCTTCACCGGGGGCCACTATCACCGCAACTGGGCCATCGACGGCTTTCGCAAGATCGCGCTGAACGCGATCGTCTGGGTAGCGGGAATGGAGGTGCCGACAGAGGGCGTCATCTCGAAAGCAGTCACCGAGGACGAGTTGAATGCCAACCTCGACGACTACGGAAAGCCGAATCCGCGCATTCCCCTTCCCGATGTCGATGCGTTCATGGAGCTGCCTCCGGCTGAGTTTGTGACCATGGAAGATCTCAAACAGCGCGAAGCAGCAAAGAAGGCGAAAGAGACAGCTCAAAAGAAGAAGAAGGCTCAAAAAAAACCTGACGCATCCAAAAAGGCTCCCGCGGCCCTCTACGAAAGCCCCGTCATGAAGAGCGGCGCGGAGAAGCGGATCGCCGACTTCGAGGTCGATCTCAAAGGGGCCGAAGAACTTTACCTCGTCGTATCAAACGAAGGAAGCCCTTCCCACGACTGGTCCGACTGGCTCAACCCCACGCTGCAACTCAAGGACGGCAGTAAAATCCCGCTCTCGGAGCTGAAGTGGGAGTCCGCGAAATCACTCGGTCAGACCCGCTTCGGTCGGAACTTCGACAACAAGGCGCTCACCGTTGAAGGCAAGACCTACCCAGACGGGATCGGAACCCATGCCCCTTCCGTGATTCATTTCAAACTGCCGAAGTCGGTCGCAATGGTATCGGGCCAGGTCGCGCTCGATGACGGCGGCGCGATTCGCGGCGGCAAATCAACGCCGGCAGAGGTGCGTTTCGCGATCTACACGAGCGAGCCTTCTCCGGAGGCCAGCAACAAACCGATCGTATTCGACCCCGCAAACCTTGACCCGCAGAAAGTGGACACGGGCCTCTTTGAAGTTCCCAACGATCTCGAAGTGACGGTTTGGGCGACGAGCCCGATGCTTTTCAACCCGACGAACATGGATTCCGATGCCGATGGACGAATCTGGGTCACCGAAGGCGTCAACTACCGCAGCCACGCGGGAAGGCGCCCCGGCGGTGATCGTGTCGTCATCCTCGAAGACACCAACGGTGACGGACAGGCAGACAGCTCCCACACCTTTGTTCAGGATCCTGAACTGGAAGCCCCTCTGGGAATCGCGGTGATGGACAACAAGATCATCGTTTCCCAGCCACCGGGCCTGATTGTTTACACCGACGTCGATCGCAATCTCAAATTTGATCCGGTTAAAGACACCAAGGAAACACTCTTAACCGGTTTCAACGGCCGGCAGCACGACCACAGCCTCCACGCGGTCACGGCAGGGCCCGATGGCAAATGGTATATCAATCAGGGAAACTGTGGAGCGAAGTTCACCGATGGCGACGGAAGAAACTTTTCCATCGGCGGCCCCTACCAGGGCGGCGGCGGCGTTTTCTACAACGACAACCACGAGCTGGGTGGTGTTGTCAGTGATGACGGACGCGTCTGGACCGGTGGGTTCGCCGCACGCATGAACCGCGACACGACCGGGCTCACCATCATCGGTCATGGCTTCCGCAATTCCTACGAGCACACCGTGACCTCGCTCGGCGACGTTTTTCAAAATGACAACGACGATCCTCCCGCCTGCCGTGTCAGCTGGATGATGGAAGGCGGATTTTTCGGATTCTTTTCCCGCGATGGAAAACGCACCTGGCAGGCGGACCAGCGCCCCGGCCAGTCCATCCCCGAAGCACACTGGCGCCAGAACTCACCGGGAACGACTCCCCCGGGCGATGTCTACGGAAGCGGCTCCCCCACCGGCATCACTTTTTACGAAAACGGCGCCCTCCCCGAAAAGTATAATGGCACTCTCCTGAGCTGCGAGGCTCGCGGCCAGGTCATTTTCGGCTATCAGCCCAAGCCGAAGGGTGCAGGATTCGAGATGGAGCGTTACGACTTCATGAAAGCGAAACCGGGAACGCTTTTCCGTCCCTCTGATGTTCTCGTAGGAGCCGACGGCGCGCTTTACGTAAGCGACTGGTTTGATCCGGGCGTGGGAGGTCATGCCGATCGTGACGACAGCACCTCGGGAACGATCTACCGGATTGCCCCGAAGAATTTTGTTCCGCCTGCCTCCTATCAGAAAGATCCTTATTCACTGCTCCTCAGTCCTTCTCCCAATGTTAGAGACGCCGGATTTGTGGCAATTAAAGAGATGGGGGCACAAGCCCATGAGGACAGTGAACTGTTTTGGCAGTTAGAGGCGGAGAACCCCTACGTTGCTGCGAGAGGTGTTTGGCTGCTCCCCTTCACAGGCGAAAAGGGAATCAAACAAGTCGAGGAGATGTTGCAGGGCGATGATGAAGGTGAAAGACTTCTCGCCTTCCGGGCACTGCGTAATGCCGAATACTCCTTCAGCGACGAGCAGATGAATCGACTTGTTGCTGACAATGTCGCAATTCGACGCGAAGTCGCCCTGTCACTGCGCTACGCGCCGGTCGGGAAGAAAAAAGAATATGTTCCCTACCTGCTCCAACTCCTGCCGCAAAACGACCGCTACTACCTCGAAGCCTGCGGTCTTGCCGCTGAGGAAGCAGAGGAGGAAATCTGGGGCGTTCTTTTTGAAGAACTGAAAGAGGAGGAACGGGCCTCTGAAAATTGGAGCAAAGAGTTTGCCCGAATTACCTGGAGACTTCAACCCGACGCGGCGATTCCGGCATTGCTAGAACGAATCGGAAACGAGGATCTCACCGACGAGCAACGCACCCTTGCGCTCGACACGATTGCCTTCACCCGCAGCGAAGCGGCCGCAAGCGCGATGGCTCAGCTCGCGGCGGACGGTGACCTCGCCGCGAAGCGCTGGCTCCTGACCCGCGCCTGGGGCGAATGGAAGGATTTCGGCACCGAAGCGAAACTCAAGGAACTCGGCATCTACGATCCTGACAATGTCACCGTCACCGCGATCACGATGCCCAAACCGCCGAAGGAATCGAACCTTCCCCCTATCGCGGAGATTTTGAAACTGAATGGCGATCCCGCGAAAGGAAAGATTGCGGCGGGACGTTGCTACACCTGTCACCAGATCGAGGGCAATGGCGTCGCCTACGGTCCCGACTTGAGAAGCTGGGTCGCCAATCAGGGAGTGGAGCCGTTTTTGCGCGCGGTTATTGACCCGGGAGCGGAGATTGCTCACGGATTCAACGGCGCAAGCGTGAGGTTGAAAGAAGGCGGCTACATTCACGGCCTCGCGATCAGCCGTCAGGACCCTGTCATTATCCAATCAATGGGAGGGCTCACCCAGATCATACCCAAAGAGAAAGTGGATCGTGTCGCCAATTTCAGAAGCTCGCTGATGCTTTCGGCGGATCAGTTGGGATTGACGGCGCAGGATCTCGCGGATTTAGCGGCTTATTTGGCGACGGTGAAGTAGGAGATAACGGAATTGCCCCATGATGAGGAAATTGACGAAAGAACAAGTAGAGCAACTCTCCCCCGAACAACAGGATTTGATCGGGGAGTTGGCCCTGGAAGATGGCCGGAAACATCGAGCCCTCCTTGCAGCGGCAAAAGGGTCCCGTGCAATCCACTACGGCTCATCCTCCCTTATAGTAGTCGGATTTCTGATCTATACGTTTATTCCCGAATCACCTTATCTTTTTCCCATACTGGGCGCTCTCGCTATCATTTTCATTGAAGCGCGCTCAATCGCAATCGACTCAAGGATCGACGCCACCAATGCAAGAATCGACGCCCTTATAGAGCTAAACGAAAGGGAGAGCGAAATCCGCGATGAGGAAGCGGATGAAACGGCAACATAGAAAATCTCTTTGCTCACAAAAAAGGCCGGCTCCCTTTCGGGAAGACCGGCCTTTGAATTTATAAGAAGAGAGTTAAACGATTGAGTCGTTTGTTAGTCAAGGAGATCAGCTGGAACAGTTCCACCATTAGCGGCAAGCTGCTTCATCACTTCCTTGTGGAGCCACATGTTCATTTCAGCGGAACCTTTGCTGTCGATGTCGGCTTGTGAGTAGCCGAGCTCAAGAGCGAGTTCTTTACGGGCACCGTAGCTGCTGTCCATTCCCACGAGTTTCATGAGATCGACGATTGAACGACGCCAATCGAGGTCCTCGGGATGGGCACTTGCGAGCTTGGTGAGGTTAGCTTCAACGTCTACAGCCGATACGGGAGCAGGAGTTGGTGCTGCTTCGGCAGTGGCCTCATCGGTGGCAGCAGTGGCTTCGCCGCCTTCAACAGCAACTTCAGCGCCTTCTGCTACAGGTGATGGTGATGGTGCCGCTTCTTCAGCAGCATCAGCTTTTTCGTCGGTGCCAAAAATAAGGCCCTTCAGTTTTGAAAACATACTCATTGACGTTATGCTAGCGATTGAAATGAAACTGGCAAGTTTCAAACTCGCCAGATTGCGCTTCTTTTTCTGTGACTTTACCGAAAAGGGTAAAATCCCCCCCTGAGCCAATTGCCGAGTCTTCGAAGTCCGGCTAGACTGCGGTCTCAATCTTCATTCAATGAACCGTTCTCCTATATTCACGGCCCTAATCACCCTGACAGTGTTGACGCTGCCGCTTGTCACCGGCGGACAGACTCGCTTTTTCGGCGGCGATCCTGAGGATAAGATTATCAGGAAGGCAAAGCGATACAATCTCGTCGCGGTGAAAGATGCCGTTCCCGGTGCCTATATAGACATGAGGTATAAAATCACCTCAGCTGCTAACAAGCCCCTTTATCTCAAGGATATGCCCTGTCTCGCGCATCGCTCCACGGCGGAGAAGCTGAAAAAGGCCAATGCAGTTCTCGCTAAAAGCGGCTACGCGATCAAAATCTGGGATGCCTGGCGCCCGCCGGAGGCTCATCATGCGCTCTGGAATGCAGTGAAGGACCCGAAATACGTAGTGCCTCCGAGCAAAGGGCTCTCCTGGCACTGCTACGGAATCTCTATCGACCTGACCCTGGTCAAAACCAACGGCGAAGCAGTGACAATGCCTTCGCGCTTTGACGAATTCTCAGATCGTGCCGCCTCGAATTACACAGGAGGCGACCCGGAAATCGCGGAACGGGTCAACCTGCTTCAGCAAACGATGCGGGATGTAGGCTTTCGCACCATTGAATCGGAATGGTGGCACTTTGACGATATGACCGCTCAAGGCGGAATCCGCAACGTCACCGCCGCTGATCTGGGTATCAAAATGCCCTGACTCTCTGTATGAAAAAGACAGCCATTGCGATCGTCAGCAGACTTCAGGAGAGCGGCTATGAAGCGCTCTTTGCGGGAGGTTGCGTCCGCGATCAACTGCTGGGCCAAACGCCGGGCGACTACGACATTGCCACCAGTGCCACTCCGGAGCAGGTCATTAAGCTTTTTCCCCACGCCAATACCGTGGGAGCCCATTTCGGAGTCGTCCTCGTGAAGAAGGGCGGATTTCACTTCGAAATCGCAACTTTTAGAACAGACGGGAATTACACCGATGGCCGTCGCCCTGACAGTGTTTCATTTTCCACCGCAAAAGAGGATGCGAGCCGGCGGGATTTCACCGTGAACGGACTCTTCTTTGACCCGGTGAGCGAAGAACTGATCGACTACGTCAATGGTCAAACGGACCTCGATGCTCAATTGATCCGCGCTATCGGGACCCCTGAAGACCGGTTTTCCGAAGACTACCTGAGAATGCTGCGTGCGGTGCGCTTCGCAACCACGTTGGAATTTGAGATCGAAGCGGAGACAATGCGCTCCATCAAGTCGCTCGCCCATCAGTCGGCTCAGATTGCTCCCGAGCGGATCAAGGAGGAACTCAATAAGATATGGCTGAGCCCTCATCGTCAACGCGGCTTTGATCTTCTCGTCGAGACGGGTTTGATGAAAGCGGTTCTTCCGGAGATTCTCGATTTGAAAGGCTGCGAGCAACCTCCCCAATGGCACCCGGAGGGAGATGTCTTTAAACACACCCGGCTCATGCTGGGGCATCTTCCCGAAGACGCCAGTCTGCCTCTGGTTCTATCGGTGCTCTTTCACGATATCGCGAAACCCGCTACCTATACCTACGACGAAGTCGATGACAGGATTCGATTCAATGGCCACGACAAGCTGGGCTCTGAGATGGCAGTGACGATATTAAAACGACTGCGCTACTCCAATGAAGTGATTGCAGCGGTCGAAGCAGCCGTCGCGAACCACATGAAATTCAAAGACGTGCAGAAAATGCGCACCGCGACGCTGAAACGCTTCATTGCCAAAGACCGGTTTGATGACGAACTCGAGCTACACCGGGTCGACTGCGCGGGGAGCAATCAGAATTTCGAGAACTATCATTTTGTCCGAGAGAAAATGGCTGAGTTTGAGAGCGAGCCGCTGATGCCGAAACGTTTCATCAATGGCCGCGATCTCATCGAGCGGGGCTGGAAAGCAGGTCCGGAGTTTGGCGAAATATTGGAAAAGGGATTTGATCTACAGTTGGAGAATCAGGTTAAGACGCGCGAGGAAGCACTCGCATGGCTCGATCTGCAAACGCCCGAACAGTGATAGTCGGTTGACGAGTTCACTTACTACGGTTCCATTGCCTGCGAGACATCAGTTCCATCCCACCCGATAATGAGACACCGCACCATTCTCTCACGCATCGCTTTCGGCAGTGCTTTCATGCTCACTGCAGGAACCGCTCTCGCGGAGAAGCCCAAAGAGGAAACACCTGTAACAGTTCACGAGATCACACCGGACCAAACCGAGGGCCAGGGTTGGACCGGAGCCGATCTCGCGAGCCCCTTTGACCGACTCCCTGCCAAGGCCGAGAAGATCGTGAGACCGGACGTTTGGAATTTGAGCCGTCACAGCGCGGGAATTTCATTTCGCTTTAACAGTGATTCTCCTGACATCACCATTAAATACACTCTCACCTCGGGCAGCCTCGCAAAGCCTCACATGCCCGCAACCGGTGTCAGCGGAGTCGATCTCTACGCGCTCGATGTGGACGGCCAATGGAAGTGGGTCTCGGTGGCAAGACCCACTGGACAGGAAGTGACCTTCAAAGTCGAGGGACTTGACCCGGGGATGCGCAGCTACCTCGCCTACCTCCCCCTCTACAACGGAGTGAAGTCGATTCAAGTCGAAGTGCCCGAAGGAAAGACCTATCAGCAGGTTGCCCCGCAAAAAGGAAAGCCGATCGTTTTCTACGGCACCTCGATCACGCACGGTGCCTGTGCCTCGCGTCCGGGAATGACGCATGTTGCGCTCCTTTCCCGCCGTCTCGAAAAGCCAACTATCAATCTGGGATTTTCCGGAAACGGAAAAATGGAAGCGGAAGTCGGCGCCCTTCTCACCGAGATTGATGCCTCCGTCTACGTGATCGACTGCCTTCCCAATATGAATGGAGATCAAGTGGATACGAATGCCGTTTCACTGGTGAAACAGATTCGCGAAATACGTCCCGACACACCGATTGTTCTCGTCGAGGACCGGACTTTTACCAATGCCTGGGTTTTTAAATCACGCCGCGAGCACCACGCCAAGAGCCGGGCGGCTCTGATTCGAGCATACGATGAGCTCGTGTCCTCCGGCGTAAAAGACCTCTACTACCTCCCGGGAGCTGATCTACTGGGCGATGATCATGAAGGTGCCACGGACGGCTCGCACCCGAATGACCTCGGATTCCTCCGTCAGGCAGATGCTTTTGAGCCCGTTCTCAGAAAGGCCCTTGAAACTCGATAAGGTTACTTATTTCCTTTACCCCCACCCCTTGCTCTACTCTATCATTCTTTCATGACATCATATATCATTGGCGGCGTCGCAATTGTCGTAATTCTGGTTCTCGGAATTATCCTGATGAAGTTCATCGGCATCTGGATCCGGGCTCGCGTCTCAAACGCTCCGGTCGGATTGCTCACTCTTGTCGCGATGTGGATTCGAAAAGTCCCCGCTTCATTGATCGTCGACAGCCGCATTACCGCAGCCAAGGCAGGTCTCGATTTCTCAACCGATCAGCTCGAGGCACACTACCTGGCCGGCGGACATATTGAAGACGTTACCCTCGCCATGGTTGCCGCTGACAAGGCGGCTATCCCGCTCACTTTTGACCGTGCCTGTGCGATTGACCTCGCTGTCAAAGGCACCAGTAAAACGGTGCTCGAGGCGGTTCGAACCTCAATTAACCCGCAGGTGATTGACTGCCCCGGCGATGGAAAGAAAATCGACGCGGTGGCGCGTGACGGCATTCAGCTGCGCGCCAGGGCCCGTGTTACGGTGCGAACCAATCTGGAACGTTTCGTCGGTGGTGCTACGGAGGAAACCATCATCGCGCGGGTCAACGAAGGCATCGTGACCTCGATCGGTTCTGCCAAGTCCCACAAGGACGTGTTGGAAAATCCGGATCATATTTCCCACCGCGTTCTCGAGCGTGGCCTCGACGCCAACACCGCATTTGAAATTCTTTCGATCGACATCGCCGACGTCGATGTGGGCGAGAACATTGGAGCCAAGCTGCAGGCGAGTCAGGCCGAAGCGGACAAGCAGGTCGCCCAGGCGAAGGCCGAAGTTCGACGCGCTGCCGCGGTTGCAACCGAGCAGGAAATGTCGGCCCGGACTCAAGAGATGCGCGCCAAACTGGTCGAAGCGGAAGCGGAAGTCCCACAGGCGATCGCGGAAGCGTTCCGCAACGGAAATCTCGGCGTGATGGACTACACCAATTACCGCAACATCGTCTCCGATACCGAAATGAGAACGAGCATTGCCGAGGAGATCAACGACAGCGACGAAGACGACGCGGTTTCCTGAATCCAAGTCTTTTAAGGTCGAATGGAAGATATCCCCTGGTTGCCCCTTGCGATGGTTTTCATCGCTTTCCTGAGCTGGTTGCGAAACCGGATCGTGGAAGCAGCCGAGATTCGCCGTGCGCGGAATGCAGCGAAGGCGGAGGTGGCACGCGCCCGTCGAACCACCGAGCCTGCGAAACCCGCCTACGAATCGCCTTACCGGGACGCGCGCTCCCCTGAAGTTGTTGAGGAGGAAATTCCGAGGACGTTTAAGGAACTCCTCGATGAAATCAATGCTCAAAGAACGGCCCCCGCAGCGCCGCCTCCGCTTCCTCCTCAGGTCCCAAAAGTGGAAGAGGTATTCGATGAGGCTGACGAACCGTGGGGCGACGGCGATGAATTCGGTGGAATCGCAGCGGTTCCAGAGCTTCCAAAAGTGACGCCAATACTCCGCAAAAAAGCCGTCAGAAAAGGACGGCATCCACTGGCGAAGACTTTAAGCGACGGGAACCAGCTCCGCACGGCTCTCATCTTAAAAGAGATTCTGGGTCCACCCAAAGCCCTGAGCAGGAATCCGCGGCGCTAAACGGCGGCTCAAAGGATTTTCGCGTCGCTGCAGAGAAGAAATCCTCACGGATTCCTCTACATGCACAAGACGTAGAGAAACTGCGTAAGCATTTCTACCCGGAGCCCACCCGCTCTCAATCCGACGACCCCGATGCAGAGAAGAAATCCTCACGGATTCCTCTACATGCGCAGGCGTAGAGAAACTGCGTGAGCATTTCTAACCGGAGCCCACCCGCTCTCAATCCGACGAACCCGATGCAGAGATGAAATCCTCACGGATTCCTCTACATGCACAAGGCGTAGAGAAACTGCGTAAGCATTTCTACGCGGAGCCGACCCGCTCTCAATTCGACGCCCCCGATGCATAGAAGAAATCCTCGCGGATTCCTCTACATGCACAAGACGTAGAGAAACTGCGTGAGCATTTCTACCCGGAGCCGATCCGGCAGCGCTTAGCCCGCCAAAACAGTGCGGACGACTCCGGGAGTTACGAGCGAGCAGAGGTAGAGCAACACCCCACTGACGAGCAAACTCACGAGGATGACAAACACGGCCTCGTAAACGACGAGCGCCCGCATCGTGGAAAGATCCGCTCCGAGCATTCCGAGCTGCCGGAACTCGTCTTTACGAAGCCGGTTAGAGAGAAGAAAGACAAGAATTCCGATGAGAATCGTAGCGATCCCGACGGCAAAGAGAATCCAGAGCACGACCCGCTGGACACTGAAGACGGTCGCAAAGAGTTCGTCCATTTCCTCTGTCGGGCTCACCATCTGAAGCGACTTGTCCGCCGCGACAGCTCCCTTCAGGAGGGCCTGCTCTTTGGTTCCGTGAGGAATGAGAATGGCGGCAGTGACGGGATGATCTCCCGTATCGCCGTGAAAGTGAAAATTGGCCACGTTTGCCCCGGTGATCTCGTTATATTCGACGACCGATGCATTCACCCGAATGACACCGGATTCCGCATCGGTTGTGAGAAGTTTGTCAGGATCGAGTTTATCGGCTTCATCATGTCCATGACCGAGGCCCTCGATGATCCAGCACGTCTTCACATCAACGAAAACAGCGGTGTCATCAGGCGTTCCACTGCTGCCGAGAATCCCGACGACCTTCATCTTGAGCGGATAGACTCCACCCAGATCAAAGAGCGTCTCAGGAGAGGAAATCACCGAGTCACCAACGACGATCCCGTTCTCTTCAGCGACCTTGGCCCCGACGATGCACTCACCGAGGCGGAGCAACTGACGCCCGCTTTCGATCTCCAGTTCCCGGAAAAGAAAGTAGTCGATCGAGGTCCCGACAATCCGGTTCTTTCCCGCGCTGAAGCGTGAGTATAGCGGAATTGCTGTCGCAAGTTCCCCCTCCTGAATCGCCTGAACCTCCCGAAAAGCGAGCACCTGGATTTCAGGCTTCGTAAAGTAGAGACCGTTAAAAACCAACTCAAGCGCACTGCCGTTTTTCCCGAGCAGAAACGGCGTTTCCCCCGCCCGTGCCCGTATCCGGGTTTCGACCTGACCAACCACCATCGCAATGAGCGAGGGAAGCAACCACACGAGAGTGAAAGCAGAGACGAGAATGAGGGTGCGCGCCTTGTGCCTTGTGAGGTAGCGCGATCCCAGGTAGAAGAGCCCGCGAAAATTCATACCCCGGCCTCCCCTCGCAGTTTCAGCAAGTCGATGCACCGATCAAAACGTGGCACGAGCTCCGGTTCGTGCGTGATCATGAAAAGCGTCGAGCCGAGGCGGTCAGCCTCTTCGAGCAGGAGGCTCACGAGCTTATCCTGATTGCCCGGATCGAGATTGCCGGTCGGTTCGTCCGCAAGAATCAAGGCCGGTGAGGCGATCAGGCCCCTGCAAATCGCGGCCCGCTGGCGTTCGCCCTGCGAAAGTTCGTGAGGAAATTTGTTCAGCTGCCCGGTAATCCCGCTGCGTTCCGCCAACTCCTCACATCGGGCGGCGATTCCGGAACTATCCGGCAGCACCGAGGTGATTTGGAACGGAAGCTCGATGTTTTCCCGTATCGTCAGGTAGTCGAGCAGTTCAAAATTCTGAGGGACCATTCCGATCGTCCTGATGCGAAACTGCTGCCTCTCCGACACCGAAAGAGCGGACGGAGTCGCGCCGAATACTTCGAGGTCTCCGCTTTCCGGAATGAGTATTCCCGAAATGAGATTGAACAGGGTCGTCTTTCCGCACCCGCTCGCGCCGACCAAAGCAACCTTCTCCCCTTTTTTGATCTCGAGCGCGTCGATCTCAAGCGCAAACCGCTCTCCCGGGTAGGCAAATTTAAGATGACGACAGGTGATCATTCTTCCGGTTCCGGAGTCGCGCTTTGCCGGGAAACTTTCTGGACGCGCTCTTCGTTCAGCAAATCCAGCGCACTGATTTTCCACTCCCGCCCCGAAAGGGACGCTGTGATGAGCGCTTCATACCGGTTGGTACGCTCGTGAGTATGTCCCCAGTGAGTGATCTGGCCGATCGTAACCCACTCCGCCGTGCTTGCGAAGGAATCAGGATCCTCGCTGGAGGCTTCAGCCACGTCACGCAGGGCAATCTCGTAGACCCGAACGCGGGGCCCGCCCGCATTTTCCAACTTGAGTGAGGCATAGATTTCCAGATAGATTTTCTCCAGCAACGCCCCCGTGACACTTTTCTCAAGGGTGTCGTAAATTGCCGACTCGTCCCGAAAGTCGAAAGCGTGATAGGTGTTCCGCAAAAGTGAATAGACGATCTCCTCTTTTGTTTCCGCTCCCGGCATCACGACCGTTTCAATGCGAACTTTGTAGGAGACGAAGGCTAGCACAAGAGCCCCCAGGAAAAGCCACCATACCCACGAGGGGGAAAGATTCTTCTTTTTGATCACGGTGATAATGGCGAAAAGGAACAGCGCGATGGCGACAAAGAGCAGATACTTAAATGGCGCCGTCTCATCCAACTGAAGCTTGGGCACCGGCATCAACGATGGGAGCGAAATCTCCCCGGACTGCACCCAGTTGAACGTCGTTGCCTGAGGCGTCACGATCCGGGCGGAGGGCTTTCCCCTGCTCGCGATTTCCACGACGAGCTTTTCCTGCTCGGGACCGAACCAGAACCAGTCCACATCGAGGGAGCGAATGCCCGATTCCGCAGCGGAGAGCGTGACCCCGACAAGCGCCTCGCCAACCGGAATCGAAGCTCTTTCATCCGGCAGATACCCCTTGGCCTCATCGCGAACCACGAACTGAATCGACTGATCGGGAAAGGCAATCGTCCGGCCTTCTTCGGCTACGGTTACCCCGCTCTCCAGAAGCGTCAGCAGATTGTCGAGGACGACGGATTTCTCTGCCGCATCAATGGTCTCCCCCTCTATCCTCCAGCGCTCCCGAAACGCGTCAACGCGGATAAGCGCTTCGACCCTCAATTCAAAAGGCTCCACATTCACAAAACCGCGAACGGCATCGCTTTCTGCGGAAAATCCGTGTGATCCCCCTGAAATCACGGAGAAAAAGCAGATGAATGATAGAAGGATGCGCGACACACCCTAACCAAAGCAGCGCATCCAACATCGTCAAGATCGTGATTCAATACCCCGTGAAGCAAAAAAGACCTGAATGCCCTTATCACGTTGCTTGATTCTCACTGCTATATCTGCAACTATTGCCGTTAAATTTATTCACTCATGCGAAGAAAATTCTTTTCAATCTTACTCGTCGGGTCATTGGGCCCTCTAAGCATCCAGGCGGAAAACGTAGACTTCATGACTCAGGTGAAGCCACTTTTCGAAGGCGCCTGTATTCACTGTCACAGCCCGGAAAAGGCCAAGAAAGACGGCGGTGACTACGACATGTCGACCAAAGAAGCCGCTTTCGCCGGAGGAGACAGCTATGGAGACGAAGTCATCATCGCGAAGAACGCGAACAACAGTCCCGTCTACTGGATGACTACGGTGCACCTCGATGAACCGGACAGCGATGAGGCGATGCCTCCCAAAAAACCTCTCAACGAGCACCAGCAGAATCTGATTCGCGACTGGATTGACCAGGGTGCAGAGTGGCCCGACGGCGTCACTCTCAAGGAGGAGGCACGCGTGACTTTTCAAAGCGTTCGCGGGCTTCTCATGAAAGGTGGCCCTTTCACTGCCAAGCAGATTGAAACACTCAAGCTCTGGGCATCACAGGGCGCGGACTGGCCTGCAGGCAACAGCCTCGGCGGCGGAGAAGCCGCTGAAGATGACGGCGCACTTGGTGACAACCTTGCTCTCGCCAAAGCAATCCGCGAAAACATCCTCGCGAACTCTCCTGAAAAGGCAGAGGGCGACATGAAGGACTACACCAACGTGATTCCAAAAACCGGGGTCAAATATGACATGGTGGCGATCAAAGGCGGCGAGTTCATGATGGGCAGCCCTGAAGATGAAAAAGGCCGCTTCGAAGACGAAGGCCCTCAGCATAAAGTCAAAATCGACCCATTCTGGATGGGTAAATTCGAAGTGACCTGGAACATGTATGAGCCCTTCATGATTACCGGTGTCGCCCGTAACAAAGATGGCTCTCCTCAGGACATTCCTGCGGATGCCGAGTCCGTCGACGTGGTATCCAGCCCTACGACTCCTTACACTGAAATGAGCTTCGGCATGGGAACCGACGGTTACCCTGCAATCTGCATGACGCAGCACGCGGCCAATAAGTTCTGCCAGTGGCTCAGCGCCCAGACAGGTCACTACTACCGCCTCCCTACCGAAGCGGAGTGGGAGTATGCCTGCCGCGCCGGAACAACCGGTCCCTTCTCCTGTCCTGAAGAGGAATTGGCCGACTACGCCGTTCTCGACCCCGAGCAGATCCGCGTGGGATACGAGAAAATCGGAACCAAAAAGCCCAATCCATGGGGCCTTTACGACATGCACGGAAACGTCATGGAGTGGGTTCTCGACCAGTATCAGGCTGATGCCTACGCCGGACGCACCGGTGTCTCCGACAATCCACTGGTAGTCCCAACGAAACTGTATCCACGGGTTGCACGAGGCGGTTCATGGTATGACCCGGCCGAAGAGCTTCGCTCCGCCCGCCGCGTTTTCTCCGACGAGAACTGGAAAACACAGGATCCTCAGCTGCCAAAGTCGATCTGGTATCACACCGACGCGCATTGGCTCGGTTTCCGTATCGTCCGCCCTCTCACAGTTCCTGAAGAGCAGGAAATGCACGATCGCTGGAGCTTCGGCCGCGGTGACGAATAATCGGAAATACGACATTCAGCGTATTTCCGCATGATACTTTCGAAAAAGGCGAGCCGGACGGTTCGCCTTTTTTCGTCCCGGCCGGAAAGCCGGCACCCCTACTTTACGAGTCTCACGATGCAAATTCCGGGAATCAAACCGTGCCCGTTGCTTCATTGCATCATCGCAGCATCACTGTTCATCACGTCGTGCCGGGCCGATGAATGGGAGCTCCACACCGTGAAAGAGCCTCACATGGGGACCGAATTCACGATCCGCGTCTGGGCCGAACAGGGTCAAGCCGACGAACTGACCCTGTTGATAAATCAGGCATTCAAACGGGTCGCGCAATTGAATCAGATCTGCTCGGATTACCTTCCCGATTCTGAGATCAACCAGTTCGCGAAGTCCCCTTCGCGCTACCCGATCGGAGTAAGCGACGATTTATTCAACCTCTTTGCGATCGCAGAGAAGCTGCACCACGAATCCGACGGGGCCTTCGACATCACCGCGGGACCTCTCATCCGCCTGTGGAGAATGACGAGGAAAAACCGTCGCATGCCGACTCGGGAACAACTCAACTCAGCGAAAGAGCGAACCGGATTTCAGAACCTCGAACTCGATGAGACGGCGCAAACGATCACCAAAAAGATCGATGGAATGCTTTTTGACCTCGGAGGCATCGCCAAAGGTTATGCGGCTGATGAAGCGCTTAATATCCTCCGTGACGGAGGTTTTTCCCGCGCCCTCGTCGCGGCAAGTGGCGATATTGTCGTCGGAGAAGCCCCGCCGAACGAGGAAGGCTGGAAGATCGGGATCGAAACACTTGAACTGTATGCCGGGTTGAAGAACCTCCAGGTCATTGTCCTTGAGAATCAGGCGATTTCGACTTCCGGCGATACGAGACAATATGTCGAGCTGAACGGCTCGCGTTACTCCCACATTGTCTCGACAAAAACAGGACTCGGCCTGACCGAGAGAATTGGAGCAAGCGTGATTGCACCCGACGCCGTAACCTCTGACACTCATGCGACTATCGTCACCCTTCTGGGAGAAAAGGAAGGCTTGCAATTCATCCGAAATAAACGAGGAGTCGAATGCCAGATTGCGGTCATAATCGATGACCAAGAAGTCTTTACACGCACCGATGGATTCCTCCGGCAAGTCCGACAAAAAGTCGAAAAAGAAGGCCCCTTCCCCGCGCCGTGACGGTCGCGAGGCAGCGGTACAGTACCTGTATGGCAACGATATCAGCGGCGAGGTCGATTTCTCGCCCGAGCGAATCGCCGAGTTCTGGGAGATCCGTCTCGCCAAATCGTTTGCTCAGGATTTCACCGCAGAACTCCTCACGGGTATCGAGGAACACCTCCCCGAAATCGATCGTTCAATTCGTGAGAGGCTCGAAAATTTCGCCTTTGAAAGGCTGACGGCAGTGGACCGCAATATCCTGCGCCTCGGCGCCTTCGAGATCCTTTTTGCCGATCACATCCCGCCACAGGCCGCGATCAACGAGTCGATTGAAATCGCGAAACGCTTCGGAACCGAAGAGTCCCCGAAGTTCATCAACGGCATTCTCGATAAGATCCTCAAGAGCTAGCCTGCAGGACCTGACTCCTTTTTTATTATGGGACTTTTTTCCTCTATCATCAACCGCTTCAAAGGTAACGACATAGATTGGGACGATCTCGAAGAGACTTTAATCGCAGGAGACCTCGGGATTCGGCTCACCACAAAAATCGTTGACCAGTTACAGGAAAAGAAGGGCAAACTTGATGCCGATTCCGTTGTCGATGCCTGCAAAGAGGAAATCACGAGCATCCTCGGAGGCTCCGCCATTCCAGTGCCACCTCCCGGTGAGCCCGGAAAACCCACCGTCATCCTTGTCGCCGGCGTCAACGGGGTTGGTAAAACCACCTCCGTAGCGAAACTGGCGTCCTATCTCAAAGGAAGCGGACACAGTGTCGTGCTTGCTGCCGCGGACACTTTCCGCGCCGCGGCCATTGAGCAACTTAAGATCTGGGCCGAGCGCATCGACGTTCCCATCGTGACAACAGAGTATCAGGGCGATCCTTCCGCGGTGTGTTTTGAAGCACACAAACAGGCCATCGCGACCGGCGCCCAATACGTCATCTGCGACACGGCGGGACGACTGCACACTCGCCACAATCTGATGGAGGAACTGAAAAAGATTCGCCGCACCATCGCCAAGCAGGACGAGACAGCACCTCACGAGCGCTGGATTGTCGTCGATGCAACGACCGGCTCCAACGCGGTTTCGCAGGCGAAAGAATTTCAGTCAGCCCTCGATCTCAACGGAGTCATCGTGACGAAGCTGGACGGATCGGGTAAAGGCGGGAGCGTCGTCGCAATTCAGCACGAACTCGGAGTCCCGACCCGGTTTATCGGAACCGGTGAGGAAGCAGCGAACTTCGAACATTTCGATCCCGAAAGGTTCGTCGATACGCTGCTCTAGTTTTCCAGTATTCGGGCCCCGCCCGCCTCACTACGAGACGAGGGCGGCGCTCAACCGCTGCGGAACCGTCTCGGGAACAGAGAGGCGGTTCAGAAGATCCAATGTGGTTTCCTGGTCATCCGGTTGTGTCGCCTTGACCGGGAGAAGCAGCGAAATAACATTGCGCCCGTCGTCAGCGATTTTAGCATCAATTCTTCCCCCGTGGTAGAACACCGTGAGATAACAGGCCATCAAATTGGTTCCCAATTCTTCAGGGCGGTCGCTTCTTACGTAAAACGGATCAAATACGCGCTCCAACTCCTTGGCAGGAAGCGGGCTGCCGTTATCCAGCACTTCGATTTTCACAGCATCCGAATTCGCGACGTAGCCGAAGTTGACCTCGACCTTTCCACCTCGCTTCAAACTGCTGTTCACCTCATCAAAGAGAAGGCGAAACATCTGAGCAATCCGGCTCGGGTCACCCTCGATTGAGGGAATCTCGCTGGAAGCAAAGACCGATACATCAACGTCGGCGCGCTGGCCGAATACCAGATCAGAAGTTTGGCTGACCGTTTCAACCAAATTTATGTCACCGGCAAACTTGAGCGTATTGGAGCGAGTCCCCTCGGCGAGATTCCCAAGCATTGAGGTCATCCGGTCGATCTGTCCTCCCACCTCGTCATAAAAGCGGGTCCAGAAATCAACATCTCCGGGCTCGCCTTCGATTTCCTCTGCCAACTGATAGGGCAGCAAATCGTGGAAGGTCCGCATCACTGTGAGCGCATTCCTCATGTGATGATTAAGGCCCGTCGAGAGGATTCCGATACTCGCCGCTTTATCGGCCATCATGAGATGTTGGAAAGCATCTGCTTTCTCGCGAACGAGGCGCTCTTTCTCCTGAGCGAGAGAGTAGTGACCGAGAGCCTTTATAATCCGATGCTCAAGATCAGCAGGATCCCATGGTTTCGAAAGATAGGAATAGAGAAGCCCGTCGTTCAATGCATCCACAGCGACATCCAGATCAGCAAAGGCGGTCACGAGAAAGCGAAGCGGTTCGGGGTTGATCTCCCTGACCCTGGCCAGAAAATCCAGCCCGGAAATGTTCGGCATCTTCTTGTCACTGAGGACCAAACCAATGTGTTCGTGATTGGCTTCAAAAATCTCCAATCCCTCTTCCGGACTGCCGGCAATGAAGATAGGCGCGATATCTTCGAAGATGGCTTCGAAATATTTAAGGGACTTCACTTCGTCGTCGACGTAGAGAACGCCCAGGTCAGGAAACTGCTTTTTCATGTATTTGTGGTGATCGATTGGTAAGTGTGTTCGCAACAGCGGGGAGGTGATGGTCGGCCCGTTTTCTGGAAACAGGGTTCATTGGAAATGTAATGATAAACTCGGTGAATTCGCCGACCTCTGAGTTAACCGCCATGGTGCCGCGATGAGCTTCGATAATTCGGAAACAGATACTCAATCCCAGCCCGGTGCCCTCGCCTGCTTCTTTAGTGGTAAAGAACGGATCAAAAATCTCTTTTCTAATCTTCTCTGAAATCCCCGGTCCGTTGTCTCGAACCAGTAGCATCACCTGTCCCTCATCGACCAGGCCGCGAATCTCAATCTCGTTTTGACCTTGCCTCTCAGCTTTCACCATCGCCTGGATGGAGTTGTGAATCAGGTTGATACAAACTTGAGTGATCTGGTTTTTAACCCCCTCCACTCTGAGTTCATCCTCCATGATCACCTTCACCTTCGTCGAAGTTTCAGCGATCTCAGCACCGAGCATTCGCAGAGCGACATCAACAGGCTCCCGCAGATTAAACTCGATCTGCACCTCACTGCTCTTATGGGAAAACTCACGCAACTCAGTAACGATCTCTTTCATTCGATCGATGCTATCCTGAATGTCATCGACCGCCTCCATCATCTGCCCGTCTGCCTCCTGGCGCTTAAGTCGCTTGCGAAGAAGAAAGAGCGCCTGATTGGAGTAGTTTAGCGGGTTGCCGATTTCGTGAATCACCCCGGCACTGAGCTGCCCCAGCGAAGCCATCTTCTCAGACTGGATCAGCTGGTTCTCCGTATGGTTCAGTTCATCGAGCGTCTCTTTGAGCGTTTCTGCATTCTGTCTCAATGCGATCTTTTGAAGCCGCATTTTCTCGCGTCCTTTGAATTCCTGAATACGAACATTGTGATGAGCGACACTGCCACACACGATGACGAACCCCTTCGCAGAGAGGAAAAGCGCGTTACTGGTGAATCCCGCTGCAGTCGTGGAATCCATTCCGAGAATGAGCGCCGTCGAACAGGAAACGAGATAGAAAATCAGCACTGAGGTGCACACAATGAAAGCCTCGCGATAGGTCCAGTGAAAGAGGAATCCAATCGCGACGATACAGAGCGACAATCCTGCGTAGTAGGGTGTCGCGGGATCCTGAGCGACAAAGATCATTCCGGCGATAAAGGCAGCCGGGACTAGGGGCAGTATTACGGTGAGGACCCTGAAATATCTCTTCCCGAATCTGGAATTCACGACCGCGAGAATCCCGAGGATAATGGCCGAACAAATCACCCTGAACCAGCCAAAGAGATAGATGTGCTCCGGGTAGGCGAAGAAGTCAACGAGGCTGAAAAGCGGAACCAGCAGCGCCGCGAGAACGCAGATCAAACGCAGGTTTTTGAGAATCAGGCGACGATCCTCGGCAACGAGAAGCTTCCAGCCCACATCACTCAACCCGGACCGTGATGACAGCCCGAGAGAGAACGTTTGCTTATCTTTTGATGCGCCCAACATTTTCGAAAACATATCATAATAACCATAATAATCGATAATTTTTACTATAATTAGACGCTTTTAATCAGGAATTACTCCCTTATTTTGCCGTTCCGGCCTGAATCCCCTCATTCGAGAACTCATCGCTCCCGCGAAAGACTCCCCTTCCGTACCCAAAACGGCCGACGAAGAAGGCCTTCCACCTCCTCCCTTTCTGTCCCCGAATACCGGCCCCTCGCTACTTCGCGAGGTCCGGAAAGACGGTCTTGAGATCGACCGTGTCGTTGACTTCCTCCTGCAGATCTAAGAGGGCGGTGAACAAGCCTGCCACTTTGGTGGGCTTCTCTCCTGCAAGGTCGTTCATCTCCATGGGATCATTCGCGAGATCATAAAGAAGCACTTTCGGAATCTTTGGATAAACAATCAGTTTAAAACCGTCTCTCGTAATGCTCCGCTGACTCTTCAAATAGGCACCGTAAATGGATTCGTATCCCTTCGATTCTCCTGCGAGAACCGGGAGGAGAGATTGAAATTCGACATGCTCCGGCTTTTTGATACCGGCCAGCTCAAGTGAAGTCGGCATGACATCCTGCAAATAGATTGGCGTATCCATCTTTTTACCCGCTTCGACATCCGGCCCCACGATCATGAAAGGAACACGGGTGCTGTGCTCGTAGAGATTCTGTTTCCCGATGAATCCATGATGCCCCACCGCGAGTCCATGGTCAGCGGTGAAAACAATATAGGTATTGTCCGCTTTCCCACTCTTCTCCAAAGCGTCGAGAATGCGCCCGATCTGCTCGTCCATATGAGTGATACTCGCATAGTACTCCTGACGATGAACCTGCACCGCAAACTTCGTGCGCGGCACCGGCGCCAGACGCTCGTCACGCAACGAGGCGGGATTGTCGATCAAATCCCGATCGGGGTAATCCGTCTGAAAATTTTCAGGGATCGCGATCCGGTCAAGCGGGTATCGATCCACAAATTCCTTCGGAGCCTGCCTCGGATCATGCGGAGCATTGAAGGCGACATACATGAAAAAGGGATTCGCATCCGCCTTCGCTTCATTCAAAAAATCACAGGCATCATCACCCACCACTTCACTCCAGTGTTTTCCACCTTCCCAGAAGCCACCGAACGCCGGGTCGTATGGACTCCATTTGTCGGGTATACCCTGCACCGGTCGGTCATACCCGGCAGGGGTCTGTTGAGGCATCCCTCCGCGGATATGACGGGCCACATCAAAAATCTTTTTGGGATCAGCCTTCACATGCCACTTGCCCGTAAAGTAAGTGCTATAGCCCGACTGGCTCATCAACTGCGACCACATCAGCCCCTCCTCCTGAAAGTCGGGAATCCCCGAATCCACTTTTGGAACCTGTGCCCCCTTCTTGCCGGCACGACCGAGGCCCTCTGAAAGTCGCTCTGCATTCCAGACAAACGCACCGGTGTTCAGCATGTGTCGACTCGCCACACAAACCGCCCCACTCCAGCTCCCCATGTTGTAGGCATGCGTAAACGTCGTGCCGCGCTCGACGAGCTTGTCGAGATTCGGCGTATCAATATCTGTGAACTCAAAAGCACGGACGGTTTCGTAACTTTGGTCGTCCGCGAAAATAAAGAGAATGTTAGGACGATCTTCTGCAAAGGATACGGAAGCCACCGATGTAACGCACGCAAAGAGCGCGACTAAACGCAGAGGGAATTTCATCCGTCAAATAAGAACGATAGCAGGTAAGATGCAACACCGTGATCCCTTGAAAATACGCACCTTTCCAAATAGCAAATTAAAAGTTGGCGAAAACACACTAATTGTGATATTTAACAGATGATTACAAATCATACCGTAACTAACTCCACACAATATCATGAGTAAACTAGACGATCTCCTCGTTAAATACACAGCCGACCTCGAAGCCCTCGACGAAAAGGTTGATGCCAAATTCCTTCACGCCGTGGCAAAAGCCTGCGGTCCTGCAATTTACCGGAAGGACGCTGCTCTCGTGGCGGCATCGGACAAGAAAGAGCTCGAGCGAGTTCGCACTAATTTCCTCATTAAGAAGCTGGGCCTCAAGGACACACCGAAACTTGACGAAGGAATCGACGCCGTCAAAAAGCGCTACAACAAACGCGCCAAATCACGTGTCGTTTTTTACTACCTTCTTGCAAAGCACTTCAAAAAGCGTGCTGCAATCATGGGGTAATCCAGCCCCTTTTGAACCGTTTGGTTCCAACGTTATAAAAGCCTTTCTCCTCACAGAGAAGGGCTTTTTTATTGTTTAGTTAGCTTGGATGCAAGCGCGGCACTTTCGCTGTCTAGCGAGCTCAGTGGAATCTGAAACTGCTTCCCGTTTCGCATTTTAATCGTCACCGAATCCGGCGTTCCGGAAACAAAAACGGCCTCAATCGATTTTCCCGCCTGATTCGTCCAGGTGAGATACTCCGGTAGCGACGGCATTGCCGACGCACCGCCCCCGCCTGCCTTATCAACCCAGACCTGTTCTTTCTCCGTCGGTTTCTTCGCATCAATCACCGCTCCCTGATCGATCCACGCCCGAATCTTTTCGATCTCCTTTTCCGGAAGCTTCTCCGCCTTCCGCGGCATAAAGTCGGTATCGCTCGAATTCAAAAGAAGTCGCTCCACAAAATTGCTTTCCTCCGCATTCCCCGGACGGATCAAGTTGTAAGTCCCGATCTGGCTTTCCCGCACCTCATCGAGATCGTCGAGAGCGAGGCTCCCCTTCACATTCTCCTCGTTGCTGTGACATTTCCAGCAATGCTCTTTCATGATGGGGAGAATATCAGAGCGATAGTCGATCATATCCTCAGCGTTTGAACTGAGGATGAAGAGACCGGAAAAAGCGAGGAGACAAAACTTCATCGCACTGGATAACACAGATCTGTGATCCCGTTACGAAAAAGATCAGCGTGTGATCTCCGGAATAGGTGCATCCGCAGCGACATCCTCACCCTCCCAGTTCATCTGACCGTCTTTATAAATGATGATCCGCGCCTCGCTGTTCGGGGCCGGGTCCCGATCGTTTTTCGGAACCCACTTGCGGTGTGCCGCGATGATATCAGCATACTGACTGTCTCCGGCGAGGTTAGTCCATTCGTTAGGATCTTTCACCATATCGTATAGTTCCTCCGAACCATCCGCATAGACAATATATCTCCAGTTCTCTGAACGAATCCCATGATTCCCCGCGTTGTGAGTCGTGATCGCAGGGCGTTCGCGTTTGGTAGTTCCGTCTTTCAACTGAGGAACAAGAGACAACCCTTCGAGACCTTCTTTCTCCGGCAGCCCGCAGAGCTCGGCAAGGGTCGGATAAATGTCGAGCAGCTCCGCGGGTTGATTCGAAACCTGACCGGCAACGACTCCGGGCCCTGCAAAAATCAACGGCACCCGCGTTCCGTCATCCCAGAGCGTGTTCTTTCCCGTGATCTCTTTCTCGCCGATATGCCAGCCGTGATCCGACCAGAGGACCACAATCGTGTTGTCCTTCAGTCCGTTCGCTTCGAGAGCATCGAGAACCCGCTTCACCTGTGCATCGACAAAGCTGGTGCAGGCAAGATACGAGCGGGTCAGGTTCAACCACTCATCGGCATCTTCGAGAAATTCCAAACGGGGCTCGGGTAACTTCCAGTGCATGTACCAGGAAAAGCGCGGCGTATCCTTCCTGTCATCACGCTTAATGATCGGTAAAGCGGTCGACTCAAGCGGATGAAGATCGAACCACTTCTGCGTCGCGAAGCACGGCACATGGGGAAGAAAAAATCCGCAGGAAAGAAAGAACGGTTCATCCTTCGGCATCGCGTTAAGTTGATCGACCGTCCACGACGCGATTTTCCAATCCCCCTTGTCCTCATCCTCATGAGGAAAGACACCCCAGTCCATCAGCTTGTGTCCGGAAGGCGCGTCGACAAGAGGCTTTGGCGGAAACGGCTTGCCGGTCGCTCCCGGCCCGATCGCATCCCATTCTTTCGGCGCGTCCCGACCATAGTTCCCATGATAGATCTTGCCGGCCATGTAGGTTTTGTAACCATTGCGCCGCATGAACTGCGGCAAAGTTTCCAGCTCAGCCAATTCAGGCACATCGCGGAACCAGGGCTTCAGCCCATAGATCCCCGTGCTCCCGGGGCGCTTCGAGAGCATCAAGCTCGCTCTCGACGGGTTGCAAAGCGGTGCCTGACAATGGGCGTTGGTGAACCCGGTCCCCCGCGCTGCCAATGCGTCAATGTTAGGAGTCTTCGCATTGGGATGCCCTCCCATATAACCGATCCAGTCATTTTGATCATCAATCGCGATCATGAGCACGTTCGGCTTTTCCGCTCCGGCAGCAGACAGCGAAGCCAGCGCCAAAGCGGCGAGTAAACAGGGTTTAATCAATGACATAACAGGGTTGGGTGAAAGAGTGAAGAGGGTCAGGTGTCTGAGCAAACAGGGTTGAGTCGATCATCGAATCGTATTAGCATTCGATCCTTGCACTGATCTTAGAGATTCCATCCGGAGGAACAAGCCCCCAATCATGCCACTTTTCAAAAAGCCCCTCTACATCGGCATTTTCATTTCCGCCCTGACAGGCGCACCTTTTCCGGTTCAGGCGGAGCCTCCTCACGTTGCCACTTTTTCGATTGTTGCAATCGATCCCGGAACCGGGGAAATCGGCATCGCAGTGCAGTCAAAAATCGTCAGTGTCGGGAGTATTGTCCCCTTTGTTCGCGCCGGGGTCGGGGCGGTTGCCACGCAATCCTATGCCAACGTCAAGTATGGCCCCTTCGGCCTCTACCTCCTCGAAGAAGGGCATTCACCCGACGATGTGCTTTCCATGCTGACACAGGCAGACCCTCAGCGTGATCACCGTCAGGCCGGAATCATCGACGCTGAAGGCAACGCGAGTTCGTTTACCGGAAACGAATGCACCCCCTGGGCCGGAAGCGTCATCGGGAAGCACTTCGCAGTTCAGGGCAACATGCTCACCGGTCCCGAAGTAGTCGAGGCAATGGCGAAAGCGTTTCAGGAAACAGAAGGCGTCCTCGCGGAGCGGTTGCTCGCTTCCCTCGAAGCGGGACAGGCTGCCGGCGGTGACAAACGGGGACGACAGTCCGCTGCACTCATCATTGCCCGTGAGGGCTGGGGTTACGGTGGTATGAACGACCGCTTCAGAGACGTGCGGGTCGATGAACACGAAACGCCCATCAAAGAACTCCGCCGCGTCTACCTGGCCCATCGGAAGTTGTTCCCCCGGCCGTAATTTTACTGACGCACGACGCTTTACAGAGTTGTCGAAAATATCCATCCTCCCCCCACCTCCCCTTTTCTCCTCATGCTTGAGTTTTCCGACGCCAACTATCAGTTTTTCGAACCGAAACCATCGCGGCCCATCATCGCATTGAGCCGGGCGGCGAACCGTCATCTCGTTCTTCCGGGAAAGAACCACCTCATTAAAGACATCCAGATCGAAGGCGATACCCGCCGGGTTCGGGACCTGAAGAAAACGGGGCATCGCATTCTCTTTGTGATGAATCACCCCAGCCACAGCGATCCCCAAATCGTTACCGAGCTGCATCGGCGTATGCGAATGCCTTCCAGTTTCATGGCTGCCTATGACGTATTTCTCCGCAGCAAACGAGCGGCCTGGTGCATGCAACGTCTCGGGCATTTCTCGATCGACCGCGAAGGCAATGATCGCAAAGCCATGGCCACCGCGATCAACATTCTCAAAGAAGGAAAATTCGCGCTCAACATTTTCCCGGAAGGCAACGTTTACCTCACCAACGACCGCGTCACCCCATTCCTCGACGGAACTGCTTTCATCGCACTCAAGGCACAGAAAGCCCTCGAAAACGAACGCGTCACGGTTGTTCCACTGAGCCTCAAATTCACTCACCTGACCACGCCGCGCGCCACCCTCCGCTCACGCATGCGAACGCTCGGGGACGACAGCGGCTTTACATTCGATCCTGACCCCGATCCTGTCGAAGCAATCATGGGCCTCGGGACCCACTTGCTCGCCGCACACCTGAGAACGCACGGCTACGGGAATGAAATCTCTCCGACCGACCGGAATGTTCACCGCGAACTGGACTTACTCGCCCACACCATCATGGCGGATATCGAAAAGGAGCTGAACCTCCCGCCTTCAGTAAGTGATGAATTGATTTCCCGGATTCGAAAAGCGCGCTCAACGATTCATTCCCTGAGAATCAAAGAGGACTCCGACATCGAATCAAATACAGACCTCCTGCGATCCACCGCGCAGAAAACAATTCTCGCGCTGCGTATCCACGGGTATCTGGATCCGTATCTCACCGCGAATCCCACGATCGATCGTTTCGACGAAACCGTTGAAAAGCTCTCGGAGGACTTTTACTCAAAGGCGATGCCAAGAACAGGGCCCCGCCGACTCATCGCAAAAGTGCATCCACCTCTCGACGTCTCGCAGTATCTGAGTGCAGCCGACGGCAAACTCAAGGATGCCGTCAGCACGCTCACGAGAGACATGGAAAACCGGGTGCAGTCCGGAATCGATGCCATCAATGAGAGAAACGACGCCCCCGGTGCGACGCCACTTGAGGAGGTTTCGTAATGGCCAGGGAGCGCTGACGTCCCCGTCGGCAGCAGAGCCCACGCGCAAAAGTAACCGCGTAATTCCCCGCCGAATCTCCTGGAGCGAGCAATTCGAGGCATATTATCGTTGGTGTAAGGTTGCTTCTGCCGCCCCTTCAGGGCGGACAAATAAGGTGAAACAATCCGGTGGTTCCGCTTACGCTTCACCACCGGCTAGTGTTCTTCCGCGCCTGCCGGCGCTTCCCAATCTTTCTACCCGGGTGCCGCGCATTCTCGCGGTTTCCACTCCGCTGCCGCCTAAATCCCTAAATCCTCACTCCGCATCTTTCATCAGATACGCGAAGAGATCACGAAGCTCTTCGTCGCTCATTCCCGCGAGCAGACTCGGCGGCATCAGAGAGACGGGTGACGCCTCCAGTGATTCCATTCCGGCACGGTCGAGCAGCGTATCCTGACCGGCAAAGTCACGCAGGGTCACATTCTGAGGTGACTGCTCTTTCAACATTCCAATGATCTTTCGGCCGTCCTTCATCGTTGCGACGTAGTTGAGAAATCCTTCACGCAATTCCAGACTCGGATCGACGATCGCCGGAATCCAGAACTCGAGATTGTTGCGCTCGTAGGGCGTCAAATCAGGACCCACCGGCATTCCCTCGCCGAAGAGTTTGTGGCAAATCGCACAACGCGCTGCGAAATGAACTTTCCCCGCCTCAGCGTCACCACCGCCGGCAGCGACCGCTTTTTGAATACGCGCCATCTCCAGCTGGTTCTCTTCCGACGAACCGGCGAGCTGATCCGGCCAGTGTTTTTTGATCGCCGCATTGATCTCGGGATCTTTATGCTGGGCGAGAAGCTGAACGACATCCGGAGAAACATTGCGCGCCTTCACATGAGCGAGGTCCACCTTTTCCAGAAACGGCTTCGCCCAGGCAAGACGTCCTGCCAAAACACGATGAGCCGTTGATCTCACTTCATGCTCAGCCGGAAGCGTAGAACCGAGTCGATACAAAATCGTCGATCCGATTTTGTCATCGTCGTAATTGGCAAGCGACTGAAGCGCGACCTTCTTCAGCGTGCTGTGCTGATCGAGCGCGATCAGTTTGAGAAGCGTCCCGATCACGACGGGATCATTGACCTCACCGAACAGCTTCGCGAGTTCGATGCGCTCGACCGGGTCGGAGGCATTGCTCGCGACGACTCCGAGCGCCTTTTTCAGCGCCTCCTTGTCTCCCCGCTGAATCGCGAGGGCGAGCGTGTTGCTGCCACCTTCGGATTCGTAGGCGTCCATCTGCGTGGAAAGTGCCGCAGGCAATTCAGGAATCGGAGCCCCCTGAAAAGCGAGCTGCAATCCCGTCATGAGCCGCTTTTTCGCATCCGCGTCAGGAGCCGTTTCGAGGAGCTTCGCCGCTGATAGGAAATTGGCATCGCCGCCGGCCATGCAATAACGACGGGCAAGGCGCTCAGCGACGACTTCGCGAAAGATCTTCGACTTCCAGGTTTCGGGATCGGCCGCGAGAGCTTCGATTTCGGAGCGACCGTCTTCTGCATGCGCCTCTATCGCCCACCAAATCAGGAGCGGGATGTGCGGGTCGGTAGCGTCTTCATCATGAGTGAGAAGCTTCGATATTATCTTGATAGCGGAATCAACTGATACCCTTTTTGCTGTGGAGGCGAATTGGGCTCGGGTAGCAAGGTCCCAATCTGTTAGCTCGAGATCAACTATGCCTGAAACAAACTCCTCCACAATATTCTGATTTGCCGTAGGAAACTCTCCGAGACTTCTAACCGTCCATGCCGCACTAGCTTCTTGTTCATTCGCTTTTTTCAGAACAGCACTGAACAAATCATATGGATCGTGTCCTTCCCGTTCTTGAAACTTACGAGGTTCGAACTCGGCTGAGAAACCGAAAGTACTGGGCCAAAATATTAACGAGTCAGGGTATTCTTTCGATTTCCAAGCCAAGTCCAAAAGAGCACGCTTTCTTACAACCCAGTTCGGGTCATCAAATTTTGCAGCCAAATCAGCAGCTTCCATTTTACTCAAATCCCCATGCGTCACCTTCGGATTCGTTCCCGTCGGTTTGACCCGATAGATCCGCCCGCTGTTCTTGTGCCAGTCATCGACGGGGCGCACGTGGCTCAGCCGGGTGTCATACCAGTCGGCGATGTAGACACAGCCATCGGGACCGACGCCGCAGAATACAGGACGGAACCAGCGATCTTCCGACTTGAGAAGCGGCTCTTCGTCGACGGTTTTAAACGTCGAACCGTCCGGCTGAATTTCACTGACCCAGACGATGTTGTGGAGGGAGTTCGCGGCGATGATTTTGTGATCCCAGGAATCAGGGAAAAGCCCACCCTCGTAGATGCAAAAGGCCTGAGCAAAGCGTCGATCATCTCCCTCGTGCTTCATGTGTTCGAAGTAACCAAAGGCATACGGATTTGTGAGCGGGCCGTGCTTGCCCCAGGATTTACTTCCGTAACTCCCCTGCGGGTAATACATCCCGCGGGTGTTGCCATGATTGGTTCCTGAAAAGACCCGTCCCGCCGAATCAATCTCGAGCGAAAAGGTGTTGCCTCCGCCTTCGGCGAAAATCTCAAACTCCTTTGTCGTCGGGTGAAATCGCCAGATCGCCTGCCCCTGCCATTCCACGGTCTGCCCAGTTGCTGGATCGGTCACCGAAGCAGTCGTGGTGCTCCCCGTCGCGCCATATAGCCAGCCGTCAGGTCCCCACTTGAGACTGTTCGCGACCGCGTGAGTATCTTCGATTCCAAACCCTGACAACATCACCTCAGGATCACCATCCGGGACCGCATCACCATCGGCGTCGGGATAGAAAAGCAGATAGGGAGCATTCGTCACCCAGATGCCACCCGCCCCGGTGACACAGGACGTCGCAATATTCAGTCCCGTGATGACATCGCGATGACTGTCGTAAAGGCCGTCCCCCGTCGTGTCCTCAAACACCGTGATTTTATCCGCGCCCTTCGCGCCATGCGGCGGAGGCTCCGGCATTTTATCGAACTGAGCCCGCAGGTGGTTGTCGTATTCCACGATCTTGAGGCCGGCGGGGAACTGATACTGCAGGTACTGCGTCACCCACATACGCCCTTTGGAATCCCAACTGATGTGAAGCGGCTGACCGATGACCGGCTCGCTCGCGACGAGTTCGACTTCAAATCCCTCGCGCACCGTGAACTCCTTGAGCGCCTCCTCCGGCGGAGTCGGGCTGGAGCCGTCCGACAACGCACCGCGCCCCTCGTAGTTCTTAATGATGTCGGCAACCTGATCGTTCCCGGCCACAGAAGTATCCTGAGCATCAAGCCATCCCGTCGCTCCAATGAAAAATCCTATCGAGAAAAAGCGAAGAGTATGGGTCGTCCAATTCATTGACGCATACGGTGCCAAACCTTTTTGGAACAGGACACAAAAAAACCGGCGCGAACAAGTCACCCCGGTTTCTCAATCGATTGAATCGAAGTTCGACTAAAAGGGAACTCTGAATCCGGCGCGAATCATCGTGAAATCAGATACACCGCCTTCGACCCAGTTGTAGGAGAAATCGGAGAACACTCCGATGCAGCCCCATGATTCCAAACGGAAATCAAGACCACCACCGAGGTTCCAGAGAAACTCACTTCCGCCACGTGAAACAACACCCGGTCCGCCGAAGACGTATGGGGCGATCGTTGCGCAGCACTCACCACCGAGAGGCCAGCGATAAACGATGTTTCCTTTTCCAACCTGCTCAGCAACGCCGGAACCGTGAACCGCATACATCAACTCAACACCGAGATTCGGTCCGAAGAAGTAGGAGAGTCCGGCACCGCCACCGAGAGCGTTGTCCAAATTGGTCGCTTCCGGCCAGAAACCTGATCCAAAGGCACTGAACTCAAATCCAGTGTCGTAGCAGTAACTCGGGCTGGTCGTTCTCTGCTCAACCATGGGAGACTTGGCACTTTGGTAGGCCTCTTTGTTCCATCCCCATCCCGCTTGAGCAACCGAGCCGAAGAGCACGGTGATTGCCAAAAATGTAATAATCCCTTTCATATGAGTCGGTGTATTGAGAATTGATGCTACATAGAATTTACGGTTCGACAAATCTTTTTTCAGGTATTCTGCACCCGGAGAATTTGTGTAAAGTGCTCTCTATAGATCATTTAAGAGCCGCCTTAACGGCGTTGGGCACCGACACTTTATCCAGCTCCGCAATGGGAACTTGCACGAGGAGAGGGTTCTTCGATGCGTCGAGCCAGGTTGCGAGCGCTTCCAAATGCGCCTTGTCCATCGCGGTGCAACCGATCGTGGCAGCTCCGGGCTTCCTCCACCGGTGGATGAAAATCGCACTGCCCCGCGTTGCGATCGCGGGAGACCGGTTATGCCCCACGACAAGGCCGAGTTCATATAGACCGTCCTTCCGAAGCAGCGTTTCCGCAGAATTCCAATCGCTTTGAGCGGAGCGGTCGCGGGTCTGCACCCATTGATTATAGAATTTAGAATTAGAATCATCGACCCAGAAATCGAGAGCAGTGGTCCGCCGGTAGGGAATCCGAAGCCCCTCTCGCGCCTCACTTCCAAAGGCGGATTCAATTTTAAAAATTCCTGCCGGAGCCCGGTGATCCCCTTCTCTCTTCTGCGGGCCTTTCAAACCATCCGGAAAGAGACCGACTCCCCAGCCCATTCCCTTTTTTCCCACCGTCACAGCAATACCGGCGATGACCTTTTTCCACTGAGCACCGTCAAACTCGAACGCATTCAGCTCCCCCGTCGTATCAGCCCAGTCGCCAGTGATGACCGTGACAATCTGAGAGGTCGTTTCATCGGCATGGCAGGTCGAACCAGCCGGGAAAAGCGGGATTGCGATGACACAAACGAGGCCGCGCAAGAGCCTGAATAATCCGTCTATCTTCGCTGGGAAGGTTTTCGTAGTCATCGTCGAAATGAACAGTGCGACGATCAAAGAAGCGAGTCAATCCGCAATGGAGACCTGCGTGCCGTCGCAACACCCACCGTGGACGATCCGGACGAGCTGCCCCCGGCGAGGCGGATCTAACCTAAAAACTCCACGATCCTCGCCTTCGGACGACCGATGATCGCTTTATCGTCCCTCAAAAGCACAGGGCGCTGCAGGAGCTGCTTGTGCTTCAAGAGTATTTCGATGACGGCCTCGGGATTGCCGACGTAATCATCAGGATTCAACTCCAGCTTCTTAAACTTTGAATCCTTCCGCACGAGATCCTCGACCGGATCTTCCAACACCGAAATAATCTTCTCCAACTCCTCCCGACCCGGAGGGGTTTTGATATAAAGAACAACCTCGTGCTCAACTCCCAATTCCGTGGCGACCGCCAGGGCATTTGTAGAGGAACCTCAATGGTTGAAATGATAAATCGTCACCTTGCTCATGGGGAAGAGCTACCGCGCCCTCGCCGTTGCGTCAAGGACCGCTGAAACCTGTTCCTTCTATTTTTGACGCCAGATTTTGACGTCATCGACATAGGCGTTCTTCGCGACCAGCAAACGGAGGAGGGTCTTCGTCTCGTGGGCAAAGCCTTCAGACGAAAAACTCCCCGCCAACTCCCCGTCAATCGAACAGGTGAGTTCCTCGCCCTTCACCGTCACATAGATTTGATGCCACTCGTTCAGGCTGACCGGATTAGGGAATGTTTTTCCTTTCGCTGAGACGGCCTTCCTTTGTTCATTCGTCAGGGTCCCGTTCTTCTTCGCGTTCCGGAGTTCCAGATTCATCTCCCCGGTTTTCTGATCGGCAATCTTCACCCCCTCGTGATTGACATAGACTTTAAAGAGGTGCCCGGCATGAACTGATTTCAGATCCAGATCTGCGAAGTTCAACATCAGAGAATCATCTTCCGCTTCGAGTTTAAAGCGCAAGCCGATCGTTCCGTCGGTGAAGGCAAAAGCATGACGCACCGAGGTCGCATGATTCGCGTCTTTGTGCGTGTATATATACATCGCCCCGTCCCGCAGATCGACCTCCTTGTTCCCCGCTGCCGTCTTGTCGCTCGAGGTCGTCCATTCATTCCCCGGCTCGTCCTTCAGCTCCTGCGACTCGCTTCGCTCAAAGTAGTCCTCAAAAATGAGCGTTCCGAACCCGCTCTCATCCGCCTGAAGCGCGGGAAGAATCAACGCGAAAGCACTAAACAGAAAGGCCAGTTTCATCATGGCGCATCCTAACACGGGACAAAACAACCCTGCAAGCAACGCATCCGCGTTTCCGCTGACAAGCTAGGACTCGTCACCCAACTCCTCCCGGGCAATCTCCCGCGCTTCCTCTGCCGCCTCAGCGAGTTCCTTTTCCAACTCAATCATGCGGTGCCGGTGATCCGAGCGAATCCGGATGAGATCGTAAATAGCGAGGATGAAAACAAACCCGACGAGAAGAAAACACCCCAGCCAGAACAGCGCGAAGGTCAGCGGGCGCTCCATTAAAAATGGCCCCAGCGGAATCGCGCCCGCAAAGACGAGGATGAGCGCCACAATCGTGGAGATAAACAGAAGATTCCGACGATAGGGACGGTGACGAATCAGAATCCATCCCGTCGCCAATCCCAATGCCAGCTTGTTTGTCTTTTCTTCGCGTTCCTCGTCCACCTTTCTATGGAATCACAATGCTGGTGTCTGCGACAGACTTTTTTTTAAGAGGGATTTTTCCACGATCTGCTCTGTTCAAAACTGATCTTCCCCTGTATTCTGAGCGCATGCCACGCCAGAGACTTTCTGTCCTGAAAACCTACAAACTCTACCTCGGCGGAAAATTTCCCCGCACCGAGAGCGGACGCTACATGACTGCCACCGACGCAAAAACCGGAGAACATCTTGCCCACTACTGCCACGCTTCACGGAAAGACTTTCGGGATGCCGTCGTCGCGGCACGATCCGCCTTTCCCGGTTGGAGAAAAACCTCCCCGTATCTGAAAGGACAGATTCTTTATCGCGCCGCCGAGATGCTCGAAAGTCGATCCAGCGCGATCTCAGAGGAAATAGCGACACTCACCGGAGTCTCAAGGAAAGAAGCGCTCACTGAAGTCGAAGCTTCGATCGACAGGCTCGTTTATTTCGCAGGCTGGACAGATAAATACAGCCAGATTTTCAGCAGCGTGAACCCCGTCGCGTCATCGCATTTTAATTTCACGACTCCGGAGCCCACCGGAGTCGTCGTCGCTCTCGCACCTGAGAGCCCAGGCCTACTCGGGCTTGTCACACTCATCGCGCAGACGATTCTCTCAGGAAACACCGTCATCGCTCTTGCCTCGGAGAAAGTGCCTCTCCCTGCGATCTCGCTGGCAGAAGTTTTTGCAACCAGCGACGTCCCCGCCGGGGTCATCAATATCCTGACCGGTCCACACGCGGAACTGGTTCCCTGGATTTCCAGTCACATGGATGTAAATGCGGTCGTGGACGGAACGGGCAATGCAGAGACCCTGACAGCACTTAAAAAAGGAGCGGGCGACAATTTGAAACGCGTTCACTCTCACGCCCTCGAAAATGCTGAGGCCTGGTTCGGCGAAGCCGCCTGCGATCCCTATCGGATTCTCGATTCTGTCGAATTTAAAACCGCCTGGCACCCCATCGGTGTCTAGGAACACCGAGCCGTGAAACGAGCGCTTATTATCATTCTGGATTCAGTTGGCATCGGACACGCTCCCGATGCCGACGCTTTCGGGGATGAAGGCGCGAACACGGTGGGACACATCCGCGAGGTGGTCCCCGGCTTTACCACGCCTCATCTTGATCGGGCCGGGCTCCGCGCCGCTGAAGCCCTCGCCGCAGGTGACACCGCAACGCCGGCCCCCTTCCCTTCCTGGTCGTGGGGCTGCCTCACTGAGATTTCCGCCGGTAAAGACACCACGACCGGCCACTGGGAGATCGCAGGAGCCCCGGTACTCGAACCCTTTTCCGTTTTCAATCGCTTCCCTGACGCGCTCGTCAAAGAGATGGAGGAAGCCTCAGGAGTTCAGTTCATCGGAAACTATGCGGAGTCAGGCACGGTCATCCTCGAACAACTGGGCGCGGAACATCTCAGGACCGGTTCGCCGATCCTTTACACCAGTGCCGATTCGGTCATTCAAATTGCAGCGCATGAGGCGATCATCCCCGTTGAAGAGCTCTACCAAATTTGCAAAGCCTGCCGTGTCATCGCAGATCGCGAGAGGATCGGCCGGGTCATCGCCCGGCCTTTTACCGGCGAAGCAGGCTCTTTCAAACGAACCAAAAACCGCCACGACTTTTCGCTGAAACCACCGCGGACTGTCCTCAACGAATTGACTGAAGCCGGAGTCAAAACAATCGGCGTTGGCAAGATCAGCGACATCTTTGCGGGCTCCGGAATTCAGGAATCCCACCCCACGGCAGACAATGAGGAAGGTTGCGGGACGATCATCCGCCTCCTCGATCGGGATTGGAATTCGCCAGAGCTCATTTTTGCCAATCTCGTCGACTTTGACAGCCTCTATGGCCATCGTCGCGACCCGGAAGGCTATGCCGCCGCGCTGCAAGCTTTTGACGAATGGCTGCCTCAACTTGAAGACCGTATCACCGACGATTTGCTCGTTATTATCACCGCAGATCATGGAAATGACCCGACCTGGTCAGGAACCGATCACACCCGGGAAAAGGTCCCTCTTTTTGTCAGGAAACCGGGCCCGCCGGAGGCCCTCGGCTCGCGAAAATCGTATTCCGACGTGGCGGCTACCGTCGCTGAGTGGTTCAGCCTGAAACAGTCAGATAAAACGGGTAATTCTTTTTGTAAGTAACGACCTAAACCGCTTGAAGAATTCGGGGCTTAGTCGATTTTACCAGCTTTCCTACCCGCCTTCCCATGCCCGAACTAACGACCGATCAGCTTGTTGCTAAATCCTCGCTATACAAACAGTTCATCAATGAACGCGAGGAAATCCTGCGCTACAAATGGATCAGGAGCGAAGAAGCCGGACACGACATCGGATTTGAAAAGGCGCTTGTCGACTGGACCATGAATCATCGCGCTCTCTGGCGCGAAAAGTCCCTCAAAAAATAATTCGCCTCTGTCGGCCGGTTACAAAAAAAAAGAGCGGCCATAATGACCGCTCTTTTCCACCAGGGGTTTGAACAAAATCCCTTTTAATTTTTAGCGACTCCCACTGCCTCCGCAGCAGGCTTAGCCCCGGTCTCAGCCCCCAGGGAGACGGAAATCTTGTTGGCATCTGCGAGCATCGTATGAGCCTTGGTGTAGAGGCTGTCTGTCGCCGGAAAGTGGCTCAAAAATTCTTTCGCCGTTTCAAACTCGCCCTCTTTCACCATGTATCGGACATCGGCGATAACGGTCTCTGAAACAACCGTCCTGATTTCAGGCATTACCTCAGAAAGCTCAGAACCGAGACGGTAGGCCGATCCGTAATCACCTGACCGGTAGAGCGACATCGCAAGCCCCTCTCCGGCAGCCTTGCTTGCGGGATCCTTCTCAAGAACGGTCAAAAATTTGTCAATTGCCGCATCCCAATCACGGGCGTCAAAGTGCGCCCATGCCTGACTCTGAACGGAGTCAACGTCCGCTGCGTGAGTTGCACGGGACGCTAGTTCAACCGCGACCTTCTTCGCCATAAGAGGACGGAACTCGCGAGTCGTTGACTGAGAATCTGCCTTCAAAGAGACAGCGCCAGCGGAAAATGAAAGAACGGTAATAAGGATGGATTGCTTCAACATGGGACGATGTGGCTGAATTGTTTTAAAAACTTAGGGCATCCTGACCATAAATCCAATCAAATATTTTAAAAATATTAAATAAGACTCTCAATTTTGATATTTTTTTTGATCCGTTCTTCAGCGAAGTGACCATATCGCACCGGGGAGAGCGCGCTTCCGGCCGCCTGATAAGGCTCACGTCAGCGTATGATTGGTGCGCAGAGGTTCCGCTGACTGCGGGACGCGGCCATTCCTCGTTTTGCTCGAGGTTTTGTCGCCCGGGAACCGGGCGGGCTCAGGCTACTGAGCAGCTTCGATCATCCTCGTGATCTCGAGGGCAATATCGAGCGCGGCGGCGCCCTGTTGACCACTCACCTTCGGCTGCTCGCCGCGGGCGGCACATTCGACGAAAGATGCGAGTTCACACTTAAGAGGCTCGTCGCGCTCCACTTCCACCTCCTCACGGGCGATTTCCATTCCATCTTTGCGATAGATCCAGCCGCTTTGATCCTGATAATCGAGAGACAGGTAGGCATCCCCCTGAAAGACACGAATTTTCCGCATCCTCTCAGGACTGATCCGACTCGCCGTGATATTGGCGACGCAGCCATTCTCAAAACGAATCCGGGCATTGGCGATATCTTCACGTCGCGTCAAAACCGGAATACCAACCGCGTCGATCGCGGCAATCGGTGAATGCACCAGATGCAGAACGATTTCGAGATCATGGATCATGAGATCGAGAACCACCCCGATATCGATGCTGCGATTGGGAAACGGGGAAAGTCGGTGGCACTCGATGAACTTCGGAGAATTGAGACGCGCCTCGAGCTGGCTCATGACCGGGTTGAACCGCTCAATGTGGCCTACCTGCAGGACGCAGCCCTTCTCATTCGCAAGATCGATCATTGCCTTGGCATCATCGACCGAATCCGAAATAGGCTTCTCAACGAGGACGTGTTTACCCTGCTCGATCAGCGCTGTCGCAATGGACCGGTGAGTCACAGTGGGCGTGGAAACGGAAGCCGCGTCGACCCGGGAAATCAGCTCTTCAAGACTTCCTACCGCCTCAGTGCCGAACTCCTCTGCGAGCGCGCGGGCGTGTTCTTCATTCGCGTCGTAAATCGCAACCAGCTCCGCCGATTCCAACTCGGAATAGATACGGGCATGATTTCGTCCGATTGCTCCAACCCCTACGACTCCAACTTTTACGCTCATGAGCTAATCCTATGCCAGCAACTGCCCTCCTGAGCAACCTCCTAAGACATTTTTTGTGTACCCTTTTTCCCCTTCATCAGCCCCCGGGAAGAATGAAAAAGACATTGGCACTGCCAGCCACGAAGCGAGCCGCGAAATTTATTCCGCTCTCGCGACGATACTGACGCCTTTCTCATCACAGAGGCGGACGACCTCCTCTTTGCCCAGCAACAAAGTCGACTTGGCTTCAACAATGATGGCATTGACGCCGGCTTCGGCCGCGGTCTCGATCGTTGAAGGCCCGACTACGGGAACATCAAACCGAAAATCCTGATTGGGCTTGGAAACTTTGACCATCATTGCCTCTCCTTTTCCCAGCGCCCCGCCCCGCTTGAGGGCTTCGTTAGTGCCCTCAAAGGCCTCTACCGCGAGAACGGTTCCCTTTTTGACAACCACAGTCTGACCGATGTCGAGACGACTCACTTCTTTCGCGATGCGGAACCCATAGGCGGCATCCTCCTCCTGGCGCTCACTGAGAGCAGGCCCGCAAACCGGCCCGACATCCGGAAGCAAGTCATCGAGAAATGTCGTCGCAGGCATCAGGGTGATCCCGTCCTTTTCCAGCTCGGAAGCAATCGCCCCGAAAAGCGTCTCGGCATTCCGCTCCTTCACTTTGGAAAGCATCTTGAGGAGACGGAGATCGGGACGGAGATCGAAGAGATTCTTCGGAGCAATCTGTCCCACCATGACAGCGTGTTTGACGTCATGAGCTTTGAAATGCTTGATCATTTTACCGAGCTGCCCGACCCGCAGCCACGCGATCTCATCGACGAGTGCTGAGACGTGCGGCTCGGTTTCATCGGTGAAGGCGGAAACGACCAGCCTCGCGACGCCTGCTTTCCGGGCGGCACTGATAAAGGTCTCTGGATAGATGCCGTTCCCGGCAATGATGCCAACGGTTTCGGGGACTTCAGCTGAGTTCATTGATACTTTAAACGATAGGATGATTGCTACGATCCACCACGGCAATGACAATCGCCACGGTCAAAATGAAGGTGCCGACAATGCGCCACCAGAACGCTTTTCCGGAATCTTTATGCTCTCTGTTACCGAGGCTCACGCCGAGGGCAACCACTAAAACGATGGCCCATACGCCACGGGAGGCGTAAACGACATTGATTCCGGTGGCATCATCAAAAAAGCTCAAGGCAATGCTCATCGCGAGAGCCTGCAGTCCGATGAGCACACTGCCCCACGAAGCCCAGCTCCGCTGCCCCGCTTTCAGCCTGAAGCTGGGACGCCTTTGGAGGAGCCACATCACCGAGGTGAAAACCGAGACGGACAGGAACCCCAGGGTGATGAACGTAAGTGCCCCGAAATCAGCCGCCCACCAACTCACAATCACATCGCTCAGGCCGAACACCGCAGCACTTCCGAGGGTGACCCCGACCGTAAAATGAAGGTGACGTCCCTTTCTCAAATCCGCGATCCCCATGACAAAAATCCCCGCGGCAGTCATGAACGCTGCGATCCAGAGTGGAACGCTGGGGACTTTCCCGGTGAGCAGGACCACTCCGACAGCGACAAAGACCACTTTGGTTCCCATGATGGGCGTCACCAGCGAGACATCTCCCCGCTTCAAGCCGAAAAAGGCGAGCCAGTTCCCCACGAAAAACGCGACGCCCATGAGAAGAGGCTTCCAGAACTCCGACCATTCAACGACCGATTTCTCAAGAAAGAGGAGCGGGAGAAACATCGCCCCGAGAACCAGGTTGGTGAGATGGAACGACTGATCCATCGTCACCCCCTCTTTGAGCGCCCGCTTGATCACAATGGATCCGAGCGAAAAAATAATTGCCGAAGCAAAAGGCAATAGAAGGTAATATGGCACAGCGCCATTGTCGCGAAGCGCTGCCTCTCGTCAAAGGCTTTGCTTCCCTAAAACATCCGTTCGACCAACTCGCCGGTAGAAAGGGCATTCCAGTTTTCAGTCGCCGGATTTGGAGACTCCTCGCCCTGGGCGTCGCTCACTGCAGTCTCAACCTCTTCGGTCAATTCCGCCTCCATTTCCTTCAGCTCACTTTCAGTGAGAAGCCCTTTTGCCTGTATCATCTCTCTCGCAAGAGCAAGAGAATCGCCCCCGAACTTTCCGGCCTTCACCTCATCGGGAACATAGCTGGCATCATCATGCACCCCATGCCCTGACAATCGCAGAAGTTTCCCGACGACGAGTTGCGGACCGTCGCCATTGAGAGCGCGGTCAATTGCTTCGGCAAAGGTTTCGAGACAGGCGAGAAGATCGGTTCCGTCGATCGAGTAGCCCCGGACCCCGTATCCCGCCGCGCGATCAGCGAGATCCGCACAGGCAAACTGGCGGCTCGTCGGCGTCGAGTAGGCAAACTGGTTGTTCGCGAGAGCGACGACCAGCGGCAGTTTTTCCACCGCCGCCTGATTGAGCCCTTCGTGAAAAGCTCCTGTGGAAGTCATCCCGTCACCGGAACTCGCCGCCCCGACAAAACCGGTTTTCCCCTGAAAGCGTTTCGCCATCATCATTCCGTTGATGACCGAAACCGAAGATCCGAGGTGGCTGATCATCGCCGGCATTCCCTCCTTCGGTCTCCCCCGGTGAATATTCCCGTCCCGCCCTTTCATGGGCCCTTCGACCGAACCGAGGTAGGTTCGAGAAGCATCGTGAAGCGGCTCACCGTAAGCGAGGCGCCCTGCCTGATCCCTGATCAACGGCGCATAAACATCCCCCCGACTGCGATCGAGCTGCTGCCCGAGCGCGGCGCTGAACGCCTCCTGCCCGGTCCCGATGTAGACGCCACCGACAATCTTCCCGGCACGATAAAGCGCCGAAATCTTCTCTTCAAAGATACGGGCT
>JARGPH010000024.1:0-28295 GCA_029213065.1 Verrucomicrobiales bacterium | reverse complement strand
AAAAACATGCTCCGAAACGTTTTTACGATCAGATCCGGTGTCGCAGCGTAAGGGGAATTCTCCTGGCTCATAAGTGGGCAAACTGTCTCCTCAACCATTCAAGATGCCGACTCCATTTTCAAGGGCAATCATCGCATCCAAATGATCTCATCGTTCTGCGAGGGCTCTCAGAATAGGTTTTAACTGAGCCTGAATACGACGACGGGCCGATCCCGAGGTTGAAAATAAAAATTCAGCAAAATTTTAACAAAGACGCAATGAATTCAACGAGAGCCGCTTGCGAACGGCGCACCCCGCCGCCTTGTTTTTTAGGATGACTTTTCAATGAGGTCGCTTATTTATTACTGGTATCAAAATTATCAATTAATCTTAAATACATTGCATCACCATGACTAAAACTGAGATCCGCGCGAAGACAGCGAAACTGGCCTATTTTTACTTTCTGGAGAGAATGGAAAAAGGTATCCCCGGCAACGAGGCCGGCGACTGGAAAAAGGCCGAAGAAGCGATGCAGGCGGAACTGTCGAATCAGTCTGATGACTATATCGACGCAGGGGCTCCCCTTTCCCTGATTAAGGGAATCGGCCCTAAAGCGAAAAAGGAACTCGAAGCCGTCGGTATTGAATCGATTGCCGATCTCGCCGAGCTAAGTTTAGCGGATCTCGGCTCACGCATTCCCCGCCTTGTATCACGTGCCAAAAGCGGCCGCTGGATCGAACAGGCACAGGCATTCTCGACAAACGCGAATTAACGCGCCACCTTCCGAACGGACGGAGACAATGAAGTGCTCCGTTTCAACGAATTTAAGATCATGAAATTAGGTGTCATCGGATGTGGAAAAATGGGCAGTGCCCTCGTCAGCGGAATTATCAGGAGCCAGTTGTGTGCGCCCTCCGATGTCACTGTTTACGACACCTTCGAGCCGGCAGCAGCAACGATGGCGAAAGAGCTGGGGGTTACTCAGGTCACTTCCAACGCCGAAGTGGTCGACGCTTCCGAAGTGATCCTACTCTGCATCAAGCCACAGGGTTTTCCCGAAATGCTGACTGACCTCGGTGAGGCCCGCGACCGGCTTTTGATTTCAATCGCCGCCGGAGTCAAGATTTCGACGATCGAAAAGGCCACCGAGCTGCGGCATCGCGTCGTTCGGGTCATGCCGAACACGCCCGCGATGGTGGGAATGGGAGCCTCCGCCTTTGCCCTAGGCATGGATGCCTCGCGCGATGATGCGGAACTCACCCAGTCACTCCTCGATTCTGTCGGTTTTGCCTGCCGGGTCGAAGAGGAGGATCTTGACGCGGTTACCGCCGTGAGTGGCAGTGGCCCCGCCTACATTTTTCTGATGATCGAAGCACTCATCGCCGGCGGAATGGAACAGGGACTCGACGCTCAGACGGCGAAGAGTCTCGCCGTGCAAACCGTAGCCGGCGCCGCCGAGCTCGTCAAAAGCACCGGAGAGTCCCCCGCGAAGCTACGTGAGAACGTCACGAGCCCCAACGGCACCACCTTCGCCGCCCTTGAGTTTTTCAGGGAAAACAACTTCGAGAAAATCGTCAAAGGTGCCGTCGAAGCAGCGGCGAAACGTTCCCGAATTCTCGGTCGGGACTAGGTGCAGTTCACTGTATTACAAAATCATCACTTTGCCGCGGGGGGATTATCTTCTACCCTGAGTCTTTATGAGCGATATCATTCAACTCTTCAAAGACCGCGGTCAGGGTCATGTTTTCACCTTTTTTGATGACCTCAGTGCCGACGAGCAAGCCGGCCTCATTGCCGAGGCGGAACAAATCGACCTCGATGAAATCGAGACGCTTGTCAGCGAATTAATCCAGACGAAGAGCGCAGGCAACGACGCCATCGCCGACGAACTGGAACCGGCCGATTTCATCCCGCTCCCTGAGAATGGAGATCCCGAACTCTGGGCCAAAGCAGTCAAAAAAGGAGAGTCAGCCCTCCGCACCGGGCGCGTCGCCGCTTTCACCGTAGCAGGCGGTCAGGGAACACGACTCGGCTATGACGGACCCAAGGGAACCTTCGGCGTCACCCCGGTTTTAAAAGCCTCTCTTTTCCAGGTTTTCGCCGAGAAAATCCTCGCGTCGACGCGCCTCTACGGCCGCCCCATTCCCTGGTATATCATGACCTCGATTATCAATCACGAGGCCACCGTCGAATTTTTCGAAAGGAACGAATACTTCGGCCTCGCACCGGAGAAGGTGCACTTTTTCAGCCAGGGACTCATGCCGGCGGTAGACGCCGATGGCAAAATCCTTCTCGCAGGAAAAGCGAACATTGCTCTAAGCCCCGATGGCCACGGCGGTGCCCTCCGGGCGCTGGTTCGATCGGGCGCAATCCGCGAGATGGAGGCCGATGGCATTGACGTTCTCAGCTACTTCCAGGTCGACAACCCTCTCGTTCGTTGTATCGACCCTGCTTTTATCGGGTTTCACCTCATGACCAACTCCGATCTCTCGAGCAAAATGGTTCCCAAAGCCTATGCTGAGGAAAAAGTTGGTGTGTTCTGCCAAAAGAACGGAGAAGCGCTCGTGGTCGAATACAGCGACCTCCCTGATAAACTGGCTACGGAACTGGACGACAACGGCGATCTGCGTTTCCGCGCCGGGAGTATCGCGATTCATATCTTCAACCGTGCTTTCGTTCAACGGCTGGGGAGCGGCAAAGACAAATCAGCGAAACTCCCCTTCCACCTCGCACACAAGAAGGTGCCGTTTCTCGACCTCAACGGGGAGACACAGGAGCCGTCCGAGCCCAACGCCTACAAATTCGAAATGTTCGTCTTCGATGCGCTCCCCTTTGCTGCCAATCCCACCATCATCGAAACCGCGAGAGAAGACGACTTTTCCCCGGTCAAAAATGCGGAAGGAGTCGATTCGGCCCAGACTTGTCGCGACGATCAGTTGCGACAGTTCGCACGTTGGGCAGCAGCGGCGGGAATAGACATCGAAACGGACGAAACGGGCCTGCCGCCCTTCGCCTTTGAAGTCTCCCCGCTCTTTGCCGATAGCGCTGAACGTTTTGTCGAGCGCTGGAACGGACTTGCGGCAAAACCTGAGTTGACCAACGGCGTCGTCCTCATTTAACTCTCTGCATGAGTGCAGAAGCCCGACTAATCGAACTTGGAATCACCCTCCCTCCCGCTCCGGAAAAAGGGGGAGTCTACGAGCTGCTCGTGCAAACGGGCAATCTTGGCTATGTGTCAGGGCATGGTCCGTTTCTCGACGACGGCACCTACATGAAAGGCAGGCTCGGGGAGGATGTCACCCTTGAGGAAGGGCAAAAGGCAGCTCGTCAAGTGGGACTGGCTCTTCTCGCTACTCTAAAATCACAGCTCGGATCGCTCGATCGGGTCTCGCGCCTCGTCAAGTCTCTTGCCCTCGTTAACAGCACCGATGATTTCACGGAGCAGCCTGCGGTGATCAATGGATTTTCCGAACTCTTCGCCGAAGTCTTTGGAGACGAGGCTGGTATTGGTGCTCGCAGCGCAATGGGAACAAACGTTCTCCCCGGAAATATCCCCGTGGAGATCGAGATCATCGTTGAGATCAAAGACTGAAGGTCATGATCAATCCCTGTGATCTTCCCGATGGAGTCGAAACAGTTCCATCCCCGTCCCTGTGCATCGACAAGGACATCGTCCGCAGCAATTTGGACAGAATGCTGGAGATGGTGAACGGGAACGCCTCACGCCTGCGCCCTCACATTAAGACCCACAAGTGCGGTGATATCCTCGCTATGCAGCGAGAGCGGGGAATCAATCAGATCAAATGCGCGACCATCGCCGAAGCGGAGATCGCAGCAATCGCCGGGGTCGACGATGTCCTCATCGCGTATCCCCTCGTCGGGCCTCATACGGGCCGCTTTCTCGAGCTGATGAAAGCCTATCCCGGGACCGCTTTTGCGGCTTTGATAGACAGCGAACCCGGCCTCAAAGGTTTTCTTGAAGAAGCGGAACGCCGTGAAACAGCCGTCACTCTCTTCCTCGACCTCGACTGCGGGATGCACCGCACCGGAATCCCCGTCGGCGAGACAGCTTTAGCTCTTGTCAAAACAATCAACGAACATCCCCTGCTCCGATGGGGCGGGATCCACGCCTATGACGGGCACATTCATCAAGCGGAAGTAGCGGAAAGAAGGAAGGACTTCAATGCCGCCATCGCCGAAGTGAATCGATTTATCGAGCTGCTGCTCGCCAATGAAATCGATGTCCCACTTGTCGTATCAGGTGGCTCACCGACCTTTGCGATGCACGCCGAAGTCGCAGCACAATCAAGCCGCCCCTGGCAATGTTCACCGGGAACCCCCTTACTGTGGGACGCAGGCTACGGAACGAATCATCCCGACCTCGATTTTTGTCCCGCCGCATTCCTCCTCACGCGCGTCGTAAGCCATCCCGGGAACGGCCAAATCTGCGTCGACCTCGGAACGAAAGCCGTCTCAGCGGAAAATCCGATTCACAACCGCGTGCGATTCCCCGCAATCGAGAAAGCGAAATTCCTGAGCCAGAGTGAGGAACATCTCGTCATCGCCGTAGCAGATCCTGCGCAATTTCCTATCGGGACAACGTTCCTTGCGGTACCCTACCACGTCTGCCCGTCAGTGGCCCTCTACGAAGAAGCCTATATCTTCGAAGACGGAAAACTATCAGACGAACACTGGAAGATCAGCCGTGGACGCCGCATCACGATCTGAAAACAGTGGCCGCACCGCTTCCCGGAGATTCAGCAAAGCCTACCGCAAGAGCCTACCGCAAGAGCCTACCGCAAGAGCCTACCGCAAAGCACTCGCCGGCACTGTGCCGACACGCTGATCCTTTAAACGAATCTGAGCAAGCGCCCCGGTTTGCCCGAGCATTTCGACCTCGTCGCCTTCAAACAGTTTCACAAGCACTCCAGCTACGGTTGCGTTCACATCGGAAACTACGGTCAGCTTTGTCCCTGATGCGGCAGCTGGCTTTTTCCCCTTAAAAATCGATCCACCCGACGCGGCGACCGGTTGCGATGGCGGCTCGGGAGGAGCGACAGGAGCGTCGTTAATTCCCGGAGCATCGGGAATCTCGAAAGAATTGTTTTGCTCCATTTCCGGAGCAGGCTCGGGTGGCAGGGTATCATCCTGAGCAACCGTGGGATACTCGGAAGGCATCGCCGGCGGTGCGCTCTCCGGCGAACTTTCGGATTTCTTTCCGCCAAACAATCGACTGAAGAAGCCTTCCTTTTTCTCAGGCATTTCGATTCCACCAGTCGACTCAATCATGGCCTCCTCTGCGCTCGGTCCAGACTCCGCACTTACCCGGGAATTAGAGCGCGCCGTCGGATCATCCGGAATCTCAAAAGGAGGCACATAATCACCGCCACGGCGCGGCTCCGGTCTCGGAGTATCGGAAGGAGGTGGTGTCGGCGGCTTGTTCGCCGCTAAAAACTCTTCAGCAGTCCTAATCACCGGAGGACGGGCTGACATTCCCTGAGCTGCCATCGCGGCCTTGAGCTCCTTCTCAATGCGGGCATCGCGAGCCGCTTGCTCGAGCTCGCGATCATGCATCATTTTACTCTGTTCGACATTCGCCTGATTGCGATACAAAGGCCCGACCGGTTGCTCCACGACCGTGGTCGGAAGTTGCTGAGTTGCTTCCTGAGCGCCCGCTTCGACGGCTCCGAAAAGAAGACTAACTCCCGTCAAAAAAATCACCTGTTCCCGTTTCATCCTCACTTCAATAGCCATGTTCTCGTGTCTAGCGCTGCTTGTAGAATATGATAACATGCCTCGAATCTAACAAAATTTCCACCCTGCATCCATGAATTTAATCTTTGACGTCCACCTTGATCTGAGCATGAACGCTCTCGAATGGAACCGTGATTTGACCCTCCCCCTCGATGAAATTCGCCGTCACGAAGCAGGCATGACAGACATGAAGGGCCGCGGGCTCAAGACCGTGAGCCTTGATGAAATGAGAAAAGGCGGCGTCGGACTCTGCGTCGCGACCCAGATTGGAGGCTGTATGAAACCTGCCGGCCCCGTCGCGAGTTGGGAAACGCCGGTGCAGGCCTGGGGGATGACTCAGGGACAGCGCGCCTACTACGAAGCCCTTTCCGATATCGGGGAAATGACTCCCGTGACGAACCTTGATCAACTCGACGCCCATCTCGAACTCTGGAAAGACCCCGTCACCGCTGCTGAGGCTAAAGCCCCCGTCGGCTATATTCTCAGTCTCGAAGGTGCCGATTCCATCGTTAATCTCGACTATCTCGAGACCGCCTACGCTTATGGGCTCCGCGCCATGGGCCCCTCCCACTACGGCAAAGGCCGCTACGCGATGGGCCACGACCAGGTGGGCGGTCTTCAGGGGCAAGGGAGAGAACTTGTCAAAAAGATGGACGAGCTGGGAATCATTCTCGACACGACCCACCTCAGCGATGATTCCTTTTTCGAGGCGCTCGACCTTTACGAGGGAACCGTCTGGGCGAGCCACTCGAACTGCCGCGCCCTCGTCGACGATCCCCGCCAGTATTCAGACGAGCAGATTAAACTGCTCATTTCACGCGGAGCCGTCATCGGAAGCGTCTTCGATGCCTGGATGATGATCCCGGGCTGGACCCGCGGCGAATCGACCCCGGAATCCACCGGAGTCAAAATCGAGCACATCGGCAATCACGTCGATCACATCTGCCAGCTCGCCGGAAACGCCAACCACGTCGGGATCGGCAGCGACCTCGACGGGGGCTTCGGAACCGAACAGGGACCGATGGATCTCAACAGCATCGCCGACCTGCAGCGACTCGAAGGAATCTTTGAAAGCCGGGGTTACTCAGCTGAAGAGATCAGCGGGATCTTCCACGGGAACTTTCTGAGACTGATCCGCGAGGCCTGGAGCTGAGCTTGAAGTGACTTAACCCTGTTGAGTCAATGATCCAACCCTGTTGAATCGTAGAGGAAGGAGAATTCCTTCCCATTCGGACGCCCCGCTATCACGCGCCCTAGCTTCGATGGAACGAGTTTCGTTCCTCTACTGCTGAAACGTAGAGGAAGGAGAATTCCTTCCCCTTCGGACACACTGCGAACTCGCGCCCTGGCTTCGATGGAACGAGTTTCGTTCCTCTACTGCTGAATCGTAGAGGAAGGAGAATTCCTTCCCATTCGGACGCGCTGCGAACACGCGACCTGGCTTCGATGGAACGAGTTTCGCTCCTCTACTGCTGAACCGTAGAGGAAGGAGAATTCCTTCCCATTGGGACACACTGCGAACACGCGACCTGGCTTCGATGGAACGAGTTTCCAATGATCGCTACCCGCTTTACTGCGAGCTGCGCCCGAAGATCTCATACATCACGATCGCTCCGCTTGCGGCGACGTTGAGTGAATCCATCCCCTGCTCCATGGTGATGCTGATGCAGGCGTCACAGGCTGCCAATACCTCGGGAGTGAGCCCGTCTTTCTCCGGTCCGAAAAGGATCGCACTGCGGTCGGTGAGAACAACCTCACGCGGCGAGACGGACTCCGACTCCAATGCCGTCGCGTAACAGCTTACACCTTCGCGTTTCAGCTGTGCGAGGGTATCCTGCCGGTTCTCCACCTGAAAAACCGGCACCCGGAAAATGGCGGTTGCGGAGGCCCTGATGCACTTCCGCGAATAGACGTCGGTTCCCTTTCCATGCTCAAGCAGCACGGCATCGCAGCCGAACGCAACCGCCGTCCGGATCAGAGTGCCCAGGTTTCCACCGTCAGCAAGATTGACGGGAACGAGAATCTTGGAAAAGGAAGACCACGCCTCATCAGCGGGGGCAATCGGCTCAGGCCGTTTCGCGGTGGCAAAGACCCCACGATGAAAGGGAAAGCCTGCTTCCCCGGCTATTTCTTCGCGTGAGAGAAGCTGACAATCGAGGCCCTTCGCCCTTGCTCGTTCGAGAAGCGATTCGTGTCGTCCCTCCTCGATAAAAAGAGACCCGGTTTGGAAAAATTCCGAGTCAATGAGCGCCTCAACTGCGAGACGCCCTTCCACAACAATGGAATTCTCAGTGTGCCTCTGAATGATCTTCAGGGGTCTTGTATACGAATCCAAGCAGACCGATCACGATCGTAAGCGCTGCTGCGAGAAGTTTAAGAAAGCCTCCGAGGTAACTTCCTGCTCCGAATGATCCGAAGGCATAGAAGAGAATTCCCACACCGATGAGAATGGAGAAAACCGGTCCTGCCTTATCGATTGCCTTGTTTGAAAGAGGAAGGCAACCGAGAATCGAAAACATCAAAGTAAAGAAAACAAGGAACAACCACAGCGGCGTCCAGTTACCGTTACCGGCACTGATGCAAACCTCAGCAAGAAGCAGGCTGAGTCCACAAATGTAAGCGAAACCAAGAGACAGAGAATTCATGTGAGAGAAAGTGATTCAGGTTGAGGTGGAATCAAGTCGATTATGACAATTTAATCAGTCTTTTCGAAGTAAATCAGGACGATGAGGGTCTAGCGTCCGCGCTCGCGAAATTCGCCAAGAGCACGAAATTTTTGGTAGCGACCTTCAAGAAGATCTTCCTCGGAAACTTTCTCAAGTGCCTTGATGTGCTTGATGACCGCCTTCTTAAGATTGTTCGCCGATCCGACGTGATCGTGATGAGCGCCTCCCATCGGCTCGGAAATGACTTCATCAATGATCCCCATTTCATTGAGGTCACCGGCGCTCAGTTTCAATGCCTGAGCCGCCTCAGTGGCATACTTCCGGTCCTTCCAGAGAATCGCAGCACAACCTTCGGGACTGATCACTGAGTAGTAGGCGTTCTCCATCATGAGAACGCGATCCGCAACCCCAATGCCCAGGGCACCACCGGAGCCACCTTCGCCAATCACCACCGCAACGATAGGAACGGTGAGAGTCATCATCTCACGGAGATTGAATGCGATTGATTCCGCGATGTTACGCTCTTCGGCCTCAATCCCGGGGTAGGCTCCGGGAGTGTCGATCAAGGTAACGATCGGAAGCTGAAATTTTTCCGCCATGCGCATGAGACGAAGCGCCTTGCGATACCCTTCCGGATGAGCACTGCCGAAATTGCGGCGCATGTTCTCTTTCGTGTCCCGGCCCTTCTGGTGACCGATGACGACGACACGACGTCCTTCGAGGTAGGCGAAACCGCCGGGCATAGCCTCATCGTCACCGATGTGCCGATCCCCGTGGAGTTCGAGAAAGTCATCAAAAGAATGCTCCACGTAGTCGAGCATGAAAGGACGCTGTTTATGACGGGCAATCTGAACCCGCTGCCATGAGCTGAGATTGCGATAAATCTCCGTCTTGGTTTTCGTCAATTTATCCTCAATGCGCTTCATCTCACTGCTCATATCAATGTCGCTGTCAGCGGCACGATCTCTCAGTTCAGCGAGCTGACGCTCCAAATTCACGATTGGTTTTTCGAATTCCAATGGTTCAGCGATCATCATAATGAAAATAAAGTTTAGTTAACCAGGTTCACTTTAGAACCATTTCGAAGGATTGTGAAGATTTCTTCCATATCAGATTTTTCGACCATGACGCCGTAAGGGCGCCTTTCGCGGTCGGCATCTTTATCGGAATCGTCCTGACGGATGAAAAGTCCTATCTTTCCTGTTCGCACCCACTTGCTGCAATTCAAATAGTTTTCGTTCGTAAAATTCAGCGGTTTATCGATATACCAGGCCACTTTTTCACTCACCGAGGTGGACACCGGCGCTTTCAGACCGGGTGGAAGGTTCGTATCAACAATCGCGTATTCCTTGAAAAACTTATCGTTATCGAAAAGTGTCACAGTCTTTTTCTTGAGATCAATATCCGCCCTGAACGCGAGTGGAAAGACCACGAGCGCTTCATCGGGGTAGATGAACTCGGTCGTCTTACCGTTCACCCTCATAATGTAGTCGATCGTTGTCTCATTATGACGTGCAATTGTCACAAGCGCCTCACCTCGAGAGACTACGTGCTCCTTTTTACCCTCCATGGGGATTTTTGAGAGGAGCAAATCCATGTTCACCTCCCCGACGATGCGCCTCGCGTCGTGATAGGTTTTTGACTCCGGATAATACTCCATCAAATACAGAAGCCGGTCTCGCGCCGAGAGCAGCTCGCCATCTTTCAAGAGCTGTATCGCAGCATCGTAGTGACGTTTCCCGAGATCGGGCTTCTCCATCGTATCACCTGCTTTACCTTCAATGTGACGGGTCACCACGATGTCAGGCTGGACGAATTTCTTCCAATAGAAGAACGCACCGGAAACGCCTCCTGCGCAAATGAGGAGAGCGAGAAATGCCAACAAAAACTTAATTCGAGCCATACCCAGTCAAATACGAAGCAGGACTAGAGCAAGCCGCGGCGTTTAAAATCAAAAGCGTTAATCTGATGGGACCGGCCAATCATTTCCATGGTGAACTTGATCAGTGATATTTCCCAGGAATCCTCGATCCCGATGATGACGGCACGGGAAGGGTTCCCGCTCGAATTGATATCCCCGATGATTCTGTCTTTCACCGCCTCAACCGATTCATGAACGGATTCTTCCGTGAAGTTACGTTTCGCGAAGTTGAACCCATATTTAAAGAAGCTCAGGTCCCCAAATTCGCGAAACCAGCTCGCAAACGCCTCGGCCTGCTCGCCGAAACCTTCGAAATTTAGATCCTCGTATCCCTCCGGACGCAAAATACGCGGGCGCTCCGCCTCCATTTTCCCGGCCCTGACGCGAGTTTGCCCGGCAGTATCCATCGGCTCCGTGAGGAGATGGAATTCAAAATTGGTCGTCCCGAAGGTATCGATCAATCGATCAGGCTCATGGACCACCACGGTGGCCTCCATGGCATAACTAATATCGTCGTAAGAAAGTGAAGACATCGCAGCGCGTCGCCAAAGCTAGGGGCGAATCCCCCATAAATCCACCGATTTCAAACCTCAGTTGCGTCCGTCCGGAGGGAAGCGCCCCTTCCTGCCGGACACAAAAAATGCGCCCCGCAAGAGGCGCATCGTGTCAGTGCCTCCGGAGAGGCACTCGCGGAAAAAAGCGATTACTTGGACGCTTCTTCGATGTAGGCATTCACTTCACCAACGCTGGTAAGCTTTTCAGCGTCTTCGTCAGGAACCGTAATGTCGAACTCTTCCTCAAAAGCCATAACCAACTCAACAGTGTCAAGTGAGTCAGCACCGAGGTCTTCGATGAATTTTGCTTCGGATTTAACCTGATCTTCGCTGACACCAAGTTGTTCAACGATGATATTCTTAACTTTTTCTTCGATAGATGCGTCAGCCATTGGGAATGGGAATAATTGTTTAAGTTCTGGGTTATTACCGGTGGTTAAGGTTTTTGGCAACGGTTTTTTTACGGTTTGATGAAGAGAAAGCATATTTCTCTGACAACTGGCGTTGCCGTCCGGCCTTCGCTGGCTATCTTCCCTCATTCATGTCGTTCGTCGAACATCTCAACGCGCTTCAATCCGGTGGTCCGCTTTCAGCGACCCTTTCCCGGTTTCAAAAGCTTATCGCCCCTACCGATCAAAAGGGACTGGAATCACTCGCGGCCCGCTCTCAGGCGGAAACGAGGAGAAATTTCGGCAAAACGATGCGGCTCTTTGCCCCGGTTTATGTTTCGAATGAGTGTGTTAACAATTGCTCGTATTGCGGGTTCTCACGGGACAATCCGATTTTGCGAACGACCCTGCGGGTTGATCAGGTCGTCAAGGAGGCTCAATACCTCTGCGATCAGGGCTTCCGGAACATTCTCCTCGTGGCAGGAGAACATCCGAAATTCGTATCCGACGGCTACCTCGAAGAATGCATCGAAGCGCTCCGGAATATCGTTCCCACAATCGCGATCGAGGTGGGCCCCATGGAGCAACCGGAGTATGTGCCCATGGTTAAAGCCGGCTGCGAAGGGCTCGTCGTTTATCAGGAGACTTACAATCGCGAGGCCTACGGTCAATATCACACGGCCGGGCCGAAAAAGAACTTCGACTGGCGACTCGATTGTCCCGAACGCGGTTACGATGCAGGATTTCGCCGCATCGGAATCGGAGCGCTCATGGGACTGGCCGACTGGAGGGAGGAAGTGCTTCACCTCGCGGCTCATCTCGAATACCTTTTCCGCACCTGCTGGAAGTCGAGTTTCACGATCAGCCTCCCCCGGCTCAGACCGGCGGCCGGTGAGTTCGAACCCGAATTTCCGATGTCGGACGCCGAGTTTGTCCAGGCCCTTTGCGCCTTCCGGATCTGCTTCCCTCAGGTCGGAATCGTCCTGAGCACACGCGAATCGCAGGCGCTGCGAAACGCGCTCTTCCCCATCGGAATCACGACCATCAGTGCCGGCAGCCACACGGAACCGGGTGGCTACACCGGCGAAGGCTCCGATGACGTTCACCTCACGGTAAAAGGACGTCGTGTCGAGACGGAAGCCAATCCAAGTCCCCTCGCGAAAACCAATCACCAGCCCTGCGAAACCGCCGCGACCGGTCAGTTTGATATCGCCGACGAACGCAGCCCCGCTGAGGTGGCTGAGTACCTCCGATCAATCAATCTGGAGCCGGTCTGGAAGGACTGGGACGAGTCAATTCTCGCAACTGCGATTTCCCCCGCCCTTTCATGAAAATCACTCTGAACGGCAAATCTCACGAACTGAGTGAAGACGTCGCCACGGTGTCGCAGATGATTGCCGGACTCGAGATCGGTGAACAACCGGTCCTCGTGGAACGCAACGGCGAAGCCGTTCTCGCGCGTGAATTCGATTCCGAACCCGTCTCCGATGGCGACGTCATCGAAGTGATCCGCATGGTCGCGGGTGGATAAAACCGCCCTCTCGAGGTTGCAGCCCCTTGCGACTGCTTCCACCCCCGAACCCGTCGATTTTTGAGCGAAAGTAGGAAAGGATTCCGACTCTCCAGAGCTACGCTCTTACACAAAAGACGTCGTCACGAGCAGCGCCCGGTTCAGCTGACGTAAGTATTCGTAGCGCGGAATCTCACAGCAGCCGAAACGCCCCAGATGCGTCGTCGTCCACTGCGTATCGAGCAACTGAAACTCGCGTTCACGCAGGCGCTCGACCAATGCGACCAGCGCCACCTTCGAAGCATCCGTTTCACGACTGAACATCGACTCGCCGAAAAAGGCACCCCCGATAGCGATACCGTAGAGACCGCCTTTTAACTCACCGTCACGCCAGCATTCGACAGAATGGGCGTAGCCAAGTTCAAAAAGTTTTTCGTAGCTGGAAATGATCTCGCGGCTGATCCAGGTGGTGCTGCGATCCGCGCAGCCCAGAAGCACTTCACTGAAGGCCGTGTCCACCTTCACCTCGAATGGCTTTTTCCGCAGAGCCCGTTTCAACCCGTGCGGGATATGAAATTCATCGAGAGGAATCACGCCGCGGGGATCGGGGGAAAACCAACCGATCTCCCCTCTGTTGTCCATCGCCATCGGGAACATGCCGCCCCGATAAGCGGCGATGAGCACCGCCGGCCTGATATAGCCTTCACGTGTAAAAATCGACTCTGACATGATTGCTTCGGGCCCAAAATTAGGATCTCAACTGATTCATGACAATCAAAATTCGCACCGTTCTGATACTTTTAGAAAGAGGTGCCAAAATGGGCACAATCCTTGCTTAGAGCAATCCATACTTGAATATAATTTGATAACAGATTAAATGTCCGATCTATGCCAGTAGCAACACCAAAACAGTTCGCAGCCATGTTGGATGCCGCCCAGGAGGGTGGTTACGCCTATCCGGCGATCAACTGCAGCAGCCTCGTCACAATCAACGCAGCCCTCAAAGCTTTCGCTGATCAGAAGTCCGACGGAATCATCCAGTTCTCCACAGGAGCCGGCCAGTTCGCATCGGGTCTCAACCATAAGAACACCGTTCTCGGAACGATCGCCCTGGCTGAGCTCACGCACCGCCTCGCCGAGCAGTATGACGTGCTTATCGCACTGAACACTGACCACTGTCGTCCGCACGTCGCTCCCGATTTCCTCGACCCGCTTATCGCTGCAACAGCTGAGCGTCGCGCCCGCGGAGAAAACAACCTTTTCCAGAACCACATGCTTGATGCTTCCGAGCTTCCGCTCGCAGAGAACATGGAACTCTCACAGAAGTATCTCAAACTTTGTGCGGAAAATGAAATCATCCTCGAAGTTGAAGCCGGCGTTGTTGGCGGAGAAGAGGAAGGTGCCGCAGGAACAGAAGACACTCCTGCAGAAGATCTTTACACGACACCTGACGACATGATGGCTGTTTACGACGCCCTCAGTCCTCTCGGCCGTTTCACTTTTGCCGCTACTTTCGGCAACGTTCACGGTCACTACAAGCCGGGTGCGGTTAAGCTTCGTCCTGAAATCCTCAAGCAGGGTCAGGATGCGGTCATGGGCAAACACGGTGCCGAGTCTGAGTTCGACCTCGTCTTCCACGGTGGTTCCGGCTCAACACTCGAAGAGATCCGCGAAACACTCGGTTACGGAGTCGTTAAGATGAATGTCGACACTGACACTCAGTATGCCTTCACCCGCCCCATCGCTGAGCACATGTTCAAAAACTACGACGGCGTGCTCAAGGTTGACGGCGAGATCGGCAACAAGAAAGCCTACGACCCACGCGCTTATCTCAAAGCAGGTGAAATCGGAATGGCAAATCGCATCGCCGAAGCATGCGACGACCTTCTCTCAACCGGTAAGTCTATCGCAGGCCAGGTTTAGTCCTGACTGATAAAGTCTTTCAAGAGTCCCGGTTCGCTTCGTGCGGATCGGGATTTTTTGTGCCCTCAGGGCATCAAGCCTTATGTTGTAAACCCTGCGAGCTTTCGAAGCGAAAGTCCCTCCGATCAAATAAAATGCGCCGCCCGGATCAGACTTCTTCTTTCTTCTTCTCTGCCGCAGGGTCCTTCTCCGCTTTTTCCGCCTTCTCGGCCTTCTCCGCGACCCGCCTCTCGAATACCGCCTTGAGATATCCCCTCAGAATGGCCTGCTCAATGCGGCTCTTCTTGCGGGAGGGCACCGCAATTCGAACGACCAGTTCCATCTCCTCAGGTTTAACCAGTCTCACGGAAACGCGGGGATCAACCGACAAACCGACGAGCCCCTCCTTTCTCGAAAGCCCTGCAAAATGCCGTCTCGCCTCTTCAAGGTAGGACTTACATTCCGCTTTTGCGGACGCTAAAAGATCCGCCTCGGCCGCCGGCCAATTTTCATCAAGCTTGATCGGCACTTTGAAAATGTGGAGGACAAATTCATGGGTGAACGATTCATTCACGATCGGTTTATCCAGCAGCAAACTGTTCGGGATCGTGATCGCTCTCCCCGTCGGTTGTTGCGAAAGGTTGTCGGAACCGACCTCGAGGATGGTGGTCGTGAGCGCGGTTTGATCAATGACATCGCCGCGAATCGTCCCAATCTCGATTCGATCACCGAGTTTGAAAGAATGAGACGACGATTTCAAAAAGGATCCCGTAAAGCACTGGATCAGCTCCTTCGTCGCGATAACCGTCGCGACAGCAATCGCAAAGAGAGAATAGGCCACGACGCGGAGCGCCTCCGCCCAGATGCCGATGAGGCCGACGACCAGCAAAATCAGGGCGACGTTTTTGATCTGCACCAGCCATCGCCTCCGCGTTTGAGCGGTGGAATGCTCGAAACGGCGGACAATACGGGAGCCTGACCACCGAATGATTCCCACCGCTGCGATCAAGACTACGGTAGCGATAAATTTGCTCAACAATCCGTGCTCGAGCAAATTGTGGAGCGTATCACTCAGGTTCGTAATGATGTCATTCACTGAGTCTTTAGAAAGGGTGGAGCTGTATGCCTGGAGGTAGTTGATCATAGAAGGATCGGAGAAAGAATCGTCGTATCGACTCAGCGAATCTCAAACCTCTTTTTGAAGGACTGAATGAATCAGAAATCCCGGTTTTTTCCGTCATCCTGCCATTGTCACGCCGCTTAAATCATGACACCATTCACCACTAACATCTATGAGACTGACACCATTTCTAATCCTCTGCGCTCTCGCCAATCTGGCGCTTGGTTCGGCGATCGCTGACGAAGCCAAAAAGAAGCAAGACGGGAAAGCTGCCGCTGAGAAGCCCACTGAGCAGCCAACCGGCTACACCGAAACCCCTTTTCTTCCCGGAGGAAAATGGCGTGTGCACGATGACGCCCGTCCTCGTCCTGAGGTGGTCACACCCGGCGAAACCGCCTCCAGCGCTCCCTCTGATGCGATCGTTCTCTTCGACGGAACCAATGCCGATGAATGGATCATGGACAAAGATGGCTCTCCCTCCGATTGGATCGTGAAAGACGGTTACCTTGAGGTTCCGCCAAAGGGAACCGGAGTGGGTGGCTACACCAGAACCAAACGCGAGTTTGGCGACGTCCAGCTGCACATCGAGTTCGCAACCCCCGAGAAAGTCGAGGGCAATTCGCAGGGCCGCGGCAACAGCGGCGTTTTCTTCCTCGGGTCCTACGAACTTCAGGTGCTTGATTCCTACAACAACAAAAGCTATGCCGACGGACAGGCATCAGCCATCTACGGCTACAAGCCGCCACTCGTAAATGCCTCCCGCCCTCCCGGCGAATGGCAGACATACGACGTTATTTTCGAAGCGCCCAAGTGGGATGCGGAGGGCAACCTTCTCAAAAAGGCCTACATCACGGTGCTTCACAACGGAGTCCTCACTCATCACCGCCAGCCCTACCTCGGGCCATCGGGTCATAAGAAGGTAGCGAACTACAACACCGTTCTCGAGCGCGGCCCTATCAAGCTCCAGAACCATAACAATCCAACCCGCTTCCGGAACATCTGGGTCCGCGAGTTGGATTTCACCGCGAACGACTGATCAAAGACGTTTAAGCCGATTTACTTCGAGGCCGGATGCGGAAACGCTCCGGCCTTTTTTGTGATACGGAATCGACAGGGATAGGTAACCGTGCCAAGAATTAGATATCAAAGCGGAATCAGAAACAGCGAGTGGAGAGCCCCCCCGGCCAGTTGATAGCAGGGCGCCGGATGGCCGCCCCACGGATGGCCGCCCCCCCGTCAAATCTCTGATTGCGGTTTTCATTCTGATGTTCATCGCGCAGGCGATCGGGAGTGTCTTCAATATTCAATACAACCTCACCCACCTCACCCCGCTGCTTTCCGAAGGCCAGCAAGAGGCTTTCGAAAAAGGGATTTCCCACTACAACCTGATCGCCTATCCAATTCTCGTGGTCTTGTGGGGCGTCTTCGTTTTCCGATTGCGGAAAGCACCCGCCTCTGAAAAACAACGCCAAAGAAATCAGCGACGAGTCGTTAATCTTCCGTTCGCTGCAATGCTCATCGCCGCGGCTGGCTGGCTCTTTTGCATCCCCGTCCTCCTCACGGCGCTCAAGGCCACCGGTGAAGTGATCAATCCACACGTCTTTTTTCACCTCCCCGTCTCGGTGGGCGTGGCGACCTTCATTGCCCTGACAATCGGCTATTTTTCGATCGATTGCGCACGCCAGACGCTGCTCTTTAAATATTTTTTCTCGAAAACCAGTCCGAGCAAAACCCAGTGCGCCTTCCGCCTTTCCATTTCTGGTCGAGGCAGCCTCTGGACCATCGCCGCAAGCATTTGCCCCATTCTTACGCTCCTGCTCCTCTTTCTCTCTCCTGCTCCCGAGGCGAAAAACTTCAGCTTCGCGATCAGCGTCGCAGCCGTGGGAATCTTTTGCGCCATCGTCAGTAGCGCCCTTATGGGCCGGCTCGTCGCGCAGCCCGTGGAAACCCTGAGAAACGCCGCTCAGGCGATTGGTAAAGGCGACCTCGACGTTCATCTCGATAACATGAGAGCAGACGAGTTCGGAGATCTTGCCGACGAGTTCAACGCCATGGTCGCCGGTCTCAGAGAAAAAGAACATGTCACAAATACCTTCGGTCGCCACGTCGGTGCCCGGATCGCTCAAGAGCTGCTCGAAGCGAAGGAGGAACTTTCCGGGGTTGATCGGATTCTTTCGGTTCTCTTTGCCGACATCCGCGGATTCACGACCCGATGCGAGGGCCTGAGTCCGAAGGAGGCAGTGCGACTCCTGAACCTCTATCACGAAACCATGACCGGCATCATCGAGGCGAATGGAGGCATCGTGAATCAGCTCATCGGAGATGGAATCATGGCCCTGTTCGGAGCAACAGGAAACTCCCCCCACCATGCCAACGATGCGACCAGCGCCGCCATCGGAATGATACGCGGTCTTGAGGACCTCAACAAAAGGCTGGAGAAAGAAGGCTTCGAGAGCATTCGCATCGGGGTTGGCGTGAATACCGGTCCCGCTGTCGTGGGAACGATTGGATCGCCGATGCGAAAGGAATACACCGCGATCGGCGACACCGTGAACACCGCCGCCCGGATCGAAGGCCTCACTAAAGAAGTCGGCTGCGAAATCCTGATCTCCCATTCCACTTGGGAAGCTTCGAATCCGAAACCGGACGGCAAAGAGCTTGAACCAATGGAAATCCGCGGTCGTCGTGACCATCTCATTCTTCACCAAGTCAGCCACTGATGTTCCGCTTTTTCTCACCCTCACTTCTGGTTCTGGGGCTGGCTCTTTCGCTCAGCAGTTGCTCGAATCGCCTCGCGCCTTACGAGGATCTCCTCGTCGGCCAACCAGCCGGGGAAGTGCCCAGGCCCATTGGGAAAGAGGTCCAGATCACTTACCTGGGAACCAATGGATACGTCGTGAAGTCGAAAGACTCGACCATCGTCATCGACCCCTACCTCTCGCGTATTCCGATGCGCGAGGTCGTCCTCAACGCCCCCGTCGAATCGTCTCCTTCAATTGTGCGCGAAGTGGCTCAGCTCGCAGCGATCCCCAAATCAATCGACGGCTTCCTCATCACGCACGGCCACTTTGACCACCTCTTCGACGTTCCCGCGATGCAGCGTCAACTCGGCGGAGTCATCATCGGATCAAAAACAGCAACCCTGCTTTCTGAAGCGAGCGGCGTTTCACGTCGATCACTGCTTCCCTCCGCCCCCGGCAAAATCTACCGCGTCGGAAAAGCAAAAGTCCGCGTCCTTGAGGCGGCGCACGACCGCGTTCTCGGCAGAATCCCCTACCCGGGACTGATCGAGGGACCGCTCCCGGCCGCGCCCGCGAGGCCCAAAGACTGGAGGATCGGCGTTCCTCTCGCCTTCCTCATCGAGATCGAGGGACAGCGTATCTATGTCGAATCAGGGGGAATCCCCGACCTGCTGCCGCCGGTATCAGGCGTCGACGTCGCGATTGTCGGTGTCGCTGTGAAAGACAGCCAGAAGCGCTACGCCGGTGCGGTAAGACAACTCAATCCCGAAATCGTCATTGCGAGCCATCAGGACAATTTCTTTCTCCCGCTCTCGAAAGGGTTTCAGTTCTCGACCCTTTCAGATTTTCCGCGAGTGATTGCCACACATGAAGCCGAAGCGCTTCCCGGAAAACTGGTCGCGATGGACTACTTTCACACCCTCACGCTGAAATAGTTCGGGGCAAAAAAATGGCGGAAAGCATCGCTTCCCGCCACAAAATTAAAGAAACACGAGGCTCTTAGAGTCCCGTCTTACGAGGAGCTTCCTTTTTCGCTTCAACTTTAGGCGTGGCCGGTTTTTCAGCCTTCTTCTCACCATGAGCGTGGTCATCCTTGTGATCGTCTTTGTGATGATCATCGTGCCCGCCTTTCTTGTGATCACCGTCATGGTGATCGTCACCATGATGTTCACCTTCATGGTGTTCACCATGTTCCATGTGAAGCCTCTTGGTGTCTTCAAAATTGTGGGGCTCACACCCTGTGATAGCAAGGCCGGCAGCTCCAACCAGGATCAACATATGACGCAACGATTTCATGCGATTTCTTTACGCGTGGCGATGTCGTTTTGCAACTTCCAAGTTTTCTCATACACTGCAGGGCTCACGCCCCAGGCTCTGAACCACCATTTTCATGAAACGCCCCAACATTCTCTGGTATTGCACCGATCAACAACGCTTTGACACGATCGGAGCTCTCGGCAATCCCCACGTCAAAACACCAGTGATCGATTCGCTGGTCGAGGAAGGCGCCGCTTTTACGCATACCTACTGCCAAAGTCCCATCTGCACCCCGAGCCGCAGCAGCTTCATGACGGGACTCTATCCCTCTCGCCTGCACAACACCCGCAACGGCAACGCGACCTTCCCCGAAGGCGTCCCCCTCATCAGCAAACTAATGGCAGATCAGGGCTACGACTGCGGAATGATAGGCAAATTTCACCTTCAAAGTTCCGGCTATCGCACCGAACCCCGCATTCCCGACGACGGCTTCACGACCTGGCAATTCAGTCACGCGCCACGCGATGACTGGCCCAAAGGTGAACACGACTACGCGGACTGGGTCAGGGAGCAAGGAGGTGACCTCACCGCAATGCGGGCTTCCGAAGAAGGTGTCCCCGCCGAATTTCATCAAACGACATGGGCGACGACGCGGGCGATCGAGTTCATCGATCGTCATGACGACAGTGAACCATGGATGCTCAACATCAACGTCTACGACCCGCATCCTCCTTTCATTCCGCCCAAATCCTACGAGTCCAAATTCGATCCCGAAGCAATGCCGGGACCGCACTTTCAGGACAGTGACATCGCAGCTCAGGAGAAGCTGAAGGACGCCGATTTTCAGACCGGTTCACGAACACCGGAGGAATGCGAAGCAAAAGAGTCTCAGGCGAAATACTACGCCATGATCGCCCTGATCGACGACGAGTTCGGTAGGCTTTGGGATCATCTCAAGGCGAGTGGACAGGCCGGGAACACGCTCATTGTTTTCACGAGCGACCACGGCGAAACACTCGGCGATCACGGTCTCATGTTTAAAGGCTGCCGCTTTTACGAGGGCCTTGTCAGGGTGCCGCTCATCTTTCACTGGCCTGAAGAGATCAAGAGCGGCGGATGTTTTGACCAGCTCACAGAACTCCTGGACCTCTCCGCAACGCTGCTCGATTTCGCCGGTGCGCCCCTTCCCGAATACCATCAGGGAATCAGCCTGCGACCTCTCATCACCGGCAAAGAGGCAGCAGATACGCCGATCAGAGAATCCGTGAGGTGTGAGTATTTCGACGCCCTCGCGCCCAAGTTCACCCAGGGGAACGGCACTTTTGCGACGATGTATCGCGATAAAAACTACAAACTGGTCGTCTATCACAGCCTCGGGCTCGGTGAACTTTTCGATCTCAGTTCCGATCCGCACGAACACAACAATCTCTGGGACCTCCCTGAACATGCGGAGTTAAAAGCCTCGTTGATTCTCAAAAGTTTCAACGATCACGTCAACCTGACCACAGACGTCGGGGCCGAGCGAATCGCCCCGATGTGAGTGTGCTTCCCTAAGCCCGCCCCACGACGATTCGGCTGCCTTCGTGTCTCAAGACAATTACCGCTTCGCCGCGTTTGATGAATTCGCCGTCCGAAACGACATCGAGTAATTTTCCATCGAAGATGCCTTTACCGGAGGGAACCAGATCCGTAGTGGTTTCGCCATTTAGCCCCAGGTAGTCGGCTGAGGCGGGAACTTCCCGACTCGTCGCAATCGATGCTCCCTGAGCAACGGACTCCTTCAGAACGAGGCGACTTCCCAGCTTTGTATCCGGCAGAAAGCGCATTCCCAGCAGAGCGACAATTAAAGCCCCCGCCATACCGACGATCAGGGTCCAAAAAGCGGAGCCGAGAAGAGCTCCCCAGGTTTTTGCATCAGGCATCCCCTCCCATTTCCATTCGAGATCGACCCGGTCCACCATCGCAAGGCCGAGAGAGACGACGACCAGTCCCACGCCGATAGCTCCCGGAAGTATCGCCCCCGGAAAGAGGAACACTTCGATGCCAATGAGAATCAAACCGAGGACAAGGAGAACCGCGAGTTCGTAGCCCGCCAGATTGCCCGCGAGGTAGTTTCCGAAAAAGAAGAGGGTCAGCACGCAAATACTGACCAGCCCGGGAACGCCGAACCCGGGACTGTTGATCTCAAGATACGCCCCTGCCAAACCGATAATAATGAGGAGAAACGACAGCTTTTGAACCCAATGCGCAAAGGCCTCCATCCCCAACGGTACCGATCTCACAATCTCGCCTTCGAGGCCCTCCCTTTCAACCAGCTGCTCGAGACTCAGCGCAATCCCTTTCGCGAGAACAGGCTTCCCTCCAATCTCCTCGGTCGCCCGGATCGAATTCAAATTGAGAACATTGCCGGCCTTGTGAATCACCACTCCATCGATTTCGACCTCCTTCTCCCGCGTCACGAAAGCCTCGCCGATATCCGGGTTGTGTCCCTTCAGCTCCGCGACATTCCGAATTGTCCCAATCATCATCTGAGTGACCTTGTCGTTCATCGATTCCGACAAATCCTGTCCCGCACCACTGACAACGAGAGCCGACCCGATCGACGCAGCCGGCTTCATGTATATGTGATCCGTTCCCATGGCGATGATCGCTCCTGCTGATTCCGCCCTCGAATTCACGAAGGTGTAGGTTGGAAAGCTCACGTTCTGTAATCCGTTCAAGACGAGACTGACGGTGTGCCAGGCGTATCCACCCGGGGTATCCATGTCAAAAATCACCGCCTCGGCTCCATCCAACTCTGATTTCTTCAGAATCCGGTTCATGAATTCAAAACTGGCATCCCCCGTCGCCAGCGTATCCTGTCCGACTTTCAAAACGACCACTTTTCCGGCGTAGGAACCCTCTTCACGACGCCCGAAGAGAGCCCCGGACTCCGCAGCGGCGTTCTCATTGCTTTCGGCCTCACCGGAATCTGCCTTCTCTGATCGTGCCTCACCGACACGCGCCCGACTCGCCGCCTCCCCGAACTCCCGCGGGCTGATTCGCACCAGCTCAGCCGGCAGCCCTTCACTTTTCAATACTTCGGCGACATCACTCGCAACCCCTTTCGCGAATAGTGGCTTCCCTTCAAAATCGCGAATTGCTTCATCTGCAGTGAGAGTCAAAATCTCACCTTTTGCGGAAATCAGTTCGCCCCCGATGTTAACCTCCTGCGCCTCGTCGACCATTGCTTCAGCCACTTCCGGTCGATGACCGTGTCCCTTTGCGAGACTTCGTGCCATTGCCTTCATCACTGATCGATCTCTAGCCATCCTCGCCGACTTCGCCTTCTCATCAGCCTCCGCTTCATCACTCACCCCGGCAGCCCCCACGATAGCGGAGGGGCCCAGATAGATGGCATCGCAAGCAAGCGAAAGCATCGCGCCCGATCCAATTCCCGACTGTTTCACATAGCCGATCGTTGGCACGTCGAGCCCCTGAACCGATGTGAGTATCCGCCGCTGAGCATCCCAGGGAGCGACAATGGAAGTCTGTATTTCGAAAATAATTGCGGCAGGCCTGTCCTGATCCGCTTTCCTGAACATTCTGTCCAGTTCACGGACGAGTCGGCTGTCACTAAAATCCGAATCCGCCACCGGAATGACAAGCGTCTTCCCTTTCCAGTTCTCTCCAGACTCGCTTTGCGAAGACTCCCCATCGACAGCCCCATCAGCGACACACTCCCGGGAGACACCTGAAAGCAGGAACAGAAAAATAAAAGTCCACGGAGTAAGACGTCGAATCATCCCGCAGCGTACTCAGACAACGCCAATCAGTCCACCGGAAACCGGAAATGGTTCAGTAATTCGGACCTGCTATTTTTCCTCAGCGACAAGACGCTGGCGGCGATGAATCAGGAAAATAAACACAAAGATGGCGAGAGCGATTGAGACGAGGACGATGCCGAGCAACGTGACAAAGACCCGCACCGCTTCGGCGGTATTCTCGGGAGTGACACTGACAAGGGTCTTGCGACGAAGACCGGTCGCTTTAAACTCTACGACTTGATCTACCACATTCGTATCGAAGGTTCCCAGCGAAACCGAAACCTCCCCGCCATAGGCTTTCTTCTGCTGCAGCAACTTCGTCAATGGCATCTCGCGCCCCGTCTCTTTGCTGTAAAGGTAGACGCGTGCGCCCGGGGGAAGCCCCAACCGCTCTGCCTTTATGGCTCTCGCGGAGGCATCTTCCGCAAGCACTGACCAGACCGTATAGCGTCCAGGCTGCGCGATCGTCAATTCGAATCCAGTCTGAACATTCCCTCTTCCGATTTCGTCCATCAACTGGGGAATCGTTCTAAAGCCGAAGAACCCGGCGAGACTGAATCCCAACACCAAAATTGCGACAGGAAATCCGAAACACAAAAGCAACGACGGGAACCTCATAATTCAGCTCCCCTCAAAAAATCCACCGATTGAGAAAGCTGAAAAATCAGCAGCAACAGGCTCTTTCCGTGACCTCGACGAGGTTCCGAAAAGGTCATTGGCGCACAGCTGAAATTAAATTCAAAAGCCAAAATCAGTCCTCTCTTTTAGTGTGTTTGATCTTCGCCAGGGGAAACACTTCACCGTTTCCGCCGGAGATCTCGACAAAACCGTCAATCGTATCGCCCTCGACAGAATTGGAAACCAACAACTCGCCTCCCGAATCTCCGAAGGGAGTTCGCAGCTCGGCTGTACTTCCATTCAGCGACACCTCAAATGTCATCTCTGTTTCCATTCCGGTATGCCAGTAGCTGCATTCATAAAACTCAGTCGAAGCATTGAAGGTGAAAATCCAGCGAAACTCCTGATTCTCTTCGCCCGAGAGCCTTGTTCCCTGAATGAGGAAGCGCTCCCCTTCAGATTCAGCAGTCCATTCCTCATGAATGGCTGTTGTCACTCCAGCGGAATCCATCAACTCCCCGTCACCTACCCAACTACCTCTAATCTGATCAAAGTAGGTATCATCAAACTGATCCGCGTCGCACAGTGAGGAGCTGCTCAACAGTAACAGAAACATTACTGACATAATGAGAATTCTCTTCATTAAAAAGAACCTAGCAAAGCCGAAGAACCCTTATCAAGTCAATTCGCCGTAAGCCGCTGAATAACTTCAGCTAGAAAGCGGTCTTCCGCTGACTTCAACGGCCCCGGCAATCGGGCCCCCGCAGCGAGGGTGTGTCCGCCACCACCAAAGACACTGCAGATATCCCCCACACCGTATTTTTCGTCTTTTGATCGGGAACTGACCCGAATCATCCCCCCGGGAAGCTCCTCAAAAAACACCGCAATGATCACTGAATCAATTGCCCGGATGATATCAATAACGCCTTCGGTGTCCCCCGTCTTCAACCCGAGTTCACTCGTGATGCGAAGAGGGAGACTCACACTGGCACAACGCCCACCGGCCTCAATACGCAAACCGTTGAGCATTTCCCGCATCACCTCGACACGACGAAGCGGGAAGCTGTCGTAGAGTTGTCGGTTGATTTCACCGACATCGACACCCGCCTGAACCAACTCTGCAACAATCCGGTAGGTCTCCGCGCTCGTTGAAGGGTAACGAAAACTCCCCGTATCGGTCGAAATAGCGGCGTATAGATTTCCGGCAATGGCAGGAGTGAGTGGCCAGCCCGCTTCATGCGCCAACTGAGCAACAATCTGACCGGCAGCGGGAGAAGCACTGTCGATATAGTTAATATCACCGTAAGCAGTATTGGAAATATGATGATCGACATTGATCAAATCGACGCCGTTTCGGAGCTCCCATACCGCCTCCGAAATCCGATCGAGACCTGCGGAATCGAGTGAAATCATCAAGTCGTGCTCAAACTCCGCAACCCCGGCCGGCTTCTCGACCCGTTCGGCTCCAGGTAGAAAGCTAAGACTTTCAGGAACCACATCAGCGTTCACCATCCGAACCGTTTTGCCTAAACCTTCGAGAAGAAGCCCAAGCCCGACGAGAGATCCAATCGCGTCGCCATCGGGCCGGTTGTGACTCACGAGAAGAATCGAGCGGCTTTCGGAGATGCGTTTAATAAGTGGAGCGAAGGAGAGTTCCATAGGGCTGTGCCCCCTACCCAACAGTCGTTCCCCCCGTTGTGCAAGCGCCGACCACAAGCCTCTCCACGAACCGCTTGTGTAGGAGTGCAACAAGGTCCGAACTCCGGCGAAATGATCAACGAAACGCCATAAGACTCCATTCAACCCTGTTAAGCACCCGAGCTAACAGGGTTAACTGAGCGGGATTGCGACGATTGGAGTCTCGAACAGGAAACGCAACAGCGCCTCGTTCAATTCAAGGCCTAAGCCTTGTCCTCCGGCTCGTCGGGGAGGTCAATCTCTCCGATGTCGTCGAGGATATTCAGAATGCGGACACCACGCTCGATCGAATCGTCGGCAACGAACTTAAGCAACGGCGTGCAACGCAGAGTGACACGCTTCATAACGACCCCCTGAATGTAGCCGCGTTTGCTGTTCAGCTTCTTGAGAACGTCGCTCGATTGAGCAGGCGAACCAATAACACCGACAAAGACCTCAGCAGCCCTGAGATCATCCGCTGTTTCCACGGCATGAACCGTGACCAGCACATTGGGAAATTCGAAAAATTTCTCGATACAAGTGCTGATCTCGCGTTTCAGCAACTCATTGATCCGGGTCATTCGCTGGCTCATAAACTTTTGGGAATCCTCGTGTTAAGATGAGAGCTAATGCCCTTTAAATGTCCGGTAATTCAGGAGAAGGCACGAAACTAGAGTTTCATCTCCAGCTTCTCAAGCTCGTAACACTCGATGATATCATCCTTCTGATAGTCGTTAAACTTACCAAGCTTGATACCACACTCGAGACCGTTCTTCACCTCCTTGACGTCGTCTTTAAAGCGGCGAAGCGTCGAGAAACCACCATCATAAATCGGAACTTTGTCGCGGAGCACACGGGCACGCGCCGCTCTCGCGATGCGTCCGTTCGTAACGATACAACCACCCACTTTGCCTGAGGAAAGCTTGAAGATCTCGGTGACCTTGGCATGACCGATGACATTCTCACGCGTCTCAGGATCAAGGAGACCGAGCATGGACTCTTTCACCTGATCGATGAGTTCGTAGATGATTGAGAAGAGCTTCACCTGAACGCCTTCGCGTTTCACAACGGGTTGGGCTTTTGCCTCAACCTTCGTGTTAAATCCGATCAACACGGCATCCGAGGCACTGGCAAGAAGCACGTCCGCCTCAGTGATTGGACCGGCACCCTGACGAAGGATATCGACTGAAATTTTCTCGGACTCAATCTCCATGAGCGATTTCTCGATCGCCTGAAGTGAACCCTGAGCATCCGCTTTAATGATCAACTTGAGCTGGTTTTTCTTGCCCTGCTCGATGTTATCAAAAAGTGTTTCCAGAGCAGACTTCTGCTGAGGAGCGAGTTTATCTTTGCGCTTCTGATCGATCCGCTCACCACTGAGCTTCTTCGCATTGCGCTCGGAATCCATGACGACGAGTTCGTCGCCCACTTGAGGCACACCGGAATAACCGACCACCTCGATCGGTGTTGCCGGTCCGGCCTCCTTGACCCGGTTGCCCTCATCGTTGATGAGCGCTTTAACTTTACCCGACTGACTTCCGCAGATGAAAGGATCACCTACGTTGAGAGTTCCCGCTTGAACGACCACTGTTGCAGTAGGCCCTTTTCCGGGCTCGGTCCGCGCTTCGATCACGGTTGCGCGAGCTGCGCCTTCCGGATTCGACTTCAGCTCAAGAACTTCAGACTGGAGATGAATCATCTCGAAAAGATCATCGAGGCCTGTGCCCTCTTTCGCTGAGACTTCCACGCAAATCGTGTCCCCGCCCCAATCCTCAGGGGAAAGATCGTTTTCCTGAAGCTGCCCCTTAACCTTGTTAAGGTCGGCATGAGGAAGATCCACCTTGTTGATAGCAACGATCATGGTCACACCCGCAGCACGGCTGTGATCAATCGCTTCAAGCGTGGTCGGCATGAGACCATCATCCGCCGCTACGACGAGAACCACAATGTCAGTGACATCAGCTCCCCTTGCACGCATTTCAGAGAAAGCGGCGTGACCGGGAGTATCAATAAAAGTAACTGTCTGATCGTTTCGAGTCACTTGATAAGCACCGATGTGCTGAGTGATTCCGCCAGCCTCACCGTGAACGACACGGGATCCGCGAAAAGCATCAAGAAGAGAGGTCTTGCCGTGATCGACATGCCCCATAAACGTAACAACCGGAGGACGAATCTTCAGCTTATCGTCTTCGACCTCTTCGATGATCTCAGCTTCAGGCTCTTCGATAACCTCTTCCACTTTGTGGACACCACCGCCTTTTTCACGCTTCTCCTTCTCGAAGATAAATCCGTGTTTTTCGCAAATTTTTGAAGCGACTTCCGGCTCAATCGATTGAGTCAGATTCGCAAAAACATCCATCTCCATGAGATCCTGGATGATTTTGAAAGGCTTCAGTTCCAT
>JARGPH010000023.1 GCA_029213065.1 Verrucomicrobiales bacterium | reverse complement strand
GCTGACAAATCTCTTATTGCTCACCTCGCCCTTCAACTAACATTGCGTTATTCAAGATTTTTTGATTGCCCCCTTTCCCCTTGACTGACACCTTTCCCCTTTCCTCGTTTAATCTTGTTAGCCCAGTTTGATTTCGCTGGGATCGTAGGTCGCATAGACTCTGTTTGGTGGAGTGACCAGGATGTAATGAGGATGTAGATCGAACGAAGCGCCGAGCGGTCTATGCGCCGTCGAAACTGCCTCCAATCCGGCTCTGATCGCGACCGCCGGATCAACGTCGTCATCAACCACCGTCTGAATCACCGGAATCTGATCAACATACCTGTATCCGCTGAAGTCCACGTCGCCGGCACTAGATTCGGAAAATGATCCGTGCTTCGCAAGCGTAGCGCCGAGGTGATCGAATAGGCGGTCGAACTCTTCATCCGGGATGATGCCATTCTCGTCATCTCCGTTTTCGGCGCAGAACGAGGAGCACAGCTCTTCGTGCTCGTCATCCGTGACCTTCTTGTAGTCGATCTCCATTTTTTAGGGCTAACGTCAAACAGCACTCACATCTGACAAAGAGCGCTGGAGGAAAGTAAGGGAAGATTTCGAATCAGAAAAGGCGTTTCGACTCACAGCGGTCAGATGTTGAGTGCCTGTGCTTGTTATCCATTCGAGATCTGCCGCTCGGAGTTCACCGGACAAATTACAAGAGAGCCGTCCGCTGGAAGAAACTCCCGACATTCGTCATGTGAGCAGACGTGTAGTGAGTCACTGTTCTCACAAATCACTCGGGCCCTTAACTTCAACTTGTATTCGTTGAGTTCGAGGGGGATACCAACGCCAAGTTGTGCATCAATTTTGGCGTTGCCGTTGCCAGCAGGGAACACGGTCTTAGCGAAGAAGGGATCTGGTCCTCTGATTGTCAGATCAACTCGGTAGATGTAGTAGTCATGTATCTTCTTCGGATCAATTGCCACGGAAAACCGAATAAAGAGATGGCGCTTCTTTCGATCCCAATTCGGGGGACTCCACTCTATTCCTCCACCGGCAATCAGTTCGACAGGGCAAGTTTCGTAACTAGAAGGGGGACTTTCTTGTTTTTTGTTTGCCATGATTTTTGGATAACAGTATTTATTAGTATCACCTCACGAAACGATATCACGTGAGGCACTCAACACGGAGAATGTCCTGCAGCCCTTTAGATAGCAAGGTTAACTTAAAAAATCGTGACTCTATCCGGGGAAATCAAAGCAGCCCCTGCTACCCGAGATGAGGTCGCTGATATCACTCCCGCGAAAGCTCCTCAAATCGCAACCGGACTGCTGCCCGGGGAACCGTCGCAGACGAAGGCGACGTAGAGATCGCGGTGATTTTCGTCATGCAAAAACTGAGTGACCCCGAGGCGGTCCCTCCAAAACAAGTTGTCACAAACCCGCGGGCTGAGGGTATATTTGGACAGTGGATAGACATGAAACAGAAACGGACCTCGTGAAACGGGTTCAAGCCGGTGATCTGGAGGCTTTCGAGGGACTTCTCGACCTCCACAGCACCCATTTGCGTTCCTTCGTCGCGATGAAGCTGCCGATTTCCCATCTCGTCGATGAAATCGCTCACGAGACCTTCGTTTTTGCTCATCGACACATCTCCGACTTCAAGGCGGGCACCGATTTCGGGAAATGGCTCCGCGCGATTGCCTACAACCTGATTCGCAAGGAAACCCTGCGCCACCAGCGTCTCTCGAAGAACAACGAGAAGTATCTTGATCACCTCCTGATTCGTCAGGGAGCTCAGGGGGAGTTCAGCCCGGAATCCCCCGTCATCGTCTATCTCGACGAATGTCTCCGCTCCCTGCCGGAACAGCAGCGCCTGCTGCTCGAACACAAATACAAACTGTCGCAGTCCTCACGGGAAATGGCGGCAGATTTCAACCAGAGCGAGTCGTGGGTGAGAACGACGCTTTGCCGTATTCGAACCGCACTGAAGCAGTGCATCGAAACAAAAATGGAGGCCGAACTCCGAACCAACTGATTTTTTACTGTGAACTCAGAACATCTAGAAGCATTTATCTCCGGCGAGCTGGACGAGAGAGGTCGCCGGCAGGTGGAGCATGCCCTGCGCAACGACCGGGATCTGCGAAACAGCTTTATCCAGCAGTGTCAGATGAACGCCGCGCTGGAAACGTTGCTGGGTGCAGACTCGGCGGCTGAAGAAGCTGATCCGGAGGAAAACGCCTTCAACCTTTCGGTCATGGAGACGATCCGAACCGAAGGCCTCGGGAGCGCGCGCGATTTCAAAAAATCAGTGCTCACCGAAATCGTCGAGGAAAGAGGAGGGATCACCCCTTTCCGCTGGCCGGACCTGGTCAAAACGGGACTCATCTCCGCGGTCGCCTCGATCGGTCTCATGCTCGTCCTCCAAACGATTATCTTTCGCGAAGGCGGAGCAAAGACACTCGAAGCCGACCCGGTGGAAAATTACTCCGCCCGCCTCGAGCACAGCAACAATCTCGTTTGGGAACAGGTGTCGCTCGCCCGTGTTCGTGAAGATGGCTGGCTCTCCAATGGTTTGCTGAAAATCAAAGAAGGCGAAGCGCATATCGCACTCAATTCCGGTGCCACGATTCTCGTGGAAGGTCCCGCTCAACTCAGCATCGAATCGGGAAATCGCGTCTTCCTGAAGTCGGGCCACCTCACCGCGAATGTCCCGCCTCCCGCGAGTGGCTTCACGGTGAATACGCCGCGCCTCAACGCTGTCGATATTGGAACCCGCTTCGGCGTTTCGGTTGAGCCGAACGGCGATTCTGAAGTTCACGTGATGGAGGGTGAGGTCAAAGCGAGCCGCAGCAGCGGACTTTCATCGGTTGTTTCCCTTCTCGAAGGAATGGCGGTTCGCGCTGACGAACGCACCCGCAGCGAACTCAAGCCAATCGCCTACGGCGGTGATCGTTTCTTCCAGAGCATCGGTATCAGTGAAATCATCCAACCCGGCCTGCGATTCGACTTCGATGAATCGGGGGGCGCTCTCATTGAAGATTCCGGTGCGACGATGAATTACGACGTCAACCTCGTCGGCGACGGCGAATTGGGCCGTTCACCCCGACGCGCGGCCGGTCACTCGGGAGGCGGACTCATTTTTCAGGAAGGCGAAGCTCTGGAAGTGAATCTGGCGCGGGATTTCAGACTCGACGCCCCGCACTCCGTTGCCTTCTGGGTGAAAATGCCCCCGAAGCTGGGATCCTCGAAAAAGAATCAGGTCCTTCAGTATGGTCGTGACGGTTTGAGCTGGAACGTTCTCTGCAATCTGGAGTCGAACCGGGGAAGGCGCGGTGCCCTGCGGGTGGAATTCGGCGACGCCTACGTCGTGGGAAGCACTGAAATCGCTGACGGAAACTGGCACCACGTCGCCTATCGCCACATCGGAGGCGAGACACCCGATCTTGCCTCGAACCTGCATCTTTTCATTGATGGGAAGCTGGAACCGGTCAGCGATTTCCAATCCGGCACGGTCTCCTCCGGTTCAGCACGCCTCCTTCGTATCGGCTCCTACAATGACGACGGCATCCAGGGATGGATCGACGACCTCGTCATTTTTCAGGAGGCGGTATCGACCACTCAACTCCAGGAACTCGCCTCTTCTATTAAATAATTGATCTTCTTGAACCAAACTTGTATAATTTCCATAAAATTTTGGTTTGAGATGTAACACCAGCCCCTTCCCGGGATATACTTCTTAACAGACCATACCTGTGCCGCACCCAATCATGATAAAGAACCAATCCAAATCTCTGATCGCAACCGTCATTGCGTTCCTGATCCCACTGGCTGTCGAAGCTGAGCCTCGAACCTGGACTTCCGCTGATGGTAAGTCTCTCGAAGCGGAATTCGCCGGAACCAGTGGTGCCGGAGCGACCGCAGCCGTGCAATTGAAATTAGCCGATGGGAAAATCATCAATTACCCCGTCGCCAAGCTGAGCGAAGCGGACCGACTTTTTGTGAAAGGAAATCTTCCGACCGACCCGGCCGCCCTTGCCGCGGCGATCGACACTCTCGTGATCGCGAAGGCCAAGGCCAGTTACGGGGAACTTCGCGAAGAACTTGCGAAACTCCCTGAAAAGTCAGATTTGACGACTGCGGAAAAAATTAAGCGCAAAGAGGAGATCGAGCGTGAGATGCAAATGTGCGCTCCGAATGAGATGACGACTGACAATCAGTTTCTTCGTCGCATCTATCTCGATATTGCGGGTCGTATCCCCACTTTCGACGAAGCGGAGGCGTTCCTGAACAGTCGCTCCAACACGAAACGCGCCGAACTCATTGACACGCTGCTCGACTCGGATGCCTTCGTCATGCGGATGTATAACTATTACTCCGATCTCCTCCGAATCCGTGAGGGAGTCGTCATGATGGGTAACGGCGATCTCAAAGTGGATCCCTACATGGAGTATATCAAAGAGTCGATCCGCTCCGACAAGCCCTTCGACGACATGGTTCGTGAGATGCTGACGGCTACCGGAAAAATCTGGGACGAGCCCGCTGCAGGCTACCTTGTCTCCGACGACGGAATGCGTCTCTGCAACCTTTCCAATTCCTTCACCGTTTTCATGGGAACGGAGATCACCTGTGCACAGTGCCACGATCACCCATTCGAGGAAGTGATGCAGATGGACTTCTTCAAAATGGCGGCGTTCATGGGAGAGACCGAAACCCGCGGCGGTGGCGGCTCGATGATGATGGCGGGCGGAAATTATCGCGCCGAGGTAGCGCGAATGAACAAAGTGCTCAAAGCAGCCGGAAAGCTTCCTGAAAACCGGGAAGAGGACCGCAATCTCGGCCAGTGGTTCGGGACTCACCGCACCCAGGTCATCGATGACGGCACCAACGAAGTGAAGCTTCCTCACGATTACAAATACGACGACGGTGAGCCTGAAATGCCCGTGAAGCCTTCTGCTTATTTCGGCTCGATCGTCAAAGTCGAGGACTACGACTCCCCTCGTCACGCATTTGCCGACTGGATGGTTGCTCCCGACAATCCACGTTTCACGATTAATACCGTAAACCGTCTTTGGAAAATCGCTTTCGGTCTCGCCCAGATTGAGCCGGTTTACAACATTCCCGGTCACCTCGACGGACAGGCTCAGAACTACGAGCTTCTCACCTTCCTCGAGGAAATGATGAAAGACCTAGACTACAGCGTGAAAGATTTCTTCCGTGTCATTTACAACACGAAGACCTATCAGCGGGAAGCCGAGACAATGTCACCTTCCCTCACTCAGGTCGACAAAGGAACCTACCACTTCCCCGGCCCGATTCTCCGCCGTATGACGGCCGAGCAGATCTGGGATTCACTCGTTACGCTCACAACCCCGAATCCTGAGGAAGTGATTCGCCGCGGAGCGGAATCCTACAAAACAGCCATGAATGTCGATCCTGCCAGCCTCAAGACGGCTGACGATATTCTCGGCTGGAAAGAGCAGTTCAGCAAAGCCAGCAAACTGGTGAAATATGGAGGCAGCGGTGACGCCGTTTCCAGAGATGACTATGTCGATGGGGAAATGATGTTCCGGGCTTCGGAGTTGAGACAGCCGATGCGTGCAGGACACTTTCTCCGCATGTTCGGACAGTCCGACAAGCAGCTCATTGAAAACCAGTTCACCGGTGGTTCCTCTCCACAGGTCATGGCGCTCCTCAACGGCAAGATCACCAACGCAGTCCTTACGAGCCCGGACGCCTATCTCATCAAGGAGATTGCCAACGGCCGCGGCTCAAAGAGAGACAAGATTGAAAAAATCTTTCTCAGCGTTCTCGCCCGTTATCCTTCCTCGGAAGAAAAATCGATGGCCCAGTCGGGAATGCGAGCGAAGACCGATCGGAGTATGAGCGAAAAGCAGAAAGAAGAAGAAGAGGCCCTCGCGATCGGAAACGTGATCTGGGCGCTCGTCAATACTCGCGAGTTCATGTTCATCCAGTAATTCGCCCCTCCTCTAACTACGACCCAATACTTTAAATAAAATTTGCTATGAAAGATCAACTGAACAAACTCGACCAACTAAGCCGGCGCCAATTTGTCGCGAACACGGCTAAGACAGCCCTCGGTGTTAGCATTCTGCCTCTGGGAGCTGCCAATAAGGTGCAGGCTGCCGGTGGAGGGAAAGCTGAACATTGTATCTTCTTCTATATGGCCGGTGGGATGACCCACATGGACACGTTTGACCCCAAGCCCAACCACGAAAACGGTGGTAAGACAAAGGGAATCAAGACAGGTGTCGCCGGTATCGAACTCGCGGAGTTCATGCCTGAAATGGCGAAGCGCTTCAAGGACATCGCCGTGGTTCGCTCCATGACTCAGAAAACCGGTGATCACCGCGGTGGCTCCTACTGGATGCACACCAGCTACCAGCCGCGTGCCACTATTGTCCACCCGTCTATGGGGCCATGGGCACAGACACTTCTCGGTAAAAAGCACGAAACCCTTCCTGATTCGGTCACGATCGGAGCAGGCGGCAATCACCCCGGCGCTGGATTCTTCGGTCCGGCTCTCTCACCGCTCCCCATCGGCGATCCTGACAAAGGCGTCCAGAATGCGGCTCCTTACGACGGTGTTGACGAGAAACTTTTCGACAAGCGTCTCGACCTCATGAATACCTTTGATGAAGGGTTCCGTCGCAAGTTCCAGACTGATGAAGTCTCGGCCTACACCCAGTTCTACGATGAAACACTCAAGCTCATGCAGAGCGAGGACCTTGAAACGTTCGATCTCAGCAAAGAGGAGAACTATCAGGAAAAGACCGGTCGCTATGGCAACTCACGTGTCGGAAAAGGCGCCATGCTCGCGAAACGCCTCGTAAGCTCAGGCGTTCGCTTCGTTGAAGTCCAGTCCGGCGGATGGGACATGCACAACGATCTCTGGAATGCGATTCAGGGTACCGGAGGCAGTCTCGATAAAGCACTCGGCGCCCTCATTGATGATCTCAAAGCAGAAGGCCTTTTCGAGAAAACCCTCATCTGTGTTGGAACCGAGTTCGGACGGACACCGAAGATCAACGTGAATGGTGGTCGCGATCACCACCCGCGGGTGTTCTCAACAATGTTCGCCGGTGGCGGTATCAACGGTGGCCAGGTTTACGGCTCGTCCACCAAAGACGGCATGGCCGTTGAGGAAAATCCGGTTGAGCCACGTGACTTCAATGCCACGATTGCCCACGCGATGGGACTCGATTTGAACAAGGTGGTTTACGCCCCCTCAGGTCGACCATTCCTCATTGCGGGACACCAGAGAGATCCGAAAACAGACGAGATCGTCACCGAAGGGCATCCCATCATGCCTTTCTTCTCCTAGTGAGTTTCTACATTTAATGAAGGAAAAGCCCGGAAGATTTCTTCCGGGCTTTTTTCGTATCGAGAGCCCCATCCATTTTTTAGAAACGAAATATACGAATTACTATCAATTTAAGCTTTCTTAATCAAATGATGTCGGTTATTAAATAGTTCCTTATCTCACTTTTATACTCCGTTCATCCATCCGCGAATGAGTTTGGCATCACAGGTTCCCAGTAGCGCACGTCCCGAAAATTCGGATGGCATCGCTAAAAATGCCGGAATCATCGTGATCGAGGGCAGCGCCCTCACCCCTCTCGGTCCGAAGATGGTGTATGCCAACCCGCATGCTCTGAATGCGACCGGCTACGAGAAACAATCGCTCGAGGGCTCACCTCTCGGTCTCGTCTATGACCGCAACGATCTCACCAGCCTGATCGGGAAACTTCCAGCCATTGCCGAGCGAAGCACATACTGCTGGATGGATCGGGACCTGATGAGGGCCGATGGTCGCAGAGTCAGGTGTCACTGGACAATTCGACCTACGAAACGGGAGAACACACCGGGCTCCTATTTTATCCTGACGTTTGAGCCACTTTCGGAGGCACGGGAAGTTGCCAAAGAGCCGGAGGCAGTGGAACCCCGGATCCCCGAAGTTAGCGCCCCGCCGAGAATCGAAAGTGATTCACGATCTGATTCGGTTGCGATGACAGCCGGTGGCGTCGCGCACGATTTTAAGAATGCCCTTCAAATCATCAAGTCGAATCTGGAACTGGCCGGACTCGAGAGCGGCGCCCTGAAGCGGGCCGTTGCCCCCTTTCTTGAAGAAGCGGAATGGGCCCTCAGCGATGCTGAAGTTCTCGCACGGCAGATGCTCGCCCTGAGTCGAAAGGAAACGGACACGCATCATGTATTCCGCGTCAATGGTCTCTTGAAGCGGGTCTCACGCCTCTGCACGGCGGGGTCGAAAACCCGCTCGCGCCTGAACATCCACGACGGAGTGAGGTGCGTTCATGGTGATCCGGCTCAGATTTATCAGGTCCTGCACAATCTCGTGACCAATGCGCGACAGGCGATGCCCAACGGCGGCACGATCGATCTCGTTGCGGGAAATGCCAATTTGGGAGCGGATAACAAGTATAAAGTCACGGCCGGCAGCTACACCGTCATTTCGGTAAGAGATCGCGGGAACGGTATCCCACCGGAAGTCCTCCCCCGAATCTTTGACCGTGATTTTACAACCAAGCACGACGGGAGCGGCTTCGGGCTCGCCTCCTGCAAGGAAATTGTGGAATCACACGGCGGCGTCATCCGCGTCGCCTCCATTGTCGGTGTCGGAACGGAGTTTCTTGTCTTCCTTCCATCCACGGAGTCATCCGAAGACTCCATCTCAGGGATCTTCAATGAGCCGAAGTCTTCCGGTCGTGTCACCTTGAGAGACTTCAGCGGGAATCGCATTTTGATTGTCGAAGACGATCCCAAAATCGCCAAGGCCACTCAGGGCATCCTCAAGCACCTCGGTTGCAATTTTCTCGTTGCCACCAGCGGTGAGGAAGCCATGCGAATTTTCAGAGAGTGTCACGGTTCCGCTGAGAGCATCGATGCCGCGCTCATTGATATCACTCTGCCGGGCGGACTGGACGGGACTCAGGTCTTTCACCAACTGCAGAGAATTGATCCCGACCTTGTTGCGATCGCAACGAGCGGATATTTTGAAGACGAGAATCCTGCGGGTATTCTGGAGCTCGGCTTTAAAGCGGCTGTTCCGAAACCTTATTCGATCGCGGACCTCTCATCGGCGATGGAACGGGCTTTTGCCTGATACCAGTTGCCGAAATTCTCTGCCATCTGATCGATGACCCAGTCGATCGGGCGTGAGATATGTGCCGCATACGCTTCGTAGACTCTCACGAGGTTGACTGGATGATTCACGCCGTCACCCAGAGCAACCTTGACCATATTATCAGGAGGGAGCATATCCGGCGCGTCGGTTTCGAGCAGAATACGATCCATCGGTATGTCGTCGAAAACAGAGAGTTTCCCCGTTTTATCAGGACGGAAAAAATATCCCGAAATTGAAAAATAAGCCCCCTGCTCGAGAAAATCCCCGATCATTTCCCGGGGGCCTCCAAAAGAATGCAGTAGAAATGGCTTCGAGGGAGGAACCTCTCTCAAACACTCCTGCAGATGGCCCCAGCTTTGCAGGCAGTGAATCGCCGTCGATCGACCATGAAGGTTTGCGATCTCAATTTGTCTGAGAAAACACGCTTTCTGCAAATCGATGTCATGGTCACGGATCCATTTGTCCAACCCGATTTCCCCCACAAAAGCACCGGGATCTTCGACCAGAAACGACTCAAGCTTTTCAACTCCGGCCATTCCGTGCCCGTTCACCTTCCAGGGGTGCAATCCGTAGCCGGCGGTTGCTTGCGGATTCGCGGCAGCTATTGCGGCGACTTCGGACCAGTCATCCGGAGAGGTGCCATTCACCATCCAGCGGGAAATTCCCGACTCCCGCATTTGAGCAACGATACCCTCCAATTCGGGAGCGAGACGCGAATCCTGCAAATGAAGATGCGCATCAATCAGGCTCATCAAACCTCCTCACCCGCCAATTCGACAATCCGCTTTCGGATATTCCCAAGCCCCCTGAGACGAGTCGGAGTCAAATTTCGATCGATCCCCAACTCAGCGATAAAATCCGGTTCCACCGCCAAAACCTCTGAAAATCTGGCTCCCGAATAGAGTCGGCACATCAGGGTTCCAATCGCAGCGAGGGCAGGCGCCTCCGAGTCGATGCTGAGGTCGAGAATACCTTCTTTCACCCCACCGGTGACCCAGACTTTTGAAACGCAGCCGGGAACCAGATTCGCTTCGGTGCGAGCCTCCTCCGGAAAAGGCTCAGCGCTCCCGCCACCGCTTTCGACAATTAACTGAAAGCGCTCCAGCGGATCAGGAATGATTCCATAATCTTCAATGAGCTGCTCCTGTCGCTCGATGACACTCATACTTTCGGCTTTCTATTCAGACGATGAAAGGCCGCTCAGCTCAACTCCTCGACATTCAACCTCATCGGAATCATGTGAGAATGGGTGAAATTCAAGTTCGTGAAGAACCGCTGACTTTCATCGCTGATTTTATCAGTGAGCAGAGTGATGCGCTTGAAATCCTTACGCTTTGCAAAATCGATCACATAATTGATCAACTGCGTGCCGTATCCCTGCCTCCGAAAATCGGGATGAATGATAACGTCCTCCAGCAGAATCACGAGACCACCCATCGCTGTACTGATAGTGAAAAGCACGTTCACCATGCCCATAATCTCGTAATCCGTCCGAACCACAAAAATGCGACCACGGTTAGGATGCTCGAGGATGGCCTGCAGGCCGCGCTCCTGTTTGTTTCGATCGGGCACAAAGTCCTCCTCTAAATCAAAGAGCGCCATTGTCAGGTCGATCATACGAGGCAAATCATCCAACGTAGCCGGCTCGATCCGCGCAAGTTGATTGAGCGGCTTGATTGGGGCTGTGTGTGAGAGATCCATCGATTTAACAGGGTGAGATTAGCAAATCCCGAGCCAATGTAAAACGTTAGATTTGAAACGATTTCATCATTGGGGATCGGTGTAAACCAGTGATGAGCTCAGCGATCTAATGGAATCGCTATAAAGCGATCTCTCGATTGAGTAAACTCCCGAACACTGAAAACCCAGACGACAACTTTTTTCCCGGCCCAATAGTCGGGATGAGCGGTCGCGTGGTAAAAAAGCTGTTTCCGCGCCTGCACCATCCCCGATCCGCGAACGCCGATTAGATCGACCGGTTGCTTCAAGAGAAAGGAAAGATGATCCACCAGCCCCCCACCCTTGCAGTGCATCCCGGTGGATTCACCGCTGTGAAAAACGAGGGTATGACTGTCACCGAGCAGAAGAACAGGGCTTTCCGGAGACGGTTCAACCCCCTCGACGCCGCCGGACGAGACATAGCGAATCGAAGTCTCTTCACGGGGAATTTTGCCTTCCCACTCGCTCCCGGCGACCTGGTCTCCCAGAATCTCAAGATCGGTGGCTTCGCTGATTTGATATTCAGCGCCTCCCTCCGTGACAAATGAACGGCATTGTTTCGCAATCGAGCTCGCCAGCAATTCGATACCAAGAGGGGAAAGATGAGCGTCCTGTCGGCAGAAGACGGGGTTCTTCGAATCCATCGCCGCAAATTTCCGAAGCTCAGGCTCAATATCAATAACGGAAAGCCCTGCCTCTTTCAGCACATCCAGAAACGGGCTCTGCGACGGGCCCGATCCCGCCGCGCGACCTTCGACGAGATGCTCCGGATAGGTGGCTGCTTTGGTCGGAACAGGCGCGAGAACCAGCTGCACCCCGCGTTCCGCAAGCAGGTTATGAAACTCCACCAGATAAGGAAGCGGGTCCGACTGGTTAACAGCGACTTCCTCCCATCGTTTCTCCCAGAATTTTCCGGTTCCGAGATGACGCAACTCCTTAACGAGGAAGAACCAGTCCCCGTGATCCCCTCTGACATTCGGTTGTTCGAGAACTCTCTGTGTGGCGAGCACCTCGAAGGGAATTGCATCTGCGTCTTCAGCGAAAAGTGAAGCGGCTCCCGCGAAAACAAGTGAGCCTGCTATGAGGATAATCCAGCGCATCGATAGTGGTCCTGATTGAAATACACGGCCCGGGATGACCGCACTCCCATTTTCGAAGAATTTGTCTTTGATGTCACCCATAAACTTCGCGCCCTCCCCCTCGTGAGAAGCCGCTCCGGAAGCAATGACTAAAGATACCTCGACTTGAGGTGTTCGATGAGAGCCGACGCATCCGCCGGAGTTCCCGCGGCCTCGGTAATGAGATCGGATGGCAGATAGAGGCTCCCCTTTTCGTGGATATTCGTTCTCATCCAGGTGAGCAAACCGGAGTAGTCACCGTTGTCCATCGCCTGGCTGAGCGACGGATCCTGCCGCACCGCTGCAGCGGCGAGATGAGCGGCATTGATATTGCCGAGGCTGTAAGTCGGGAAATACCCGAAGATCCCCATGCTCCAGTGAATATCCTGAAGACAGCCTTCGGAGTCTTTTGTCACAGGGAGCCCGAAGTATTTCTCAAAGCGGCTGTTCCACTCACCCGGGATATCGGCGACTTTAAGATCACCGGAAAAGAGATCCTTTTCGATCTCGAACCTGAGGAGAATATGCAGATCGTAGGTAACCTCGTCAGCTTCCACCCGAATGTGGCTAAGCTCTGTCCGGTTTACATAGGAGACCATTTCATCAAGCGTCACCGATTTCAAATTCGGGAAATACCGCGCCGCGACCGGCAACCACTTGTTCCAGAATCCGCGGCTGCGTCCGACATGATTCTCCCAGAGCCGGGATTGGGACTCGTGAACCCCGAGGGAGGCGGAACTCCCTACCGGCTGACCGCGCAGCTCTTTCTTCAATCCCTGCTCATACAGCCCGTGCCCCGTCTCATGCAGAACCCCGAAAAGAGAACTGCAGAAATCACCTTCGTCATACCGCGTCGTAAGCCGGGTATCGAACGGTGCCATACCCGAGCAAAACGGATGCACTGCGGTATCGATTCTTCCCGCGGAAAAATCGAACCCGATCGATGCCGCCACTTCAGCATTGAACTTTTCCTGATCGGCGACCGGATAATGCGCTCGAAACTTTGAAACATCCGGCAGCGGTTTTGCAACGGCCTCCTCCACAACAGGAACGAGGTCACTTCTCAATGAGCCAAGAGTGTCCGTCAACATGCCGGTGGTTCCTCCCCTCTCGAATTTATCAATCAGTGCATCGTAGAGGTGCTCCTCATACCCCCAGCGCTCCGCCTGCTCCCGACAGATCTCGATCAACCTCGAAAGAGCCGGAGCGAACAATGAGAAATCATCTTTCGAACGGGCTTCGGCCCAGGTCGACTTCGCTCGAACCTGAGTCTCCGCAAACTCTCTCACGAGCGACTCAGGCAACTTCGTTTCCCTGTCATAGCCATGGCGCCACTCCCGCAGATTGGCGCACTGCTCCGGCGAACCTGCCTCCGCTTCTGCGGCGGAAATCCAACTCCCCACTTCCTCTGCGGTAAACTTGTTGTGAAGCCAACCGCTGAACCAGGCCATCTGCTCGGCCCGGTAGGAAACACCGGAGCGCGGCAACAGCACCTCCTGGTCCCAGCCGAGAAGCGCCTGAGCGTCCGCTACGAGCTGAGTTTCTTTTCCGAGCTGAACCAACTGATTGTAAGGGGAAATAGTCATTGTGAAAATAGAGATGAGAAATAACAAAAAAGCTGGCTCCCCGCTACGGGGAAACCAGCTTTTCAAAATCGATTGTCGGGAAACTACTGCTTCGCCGCTTCACGAGCCAGATTCGCCATTACCTGAATCGAACCGGCCGACAGAGTCCCGAGAACACCGGAAGGCTTCCCGTCAATGATTCGCACCACTGTCATTCCGACCGGCTTTCCATCAATCGTAAACACCGGAATTCCCTGAGCAGTTCCCGCATCAGTCACGAAAAACGTGCGATCCCCTTTATAGACTCCCGTAATGCGACCCATCACCACCGTGGGCATATAACCATAGACTGCCGAGGAACGCGAAAGCCCGACAACCCGGTCGGCCGCTCCCGCCGTCGCCGCAAACTGTGAAAGATCCATCTTTGTGAACGTCTTATTGAGCGCCTTCACCTCTGCAGAATCCGGCATGATGAAAGCAACATCCGCCTCTTTGTCCTGTCTCACCACTTTACCGTGAATGAGAGTCGAATCACCGTAGCTGATCTCAACTTCCGAAAAAGTCGTTTTAGCCGATTGAATCGTCACGACATCATCTTCCATTTTAGCCTGCTGCCCGTCGAGACCGACACTGGCATCAATCGCTGAGTTCGAAACGACGAGCAATCCGTCGTCACCCACTGTCACCCCGAGGGTGCGACGCTGTTGGTCACGGGGAGGCAGTGGCTCACCACTTGTCCGGGCTTCCAATACGCCTTTGACCGTCACGACGACAAGCGCTGACTTATACTTCTCGAGAAGAGCGCGGGCTTTTTCCTCGACAGAGTCCTGTGCGAGAACTGGAGAAGCGATAGAAACACTGAAAATCAGTGCGACCAGCAAATTGCGGGAAAATGTAAATGGATTCATAAAAGGACGGGAATTGTTGGGTAGGGTTTAAATTGTATTAAGCGGTTAGGCTGGATAAGACAGTTTTCCCCGGAAACAAAAATGTGACATTCGGTGATCGCAAAAGCGCCGAATGTCACATTCAAAGTTTGGGGTATGATTGAAAGATTTATCGTGAATAAAGCTCAACCACCAACTGGACATTGACCATTGTGTCGATCTCTTCAGCATCCGGAACACGGTTAACGGTTCCGGAAAGAGCATCTTTGTCGAAAGTAAGCCAGTCCATCACCGGACGAGCTGCTGTTGAATCCGCAGCGCGCATTCCGAGTTGCTGAGAACGCTTCGAATCAGCAATTGATACCACGTCACCGGCTTTAACCGCATAAGATGGAATATCAACTTTCTTACCGTTTACGAGAACGTGGCCATGACCAACCAACTGCCTTGCAGCGCGGCGGGTGTTGCCGAGTCCGAGACGGTAACAAACGTTATCAAGACGAGTCTCAAGAAGCTGAACGAGAATATCACCGGTAATACCGCGGCGACGCTGCGCTTCAGCAAAATAGAGGCGGAACTTCTTCTCCATGACGCCATACTGCATACGGAGTTTCTGCTTCTCACCGAGAGCAACGGAGTAATCACTCTTCTTACGACGAGCACCACGAGCACCGTGCTGACCCGGAGGGTAAGGGCGGCGTTCCAACGCTTTGGAAGGGCCGAAAAGGGCTACACCGTAACGGCGACTAATTCTATCTGTTGGACCTCTGTCTCTTGCCATGACTTTGTAAAAAGTAAAAATTAATGAATTGGAATACTAACTCGAACTATACGCGACGAGCTTTCTTGGGGCGACATCCGTTGTGAGGAACAGGAGTGACGTCTTTGATTGCGGTCACCTCAATACCGAGTCCCTGCACCGCACGAACTGCTGATTCGCGTCCAGCGCCGGGTCCTTTAACACGAACTTCTGCGTTCTTGAGGCCGTGAGACATTGCCTGGCGGCAGGCGTCCTGAGCGACCAACTGAGCAGCATAGGCGGTGCTCTTACGAGAACCGCGGAAACCCATTTTACCGGAACTTGACCAACCGATAACATTACCGGCAGGATCAGCTACGCTTACGATGGTGTTATTGAAGGTAGCCGCTACGTGAACGATACCATTCAGAATATTCTTGCTCTTCTTAGCCTTGAGAACTTTCGTTTTCTCAGCAGCCTCGTCACCTTCGAGCTCGAGGAAAATATCCTCAGCCGTGCGGGGCTTGTCAGACTTCTTCTCCTCTTCGGGAGCTGGAGCGGCAGTCTCGGCAGGAGCTGCCTCGGCTTTCTCAGCAGCAGGCGCTGCTTCAACGGGAGCTTCAGTCGCTGCTTCGGCAGGCGCTTCTGCTGCGTTCTCCGCGTTTACTTCTTCTGGTTTCTCTTCTTCAGCCATCTTGGATAATTGGTTCGGGATTACTTACGGATCACACCAACTGTCTTACGTCTGCCCTTACGAGTCCGGGCATTAGTAGAAGTGCGCTGTCCGCGAACAGGGAGTCCACGACGATGGCGATAGCCACGGTAGCAGTTAATAGAGGTAAGGCGCTTGAGATGCCCCTGAAGCTCACGGCGAAGATCGCCCTCAATCATGACGCTGCCGCCAGTGATTGCGTTTGCGATGCGACCTAGCTGATCGTCGGTGAGTTCACCGGTGCGGATGTCTTTATCGACACCAGCTTCATCAAGAATCCTTGCGGATGTTTTGCGACCAATTCCGAAGATGTAAGGAAGCGAAGCTTCGATACGTTTATCGTTAGGGATTTCGACTCCAAGTAGACGTGCCATGATTTAAAATAGAAATAGATTAAAAGATTAGCCCTGACGCTGCTTATGACGCGGGTTCTTGCAGATGACGCGGAGAACTCCCTGGCGCTTAATAATGCGACAGTCAGTGCAAAGACGTTTCACGGATGGCCTTACTTTCATTGTAAAAAATAGTGTCAGTTTTATTTGGGTTGAGTCACGAAACGCTCAGTTACCCTGTCATTCTGACTCCTCGTGCCGCTTTTTGGCGCGAGGACGGAATGTGTACCACAGATTTGGGCTCTCGCAACCGGTGATTCATTGTTTAGGGTAATTTTTGAAAAGTTTTTCAAAATTCTGATAAGTCTCGGGGAAATTCACGATTCACACGTTCGCAGGAGCAAAACTTCTCTCGCGTGGAGTGAGAATCTCAGGAGCACCGTCTGTGACGAGTACGGTGTGTTCAAAGTGGGCGGACAGAGCGTGATCTTCTGTAATCACAGTCCAATCATCATCAAGGATGACGACTTCGTCTGTCCCCGCGTTCACCATGGGTTCGATTGCGAGAACCATTCCGGCCCGCAACTTTGGATTGTGAAATCGACGCTGCCGCATTTCACGCTCATCCCAGTAATTGGGGACCTGTGGTTCTTCGTGGAGCTGGCGACCAACTCCATGACCTACAAATTGCTTCACCACGGTGAAACCGTGTTCAAGAACGGTTTCCTCAACGACACTGCAAACACTGGAGAGATAAGCTCCCTCAACCGCATTGCTGATCGCATTGTAAAGAGACTCTTCCGTGACCGCGAGCAGCTTTTCTGCATCACTGCTGATTGAGCCGACCGGCACGGTCTTGGCATTGTCACCGATCCAACCGTCGGGCGTTTGAATTCCGACATCGATTTTGACAATCTCGCCATCGAGGAGGACGCGATCACCGCCGATGCCGTGAACCACTTCCTCATTAACGGAAATACAGATATTACCCGGGAAGCCGCGATAGCCGAGAAAAGCACTGACGCATTCGGCCTCAGCCACCATTTCACCGGCGGCCTGATCGATTTGACCCGTTGTTACCCCGGGCTCAACCATTTCGCAGCAGCGGCGAAGAATATCAGCGGCGATTTTTCCCGCGACACGAAGCCCGTCCACTTCACTCCCCGTTCGGAGATTAATTCTGGACTTCCGCTTTGCCATCTCGCCACAGGAATCTGATTATCGAGCGCTAACGACTTGAAAGTATACGAGGAACCCGATGATGATAACAGCCCCGGCTACAAGAAGCCAAATCATCTGATTCTTTGCTCCGGCCTGCCCTTTGGCACCCGGCTTGTCAAAACGACCGCGGATACGCCCCTTACGGAGAAATCCGTCATAGTGACGCTGAATAAGGTGCGTCTCAACCTGGCGCATCACATCGAGCAGGACACCAACCATGATCAAGAGACCGGTTCCACCGAAGAACTGCGCCGCCAACGGTGGCACGCCCATCAACGAGGTCAAAATCGGAGGAAGGATCGCGATGATGGTGAGGAAAATAGCGCCGGCAAAAGTAAGTCGGCTCATTGTGCGATCGAGGAACTCAGCGGTTGGCTTGCCGGGGCGAACCCCTGGAATATAACCACCGTTCTTCTTCAGATCGTCAGCAATCTGATTGGGCTGGAACATCGTAGCGACCCAGAAGTAACTGAAGAAGAAAATCATCAGACCGGTGAGGGAATAGAAGAGGATCCCGTTGCCACCACCACCGAGTAGCATCGCCCACTTCTGCGCACCGGGAGAATTTGGAAAAGCCCACCCGAGGATCTGTGAGGGAAACATCAGAATCGCCTGAGCGAAAATGATAGGCATGACCCCTGCATAGTTAACCTTGAGAGGCATGTGCTGGGTCTGACCACCATACATTTTACCGCCACGAACCTGCTTGGCGTAATTGATCGGGACGCGGCGCTGAGCCTGCGTAATCGAGATCACCGCCGCGACCACGAAGAAGAGGAAAGCGATCAGGGCCACCAACTGGAACGAGCGAAGCGGGTTGTCACCAGCTGATGCGACGTAGGTATTGTAAACCTGGAAGAGAGCACCCGGCAGGGCGTAAATGATGTTCACCGTAATAATGATGGAAACACCATTACCAATTCCGCGCTCAGTGAGCTGATCCCCCAGCCACATCAGGAACATCGTTCCCGCCGTGATGATAATGATCGTTTTGAAGATGAAAAGATTTCCCGCATCAGGAACGAGCTCACTGGTCGAACCGCTCGCAATATCGCGCAGGAACGGGTTCGCCTCGGGAGTGACAAGCGACTTGGCCAGCATGTACCCTTGGAAAAGACAAAGCACGAGCGTGAGGACACGTGTGTATAAACTGATCTTCTGACGACCGCCTTCTTCGCGGGAGAGCTTACCCAATGCAGGAAGAACCGCAGTGAGCAACTGAATCATAATCGACGCACTGATATAAGGCATGATACCCAGTGCGAAGAGGGCCGAGTTTTGAAGACCGCCTCCACTGAAGACGTTCATCAAAGCGAGAACAGCCGTCAGGCCCTTGCTGTCATTCGACTGCTCCTGGACCTGTCCATACCAGTCCTGCAGAACGTTGACATCGACACCCGGAAGTGTGACGACAGCACCAAGCCTCACGATAACAATCACGAGAAGGGTGAAAAGAATACGTGAGCGGAGCTCCGGAATCTTAAAGGTATCAGCAAATGCGGAGATCATCAGACAAAAAGGCGTACAGTTTAGAAAAGTGGGATGGACAAAAAAAGAAGGGCGATGGAATCTTCCACCGCCCCGAAAGGACTAAGCCTATTCGGCGAGGCTTCCGCCTGCTTTTTCGATTTTATCTTTGGCAACTGCGGAGACCTTATCGACATCAACCGTAAGCTTTTTGGAAAGCTCGCCGTTTGAGAGGACTTTGATCGCGTCGTAGATACCTTTTACCAAACCACAGGCGCGGAGAGACTCTTCGTTCACGGTTGCACCGTCTTCGAACTTGGCCTCAAGATCGCAAACGTTGACGATTGCAAACTTAGTTTTGAACTGAGCGTTGTTGAATCCCTTTTTAGGAAGACGACGTGCAAGTGGCATCTGCCCACCTTCGAAACCGGGGCGAATCGAGGCACCTGAACGGGACTTCTGCCCCTTGTGTCCTTTACCACTTGTCTTACCCAGGCCCGAACTCTCTCCACGACCAACGCGACGACGACGGTGCTTGGATCCTGGCTCAGGTTTTAAATCGTGAAGTTTCATCAGTCAAATAAGTTAAAAATTACAGTCAATTACAGCGCCTTCTTTTCGGCGAGACGCTTACCGCGAAGTGAGTAAATCTCTTCTTTGGTGCGAAGCTGCTCAAGCGCATTCAAAGTCGCTTTCACCACGTTTGCGTGGTTATTCGATCCCATTGATTTTGCGAGAACATCTTTGATTCCGGCTGCTTCAACAACAGCACGCACTCCACCGCCGGCAATAAGACCGGTTCCTGGAGAAGCGGGACGAAGGAGAACACGACCACCGCCATGCTCACCGATGACCGGATGAGGAATAGTGTTATTGGTAACCTTTACAGCTACCATTGATTTCTTAGCGGCTTCGCTGGCTTTCTTAATGCACTCGGCGACCTCTTTGGCCTTACCGAATCCAAATCCAACCTTGCCTTCTTTGTCACCAGTGACAACAAGAGCACTGAAGCTGAAGCGACGTCCACCCTTGACCACTTTGGCACAACGGTTGATGTGAACCACTTTTTCAAAGCTGCCATCATCTTCCACTTCACGAGGACCACCACGCTGGAAGCCTCCGGGACGTGACGGACGGAAATTACCGCCGGAAGGAGCAGAATCCTTGAGAATCTGCTGTGCTTTTTCAAGCTTGTCGAACTTACCCGCATCGGGAGTCTCTCCACCTTCCGCAGCCTCAGTTCCGGCCGCAGGTGCAGCCTCTTCAGTAGCTGCGGGAGCTTCTGTTTCAGCCGCAGGCGCAGCTGTTGCTTCCGTAGAGGCGGCCTCAACCACTTCCTCTTCGGGCTTGTTTTCGTTGTCCTTCTCGTCGCTCATTTGATATCGAAATTTAGAAGTTAAGTCCTGCTTCACGAGCAGCATCGGCAAGCGCCTTCACTTTACCATGGAACTGGAAGCCACCGCGATCAAAGACTACCGCCTCGATTTTGGCTGACTTAGCCGCCTTGGCAACTGCCTCACCAATTTTGGCGGCAGATTCTTTGCTGGCACCCTTTGCCGCAACCCCTTTATCAAGAGTTGAAGCCGAAGCCAGAGTCTTACCCGCCTCGTCATCGATGACCTGGGCATAGACATTTTGATTGGAGAAGTGCACCGCCAATCGGGGGCGCGCTGCGGTTCCGGAAATCTTCTTCCGAATTCTGCGCCTTACTTTGGCACGTGCACTTTTTCGAACGTAAACACTCATCGTATATAAATCGTTGCGGTAGCTACCTACCTAGTTACTTAACACTCTTACCCTGCTTACGGCGAACATGCTCGCCTTTGTAGCGGACACCCTTACCTTTGTATGGCTCCGGCGGGTAATAAGATCTGACATCGGCGGCAAACTGCCCAACCAACTGCTTGTCAATCCCCTCAACTTTGATCGCGGTATTGTTTTCAACCGTCACTGTCAAGCCGTCTGGAATCGGGTGAAGCACCGGGTGTGAGAATCCGAGGCTGAGATCAAGGTCTTTACCTTTGATCGCGGCACGGAAACCAACTCCCTGAATCTCCAGCTCTCTTACGAAGCCATTGGAGACACCTTCAATCATATTCGCGATAAGGGCACGAGCGGTCCCGTGCATGGCACGAACTTCTCTTGCTTCAGAATCCCGAGTCACCTGAAGAGATCCATCTTCCTGCTCGATACCAAGACCTACAGGAATTGCCCATTCGAGCTTACCCTTAGGGCCTTCGACGGAAAAACTGGAGTCATCCGACACTTTGACCTCCACCTTCTCCGGGAGACTTATTTGCTGCTTACCTATCCGTGACATGATTCACTCTTTGTTAGACTTAAAAACTGGCAACCTTACCAAACGAGAGCCAGCAGCTCTCCACCGATATTCTGCTTACGCGCTGAATGACCGGCCATAATACCCTTGGATGTCGAAAGAATCGTAATTCCCATTCCACCGAGGACCTTGGGGATATCATCCGAACCGACATACCGGCGCAAACCTGGACGGCTGACCCGCTTGAGATCCTTAAGCGCCGGAGTTGGTCCTGTATACTTAGGACGAACTTTAATGACGGCATTGACGCCTTCACCTGTCTTTTCGTAGGACCAGATGTAGCCTTCCTCTTTGAGGATCCGGGCAATCTGCTCCTTGATCTTCGAGTAGGGCGCACTGAAGTCTTCTTTATGCGCACGAGTGGCATTTTTAAGACGGGTGAGAAAATCTGAAATGGGATCACTGACAACGGCCATGGTTCCTTTAGGTATAGTGTGACTTTAAAAAATTGAATTATGCTGCCTGATTTTCTTTACGAAACGGCATTCCCAGCAACGTGAGGAGCTCGCGCGCCTCGTCGTTTGTTTTTGCTGTGGTGACGATGGTCATATCAAAACCGATCGTCCGTGTGACTTTATCGAGTTCGATTTCAGGGAAAATCGTGTGATCGCTGATTCCAACGGTGTAGTTACCGTTACCATCGAATGACTTATAAGAAAGTCCGCGAAAGTCACGAATCGTCGGAGACGCTACATTGATGAAGCGATCGAGGAATTCCCACATCTGGCGTCCACGAAGCGTGACACGAGCACCGACAACATCTTCCGCTCTCAACTTGAAGTTGGAGATAGCCATCTTTGCTTTCGTTGGAACTGCGCGCTGACCGGTGATGCGACCGAGATCTTCAATCACGTTCTCCATGGCTGACTTGCGGTCATCCTCGCGGCCAAAACCCGAATTGAGAACGATCTTCTCCAGAGTCGGGATCTGGTGCACATTACCGTAATTGAACTTATCCTTAAGTCCCGGAATTGCCTTGGCTTTGTAAACTTCTTTGAGTGCGAGTTCCATAACTATGCTACTGCTTAAATATTAAATTAGGCTTCGGAAACGATTTTCACATTCGAGATGTGGAGCGGGCCTTCGCGCTCAATAATTCCGCCATCAGGACTGTCCTGACTGCGCTTCTGATGCTTCTTGATGAGGCGAACCCCCTCAACAATCACCTGGGACTTGTGAGGAAAGACCTGCAGGACACGTCCCTTCTCTCCCTTGTGGTTGCCTGAAATGACGACTACTTCGTCATTCTTTTTCACGTGTGTTTTCACTCGGTTTCCCATGATACTTTATCCCGTCTAAACTTAATAATCTGAATTAAAGAACCTCTGGTGCCAGAGAAACGATCTTCATGTAATTCTTTTCACGAAGCTCTCTTGCAACAGGACCGAAGATACGGGTTCCTTTTGGGTTCTTGTCATCGTTAAGGATGACGATTGCATTACTGTCAAAACGCAGAATGGAACCATCACTGCGGCGAATCGGGGCTGCAGTCCGAACGACTACGGCACGAACCACATCACCTTTCTTAACATTGGCGGTAGGGATCGCCTCACGAATGTGAGCCGTAATAACATCACCGACACCAGCTGAGCGGGAACGAGTCCCGATCACACCGATCATCTTGGCGACACGGGCGCCCGTATTATCGGCCACCTGAACTTTGGATTCCATCTGAATCATGACTTTGTAAATTGGTAAAGTTTGATTTGAATAATGATCAACCCCGTTAGCACCATCGGCGCGGAGTCAAGCTTTCGGGCAATGCCCTGATTTTAGTGAGAGAGAACCTCCTTAAGCTCCCAACACTTTTTCTTGCTGCGCGGCTTCGTCTCTCCGATCAAGACGCGATCACCGACCTTGGCCTGCCCTTCTTCATCGTGAGCGAAGAACTTGGAAGTCTTCTTCACGATTTTCTTGAAACGCGGATGGGGAACCCGGCGCATTACTTCCACGACGATTGTCTTGGTCATTCCATCGGAAGTCACAACGCCTACACGTGTTTTCTGCAATCCTGGCTGCTTTTGATTTTCTGAATCACTCATCTAAATACTTTCTTCTTAACTGAGAACGTTATTCTTAACCTTCTCTATCAGTTACTTGCCTCGGCGTTACGTTTTTCGCTGAGAATGGTTTCGATACGGGCAATGTCGCGACGAATCTGATGAATACGCGCTGGATTCTCGATCTGTCCGCTCTCCTTCTGGATGCGCAGGTGAAGCGCTTCCTCCTTCATGTCACGACGCGCTGTTCCCAGCTCGTCTGCACTCATTTCGCGGAAATCTTTGATTTTAGTAGCCATGATAAAATAACTTTCAGGTAAACGATTCTACTGATCGGAACGGCGAACGAAACGACAACGCACACCCAATTTGTTTGCTGCGAGGCGGAGCGCCTCTTTTGCCTGGGTTTCCGAAACACCGGAAATCTCAAACATCATTGTGCCGGGACGAACCACAGCTACCCAGTGCTCAACCGGACCCTTACCTTTACCCATTCGAGTTTCAGGTGGACGAGCCGTAACCGGCTTGTGAGGGAAAATTCGAATCCAGACTTTACCTTTACGCTTGAGGTAACGGTTGATTGAAATACGACAAGCTTCGATCTGGCGGTTTGTGATCCAGTCGCGTCCAAGACACTGCAGACCATACTCACCAAAACTCACTTTTGTTCCGCGCTGCGCATTACCGGCACGACTACCGCGGTGCGTTTTGCGAAACTTAACTCTTTTGGGCATCAAAGGCATAACTTCTCTCCTCTACTTTAGTTAAAATTAATAGTTCGATCGAATCACTTACTAGGAACGGGGACCTCCGCCTCCGCCGCCACGAGGACCGCCACCACCGGGGCCACGACCACCGGGACCACGACCACCGCCGCCACGACGGTCACCACCACGACGGTCTCCGCCGCGCTGACCACCGGCACCATCCTTAGCCTCGGCGCCTTCTTTCTTATTGATCCAAACTTTACAACCAATGATTCCCCATGTGGTCTCCGCCTCGGCGAAACCATAATCGATAGGAACACGGAGTGTCTGAAGCGGCACTTTACCTTCGCGATACTGCTCGGCACGTGCGATATCAGCACCACCAAGACGACCGGCACAACGGATACGAATACCTTCTGCACCGAAATCCATTGCGGTCTGGATCGTCCGCTTCATAGCGCGACGGAAAGAAACACGACGCTCAAGCTGAGTTGCCACCTGAGCAGCGACCCATGAAGCATCAAGCTCAGGCTGACGAATCTCGTGGATATCGAGCTTAACCTGTGAGTTTTGACACATCTTACCGATATCATTTGTCATGATCTCGATCTCAGCACCGCGCTTACCAATGATAAGACCGGGGCGTGAAGTGTGAAGAGTCACCCGAACACTGTTCCAGGCACGCTCAATTACCACTCTGGAGACAGCACCCTTTTGAAGACGCTTTTCAAGATAACGGCGGATCCGAAGATCGACATGCAGCTGATCCGCATACTCGCCTTGTGGTGCATACCACTTCGACTGCCAGTCCTTGTTGACGGCGAGTCTGAATCCAATCGGGTGTACTTTCTGTCCCATAACTCAATTATTCCAAATCCTTACTAAAATTACTTACCGTGCTTTTCCGCGTGCAATTCTTTTGCCTTGGAAATCCACTCATCCCTCTCAATGCGCCCTTTGAAGGACAGGAGTTCATCGAACTCCGCTACATTCGCATCGGTCCAATCGGCGATCTGCTTGAAAACGTAAATTCCAATAGAATTGAGCTTTTCTTCAAGCTTGGGGCCAACTCCATTGATCTCTTTAAGATCGTCAACTTCTGCGGGGGCGGAGTCATAAACCATTCCGAGCTTCTCGTCAACTCGTCCTCCACCGGAAGTATCACTTTTCGCTGAAACTTCCTTCTCAGCTGCCTTTTTTGGAGCTGTTTTCTCTGCCGCAGCCTTCTTCGGAGCCGCTTTCGCGCCTTTTTCAGAAACATGCTTTTTCTTCTCAGAAGGAACCGCAAGAGCGTCATCGCTGAGAACAACCGTAATATGACTGGTGCGCTTGAGAATCGCTGAGGCAGATCCACGGGCACGAGGCTTGAAACGCTTGAACGTAGGGCCTTCACCCACTACCGCGCTCTTCACGAAGAGACCTTCAACCGACAACTCGAAGTTGTTCTCAGCATCAGCGAGAGCTGCTTTCATTGTCTTATTGAAGAGCTCAGCTCCTTTACGGGGAGTGAAATTCAAAAGGTCGAGTGCCGCAGAAACAGGCAGACCTTGAATCTCACGAGCTACATCTCTCGCTTTACGCGCCGAGATCCGGGCAAACTTGTATGTCGAAGTGACGTCCATGATTGTGATACTGATTAACTCTTAAAAATTGGTTTGGTTTGGGAGCAATTTAATGCCGTCTCCCACGGCGACTTCTTCTACGTCTGCGATTTTGTCCTGAAGGACAGCACCGGAAATCGATTCGCGAACGTCAACGACCATCGCGGTAAAAATAGGACGTTCTCCACGGAGAACGGTAAGCGGCGTTCCGACCCGGAGCCCTTCCTGGCGCCCCGCATCAAAAACGATAAGTCCGATCTCTGGATCCTGACTGACGACCTGTGAACCCTCAACTGCGTTGGGAGTCCCCTCATCACCAATCAACGGCGCGATCGCCTTGCCGGCTTTCGCAATTGCTTTACCAGCTTTGTCGCGCGCCTCTTTCTCCACATCCGGGGATTGCCCCAGGTAGGAAAGAAATGCCTCGCTCAACTGGTGAAGCGCTTTCGCCTGCCTCTCATTCTCCTGCTGGGAGATATCGAGATCACGGACCGCTTTCAAAAGGCGCTGCTCGAGACTGTTTTCATCACGGGTGAACAGATCCACACCGAACGCCTGAAGCTTGAGCTGAGCCTCACGGGAAGCAACTACTTGCTCCTCGCTGACCCGAACTGCCTCAGAGAGACTCTTCACGAGCATTTTACGCTGAGCCTCAAGAGCATCAGCGCGCCCCTTCTCTTTAACCAGCTGTGACTGGGAAAGCGAAAGAGCCGCCTGTAATTCACGAATTTGGATGGAATCATCCGCTTCCACGAGACCTCCGGAAACACAGGCCACCATTGCCATCGCCGAAGCGATAGCAGTAAGAGGTCGGTATGTCAGAAGAGAATTCATGAAATAAATCGCAGTAAAACAGATTAGATAAACTTAGAGCTTAGGATTGTGACCACCGTGACCACCGAATTTACGGGTAGGAGAAAATTCGCCAAGCTTGTGCCCGACCATGTTCTCCGTGACGAAAACCGAGGTGAACTCTTTCCCGTTATGAACAAGGAAAGTATGACCTACGAAATCCGGTGTGATCATAGAGCGACGTGACCAGGTTTTGATCGGGCGCTTTTGACCGCTGTCATTCATCGCATCAATCTTATCAAGAAGTTTGCTGTCGACGAACGGGCCTTTTTTGAGTGAACGACTCATATAATAATAGGTAACAGTTTAAAAATTAACGGCTGCGCTTCTTGCTGTTTTTGCGACGCTCAATGATGAACTTGTCGCTGCCTTTGTACTTCTGGCGAGTGCGCTGCCCCTTGGTGTGACCCCATGGGCTCTTCAAGTGCTGGCGACCACCACCTGATTTTGATTTACCCTCACCACCACCATTCGGGTGATCAACAGGGTTCATACACATACCGCGAACCGTAGGACGAATCCCCTGCCAGCGAGTACGACCCGCCTTGGCGCTGACAACCTGCTCATGCTCGTGGTTGCCCACGATACCGACAGTTGCGTAACACTTCGTGTGAATCTTGCGAATCTCACCTGAAGGCATCTTCACGAGAGCGTAATCACCCTCACGGTTGGAAAGCATACAACTCTGTCCTGCACTTCGTGCCACCTGACCACCTTTACCGGGCTTCAATTCAACGTTGTGAATCGTTGTTCCGGTTGGGATCGCGGAAAGAGGGAGCGCACATCCCGGAGTAATCGCAGCATTCTCGCCGGCGGAAACCGTGGCACCAACCTCAAGCCCACGTGGAGCAAGGATATAGGAACGCTGATTATCAGGATACTCGATCAAAGCAATGCGAGCGGTACGATTCGGATCATACTCAATCGAAAGAACCTTCGCGAGTTCGTCACGGCGATTCCGCTTGAAGTCGATGAGACGATACTGACGCTTGTGCCCGCCTCCGCGGTGACGACAAGTAATGCGACCCTGGTTGTTACGGCCTCCGGATCTCTTGAGCGGACGAAGAAGACTCTTTTCAGGCTTCGAGGTCGTGATCTCAGCGAAATCAGGATGCTGCTTGTACCGGTTCGACGGCGTAATTGGTCTGTAAGTTTTTAAACCCATGCTCTTTTAGCGTTTGTGGTTAAACAAGTTCAATGGTTTCGCCGTCAGCAAGCTTAACGAAAGCTTTCTTCCAACTTTTTGTGCGGCCGAAATCAGCACGACGCTCGCGCTTCTTTTTGCCCTGGTAGTTGGCAGTGCGAACACTGGCAACCTTTTTGCCGAAAAGCTTCTCAACCGCCTCGCGGATCTCGAGCTTATTTGCATTTGGATTCACTTTGAAGACGTACTCGTTGTTCGTCTCCGTCAACAGCGTCGCCTTCTCGCTCAGCTGAATGGTATCAATGACCTGGAAAATATCTTTCATCGTTCTGGAGCGTCTTTGAATTATTTAGATGTGCGTGCTGCGAGAATCTCGAGAGCGTCCTCTACCACGAAGATTTTCGTGTAATGAAGAAGCTGCTCGGTGTTAACTTCGTTTGCCGAGATCAAAAGAGCCGACTGAAAGTTACGACCGGCGCGCTTCGTTTCGTCTGTGAAATCAGCACCGATAATGAGAACGCGCTTGGCGTCAGCCGCGAGACTCTTCACCTCGCCGGCGAATGATTTCGTCTTTCCGTCGGAGACGGCGAAGCTGGAAAGAGTTGCCACATCACCTTCGTTGATGCGCTCGGTAAGAGCTTTGGAAAAAGCGAGGCGCTTGGTGCCTTTATTCACTTTCTTCGAATAGTCCCGGTTGCGGGGACCGAATGCGACACCACCTCCGCGGGTGATTGGAGAAGCGTTACCACCGCGACGGGCGTTACCGGTTCCCTTCTGACGATAAGGCTTCTTGCCCGTTGCTGCGACTTCACCACGTGTTTTCGTATGAGCCGTTCCGCTGCGTCGGTTGGCTTGCATCGCCACCACCACATCGTGAACTGCCTGACGACCGCGCGCTGCGCCCTCGACAACCTCAATGTTAGCGCTCTTTGCGCCTGCAAGATCTAAAGTTTTTGCTGCCATCTCTGTAATTCTTTACTGATTATTATGCTGCTTTATTCAATCACGCTTTGCTTCTTAGCTTTCAGCGTTTTCTGCAGGTGCGTCTTTTGCTTTAAGATCCCGAACAGGACCTTCCTTCTTAAGGGCCGGACGAATTACGATGTAACCGCCCTTGGCACCTGGAACTGATCCGCTGACGAGAAGAACATTGTCCTCTGCGCGCTTTCTCACGATCTTCAGATTCTGGATCGTCTTGCGGTAATTACCGTGACGACCGGGCATCTCTTTATTCTTCCAAATACGACCCGGATCCGTTCCCGCACCGACACCACCTGGACGACGGTGCATCATGTGACCGTGTGACATAGGCTGTCCAGCAAAGTGGTAACGCTTAACAACGCCCTGGAAACCTTTACCTTTACTTGTGCCGATCACGTCGATCCACTGACCTTCATCGAACAAGTCGATTCCGGGGTGATCCACCTCAGGAAGCTGGTCATCACTCTCAACGCGGAACTCAAGAACCTTCTTCTTGGCTGCTCCACCCGTTGATTTGACATGGCCGAGCTCAGCTTGATTAAGACGAGACTCTTTCTGCTCGTCGTAACCTACCTGAACCGCAGAATAGCCGTCCTTTTCCTGGGTTTTCTTCTGGAGAAAGACATTATCGCTCACGTCGATGACAGTGACAGCGATGGATACGCCGTCCTCATCGAAGATGCGTGTCATCCCCACTTTTTTTCCAATTATTCCGATGCTCATTGCAGTCGTCCTTGTTTAAATTTTAGAGGGTTTACGCCAGACTAGATTTTAATCGTGATATCCACGCCGGCAGGAAGATTCAATTTCTTCAACTCATCAACCGTGCGAGCGGTAGGCTCAACGATATCAAGAAGACGCTTGTGAGTCCGAATTTCGAACTGCTCAGCAGATTTCTTATTCACGTGAGGTGATGCATTGACACTGAACTTCTCGATACGAGTTGGAAGAGGAATCGGTCCCGAGACCCTTGCACCTGTGCGCTTAGCTGTCTCAACGATGTCCGCCGTCGATTTATCAAGAAGACGGGAATCATATGCCCGAAGCCGAATTCTAATACTTTGTCCCTGCATTTCAGTTTTTCCGTTAAAAATTAAATCAATTCAGTTCGCTTAACGCGACGCACTCTTTGCGCTTATATATAATGCTCAGTCAATTTAGTCAGGATCGCTCCCGGCACTTCCTCAAACTGAAGTGGCTCCATCGAGAAACTCGCGCGCCCTTTAGAGAGACTGCGCATATCCGTCGCGTAACCAAACATTTCCGCCATCGGCACCTCTGCCTTCAACTGGCTGAGCCCGTTGCGGGAATCCACCTCTGAGATTCGCCCGCGACGACGGTTCAGATCCCCGATGATGTCGCCCTGATATTCGTCAGGGACGTCGACACTAACCCGCATTACCGGTTCAAGCAACTTCGGATCTGCAGAAGTAATCGCTTCTCTCATCGCAAGGATGGAAGCGATCTTAAACGCCTGCTCATTCGAGTCCACATCATGGCTCGAACCACCAACAAGATCAACGTGAACATCAACTACCGGGTAGCCCAGGATCGTTCCACTACTAAGGGACTCACGGATTCCGGTCTCACACGCGTTGTGGAAATCCTTGGGAATCTCACCACCGACAATGCGATTATTGTAAGTAAAACCCTTACCGCGTGCATTGGGGGAAACTTTCAAAGTGACGTGGGCATACTGACCTTTTCCGCCAGTCTGCTTCACGAGCTTATAGTCACCGGTCGCACCGGTCGAAATTGCCTCGCGATACGCGATCTGCGGCTTACCGGCATTGGTACGAACCGCGAACTCCGCTTCAAGACGGGATGCAATAATCTCAAGGTGAAGCTCACCCATTCCCGCGATGATCGTCTGACCGGTCTCCTCGTCCGTTGAAACGACGAAAGTCGGATCCTCTTCAGCAAGACGCGCAAGCCCTTCGGCAAGCTTATCGGAATCAGCAGTCGTCTTCGGCTCAACAGCCATGGAGATAACCGGATCCGGAAATGCCGGGGGCTCCAGCATGATATCAAAATCTTTGTGATGAAGCGTGTCACCGGTGCGGGCAAACTTCAAACCGACGATCGCAGCAATATCACCCGCATAACAGGTTTCGATATCCTTATGATCATCTGACTGAATCTGGATGAGGCGGCCAACACGCTCTTTGCGCCCGGTCCGTGAATTCCAAATCTGATCACCCTTGGAAACCGTGCCTGAATAGACCCGGATAAAAACGAGCTTCCCGACATACTTGTCAGACCAGAGCTTAAACGCCAGCGCGCAAAACTTGGCATTATCATCAGCCGGCGCAGCCACCAGAGCTGATTCATCATCAACCTTTGTCCCCTCGGCCGGAATGACCTCAATCGGACTTGGAAGATAATCAACAATTGCATCCAGAAGATACTGAACACCCTTGTTCTTAAAAGCAGAACCACCCACAACCGGAACAATCTTGTTCGCAACCGTGGCGCGTCGAAGAGCAAGCTTCACATCTTCCGCTGTGATCTCCTCCTCATCGAGAAATTTGAGACCGATCTCCTCATCCGCGTCAACGAGCGCCTCAAGAAGAGACTCATAAGCGGTATCGGCGATGGCACGCTGCCCATCAGTGAGATCAGCGAGAGAATAAGTCGAGCCGAGCAAATCATCATCCGAATAGATAACGGCACGCTTATTAATAACATCAATCTGCCCCTGAAGATCGTCTTCAGAACCGATCGGAACGAGAACCGGATGCGCATTCGCCCCGAGCTTCTCGTGAACATCTTTAACCACCGAGGCAAAATTCGCCCCAACCCGGTCCATCTTATTTACAAAGATGATACGCGGAACGTGATACTTATCAGCCTGACGCCAAACCGTCTCGGACTGAGGCTGGACTCCGGCCACACCACAGAAAACAACAACGACACCGTCAAGCACCCTCAATGAGCGCTCAACCTCGGCGGTAAAATCAACATGACCGGGAGTATCAATAATATTCACCCGCTGCTTCTCGCCGACGAATGACTTATGAATCCCCTCCTCATCACGCTGAAGCCACTCACAAGTGACCGCTGCCGAGGTAATCGTTATACCGCGAGCGCGCTCCTGCTCCATCCAGTCCGTCGTCGCCTGACCATCGTGAACCTCACCGATCTTGTGAATCATGCCCGTGTAGAACAGGATTCGCTCAGTCAATGTCGTCTTACCCGCATCAATGTGAGCCGCAATCCCAATGTTACGTGTCCGCTCAAGCGGAAACGCGCGATCAGGTGAATTGAGGCTATCACTCATTGAAGCAGTAGGAGACAAAGTCTGTAAGGTTGCAGACACCGGTACAGGTAGGGTCGGGAAATCAGGACAGTATGAAGGCGATAAAATATCGAACTTCGAGACTACCAGCGGAAGTGAGCAAACGCGCGGTTTGCCTGAGCCATCTTATGGGTTTCGTCACGCTTACGAATGACAACACCCTGATTAGTGCTCGCGTCTTTGATTTCGTTAGCCAATGCGATGTGCATTGGTGTTCCACGCTTGGAGCGGGCACAGTTAACGATCCAGCGCATTGCGAGTGACTCCTGGCGATCAAGGGAAACCTCGAGTGGCACCTGGTAAGTCGCCCCGCCAACACGACGGCTTTTCACCTCAACACGTGGCTTTGCATTCTCAACCGCACGATTAAGCACTTCAACCGGATCAACCGACTCAACGCTTTCGTTCGCACGATCAATCGCGGCGTAGACGATACGCTCAGCGAGGGCTCGCTTGCCCTGATGCATTACCTTGGATACCAGCTTTGCTACGACAGGACTGTCGTAACGGGCATCACGTCGCTCAGGCTTGCTATAAACTCTTTTTCTTCGGGACATAGGATTATTTCAGTCAGTTACTAAAACATTCGTATCGCCGGAGAGATAAGCAGGATCGCAGAATCGCGATCCCGGTCATCACCCCTTCGGTCGTTTTGCTCCGTATTTCGAGCGTGCTTGTTTACGACCGTCGACACCCAGGGTATCAAGCGCACCACGAACAACGTGGTAACGAACACCTGGTAAATCTTTCACTCGGCCACCGCGAACCAGAACAATCGAGTGCTCCTGGAGGTTGTGACCTTCACCACCGATGTAGGCGATGACTTCCTGACCATTCGTCAATCTTACTTTAGCAACCTTACGAAGCGCTGAGTTCGGCTTCTTAGGAGTCCGCGTGTAAACCTGGAGACAAACACCCCGGCGTTGCGGGCATTCATCCAGAGCAGGAGACTTGGACTTTACGACCTTGTCCTTTCTTCCTTTGCGAACGAGTTGGTTGGTAGTAGGCATAACGTTATGCGTCAGTAAAAATAGTTGGTATTCAGAGTCTCCCCGAGACTCGTAAGCCATCGGGAGAATAAATCCCCATCAGATTGGGCGAACCGTGGCTGAGTAGGGGGCGGGAATATAGATGGAGTATTTCAGGTGGCAACTGGTATTTTAGGTAATTTTTAAAGAACTTCGAAATAGGGTCCGAAAGTTTGTGAAAGCGTCCCTCAAATTGTCTGTAAATTATTGAAAATCGGCACAAATCAGAGAATCCGGGAGGGGAAGCCATTTAGCGCCCCCGTCATGAATACACCAATCTTGCGGCTGCGATGAATCGCCCGTTAGAAGGTGCAGGAAAACAGTACAGCAAGAGGTCAGAAACAGCGTAGGAAGGCGCGCGGGTGAGATCCGGAAGATATCCCGATCATTGGTCCGCCACACGGGGACCTTCACAGCCCCTCCTGCGTGTCGGGGCGAAACCATCGGGAAAAGAAGCTTCCCAACGATCCGAAAAAAAGTAGCTGGAGGGAGATTTGAACTCCCGACCTTAGGCTTATGAGTCCTCTGCTCTACCCCTGAGCTATCCAGCCTTTTTTTACGGGTTGCTACAGAACTTTCGTCTGGGGATTTGTCAAGCCGCAAAACGACGCAGAATCGGCCGTTTTTCCATAATTCTACGCTCAAAGACGGCGTCTCAGAGGAAAAGCCGCCGCAGGGACCGGAGCAACGAGACCCGAATGGTCAGGAATTCACTTCCGGGAATCCCTTTCACCCCTTCAATAAATCGCATTCGCGGCGATCCCGCCCCTTGTATTCCCTCATCGGATTCATAGACTCCCCGCATGAAAGTATTAGTCGTTGGAGCTGGAAATATGGGAGCCTCACATGCGAAGGCGTATCATCAACTCGATGGGTTTGAGATCGCGGGGATCGTGACGCGCTCGGAGAAAAGCCGCGCCCCGCTCATCGAGGAACTCGGCGGGGGAATCGCCGGCTTCGATGATTTCGACACCGCTCTCGCCGAGGTGAAGCCCGACGTCGTTTCGATCAACACTTACCCGGAAACGCACGAAGAGTTTGCAACGAAGGCCCTCGAAGCCGGTGCCCATGTCTTCATGGAAAAGCCCATCGCAACAACGGTCGAGGCGGCACAGCGTATCGTCGACCTCGCCCGCGAAAAGAACCGCAAACTCGTGATCGGTTACATCCTCAGAGTGCATCCCTCCTGGATCAAGTTCATCGAGATCGCGCAAACACTCGGCAATCCGCTCGTGATGCGGATGAATCTCAACCAGCAAAGCAAAGGTCGTATGTGGGACGTGCACCGCAATCTCATGAACTCGATGTCCCCCATCGTCGACTGCGGGGTTCACTACGTTGACGTGATGTGCCAGATGACGCGTTCCAGGCCCGTGAAAGTAAACGCGATCGGAGCACGACTTTCCGACGAGCTGAATGAAGGCATGTACAACTACGGTCAGCTTCAGGTCACTTTCGAGAACGGCTCGGTCGGTTGGTATGAAGCCGGCTGGGGCCCCATGATGAGCGAGACTGCTTTTTTCGTGAAAGATGTCGTCGGGCCAAAGGGATCGGTTTCCATCGTTGCCGACAAAGCCGGCGGCGACTCGATGTCGAGTGACGTCGACAGCCACACCAAGACCGAATCGCTACTCCTCCACCACGCCGAACAGGATGCGGAGAACGAGTTCATCAAAGAGGACGAATTGATCGACCTGACCGACGAACCCGACCACGACGAGCTTTGCCTCCGCGAGCAGCAATTTCTCCTCAACGCGATTCAAAACGACTCCGATCTTTCCGATCACATGGACGACGCCGTCAACAGCCTCAAGATCGTCCTCGCTGCCGACCGGGCCCTCAAGGAGGGCCGAACGGTGGACCTGTAAAGAGAAGAGGGAACCACGGATCTACACAGATTTACACGGATTGATTTAAGGACCACATCGGTCCTGCATCCGTGCTCATCCGCGTTTATCCGCGTTTATCCGTGGTTTAAAACAGCTCAGCAATCGGCTTGCCCAGATCCGTGATCGGGACAGGTCTGTCACCATCGTAGAGGTTTTCGGTCGGGTCGATCTGCATCGCGGCCAATGCGGTCGCAAAGTAATCCGGCACGCTCACCGGCTTGTCGGCAATCTCCTCTGAAATCTCATTGGAAGCGCCCCAGGCGCCCTTGTGATTCAAACCACCACCGGCAATCACATTGGTGAACACCTTCGACTGGTGACCCCGTCCGCCTCCGGAGTCGAAATTCCCGGGACGACCGAACTCAGAATTGATCAGGATCACGGTTTTGTCCAAAAGACCATGAGAATCGAGGTCGGTGATCATCGTCGACATCGCAGAGTCAAGATCCTGAATCAAAAGGTGCTGGTTCAATTGACCGTCATTGTGGGTGTCCCAACCGGTTCCGTTTTTGAAATTGTCACCATAAGACACTTCCACAAAACGAACCCCGGCCTGGAAGAGTCGCCTCGTCAACAAACAGCGCTGCCCGAAGTCGCTTCCATACGCGTTGCGCAAATCGGCGCTCTCTGCATCGAGATTGAAAACATCCATGAAATCCGGTCCCGAAAGACGAAGGCTCTCTTTGAGTGCCGTATCGTAATCCGAAAATTTCTTATCCCCCGCGAATCGCTTCGCTCCGCCATCACGCACCGCAGCAAGCAATTCCTCACGGCGGGAAATACGATCCGAAGCGAGCCATTTCGGTCGCGCCAGACCGGCAGGCCCCGAACCGATATCCGTAGAGTAAATAAAACCCGCCTCCGGCCCGAGAAATCCGGGGCCACGGGCGATATTGGGATACCCCAGCAACACATAAGCAGGAACCCCTTCCGCGGCCGCGCCGCGTTTGTGCGCGATAATCGAGCCGAGCGAAGGGTAAGTCACCGTTCCACTGGTGGGGCGCCCCGTATGCATCCGGTTAGCGGCAGCGGCATGTTCATCGACGACATCGTGATGTAATGAACGCACCGCCGTGATGTGCTCCATCTGCTTCGCCGTCTTGGAAAGGTGCTCACAGACCTCGACCCCGGGAACCGAGGTCTCGATCGCTGAATAATAGGAACCCGCTTTCTTTGCCTTGGCATCACCGACGGCTTTAGGATCAAAGGTATCGATCTGCGCCATTCCCCCGCCGAGCCAGAGCATGACACAGTGTTCCGCCTTTCCGAGAGGCACCGCGCCTGCGGCCTGTGTGATCCCGGGAGCAGCTAAAGCGCTCGCTGCTGCAGCAGTCGTCGATTGGATAAATTTTCTGCGATTCATTGAATTCTTCTAATTTCAGTTGAGCTAGGGCACCATGATCATTTCAGGCGCATTCAAGAGCGCCCAGAGAGCGTCCTCGGCCTGCTCGCGCCAGTGCGTTTTCAGGTAGCGGGTCGGGGGATCGCCGGCACGTGCCAACGCTTCCTCCTTTTGCTTGATCGAATTGGCCTCGGAATGAAGGTGGTTCGACCACGAAACGTAGGGCATGCGCTCTGCTTTCGGAGCCGGTGCCAGCTCCTCCTTCGGAACGATGCGGTTTTCAAATCCATCCGAGAGGAGGGCGTGAAAGGTATCCCGCTCTTCCGGCGTGGGCTTTCTCGTTAAAAATCGCAGGTAGAGCTGATCGGTCAACCACTCGACTGAATCGGCTTCAACACAAAGCTGCGTGATCTCCGAATCATCTGTCAGTCGCGTCATCCAGCTTCCCATGACCCCGTTGGCGAGAACGCCGGGCTGGAGCGGGTTGGGATCCTCGACGCGATGTGAAGTCGGCTCCTGCCGTGAATTTCTCCACCCGAAAGCACGCAAGACATCGACGACCGCCTGTATCTTCGGCATCGCGAGGCTGGGGCGATCACGCTCATTTGCGAGTGTGGAAAACTCCCATGCCTTTTGCGGGGATCCGAAGTTCAGAAAGTAATTGGGAGCAAGGCGCCCTTCCATGTCCATCGTCAGTAAACCGAGATCCATCTCCTTGCCGGCAATGTGCCAGGCATTGTCGACGACCTGTTCAGCCATCATCCGGCGACGGTAGGGAGCTTCAAAAAAGCGGTCAGCGTCGACGATGTTCGCGGGAAGATCCTGAGCCTCCTGCTGGTAGAGCCTCGAATTCATGATCATTCGCACGAGACTTTTCAGGTCGTAGCCGCCGCGAATAAATTCATCAGTGAGGTGGGCGAGCAGGTCGGCATCGACCGGAGCATGCCCTTCCCAGTCATCGACCGGCTCTACAATTCCCGCACCGAGGTAGCGGCTCCACATCCGGTTCACAAGCACCTCGGCAAACCTCCGCGAAAAGGTCACATCTGCCGCGATCCGCTCACGGGTGTCATTCGGATCGTTGATGATCCCGTCCGGAATTTCGGAAGTAAACTCATCAAAAGGCCACTCCGCTTGAACTTTCGCCCCAATCGGAAGCGTCACCTCGATCAGCGATTCGCGACCGCCTTTCTCAACATGATCAAAAAAGGCAGCGGGAACACTGCTCGTTTTCGGCACCTGGATTTCTTTCTGCTCCAGCATCGCAGCCATTTTGAAAAGATCCTCCTGCGTCGTTTCGTGATAAGGCGCATCGTGACAGCGGGCACATTTCATATCAACACCGAGAAAGGCCGTTCCCACGATATGAGCCTTCGCCGCCATGGGGACATCATTCTGAGTCGCAACGCCGAAACCGCCGGCTCCTCCGCCCCAGGTGCTTCCCCGCATTGTGATCAGCTCCGTCGCAAATCGGTCCATCGGCTTATTGTCTCGAAGCGCTTCGAGAATCCAGAAACGAAACGGCCCCGTGTTGTTCAACATCGGTTTGAGAAGATTCGGGTTTTCCGCGAGGACATCCTGCCAGTAGCCAACCTGATTGTCAGCCCATCGATCATCGGCGAGAAGCCTGTCGATCATTTTCTCGCGCTTGTCGGGAGAGGGATCGGCTTGAAAGGCACGGATATCCTTCACCGGAGGGGAAACCCCGACCGTGTCGATCCAGACTCTCCGGAGAAAGGTGAGATCGTCGACCACCGGAGTCTGGTCTGCGATTTCCAGCGCGGCATTCTGAATTTTTCCACCCTCGTCTTTGACCCATTTTTTCAGAATCGCGACCTCCTTCTCCGACAGCCCGTCCCCCTTCGGAGGCATCTTGTCATCGCCCGCCTCAGGTCCGACCACTTCAATCAGAAAACTTTGATGAGGATCGCCGGGAACGATCGCGGGGATTCCGGATTCGCCACCGGCGAGAAGACTCGCCTGCTCCTGCAAATTCAACTCACCCTTTTCCTTTTCCCCATGACACCGGTAGCAGTGCTCCGCAAAAATGGGCCGGACCTCTTTATTAAAGAAAGAATCCGCATCACCTGAGTTTTTACGCGCCTCCTCAAGGCGGGCGAGAATGAGACCATCGATACTGTTGCCGCGCGACTCCCCCGCGAGGTGCTTCACGGCAAGCTCGTGACGCTTTTTCCAATACCCCGCCTGCCTGTCGGCCGCCCGGCGATTGTCACGATCGAAATGATCGAGCATCTCGCCGGTTTCGGCAGCGAAGGCGCCCCAGCCCTCGTCTGTTAATTTCGGCCCCTGCTCTGCTCCGGGGGCAACGATCTGAAAAATCTCATCCCCTTTCGCGATCGCGAGACAGGTTTCGCCAAACTCGAGACGGATCTTCGGTCCGCCCACCATGACATCAAACACGACCGTGTGAGTTCCGCCGGGGCTGGTGAATTTCACAATCTTCTCGACGTCGTCCATCGCATGAGGACGCATCCCCGGACGCGGCACATCCGGCACCGGTTGCACATGGTTGTGCGCACCTCCGCCCCGACCCACCTTGGGGAAGTCGAGAATCTTTTTCCCGTCGACAAAAAGTTGCGAAACCGTCCGCGAACGACCCAGAAATTCGTATTCACCGGGCTCGAGCTCGATCTCGGTGACAGCGCGAACGATGACCCCGGTTCCCCAGTCTTCGCGCACCCCCCAATCGTCGAACTTCCGCGGAATCCGGATGAAGCCCATCGCCTTCTGGTCCCATGAAATGAGCGGCTTGCCGGGATCATTGGGGAATTTTACATTGCTCTCAACGGGTCCGTACATGTGAAGCTTCACGACACCTTTCTCAGCTTCGGGCAACACCATGGGGGGCTCGACCCGCTCGTAACGAGTCATGAAAGTCTCCGCCGGAATCGTTTTCCGATAGACCGCGATTTCATCGAGGTTGCCAATAAATGAATTTCCGAGGCTTCCCGCAGTCGAGGAACCAATCCAGATCTCATCATTATCGATCACCGGAGGTGCCGTGGTCGGGCCTCCCATATCCCAAGTGCCCTTAATCTCTTTCCCGTCAATGTAGGCACGAATCGATTCCGGCTTACCGAACTCGTAGCTCACTGCGACATGGTGCCAGCCGGTATTCACCCCGATTCCCGAAACCGTGGTCCAGCGATGCCAGTCACCCCGCTTGTCTTTCTGATCCCGACTTCGGAAGAGAAAATTCACACCCGCCTGACCCGCGACCGATTTGAGGCGCAAAGCCCAGTTCTGATTATTATTCGGAAACCCTGCGTTGTGAGTGCGTCCTTTTGAAATAATCGCGGCCTGCCCGTTGAATTTCGTGGGGTTGATCATCGCCTCCAACGTGATCGCATCACCGTTATCGAAATCGAAACGGGAATTTTCACCTTCGTCGGGAATGACAACGCGCTCCCCTCCATCGAGACGCAGAGCCTCATTGCTTTTCCCGAAGAGAGGATACTCAGGAGCCATCGGCCCCTTGTCGGTGATCTCTTTGTTTTTCGTTTTCTTCACCTTGAGATCTCCGTCACTGGAAAAAGACCAGTGCGCGACCGGCTCGGAATCGAGAACCGCCTTTTCAAAAGTCGAAGGTTCCGCTGCCCCTGCCGAAGAAAGCAGAAAAAACACGGCGGGGAATATGAAGAAAATTCTGTACATAGCGCTCACCTACCATCGGGGATCAACCGCCTCGCGGTCAAGGAGGCGGCAGGTCCGAATCCACGTATAGCGTGCACCCTGACGCAATGTGGCGGCGAGCGCCAAGCGAGTGGACCTCATAGCCTGTCAGTTAGGGCGTTCGTAGCATCGAAGTTGGTCCCGTTGGCAGCGCGAGCCTCTCGTCGGCACTCTCCGCCACTTTCGAAAGCCACAATCTCAAACACCCAGCCAGGTCAAACCCCACGCGATCACAAGTGGTGAGGTGATCAAACTCACAAACGACGTCGCGAGGACCACTTTGATCGCCACCTCGGGCTGCCCGCCGAAGAGCCGCGACAGCACGATGGGATAAACCGCCGCCGGCATTGCCGCTTGGACCACGAGAAGCCGTTTCAGGTCATCGCCGATGGGGGCGTATTTTGCCACGACCAGCATCAGCGCAGCGAGCAGAACAATCCGCGCAAAGCTGCTCGCGAAGGCAACCCGCAAGGCATCCTCAAGAATCCCTTTCGTGAAAAATTTGCTCATCGTCGCGCCGATCATGAAGATGGCCATGGGGATCGCGCAACGGCCCAACATTTCGGTGATCGTCGTGACGATGCCGGGGATGTAGTGATGTCCTCCCGTGAAATTGAGAATCAAGGATCCGACCACGGCGAGAAACGGGCCGTTCACGAGCGACCTCAGCCCCGATTTCTTCGTCAGAATCGCGAGTCCTATCGTCCACATCGCGAGCTCAACCCCGACCCCGTGGACGAAGACGAGACCGGCCGGCCCGGGATTGTCAGGAAACAGCTCCACCAGAATCGGCAAGGGGAGGTAACCGTAATTTTGAATCCCCGTCGAAATTGTGAAGGTCCGCAAACCTTCACCCCGGTGAAGTCCCGAAAGTCGCGCCACGACCCATGCGACCCCGAACCCGAGAACGATGAGCACGAAACCGAGCCCGATCGCCCAGCCCGCGGAACTCAACTTTTCCAGAGCCGGATTACCTGGAATAAGATTCAGAATCAGACAGGGCACGAGCAAATTCAGCCCGAGCTTCATGACCCCGACCTCCGTTTCCTCATTCAGCCAGCCGCGGCGATTGAAGAAGAATCCGATCGCGATAATCAGAAAGATCGGCAGCGTGGCCGAAAAAATCGTCAAGTATGAAGGCATGCCCGTTTACGACTTGTCGCCGCGTTTTCTGTCCTCCACGTAGCCTCGCAGCATAAGACCAATCCCGCCGGCAATGAGAATAATGAGCAGAAAAAGGTGCGTGCCCTTGATTGCAATGACGGGGCGGAATCGACTCACCACCTCAACTCCGAGGATGACGAGACCCAGTCCCGTCAGGATCCATCCCCATTTCTGACGGGCATTGAAAAACAGCGCGATGATTCCGATAAAAAGCGGAACGAGGACAATCCCCATCGAAGTGGTTTCCATGAGCCCGCCGCCTCCACCACCACGACCGCGGCCGATTGAGTTGGAGATGAGCCCGCCATGCCCGGTCGTGAATCGAACCGAATCAAAAAAGAGCCACACGCCGACCACAGCAAGCACTGCCCCGATCAAAAACTTGATCTCTCCGCCCGGTTGTCCGCCTGGTTCCAATTTCATGTCCCGCAGTAAAGCGTATCACAAGAGCAGATTCAACCCTCTTAGCTGCCTGACTCAAGAGGGTTGAATACCCGCGCCTGACCGATGCTTTTCGAGGCTCGCGTCCGGGCTGTCCCTCTTCTCAAACCAGGTCGACAATCGATCCGAAGTCGGCGTCGAAAAGTCGCTTGTAGGTCCGGGTTGCGATGCCGTCGGTCATTTTCGCGAGGACGTCGCAAATAATGCGGGCGCGACCGGACTCAGTTTCTTCAGCTTGAATGAGGCTTTCCTCTTCCTCACTGAGTAAGGTGAACTTCATCACTCCGGGAGCCGGATTAACATACTGTTCAGCAAAGACCTCAAAAAGGCGGCTCAAGATGTAGTCGGACTTTCGATCAAGCTGCTGAAGCTGCCGGCTTTTAAAGACAAGCCCCAGCGAAATCCGCTTATACAGCGAGCAGGCCGCATCGGTCACCGGATCAATCGAGAGACGGTAGCGATGGCGCGCCGAAGCACCGCTGAGAAATCCCTCCGACGTTTCCAGCTGAGCGGAATTGATGAAGGCCCCGATCTTTTTCCCAATCGCCGACTCAACCCGCCCGCGCCGCATCGCCTCAATCAACTCCTCAATCAAAGCTTCATCCGCACTCGTAAGGTCGTCCTGCGCCTCCGCCCACTGGTGGACCTTTTCCACGGTGATAAAAGCGGCGTGAATTCCGTCGGCGATGTCATTGAGCGAGTAGGCGGTGTCATCAGCCCAGTCCATGATCTGACACTCAATCGACTTGAACCCGTTGCGGGGCTTTCCCGCGGAAAGTGACTCGGGAAACGTCTCGCCACCGACGACGAAATCGAGAATCGGCTTCTGCTCCGCGTAGATAAAATGGTTTTTCTGATCCGGAACTTCGCCGTAGAGCGTTTTGTATTTCAGAACCCCGTCCATGAGCGCACGTGACGGATTCATCCCCCGCCCCGGACCGAAAAGGAGCTTCGTTAAAATGCGCAGAGTTTGAGCATTGCCCTCAAATCCACCGTATTCCTGCATGAGCCGATGCAGGGTTCGCTCACCGGTGTGCCCGAACGGGGGGTGACCGATGTCATGAGAAAGACAGGCCGCCTCGACGAGATCCGCATCGATCCGGTAGTCCTCCCCCAGCAGGTCCGAAGTGCTGTTGAGACGGTTGCAGATACTGCGCCCGATCTGAGCCACCTCGATTGAATGGGTGAGACGGGTGCGATAGAAATCATATTCCCCACTGAAAAAGACCTGCGTTTTATTCTGCAGACGCCGGAAAGCAGACGTATGAATAATGCGATCCCGATCGACCTGAAATGAAGTACGGTAATCTCCGCCCCCTCCGGTTTTAGCCGTTTCGATGCGTTCGGTATCAAAAGATTCGTAAAATTTGTTTTGCATGTCCTGACTGAAAAGAATGAACTGAATGCTCCCTCTCCGACAACCTACCAAGGAGGCCCCTGTAGGCAATGAGTTCATCCTCCCATCCCGCTTCTCAATAAGAATTGAATTATCAGTAATTATGGAATATACTAATAAATTCATTTTGAGTGGCAAACTCCATGTCTGAAGAACGTTATGACATCAAAGGCCGCATTGGCCGGGGAGGCATTGGAGCGGTTTATCAGGCCTTTGACAAACGGCTGCAAAGGGATGTCGCGATCAAACGACTCCTCCCGCCGGATATCAGCACGCTGAACGATCCCGCCCAGGCTGACATCCTTGAAAAAGAAGCCCGCGCGATTGCCAAATTCCAGCACCAGAATGTCGTCTCGGTTTACGAATTCGACGAAGACTCTGAAGGCCCCTACGTGGTGTTTGAGTTGATCAAGGGAGACACCCTGAAAACGGTGATCAAAAAGAATGCGCTCTCAAAGGAGGATTTTAACGCCTTCGTGGAGCAGACCCTCGACCCGCTGATGTCAGCGCAGGAGCTCAATCTTCTCCACCGCGATATCAAACCGGGCAACATCATGCTGACCTGGCTCCCGAGCGAGCGCTTCCAGGTGAAGATTCTCGACTTCGGTCTCGCCAAATTCAGCCAGGCGCCTTCGACCCAGACACTCGACCAGAGCGGTTCTTTTCTCGGGTCCATTGACTACATCGCCCCGGAGCAGATTGAAGTGGAGCCGCTCGATCAGCGCACCGATCTCTATTCGCTCGGGTGCGTCTACTATTTTGCTCTGACACAGAATCCCCCCTTCGCGGGATCCTCCGTCGCCGACACGATGAACCGTCACCTCGACAATACGGTGACGCCACTCCATGAACTCAGACCGGACATTCCCGGACCGGTTACGGACTGGGTCATGAGCCTGATCAAACGGCTTCCCGGAGACAGACCTGACAATGCCACTGAAGCCTTCCGGCTTTTCGAGGAAGCTGTGAAGCAGGCCCGTGAGGACAATGCGCCGGCAAACAAAATTCCTGTGGCGCTCCCTGTCGCGGCGGCAGTCCCCGGGGGAATGCCCACCGAAACGACTGACATCCAGCCGACGCAGCATCAGGTAACGCGAACGCTCATCACCCAACCGCACCGGCCCCGCCCCCGCATCCAGGCGAGAGCGGAAGATTCAGTGCCTCTTCCCGCCTCGCGATACGAGGTCCAAAAACCGAAAAGCACCATTTCTCAACCGGTCCTTATCGGAATCATCTCCGGTGTTGTCCTCGCCTTCATCGGGCTGATCTTTGCGATGAAGGGAGGCGAAAGCCCAACGGTCACCGCGCCTCCTGTCGGAAAAAAATCCAGCAAGGCCACTTCCGCCGGCACGACACAGACGCCCCGCCCCGCCCCCGTTCCCGAGGCTCCCTTTCGGATGTCCATCGCCAAGTTCAACAACCTCACCGACACGCCCCCGCCCATTGCTATCCCCGGTATCTCCGCCCCGCTGGTCGCTCACTACTCAGTTAGCGGCGGACTCCTCGACCCGGAGGGAAAACGCCTCACGAAAACGAACGCACCTGTCGGAGCGCTTCAAAATCGACGCAAAGAAAGCAGCCCCGAACATCTCCTCGTCACAGTCGCGGGCAGGGGAAAACCACCCTTCTTCGCTACCGATTCCGATTCGAAAAATCCTTTTCTGGAGTTCCCCGCCGAAAGCTTTCTGCGCGCCGATCCCAATGCGGTGCGAAGCGACCTCGTGATCTCTGATCAATTCACCTTCGTGATCAAGCTTCGGGCGACAAACAATTTCACGAACAACATCTTCAGAGCGATTCTACTGGGATCGAAAGACTCCAATGATCGAACCGCCGTCAAACTGATCCAAACCAAAGACCGAATGCTGTATCGCTCGGAGCGATTCAAAAAGCTGGCCGACACAGCGGTTCCCTGGGACAGAAGCCAATGGGGAACAGTATTCCTCGAATGGAATGCCAAGACCGGCACGGTTTCAATGGCGGCATCCCAGGCAGGCGGAAAAATGAATCTTTCCAAACCGGCAAGATTCGATCCCCGCGAAAAGAAAACACTTCTCGAATACGAACTTGGATTCCCGACAATTTCGAAGGACCGGGAATCAATGGACCCGGTGAGAATCAGCGAATTACTCATCTATTCAGGAATTCTCTCCGAGGCAGACCGGACCAACCTTAAGGAGGCCCTTTCCCGATAGAATCGGCTTTTCTCCTATTTCGGTTTCACGCCCCGTTCCACCTTTTCCATTGCGAAAAAGTGCGTCATCGTGTTTCAGTCAGCATTCCCGCGCGTCTCCTACACCATGTCGTTTCAACCTCTGCCCGATACCGGTCCCGAAAAACCCCACTCTCCCGATGTGGGACTTTTCGTGATCCGCTTCATTGCCGCGCTGACTTTTTTCTACTACCAGTTCTACGAGCAGATTCGTCACGCCATTGACTTTGTCTGGAGCAAAACGGAATGGGACCTCGTAACACAGCTGGCCGACAAAGGTCTCCCTTTTCCCCATGTCCTCACCGTGGTGGTTGTTGCCCTCATGGCAATTGCCCTTGTCGCTATCGCTCTCGGCATTTTCTCCCGTATTAACGGACTGATCGCCACCGCCGTCACCGGCTTTGTTCTTCTGGCTCCGATCGATCTGTCACCCCTCCTGCACCCGCAGGCACTGGTGCTTTACCTCGCTGTTTTTATCGGAATCACCCTCGGCGGAGCAGGGAAGGTTTCGCTCGATTATCACCTCGCCGGTCGCAAAGCGAAGCGGAAAAATTGAGCTCCTTTACCGGAATCACGATAAAATCATCTCAATCATCGTGATTTCCCCTTGAAACCGAGGCTCTAAGCCGCGTTGATCGGGGATGCCATCATTTGCAGATTTAGGTCTATCAGGCCCGGTTCTCCGCGCGGTCACCCGTGCAGGATACGAAGAACCCACTCCCATTCAGGCTCAGGCCATTCCCGAAGCCCTGAACGGCCGCGATATCATCGGCGCTTCTCAGACCGGAACCGGTAAAACAGCCGCATTCTCTCTTCCCATCGTCAGCAATCTGGGACCCTCGACAAAACCACAGGTGCTCGTCCTCGAGCCCACCCGTGAGCTTGCCGCGCAGGTCGAAGATCAGATGAACGTGTTCGGCTACTACAAGCCAATGAACGTGGTTCTCATTCACGGCGGTGTCGGATACGGCCACCAGATTGAAGCCCTTGAAACGAAACCGGACGTTATTCTCGCCACTCCCGGACGCCTTTTAGATCATCTCGAAAAGGGCAACCTCGATCTCAGCGAACTGAAGTATCTCGTTCTCGACGAAGTCGATCGCATGCTCGACATGGGATTCCTTCCCGACGTGAAGAAGATCATCGATCAGTGCCCGAAAGGACGCCAGACGCTCTTTTTCTCCGCGACGATGCCTGCCGCGATCCAGACGCTCGCACAGTGGGCACTCAACGATCCTATCTCCATCGAAGTGGGGGGGCGCCGTTCACCGGCTGAAACCGTGAGCCACGCCTTCTACCCCGTGGGCATGGATCAGCGCGACGACCTCATCCTCGCTCTCGTCGACAAAACCAAATTCGAGAGCATCATGATTTTCACGCGGACGAAGAAAGAAGCCGACCAGCTCCTCGCCCGCCTCAAGGACATCGACGGAACCAACCCGGTCGCCCTGCACTCGGACATCAAACAAAGCGACCGAACCAAAGCGCTCCAGGGATTCCGCGACGGCACCTTCAACATCATCGTCGCAACCGACATCGCCGCCCGTGGACTGGATGTCTCAGGCGTCACCCACGTCATCAACTACCGGGTCCCTGAAAACCCTGAGGATTACGTTCACCGTATCGGCCGAACCGGTCGTGCCCAGCAGGAAGGTGACGCTTTCACGATCCTCACCGCCGACGAACTCGAAAACGCCGCAGCGGTTGAGCACTTCGTCGAACAGAAGATCGAGCGTCGCAAGCTCGAGGGCTTTGACTACAACTACACAGCGCTCCTCGACGACAGTCCTGCCGCACCGCTTCGTCGCAAACGCCCACCGGGTCGTAAGCGCCGCTAAGAGTCAGTCTTAACCGCTAATTTTCACGATGATGAAATACGCCATCTGCAACGAGACATTTCAGGACTGGCCTTTCGAAAAGGCATTTCAGTATGCCCGCGAAGTCGGATACACCGGCATCGAGATCGCGCCTTTCACGATGGCTTCCGATGCCCGCGACGTCAGCGCGGAACAGAGGACGACCGTCAAACAGCAGATTAAAGACGCCGGCCTTGAGTGCGTGGGACTTCACTGGCTTCTCGCCAAGACCGAAGGCTACTACCTCACCACACCCGACGACGCCGTTCGCAAATCCACCGGCGAATACCTCGCCGAACTCGCCCGTCTCTGCCGGGATCTCGACGGATCCATCATGGTCCTCGGTTCACCGCAGCAGCGAAATCTCCTCCCGGGGATCTCGCACGAGCAGGGCATGGCCTTTGCCGCCGAAGCGATTCGCTCCGCGATGCCGGTCCTCGAAGATTGCGGAGTAACCCTCGCCCTCGAACCTCTCGGTCCCGGAGAAGGTGATTTTCTCAACACCGCAGCCAGCGGCATCGAACTCGCGCAAATGGTGGACTCACCGAACTGCCGCCTCCACCTCGACGTCAAAGCGATGTCCAGTGAAGAGAGGCCGTTCGCTCAGATCATCCGCGAAAGCAAAGACTGGGTCGCCCACTTTCACGCGAACGACGCCAACCTTCTCGGTCCCGGCATGGGCGAGATCGAATTCGATCCCATCTTCGCTGCCCTCAAGGAGATTGACTATCAGGACTGGGTCAGCGTTGAAGTCTTCGACTACAAACCCGGCATTGAGCACATCTGCGAAAGCAGCCTCAGCTACATGCGGGAAGTCGAGGGGAGAGTTTGATTCAGTTTTCAGTGCTGAAAGCGATTTCGCAGCCCGTGTTTTTGCGGGATTTGCGCCTCTTTGCGGCCAATACCGCAAAAGCCCTCGCCGCAAATCAATCGAAATAGGATTCGCTATTCCGTCTAAAGAAGCCGATAACTACGGTGGTTCAAAGCTTGGCAACAAACAGGTCTTAAGATTGCCAGCCCGTCTCTTATGTTTCGGACGCTCTCCGAAAACCCTTTTTTGAGGAACACGTTCTCGAAGAAACGCTTTGCCTGAGCCGATTGATTATTATGAAAATGTACGTAGGTAACCTGTCGTTCGACACGACTAAACAAGAACTCGAAACCCTCTTCAGCGAGCACGGTCAGGTGACTGATGTGCACATGCCGACCGATCGTGACACAGGACGTGTCCGCGGATTTGCATTCGTAACGATGGATTCCAACGAGGCGATGAACTCAGCGATTGAGGCCATCCACGGCAAGGATTTCGGAGGTCGCACCCTCAAGGTGAACGAAGCACAGCCACGCTAGTCTGCTCGTTCACAAAAGAGTTTCCCCGGAAATATTCTTTTACACGGAAACGACACTCCTTACCGGGTGTCGTTTTTTTGTACCCGGTTGATCGCTTCCTATTTAAAGATTTCGAAGATTGAACGAAGCCCTTTCTTCCCCTTCACTATCACAAACACACAATCCGCCACCAACCCGAAATCACTCATGACGCGCCCCGAAGACCTTCCCCTGCCTGATTATCAGAAGCGAACTCAACTCTTCACAGCCGTCAGCCTGATCATCGCACTTTTCCTGCAACCGGTAACGGCATTTGCCTTCACTTACGTCATGGCCGGAAAGCGACAACCGGCGGATACCATCGTCCATCCCGCCGGCTACACCGGAAAAGAAAGCACCCTGAAAATCACCGTCGCGCTGCACTCGGACTTTGAAGATCTCGAGCCGGATCTGAATTTCACGCTGACGCAGGCAGTCCAAATCTGGAATGATCTCCTCGTCGCATCCAGCTCACTGAGCCCATCCATCGAAGTCCCCGCGCAGGGCGGCACGGATATCTTCGGAACCATGGTCCATGAAATGGGGCATTGCCTCGGCCTTGCGCACCCCGCCCTCTCGCCTCCGCCGGGAACCCCGACGAGAGGAAAAAAATACACCGCCTCCACTCCCGGTCCGAACGGGAAATTCGATCTCGATCCGGGGCCCGACGGCGTCGGCGGGACCCGCGATGACATACGGGGGGATGACGAAAACCTGAGCTACTTCAAACGGGCCGACAACAATCCCTTCACCCTTCCGGAAGACGGCGTCTACGACTCCACTACCTACAGCCTCGAGCCCGCCGACCTTCCCTCCGGCTCCACCTTTTCCGCCATGGGGGATCGAATCGTTGCGGTCTCCGACGAATACCGATTGGAGAATATTGAAGCACTCATGGTCACCGGCGGCAGCTTGAAGCCCGGTCAGGTGAGACGCGCTCTCGGCGCAGACGACGTTGCGGGAATCCGCTTCGCGATGAGCGGTCTCGACGAGATTCAGGGCTCTGCCGACGACTACACCCTCGAGCTTGAATACATCGGCGTGAACGACAAGGCTGACATTCTGATTCGATTCGACGGTCGCAGCCCGTTCGCAGCCGCTCAGGTCGCAGCCCGCAAAATCGAGGACAACCATTTTGCGATAATTCCCGGCCGAATTATCGGGTACAATCCAAAACCACCGGGGAACCGCTTCTGGATTGCACCGGCCCCGGAGAAGATCTCAGCGACCGTCGCACCGATTAACGAACGGGCCTTGAGCCTGCGCTTTCCGACAGAGAAAGGGAAACGCTACGCGGTGAGCTGGCCAGTCGGCCAACTCGCCGAAGAAGAAACACCCGAACAGATTATCGTCCAGTATGAAGGGGAAAATCTCACCCCCGTGAGCGGAACCCTCTTCTTCTTTGTCGCCACAGGAAGCTCAAGCGAGGTGAAAATCGCTTTTCCATCCAAAGCACCTGATACGGCTGTATTCCAGTGCTACCACATTGCCGGTAAGCGATTGGAACTCTAACTCACGCGGGACAACCGACCTGATCAATCGTCCATTACTTTGTTCATCCAGGCGTGATACTTCTCATCCTGCTTCTTCGTGTAATTTTCCCACTTTTCGTCGAAGGAGGCACCACGCCGTTCCGATTTCTTTATCTGTTTTTCGAGCCAGGCATCCTGACTCTGCAATGCCCCTTCGAGCGTGTCTTCTTTATTCGAAAAGGCACAGCCCGGAGCCGAAAGAGATACTGCTACGATACCGGAAATAAGGAGGAGACGATTCATTGAGTGACTTTGGAGAAAACGAATTCAAAGGCAATCGAAAGATTCCGAAACCCAACAGGGTTCACTCTGCCACCTTACCCTGTTGAGTCTCTGCTCCTGCCGCGAGCGGAGGCAAATCGAGGACATAACTCTCCTCCCCCGGAAAGAGCGTCTGAATTCGGGGCACCGCTCTGTCATTGATGTGATTCAGAAAGATAACACTGAAAATCCCAACCCCTTTTGCCTTCACCTGATAAGTCTTCGCCGATTCGGGAATCCTCGTTTTCCATACCGCACGAATCACGACGGGATCGTCCATTTTCTTAAGCGGCTCCCCGCCCAGCTTCGTAAAGGAACAGGTATAGACCGGTTCGGGAATTCCCTCCGCAGAATCAAAGAGCATCGCGATCCGCGTGGGAATAAACGCTTTTGCCTTCTCCAGCATCTCCTTTTTTTCCTCTCCGTCACAGCGCTGCAGATACCAATTCAGCATGTAGAGTTCCTTTTCGGGATCTTTCTCAAAACACCGGGGATCGACTTCGATCTCGATACGAGTGGTTCCATCCTCCTCAAAGAAAGCCCACACCGGAATCTCCGGGAGAGGGTGGGCATGGGAGAAAGAAGTGAGCAACACCACCCCGCAGAGAAGCAGTACTCTCTCCGCTGAAAAAAACAGATTCCATTTTACGGCGTTCATCGGTCGATAATTCTCTTGCATTCGTATCAGAAAATCCAGTTTAATAGTATCAGTTTCAAAGGCTTCCTTTGAGATTACGAAATTACACCAAAACAATACTATGAAACAATTCATCGCAATCATGGTCGCGATCGTATTCGCGGCAGGCTCAGTCTACGCAGGCTGCGGTAAAAAGACGACCGTCACCGGTACCTTCGAATACAACGAGGACGATAAAGTTCTCACTGTGGAAGGCGTCGACAAAGGAATCAAACTCCAGGCGACCACCAAGATCACTGATGCCGAAGGCAAAGAAGCTTCCATCGACGATCTCGACGGCAAGAAAATCGAAGTGGTGCACGAGCACAACAAGGCTGACTCAGTCACGATCGCGAAAGCAAGCTAACCCTTTCGTCGACAGCATGACCTGCTGTTAACAATTTCGAAAACACCCGGCGGGAAACCGTTGGGTGTTTTTGTATCTACCTCTCTATACCAATGAAGATTCCCGCTCTTGTTTTCCTCTTTCTAGGCACTTTCACCGTTCTCAGTGCTGATGAGAAAATCCCCGAAGTCAGCATCCCCGAAATGGAATCCATCATCGAGAACAAAGGCGCGATCCTGCTCGACGTGAACGGTTCGAAGTATTTCAAGAAAGGCCACCTCCCCGGCGCAATCGACTTCCGCGCCAACGAAGAAAACCTCGCCGCCGTCCTCGGCGAGGACAAAGAAAAGCTCATCGTCGTGTATTGCGGGAGCCCCTCATGCGAAGCCTACCTCGCCGCCGCCACTGCGGTGCGACAGCTGGGCTACACCAACGTGAAGCACCTGCCCGCCGGCATTTCCGGCTGGATCAGCGCCGGAAAGCCCACCGACGTCTCCGAAGAGTGATCGTGCTTTCCTGAGTTTGGTCAGGTCGTTTCCCCCGGAGTTTCACCGGGAAAATCGCAGGCCCTGAACCCTGCCCGTGAACTACTCACCGACACCGGGCTGATCAACCGGTGGAGGCGTATTCGCATTGGGAAGCGGAGGATTGCCATACTCCTTAATCAGTTCCGGGTTCACTTCGATCGCTTCCCCGCCCCGCTCAAGATAGAGATCGTAGTGCTGGAAGATAAGGTGCAGCATCACGAACTGAAGTCCTGCCGCTACCACAATCGCTCCCACAAACAACGCCACATAGCCGATCAGAACGAGAGGAATCGCGATGATGGAAACCAGCACCAGGTAACCGATCAGGCTCATTCCGACCTTCTTGATGAAACTGAGGGTGAATGACTTCGAGAACCCACTCTTGAAATCCATCATCAATCCGGATCGCAGCATGATGGGATACGTCACCAGCATGAGCAGGAGCAGGGCGGCGAGGTAAAGGACAAACCCGACGACCATAATGGCAATCCCGAGACCTTGATTATCCTGCGCCAGCATTGGCCCCACCGACATCGGAACGGCACAAATAAAAATGACCGGCAGGAGAACGACGGTGGCGACAATCGAACAGAGAAACGGCCAGAGACCGATCTGAAGATACTCTCCGAAATTATTGAAATCGAAATCTTCAGCTGACTTGCCGTTTCGAACTCTCGCAAACCTCCGCATCAGATAACCGATCGCAACGAGCGGCCCGACAACGGGAATTAACATACTGACGGAGAGACCGAGGACGGTCATCCATTTCTTTTCCGTGGAAAAGAGATCCTTAAACGAAGCGGCGAAATCGATTTTCATATAGAGCAGGATGATACGACGAACAGCTCCCCCACCTCAAGCGCGCCTTACGCTAAAAAAGTGATAATTCCGGCACGGGATCAGGTGCGGAAAAGCATTGAAGTCGATTGGCGCTCCCCGTATTCTCCCTTCCTACACAAGACCGGGCACGCGCTCTGTCAAAAATCCTGATTCAAATTACTTCCTGATTCAAATTACTATGAGCAATATTGTTCCACTTATCAGCTCCGGCACAGCCGGTCCTCTCGGCGTTCTCCATCTTCCACGCCTCTGGCTCAAAGCGTCACTCGGTGCAGCAGGAAAACTTCATTCCGACTACCCTGCTATCGGAGCGGGCTACGACCAGATGGTTCTCGACGGTCTCGGCATCGACAAAGGTGACTTCGAAAGCTACATCAGCGACTCCAAGCCAAGCTACATCGAGCTCGAAAACTGGGTGCTGCAGCAAAAAGGCGGCTCACTCGACCAGGACGCCGTTGATAAACTGAACGCCGCGATCAAAGGCTACATCCACGACGACGGCACCCGCGCTGAGATCCTCGAAGCAGCAGGGCGCGACGACGACGGAACCGTCAAAGACGCCGTCAATCTCAACAACCTCGACGACTGGGCTATCTTCCACGGACAGGAGCTCAAGTAATCGCTGCAGGAATTCATTCCTGAACTTTCAAGACCCGCTTCGGACTCGCGCCGCAAGCGGGTTTTTTGTGCCCTTTTCCCTAAACAAAGGCTTTTCAAACCGTTCACAAAGCGGTTGTTTTCCTCCTGCGGTCCTGTTATCGCTCAATCATTCATTTTTTGACCTTACTATGATCATTGCTCCCAAAACTCGAGGCTTTATCTGCACCACCGCGCATCCCGAAGGCTGTGCCGCTCATGTCCAATCGCAGATCGATTACGTAAAATCTCAGCCGCCTCTCGCGAACCCGCCGAAGAACGTTCTCGTGATCGGCTCCTCGACCGGCTACGGGCTCGCCTCACGAATCGTTCCCGCTTTCGGTGGGGGAGCTTCCACCATCGGCGTCTTTTTCGAAAAGCCCGGCACGGAGCGCAAAACAGGAAGCGCTGGTTGGTATAACTCTGTCGCATTCGAAAACGCAGCACAGAAAGAAGGTCTCTACGCGAAAAGCTTCAACGGCGATGCCTTCTCCAACGAGATCAAAGACCAGGTCATCGAGACGATCAAAGCGGACCTCGGACAGATCGACTGCGTCGTTTACAGTCTCGCGTCTCCACGCAGAACTGATCCCACCGACGGGGAAACCTACCGTTCCGTTCTCAAGCCGATCGGCGCCCCGTACACCCAGAAAAACATCAACACCGACACCGGGGTTATTTCTCCAATCAGCATTGAGCCGGCAGAAGGAGACGAGATCGCCCACACCGTCAAAGTAATGGGTGGAGAAGACTGGGAACTCTGGATCAATGCTCTCAGTGAAGCTGGTGTTCTCGCGGACGGATTCCAAACCGTTGCCTATTCCTATATCGGACCGGAACTGACCTACCCGATCTACACGAACGGAACGATCGGCAAAGCCAAAGAGCATGTCGAAGAGTCAGCGATTCGCATGAACGAAAAATTCGGTGCCAATTCCGCGGTCGTTTCGGTTAACAAAGCACTCGTGACTCAGGCCAGCTCCGCGATTCCTGTGGTTCCCCTTTATATCTCGCTCCTTTATAAGGTCATGAAAGAGAAGGGAAATCACGAAGGCTGCATCGAGCAGATTCAGCGCCTCTTCGGTGATTACATGGCCGCCGATACCGCGAAAGGACTCGACGAAAAAGGACGTATCCGCATCGACGACTGGGAGATGGAAGACGACGTTCAGGCCGCTGTCGCAAGCGCCTGGGAAGCCGTCACGACCGAGAACCTCAATGAGCTTTCCGACTTTTCCGGCTACCAGACAGAATTTCTCAAACTGTTCGGCTTCGGGCTCGAATCGGTCGATTACGAGGCGGAGACCAACCCTGAAAGACCTCTTCCTTCCGAATCATAACGGAAGAATAGCTATATAATTATCATAATTATTTGTATTTGTTATAATTTAGGTTAGGGTTGTTTTACACAAACACCCGACCTGCGGCTTGCTGCAGATCACACCTACACAAACACCAAATACAGACAGTTATGAAGAGAAGAGTCCTCTCGTATGGTCTCGCGCTATCCCTTATTTTAGGGGCTGCGGCAGCGACCTCGTGCACTAGTTCCGGCAACGGAACCTCTGCCGTCAGCACACGCAATGGCAACATGTTCCAAAGCAGCTTCCGCTCGAAGCCGTCGATTGAACGCCATGAAAGCGGAGCCCGGGTCAATCCCATGATCCTTTCACAAAGTAACAGCAAGAACACTCGTGTTGTTATTGATGTGGCGGATCAACGCGGATACCTCCTGGTCGATGGCAAGGTTGCGATTGATACCCCCGTTTCCACAGCCCGTCCGGGTAAGTGGACACCACGCGGGAGTTTCAACATTTCGCAAAAGGTTCGCACCGGAAAAATTTCCACGATCTACGGGGTTGAAATGCCCTACTGGATGCGTCTCAGCGGCAGTGCCTACGGCATGCACGCGGGCCACCTTCCCGGATACCCGGCCTCAGCAGGCTGTATCCGAATGCCCCCGAGTTCGGCGCAGATGATTTTTGACAACACGACCTACGGGACTCGGGTCAACATCTACAGCAGCTGGGGTGGAGCCTGATCACTCGTTACCTCAGTAAAAAGTAGGTTTGTCGGAAAACAGCCGGAGGTCGCAAGGCCCCCGGCTTTTTTGTGTCCATTACGGTTTCCCGCGTTCGGTCGCGCTTGCACTTCAAAGAGGGAAGGATTTCCCGTTCTTCTACCGTCGTGTGTTTTCGTAAAGAAAAGAGAATTCTTCACTCGCGTCAGGTTAAGAAATTACATGAACAGGCTGAAAGCCTGATCGCACAGAGCCCCGGGCTTCAGCCCGGGGGATAGCGTATCCCGACAATGCGACCTGAAAGGTTGCTCGCGATTGGTATCAACAGCCAGGATTTCCGGGCGCCCCGTCAGGGCGCATAACTCCAGTCGATCTCACCTGGGACTGAAGTCCCAGGCTATGGGTGGTAGGGGCCTTCAGCCCATTTCAACCGGCATTACCCTCATGCATATAAGGAGAGTTCCTTCCAACCCCGTTTCATTGCGCGCACACCTATTTGTCCAGGGGAGCGACGACGATGACATCGCCTTCAACCTCGAAATTGCACTGGCCGAGTGAGGTCACGTATCGAAGCGCCTCCGAAACGGGGACATTGCGCAAGCGAAGGGTGATACCCGGATTTCCGATCTTCTCAGCATCTGTCAGGGAAACTCTGGGCTTGAAGTTCGGAAAGAGCCCACGGTCCGCATGCTTGTGCACGAGGACGAGCATCTGCCCGAGGGCGTCCTCCAGAGGAACGTCGCGGAAATCAATCGCCGGAATGATGATGGACTCCAGAGCCTCGGCAAATCCACGTTCCTTTCGGGGAATAATAATCTCATGCCCCACCTTGAGAGCCTCCCCTTCGAGCCCATTGGCAGACTTGATCGCTTCAACACTCACATTCATCTCCTTCGAAATTTGGTAGAGGGTATCCCCTTTTTTCACGACGTAGATTTCATACCAGCCCGGACCGAAAATATCGTCATCCCTGAAACGCTCCTTCGCCCCGGCCAACTGCTTCTCATATGCCTCCCGCCGCGGAACTGTCGCGTCATGCTTCGGCAGAGTCTTGAGCGCCTTCGCATACTCTTTGGCCGCTTTCATGTACTCGCCATCAGCCATCAGTTGGGAGCCACGCAGGGCGGCCTCATCAGCCTTTCTGACTTTCGCTACAAGCTCCGAATCCGGGTGTGAGTTCGGCACGAAGCCGGTCTCTTTTTTCTCACTGTCCTCACCTTCCTTTTTCTCATCCTTGCGGTGAAAAGGCATTCCCGCCGGATCCATGATCTGCGCTTTCACGAATACAAAACGGCATGCTCCCTTCTCTCGACGTTCTGCAATAACAACCGTCTGCCCATCCGATATCGTGACTTGATGAGGGGTCGAAACGGTATCGAATTCATCGAAAAGCGGCTCGCCGTGCAGCGGAAGAAAGATTTTCAAGTCAACGGTGGACTCATCAGCCCCGATAACCACCTGCACCCCGTAGCGTTTTTCATCATGCTGCGACATCGCGAGTTGACCGGAACGACACATCACAGAGGGAGGGCTCAATATATCGATTCCCTTTTGCCGGTTGAGCTCTCGAATCAGAAGTTGGAACTGCGGATCAGTCAATACGCCGGTGATCTTCTGCCCGACTCCCTCACGTGGTTTTTCAGGAGTGGAGGGAGGTCTGGAAAATTCCTTCCTGAACTGTTCCGGTGACTCAAAGATTAAGGCACGACTTTTTACTGAAGAGGTGATTAAAGGCGGAAGCGACAATACCTCTGAAATTTGCCCCTCTAACTTACTCTTGCCTCCTTTCAGTTTAAACTCTCCCGGCGATCTCCCCTTCAAAAACTCCTCACCGATCTGCACTTCCCGGATCGTGACATAAATCTGCTTCTCCACCTTTTGAGTGATCGATTCAATATACGCTTCGACCAGTCCCATCTGATCCTGCGTGTTCCTCACGATGAGCTGAGACGACGCCGGGTTATAAATCGCTGAAGCCCCTTCCCCGAATGTGATCCCCGCATTGCTCAGAATCTCCTTTGCCGTTTTACGCGGAGCGGGTGGTCTAACGAACCTGAACGGATCAGCCGGAACAACTTCTCCCATACTCAGAAAAGTGGGCGGAACCACGTAGACGTTTGTATATAGTTCGTCGTCAGCGGCCACTGCAAAAGGCGCACTCATCACGAGGATCAGGCAGAGAAAAATCGGTCTCATTTCTCTGCATACTACCACGGGCGTCAATCAGTGATTTGCGATAAGAGACTGATACAGAATTCCTCACGGATTCCTCTACGCCGGAATATCTTTCACGACATGGCCATGCACATCGGAAAAGGGGGTGCGTGAGGTAATTGTCTCCCCACACCAATCCACTACGGGAGTATTCGAGGGATTGTCCTACGAATGCCCCAATTGAAACAGTCCGCGTTTAAGAGCCTCGGTCACCGCGTGGGTTCGATCTTTCGCGTTGAGCTTCGAAAGAATCGACTTCACGTGATTCTTCACCGTGTTTTCGGAAAGGGTCAGCTCGGTCCCGATTTCCTTGTTCGCTTTACCCCGGGCAATCCACTGCAAAATCTCCAGCTCGCGATCGGTGAGATGCGCGCTCCACTCGCTCTTCGCGAGGAGCAGTGAAATCTCAGGCGGTAAATACTGACGCCCCGCCCCCACTTCCCTAATGGCCTTGAGCAATTCGTCACTGTTTTTGTCCTTCGACATGTAGCCGAGAATCCCGGCCTCAAATGCCCGGCGCACGTCCTCTTCCTGCATGAAACTGGAGAGCATCAAAATGCGAAATCCTTTCAGCTCGGCGGCGACTTCGATCCCGCTCATGTCGCGCAGGCGCAGATCGAGAATGATCACATTCGGCTTGTGCTCGGCAGCCATCGCGATGGCCTCTTCCCCGCTTCCCGCTTCCGCGACGACGGTGAGATCACTTTCGTCATCGAGAAGGCTCGCGAGGCCACGGCGGACAATAATGTGATCGTCGACGAGGAGAAGGCGGAGATTTTTGGATGCATCGGTCATAAAATGGGAAGTGGTAAAGTGAGATTGAGTCGGGTCCCCTCGTGAGACGTTTCGACGGACAGAGCCGCTTCGATTTGTTTGGCGCGCTCCTGCATACCCTGAATCCCGAAGTGCCCCGCAGGCTTGATCTCCGGGTCGAAACCGTGGCCATTATCGCTCACGCAGAATACGAACTCCTCGTCGGTCTTACCCGTCGCGATTCCGATGCTGTCCCCGCCACTGTGGCGAATCGCGTTCATGACAGCTTCAAGAAGAATGCGATGACAGGCGTAGGCCGTCTCGGCATCGAGAGCAAGATGCTCCGTTTCCAGGGTATGATGAACAATGAGGCGAAGCTCAGCCTCTTCACAACGTTCACGGGCAATCGCAATCGTCGTTTCAGGAAAAACCAACGAATCCGCTGCCGCAGGAATGCGCAATCCGCTCAGCGAATCCCGGGCCTCGGCGAGACTGTGCTCCACCATCTGACGTGCGAGGTCGAGCTTCTCCTTTGCTTTCCCGGGATCGGATTCGATGTGATTCTTCACAGAAGCGAGCTGATAGCCAACTCCTGAAAAGCCCTGCGACAAAGTATCGTGCAATTCACGGGCGATGCGATTCCGCTCCTCAAGTGCCGCATTGGAAACGAGCTGGCTCTCAATCAGGGCCGTCTGTTTCTCGACCCGGCGCTTCAATGCCAGGGTCCAAAAAAGCGAAAAGATAAAGACCGCGAGCAAGGTGAGGATCGCGATAAAATAGCGCTGCGGGGTCCACCAGGAAGGCACTTGAAGAACATTGATATCCGCCCCTGAGCGGACCGCAAGGGTCACCGAGCGCAGCTGCCCCCGCTCGTCAGCATCGACGAGCTTCACGCCGGTCACCTCAATCTCGCTCCCGACCGTGGGCAGCATTTCCGCATCGAGTTCCTTGGGCAGGCGCACTGGCAGAATCTGCTCTTCGAGCTGCAAGCTTAACAACCGCCCCTGCTGCTCGATGAGTCGCCCTTTCACTTTCACAAGACGCATCGCCTGACTTCTGGAAAAAGGATCCGTATCCGCAATCGCCTCGACCTCGCCGGTCTGCTCCTCGGCCTGTGACAGCGAGGCATAACGAAGCCCCACAAAGAAACCTTCTGTTTTCGGCAACCCCGTGAAGATCATTTGATCTCCCGTTCCAGCCTCGTGCGGCTGGAGCGTTCGCACTCTCGCACCGAACTCACCTGACTGAGCCACCAGGGTTTGCGCATCTTCGATCAAAGTCACCTTCGCAACCGTCTGAACCAGCCCCGGTTTGGTACGTTTCGAATCCCAACGTCCGATCTCATCGAGGGTCACCTCGGGGATCTGCTTCTGCTGCTCGACAAGCTCCACATTCTTATGACTCGAACATACGATATCGGAACCGATCCGTTGCCTCCGGTCATTGAAAAGCGGAGCCCCTGTGCCACGTAACTTCACCCAGGAACCCACCATTTTCTCCAGCCGCCGCACATCAAACTCACCCTGCTGGTTTCGAAAGCGGATCGTGAGATCATTTTCCCCTGTCACGAGCAACCCCTCCCCCGACGATTTGGAGTCCTCATCAAATTCAACGGATACCAAAAGACCTTCGATCTCGATCCAGCGATTATCTCCGATGCCGGTTTGAATAAAGTCAGGGCGAAAATTCAACGGCCGCGGCATCCCGGAACCTCCATGCCTTTTGATTTCATCGACAACGACATAGGGACCGTAGAAGCCTCCCGTGACATTCCCGTAGATTTCAACGGAATCCGAAAGCCGCGGAATCTGATCGGGAGGAACCTCAAAAAACATCCCCCCCGAGCTGTCCTGTCCATCAAACCCACCGGATAAATGAGAGGTTACGGTGACTCGCAAAATCACCGGGGGAGCCATCCGGGCCTCCTCATAGCTGAGCTTTCGAATCGCATCGATACTCCTCAGCGGGCGCACCGATTCCGGACCATCCGCCGCCCACCCGTTTGCCGCCAGGAAAGCGACAAATAAGGAGACCATCCAAAACGGACCATGACCGGTGAAATTCATTCACCACGAAGGTATCACGAAAACCGTCCCGCGCGACAGGATCGCTTTTGGCTCTTTTGAGCCATCGCCTGCCTGCAACCTCCCTCGGGAGCGCCGGATTCCTATTCAGCGCCACCGACCTCGACAGAGATTTCATCGATCTCGACATTCACTCTCGAGATCAGATTCATAATGTCGTCTTTGGACAATTCGGTCGTCTCCTCCAGCGTCGTGAGAAGATGTTCGGTGAAACGCTGAAAGACGGGCTTTTTGATCTTCAAGTGCTGATGAACATGAGCGAGAGGACGCCCTGTGTATTCGGCAGGACCACCAGTCGCCATCGCAAAAAATTCACGCTGCATCCGCGCCAGTTTGTCCATCGGCACTCCCTCGAAATAAGGGGCCAGCACGGGGTCTTTGAGGACTCGTTCGTAAAACGAATTGATGAGCTTTTCAATCCCCTCCTCACCGCCGATTCGATCATAAATACTGCCGTCTTCTTTTTTCATAATTCCGGGTTCTTTTCGGTTACGCCCTACCAAACCATCAAAGCGATCAGTTGGGCAATCACAATCCGCAAAATCATCGTGAGAGGATAAACCGTCGCATAGGAAACGGCCGGAGAATCACTCCCCGCCATCCCGGTGGCAAATGCAAGGGCCGGGGGATCCGTCATCGATCCGGAGAGCAACCCCGACAGAGTCATGAAATTCATTCCATGAACTTTCCGGCAAATCGTGCCGATGATCAAGAGCGGTGCCAGCGTCACGACCACCCCGAGCCCCACCCATTTGAGGCCTTCGGCGGTAAAAACCGTAGCAAAAAAGTTCTCCCCTGCAGCCAGGCCAACGCAGGCGAGAAACAGAATGATGCCGAGCTCGCGGAGAGCCCGGTTCGTATTCTCCGGCATGTTGACCACGAGCGGACCGATCCGTCCGAGACGGCTCAACAAAATTGCAATGAGAAGAGGTCCGCCCGCGAGGCCCAACCGCAGAGGAGCGGGAAGCCAATCCACTCTCGCAGGCAAAAGACCGAGGAGGATTCCCAGCGCAATCCCCAGAAAAATGGTCGCAAAACTGGTCTCATTCAATCGGTGGACCTGGTTTCCGAGCAGCTTTGTCACCTCATCGAGACTCGACTTCGGACCCACAATCTGGAGCCGGTCCCCGAACTGAAGACGCAAATCGGGCAGCGCGGTAAAGGCATGATCCTGACGCGTGATCCGCGTCACGGTGACCCCGTAAAGCGGATCAAGACCGAGCTCCTTGAGCGATTTCCCAACCACCTTCTCATTCGTGACGACGACACGGCTGAATGAAACCTCACCCGGTGCCTTCATCAAATCGACTTCCGAGACACTTCCAACGACACGGCGAAACTGCTCAAGGTGATCGTGTGTCCCCACCGCCATAATTTGATCCCCCATGTAAAGTTCAGTCGCCAATCCCGCCGTGAGCGTCTCGGTCGCATCTTTTCGCCGCACCCGGGAAACGATCACCTCGGTCTCGTGCAGCCCCGGAATCTCCTCGACTCGCAAGCCGTCGAGATTGGGATTTTCCATCACCAGACTCATGCGCTCCAGCGCCTCAACTCCTGCCATCTGCTCAGAACGAAAAGCTTCCGCCTCGGCCTCGACATTCACCTTAAAGAAACGCTTCAGAAGAAGGAGACTTCCGATAATGCCGACGACCGCGAGAGGGTAGGCCGCCGCATAAGCCATCGCAGCCAATTCCGGTCTGCCACCTTCCACCGCCGCAAGCGCCTGCTGCGCCGCCCCGAGTGAAGGCGTATTCGTAGTTCCACCTGAGAAGACGCCTGCTGCAGCTGCCATCGAGAGCCCCATGGCTCTGGCTCCGATCATGGTAATGACGGCGCCGAGAACGATAATCGCGGCCGCGTAGAGGTTCAGCTTGAGCCCCACTTTGCGCAGCGAGGCAAAAAAGCCCCCTCCCATCTGCAGCCCCAGCGAGAAGACGAAGAGAATGAGACCGAATTCCTTGATAAAGTGCGCCACGTGAGGATCGGGACGAAAGCCAAAATGGGAAATGATCAGTCCGGAAAAGAGGACCCCGGCGATTCCCGGCCGAATTCCGCGAATCGAAATTCGTCCGATCCCGATGCCGACCAGAGCGACAACACTCAAGAGCAGCAAATCAAGTGCCACCGGGTGCGCCTCGCGCCAAACCTGCCAGGTTTCTGCCATCTCTGGAATCATCATACCGATGCTTAGGCACTTTTCGTGCCAGAGCAACCGACGATTCCGTGAAGACTACTTACCGAGCTATAAGCCCAGCGCTCTCCCTGCAGCCCCATATCGACCAGCCCTTGCCCCTATTGAGAAGCAACGACTTTCGGAGCAATAACGACAACTCCCTTCTCAATCCTTGCTTCGAACCCGGAGAGCTCAGTGGTATAACGAAGCACCTCCATCAAGGGCACTTGAGTCAGGGTAAAAGTGATCGCGGGCTCCTCCCCACCGGCAGAATCCGGAATGTAGACAAAATTGATCCCGCGCTTTGTCGGATCCGGCTCACTCGTATCCAGCTGGCTGGAATAAGCCCGCATCAGGTCGACCGCATCACTTAAAGGGACACTGGAAAATTCCACCCCGGGGACCACAATCCCACGCAACTTTTGAGCAACCGCTTTATCGGCAGCGGAAGGCTTCGTCGGCCTCCTCGTCCATTCTTCCGCCTCACTGAGCATGACAGCGTGCTGGTCGATTTTGATGTCCAGCCTTGCCATTTCCGAAAGAAACCAAAGCGCCTGCCCCAGCGAAACATTCTGCAGCTTCAGGGCGATCGGAAGATTTCGAAGCTCGTCGTCACCGTTCAGAATAAAATTCACCCCTCCCGAGGGACTTCCGGAAATCTCAGCGCTTCCCGCCTGTAGAAAATCCAGGACCTCGTGCAGGGCCGCGTCATTGAATTCAATGGATGGAAAAATGATCGACTGAAGCTTTTGCGCGGGACTCTGCGCATCACAAAAGGTCGCAGAGGAAATCAAGAGTATGAGGAAGAGCCACCGGAATCGCATGCCTCCAGAGAACCATACATCATCTCCCTTTTACAAGTCCGAACGCGCTCTGAATCCCACCCAACAGGGTTAGGTGATGCATTCAACAGGGTTCAATTTCCTTTTTCCTCAAGAACACCCCCTACCACCCCCTTCAAAATTCCGGGGCCGGAGGTTTCACTTCGGGCATTCACGGGTAAAGTCCCCCTTTATGGCAACGATTCCCTCACAACAAATCCTCGACTCACTCAACTGGCGATACGCGACGAAGGTTTTCGATCCCGAAAAGAAAATCACCGACGAAGACTGGAGCGCTCTCGAAGAGTCCCTCGTGTTGACACCGTCGTCCTTCGGCCTCCAACCCTGGGAATTCATCATCGTTGAGAATCCTGAAATCAGGGAGCAGCTCGTCGAATTTTCCTGGAACCAACGTCAGGTCGCCGATGCATCGCATCTCCTCATCATCGCGATCCGCACCGACATCGACGAGAGCTGGGTCGACCAGTTCGTAGGCCGCATCGAAGAAATTCGCGGCGATCAGGGTTCCTTCACCGGCTACCGCGATATGATGGCCGGTTTCATCACCAACCTGGACGAAGAGGGCCGGAAGCAGTGGGCCAAACAACAGACCTATATTGCTCTCGGTCAGTTCATGACCTGCGCCGCTCTCATGGAAATCGACGCCTGTCCGATGGAGGGATTTGTGCCCGCCAAATACGATGAGATTCTGGGTCTGACAGAGCGGAACCTCACCGCATCCGTTCTCTGTCCCGCCGGCTATCGCGCCGACGAAGATAAATACGCACAACTCCCCAAAGTGAGATTTTCCAAAGATCAGATGATCTCCCGGATTTAGGGAGTTTCGCATCAGACACCGATTACAGCCTTGCCCTGAAAAGCCGCCTGTGAAACGATCTCTTCGAGTGCCCCTTCGAGGAAACGAGGACAAAGAGAAAGAAATGAACATTCCCGACACGGATGAACCGTTCATGCGACTCGCAATCGATCTCGGGTTTCGCGGCCTCGGGATGACGAGTCCGAACCCCGCTGTCGGAGCCATCGTCGTTCGCGACGGAGTCGTTATCGGCGAAGGCTGGCACCACAAAGCGGGCGGACCTCATGCCGAGGTCCACGCCATTCGCGACGCGCACGAAAAGCACGGTCCTGAAAGCACCCGGGGCGCGACGATCTACGTCACCCTCGAACCCTGCTCGACTCACGGACGAACCCCGCCCTGCACTTCGGCTATTCAGGAGGCAGGCATCTCCCGGATCGTGGTCGGCTCGACCGATCCGAATCCCGATCACGTTGGCGGCGGCTTTGCCCTTCTGCGAAGCGCCGGGATAGAAGTTGTCACCGGCATCGCCGAAAAGGAAGCCGATCACCTCCTCCGTTTTTTTCGCAAACACATCACGACAGGTCGCCCCTGGGTCATCGGGAAAACCGCCGCAACCCTGAGTGGACACACCACCCTGCCGCAAGGCGAGGGGCAATGGATCTCCTCCCCCACCTCGAGAGAGGATGTGCAGCGCATCCGCCGTCAGTGCGACGCGATCCTCATCGGCGGAGAGACATTCCGGATCGACAACCCGTCTCTGACCTTGCGCGGCAAATGGGCCGAAGGCCGGGACCAGCCCCGCCGCATCGTTCTCTCCTCTGATTCCCAACTGGTTCAAACCCATCATCTTTTCGCTGACGAGTTTCGCGATCGCACCACCGTGCACGCCGGCGTCACCCTGCTGGAATCTCTCACGAAACTGGGGTCGGAGGGAGTCACTTCCGTCCTTCTCGAATCCGGCGGCCGGCTTCTTGCTCACGCTCTTGAGGCAGGCCTGATCGACGAACTCGTCCTCTACCTCGCACCCATCATCGGGGGAGGAGGCAGCAAAACGATTCCGGTTCAGGACTTTGCGGCCCGACTCGACGATGTCGATGTGACCATGTCAGGCCCCGACATTCGCATCATTGGCTATCCTGCACCATTGAATTGAATACAGCAGTGACCGGTTCGTCACACATTGCTTCGTCTGCCTCATTGCTTAATTCTCTCTCGACCGATAGATTGACACCGAACCTGACTGCTCAGAATGAAAATCGCTTCTCTTTTCCTGCTTCTCCTCTCTCTGATCATCCCGCACGAAGGCAAAAGTGAAGAGGCCGCGATCTCACTCGACCTCATCAACGACGCCGTCGCTTTCCTCGCGGGAACTGAGTTGCCCCATCAGACAGATCATCCACTCACGCAAACGAATTCATGGGCCACTCACGTCAAGACACTCGACGCCGAATTCGAAAGCCACCGCGAACGGGTTTTGTTTCCCATGAGCGAATGGTCCAATACAGAACTCCCCTCTGAGCTGACACTTGGCTCGACAGTTCGCTACATGTTCAGCGGACCGGATATCCTGCACGCTTTTCACATGTTCCCTTCCGCTGACACCTTCGTTCTCTGCGGACTCGAACCGGTCGGTGAGATCCCCAAACTGAGCGAACTCTCAACGGGAAACGCGGGACGCGCTCTCGGGGAGGTTCGAAATGCACTCGGTGAAATCATCAATTTCAGTTTCTTCCGGACCAAGGACATGAAGGACGATCTCCAGTTCTCCACCTTCCACGGGACCACACCCATCATGATGATCTTCCTGACCCGTTCCGGGCAGTACATCAAAGGAGTCGACTTCCTCAAACTGAACGAAGACGGCACTCTCACTTCGAAGGGCCTCGATGCCAAAGGAGCTGACGGAGTTAAAATCGAGTTCTCCCCGCTCCGGTTCGAGAAGAGGAAAACACTCTACTATTTTTCATCGGACCTCTCCGACGGGGGCTTCCCGAAAAGTGGATTCAAAACCTGGCTCGAAAGCCTGCCGAAAGGGAATGCCTATCTCAAAGCGGCCTCCTTCCTCATGCACGAAAGTTATTTCAAAGAGATCCGGAACCATCTCCTCGATCACAGCGTTCAGATCGTGGAAGACGATTCGGGCATCCCCTTTCGTCACTTCAAAGCCGACCTCTGGTATGCTGACCTTTTCGGAAGCTACACCGGTCCGATTGACCTTTTTTCCGAACACTATCAATCGGACCTTCGCGCTGCCTACCGATCCCGCCAGCGCCCCCTTGCCTTCGGAACCGGTTACAAATGGAGAAAAGGAGAGTCCAATCTGATGCGATTTGTGAGACAGGACGCGCTCGCTGAAATTGAGGAGAAGGCGAAAGAATCTCCCGAAGTGAAACCGGAAACCGGAACGGCTCCCACGCCCGAAACGCCCGAAACATCTGCTGACGCCGCATCCCCGGTTGAGGCAGCGGAACCTGCCGCAGAAACGGATCCCCCTGCCAAAGTGGAACCTACTGAGCCTGCTTCCGCCCTTTGAACAAACCGGGAAAGAGTGGCTTTATTTTTCGCTTTTGCGGCTCCGGCTCAGGCGCCGCCGCGGCATCAGCAAAAAGGATCTGCAGAAAATCGAAGTCTCTGAATTCGTGTCCCGGCTTTCCATGATGAACCACGATCAGGTCCATCGACGGCACGAGGTAAAGTCGTTGAAAGGTCGAACCGAGGGAGACCACCAAATCCGCCGGAGCCCCCTTCGCGAGACAGGCATCGCTCCAGTCCTCCGGCATCGGATCGAGCTCAAGGTCCTCTTCGACATCCACTTCGCGGGAATCGCTTCGGGGGGCGTAGCCGTTCAGCCAGAAGCACAACCCGAACGCGGGGTTGATAGAAGTGCCGCGAAAACACTCGGCGAGACTGTCCGTCTTCACAAGAGTCCGGCCTCTGGCCACCCCGCCTGCATTGATGAATTCGCCGAACTTGAGCCACTCTTTCCCTGACATATACATTCCCGCCGACGGAATCGGATTCCCCGCCGGGTCCTCCCGCCACCGACTCATCTTAATTCCGAGCGGACCGAGCAGTTTCTTCTCCATATACTGCTCGTAGCTCATTCGCTTCGGTTTCAGTTTCCGCCGCAGGATCTCACAAAATGCGTTGATGTGGCCGGGGCCGTAAACAAAACTCTGTCCGCGGTCACGAGTCGCGTCGAGCGAGACCGCGAGGGTGATTCTGTCCGCCGACGACCGTCCGTAGATTTCTTCGAATCCCGTTTCGAGACCCGAGGTAAAATTCAGGAGATCGCGGATTCGGATCTCGCTCTTCCTCGGGTCGCCGCGCCACTCCTCAAGCGTGTCGGAAGCCTTGTCGTCGAGTTTGAAAAGCCCGTCCTCCTGCGCCATCACCGCGAGCACTCCGAAAAAGGACTTCGTCCCCGAGTAAATATGCAAGGGAGCGCCGGAATACCCGTTGTAGTAGTTTTCGTAACGCAACTGCCCACGCTCCTGAACGATCATCCCGATTCCGTTGTGGGACGCTGAATATTTCTGCGCGGCCTCGATCGAACTCGACGCGAGCTGAGAGAGACCTGTTACGGGGAGATTCAAAACAGCGAGAGTAAAAGTGATCAATCCACCTTTCACAAAGAAGCGAAGCATCTTCCACACTCTCATAATTTCCTGATCGCGCCAGTACGGGCAAGCGCCTTTGATTCGTGTGAATCGTCGTCTCAGTTTACCGTATTACCACGCAAAAATGGCGTCAACGCCCCTCTATGCTCACTTGCGATTTTCCGGTTTCACCGCATCGTTTCGCATGATCAAATTTCTCCACACACGAATCCGGGTCAGCAACATCGATGCAACGACCAAGTTCTACGAAAAGCTGGGGTTCAAGCTCACCCGCCGCACCGATAAATCCCCTGCCGGGAACGAACTGGCCTTCCTCGAACTCGAGGGAAATGATCACTTTCTCGAACTTTGCTACTCGCCTGACTTCAAAGTCGAATTCCCCGAAGACCTCATGCACACCGCTGTCGGTGTCGAGGATATCATGGAGTATTGCGACAAAGTCGAAAAAGACGGCATCGAAATCTGGCCCGAAGACTGGCGCGAAGCATTCCCTTCCGGCGCCAAGTCGAAAATGGCGTTCGTGACCGATCCCGACGGCTACGAAGTCGAGATCCTGGAGCGCTAGAACGTTACTTTTATAAAATTACAGGCGACTCACGCCTGTTTTATACCAACATTGACTATCAATGCTAATAAGTTTTTAAATTTTGTTAAATAAATTTGCGAATTTATCCCTGTGATCGTAAGTTACTGCTCCGTTCTTGAATCATCCCACTTCATGAAAAAACTTGTTCACGCCCTCACGGCAGCCTGTCTTCTCTGTGTTTTCATTGCGCTTCCCGCCTGCAATACCACCTCCTCTTCATCGAGTTCCAAGAGCCAACTCTGGGAACGCGAAATGGGAGCAATCGCTGACGTTGCCGTGAATCCAAACGAGGCAAACAAGGAGCTGAACCTGAAAGTGGATCTCATTGAGAAAGGAAAATACGGTCGTCGTCTCTTCCGGAAACTGGATCCCAAGTTCATCACAATTCACAGCACCCAGAACTACACCGGTGATGCCTACGCCCATGCCAAAGCCCTGAAACGGGGAGCCCTCCGCGGCGGGGTTTGCGGTTATCTTTGCTGGCACTTCACGGTTCAGGACGACACCGTAATTCAGCACATTCCCACGGACGAACGTGGCGAGCACGCCGATTTCGACGGCCCCGGAAACACCTATTCAATCGGAATCGAAATGTGCGAGCACAAGGGAAACAACCAGCTCGCGACAATGGATCGCACCGCGAAACTGGCCGCATCATTGATGTATCATCACAATATTCCGATTGAGAACATCCGCGCTCATTACCACTGGCCGCGTGAGGGCTATGATACTCCCAACAAAAACTGCCCGCATTTCCTCATGGAAAACGGTCAACCCGGAGGCACCTGGCGCTGGTTTGTCGGACGCATCAATCGTCACCATCAAAAACTCGTGAAATATGACGCTCAGATTCGCGAGCAGGAGGAAAAACGGAAAGAAGAAGAGCGACGCAAACGTATGGTCTATCAATTCATCGACCGTATCGGAAATCGCGTCACTCAATGGATCGGCTTAAGCTGATTCTTTTGCGCCGGTTGCGTTTGCGATAGGAGACCGTATTATTGGCACCTGCCGAAAATTTAAACAACCACCCACCGAGGGATCATGTTTCTGAAATCTTCCAGCTTCTTCACCGTTTTTCTCGCGGCATTGCTCCTCTTCTGCAGTTTCGACCAATCCGCCGAGGCCGCACTCGACCCGAACGACGAATACATCCTCGTATCGGGCGGACCGGCACTGCGCTACTGGGAGAACTACCGTCGCGAAGCACACAGACACGATCAGTGGTGGGGCAATTTCATCCGCACTGCCCGCATTCGCGTGCAACAGCTTCAAAAAGCAACCAACGACCAGATCAACATCACCTGGCTCGTCTATCGTCCCGGTTATGTTTCACGCGAAAAAGAGGACGGTGATCCCCTCATCGCCAACATCGAGAGCGTCCGCGACAAATACAAAATCAAGCTGGTCTGGTACGACACCACCGAACAGCTCATCAATTATCTCAACGCCGGCCAGAACCGCAAGCAGGTCAAGGTTTCAGGCTTCGAATATTTCGGTCATTCCAATAAGTACTGCTTCGTCCTCGACTACAGCAACCACATCCTCGGTGCATCTAAAGTGTTTCTGCACCAGCGTGACATCCGGAAAATCGATCGCAAAATTTTCGCCAAAGGTGCCTACTGCAAGAGCTGGGGCTGCCACAGTGCCGAGTCTTTCACCAAAGAGTGGAAACGGCAGACCGGTCAGAAAATGATCGGCGCGATCGGAAAAACGGACTACTCCGAGACCTGGCGCCAAATGCTTCCCTTCGTCTCTCCCGGCGGACGCTGGAGCAGCTAGCCCCGCCCGGCCTCACCTTGAGGTCCAGAGCCATCGCGATATCACATCGTGGCGCGAGATGCTCCGGGTCGATTCGCTTGAAGCCATAGCTTTCGTATAGAGCGATTGCCTCTTTCAGCGCCGACGCTGTCTCAAGCGTGATTCGCCGAAACCCGAGTTCACGGGCCCTCCCGAGGCTGTAATCCAACAGCTGCCGACCGAGGCCGCGGCGGCGATAGTCAGGGTCGAGATACATCTTTCTCAGTTCACAGAGGCCACTTCCCATGTTGTGAATCGCAACCGTTCCGATGATCTGGTCCAGATCGAGCATGACCGAGAAATCTCCCCCGCAGTCGAAATAATGCCCCTTCAGATCGTAGAGATCCGCATCGGTATCTTCAGGGGAAGGTTCCAGCCCGTAGGCCCCGAGAATACCGAAAACAAGCTCACGAATCGCCGCTTCATCATTGGCCGTCGCACATCGTATCGTCATTTTTGTAAAGGATTTGTCCATTCAGCACCTCATAGAAAAACCGGAGTTCCCTGATACTCAAGGCACTCCGGAACCGGACATCAGGTCATCACGTCCCGTTGAGAATACCTTTCGCCCGAACCGTGGAAAACCCAATTTTTCACATTTTCAGATGTCTGTGCCGCTCAATCGGAATAAGGTCTCTTACCATCCGACCTTATTATGTTTGATACCGCCGAGCTTGATCGAAAAGTTTCAAAAGAAGACTACGCCGAAAAGGCCCCTCCTTTGAGACAGCAACTTCTCGAAACTCAGACCGCCCTGAGGAAGGCCCCCTTCCCCGTCATCGTCCTTTTCGGCGGAGTCGATGGAGCGGGAAAAAGCGAAACGATCAACCTCCTCCACGAATGGCTCGACCCTCGCGGACTCATCGCAAGGGCCTATGGAACGCCGACCGAGGAAACGGCGCAGCGCCCGACCTTCTGGCGCTACTGGAGAGACCTCCCCGCATTCGGTCGTATCGGCTTCTTTCTCAGCGCCTGGTACTCAGATCCCATTCTCAACCGGGTCTACAACAAGACATCTGACGCGGAATTCGACGAGGAACTCGACCAGATTTTAAACTTCGAGAAAGCGCTCACCGACGACGGGGTCCTCATCGTGAAATTCTGGATGCACCTGGGCCGCGATGCGCAAAAGGAACGCTTCCAACAGCTTGAAGAGGATCCCCTCACGAGCTGGCGGGTAAAAGAAAAAGACTGGGAGAACTGGGAGAAGTTCGACGATTTCACCGAGGCGAGCGAGCGAGCCATCACCAAAACGAGCCGCGGCCAGTCCCCATGGCATATCGTCGAGGGAGCCGATGAACGCTACCGGACTCTCTCCGTCGCGGGGACTCTCCTCGAGCGCATTCGCCGCCACATTCAGCAGGCAATGCCATCCGGCGGCGAAGCAAAAGCAGCCAAAGTCGAGACCGAGGCCATTTCCGACCTCTCCTACAATCCCACCCCGGGCGTTACGATCTTGAGCCAGCTCGACATGACCCTGAGTTTGGCCAAAGCGGAGTATGCCGAGCGGCTCGAGGAATTGCAGGGCCGCCTCAACCTGCTTTCCCGTCAGGCCCAGGATGCCGGGATCTCCACCGTCATCGCCTTCGAAGGTTGGGACGCCGCCGGAAAAGGCGGCGCGATTCGCAGAATCATCCCCGGTCTCGATTCACGACTTTCCCAGGTCATTCCTATCATGGCCCCGACAGCCGAGGAATTTTCCTACCACTACCTCTGGAGGTTCTGGCGTCATATTCCCCTCGCCGGTCGTGTCACCATTTTTGACCGCTCGTGGTATGGCCGCGTTCTCGTCGAACGCGTCGAGGGCTTTGCGACCGAAGATGAGTGGAGGCGCGCCTACGCCGAGATCAATGACTTCGAAGCACAGCTCGTCAGCAATCGCACCGTCGTCTGCAAGTTCTGGATGAACATCACCAAAGAAGAGCAGGGCCAGCGATTCGAGCGACGCAAGCAGCTCCCTCACAAGAAGTGGAAACTCACCGAGGAGGACTGGCGGAACCGTGAAAAATGGGATGCCTACGAAGCAGCCGTCAACGAAATGGTCGAACGCACCAGCACCTACCGCGCCCGCTGGACTCTCGTCGAGGCCAACGACAAACGCTACGCCCGCATCAAAGTGCTCGAGACGATTTGTGACGGATTGGAGAAGGAGTTGGCGAAAGAAACTACCTGACCACGCCTACTCCCCGGTGCCCCTGTCACTCTACCGGAGAATCAGCACTTTGAATTCCGCCCGGGCAGTCTGATTACCGCTCGAAGTGAAGGTCCAGTCCGGGTTCTCCCCGGGTATCTCACAGTTTCCAACCCCGAGATCACAGTTCTTGCCGGAACCGAATTTGTTAAAAGCGATCACGGTCTGCTTGTGCTGCCAGTTGTGTATCTGCATGCAACTGTAGCCCGGTGACACCTCCGTGTTGATCTGATCTCCGAAGTCGAACGTCGCGTTGTCACCACCCTCAATCCCGGTCTGGTTGCCGGGACCATAGTTGCAGTCCCAGAACTCGATGTTGCAGCCTTCGGGGAATTCACCCGCTTTCACATTAGCGGCATTGGACTTGATAAGCGCCCCGGTCACTTTCTGCTGGAAACGCGCCCCGCTGCTCTTCGCTGGCACCCCCAACTTTTTCAGATCGGAATCAAACGGGTCCATGCTCACGAAGGCGTAGGTGGTTTTTCCCTCCATATCCTGAAGCGCCAGATAGTAGGCGACTTTCTTGACGGGGCCCTGAAGGGTCGCGGAGTTATCGACCTCATAGACAAAATCATTGCCTCCCGTGAGCTTAGCTTGCAGAGGGTCAAAGGCGTAAAGAAGCTCGTATTTCCCGGCCTCTTCGGGGAGCGTTTTGGCGAAGGTATCGAAAGGTGGAATCGAGCCGAAGCGGAACGGCGTCGCCGGCAAACCGCCCTTATTCACGAGGTTCGCTGCGCCAATCGGTCCACCGGGATCGATCGGATTGTTAGCCCACGCGTAATGAATCATGAAAGGTTCAGGGACCTCTTCACAACTCACGACGACCTTGTTTTCCCCCTCAATGATTGCTTTGGCAGGGTAGGCAACGCCGTCATCGCCCGTGAGAGCAAAGCCTTCCAGAGTCTCGCCGTCACGGATACCCAAAGGCGCGCCGCCGGTTTCAAATGTCACGACCGCTTTACCATCGCTGAAATCACAGGTTTCAGGAATCGGACCGGACCAGGCAAATCCCTCTTTCCCATAGGTCTTACGCAGGGCTAGGCGGCCGAGGCGGTCACCGACATCCTGCTTGTTGGAAGGGTGAATATTTTCGGCTTCCCCGATATCAATCGTGATCGCGATGCCGGTATTCGGCACGTTCTCCCCTACGCGAATGAAGGCTTCCCGGGTCTGCGCCCAGCCACTGTCCTCGACCGGGGATTTCCACGCCCCCATAAAATTAGGCAACTGAACCGCGTAAAAAGGAAAATCGTAGCCCCAGTCTTTGCGCCACGATTCAATGAGATTGGTCAACATCACTTCGTAGTGAGCCCCCTGCCCCGCATTGTGTTCGCCCTGATACCAGATCGCACCGCGGATCGCGAAGGTGCGGATGGGATGGATCATCGAGTTGTAGAGGTTGGAGGGATAGTTCCGGTTGTCATGAGGCTGACCTTCCTTGCGCGGCTTGCGGGGAGCATTCCCTTCCTTGCCTCCTTTGACCCATTCCTCGTATTTGACCTTATATTCCTCAGTCTGCTTTTCGAAGAGAGCCTGCTCCTTTTCAGGGGTGTAGTCTGCATCCCGCTTGTCCCAGCTCTCCTTGATGCGCTGAGCCACCTCATCATCCTCCTGCCCCCACGAAGGCGTCCACGCCTCCACACCGGTGCCACCCCAGGAGGAATTGATCAGACCGATCGGCACGTTCAGATCCTCTTGCAGCTTGCGGCCAAAATAATAGCCCGCCGCGCTGAAACCCGGCACACTCTCCGGAGAACAGGGCACCCAACTCGTGACCCGCACCAGCTCCTCAACCGCTTCGTTTCGGGCGTCGTTCTGCACCGTGAAGAGTCGAATCTCAGGATGATTCGCATTCGCGATTTCCTCCTTCGCGTTGTCCGAATTGGCCACACTCCACTGCATGTTCGACTGCCCCGAACAGAGCCAAACTTCACCTGACAACACATTGGTCAATTCGACCTTATTCCTGCCCTGAATTGTAATCGTAAACGGACCTCCCGCGGGAGGCGTCTCGAGCTTCACCCGCCAGCGTCCGTCGGCATCGGCAGTGGTTTCCGCTTCAGCACCCCACGAGGCCGAGAGCGCCACTTTCTCTCCGGCGTCTGCGGTTCCCCAGAACGGCGCTTCGGTGTCACGCTGAACCACCATGTTGCTGGCGAAAATCTTGCCAACCGTGACATCGGCTTTCGCCTGACCGACGACAGAAAGAGCGAATAAGAGAACGAGTGGTTTGATACCGGAGAGTTTCATTGGATTGAAAAGCATAGAAAATTTCACAAGCGCGACCGTATAAGGCAGCGCTTCCGCGGTCAAGGTGACTACATGCGGAAAGGAGCACGCTCAGAGCAGATCACTGTCGACGAGCCATTCTTGAAACCGGTCGACCCACTTGCCCGCCGCGCTCGTTGAATCGTGACGATACCCGAATCCGTGACCGGCATTCGAGTAAATGTGGAGCTCTGCTTTCACGCCGGCTTCTTTGTATTCCAAATAAACCGAAGCCATCCCTTTGGCGATGTCAGGACGATCCCCGTATCCGCAGGCGATAAACACCGGAGGCATTCCCTCTTCGACGGTAAAGGTATCGGATTTCCCCGGATAAATCAGACCCTGAAAGTCGGGACGGCTGCTCACTTTCTCAATCGGGTCAGTCGCTTTCGGATCGCCCGCCTCCGGCCACATCGCGGCGTAGGCCGCAAGCTCTCCTCCGGCGGAAAATCCGAGGATTCCGATCCGGTCGGGGTTGATATTCCATTCTTTCGCGCGGCTTCGCACCGTCCGGATCGCCCTTCGGGTATCGTCCATCGCATCCCCTTCGAGGGTGTAGGGAGTGTCTTCCTCATTGGAAAGACGGTATTTGAAAAGAAAAGCCGCAATCCCCTGATCACGAAACCATTCGCACAAGGCATAGCCCTCGTGCCCCACGCACAGCTTCTTATGACCACCACCCGGGCAGACGATCACCGCCGTGCCCGTCGCCTTATCCGCGTCAGGCAAATAAGGCGTCAGAGACGGATTGTGAACATTCGTGATATTCGTCCCCTCAATCTTTTCCGCTTCATCTTTCCGCGCCTCCGAACCCGGTGCACCAGCCTCCCAGAGAGGAATCGCCGGAGGAGTATCAGCCCCCTTGAGTGAGGCCGAAGCCGTGAAAATCAGAACAAGGGAAAGCAGTAGCGATAGTTTCATGTCGATCAAATGTGTTGTCGGGAGCTTCTTCAATAGGGAGCCCGATTTCAACCTGGATCTCTGCGGATAGAAGGGCCAATCCGCCGCCACGCAAAAAAGTAGAACAGGTTTTCTACCTGTTTTCAAAGCCCCTGTCTCAACGCCCTGCCAGCGCCCACAGTGCTACGAGTTCCCTCCACCCGACTCGAACCCAACAGGGTTAGCTCTCCCATTCAACCCTCTTAGGTCTCCCACTCGCCCAATCTCTCACTCCCTCCATCTCCCCCATTCCGCCGCAAAACACCCGACGAGCCCCCAAACGGGTGTCTTTTTTGCAACAAAAGGGTGATTTTTGCCAATTTCGTGGTCTCATTTTGTCGATAATCGGTGATCTTGCCGGTAATTCGAAACCCACCGGCTACGGCCCTGACATCATGCAGTTCGACGAACTCAAAAAGCTTTACGATCTTCCTTTTTTCGACCTGATCCAACGATCACGAAAAGTTCACGAGGCCAACTGGCCCGAGAATGAAGTTCAACTTTGCACCCTTCTCAGCATCAAGACAGGCGGTTGCTCCGAGGATTGCTCCTATTGCGCCCAGTCAGCCCGCTACACCACCGAAGTGGGTGCCGAGCGACTCATGGAGAAATGCGATATCATGGAGCGCGCCAAAGAGGCTCTCGACAACGGTTCGACCCGCTTCTGCATGGGAGCTGCCTGGAAGGGCGTTCGCGATGGCACGAAACGTTTCGATCAGGTTCTCGACATCGTTGAAAGCGTAAGCGAGCTCGGCATGGAGGTCTGCACCACGCTCGGCGAGCTCGGTGAAGTCGAGGCACAAAAGCTGAAAGAGGCCGGTGTGACCGCCTATAATCACAATATCGACACTTCTCCTGAGCATTACAAGAACATCGTTTCGACGCACACTTTTCAGGATCGACTCAATACCCTCCGTCACGTTCAGGACGCGGGGATGTCAGTCTGCTCCGGCGGAATTCTCGGTCTCGGCGAAACCACCGATGACCGCATCAAAATGCTGGAGATTCTCAGCAATTTCAATCCGCAGCCGGAGAGCGTTCCGATCAACTCGCTCGTTCCGATTCCCGGCACGCCGCTCGCGGAATCCCAGGGCGTTGATTCCTTCGAAGTCGTTCGCATGATCGCGATCGCCCGTATCGCGATTCCCAAAGCGAAAGTTCGTCTTTCCGCCGGTCGCAAGCAAATGAGCGAAGAGCTCCAGACGCTTTGCTTCTTTGCCGGAGCGAACTCCATTTTCTACGGTGACAAACTCCTTACGACGGGGAACCCTCAGTCACAGGCGGATTTGAATCTCCTCAAAAAGCTCGGCCTCGAGCCTCAGAAGCCAAACCGCGGACAGGATTCACCGGAAGCGGAAGACACCCGCCCTCGCGAGCCTGCTCTCGCCTAGATTGGCGGAGCAACCGAAAGTTCAAACGTCTGATCTCTCATGAAGTGGCGTTGCGCAGATCACACCTTCGACTTTTCGAAGCAGGGTGAGATCATGGGCATTCTCAACGTCACCCCGGACTCCTTTTCGGATGGTGGTCGCTATGACTCGGTAGCCGCCGCCGTCGAACAGGCCCTGACCCTCATCAGCGAGGGCGCCGCCATCATCGATATCGGCGGGGAATCGACCCGTCCCGGAGCACCTGAAGTCTCAACCGGAGACGAGTGCGAGCGCGTCATTCCCGTGATCGAAGCGCTGACCCGCTCGAATCCTGAAGTCGTCATTTCGATCGACACTTCAAAACCGGAGGTCGCCGAAAAGGCCATCGCTGCCGGAGCGAAAATCATCAACGACGTGACCGGGTTTCGTGATCCCGGGATGATCGCACTCGCCGCAAAAACGGGTCCCGGACTCGTCGTCATGCACATGCAGGGAACCCCGCGAACGATGCAGGCCGCCCCCGCCTATGAAGATGTCGTCGGGGAAATTCGTCAGTTTTTCACAGAGCGCCACGCTTCCTTTGTTGAAGCCGGAATTGATCCCGAAACGATTGTCTATGACCCCGGCATCGGTTTCGGAAAGACGCAGGAACACAACCTCGCGCTTCTCAAACACCTCGATCAACTCGTGGTCGAAGGCCGTCCGCTCCTTCTCGGTGTTTCGCGGAAATCCTTTATCGGAAAAGCGATCGGTTCCGATTCAATCGAAGACCGCGAATGGCCCACCGTGGCGATCACTTCCCACGCACGGGAGCTCGGAGTCCCCCTCCATCGCGTTCACCGCGTGAAGCCGAACTTCGAAGCGCTCCGGATGACCGAAGCGATGATGAAGTAATGCCACTACCACGCCGTCCAACCACCGTCGACCGTGAGGTTCTGCCCCGTGATGTAGCTGCCTGCATCACTCGCGAGAAGTAGAAGAGCACCCTTGAGTTCGTGCGGTGTCCCCATCCGGCCCATTGGCGATTTTGACTCAAGTCGTTCCTTGAGCGCTTCCGGAACACCGGTTCCCGGAAAGGGCCCGGGACTGAGGCAGTTCACCCTGACATTGTCACGCGCCCAGTAGACCGCGAGATGACGCGTCATGTGGATAATCCCTCCTTTGAGAGCATGGTAGGAGACAGGGCTACCCGCACAAATATCCTCGTAGGCATCGGGATACGAAGCGACCTGACCATACATCGATCCTATCATGACAATATTTCCAGAGGCTTTCCGCTCGACGAGATGATCCCGCAAGCAACGGGAAAGCAGAAACCAGCCCGTCGAATTGGAAAGGACCCGGTTGAACTGCTCGCCGGTGACGTCGGACAAATCATGTCCGTCGGCGGCGTGGCCATTGTTGATTAGAATATCGACCTTACCGGCCAAAGCGACGGCCGAGGCAAACCCGTCCGCAATTGAATCTTCGTCGAGCTGATCGAGCACAACTGCGAAATGACGATTCCCTTTTTCAGTGCTGAGCGCCTCCGCCGCAGCCTTTCCCGAGGCAGCATCGCGGCTTGCGACGACGACATTGGCCCCGGCCTCTGCCAGTGCTGCTGCCATCGCGCTGCCGAGCCAGCCGGACGCGCCGGAAATCAGCGCGACACGCCCTGAGAGATCAAAAAGTTCGTGAACGGTGGGGTTGCTCATTGTGATTAGATTGAATTAAGAAACATCGACCCAGGCACCGTTTTTCCGAGACTCGAGGATCGCGAGAATGCTGTGAAGTGTCTTGATCCCATCCTCGAGCGGGCAGAGTGAATCCGCTTTGCCTTCAAGGAGATCGAGAAAGGCATTGGCCTGCAGAATGTAGTAGTCATCGCGCTCGTGAACGAAAGCCTCCTCCTCGGTCCAGTCACCTCCATTTTCAGAGGCGGAAAGCCACCGCTGTCCGGAAAGCTCCCAACGGGCGGCCCCTTTTTCGCAAACCACCGTCATCACGAATTCGTTCACGGGCTGGTGCTGATTGACCGTGAAATTGGACATGACCTCCCCGTGCCGGGCGATAAGATTGAGAGTGTCTTCGACGGTTACGCCCTCAAGAACCTTGTGCCCGGCATCGACCACGACTCTGGTCGCCGGCCCTGCGATCCACTCGACCGCGTTGAGTGAATGGGGCAACATATCCTGGATGAGACCGCCTCCCAACTCGGGAACCGCGTAGTAAATATCTTTATAAGCAGGGCGATAGAACGGGAAATTCTGACCGGCTTGAACCTGAACCTGAACGATCTTCCCGAAACGTCCCGAGAGGACAGCCGCCCGCATCTTTTGAAGCGCGGGAAGTGCCCGGTAAACATACCCGACCGCGATGCGCGTCTTATTTTTCTCTGCGGTTTTCATCAAACCAGCAATCCCGTCGGTGTTGAGACTCAGTGGTTTCTCGATCAGCAAATCGATCCCCCGTTCCGCAAGCACCTGCGCTGTGGGAATGTGGTAGGGCGCCGGTGAAGCTATCACCGCAGCCGAAAACGTCTCCGCTTTGAGAGCGCTTTCCCATGAGTCGTATCCATCCACCTCATACCGTGCCGCGATCTCGTTCCGGCGTTCCTCATTCGGCTCGCAAAAGGCGACCTCACATCGCTGCGTTGCCTTGAAACAACGCAGATGCCGCTCTCCGATGGAACCTACGCCAATAATCAAAATGCGGTTAGAGCCGGACATAGGAGAATTCATTTCTTTTCCAATTCAAATAAGTTCGATAGAGATAATCGGGATCCACCATGAACGACAAATCAAAAACTGTCACGGGCGTGCTCCCCGTATTTCAGACCCCTTTTCATCTGGACGAGAGTATCGATTTCGAGACACTGGCCCGCGAAATCGACTGGCTTTTTAACGAAGGTGCCGACGGCATCGTCCTCGCAATGGTCTCCGAAGTGTTGCGACTCTCGGACCGCGAACGACACGCACTCACCGAGAAATCCTGCGAACTCGCCCATGGCCGGGGCGCCGCCATTATCAGTGTGGGCGCTGAATCATCCCGTCAGGCAGAAGCCTTCGCTAAACAGGCCGAGTCAGCCGGAGCGACCGCTCTCATGGCAATCCCACCGGTCGCCACCGGAGCGACAAGCGATGAACTCGCTGGATACTACGAGCGACTCTTCAACGCGGTTGAGATCCCCATCGTGGTTCAGGATGCGAGTGGCTACGTCGGTCTCCCCATGTCGATTGAATTTCAAGCCGGACTGCTCGATTCCTTCGGAGCGGATCGCGTCTGGTTCAAACCGGAGGCCGTTCCGATTGGGCCGAGGCTTTCCGCACTGCGTGATGCCACGGATTCAACAGCCCGCATTTTCGAAGGCACCGGTGGAATCGCTCTCGTCGATTCCTACCAACGCGGCATCTCCGGGACCATGCCCGGTGCCGATCTCATTCGGGGAATTGTCCCGCTCTGGAAAGCCCTTGAAAAAGGCGACATGAAACGCGCCAGCTGGATCCACGGCCCACTCAGTTCGCTCATCAGTCTGCAGACCAGCCTCGATGGCTTCCTCGCGGTCGAGAAACATTTGTTGGTTCGTCAGGGCATCTTCACGAATGAAGTGGTGCGGGGGCCGAGAAGTTTCGTGATTGACGGGGAAACGCGAAACGAAGTGGACCGCCTTTTCGATTTAATGATAGAAGCAACTCTCGAAGATTAGACATGATCACCGACATACACAGTCACACCTGGCCCTTTCCCGAAGCGTTCAACGACGACTTTATCAAACAGGCAACTGCAGCGAGAGCCGGGGCAAAGGTCGATCTCACGATTCGACTCGAAGACTATCAAAACTCCGCCCCTGCCGGAACGAGAGCCGCCGTCTTCGGCGGAAAAGCGAAACTCAGCGGGATGTGGGTTGATGACGAATATGTCGCCTCCTACGTCGCCCGCGATCCCGAACATCTCGTCGGCTTTCTTTCGGTCGATCCCACTCAGGAAAGCTGGGAAGAGGAAATGCGTCACGGCCACGAGGAACTCGGACTTCGCGGCGTGAAGCTTCTCCCGATGTATGCCGGATTCGGAGTCGACGATTCCCGCCTCGAACCGCTGTGGAAGTATTGCGACAAACACAATCTCCCCGTTCTCCTCCACACCGGGACAACCTTTGTGAGACAGGCACCGCTCGCCTGCACCCTGCCCCGCTTGATCGAACCGGTCGCAACACGATACCCCGAGATCCGATTTATCCTCGCCCACCTGAGCCATCCCTACGAAGGCGAATGCGTCGCCACGATCCGGAAGCACCCGAATGTCTACGCCGATATCAGCGCGCTCCACTACCGTCCGTGGCAGCTCTACAACAGTCTCATGTTAGTGCAGGAATACGGCGTCTGGAACAAACTGCTTTTTGGATCTGACTACCCGTTTACGACCGTTAATGAATCGGTCGACGGGCTGCGGAATCTCAACAGCCAACTCGAAGGAACCGCGCTTCCGCGGCTCAACGAAGACGAGATCGAAAAACTCATCCACCGCGACGCGTTCGAGATTCTGGGGATTTCCTGATCGCTATTCCTGATCCCGGATATCTTTTACCGAATCTGCCTGCATGCTTTTGAAGCGAAAACCGCCGTCAACCGGGAGTATCGTTCCAGTGATATAATCAGCGGCCTCTGAAGCCAGGAAGGCCGCGGCCCTCCCGATATCAGATGGCAATCCGAGACGACCCCAGGGAAGCTTCCTCCCTTCGCTCTGAATTGTCTCTTCGGTAAATTCACGTCGCTCATTCGGCGTGTCAATCCAACCGGGCTCGATCGCATTGACGTTGATTCGATGGGAAAACATCTCCACAGCGATGCTTTGCGTAAGATGATTCAACGCCGCTTTCGCCGCGCCATACGGTGCACAGCGAGCGATCGGCATTTCAGCCTGAACGCTGCTGATGAACAGGATGCTCCCCTCGATCTTCGACTCAATCATGTGACGGGCAACGGCACGACTGAGATGAAACCCGGCTTTAAAAGTCGCATCGATCACCTTGTCAAATTCGTCCGCCGGAAACTCGACAAACTCACATCGCTTTCCGTAAGCGGGATTGCTCACAAGAATATCGATGCGTCCCGCCGCCTCAATCGCCTTCTCAACGAGTGACTCACATCCCTCCCGCGTAAAGGCATCCTCCTCGACGGTCCAGCATTGTCGACCGAGCGCGCGAATCTCATCGGCGACCTCATCCAGAAGGATGCTTCCCGGCCTGTCATTTAAAATGATATCGGCCCCGGCGCCGGCGAGCTCTAGAACACAGCCTTTCCCGATCCCGTTTGTCCCGCCGGTGACAAGAGCCCGTTTTCCGTCGAGTCGAATCAGTTCAGCTAAGCTCATCGAACTTGCCTATATTTTCCGCGAGCCCTGCCCGGATCGCCTGAAACTCGCTGTTGTTAATCAAAAGCTGAGCCCCCTGATCTTTCCGCTTCTGCATCTCCGCCATCGGAAGGGTAGGACCACCGAACGCTTTGCCGTGCTTCTTACAGGCAGCCGCGACAAGCTCCCAGGCTTCATCCAAAGTCATTTCGCCGGTCTGGCTGAGACGCAGGCCCAGATCACCGGGACCGACGAAGAGAACGTCGACGCCTTTCGTCGCCGCAATCGCGTCCGCGTTCCTAACTCCTTCAGGGGTTTCTATTTGAACCGCGAGAAAGGTCTCACTGTTCGCCCACTTCACGTAATCATCGACACTGTGAGTATTGAAATCGGAATCGATTCCCGCGTTGTCGATCCCGCGATCACCGATCGGGGGAAACTTCACCGCATCAACTAACATGGCCGCCTTTTCTGCGGTCGAGACATGCGGGATGAGTAATCCCGCAGCGCCCTCTTCAAGGTAGCGGTAGAGCCCCGTTTTCTCCAAAGTGGGAGGTCTCAGCATGATATCGATGTCGTACAAATGGGAGTAGGTCAGCAATACCTGAATCTCACGGATCGTGAGCGCGCGATGCTCAAGATCGAGCCAGATGCAGTCGTAGCCGGCACGGGCCGCTTGAAAAACGTAGGCGGGAACAAAGTGGCCGAGAACACAGGTTCGAATGACTTCTCCGGCCCGAATCCGGGCGAGTGTTTTACTTTTTCTCATAGATATTAAATGGTTACAAATCGAGGGTCAAAAGAGCCTGAGCCGCGCGAATCCGGGCATCGAGATTTTCATCTTCCAGTTGTCCAATCAGATCGGGCACTGCTTCAAAAATTCCGGACTCCCCCGCGAATACAGCAGCATAGGTGCGAATGACAGGGTCGTCAGACTTAAGGTTCTCCAGGAGTGCCTCTTTTCCATCGGGATCGCCGAGGGCAGCGAGGGCGTGCTCAAGGAAAGCATGAACGAGCGGATCGTCGGCATCCTTCAGTCTCAAACGAATCAGTTCGCGGTCGCTCTTATCCCCGATTCGAGAGAGGACCCAGGCAGGGAGCCGGAAGATGGCGGGATCCTTTTCCTCCTTCAGGGTGCTCCGAAGAAAAGCGATCGCCTCTTCTCCGGATTCGTCTCGATCGTATTTGGCGAGAGCTGACGCAGCCATGATTTTCAAAGGCATCTGATCCGTCTCAGAAAATACCGTCTTCAGCGGCTCGAAGCCTCCCATCCAGCCCACTTTGTAAAGACTCTCCGCCGCATGCACATGACCGTGGGGATCCTCCTTTTGCAATATCTTCATCATCACAGCACTCTTCGCCATATCACCGGAACGAACCAACTCCCGCGCAAGCCCGCACCTGCGTTGATCGTCGTCCTCGGTTTCAAGTTTCGGGACGAGGAAATCCTGCACTTCTTTCCCGAAGCCCGCTACGGTGAGTGCCTCCGCCGCATGCATCGATGGCCAGAATTCACCGGAGGCCAATCCTTCACGAAGAACAGATAGACACTTCGCCCGCACTTCGGGATCAAGCTGCCAATCATCTTTACCCTGCCCCATCGAAAAGAAGGCGACAAGCACGGCAAGGAGAACGATTCGTTTCAATATCATGCCGGTGCTTTTGGAGAGAATACCTTGCAGGCAACGAGCCCCACACTGACGCCAACGACAAGTGCGACCGGAGCAATCCATTGAAAGCTGACCGGAGCGAGATCGATTCCTTCAGCGCCGAAGGAGAAGGCGAACCACCCCGTCGCCGGGTTCACTCCGAAAAAGCTACCGGAGAAAGCTACGAGAAGCGCCGAACTGACACTGGCAATCGTTCCGACCCAGACACCTCGAGCATTGGAGAACGGCACCCACAAAGCAAAGAAAAAGAGAAGGGCAATCGGAACGGTCAGTAAATTTACCGTTTTGTTAGTCACTGCCATAAAATTACCGGGAATGTATTTCACGATCGCACTCAGAAGAACCACGACCACACCAATCGCGATGGCCAAAATACGCGCAAACCGAATGTGCTTTTTCTCGGTATCAGGCTTCATCCCGAAACGATCAAGGAAGTCCGTCATGACGACAGCGGTGATCGAATTGACGCCCGAATCAATACTCGACATCGCGGCGGCAAAGAGACCTGAGACAACCAGCCCCGTAACCACCGGAGGAAGATGGAAAGCGATAAAGTGGGGGAAAATCTTATCCGCCTGACTTCCGATACTTCCCTCGCCCGGGAGCAGATCCGGATACGCCTGAAAGTAGCCGAGCAGGGCCATCCCCACCACGCCGAGGGTGAGCCCCACAACCATGCCGATGATCAACTGCATCGCCGTTGCCCTGCGCGCTGTCTTTGCATCCTTCGTTGCCATGAAGCGCTGCACCGAAACCTGATCTCCAGCCGAGGTGGCAACGACCCAGAGAAACACCGAGAGTATCGATCCGATCACGGTGACGCGGGTCGAGGGATCGAGACTGAAAATCGGCTGACTGTCCCAAACCTCCCCCTGCCACTCAGTGGGGAACCATCCGAAGCCCCCCATCTTCCAGCTGATCGTTCCGATGACCAGTAAGGCACCGCCATAGAGCAGAATCGTCTGCATCAAGTCGGTGATGACGACGGCTTTCAACCCGCCAAGCGAGGTGTAGGTGATCGCAAAAATTCCCGTCACAACGATTATCCAGGGAACCATTTCCTCCCCCGCTCCTATCATAATCGCAATCGCCTTTGCGGTCAGATAAACGAGGAGGGACATCCAGACGAGACGAAGCAGAAGAAACAATGCCGCCCCGAGAACCCGGATGCTGAGGCCAAGACGGTTTTCCAGCAATTCGTATGCACTGGTAACGCGCAGTCGCATGTAGACTGGCAGAATCACAAAGCCGATCACCAGATAGATAAATGGGTACGCGAGGTAGTTGGTTAAATAGATGGGGCCTTTTCCAAGAGTCTCTCCCGGGAGCGCGAGGTAGGTGATCGTGCTGAGAAGCGTCGCAAAAAGTGAAACCCCTATGAGGAGTGGATTCATGTTCCCCGATCCCACAAAATACTCGCTGGTGTCGGATTGCTTGCGACCGAAATACCAGCCAAGCCCAACCGTGGAAATCGCGTAGAGACAAAGAATAATCCAATCAACCGGTGCCATGATAAAAAAGGGAAGTGTGCGAAGCGTGACCGGCCCTGTCTAGCCTATTTGTACGGCGGCTATGCGGACATGATCGAGCCCGTTCGTTTTCCGGACCGTAATTCGGACAGCTTCAGTTCCGGGGCTGAGTCCCAATTCATGCCGGTTGAGCCGCTGGTAATTTCCACTGACTTCTTTTGCGCAGCGCCACTCACCACCGACCCTGATCTTTATTTCATAATCACGAACCGTCTCCTCCTGAGGACGTCCCCACTGCATCTTCGAAGTGTAGCCGTCGTGATGACTCAAGGTGAGGTGACGGTGAAGCCCGGTATCGAAAATCAATTGGATCCGATTCAGAGAGATTGGCTCGGGCCACTCGAATTGAATCCAGGCCGGGAACCCGGCTTGAGGATCCGAGATCCAGCGATGGGACCCTGCCGGACTCCGGCTGGAACCGGAAGGCCCGTGAACGCTTCGGGTTTGTACCGATGCGACATTTGCAGCAGCCCCGTCAGGTAGCTCGCTCGACGCTGTAATCCGGGCGGAACGAACCGGATCCGTTTCAGCAATCTGATCCAACCCTATCAGAAAGCTATCGTCATCAAGCAGATGGCGCTGGATCGCATCGATACACTCGGGATCCTCCGCGACTTCAGAAATTGTTTTACCTTTCGCCACTGCCACTGCCGCAGCGGTCCCCACGCCCTGACCGACAGTGGCGCAAGTCGCCATGACGCGGGTGGAGGAAAATGCGATGTGAGTTGCGGAAAGATTCCTCCCCGCAAACATCAAGTTCTCGACATCGCGGGCAACACAGGCCCGCAGGGGAATGTCGTACAACTCCGGAACCGGATGCTGCACGCAGGGCTCAATATCAGGAGCATCGACGCCCTCCGGGGGATGAAGATCGAGTGACCAGCCGCCGTAGGCGATCGCATCGGGAAAGGATCTCGAAGAGAGTAAATCGTGTTCCGTCAGGATATGCTGACCGACAAATCGACGACTCTCGCGTTTTCCGGGAAGGAACCCGATCCAGTCGAGTGCCCAATTATCAGCCTGAAAGCGTTCTTCTCCGGGACCGTTTTTAATGTGGTCCCAGATCCCCAAGGAAATCGCGAGGAGCTCATCGCGAATCTCCTCATTGTCCTTGATCGTGTCGCGAGTGCCGCCCCACTCCGCCCACCAGTATCCATACTCATGAGTCGGCTCTTCCTCACCCGGATTGGCATAGAGCCGAAGCTTGAGATCTTCTTTCGAAAAAGGGCGCGCCCACGACGGAGCGAGAAAAGGCATCGCCATGGGGTGCTTTCGTGCCTGAAGTAAAATCGTGGACCCGAGGCGTTGGTTATCGCCCTTCTCCTCTGCAAGAGTTTCACCAAATGACTCACGGCCCTCCCTCCCCTCCATAAATGCAGCTCCGGCCTCAACTCCGAGACGACCGTCTCCAGTGCAATCCACGAAAGCCGACGCCGTGATCCGGAAACGGTCTTCCGTCGATTGTCGCTCCGCCAAAGCAGCGACAATCGTTGAGCCCTCCATCTCACAACCAACTACAGCGGTGTTCAGCATCAGTTCAAGATTCGGCTCCACCCGGCATTTGTCGTAGAGGATCAGGTCAAAGACCGAGGCGGAACGCTGGGGGTTCTGCACCGCATTCTCCAACCGGATTTCCTCTATAATGCCACCTTCCCTTGCCTCGGTAACCAGTTCCTCTCCCCGGTCAAACCTGCCCGTCCCGTTCGCACCGACGATGTGCATCCGAACCTCGCTGGAGGCATTCCCCCCGAGGACCGGCCGATCCTGACAAAGAATCACTTTTGCACCGCTTCGGGCCGCCGCGAGCGCACACGGCACCCCCGCAGGTCCTCCTCCTGCGACGAGTATATCGCAACTCAATTCATGATCGGTAACTGGCATGGGCTCTCAAATGCGGACGTTCTGTTAGTCCAGGTGATAGGGGCCTCAAGGTCAAGTTTCGAACCGGTTGTGCGATCCGTAATCATGTATTCAGAATCGCGAGAAACCCAAGCACCTTTCAATTTGCATCGATCAACAACCACGTTAGTGAATAAGTCGGCAATCCAATCCTCTAACCCCTTATGCAAGACCTCTTTAACCAACTATCATCGAATCCACTGCATCTCGTCATCGCCGCCGTCCTCGCGATCATTCTCGTAGTCGGAATTTTCAAAAAGATCATGAAATTGATCGTCATCCTTGCAATCGCCCTCGTCGCGTTTGCCGCGTATCTGCACTTCACCGGACAGGAGTTCCCCGCCAATACGGACTCGATCAAGAAGACCGTATCGAAGCAGGTCAACAAAGTGACGAACTCCGCCAATCAGGCAATCGAGGATACGATTGAGTCTGCTAAAAAGGACTTTTCGAAGAAAATCAAGGAGTAGAACAGGCGAAACCGCCTCCGGTGAGACAGCTCCGGAGTCCCACGAAGAGGGGAGGCGAATTGACTCCCCTTCGTGCCCGAATTGAATACGCTCTCTTTCCGTGATGAAAGAGAGCCATAGTCAAAACACAACCGCCCGTCGCCGATTCCTTCAACTTGCCGGTGTAACCGCCGCTGCGCATCAGCTGAGCCGCTTCGATGCTCTCGCAGCCACTTCCTCAGGGGACGAGCTGCAACCGCTCAACCGCTTCCCGCGGATGGTGCACAATTACTACCTCGATCAGGTCATCGAATCTGAGCGCCGCGGCGCCGCCCGCAAAGCAGCCATCGAGACGAAAGCCGACGCGGAAGCCTACGTCGCCGATGTCCGCGAAAGGATTCAATCCTGCTTTGCCCCCTTTCCGGCAGAGAAGACTCCGCTCAACGCCAGAGTCACCAGCGTTGTCGAGCGGGAAAGCTACAACATAGAGAACCTCATTTTCGAAAGTCGCCCCGGGTTTCTCGTCACAGCGAACCTCTACGTTCCAAAAGGCAGAGATCTTCCCATGCCCGCAGTTGTCGGCACCTGCGGCCACTCGTCTAACGGAAAAGCCGCCGAATCCTACCAGGCCTTCGCGCAGGGACTCGCCCGCCTCGGCTACGTTTGCCTGATCTACGATCCGATCGGTCAGGGCGAACGCTCACAGTACATCAAAGAGGACGGGAAGGACGCCATTGCCGTGGGCACCCGCCAACACAACCTCATTGGGAACCAGCAAACCCTTCTCGGTGAATTCTTCGGGACCTGGCGAGCGTGGGACGGTATCTGCGCCCTCGACTATCTCCTGACACGTCCCGATGTCGATCCCGACCAGATCGGGGTCACCGGAAACTCCGGTGGCGGAACCATGACCACCTGGCTTTGCGGAGTCGAGCACCGCTGGTCGATGGCAGCGCCTTCGTGTTTCGTCACGACCTGGCGTCACAACATGGAGAACGAACTCCCTCAGGACAGCGAACAATGCCCACCGCTGGCGCTCGCGAACGATCTAGATCACGACGACTTCCTCGCCGCAATGGCACCGAAACCGGTCATGATCCTTCCCAAAGAGAAAGACTACTTCGATATCAGAGGATCCTTCGAGGCCCTTTCCCGCCTCAAGAAGCTCTACAAACTTCTCGGATCGGAGGATAATATCGCGCTCAAAGCCGGCCCGACGCCCCACGGTTTTTCACAGGAAAATCGCGAGTCCATGTATCGCTGGTTCAATGAGGCCACCGAGGGGCCAAACGTCGAAGCCGAACCTGAAATCACGATCGAAAAAGACGAAACGCTCTGGTGCTGCCCCGACGGCCAGGCGGCTAAACTCGGGAGTCGCACCGTCTTCGATTTCACTTCAGCGGAAGCAAAGCGCCTCGCAGCAACCCGCCAGCCGCTCGACGGCGACCAGCTCAAAGAGGCGGTTCGAACCTCACTCAAGATGAGCGAAGTCGAAGACAGTACGCCCCATTTCCGGAACCTCCGACCCTCCTCGCTGAAGCGCGGCTACCCTGCGCCCTATTTCATGAACTATGCCATCGAGACCGAACCGGGGATCCAGGCGCTCGTGACCATGTTGACGCAGGAACGATGGAATTCACGTCCACCGCAGGCGGCAGGGAAAGGGCGCGCGATTCTGCACGTTTCCCATCACTCAGCGGACGCCGATCTTCGAGACGATCAAACACTGCGCGAGACGATTGAAGCCGCCGAAGAGGACACGGGAATTTTCGCAGTCGACGTGCGCGGTGTTGGCGAATCGCTCCCCGGCACGACCACGAGCGCCCCTCTCAGCTACTACGGCCCCGACTATTTCTACACCGTTTTTGCCAACATGTTAGGCAAACCCTATATCGGAGGCAAAACCCTCGACGTGCTACGCGTCATCGACTGGCTCGGTGCATTCGGCTACAACGAGGTCCACCTTGTCGCCAAGGGCTGGGGAACCGTCCCCGCTACTTTCGCGGCACTGCTCTCCCCGGCGGTGAAAGAGGTGACCCTCAAAAATTCACTCTCCAGCTATGAAGACATCGCCACGACGGAACTCTACGGCTGGCCGAACTCCATCTTCATTCCCGGAGTGCTCAAGACCTTCGACCTCCCTCAGTGCTACAAAGCGCTCGAGTCGAAACACCTCACTCAAGTCGAACCCTTCGGCCCGACAGAGAAGCCGGTATAAAACCACTTTCCAATCGCTTATCAGCTCATGAAACCAATCACCGGATTCCTCGTCACGCTTCTCACCGTCGTCTCACTTTCGCTTTTCACTGCCCTTGCAGATGATAAAGCACCGCCCCTGATCGCCTACGTCGGCACCTACACGTCGCCACTCAAGAACATGCTCGATACGCAAGTGGATCTGCCGCCGGGCAACGGTCGGGGCATTCACCTCTTCCACGTCGACCGCACTACCGGGGCGATGACTCCGGCAGGCGTTCACGAAATGGGCACCAGCCCGAGCGCGTTGGCTTTCAACGCTGACAAAACAATTCTTTATTCAGTCAACGAAACGGAAAGAATCGGCGAAAAGGAAGCCGGTTCCGTAAGCGCCTTTGCCATCAATCCGGGCGACGGCCAACTCACACTGATCAACTCGGTCAGCTCGGAAGGGAAAGGCCCCGCCCATCTCAGTCTCCACCCTTCAGGTAAATACGTCCTCGTCGCCAACTACTTCGGCGGGTCCGTCGCAGTTCTGCCGATTCAACCTGACGGCAGCCTCGGCGAAGCCAGCGACGTCAAAGAAGACATCGGGGATGTTGGCCCTGCCAAAGCTACAAACGCCCCTCCCGGAAGCTTTGCCTTCAGCGGACACGACCAGGCTCATGCACACATGATAGAGTCCGACCCCTCGGGAAAATTCGTTCTCCATGTCGATCTCGGTCAGGATAGAATTTACCTCTGGAGGTTCGACGAGGATAACGGAACTCTCTCACCCAACGATGAGCCCTTCGTCTCGCTCCCCCCGGGTGACGGCCCGCGCCACTTTCATTTTCACCCCAACGGGAAATGGCTTTACTCACTCCAGGAGGAGGGTTCGACCATTGCCCGCTTCGACTACGATTCGGAGAACGGACACCTCACCCCACGTGAGACCATCTCCAGCCTGCCGACCGGCTACGCAGGGAGCAACTTCTGCTCGGGAATCATGCTTTCCGAAGACGGGCGCTTCGTCTATGTCGGCAACCGCCTCCATGACAGCATTGGTATTTTCGCAGTCGGTGAAAGCGGGGAACTCAGCTCCGTCGCCGATGAATGGACTCGCGGCAACTACCCGCGCAGTTTCAACTTTGACCCCACCGGAAAATTTCTTTATTCCTGCAATCAACGAGCTGACCATATCGCAGCCTTCCGCGTGAACCGCGAGAAAGGCACTCTCGATTTCACCGGTCACTACACACCGGTGGGGAATCCCTCCATCATCGTCTTCCGCGATTTTTCGGGAGAGTAAGTGTCGGCTCCTCCCAGACCCAACTCGCAGGTGAGAAGCCGCCCGTCGATAGACTCCATCTGTGCCAATCCTTAACATCGGTGTCTCATCTGTGTAAGAAATCAGATCAATTCATTTTCTCTTACACAGATTTGGCATCGCTTTCGCAGATGGACTCAGATTGACACAGATCTGTTTACCCAACCCAGCGCCGACTTTCCCGCCCAAGTCCCCGTCGCAAAGCACCCCTGCATGAGATAGCCACCCGTGGGAGCATCCCAATCAATCATCTCTCCGGCGATAAAAACACCGGGGATTTTCTTCAACATGAGCCCTTCATTGAGCTCGTTCCAGCGCACTCCCCCCGCCGAAGAAATCGCCTCTGCTATCGGGCGCGGCCCGGTCAGCGGGATACGGCACCGCTTCACTTCACGGGCAAGTTGCTCCGCTGATTTCCAGGGGCCTCGATCGGGAAGATACTTAAGCAAAGCACAGGCCGCGGGGTCGAGCTTCCATCGCCGACCGGCCTCGCGGACAAAATTACGCTTCACCGGTCCAAGTCGTTCCGTGAGCTCCTCAACCGTGAGATCAGGCTTAAAATCGACAATCAACGCCGGATCGGGGAGCGCCCGGAGCGCCGGCCCCAGATGATAAACCGGTCCGCCTTCCAATCCGTATCCAGTGATCACCATTTCCCCGCGGCGACTCACATCACCTGCGAACAGTTTGAGATTCTTCAACGGCAAACCCTCCGCTTCCGCCAGAAGCTCCTTCGGCCAATTCACTTCCCACCCGCAATTCGCCGATGACAACGGGGTGACGCCTATTCCCGTTGATTCCAAAATCTCAGCCCAGGTCCCCGTCGAACCCGTCTGCGGCCAGGACGCTCCGCCCAGCGCGAGAATCGTCGCATCGTGCTGCAGACGGATCATCTCAGCCCCGTGCTGGAAACTGAGATTTCCCGCCGAATCAAATCCCGCCCAGTGATGTCCGGTTTGAAAAGTGACACCGAGTGCCCGCAGTCGCTCGACCCAACGGCGCAACAACGGAGCCGCCTTGATCGTCCCGCTGATGGGAACAGGGAACACCTTTCCGCTACTCGCGACAAAGGTCTCAATCCCGAGATTGGAAGCCCATTGCCGAAGGGCCTCATTATCAAAGTCCGAAAGAATCTGCCTCCACAAAGTCGCCGGAAATTCAGAGCCGCTGTATCGAGCCAAAAACGATTCCCAATCTTCGCCATTCGTAAGATTCAGCCCGCTCTTCCCGGCAACGAGAAACTTTCGTCCGACCGAACGCATCGCATCATAGACCGTCACCTGCGCTCCTGCGGCAGCGGCGACTTCAGCAGCCCTCAGACCGGCAGGACCGCCTCCGACGACCGCAATATTTCCCGACGTTTTCAAAGCCCAACTCTAGCGCAGGCACGACTCTCGTCCATTCACGAGTGGAAGAGTTTTCAAGCCCGTGATTCCCCCGCTCAGGCGAGCTTGAAGCGAACCCCGTTTTCGGTCGGCTCAAGCTCGATCGGAAAGTAGTTCCCTGCGACCGTCGCGAGTTCCCTACCCACCGGCCCGGAAAACTCTTCACCATCGAGTCGCTGGATAAGCGTTTTTGCTTTTCCAAACTCCCCCGCCGCATCGAGCGCGATGAGCTTACGAACCGTCTCGTGATCCTGAGCCTTGACCGTCTTCACCCCTGAAAGCCCACCACCGCCCACCTCCATCACCGTCACCTCACGGGGAACGCCCGGGCGGCTCGTGGAAACTTTTTGCTTCTTCTTCGCTCTGAAAATCCAGCGCCAACCAAAGGCGAGGATGACAAACGAGAGAGGGAATTTAATCCAGACGAGCGGAAAACGAAGACTCACGACAAGGAGCACAAAGACCACGACCAATTTCGCGAGCAGAGCAATAACCTCATTCAGATTGATAACGTCGTCCTGACTCGAATCTCTTCTCTTACCTCGATTCTGTGTTTCCATCGCTACTGACAGTTAAGAGCATTTTCGCCTAATCGACAAGGGATTACGGCGGGCAGTCACCGGAACATCCCCTTTGAATCACTTCTTCGACTTCTTACCGGGGCGCATTTTCTGCTGCTTGGACTTGACTGATTTTTGCGGGCCATAGGTCTTGGTAATGACCGCGTCGACGACGGCCCGATTCTCTCTGTTTATGAACGCCATCAACATCGGATCATCAGTCTTCTCCATCTGAGCGAAGAGATTCTCCTGAAAAGACTTTATCACCTCCACAAGCTCCGGCTCATCGATCAAATTCTCAAGGCAGTTGGGATCTGCTTCCAAATCATAAAATTCCTCAGGAACCCGGTAGCGAAAGACATCAACCCGGGCGGCAATCGCAGGGTCCGTCTTCGCCGCCTTATTCATCGCCGCCATCGTCGCTCCCTCGTTGTTGTTTCGGTAATAGTATTCGCCATCGCTGAAGGGGTTGTAGATGTAGCCATACTTCGCATTTTGAACCGCCCGCATCGGCACGGCAGCACCTCCGGCCTTCGAATCGATCTGCGTAAAAACGAATTCCCGTTCCCCCTGACTTTCACCTTTGAGCAGCGGTAAACGAGCGCCCATCCAGTCCCGCCGGACCCTGAACGCCGGTCACCTCGAGAAACGTTGGAAAGAAATCGACCACGGAAACGAAATGCACATCGTCTCGCGCTCCCGCCTCAATCGTTCCGGGCCAGCGCGCGAGAAGCGGAGTCCGCGTGCTGTGAAACCACGCATTACATTTCGCAAAGGGAACCGCGATTCCGTTGTCAGTGATAAAAAGAACCAGAGTCTTGCCGGCAAACCCCGAATCCTCCAACGCTTTCATAACACTGCCAAACGTATCATCGAGTCGACGGGTCGAATTCAAATACTGAGCCAACTCTTTACGAACGCCGGGTAGATCGGGAAGAAACCCCGGGACATCCACTTCGGCAGGATCATAGACGCGGGAGGGCATCGCCGCGCCTCTCAACAATTTTTCCGGATCACAATAAGGCCGATGCGGATCATGAGAATTCACCATGAAATAGAACGGCTTTCCCGCCTCTTTGCACTGCTGAAAAAAGGTCTCACTTTGTCGGGCATACATCGCCGGATCGCGACCGTTTCCGAGACCGCTCTGATCCACCTCGAAGTCCCACTTCATCGACGTCTTCGGAGTGGAATGGCCGACCTTCCCGAGAATCCCCGCGCGATAGCCGCCCGCCTTCAATGTGGTGACAATGTCAGGCACATCCTCGCGCGCAGGCATGAACCCCATCGCGCCTGAGCGATGACTGTATCGTCCCGTCGCAATGATGGCACGACAGGGAGCGCAGATCGCGGTGTTCACGTGCGCGCGGTTGAAAAGCATACTCTCAGCGGCAAAGGCATCGAGGTTCGGCGTCAGGCCCGGCGGTCTACCACCATAGACGCCGAGTGATTCAGCATGAAGGTCATCGGCTGTAAAAAGTAGAATATTAGGACGATCGTCCGCTCCTGCGGAAAAGACGACGCCAAAGAACAGGGTCAAAACCAGAAGGCTCAATTTCATATCAATCTCCGAAAACAAGATTCCACTATGGCTGCTTCACAAGAACTTCCCCGCTCTCCGGCTCAGGTAGAGTAGGCTCACCCTCGAGATAGCCGTGTTTCACTAAAAACCGGTCCGCGGCTGCAAGTGTGATATCCCTCCAGGGTTGGCGATTGAAGAACGCGTGCTTTTCCCCCTCCGCGATATGGAATTCCACCGAGGTATTGCCAAGCGCCTTCAACTTTTCGTAGGCGGGAGTCCAGCCTTTCAGCCAGGTATCATCACTCCCGAAAAATGCAATTGCCGGCGGAAAGCCGACACAGAGGTGAGGAAGAACATCAATCATCGGGTCTTCGGCATCCGCCTCACTGAGAGCCGGATTGAAGAGAACATACGCAGCCACCGCAGTATCAACCTCCTTCGAATCAGTGCGATGATCCATGCAGGGACTGGTCGTGGCGATCAGACTGATATGCCCGCCTGCCGAGCCACCACCGGCGATGATGCGCTTCGGATCGACACCGAGCTCTCCGGCATTCTCTTTGAACCATCGGATCGCACTCTTGGCGTCGGGAATACAGAGACGCTTCCGCGACCGCCCTTTCTTCATTTTCGCAGCAGCCTCTTTTGTCGCGAGACGATAGGTAACCGTCGCGGCGACAAGACCACGACTCGCGAAATAGTCGCACTGATAACTGAAAGCCTCGCGCTTTCCACCACCCCAGCCACCACCGTGAAAAAGAATAATTCCCGGCTTCGCTTCGCCGGACACCTGATGACCTTCGGGAAAGAAAATCTCTATCTCCCTCGCACCGCCTTTCGCTTCCTTATACGTGTAAACCTTACCTTTCGGAAGCGTCTCGCTGTCCTCCGCCTCCACATGGAAAAAGGAAGAGAAAACGCAGGCAACGAATCCAAAAGCTAGCAACTTCATGAACGATATATCTATCAGGACAGCCCATTGATATCCAGCTTTCCTTTTGCCCCTTTCTCCCCGTAAGGGAACAGCCAGGAGTTTACCGGTAGCGTTTCGGGTCGTATCCAGCGGCGAGACGTTTCTCGATCAGGCGGGCTTTCATCACCTCCAACTGGCCGGCGAACTGAGGATCTGAGGCGAGATTTTTGAACTCTCCCGGATCGTTCTTCCGGTCATACAGCTCGCCTCCCTTTTTCCCATAGCCCCAATGGGTGTAGCGCCAGTCTTCCGTGCGAATTGACTCCCCTCCGTTGCGACTGATCGAAAAGGCGAGATCTTTGTCCCAGCTTCCGGCATCAACATTCTCCAGCAGGGAAACGAAACTCCGCCCCTGCAGTTCAGGCGGCGGGTTCAACTCGGCGAGCCGCGCCACCGTTGGATAAAGATCAACCAACTCGGTGATCCTCCCACACGCCTTCCCATGTGAAGCCTTCATCCACGGCGCACTGAGAATAAAAGGCACCCGCGTTGCCTCCTCAAAAAGATGCTGCTTTTGAAACTTGTTGTGCTCGCCTAACAAATAACCATGATCGCTCGAGAAAATCACGATGGTGTTTTCTCTGAGCCCCAACTCATCAAGCGCATCGAGAACCCGACCGACCTGCGCGTCCATGTAGGAAATGCTGGAGTAATACGCCTCGAGGAGTCCCTTGTGCAGCTCCGGCGTGACACCGTAGCGGGATTTAGCCTTGTACTGACGTATCACTCCCGGAACATCATCAAGATCATCCTCGGGAACGACAGGTGCGATCATGGCGTCCCTGTCATAGAGATCAAAATACTTCGACGGTGCCACGAGCGGCACATGAGGACGAACAAATCCACACCCCAGGAAAAACGGCTTATCCTTGTTCCGCTTCAAAAATTTGATCGCCGCATCCGCCGCCATCCCGTCAGCGTGTTCAAGATCCCCGGTCGTAGCTTCAACTCCGGTAAAAGTCTGAGACCCCGTATCCTCCGGCGACCACTCCGTCCGAACCCCGGGAGCATTCTGTTCAGGAGCCGTGACGTTCACGACCTCATCCCATGATTCGGCGTCATCATGCTCAGAAGTTCCGGCGATGATTTCATGAGGAATCCCGACATGATACATTTTACTGACACGCCCGACGCGGTATCCATTATTGCGGAAGAGTTGCGGCAGCGTCACGACATCGGGCAGGTTCTCACGGAGGTTCCCTTCATTCCCGAGCATGCCGTTCGTATAAGGATAGAGCCCTGTAAGCATCGACGCGCGGGACGCTCCACACACCGGATACTGGCAGTGCATACTTTCAAAACGCACTCCTCGCGCGGCAAGCTCGTCGAGTCTCGGGGTTTTGCACTGGGGATGACCATACCCACTCAGAGCAGTGTTGAGATCATCCGCCATGAGCAGCAATACATTCGGCTTTCGCTCCTCTGCCCGGGAGAAAGCGATACTAATCGCTGCGAAAAGAAACACCAAAAATGAAAACCGCATCATCCCGACAGCATTGCCGCTATGCATTGAAGTTAAAAGAGCGAAATCAGGCACCTTTAGAAACTCATCATGCCCGACTCTCTGAAACTCACAGCCGAAGCATGATGATGGCATTGCAATATTGTCGGCAAAGTGTTGTCATATAACTCCCCGAAATTTTCACTATGAAAGCACTCATCCTTATCCCGCTGCTCTGCCTGATTTGCCTTCACTCTGAAGTCACCCGGGCTGCGGAACAGCCTAACATTATCATCTACATGGTCGACGATCTCGGGTGGAATCACATCAGCGCGAATGCCGCAACGATGGGCACACACGGCAGCCAGTACCGCACCCCCAATCTCGAAAAGCTCGCGAGTGAAGGACTCAGTTTCACCCACGCCTACGCGCAACCGAACTGCGCCCCGACCCGCGCCGCAATGCTTTCGGGCCAGTATCCGGCGAGGATTCACAACGACGTCTACGTCGTGAGAAGCCTGAGCCGTTTCAACAAGAACGCGAAGGCAGGATTCACGCAAAAGACGGCAAGGTTCGTCCCCCAAAAGCAAACCGAAGACGTCGCTCCCGAAGCCATCACGATTGCCGAGGCGATGAAAAAGAACGGCTACACCACCGCCCATATTGGAAAGTATCACGTTGGCGGCCACGAGGGCGCTGCGACCATGCCTGAGAACTCCGGCTTTGACATCAACATCGGGGGCTTCAGCCAGGGGCACCAGCCGACCTGCTTCTCTTCGCAGAAAGACGGAAAGTGGATCTTCAAAAACGTGGGCCTCGGGCATTTCGATCAATGGGCCGCCCCCTATAACGATGCCTATGTGAAAAGACACAAGCTACCCGGAGCCCTCGTCGGCTCCCCGAAACATATCAGCGACGCGGTCGGCGATGCCCTTGAGAGCACCCTTGCCACTCTCGCAAAAGGAGAGACCCCATTCTACCTCCAGTTCCACACCTACGCGGTTCATGGACCCGTCAAGGCACGCCCCGACCTCCTCGCTGCCGCAAAAAAATACGCCGAGACCAAAGCCGAGTATTCCGGCTTCATCGCGAGCGTCGACGAGAACCTGCGGCGGATGCGCGAGTTGATTGAGGATCCCGACGGTGACGGGGACACCTCTGACAGCATCGCCGAAAACACCCTCATTCTTTTCACCTCCGACAACGGCGGCACCCACGCAGCGAACACGCCCCTTCGCGGCGAGAAAGGGATGCTCACCGAAGGCGGGATTCGCGTTCCTCTCATTGCCTGCTGGCCCGGCGTCATCCCCGCAGGCACCGTGACCGATCACAAAACCCACTGCCTCGATTTCTACCCCACCTGTCTCGATCTCGCCGGAGGGAAATGGAATCCCGATCCTGACACACACCCACTCGACGGCGAATCCTTCGCAAGCATCCTGCGCGATCCCAATTCGAAAAGCATCAAACCCCGCGAACCGATCTTCTACTTTTTCCCCGGCTACATGGACACCCGGGCCCAACCCAGCGCCGCTGTCATCGACGACATCGAAGGGAAACGTTACAAGCTCTACTACGAATACGAGGCCAACACCTGGGAACTCTACTGCCTCACCGACGACCAGCCCGAGGCCAAGAACCTGCTCAGGAAGCAACCGGAAATCGCCTCGACCCTTTCAAAGAAAATTCGCACCTGGCTCACGCAGGAACACCCTACCTGGAAGCCAAAATACCCGAAAACAAAAGCAGCCGGCGAACTCAGCGGACCACCTCCGGTTTTGTGAACCGGTCATAAAATCGACAAGGAACAATGAACCCGAAAGCCGAATGAAAAAACAGTCCACCCTCGCCGTTCTCCTGCCGATCCTGTTTCTCACCGCGTGCGGATCGAAGCCGAAAAATCTGATCTATTCGGGCATGACGACATCAAGCCTCATCGAAAAGTATGGAGAACCTGTCAGGAAAGAGGCCTCGGATGATGGCAGCGAAACCTGGTTCTACAAAGCTCAGCGATTTGTGGACTCAGCCTCGCAGGAGCAATGGAGCACCGACACCGCGAGTCCTCATTTTTCAGAGAGTCACAGCGACCCCGGAAAACCATCCGACGGCACCTCCCTTTCGGTGAGCCGAACCCTGACGACCGAAACCGTCGGAATTCCGATTCGAAACGGGGAAGTGACCAAAGCAGCACCGGCCGATCTGAAAATTATCGGCGGAAGGTAATATCCAGGTAGGTGGCTCTCACCCAAAGAAAAGTAGCATGGGTTTCCAACCCGTGTGCGGAGCCCATCAGCCAAAGCCTCCGCCCCGATAGGCTTCGAAACGGGTTGAAAACCCGTCCTACATTCCTGTCCGGTGGAACCCCGGAGAACTGAAGAAAAAACTCTGCGCCTTTGCGCCTCTGCGTGAGTCCTTCCTCTATGCTATTTGGATACGACGCTTTCTTTGCAATCATGATCAAACCGCACATTCTCCTCGCCGCAGCGCTACTGCTTCCCCTCTTGACGGTCGAATCCGCCGAAACCGAAACGATCGCGGTCGATTCTCCGGCTTTTGTGTTCTCACCGGCGAACTGGACCGGCGATGACGGCCGCGAAGGAAGCGAATTCCGACAGTCGTGGTATTCCGGCGCCTACTTTCGCGTGAGCTGGGAGACATCGAATGAGAATCCGGAAGCGACCCTTTTGTTCGACACCTCCGGCTACCCCGAGGGCTTCAGCCGTCCCCGCATTGCCTACAACATCGACGGCTACTGGAAATCCAGTGTCGGCATCGCCGATGAAGTCGTGATCGAAAATCTGAAGGGCTCAGGGAAACACGAACTGGTTGTCTACTTTCAGAGTTCACGTCAGGAGCAACGCTGGGGAAGCGAAGGCGAAAGCGGCGTCAACGTAGTGCGCTTTCTCGGCCTCAAAGTCGACGCCGGAAGCAAACCGGTTCCGGACCGCCCCGCGAAAAAGTGGGCCCTCATCGTCGGCGACAGCATCACCGAGGGCATCGGCGCTTCCGAGTTGTCGGGCTATTCTCACCTCGTGGGGCAGGCGCTGCAAACCCGCGGCTACGACTACGCGATCAGCGCCTGCGGCTGGAGCGGTTGGATCAACAAAGGCGACAACCCTCCCGGCGATGTGCCCGGCTATTATGTCATCACCGGCTCCGTCGACGGCTCCGGAGGCGTTTACGACGACGACGCGAGCCGCTGGAACAAGATCGACGGGAATCGCCACTCCCTTCTCGATGCCAACGGCAAGCTCAGCGCGTATGGGGAAACAGGGCAGGAACCCGCCCTCATCATGATCAACTACGGCACCAACGACAAACTCCACAAGTCAGACCCGGGCGACACCCTCGCGAGCATGACACAGTCCCTCGCCGCCAGACCCGCCGCCACATGTTTGGTGTCGGGGTCCGATTGCAAGATGTCCTCGCCTTGGCAATAGAGCCCCTTGAAGGTGCCATCGACCGCAGCGTCGAGCATATTGGGAATGCGCAGCCCCGGTTCGGGGTCGATCGGCACGCCCCAAGCGGATTCGAAAATCGCGCGCACATCGGCGTTTTTCACATGGCGATAGCCGGGCAATTCATGGGGGAAGCTGCCCATATCGCATGAGCCTTGCACGTTGTTCTGCCCGCGCAAAGGGTTCACGCCGACGCCGTTGCGCCCGACATTGCCCGTCAGCATCGCAAGGTTGGCGATGCCGATCACCGTGGTCGATCCTTGGCTGTGTTCGGTGACGCCAAGCCCGTAGTAGATCGCGCCGTTGCCGCCCGTGGCGAACAATCGCGCCGCCGCGCGCAGGTCTTGCGCCGGCACGCCGGTCAGCTCTTCGACCGCTTCGGGCGCAAGCCGCGGGTCAGAGACGAAAGCGGCATATTCGGCGTATTCCTCCCAAT
>JARGPH010000022.1:70988-101305 GCA_029213065.1 Verrucomicrobiales bacterium | reverse complement strand
GGTCGCAGTGACGGCGTTTTCTCTCCTGCTTACCTATGTGGCACCGACCTGGATTATGCCGCTGTTCAATAAATTTGAGCCGCTTCCGGAAGGTGAGTTGAAAACGGAAATCCACGCGATGTCGGAAAAGTGCGATTTCCCGCTGAAGGAGGTTTCGGTGATGGATGGTTCGAAGCGCTCCGCGAAATCGAACGCCTTTTTCACGGGGATTGGAAACAACAAGCGAATCGCCTTGTTCGATACCCTGATTGAGAATCACACCACTGATGAGCTGGTCGGCGTGCTCGCGCACGAGATCGGTCATTTCAAAAAGAAACACATCATCAAGTCGCTCCTCATCGGGATCGTGACGACAGGGGTGATGTTTTTCCTGCTCGGCTTGATGCTGAACAATCGCGGGCTCTTCGACGCCTTCGGGGTTAAGGAAACTTCGGTCTATGTGAGCCTTGTTTTGTTCGGGCTGCTCCTTTCGCCGTTGAATGAGATTCTCTCGGTTTCAGGCAACTGGCTGAGCCGGAAAAACGAGTTCGAAGCCGACGCCTACGCGGCGGAAGTCACCGGGAAGCCGGAGGCGATGGTGAGCGCCTTGAAAAAGTTAAGCACCGATAATCTGAGCAATCTCACCCCGCATCCCTTCTACGTCTGGCTGAATTACACCCACCCGCCGGTAGTCGAACGCGTCGCCGCTCTGGAGGGCGCTGAAGCGCCGTAAAAGGTAAAAGGTGAAAAGTAAAAGTTCGCTTGGGCTTCGCAGGTCGCTGGCGCTCGAAGATCGTAGTGGTGGTTGCCAAAGCCTATCCGACTTTTGACCTTTTACTTTTGACCTTTTACCGCGCGCAGCGCGTCACCCGCCGATCGCGATCATCTTGCGACCGGGCTGATAATTCTCACGGAACTCGTGCATTTCGGGTTTGCGGGCGACGACGTTGAGGAAAAACTTGGCGACGTCTTTGTCGGTCATGGCTTCGTCGCGGAGGACTTCGCGCATGTCGAACTCGAGATGGCTCCCGAGGCAGGGGCGGAGCTTTCCTTCGCAGGTGAGCCGCAGTTTGTTGCAGTTCTCACAAAAATGGAGATTCGTCATCGCTCCGATGAACCCGATGATCTGTCCGGTCCCGGGAACTTCGTAGTAACCGGCGGGGCCGTTGGTGCGGATGTCAGGGCGGGGGACCAGCTTTCCGAGTCGGAACTCGATCAGTTTGCGGGCCTCGCCGCTCGGGAGGAAATTGTCTTCGTTGAGCACCTGGGTCGTGCTCACGGGCATGAGTTCGATAAAGCGGAGAAGCAAATCCCGCTCTCTTGCGAATTCGATCATGTCCCAGAGCTCATGTTCGTTGCGGTGACGCATCAGAACGGTGTTGATCTTGATTTTTTCAAAGCCGACCTCTCTCGCTGCGTCGATGCCGGCTATCGCATCCGGCAGGAGGTCACGCCCCGTCGTTTTTGCGTATTCGGCGTCGTCGAGGGTGTCGAGGGAGACGTTCACGGTGCGAACGCCTGCTTTTTTGAGCGCGTCGGCGTGGGTGATCCCTTCCTTATTCTCTTTTGCGAGCAGGGTTCCGTTGGTGGAGATGCCGATGTCGTTGATTCCGTCGATCTTGCCCAGCTCCTCCATGAACCAGTTCACATTCCGGCGTGTCAGTGGTTCGCCGCCGGTGACGCGGACCTTGGAAATCCCCAGCGAGGCTCCGACGCGAACGACGCGGAGAATCTCTTCATAGCTCAGGATGTCATCACGCTTGAGCCATTCCTGTTCTTCGTGAGGCATGCAGTACTGGCAGCGCTCATTGCATCGATCGGTGATCGAGACTCTGAGGTAGCTGATAAGATGTCCGAAGGGGTCCTCCATGTTGCGTTATCTTAACTTTCGCCGTGCCGATGAGGGAAGCAAGCAAATCCCGTGATTTGATTGCTCCTTCGAAGCAAAGGCGTTAGAGTCGCGAGGAATGGAACTAATCAAGGTTGATGAGCTTGTGCTTTTGCAGCAGCGGTTGCGGCGACGCTGGTTCCATTACGGGATGGAGGAGAAGGTCCTCGTGGATAAAGTTTCCTTTTCGGTCGAGCGGCATCGCAGTCTCGCCATTGTCGGGGAGGAAAACAGCGGAAAGCTGCCACTCACCCTCGCGATGCTGCGGCTGCATGAGATTGCCTCGGGGACGATTGAGTTTCGTGAGGTCGATATTCATTCGGTGAGCGAGAGGCGTTTTCGCATGTTGAGACGGGGGATACAGGCTGTTTTTCCGGACTCGTTCGGGCAACTGACCCGTGATCTCACCGTGAATCAGAGTTTTCTCGAGGTGCTGCGACTCTGGTATCGCCGCGAGTCGAAAGAGGAGTGGTTCAACCGCATTGAGAAGGTCATGGTTGCCTGCGGGCTTCCCGAGGCGTTGCGCCATCTCTATCCACTGGAATTGGACGCGGTTGAGCGGCAGCAGGTCGCGCTGGCGAGAGCCTTGCTATCGAGTCCCGATTTGTTGATCTGTCATGGATACACTCAGGGACTCGATGCGGTCGAACAGGCTGAATTACTTAACCGTGTCATGAAGATTCGTGAGGAGATGGCGCTTACCGTTCTCGTGGTTACAGACGACCTTGCAGTAGGGCATCATTTGGGCGATGATATCGCGGTGTTGCACCGGGGACGGATTCTTGAATTTGGCGATTCGGAAACTGTCGTGAACCGGCCTCAGCACGATTACACCCAGCGACTTGTGAGTTGCTCGGTCTGACTCCGACGAAATGACCCCTCTTTTCCGAAAATTCCTTGGTCTCAATTGGCTTCTCTTTGCCAATATGCTGGGACTGTTGATTTTCGGTGTTTTCGCGGTCTACAGCGCCTGCTGGATGCGTGAGCAGCCCGAGCTGGCCACAAAATGGCGTGACCAGGTCTTCTGGATCCTCCTCGGACTGATCGTTTATTTCATCGTCAGTCTGATCGATTACAAATGGATCCGCTTCCTCGGATTTCCTTTTTATCTGATCGCGACAGGCTTGCTGATTTTCACCACTTTCGGCGGGGTGGAGATCAACGGAACGCGGGCCTGGTTGAATCTCGGTCCCGTTCTCCTTCAGCCTTCGCAGCTCGCGATCGCCGGCGGGGTTATTGCTCTCGCGCTGGTGCTCTGCACCTTGCATCGCTGGCATCCTGTTTTCCGCAGCCCGCTGGTGCGGCTCCTCGTCACCGGCGTGATTGCCGCCGTGCCGTTCCTTTTTGTTCTCATTCAGGGGGACTTCGGTTCCGCTATCGTCTGGGTCCCCGTATACGGTGTGATGGTGCTGGTGGGAAATATTCCGATTCGCTACCTGCTTGTTATCATCCTCTCGGTGACGATGTTCCTTCCCTTCGCCTTCTTTTTCGGGCTCAAAGATTACCAGAAAAAGCGTATCACCACTCAGATTGAGATGCTTCAGGGCAAGAAGGTCAACATTCTCGCGGAAGCCTACAGTGCCTATAACAACCTTCTCGCGATCGGGAGCGGGGGATGGAGTGGAAAAGGCTTTAAAAACCCTGACACGGTCAATAACAAGGGGTTCATTTCCCCGGACACAGCGATCAATGACTTCATCTTTCCGGTTTTGTCAGAGGAGCAGGGGTTTCGCGGCAGTTTGCTCATGCTGGGCGGGTTTATGCTCTTTTTACTGCAGTGCCTCTATGTGGCGTTTTACAGCCGCGATATGATGGGGAGGCTCCTCGTTGTCGGGGTGGTAGCGCTTCTTTTTGCTCACATTTACCAGAATGTGGGGATGAATCTGCTCATCATGCCGATTACCGGTATTCCGCTGCCGTTTATCAGTTACGGGGGAACCTTCATGGTCGTGATTCTGTTTCTTGTCGGGATCGTGCAAAGTGTCTGGGTTCACCGGATTGACCCGGAGGCAAAGCAAGCCCGTCCACAACTTCAGATCGAGCATCTGGATTAATTTGCCGCACTTCCTTTATCTTACGGGATCGGTGCTTGCTCCTTTCCGCTCAGCAATGTATTCCTATTTTCGGTAGTCTATGATTGAAGCCAAAGAACTGACAAAGCGCTATGCAGGAAGAACCGCTGTCGACGGAATCTCTTTCAATGTTGCTCAGGGTGAGATCGTCGGTTTTCTCGGTCCTAACGGAGCGGGAAAGAGCACCACGCTGCGGATGCTGACCTGCTTTCTCTCGGCTTCGGAAGGTACCGCCAAAGTGGCGGGATTTGATATCTACGAGGACTCTATTGAGGTCCGGAAGCGCATCGGTTACATGCCGGAGAATGTGCCTCTCTATCCGGATATGCGGGTGATCGAGTATTTAAAGTTTCGCGCTCAGATCAAAGGGCTCCGCTACCGCGAAGGAAAGCGGGCCGTCGAAGAGGCCATGGATATTTGCAGCCTCACGGAAGTGGATCGCAAGATCATTTCGACTCTCTCAAAAGGCTACAAGCAGCGGGTCGGGCTTGCCGATGCCCTCGTGAACAAGCCGGATCTGCTCATTTTGGACGAGCCGACCAATGGTCTCGACCCCAATCAAATTCGGCAGTCGCGGGAGCTGATCAAGCGACTCGGGGAGCGTCATACCATCTTGATTTCAACGCACATTTTGTCTGAAGTGGAGATGACCTGTAACCGGGTCATCATCCTCGACAGGGGGCAGATCAAAGCGTCCGATACGCCCGAGAATTTGATTCGCCGCCTGCGCCAACCCGGCGCCGTGGTTCTCGAGATCAAAGGTAAGACGGAGGATGCGGTTGAGCGGGTTCAATCGATTGAAGGCGTCAACGAGGTCACGAAGATCGATCAGCGGAACGGCTGGCTTTCGCTTTCTATCGGCACCGATCCTAACATCGATATCAGAGAGGAAATTTTTGATCTCACCCTGAAGGAAAAGTGGAAAGTGCGGGAACTCGCGAGTCGTGCCGCTTCGCTTGAGGATGCCTTTGTCGATCTCGTTCAGTCGAAAGCGGTTGCCTCTCCGGAACCTGAGGCGGAAGAGGTTGAGGAAAAGGAGGAAGTCGATGCCTAAGTGTGACTTAACCCTGTTGAGTGTGGCACCTGACCCTGTTGGATTTTTGTTAGTGACAAGCTGATGCGAACTTTTTTCATTCTGTTTATCAAAGAGCTGCGATCGTTTTTACTTTCGCCGCTGGCGTATGTGCTCATCGCATTGTTCACGCTTCTGAATGGCTGGATATTTGTCAGTCTGGTCAAGGCAATGCAACTGCAGGTCAGTTCCCAGAGCCTGATCCACAACCTGTTTTCCTCGGGTTGGTTCTGGATGGGATTTTTCATCCTCTTCCCGCTTATTACGATGCGCCTCTTTGCCGAGGAGCGGAAAATGGGAACGATCGAGGGGCTGCTTACCGCTCCGGTGAGAACCTCGGAAGTCGTTCTCGCCAAGTATTTCGCCACCGTGGTTGTCTATGCCATCATTATCGCGCCGGTGATTCTCTTTTTTCCTATCTTTCAACTCGTCACCGGGGAGCAGGCCGCGTTCAGCCCCGGCGCATTGTGGGGAAGTTTGTTAGGGCTCCTTCTCATCGGGTTTTTCAATGTCGCGATCGGAACCCTTGCCTCGGCCCTGACAACAAATCAGCTCATCGCCGCGATGCTGACTTTCGTGCTCGTGATGCTGCATTATTTTCTCGGGTTCCTTCAGAATTTCGGCGTGACCCCGGATTCAGTCTGGGCGGACGGACTGAGCTATTTTTCCACTACGGAACACATGAATTCGCTGACGGCGGGCCTCATCGACAGTCGTCCTATCATCTATTACATCAGCTTCAGCGTTGTGCTGATTGCTTTAACTCACCACGTGCTGGAGTCGCGCAAATGGCGTGTCTAAGAAAGGAAATTAGACATGGCTAAGGATAAGAAAAGCAGCGGTAAAATGACGAAGGCAAAGACAGAGGCGGTCGGTAAGGAAAAAGCCGCCGGTAAGGTGAAAACGGCGGGGCGTCGTATTGAGCGCTATCGCACCGCGCTGCTCGTCGCTGTGCAGGTCATTTTCATCGGAATTGTATTCCTCCAGCTAAATTACCTGAGCTGTCGTCGGCACACGACGTGGGATTTGACTCAGAACAGCCGCTTCACCCTTTCGGACACGACGGGGAATTACCTCCGGAATATGGGGAGCGAAGTTCGTATCGTCATGGCCTTCCTCGGAACGTCGGAACTGTTTACTGACGTGAAAGGGCTCATTTCCGAGTATGGTCGCGTCGGTGGCGATTCGGTCACGGCGGAGTTTCTCGATCTCAGTCGCAGCAAGTCGCGGCTCACCGAGTTGAGTGACAAGTATCAGCTCGAGTTCAACCGCAATCAGATCGTGATTCTCGGAGACAACGGCCGGATCAAGACGATTCCGGCTGAGGAGTTGGTAACCCGTGATTCCCGCAGTGGGAGAGTTCTTGAGTTTCGCGGGGAGGAAATTCTAACGGCAGCGCTGCTCGAAGTGACCGAGCAGCAACAGCGTAAAATTTACATGATCACCGGTGATCGCCGCGCCGAGGATATTGCCGGAATCGCGAGCCAGATGCAACCTCTCATCAATGCCCAGAACGCGCGTCTCGATGGGTTGGTCCTCGAAGGGCTTCAGGACATTCCGGCCGATGCCGACGTCCTCGTTTTTCCGGGAAATACATCGGATCTGACGGATCGTGAACTGGAGTTGGTGCGGAACTATTGGGAAAGCAAGAAAGGCGGGCTTGTCGTCCTGCTCAACCCCGGAGAGAAGACGCCGAATCTCAATTCGCTGCTGCGGGAGAACGGAATCGGGCCGAGGCCTGACCGGGTCATGAGTGTGGTCACGATCCCGGGGCTCGCTGCGCAACGGATTTACGACGTGCCCATCACGATGATGCCCGGCGACGGACCGACTCGCGATCTACCTGCGCTTTCGACACGACTTTCGGGGCACAGTCAGTCGCTGGAGGTGCTTTATGATGATGAGCTGCTCCTCTCGGAAAATGTGAAGGCGACCCCGCTCATGATCGTCTCGGGCGAGGGATTCTGGGGCGAGACGGATTTCCTTTCCGAAGATGTTTCCTACAATCCTGATATCGATTACGGGCGTCCGGATTTGATCTTCACGGCAGCGTCGGTAGAGAAGGGAATGCCGGGTGACTCTGAGCTGCTGGAGGGGAGCTCGCGAATGGTCGTGGTTGGCAATCCGGATCTGATCGCTCCGGATGGGAACACTTCCAAAGTGAATGCTGACTTTGCAATGGCGTCAATTAACTGGGTCATGAACCGCGAGGAACTCATGGGGATTTCGCCGCGCCGTCCCACCGCTTTTACTCTGAATGTGTCTCCGGGCAGTCTCGGTTTTCTGCATTCGTTAGTTATTTTGTTAATCCCGGGGATGGCATTGCTCGCGGGACTGTTTGTCTGGATGAAACGGAGGGCGTAACGGCAATTTTGAATACAAAATGAGGTTCATCACTACAGCAATTTTAGGAGTGTCAGTCATCGTGCTGGCAATCGTGATTCATTACGTCGACCGCGAACCGGAAGTGGGTGGCCGCGCTGCCGCGCTTGCGAATGTCCTCGTGAGATTTGACACTGAGCTGGTTGACCGGATCACGATTGAGAAGGGGGTTAAGAAGACGGTTCTCGTAGGGCAGGCGGGAACCTGGTTTTTTAAAGAACCGGAACAGGACAGAGTCGATGCTCGGATCGCAGCTGCAGTGCTCGATCAGATCAACCACCTTACGATTGTTGATGAAATCGTGGAGGGGGAAGCCGGGCTGGGTGAGCTGGAAATGGGCTTGTCAGGGGACAATGCGATTACGGTTACGATTTCGGGACCGAAAGAAAAAGGGGCCGGGGAGAGAGTTGAGAACAAGATCACTCTGGGAGTCGCCGCGCCGAGGAGTAACACCATTTACGCCCGGCGGGGCGGTGAAGAGACGAATTTTGTCGTTGATGGAAATCCCCGTCAGTGGCTCGAGCAACCGCTCGCGATGTTGCGTGACCGCAGGATTGTCGGCGCGCCGGTAGATCGGATCGTGCAGATGGTGATTCGCCAGTCGACCGGGGAAATCGCGCTTCACCGCACGATTACTTCACCTCCGCAACCCTGGGCGATCGCCAAGCCGATCCAAACGTGGGCGGGTGTTGAGAAGCTGGACGAATTGGTTGCTGCGATCAGCGGACTTGAGATCAGCGAAGTGATTCGCGATGCCGACCCTGCTGAGCCGATCCCCAATCCTCTGCCGGAAAACGCGGTTGTTTTCCAGATGATGGTTTTCGGGTTTGAAGAGCCTCTCACCCTGTATTTGAAGCAGGTTAGTGACGGTGACGGTGGCCCTCCTTTGCTCGAGGCTCGCGTTTCGGATCGCCCTGCCGTTTACCGGTTGAACAGCACCTTTCTCGATGAGTTGCCGGAGAATGCGAATGACCTCCGTGACCGGACTCTCGCGAGGATTCAGCTTCCGTATCTGGATACGATTGTGGTGCAGAGCCTCATCGATCCGCTTGTTTACCTGAAGAATGAACCTTCGAGCGGGGGAATGAACTGGAGCGTGAAGATTAACAATAAGCTCGTTCCCGCGAATTTTGCGGAGATTGCTTCGCTTGTTGACGGCGTCAACAGCGCTGCGATTCGGGATTTTGCTTCCGACTCCGGGGAGGATATCGCCTCCTTCGGGCTGGCTCCCCCGATGAAGCGAATTACTTTTAAAATGAAGTATCCCGGCATGCCGCTTGAGGACGGTTCTCCGGGGCAGGTTCAGGAGGTCGACCGGGTTCTCAATCTGGGATGGAAGAAGGGCGAGGAACAGCGTCTTTTTGCCAACTTCGAAGGGGAACCTTTCGTCTATGAGCTGGACCCGAGTTTTGTTTCATTGATTCCGACCCATCCGGTGAAATGGCGCTCGCTCAATGTGCTCACTTTGAATTCGATGCGCCTTGAATCAATCACCCGGGACAAGCCCGGAGTGGAAAAGTTAAAGCTCACCTACGATTACAAACGGGATGCCTGGGGCGCCTTCAGCAATGGCGTGGACGTTGGCCCGAGTCTTGATATCGCTTCGGCGCGAAGGCTGCGCGAGCGGCTTGGTGGACTCACCGCGCAGGGATGGATTCTTTCTCTCGCTCCTGCGTATGAGGCGCTTCAGACCCCCGATGTAACCTTTTCCATTGTTACTGAAGAGCTCGACCCCGCCACGGGAGAATCAAACCCGAAGACTTACACGGTGAAGTTTGCTGATTCCGGGGCGAGTGTTTACTACGGTCAGGTCGAAGGGGTCAATGATGTGTTTTACATTGACCGGTCCGCCTATGGGGATCTTATCCGGCCGGTCACGAGTTCGCGTGCGATCAATCGCTAGGGTGACGCTCTGCAGGTTTTGAGTCATGAAGTTTTTATCGCGGTTAGTGCTCTTCTTTCTGGCAGCGGCGGCTTGTTCCTGCGGTGATTCCCAGACGAAAATCACTCTCGAGGAAGCTGAGGCTATCGTGCTCTCCAACGACATTTACGGCCGGATCTGTGCCACTTGTCACGGCGTCTCAGGAGAGGGAAAAGAGGAACTTTTCAGTCCGTCGATTGCGGGGCTTCCCGCCTGGTATGTAAAGGACCAGCTGAAACAGTTTCGGGACAGTCACCGCGGAATTGATCCCGGCGATATCCCCGGGCAGCAAATGCGCGCGATCTCCTTATCGCTCACTGATGATCAGATCGAAGAGGCTGCTGAACTTGTCGCTGCGATGCCATCCTTCCCAACGGAGGCTCCGGGGCCGGAGGCTGATATTGAGGCGGGCCGCTACTTTTTCGCAAATCAGTGCATGGAGTGCCATCGCTACAACGGAAAAGGGGAGGTGGTCTTTCACTCGGCGCCTCTCATTACTCTGAACCGCAGTTATTTGAAACGGCAGCTGGAGAATTACCGGAGCGGCATTCGCGGAGCGGTCGGGGACGATGTTTACGGAAACAAAATGGTCGAGATGACGAGGCGGCTCACCGACGAAGAGATCCAGTTGGCGGTCGATTACATCGGTGCCCTCGCTCACGGGGATGATCCCCGGAGTGCGCGGGAGCGATAGTGTTTCGGCGCTGACCTGAGACGGCACAGCAAGTGGACGGGCCGGTTCAAACGCGTGGACCGCTAATCGATCATCGAGAAATGCGTCATCAAAAACATGAGCGGCCTGGTGCTGTTTTCCCGTCCGAAATCGGTGATGAGTTCATTTTCGACCCCTGCTGCATCGAGCTTGTCTTTTAGGGCTTTTCCAAAGTAAGGATGATGAATCACGACTCCGCTTGAGGTATCTGCAGGCAGGGGCATGGGTTCACTGAGCGCACCGGTGTAAACGAGGAGAGCGGGAGGGTCGTCCCTGCTGACAAGCTCCCAGGCGGACATGGCTTTGATTCGCTTTTCCACTTCCGGCGTCATGGCTTTTTCGGCTGGAGTGCCGAACAGTTTGACGTAGCTGCTGTGAACCGACTTCGCACCACCGATGTTTTTCACAATCCAGTCCGGCATCAGATTGGTCGGGCCGTTGATGGGCATGATGCAGTTCACTCTCGTCGACTCGCGCTCAACAGGATCCTCAGATTCCGGTTTGGCCATATCGTCGCTGAATCCGATCCACATCGAAATAACCGCACCTGCGGAACCGCCTGAGAGAGCAACTCGACCGGAGTCGATGCCGAACTCAGCGGCGCGGTGCCGTATCGTCTGGAGCACTTTCGCCGAATCCTTCAAAGGGACTTCGGAAAGATTATCCGCACCGTCGACGAAGCGGTAGTTGGCGCTCGCACAGGCGATTCCCGCTTCGAGAAATGGCTCAGGCTTGAATGATGACTTATCGCCTGCGACAAAGCCACCCCCATGAAAAAAGATCAGAATGGGAAAGCGGGGGGATTCGGGATCCGCTTTAGGAACCCAGAGATCAAAGACATTCCTTTCGTGTTCTCCGTAGCTGACGTTGGCGAAGGTCGGTTCGATGCGGGCTTTCTTCTTGCTCCGCTTGTCGTTCTGTTCAGAGCCTTTTGACGCTTCGCGAAATGTGGCGACTTCCTCCTCGGTGAGTTTTCCATCCCCGTTGAGATCAGCCTGAGGGTATTTCTTCAGCCAAATCGCCAGTCGCTCCTCCACCGATGGCTTAGCGGGATCGGCGTGAGCGATGCCGGAGGCGGCAACGAGCAGGAAAAGGAGAGTGATGCGCATGATGTCTCAGTAAGGTATTTAAACGGGCTGCCTAGCGATGTTCGAGTGCCCTGGTGATACGGCGTTCGATGTAGCGGGCGTGCCTTTGCGGCGATTCTGGAACCCCGGGGTTCTGAGCAAGTTGCTCAAGAAGGAGGATCGCTTCCGAACTGGCCGCGGCAGGCACGGATGCGCTCTCTTCAAGTCCGCTGATTTTGATGAGCTGCTCGATGTATTCGATTTGGAGCGCTTCGCGGAAGGAGTTCACGCCCGCGGCAGGGTCTCCGGTGAGGACTGCAGCGTGGAGTGATTCCATAAATTCTTCGAGAGAGTAGTCATTCCCGTAGAGCCCGGAATCAATGATGCGGGCGAGGGTGTTCTTGTGGAGAAGTTGAGCGAGGACATCCTTCTGAATCGCAAGAACACTTTCATGCACTTTCGGATCCTCATTGGCATCGAGCTCAAAGAAGTCAAAGCCACGCCGCTCCATCTGAAGTTTCGCGAGCAGGGTGGGTGAAAAGTTGAATGCCTCCGGACCGAATATGTCCGCTGCGAGGTGTTTCATCGCAAGGCGCTGCTTCCCGGCGGGGACGGGAAGAAACGGTTCCGTGGCACTGCCTTCCTGCGCGTGCATCGAGCGGTCGATGTATACCCCGCCGATGAACCGGGACATCGTATAGCCGGCGCGGGCGTGGCTCAGCATCAGGGTCGAGAAAGCGGTTCGCAGTTCGTGGTAGCTTTCGCCGTCGACGGGGAAAAGCGTTTCCAGTTTGGGAAGGGTTTCCCGCACCATCGCAATCTGATCGGCAGCGTAAAGGATCGGCTCGCTGGTGAGATCGCCGACCATTGCCCGTGGATCGATCCCGCGTCCTGCTGTCCGCATGTCGTCGGCGTCGTTGGCAAAGGCATGCTCAGGTTTTGTTGATTCGCTGAGAATGGCGTTGCGCTCGTTGGCGTCACCGTAGCCGAAACGGACCGCCCAATGATCGTAGGGCCCGGGAACGACTGAGAAGTAATGCCCCTGTTTCGCGGGATCCCGTGAAAGGTTCGTCGGAGAGTAATCCATCACCGAGGCCGTCAGCCCCGTTGTGGCGGTCTTTTCGTGTTTTTGAATCGCCTCGCGATCGTAGAGATGACTGGCGCGGAAATTGTGGTTGAGCCCGATGGTGTGCCCGACCTCATGCAAAACCAGATCGGTGAGGGCTTCCTCGATGAGACGATCCAATTCAATTTTCTCATTGTCGAAATGGCGATTGTCCGGGTGGGGCGCCATCATTGCGCGGAGCATCGCCTCTCCGGCGATGCGGTTGCTGTGGAGGTGGGATCGACACTGGCAGAGAAAGCGCATTTGTCCGGGAATGGCGGGTTGCGCTTCGGTGCTCCCGCCGGCGTGGCCGAGATCGATGAGCTCACGCAGCCGGATCCGGTTGGTAAGGAAAATATACTCCAACATGATATCGGAGCCGAGAATCTCTCCGGTGCGCGGGTTCACAAAGCTGGGGCCATAGCCTCCGAACGGTGGATTGGGTGATGAGGTCCATCTCAAAACATGATAACGGATGTCGTCCGCATCCCAGTCGGCATCGTCGGGCTGGATCTTGACTTCAATCGCTCCGCTGAAACCGGCGGATTCGTAGGCGAGGTTCCAGGCGAGAACCGCATCGCGGATCGTATCTCTCAGCTCAACCGGGGTGGTGTTTTCAATCCACCAGGTGATCGGCTCGATTGGTGGGGAAAGTTCCGCTTCGGGGTTCTTCTTTTTGAGATGCCAGCGATGCACGAGGTCGCGGTAGGGGGCGCTCGACTTGGAGGTCAGGTCGGTCACCTGAGTCGAGAAATAGCCCACGCGGGGATCAGTGAAGCGGGGTTCGTAATCATTCTCCGGCATCGCAATCAAGGTGTGCTGGACCTTGATGGTTACGAATCTGGAATCGGCAACGTCTTCGTCTCCATACTTGGACGGGTGAAGATTTTCGAAAACATACTGAACCCGGAAAAGTGTATTGTCAGGGAAGGACTTCGATTCGATGAAACGGGTCCTCTCATCCGAAAGGTCGCCCAGTTTGAACTCTTCGTCCTTGTCGTCCTTCTTCTTACCGGGTTTGAGTTGGCGGAAAAACTCTTTCAGGAAAACGCTCTCCGCTTCAACGAGGTAGCTTCCGGTGGCTTCGTCCGCTGCGGCGATTTTTGATGAGGAGAGAATTGCGTCTGAAATATTCGCATTCGCAGCGCGTTTGAGGGCACTGTCAGGATTGAAATAGAAATTCGAGTTCTCCGCAACAAATTCAATTTTCTCAAAGTGACGCCTGATCGTGAAAACGCGGGCGTTACTGAATTGTCCGCGAAACAATCCGAGCCCCGTGACTCCGTCGAGGGTGTGACTGAAGTGGATAAACTCGCTCCTCTTATCCGGGGTGGTGATTTGTTCTTTGGCAATCTGAAGATAGAGTTTTCCCGTCTTTCTATCCTGATGCAGCGGGAAAAGGCCTTCCTTTGTTTCACAATCTTTGAGGACTTCAGCGATGGTTTTGATTTCGTCTTTCTTCTCTTCCTTCTTGTCCTCCTTCGTGTCTTTTTCCCCGTCTTCGCTGAAAGTGGTCGAGACGGGCAGTTGAGCGGTAAAAATGACAAGGACGAGCAAAAGAAGTCGCTTGAATACGGGATAATTGGGAATTGAAGTCATTTGCTGTTCGTCTATACTTGTGAGCGTTTGTAAAACAACCACACCTTATTCTTATGCGAAAAATTATTCTTCTTACAGCTCTTTGTGGGTTTTCCCTGCCTGTTATGAACACTCAGGCGGAGGACATCAACTTTGAGAAGCAGATTTATCCATTCATCAAATCCGGATGTGTGAAGTGCCACAAGCCGGCACATGAAGACGAGCGTGGCCGTACCCGCAAGCCGAAGGGCGGATTCGTTCTCACAACGAAAGAGGGCATCATGACTTCCGAGGGCGAAGACGGTGATAAGTTCATCGTTCCCGGCAAGCCTGACGAGAGTCGTATGCTTCAAGTGACGAAGCTTCCTATCGACGATGACATGCACTTCCCACCAGAAGGCAAAGCGCCTCAGTGGACCGATGCAGAGCAGGCCCTTTTCGCCAAGTGGATTGAAGCAGGCGCTGATTTCGGCGACTGGAAAGAAGATCCGGAGCCACTTGCAGAAGTCGAGTGGGACGGTGAGGAAAAGGAAGCCGGTACGGTTGAGACTGCTGAGTAATCAGGAGACAAGATCCAATTTTGAAAGAAGCCGGGGCGTTTGCTCCGGCTTTTTTTGTGTCCCCACGGCGGGCTTGGCGGGCCTGAACGCGCATCTGATTCGCTTCCCATGATGATTCATTTCTGATACTGGTTTTTGTGGCGTCGGGCTGCCGGCAGGAGCATCGCCACCGAAATGAAAGAACTCGATTCCCTTCTAGCTGGACTGAAAGCGTCCCCTCATGACTGGAATATTCGTATTGAGGCAGTCGAGTTTCTGGTTCGGGCAGGGGACAAAGAAGGCGCGAGGCGGCTTGTTCGCGAGGACACCTCAGATGAGGTGAACTCGCATGAGATTCAGTGGCGGCTGCACACCGCTTTGACGAAAGGACTACCGCCACTTCCTCATGAAACCTTTGGGGAGGATTCAGCTGAACCGCTCGATGAGCTGGTCGAAAATCCTCACAGGGAATCGGAGCTCGTAGAGGGTGCGAAGGAGGATCACCGCAAGGACTTCGAAACAAAGCTCAAGCCTGAACCTGATCCGGAGAGAAAGGAGATGGAGACTCCCGGTGGAGGGCTGACTGCCCTTGTCGAAGACGCCGGACCAATCGCCGTGGCGTCGTTACCAGTCACGAAAGCGGTCAGAGAGGCTCCGGTAATCCGTTGGGAAGCGGCGGTAGAACGCTGGAGAAATTACGACGGGGGATTAAACCTCGTCGAAGGCGGGCGTGATCTGCTTCCTGAACGCAGCTCGCTCGCTCCCGAGCGAATATCCTCCATTGGCGTCGCCGCGTTGGTTCATGCCGTTCTCTTCTTTCTGATCGGCCTTGCCGTCATTGAGATTCCGCGGGAGAAACCGCCTCAGATTGTCGTTTCGGTGGTTCACGAAAGACCGCTCGACATCGTCACTCCGAAGATGGTGCGACCCTCTGTGGAGGTCTCGCCATCCGCCGCAGCAGCCTCAGCGATTAATGTAATCACCTCAATCAACGAATCCCGCTTCTCAGTTCCCGATCTCGACCATTCCACGGGAGCGATCGTGAACGCAATGCTTCCCGGGATTCAGCCGCTCGGTCAGGGTAAGAGTTTTTCGACCGACGCGACGAAGTCGTCCGACGTGAACTTTTTCGGTATCTCCGGGAGCGGGAACAAAATGGTTTTCGTGATCGATGCGACCCGTGAAATGCTTGTGGACGAAAAGGGCGGCATGACCGCTTTTGACAACGTCAAAGACGAGGTTGGCGTGATGCTGACGACTCTGAACCGGAATACGCATTTCAACATTTTGCTCTACGAGGGGAAGCGACTCATTTCCTTCCGTGATGAACTCGTGCCGGGGTTGCCCTCCAATGTGCGGCTTGCTCTGGAGTGGCTCGCGCCGCTAAATACGGACTACGCTCAGCTCGGGTTGCCGCGTGCCTTCGGGGCATCGCTCAGTGTCTCCGATCATGAGAAACTGGAGCTTCAGGCCGCGGATGTCGCGCACTACAGCAAAGCAATTCACAAGGCGATGGAGTGGGGCGCTGCATCCATTTTCTGCATCACGAGCGGTTACGGGGAGATGCGGCGTTCTCTCACGCCGGAGATGAGGAAGGAACTCATGGAAAATCCTCCCACGCCGGGAACGCCGGGTAAAATTGACCCCGGAGAGGCGAAGCGGTGGAATGATGCCGTTGCGAAAACGAGGGCCTGGCTGAATGAGGAAAATGCGGCTCGACGCGAAAAGGGGATCTCTCCCAAGGTCGTCGTGAATTTCAACCGGCTCGTGCAAAGTCGAACCGGGGCCACGCCGCCGAGGCGACGCGGCGGAACCCCTGCGAGTGGGGGCGCAATGCCGAACCTGCCTCCGGTTACGGCAGGGGACATCGAGGAGCACATCGAAACCCTCGTGAAGTTGAAATATGAAGAAGCGGGACTCGACGAGCCGGGCGTGCATATGGTCGTCTTTCTCGGTGAAGACGAGCGCATCGACAATGCCGAGGATCACTTCCGCCGGCTCACGAGGCAGAATGGAGGGAAGCTGAAGATTCTGCGCGGCCTTGCGTCATTGAACGATGTCACGAGTGGGAAGGATTGATGAGCTTAAGAAGAACTCTTTTCTCCGGAGAGCGGTTCCGGAGATGTGCCAAACATTCTGCGTGCCAATTTTCGCCGCTCCGGTTTAGATCGATGCTGTATGAAAACTATCGCCAATCCCATTCGGTTTTTACTGGTTCTCTGTTCGCTAATCATTCTGCCGGATTCCTTTGCCGCTGTCACCGTCGATGTCTCGACGGATCGTGAGGAGGCGCTCTATGACAAAGGCGAAGAGGTCACTTTCACGATCACGGCGAAGGACGGTGAGAAAAACCTCGACTGGGGCGACGTCCACTGGGTCCTTTCCCGTGGCGGATACGAAACGCTCTCTCAAGGGGATGGCTCGTTGCAAAGCGGAAGCGATCCTGAGCGTGGGATTTATTGACCGGACCTGTCCTCCCACCAGTGTCTACGCTGCCTACAATGTTCTCAAAGGGAACAAGGAAATGATCAATGAACCGAAGATGGGCCATGCCCGACCCAAGCCGGTTGAGGAAGCCTTTTGGAACGCCCTGAAAGCGCACGTCGCCGGGACGAAAGGGGCCGTTGCCAAATAGAAATCACTGAGTCCCGGGGAGGGTGCCATTCACTTCGAACTTTTTATGAGATCTGCGTTACTCATCCTCCTGGCCGGTTGGCTTTTTTTCGCAACCGGCTCTGCTGCAGATGGAGCTACGCAAAAGCCTAACATTCTCATCATTCTAGTCGACGACATGGGATACGGGGATGTGACTGCGCTCAATCCCGGGAGCCGAATCCCCACGCCGCATCTGGACAGGCTTGCACAAGAGGGGCTGATTTTTACGGATGCACATGCTTCCGGCTCCTATTGCGTGCCCTCCCGCTACGGGCTTCTCACGGGGCGCTACATGTGGCGCACGTGGCTGGGATCGGGAGGCAATCTCGCGAACTTCGCCGGCACCTTGATCGAACCGGGGAGAAAGACGATTGCGAACCTTCTCGAGGATGCGGGATACTTCACAGGATTGGTCGGCAAATGGCATCAGGGCGTCGATTGGAAGCTGCATGATGAAAACGAGCGTGAGCTCATACAGGTCGATCCCAATTATCAGAATTTTGCGAAGATCGACTTCGCCTCTCCTGCTCTGAAAGGGCCGAAGGACTATGGCTTTGCCTACTCGTTTGGAACTGCGGGCTCAGCGGAGATGAACCCTGCTGCGTTTCTGGAGAACAACCGCGTCACGGTCGTGCCGACGCTTTCTTCAGCCGATGCCGTGGAAACATACGGCGAGTGGTATGGCCGCGACGACAATATTATTGCGAAAGGCTACACGATGGATCAGCTCGTCCCGACTCTTTCGAACAAAGCGTGCGAATTCGTGGAGACGGCAACGCGGACGCGACCGGATCAACCATTCTTCCTCTACTACGCAATGACGAGCCCGCACAACCCCATCGTGCCGAATGCGGAATTTACGGGGAAGAGTGAGGCAGGTGCCTATGGAGACTTCGTCGTCGAAACCGATCACCATGTCGGCAGGATTCTCGACAAGCTCGCTGAGCTCGGGATTGAAAAGAATACCCTCGTTCTTTTCACGAGCGACAACGGACCGGTCAATCGCACCAACGGCTATGCGGAGAAGTGGGTCCGGGGCGATACGGCTGTATACGGTCACGACAGCACCGGGCCTTTTCGCGGGTGGAAGTCCAATCTTGAGGAAGGGGGACATCGCGTGCCGTTTTTGGTTCGCTGGCCCGGAGTGATTCAAGCAGGGGAGAGTTGTTCCACCACAATCGTGTTCAACGACATTATTCCGACGTTGATGGAGATGTCAGGGCGTGATCTCGATAAGGAAACAGCGGAGGACGGAGTCAGTTTCTACCCGGCCTTGATGGGGGAGGCCCGTCCCGAATCGTTTCACGAAGCAATCGTACACAATCAGAGCAACGGCACCTTTGCGATTCGGCAGGGCGCTCTGAAGTTGACGGTGAAAGGCCCGAAGACCGTCGCTGATTTACTGGATGCTGCTTTTCCGGGGACCTCGTTCGTTCTCTACAACCTGAGTGACGATATCGAGGAGCTCAACGACATCTCCCGCGAGCATCCCGAAAAGGTGACGGAGTTGCTTGCTCTCCTTAAGCGAATTGTGCAAGGAGGTTGAAGTGATGGAATTGCCTCTGTCGTTGCGTTGAGATGACCATTGAAGTGGGGGAGGAGCCACTTAACCCTGTCTGGTCGGCGACCTAACCCTGTTGTATCGCCGCGGAGAGGGCAGGAACGATGCTCCTCAATCGTCAGCGCCGCCGGTAGCGGAACGAAACTCGTTCCGACAACGCAGCCCATCCCGCCCAAAAAAGTCGTGTTCGGAATCTACGCGGCCCGCCCCGCTTTTTTGATCGACGTAACCTTAAATCGGTGGTTAAGGTTTATTCATAACTCCTTCGAATATGAAACGACTTCAACTTCTCGCATTCAGTCTTCTCGTTGCTGCCAGTGCTTCCTTCACGAGCTGCACCACCATCAATCCCGATGACGAAGGCGCAAGTCGGGGCATTTCCGCTTCTCAAACCGGAATGACCCGTGAGGACGTTTATCAATGGCAGGACCGGACCTTCCGCCAGCTCGCCTACTAAGCGCGTCAATTCGCGCTACAATCCGGCTCCAGACGGGGCCGGTATATCCAGAAAGCCAGGCCGTTTCGGTTTGGCTTTTTTTGTAGTTACAGGGAATTTTATAAATACTAGACAGTTTGGATAGGTTAAGCGAAAGTGAGAGGCACCGTTTCCCATGTCCCCTGAAATAATTTTTACCTGGTTTCTTCCTGCGATTGCCTTTGCGATCGGGGCCTGTATCGGCTCATTTCTCAATGTCGTTATTTACCGTATTCCGAATGGACTGAGCGTGAACGAGCCAAAGCGTTCCTTCTGCCCGAAGTGCAAGACGCAGATCCCGATGGCGCTGAACATCCCGCTGGTGACCTGGCTGATGCTTCGCGGGAAATGCAAGTGGTGCAAATCACCGATCGCGTTTCGTTATTTCCTCGTCGAGTTGCTCACCGCGATCGTTTTCCTCGCGATCTGGAAGCACGGCATCGAAACGGTCGGTCTTCAGGGGGTGGTCGCCTACTGGATTCTCGCCGGGCTCCTCATTTCGGCGACCTTCATTGATTTTGATCATTTCATCATTCCCGATTCGATTACGATCGGAGGGTGCGGCGTTGGCATTCTCGCGAGTTTCATCGTTCCGGCGCTCCACAAAGAGGCGATCTGGTGGCAGGGTGGCCTGCAGGGAATCCTCGGGGCGATCGTCGGATTTGTGGTGCTCTGGCTCGTGGTCCTCATGGGAAAAATGGCCTTTGGCAAAATCAAACACGAGTTCGATGAACCGACCGACTTCGAGATTTCCCAGCCGGGCGGGGAGGAAGCGCCCATCATTATCAAACTTGGTGATACTGAATACGAGTGGGGCGAGGTGTTTTTTCGCAAATGGGACCGGCTTCTCATGGATACGAAGGAGCTCTACTTCAACGGCGAACGTCGTGAGTTTAAGGAGTCTTTCACCGTGATCGGAGACGGATTTGAAGTCGACGGTGAGAGAGTTGAGTTGGAAGGCGTCAAAAAGGTCACCGGCAAGATCATGAGCGCTGTTGTCCCGCGCGAGGCGATGGGATTTGGCGATGTGAAGTTCGTTGCCATGATCGGGGCTTTCCTCGGCTGGCAGTCGGTTATTTTTACGCTGTTTGCAGCATCGATCATCGGGGCAATTGTCGGCCTCACTCAGAAATTTCTGATCAAAGAGGAGTGGTCACGCCCGCTCCCTTTCGGGCCTTATCTGGCGCTGGGTGCTTTTATCTGGCTCTTCATCGGACCCGGAATCTGGATGTGGTATATCAGTGCTTTGCGTTCCAGTGCCGGATTGTCGATGGCGGGATTTCTATTTGGAGGTTAGCATTTTCTCATGCTCGTTGATGGAAAGCCCTATCGAACCGTCTGGATGGGAGATGACGGTGTCTCGGTTGAGATTATTGATCAGAGAAAGCTCCCCTTTGCCTTTGAACTTGTCACGCTGCGTTCGACGGAGGACGCGGCCCGCGCGATCCGCGAGATGTATGTCCGCGGGGCAGGCTGCATCGGTGCGGTAGCGGCTCACGGTATGTTTCTTGCGGCGCTGGAATGCGCTGATGCAGGCGATTTCGACGAACTCTTTTTCCGCAAAGGTGAGGAACTGAAGGCGACCCGACCCACCGCAGTCAATCTCGCCTGGGCGGTGGACCGGCAGGTGAAGGTGGTTGCCGGCGTCTCGGAATCGGATGAGAAAGTCGCCCTCGCGAAGCAAACCGCTCTCGAAGTGGCAGATGAGGATGCGGCCTGGTGCCGTGCCATCGGGGAACACGGCCTGACATTGATCAAAGCAATCGCGGAAAAGAAGGCACCGGGGGAGCCGGTCAATATTTTGACCCATTGCAACGCTGGGTGGCTGGCTTTTGTCGATTTTGGTTCGGCGACGGCTCCGGTTTACGCGGCTCATGATGCGGGGATTCCGGTTCATGTCTGGGTCGACGAGACCCGTCCCCGGAATCAGGGGGCACGGCTCACGGCGTGGGAGCTCGGTCAGCACGGGGTTCCCCATACCGTGATTCCTGACAATGTCGGGGGACACCTCATGCAGCATGGTAAAGTTGATCTCGTCATCACGGGAACCGACCGGACTACTTTTACGGGGGACGTTGCGAATAAAATAGGCACCTATCTGAAGGCGCTCGCCGCTCACGACAACAGGGTGCCTTTTTATGTGGCTCTGCCGTCATCGACTTTTGACTGGGAAATTCGCGATGGTGTCGCGGGGATCCCCATCGAAGAGCGCTCAGGGGAGGAAGTCAGTTGCATTTCGGGTGTGCCCACGGGGACGGGAGCGGAAAACACCGCTAAAGATGGCTGCGAAATTGAGGTGAATCTGGTTGCGAAAGGCTCGCCGGTAGCGAACTATTCTTTCGACGTGACACCTGCCAGACTTGTCACGGGTTTGATTACTGAAAGAGGCGTTTGTGAAGCTTCTGAATCTTCCGTGTTAAGTTTGTTTCCTGAGAAGCGTCTCAGCTGATCAAATCAAACTGTTTGATCGTTTTACCCGGTGAGGAGCCTGCTTTTCACCCACTGTATTTTCAGATCCATGCCTGTAAAAATTGACCCAACCTTGCATCGCGAAAAGAAGCCGCCATGGATTCGGGTGAAGCTTCCCAACAATCCTGTTTTCTGGGACACTAAGAGCATGATTGAGGATCTCAGCCTCGTGACGGTGTGTGAAGAGGCGCAATGCCCCAACCGTTGGGAATGCTGGGGGCAGGGCACCGCGACCTTCATGATCGCCGGAGAGCGATGCACGCGAGCCTGTGGATTTTGCGCGGTGGATACGCGCCGTCCCATGCCGCTGGAAGCGGACGAACCCGATCGCGTCGCCGAGGCGGTCAAGCGGATGGGCCTCAACCACGTCGTGATCACGGCGGTGGCGCGTGATGATCTCGCCGATGGCGGGGCATGTCACTTTGCTGAAACGATCTATCGCTGCCGCGAGGTCAATCCCGATACGGTCGTGGAAGTACTCGTTCCCGATTTTATCGGACGTGACGATTCACTCTGGATTGTGATGGAGGCGGCCCCTGAGATTTTTAATCACAACCTCGAAACGGTGGAGCGGCTCACTCCGGTGGTACGTTCTCAGGCGGAATACAAGCGTTCCCTGAAGGTCCTGCAGACGGCCCGTAAAATGGCCAAAGAAATGGGGAACCGCTGCGCGACGAAGAGCGGTATCATGCTCGGCCTCGGGGAGACCGAAGAGGAGATTTTCCAGGCAATGGACGATTTGAGAGCCCACGACGTTGGTGTCCTCACGATGGGGCAGTATCTCCGTCCCTCGCCGAAGCATTTGCCGGTCGTTGAATACATTGAGCCGGACACCTTTGATCGCTATCGCGAAGTCGCCCTTGAGAAGGGGTTCCGGCACGTGGCATCAGGGCCTCTCGTGAGGAGTTCCTATCACGCCTCCGATTTCAAACCTGAACTGGATCCTGAAGCTTAGAGGCTTGTAGCTGGCATAGTTTCTGCGCATACTTTTTCAGCGAATACGTCAGTGTTTCTATGTTTTTTGTCCCGCAAAGTTGTGCTATTGTCACCGCTACCGGCAGGGAGCAGCGCATTTGAATTAACCAGGAAGAAGTGATCACCGTAAATTGATGAAATCGAGCGCATTTTTGTTCCGCACCATTCTACTGGCGATGTTTACTCTTTCGCTGCTGACGGGGGCGATCGTGACCGATTACTACGTCCGGCACGAGGTGACCAGAAAGGCGAAGCGACTTCTCGTCGATCAGGGGGTTGAGCTTTCGGTGGAGAGCACCATCGAAGCGGCCCGTTCCGGTAAAACCACTCTTTTGGAAACGCTCGAAACCGCCGGGATCAGTCTCGGCACAACGGACGAAGTGGGGACAACTCCGCTGCTTGCCGCGGTGAGAAACGGCAATCAGCCGGTCGTGGATTTTCTGATGCAGCGTGAGTCCGTTGCCGAGACGATCAACCAACTGACTGAGCCGGGCCGTGAGACACCGCTCTCGGTCGCCTTGAATGCACGTGATTTTGCGCTCGCCGACCAGTTGATAGCCAAAGGGGCCTATCCCACTGTCGACAAAACTCCGGGGAGCCCGTTCCTGGTCGAATCGATCCGTGAGGATGATGAGGAAATGTTCAACTACCTCCTCAGCAAGAAAGTTGACGTGGACTATCGCGGGGCGCTCCCGACCACCGCGCTGGCTGTAGCGGCTCAGGTTGACCGGATTGATGTCATGAAGCGGCTCATCGAAGCCGGTGCCGACATCAATGTGCGCGGCGTTTCCGGGAAGCCTTTGCTGATTGAGTCGGTTAAAGAGGGCAATCGTGCCAAGTTTGACCTCCTCGTCGAAAAAGGAGCTGATGTGAATTTGAAGACCGGCGAGACGATTGGAAGCGAGATGAATGCGCTTAGTTTCGCGATCGGCAGTGGCAATGATGAAATGCTCGACGTACTTCTCGCAAAGGGCGCTGATGCGGGTGTCTACGGTATCTCGGGCCAGCCGCTCGTGCATGAAGTAGTCGTGGAGGAGAAAATGGATGTGGTTGCCAAGCTTCTTAAAAAGGGAGCTTCGTTTGATGTCGTGACGGAAGAGGGAGAGACTCCGATGGGGGCCGCGGTTTCCAATGAGAATATCGATATGGTCGACCTTCTCCTCGACGGGGGCGTGAGTGCTTCACCTAAGATCGAGAATGGGGACTCACCGTTGATGCTCGCAGTGGGATCGGGAAACGTTCCGATTGCCCATCAGTTGATTGCTTCAGGGGCTGAGGTCGATAAGAACACCCTCCTCGCCAAGTCCTACACTCTGCGGGATGATCCCTTGATGAATCTGCTTCTCAATTCGGGCGCAGATCCCGAGGCGGTCTTTCCGGGGACAGATCAACGCGTCTTTGATGCGGCGGTCCAGGATGGCGCGACCAGCGCGGTGCGAACACTTCTCGCTGCGGGAGCCTCGATTGGTGACAACCTCTGGGCGGCGCTGCTGACAGGGCAGGATGATTTGATTCGATTGATTCTCGATGCCGGTGCTGATCCGCGCCAGAAAGGCCCCGAAGGTCAGGACCCTCTCGATTTCTGTTTGAAGCAGGAGCGCTACCGCGCCGCCCGTGAGCTTCTGGACGGAGGCGCAAATCCTGATGCTCTCTACAGCGACCACCAAACGTGGTTGGCGCATGCAATCCGCGAAGGAAAGCCTGAAATTGCAGAGGCTCTCATTCAGGCCGGGGCAACGGTTGAAGGGGTTCGCTGCAGTGATGGGCACACTCTCCTCGCATGGTCGGTGGCTCATGAAATGCCGACGGTGGTGAAAGCCCTTCTCGAAGCCGGCGTCGATCCTGATGTGGACGAGCGCTCACCGGCCACATCTGAGTTTCGTGAAATGTTTTCGAGCACGACGTTCAAGTATCATCTCCGTGTCGATCGCCGCATTCGCCCTATCATGATGGCGGCGGCGCAGCGCAACCACGAAATCGCACAGATCCTCATGGACGGGGGCGCGAATGGAAGAGCTTACACACCGAAATACCTCATGGCTGCGATCATCGGGTCCTGGTATAAGGATGCGAAAATGCAGCAAATTGCCCTTCTTGGAAAAGTGCCTGAAGTTCAGCCGCGCAAGGTCGTCGTCGATCTTTCCTCTCAGCGAGTGACTCTGTACGAGAACGGTGTCGCTACCTATTCGACTCGTTGCTCAACCGGTAAGAGCGGTTATCGCACTCCTGCCGGAGAGTATGTCATCAGTGACAGGCACCGGCATCACAATTCGTCCATTTACGGTTCGAGCATGCCTTACTTTCAGCGTTTCAGCTACAGCGCTTTCGGATTGCATACAGGGTATGTGCCCGGGTATCCTGCCTCACATGGCTGTATCCGTCTGCCTAACTCGGCAGCGAGCCACCTTTTCAGCAAACTGGAAGTTGGCGACTACGCGGTGATTCAGCATTGAGCGCGAATTCGGAATGTGTAGCGGCGCTCCTGCCTACCCATAGGGCGGATATCGGAATCGGGTATCCGCCGGAGAATCTTTCCTTGCTGAAGATCGGCTCTCATCGTTCAATAGCTCAGGAACGGGAATGAGATGTCTTAAATCAGCAGCCTCTGTTTGGCTTTTCTTTGCCTGCGGGTGTCTCTTTGCATCGGGCGCGACGAAGAAAGATAAAGAGAAAAAGGAATCTGAGAAAGCGATTCAGGCACTCCTCGTGACCGGCGGTGCTTCACACGATTACGAGGTTCGGAAAGAGGTCATCACGCGGGGAATTCGGGAGCGTGTCTCGAAGAAAATCGAGTGGATGGTTCGCCTCCAGGGAGAAGGGGAGAGTGATGCAAAAATTCCGCTTTTTGAATCTCCCTCCTGGGCGGAAGGCTATGACATCGTGGTTCACGACTACTGCTTTCCGCGGGTTCGGGACACCGCATACGTTGATCGTGTCCTTGCCCCGCATCAAGGCGGAATCCCTGCTGTGCTCCTCCACGGGACGATGCATTCGTTCCGCACTGGCGATGACCGGTGGTTCGATTTCTGCGGGATCACGTCGCGTCGACACGATGAAAATTACCCTCTCACAATCACCCCGAAAACACCCTTGAGTGCGATCTGGGGTGGGCTCGATACCTGGATGACGCCGGCAGGACAACTTTACCTCGTCGATGCTCTTTCGGAGAAAACGAAGGTGCTGGGAACCGCACTTGCCCGGGGAACAGAGAAGGAGCACGCTGTCGTTTGGCAGCATCGTTACGGGCCCGCAGGTGCTCGTGTTTTCGGGATGACGCCGGGGAATGACCTCACCACTATGGTGCAGCCGGAATATCTCGATGTCCTTGCAAGGGGATTTCTCTGGGCTCTCGATAAGGCGGGGGAAGATGGCTTTAAACCGGTTGCTCCCGAGGCTTCCTTAAGTGGCTTTACCCTTCCGATTCCCGCACCTGATCTTCCCGCGGTGGGGGCGAAAGCCTTGCCAGTAGAATCTGCGAGCATTGCGATGGCGGGTGAGATGGTGGCTTCCTCTCCCTGGGACGGAATGCGCGCTGTTGACCGTGATTCGAGAACATCCTGGATGCCTGAGAAGGCGGGTCCTGTGGTCTGGCAGGGAAAGTTGAAACGTTCTTCGATTGTGGGTGCCCTAACTGTTGTCTGGGACAATCCACCGGAACTGTATGCGCTTTCCACGTCGCTTGATGGGATTGTCTGGGAGGCTTTCGGACCGCAACCATTGCCGACTGAGAGCCCGAGCTCGAGTCCCGCTCTCGAGGGACCTGCCCGTGAGGCTCGCTGGTTACGACTCGATATTTTGAAGAGTGGCAAAGGTTTTCCTTCCGGCATTCGCGAGGTGGCCGCCTATGAAAAAGGCAGCGATGTTCCCGCGGGTTTTCGAATTGAAAGGGATACACCAAAGTTTCTCGATGAAGCCGCTGTGGTTCCTCTTTCCCTCGATGACAACCGGGTGGAAAATGAGTTTCGTCTCAGGCTGGACTGGAATCTTGAGGCGATAGCAAGCCTCTCTCCTGACACAGTCGTGAAGTCGATCACAGCGACTACCTCAGGTTCGGCCTTTCTTCTTGTGGACTCGGTGCTTCAAAAAGAGGAGGCTTTGAGCATTCTTCACTGCATGCTGGATCAGGGCGATGTCAAAACGGTGACCTTCCTCGAGGGAGTCTCGCCTCAATCGGTGATTGGGTGGGATGGGGAGTGGTTGTATATCTTTGACGGGACGTCGATGGTTCTCTATCGCGATACAAACGGGGATGGTGTCGCCGATGAACGTCACCCTCAGGAGCCGCTCTTTTCTGAAGAGCTGAGTGATGAGGAGACTCCGGTGAATCGCGTTTTTCATGAGATGGTCGTGGCCCCGGATGGCTGGATTTACGTCAGTTTCTCGCAGGACGTTGAGAGTGAAGCTTTTTCGCGGAGGGGCGAAGCGATAGTCCTGCCGCGGCATGGTATTCTGCGCTTCACGAGGGATCTGGAAGCGCCGGAGTTACTCGTAAGTTCATCGAGTAAGATCCAATCGTTTCTCGTTGATAACGAATTTGTTAAGGCAGTTTCGGAAGGGGCGGTAGGAGGCTTCTACAGTCTGCCGGCGGTAACCGCGGGATTGTCGAGTCTCGAATCAGTGGGTGCCCCGGTTCCGACCGCTGTCGGCAGGGGATCGGGGAATGGAGGTTGGTTGGAGATTGCAGAGGATATTGTCTCCGGTGGCGTGAGTGAAGACGCAGGGATAGGGCCTGATTCTCTCGCTACGATTCCCGGGCTTCAGCATTTCTCTCTCGATGGACTCAACAACGGCTGGTTTGTCCGCCCGGACAGCGAGGGGCTCTCGACCCAAATCGGTGTCATCTCACCAAAGGAGAAAGTCGCTGCAAGGGACCTCGACCACGAGCCGACAATGGGTCTTATCGATCTTATCGGAAAGGGAACGGACCGGCAGGAGGAAGCTCTGTTTTTTGAACTCCAGAGACGAAAACGGGTTCCGGTGCAGGCGATTGAAGCGATTTTGAACGATCCGAAGCGGGATCCAAGGGATAGAATTTTTGCTCTGCAGTTGCTGAATGAAATCGACGGGGAGAACGCTTTGACTCGACTCGGGCGATGGACGAAATCGGAGGAGGCTCCTCTACGGAAGGTGGCCTTCGATCTTCTAGGAAATGAGCGGGGAGCCACAAACCACGAAGCGTTTTCGAGGATCAGTGATGAGTCTGATCCAGCGGTTACCGCCTCAATCCTCGCGGGGATTTTCAGAACGGGGAGCGATGTGAAGGGGTTGGACCGATTCGTCCTCAAGCTTGCGGCAACTCCGGACGCAACCGTTTCCGAAACGGCCTCGGCCTTCCTCGTTCGGCGTGAGGAGACGGCAGCCTGCTTTGATGCGCTCGATGATCCGGGGAAGAGGGAACTCTGGCCGGCTGCTTTTGATGTGCTTTCCCGGAGCCATAGGAAAACCGTCGTGGAAGGACTGGGAGGGCGCCTCGCTCGAACCACGGATCCCGGATTTCGAGACCGCTGTCTCTCCGCCCTGTGTCGGCTCTACGCCCTGCCCTCGGGGGAGACCTGGGAGGCGTCAGACTTTGTCGGCAGTCTGCTCAGGGCTTCCCTCAGTGACCGCCGCGTGAATAAGCCCCGTCTCCTCGACGAAATGCTCGTCCGGGAGATTCCGTTTCTGCCATCGCCTATCATCAGCCTCGCGAAGGACGATCTGACTCTGGAGCCATTTGTTGTCGATTGGCTCATGAGCGAAGAGGCAGAGCCGGAAGTCGCCCCCTGGTTGAAAGAGATCCTGAAAAGTGACAGCCGCGATCCCATCCTGAAACGTAAAGCCCTCGTTGCTCTCGCCGGGATTCAAGACGGGGCGATATTTCTCAGTCTCCTCGAACCGATTGGAAAGGTTTTGGAGGAGACTTCGTGGGTCGGCGATCAAAAGGCGCTGCTCGAGCGGCGCTGGCGCGAGAACCCGGTGCGAACTTCAGTGGTCGATGAGTTGATCAAAGTGACGAAAGGGAAAGACCTTAAGAAAAGCCAACTCGCCTGGGAGCCGCTCCTATTATTGCGTGATGATCTTAAGTCGGGCGGAGAAGCCTCCCGGCGTGTGGTCGAGCGGATCGACGAGGTTCTCTTTTCGAAGAAGAGTGAGCTCGAGCCGATGCTCCTGGCGATGGAGCGGGTAGAGTCCTTTGAGCTGCCCCGCGCTCTCGCAGTGATTGAGAGTGGCAATGATGAAGCGTTGAAGGTTCTTGTCGGGAGCCTTCAACTTTCTAAAAAGCCTTCGATGGCGTGGACGGCCTCTTTCTCCGGCGCTGAGGTAAATCGATTTCTCGCTGATGCCCGGGCTCTTTCAGGTGACCCCGTCGCCGGATATAAGTGGTTCAAGGCTTCAGGTTGCGGAGCCTGCCACAATATTCACGGCGAAGGGTCTTCGTTGGGACCCGACTTCGCTTTTGAAACCGGGCTCTTTGATCTTAGAGCGTTATTTGAGTCAGTCACTGATCCGGCAGCTGAAGTGCCCGAATCCTTTGTCGTGCACACCTTTGAAATGAAGGATGGAGCCCGCCACGAGGGCGCCAATGTCGCGCGTGAGGGAGAACAAATCAGCTTCATTGATACGGCCGGGAACCGTGTTTCGATTCCCGCTTCCTCCGTTCATCGGGAATGGATTCAGGGCGACAGTCTCATGCCGCGGCTGAACGACGGAATGATGACCAGTAAGGATCTCGCCGACTTAAAAGCGTTCCTGGATTCACTCGTCGCACCGGGGCTGACGACCGGTGAGGTGAACTAGAGGGCGCGCCCTCACTAATCGTCTGTCAGGAGTGACGCGTCAGCAAAAGGGCACGTCGCGTTCTGATCGAAAACGTGATTTTCCGGAACGAGGTCGCTGCGGATGTCGGCAAGGGGGCGGAGCACAAAGTCTCTTTCGTGCATTCGCGGGTGGGGAATCACCAGGGTGGGGGTGTTCACTTTGTCCTCACCGTAATACAAAATATCGACGTCGATGATGCGGGGTGCGTTCCGTTCGCGTTCCGATTCAGCGGGGCGTCCGAACCCGGTTTCAATTGCCTGGGTGCGCTTCAGCAATTCGAGCGGGGAGAGAGCGATCTCGAGTTCAATCGCCGCATTCAGAAAGCCGGGAGAGCCATCAGGGCAGTCGACCGGTTCAGTCTCATAGACGTTGGAGACGCGAAGGTGCCCGCTTGCCGCCAACTTGCGAAGGCTCGCGCAGGCTCGTTGCAAATGCTTCAGTCGGTCTCCGAGGTTTGTTCCCAGGCTGAATCCGACTTTTTCCATGGCTCACTTCAGTCCGAGAACGTCCTGCATGTCGAAGATCCCGTTTTTGAGACCTTCGGATTCAATCCATTTGGCAGCGCGAACCGCTCCTTTTGAAAAGGTTTCGCGGCTGGATGCTTTGTGCGTCAGCTCGACGCGCTCGCCATCGGCTGCGTAAACAACCGTGTGATCACCGACAACGTCGCCGCCACGGAGGGCATGAACGCCGATTTCGGTCTTGGTCCGTGCTCCCACATCGCCGAAGCGACCGTGTTTGCAATCTTCGTCATAGGAGAGATCGCGCACCTCGGCGAGAATCTCGGCGAGACGACGGGCGGTCCCGCTGGGGGAATCCTTTTTGTGGCGGTGATGCATTTCCACCACCTCAAGATCGAAGTCGTCTCCGAGAATCTCGGTGGCGCGGCGTGTCAGCCAGAAAAGAGTATTCACTCCCACAGAGTAGTTGGGAGCGTGGACGATCGGTATCGATTTCGAGGCCTCCTGAATCATCTCCAGCTGCTTGTCGGAATGCCCTGTCGTTCCCATGACGATAGGGATCCCTTTGTCGAGACAGCCTTCGACCAGTTCATCGGTGAAGGTCGGTA